>CAVQTH010000030.1:0-189910 GCA_963716325.1 uncultured delta proteobacterium | reverse complement strand
GATCGAAAAATACCCCAAGGGCAACAAGGTTCCGGCCGCTTTGCTTAAGCAAGGCTATGCGTTCCAGAGTCTGGGTGATAAGGTTAACTCGCGGCTGATCTTCGAGGAGTTGGTCCGCAAGCACCCGAGCACCAGCGAGGCCAAGGCCGCTTCCGACAAGCTGAAAGAAATGCGCTGAACCGCGCTACAGCCGGAACGAGACCCGCCAGGTGCTTGATAGACGCCCGCATGCCTGCCGACGGCCACGACGCGCGCCGGCTGACCGGCTTCATCCGGGGCCACAGGATGTTCAAAGTCGTGGGGATTGACCCGGGCCTTGCGGCCACGGGCATCGGGATCGTGTCGGGGCATGGCGTCGCTGTGGACGGCTACTCCTTCGGGTGTATCCACACCTCGAAATCGACCCATTTGTGCCAACGGCTAGATCACATCTTCTCCCGGTTGATACAGGTATTCACGGCGGAGGCGCCCGACCTCGTCGTGGTCGAAGACGTCTTCTCCTTGAAGGAGTACCCGAAGTCCGGGATTACTCTGGGGCAGGTTTCCGGAGTGGTTTTGCTTGCGGCCGCCCGCACCGGGCTGAGCGCGGTGCAGATCCCCGTGCGTGAGGCCAAACAGGCCCTCACCGGCAACGGCAACGCGTCCAAGGTCCAGCTGGAGGCGGCCGTGCGCCGTATTCTCGGCCATCTTTCCCTGATCCGGCCGTCTCATTCCGCCGACGCCCTCGGGTTGGCCATCATCGGCCTTTACCGCTGCGGCGGGCAGCCGGAACCGCGGGTTGCACCGAACGAGGCGTGTCCGGGCTGCACTTCAGGTCGTCCCCGGCACCTTTGAAACGACAGCGAGCGGGAGGCTCGGACAGCACGTGATCGGTTACATCACCGGCAAGATTCTCAACCGGCAGGAAGACCGCGTTCTGGTGCTCGCCAATCAGGTCGGGTATGAGGTCCTTCTGCCGACCGTGGTCATGGAAGCCGTTGCGGAGAAAAACATCGGCGATGACATTGCGCTGTACATTTATCACCAGCAGACCGAACGGCAGCCCAAACCGGTGCTGATCGGGTTCACTTTCGAAATCGAGAAGGAATTTTTTCAACACTTCATCAGTGTCGAGGACATCGGCCCGATGAAGGCCGTCAAGGCGATGATGATGCCGATCAGCGACATCGCCCGGGCGATCGAGGGTCGCGATTTCGCCACACTCTCCCGGCTCAAAGGCATCGGGAAACGCACGGCCCTGAAGATCGTCGCGACACTGGAGGGGCGCATGGGCAAGTTTGCTCTCAAGCGCGACGAGCCCAAAGCGGGGGGGATACCGACACAGGATTTCGCTGAACAGGTGCTGGACGTCATGGTGCGCCAGTTGGGTCACCGCGCGTCGGATGCCAAACGGATGATCACCGAGGCGTTCAAGCGCAATGCGGCCATCGCGACACCCGAAGAGCTGTTCGAGGAAGTCTACCGCGGCCAGCAAGCGGCTCCGGCGCCTGCCGAAACAGATTAGCAGCCCAAAGAGTTTACCGATGACCGACGACATCCTCTCTTTTTCATCCGATCGGCAGGGGGTGCTCTCCAGCCATGCGCGCGAAGAGGACCTCGAGCCGGAGATCGTTTCGCTGCGGCCGAAGCTGTTGACCGACTATGTCGGCCAGCGGGATGTGGTTGAAACCCTCAAGATCGCCATCGAGGCGGCAGCCCAGCGCAGCGAGTCGATAGACCACGTGCTGTTGCACGGCCCTCCGGGGCTCGGCAAGACCACGTTAGCGTACATCATCGCCAACGAAATGGAGTCCAAGCTGACCATCTCCTCCGGTCCGGCGCTTGAAAAGGGCGGAGACCTGATCGGCATCCTCACGCACCTGGAGGCCGGCGATATATTGTTCATCGACGAAATCCACCGGCTTTCCAAACCGGTGGAAGAGCTGCTCTATCCGGCCATGGAGGATTTCGCCATTGATTTCGTTTTCGACAAAGGTGTGCATGCCCGCAGCCACCGATTTCGGCTGAAGCGCTTCACACTCGTAGGGGCCACCACCCGCGTCGGGCTGCTGTCCGCCCCCCTGCGCGACCGGTTCGGCATCTTCCGCAACCTCGATTTTTACGGGATGGACGAGCTGGTGCGGATCACGAAGCGCTCGGCTGCACTCTTGGAGGTGGCCATCGGCGAGGAGGGCGCCCTGGAGCTGGCGCGGCGCTCGCGCGGCACACCGCGGATCGTCAACCGGCTGCTCAAGCGCGTCCGGGACTACGCCCAGGTGCGCGCCGGCGGGCTGATCAACGAGCAGACCGTGGGAGCTGCGTTGGAACTCGAAGGCGTCGACGTCATGGGCCTCACGGACCTCGACCGCCGGTATCTGAAAACGGTCATCCAGTTCTATCATGGGGGGCCGGTGGGCATCGAGGCCATTGCGGCGACCCTCCAGGAGGAGTCCGACACCCTGGTGGACATCGTTGAACCCTATCTGTTGAAGATCGGCTTCATCATTCGGACCTCCGCGGGGAGAAAGGCTTCCGAAGCCGCCTACCGGCACCTGGGGTTCAGCGTTCAACAAAAGTTCTTTTCCTGAGATCAGCGTGGGGATCATCACCCTTATCACCGATTTCGGCTGGCAGGACGAATACGTTGGCCTCATGAAGGGGGTCATGCTGGGGATCGATCCGGCCGCCCGCATTATCGATCTTACTCATGCGATTGATCCACAGGACGTAGCGCAGGCCGCCTTTACCGTGGAGTCTTCTTGGCGCTATTTTCCGGATAAGACCATCCACGCCGTGATCGTCGACCCCGGGGTGGGCACTGAGCGTGCCATGCTGTGCCTGGAGTTCCAGCGCCAGGTCTTCCTGGCCCCGGACAACGGGGTACTTTCACTGCTGCTGGATACCGAGTCGCGCGGCAACTTGCGGCGGTTGGACAACTCGGATTACTGGGGGTGTGCTGTCAGTCGTACCTTTCACGGCCGCGATGTGCTGGCTCCAGCCGCTGCACATTTATCGCGGGGCGCGGAGACCAGCGCGCTGGGCCCCGCGATCGATCCCGCGCGTGCTGTTCGCATAGACAATTTTAAAGCCCATCTCCAGGCGAGCGGTGAGGTCTGCGGGAGAATCATCCATATCGACCGATTTGGAAACCTGATCACCAACATTGATACTGGAGAACTGAGGTCACGCGGATCATCCTGGGAAGTCGCATTCGGCTCCGACCGGATCCGGGGTGTTTCCGGAACCTACGCCGACGCGGAACCCGGTGCGGTGCTGGCATTGATCGGAAGCCGGGGTTATCTCGAAATCGCGGTGAATTCAGGCAGTGCCAGGGATTTCTTCAATGCCCGCAAGGGAGACGCCGTTCGGGTGCGGCCCCTGCCGGACAAACCCGTGACTCGCTCATGAATGCCGGACGCATGCGATGAACACCCCTGATAGTAATTTGAACCCCACTTCCGCCCAGGGTGTAAGCCAGGATGGCGGGCGGCGCTGGACGGTGCTTTTCATCGGCGACCACGGGAAAGTCATCGCGTTCAAGCGGGTAAAAATCCTGTTAGCGTTGGCGGGTGCTGCCTTCCTGCTGTCGCTCGCCGCGGTGTGTGTTCTTGTGGTCGTCAACCACACGCTTCACCGCCGCAACACCGAACTTCAGCAGGGTCTGGAGGCGTCCGGGCAGGCGATGCGGGATCTTCGCCACGACCGTGACCTGCTCACCGCTCAGGTGGTGCTGGTGGAATCGAAAATGAGGGAAACACTCGCAGGGGTGAACCGGTCGCCGGCGGCGTTACTGGAGCCAGTTCCAGCCGGCGCGGCCGATAAGGCCCCCCCGCAGCCCCTTCCGGGGTGGCAGGGCGAGGCAACTGCATCCGGAAAATCACCCGCGCCTTCGAACGACCCTGCGGCGGTGAGGATGCCCGTGAGAACGGAGGAAGGCATCGCGGCGGAGGAACTGGGGATACGATACCACCGCGACAGCAACACGCTGGAGCTGCAGTTCAAGATCGTCAACACCAGCCCGGGGCGCAAGCCCCTGAAAGGTCACGCGGTGGCCGTGCTGAAAGGAAGCAGCCTCGATTCCACGGAATGGACGGCCATGCCGGCTGTGGGTCTTACGAAAGGCAGGCCGTCAGGGCGGCAGCCAGGCTATCGCTTTTCGATCAGCCACTACTCCAAATCTTTCATTCAAACGATGCCCGCCCCCAGAGATCTGCCGGCTTATGACGCGGCGATTCTTTACGTGTTTTCAAGCGAGGGCCAACTTCTGACTGCTCGGGAGTTTCCCATCGATATCAGCCCCTCTGCTCCGGAGTGACGGCAACGCTTCAGCGCTCCGGCAGCCCTCAGACCGATGGTTGGCACGCGGAACGGCCGGTTTCCATACGGGGCAGAAAAGGCGTGAGGTCCAGCGCGAGCCCGGTGAAGTTAGCGAAGGTGACATCCGAAAAGGACAGGCCCTGGTCCGCCCGGATGATCTCGAAGATCTCGAGGTAGTTCAACAAAATACGCCGACTCCACTCCAGGGCGAGACGCCCGGCAAAGCCTCGAATGTGCTCCTTGGAGCCTTCGATTTCCAGGAAGTTACCGAAGGGCAGCTCGTCTATGCAGAAGGCGGTGTGGTCCAAAACAAGCGTTTCGCGCCATTTTTCATAGACCTGTTCAGGATGAAACCCGAGGCAGGCGAGGATGAGGCGCATCGTTTCGAAGTCGCTGACGTCGACTTCAAGTTCCGTGAACTGTTTGAATTCCGGGTCGGCCTGGGCGGGCGCACACTTGTAGGTCAGGGTGTATTTGTGATCCCGGCGCAGCCGCAGCAGGTTTCCGACGCACCGGAGTCCCTTGGCCTCGTTTTCGAAACGAATGTTGCTTTCGTGGCTTCGGCCAAGACTGCGCGCGCCGAGCGACAAGAGCTTGGCGCGGATGGCGGGCAGGTCCGGTACATGGAATTTGACTTCGGTTTCGACAGGGTTCATGGCAGCCGGCCGTAGTGGATGCGCTCAACACGATAGGGGACATACGGCTTGCACGATCGCCGCGATTCCCATCATAGAAAAAGGATCCTATTCTGTAAACACCCTTTTTGAAACCATTTTTTTATCTTTTTGCTTGACAAGTGTCCATGGTTGATCTAAGTAAGTTTGATTTTGAAATTATAGGAGCAGCCATCGTGAAAAAATACACTTACAGCGCAAAAGACAGCGACGTTCAGGGCAAGTGGTATGTGGCCGATGCCAACGGCGCCATTCTCGGCCGGCTGGCTTCCGAAGTCGCCTCGCGACTGAGAGGCAAGCTCAACCCGCTCTTCACCCCGCATGCGGACACCGGCGACTTTGTGGTCATCATCAACGCGGAAAAGGTCAAGCTCACCGGTAAGAAATTGACCCAGAAGAAATACCATCATCACACCGGCTACATCGGCGGGCTCAAGACCGCCACCGCCCAGGAGATCATGGACAAACGGCCGGAGGAGTTGATCCGCCATGCCGTGAAGGGCATGCTGCCCAAGAACAAGCTCGGCAGCCGGCTGTTCAAGAAACTGAAGGTCTACGCCGGCAGCGACCATCCCCATCAGGCCCAGAACCCCGAACTCCTGACTTTCTAACCCCACTGATCACCGAGGAATGGGATGCAAACCGAAACAAGCTATTACGCCACTGGAAAGCGCAAGACATCGATTGCGAGAACCTGGCTCAAGCCAGGCACCGGCGCCATCATCGTCAACAACCTCCCCGTGGAACAATATTTTCCGATCGAAACCACCCGTTTGGAGTTGATGCAGCCGCTGAAGCTGACGAAAACCGATGGGGCCTTCGATGTGACCGCCACCGTCAAGGGCGGCGGCACCATCGGGCAGGCGTCGGCCATCCGTCACGGCATCACGCGGGCCCTGATCTCCGCCAACCCCGATTTTCGGGCCACCTTGAAAAAGGCCGGTTTCGTGAAGCGCGACCCGAGGGTCAAGGAACGCAAGAAATACGGGCAGAAATCGGCCCGCGCGCGGTTCCAGTTCTCCAAGCGGTAATTTTTATTCCCCCGTGGTTTTCAAAGGGAACAGGTGCTGCGCCTGTTCCCTTTTTTATTCATTGCGTGCTCCCGGCATGTTTTGGTATCAAGGGATATGTGAGCATTTACAAAAGCCGCACAACGCTGGATCACAGCCATTTCAGGCGCAGTTTTTCACAACATATCAATAAAACACAAAAAAACCACTTTACAACTCCGAGATACTCATTCCATAAACTCAACAAATAAACAAAACTACCCTCCTAGTGACTCATAACACACTCCCCCCTCAAAAAATACAAAATCAACACCCTGTTAGACACGACCCGCTGCAAGGAGATTTTTCGCATGCCCCTTAACCGAATCGACCTGAATTCCGACGTCGGGGAAAGTTTCGGCAACTACACACTCGGGCTCGATGCCGAGGTCATCCCGCACATCAGCTCCGCCAACATCGCCTGCGGGTACCACGCTGGCGACCCGGCCGTGATGCGCAAAACCGTCGCGCTGGCCAAGGCCAACGGGGTGGCGCTGGGGGCGCATCCCGGGCTGCCAGACTTGGTCGGCTTCGGCCGGCGCAACATGGACGTGACGATCGAGGAGATCAAGGACTTCGTCACGGTTCAGATCGGCGCGCTGCAGGCTGTCGCCGCGCTTCAGGGGGCTCGGCTGCAGCACGTCAAGCCCCACGGTGCGCTCTACAACATGGCGGTCAAGAACTCAGCCATCTGGGATGCGGTGGCAGAGGTGATGGCCAAGCTCGATCAGCGGCTCATCCTGTTTGTGATGGCCGGGTCCGATCGCAGGCGCAAGGAAATGGAAGCGATCGGCGAGCGACGCGGCATCCGCATGGTTTTCGAGTTCTTTGCCGACCGCGCCTACAACACGGATGGCTCGCTGGTTTCGCGCAATCTGCCCGGTGCGGTGATCCACGACAACGAGGTGGTGGCGGCCAAGGTGCTGAAACTCATAAAAGAGGGAAAGGTTGTGACCCTCGCAGGCTCCGAGATCGAGCTGAAGGCCGAGACCATCTGCGTCCACGGCGACAACCCCAAGGCGTTGGCGCTCGTGCAAAAAATTTGCGAGACGCTGAAGGCGGCTGGTGTCGCCGTCAAACCGCCGGCAGACGTTCTGTAGGATGGAACGATATGGTGTACAAAACTCCCGTATTTCGTTGCATGGGCGACCGCAGCCTTCTCGTCGAACTCGGCGAGAAGATATCGCCGGATGTCAACCGCCGTGTGCAGGAGCTCATGCTGCAGCTGCAGCAAGCCCGACTGCCGGGCGTCCGGGAGTTCGCCCCTGGCTACCGCTCGCTGCTGGTGGTCTTCGACCCTCTGACACTATCGCCATCGGAGCTGAAAGCGCGCATCACGGATGTCGCCGCCCGACCCGGTTCTGCCCGACTGCCGCAGGCCAAGCTGCTCACCCTGCCAGTGTTCTACGGCGGGGAACACGGTCCAGACCTGGAGTGGGTGGCCGGCCATCTCGGTATCTCCATGGACCAGGTGATCCGCCTTCACACCGAAACGATGTACCGGGTCTACATGATCGGCTTCACACCGGGGTACCCCTACATGGGCGAATTGCCGGCGGCTTTGGCCGTACCGCGACTGGTTACCCCGCGCACGCGGGTCCCAAAGGGGTCGGTGGGCATCGCCCAGCGCCAGACTGGCATCTACTCTGTTGAGAGCCCCGGCGGGTGGCAGATCATCGGGTGGACCCCGATCGAACTGTTCGATCCCACTCGTCAGCTGCCGTCGTTGCTGGAGATGGGCGACCGGGTCAAGTTCGAAGCCGTGCGGCAAGTGGAGATCTAAAAAATGGCGGGCGTGAACACATTCGAAGTGCTTTCTCCCGGGATCCTGAGCACCGTGCAGGACCTGGGCCGGTTCGGCGGTGCGCGGTACGGTGTTGCAGCTAGCGGGGCGCTGGATGGGTTCGCGGTGCGGGTGGGAAACCTTCTGGTCGGAAACGCCGAGAATGCGGCCGTGGTGGAGACCACCTTAATGGGCTTGCGGATCAAGGCCGTGCGGGACGCAGTTGTGGCCGTCACCGGCGGCGACCTGCAGGCGCGGAGGGGCAACGAGCCGCTTGCCGTGTGGCGGTCCCATTTGGTGCAGGAAGGGGAGACCATTTCTTTTTCGGGGCCCGCGAGCGGTTTCCGGTCCTACCTTGCCGTCGCCGGCGGCATCCACGCGGCGACGGTCATGGGCAGCCGGTCAACCAACCTGGCCTCAGGATTCGGCGGCTTCCATGGCCGTCCGCTACGCAAGGGAGACATCCTTGCCGTTGAACCGGTCAAAGACGCCCTGTGCTTTGCCGGCAGAGCCTTCACGCCGGAGTGGGTTCCCGGTTACTCCTCGCCTTGGCGCCTGCGGATCGTTTGGGGTCCGCAGGACGACCACTTTTCCGAAGAGGGCAAGCAAACGTTTGTTACGGCCGTATTCACGGTATCGCCGGACTCCGCCCGCACCGGCATCCGCCTGAAGGGCCCCGTGGTGTCCCGCATGCCCGGCATGGAGGAATCCATCATCTCCGAGGGAATTCTTTCGGGGGCAATCCAGGTCCCAGGCGATGGCCAGCCCATCATCATTCTGGGCGAGACCGCCTCCGGAGGCTACTGCAAGATCGCCACGGTGATCTCGGCCGATCTGTCTCTGCTCGGACAGATCACCCCTGGGGATGAAGTTGTCTTTGACGCCGTCTTGATGAATGAGGCTATTCAGGCCTTGCGGGAGATGGAGGACAAAATAGACAAGTTCAAACGAAGTTTGAAATAATATATCCCCCCTTTTTCTAAGGGGCAATCAAATTGCGATTACCTCAAGGCTCCATCAGTTTCGGTCTGCTACAGCCTTGAAATGCTCTGGGCGAGGGACGGGTCCCGCAGCAGTTTTTTTGCGAAGTTCAAATACTTCGACGTGATGGCGCGCACGGCGAGCTGCAGCGCGTAAGGCTTGATGGGCTTTTCCAGGAGGTAGGTCACGTTCGACGCCAGGCACATGTCCACCACGTCTTCGCTCGCCTTGCCGCTGATCATGATCGAATCCTCGTGCACCGATGGAAATTTGTTTTCGATCGAGTCGAGGAAGAAAAACCCGCTCATGCCCTTCAAGAAGACGTCGACCACGAAGATGGCCACCCCGGTGTCGCGTTTCAGGCAGTAGTCGATGGCCTTTTCCGCTTTCGAGAAGCAGACCACCTCGCCCCAGCTGTAAAAGGTTTCGACCAGCTCCTTGAGCACCTGGCTGATGCCCGGGTCATCGTCGAGCACAATCACATCCAGACCATCTGACATCGTCTCGCCTCCCCACTTAACCAGCCTCAATTCAGATCGTACTTTTTATCGATGAGATTGTACTTCTCCAGCTTGCGGTAGATCGTTGATGGGTTGATGCCGAGAATCTTGGCTGCCTTGGGGCGGTTGCCGCTCGTCACCTCCAGGACCCGTTCGATATGGTGCCGCTCGAGTTCTTCCAGGGTAAGCAACTCCACGTTTCGGCGGCGTTCGGGCCCTTCGTAGGGCAGCAGCATGCGCGCCGCCGCGAGGGAGAGGTGCTTTCCCTTTTCGAGCAGTACAGCGGCGGCGATCATGTTTTCAAGCTCGCGCACGTTGCCCGGGAACTCATAACCGAGCAGGCGCTCTCCCAGCTCCGGTGCGATGTCGATGATTTTCTTGCGGTTGGACTTGGCATGAATCCGCAGAAAATGCCGGGCTATCGGCAGGATGTCGCGTTTGCGCTCCCGCAGGGGTGGGATTTTGATGTTGTACGTGTTGATGCGGTAGAAAAGGTCGGCGCGAAAGCGTGCGTTGAGGATCTCGTCGCTTATGTCACGGTTGGTGGCGGCGATGATGCGCACGTCCACGCTGCGCATTTCGGTGCTGCCCATACGGTAGAACTCGCGCTCCTCGATGACACGCAACAGCTTGGCCTGAAGTGCGGGGTCCAGTTCCGTGATCTCGTCCAAGAACAGCGTCCCGCCGCTGGCGGCTTCGAAGAAACCGCGGCGGTCGTTGCCCGCATCGGTGTAAGCCCCCTTGGCGTGCCCGAAGAACTCGGCTTCGAAGAGGGTCTTGCTGAAGGATGCCATGTTGACGGCGCAAAACGGCGCCGTGGACCGGTGGCTGAGCTTGTGGATCACCCGGGCCAGCATTTCCTTGCCGGTGCCGGATTCTCCGTTGATGACGACGCTGTAGTCGGTGCCGGCGACCGCCTCCACCTGATGAAAGATGAGGGCCATGGCCTCGTCGTCGGCGATGATGGAGGCAAACGCTTCCGGATGCTTCAAATTCGCGAACAGTTTGGTGTGCCCCAGGCGGGCCAGTTCGTCGCGGAAGCGGTGTTTCTCGAGGTTGCCCTGCACCAAGGCCAAGAGCCGCTCGCTGTTGAGCGGCTTGACCAGATAGTCACTGGCGCCGGCACTCATGGCCTTCACCGCCGTGGAGACGTCGTCGATGGCGCTGACGATGAAGCAGTCCACGTCGGGAAATTCGTCCTGGATCTGCTGTAGAACTTCCATCCCGCCCAGGTGCGGCATTATAAGGTCCAGAAGGACGATCTGAAAGCGGGCGGTGCGGAGCAGATCGAGCACCCTTCGGCTGTCGGAGAGCAGGGCTGGATCAGGCAGGCCCGCGCTGATCAGGGTGGCCCGGATGCTGAGCAGGAGCCCCTCATCGTCGTCCACGATCAGTATCGGCGTGTTTTGGGCTGGGATGGATTCCATAGGAGCGAAGACGGAAAATCACCTCGTCGGGAACGTGGCCGGACCGCCTGGCCTTCGGACCGAATTGGGCGCCGGTTCCGAGAATCAATGGACCTGTCGATCCGGCGCTTTTCTACTATCTTAGATTGAAACCTGAAAACAGTCAAGCATCGGCGCATGCAATTCCATTGAATTTTCATATGTTATCAGATAGATAGCGAAAAAAAGTTTTATCTGCGGCGGATCTGGTGGCGCTGTTTTCCCGGAAGCGGCGTCAGGCGAGCAGACGGTCTATGGTTTGCTCGACACTCTTCTGCTGTGGCTTGAGGCTGATGCCGAAGCTGGATAGGATGCGGCTGCAATCCAGCGCCGAGAAAGCTGGGGGGCCGGCGGCGGTGGGGAATTCCCGGGTGGTGATCGGCACTACGCGGTAGGCGTCAATGTGTCGATGGACCGTGAGCATCTGGAGGATGTGGCGGACAAATCCAACCAGGACGTGATGCCGCGGCCGCAGCAATGATAGGTCCCCCAGGAAACTTCACCGCCGGACCGCAGCCGGCCGGCAATCGACAGGAGGACCCCAGCGAAGTCTGCCGCGCAAGTCAGGGAGCCGACCTGGTCGTCGACGATACGCAGTTCTTATCTCTGCGTGGCCAGCCGCAGGATTGTCCGGACGAAATTGCTGCCATACGGGCTTTAGAGCCATGCGGTGCGGACGATGTCGGTTCGCCGTCGCTTTCAGCCGCCAGCCTCGAGCGCTTCAGCTATCTTCCTCAAGTTGCTTGTCCTGGTATTCGTCATGGATGGCCTTGAGCATGTCCATCAGTTCGGTGCGCGTCATGATCCCTTTGGCCACGAGCAGTCGGGCGAGGGCCTCCAGGTGCACCGTGGTGGAAAGCAGCAACTTCTCTATCGCCTCGGTGCGCTCGGCCGGGGAAAGCGCGTCCTCATGCGTCAGCTGGTCTTCGTTGCGCCGGTCCCGGCCTCTGCGGCGTTCCACCCCATCGTAGGGGGTTTTGATCCAGCGTCGGTTCAGGCCGGAGCGCCTCTCGGTCACGGATGATTCGGATGTGAAAATGCGTTTGAACGTCATCTTTCTGAGACCATTCTTCGGGAAGCGTTATGGTCAGTACATAACAGCTTAATACAAATTGTTCGGGAGGTCAAAAAAAAACACCTAAACGCAGGCGGTCGGCGCCGGCGTGCATCCCGTGCGAGGAGGACTCTCCTGTCACATCCAAAATAAAACCTCTTGAACCCGGTAGGAAACGCGACTAATAGAGATGTAGAGTTGGGAAATCCCTGAGCGGAGAGACGGCGAAATGTACCTGTCCCATTATCATTTGGAAAAAGAACCTTTTAAAAACAGTCCGGACCCGGCTTTCTTCTGGCCGGGTGGCAAGCACGGCGAGGCCATCGCCACGCTCAGAGAAGGCATTCTGGAGCGGGACGGATGCGTGCTTCTCACCGGCGACATCGGCACCGGCAAAACGACCTTGATGCGGCATTTCGTCGCACAGGAGAGAGTCGCCGCTATCTTGCTCAGCCTGCCCGATGCCGATCTGAATGTTATCGACTTCTATGGCTGGCTGGCCGAGGAATTCGAAATGGGTCGGGGCGCGGACAGTCGCCTGGAGTTCATTGCGCGGTTGAAGCGGTTGCTGCAGAATTCGGTTGCGACCTGTCGGAAGGTGCTCATCGTCATCGAAGACGCGCAACAGCTCAACCCCGCAGTCCTCGCGGAAGCGGTGGCGCTTTGCGATTTCGAGTCGGCCGGCCGAAAGCGGCTGAAGACGATCTTCGTAGCCTCGCTGGAGTTCGACGAGATGCTGCGGCGGGAGGAGAACCGCAGGGTGCTCTCGGCGATCACGACCCGCTGCTGCCTGGAACCCCTGGCGGAGGAAGAGACCGCGCATTATGTCGCACATCGCATGGGAAAGGCCGGCACCGGCGATCAGGTATTCGGGGCCGACGCGGTGCATGAGGTCTTCGTCCTGTCCAAGGGGTTCCCCAGGCTGATCAACCTCGTGTGCGATCACGCCTTGCTCTATGGGTATAGCTACGACCTGAGGGTGATCGATGCCGGTATCGTTAGGGACTGCCGCCGCGACCTCGCAGTGGCCCTATGTCTGGAAGAAGATCCGCCCGCCGAAATGCGGAGGCCCATCGACGGCTCCGGTGCCGGCCTCCGGCGGGCGGCGGCCGGGACGCCGCTGCCGCATTCGTTGCGGATGTGGATCGTCCTGGCCCTGGTGCTCGGGGCGGTGGGACTGGCGCTGGTCTTGATTTTACGATAGAAATCTTTGGACTAGTAGAGTTCGAACCGAGCCAGGCGGCCGTCGAGGCCGCCATTTTTCAGGGGCCGTTTCCAGGACGGCTTCAGGCCGATGTGCTTGAGCATCTCGCGGTTGCCGAAATAGACGTACGCCGTCGAGCCCTGGCAGCGCTGTTTTAGAAAATCCCCAAACTCACGGTAGAAGTCCCCCAGGTCCGCCTCTCCCGCGAGGCGGATGCCGTAGGGCGGATTGCAGACGATCACCCGGTGGCCGAGTTCCTCCAGGCTACGGAAATCGCGCCGGTCCACGCGAACCCGCTCGCCGTGGGGCAGGCAACGGTTGTTGGCTTGGCATACGGCTACCGCTTCGGCCGCGATGTCGCTGCCGGCGATCAACCCCTCCGGCAGCGGCCGGATCCGACGGTCTTCGGATTCCCGCACCGAACGCCACAGACGCGGCTCGTAATCCGGTAGGCGTTCGAACCCGAACTTCTGGCGCAGGCGGCCGGCCGGTATGCGGCAATAGTGCATCAGGGCTTCGGACAGAAGGGTCCCGGAGCCGCACATGGGGTCGCAGAGCGGCTGGGCTCCGTCCCACCCTGTCCAGCGTATGACCGCCGCCGCCACGGTTTCCTGCATGGGGGCCTCCACGCCTTCCTGGCGGTAGCCGCGTCGGTGCAGCGAGCCGCCGGAGGTGTCGATGCTGATGACGGCGTGGTTGTTCTCAATGAACAGGTTGATCCACACATCCGGGTCGATGCGCGCGACATTCGGCCGCCGGCCGCAGTCCTCCCGGAAGTAATCTACGATGGCGTCCTTCAGGCACAGGGCGGCGTACTGCGAGTGGCGAAGCTTGCTGTTGGACAGGTTGGCAAAGACGGCCAGGGTGTGGTCGATGCCGAAGAAATCCTTCCAGGCGATGGCCTTGGCCTTGCGGTAGAGATAGTCCGTGGCATGGCAGGGAAAGGAGGTGATGGGGGCCAGCACGCGGGTGATCAGCCGGGACTGGTAGTTGATGCGGTAGAGCGCGCCTTGGTTCGCCTCAAAATACAGCCCCCGGTAGGACGGGCGGATGTCGGTGGCCCCCAACGGTTTGAGTTCCTCCGTGCCCAACTCCTCCAGGCCTGGGGCGATCTGAGCAAAATAGCGCCGGTGTTGCTGATAGGCGTACATGATGGATCCTTCCGCGCGGTTTTTCAAAACCCTGGTAAGTGCGCCCGGAGGATACAGGAGGAAGCGTCCTGAGACAAGTGGCGAATTCGGCGATTTCTGCGGCAGGTGGGTTCGGATCCGCTGTCGTCGCAACTCGCCGGCGTTGACATCGCGCGCGTCTTTTGGCATCTTTAAAGCACACAAAACGACGCGTGCTCCCGCTCGCGCGGGTTGCCGCAGCGTCCTTCAAGGAAAGTATCATGCTCCTCCAGTTCTTCGGCTTCAAGGACAACCCCTTCAAGCTCTCCCCGGACCCGGCCTACCTCTTCTTCGGCCGGCATTACGAGGAAGCGCTCGCCCATCTTCGTTACGCCGTTACAGAGGGCGAGGGGTTCACAGCCATCACGGGCGAGCGGGGCATCGGCAAGACGACCATTTGCCGGGCCTTTGTGGACAACCTGGGAGACGGGACAGCGGCCGCGGTCATCTCAAGCCCGGTGTCGAGTCCGGGGGAGCTGCTGCGGCGGATCAATACCGCACTCGAGATTCCAGGCACGGCCGACACGTTGAAAGGCTTGATCGATCCGCTGAACGACTTTCTCATGCGCCAGAAGCTGGCGGGCAGGAAAGTGGCTGTGTTCATCGACGACGCCCAGAGCCTGGGCTTGGAGGTGCTGGAGCAGATCCGGTTGATTTCGAACCTCGAGACGACGCGCGAGAAACTGATCCAGATTGTGCTCGTCGGTGAGCCCGGGCTGATGACCAAGCTTAACTCCCACGAGCTGCGGCAGATGGGCCAGCGCGTGTCGGTCCGCTATGAGATCGGTCCCCTGTCCCAGGCCGAGACGGCCGCCTACATCCAGCACCGCGTGAGCGTCGCCTCCACGGGATCGCCCGTCAAGTTCGAGCCCGCCGCGGTGCGCCACGTCTTTCGCTATTCTCGGGGAAACCCGCGTTTGATCCACGCCGCTTGTCAGGCCGCCCTATCCGAGGCGTTTGGCGTCCGGGAGAAAACGGTCACCGCCGCCATCGCGCAGGCCGCCGTCCTGGGTCTCACCGCTGTTACGGACGGAAAAGACCCCGACCACGGCTGGCGGCGACCGGCCTTGGGGTGGGCGATGGCCGGCTGCGGTGTGATCGTGCTTGCCGCGGCAGCGTTTTTCGCATTTCGAGGCCCGGAGGGGAGGCTGTCATCCGAGATGGCTGACCCGGATCGAGCGCGCCTTTCCGCGCCCGCAGAGACGGCTGCCCCAGCGCCGGTGCCGGCTTCAGCGGAGGCGGTAGTTGCCTCCGCTGGTGCGGATCTGAAGGAAGAGCTGTATTCAGCCGTCCCGCCGTCCGCGCCAATAGAAAAAGCCGTTTCAGCCGGCAGAGCCTCCGCACCCCGGATGACCCATTCCGTGCAGATCGGCGCCTACCTGGTGCCCGAGAACGCCCGCAAACAGGTGGAACGGCTCGGCGCCAAGGGATACCCGGCGCGGATTTTCGAAGTGAAGGACTCTCAGGGCCGCAGCTGGTCCACGGTGCGGATCGGCGATTACCCCAGCAGCGAAGCGGCGCGGAGGCAGGCGGAAGAATTCACCCGGCGCGAGCAGGCCCCGAGCGTGGTCCGGCCGGTCGGCGGATTTTAGCCGCAAGAGCAAGGCTGTTTGACACGCCGGCGGATGCCGCCAAACGGCGTGTCGCGACGGGCTATCGAAAAGACGTTCCGAACGTGCCGCCGTGCACCTGGGAGGTGGGCAGCTCAGCGGCCGGGCGAGGGGGCTTGGTTTCAGCCGGGTAGCCGATCGCCACCATGGCCTCCACCAACACCGCCGGCGGCACCTGCAGAAGCTCCGCCATGTAACTCTGCGCCGTTTGCGTCTGATCGTGCATCCGCTCCCGGATCTGGATCCAGCAACTGCCCAGGCCCAGCGACTCGGCCGCCAGCTGGATCATGATCGTGGCGATGGAGGCGTCTTCGACCCAGACATCGGACTTCGTCGCATCGGCGCACACCACGATGGCAAGGGCGGCGTCCTTCAAGAAGGCCGACCCATGCTGTTTGGCTTTGGAAAGCCGTTCCAGCATGCCCCGGTCAGTGACCACGACGAAATGCCATGGGATGCTTCCCTTCGAGGAAGGGGAGCGCAGGGCGGCCTCGACGATCATATCTACTTTTTCCTTTTCAACCGCTGTGGTCTGAAATTTGCGGATGCTGCGGCGTTTTCGAATCAGTGACATGAACATGGTTGGCATCTCCTTTTTGCACTTCATCCGAATGGATTGAGTTTGATGTGAAGTCGATTCCGAACCCTCGGGGAATTTTTCATGCCGGCGCGAATTTCGCGCATGGTTCAGGCCTCGGCGTGGGGCGGTTCCAGGCGGTGCAGGATTTCCCCGGCCGGGTCCACGAAGAGAATTCCCTGCTCTGCCTGGTTCATGTAGTCCGTGAGATGGATGCGGCGGGGGTCCATGTAGCCGACGTTGATCCGGCGGCAGACCGCTTCGGGTATGGCGGTCGCCAGCACCAAGTCGACGTCCGGACGCTCCACGCCGCCCTCGTAGGAGCCGGTGCCGCGGACATGCGTCAGGTGGGCCAGCACCCCTCTCGGTACATCCTTGAGCCGATCCATGTGGGCCAGCAGATAGTCGCGGATGTGGTATCCGGTCGACTCGATGTAACGCCCCCACGTACGTGACACTTCGCGGATGTGCGGGGCGTAGAGGATGAGCCGGCCCTGGGGGGCCACGACCTGTTCGAGCTTGTACATCACCTTGCCCGCCGTCCAGATTTCATCGTACATCGCGGGCGCCACGCCCAGGACGACTTTAAACGATGTTGGTTTGGTCACGATGTGGATGCGGGCGGACAGGTCTGCCGCCTGAGACCAGGCTTCGCGCACATGCCCCGCGTACAACCCGCACAGGCCTGTCCCGTGGTTGACCACCATGGCCAGCAGATGGACGGGTACGGCCACCATCTCCATTGCCCGGTCGATCACGCGGCGGACCGGCGTGTCCTTGATCCCGATGATTTTCTTGCAGGTGATGACCGCCGCCAGCCAGTGGAAGAAATGCAAAAACTCGCCGCCCGAAATACCCGGGAAGAGATACTTGGCCCCGCCCGAGAAGCCGACGACTTCGTGCGGAAAGACCGGGCCGACGATGAGGATCTGGTCGTATTCGAAGATTTTCCGGTTGATCTCGATCGGGACCTCTTCGCTCAAGATTCCGGCTGAGATGGTTTCGATGTCTCGGAGGCTGAGGGTGCCGATGCGCCGCAGGGTGTCCGGCCGCTCCCACGCGTGGTTGAAGAAGCTGCTCCGGGCGAAATCCCGCTCGCGGTCGATGATGCCGTAGAGGTATAAAATGGCGTCCGGGGACATGCGCGTGTGCGTCCCCAGGGCGACCATGAAGTCGAGCCGCGCGCAGCGCTCGCCGATCGTCCGGCGGATGGCCCGGATCATCATCGGTAGCGGGCAGGTTCGGGTGGTGTCCGGCGTCAGCACGAGCACCCGTTTGTTTTCGAACTGGCGCACGGGTGTGCCCTGCTCGATGATCGCAGCTACGTCCTCTTCGTGCAGCACGGTCTTCGGGCTGCCTCTGCCAATGGTCATGGAGGGGTCCTTTCGAACCACTGCGTGTGGAAAAATTCACCCATCGGGCGGTCGACCCGCTCATAGGTGTGGGCACCGAAGTAATCCCGCTGGGCCTGGATGAGGTTGGCGGGCAGGCGGGCGCTGCGGTATCCGTCGTAGAAGGCGAGCGCGGCTGAAATGGCGGGCAGCGGGATGCCCAAGCGCACCGCCTCGATCACCACCCGGCGCCAGGAGCCCTGGCACTTCTGGATGATGCGGTTGAAATAATCGTCCAGCAGCAGATTCGGCAGGCCGGGGTCCCGGGCGAACGCATCCGTGATTCTTTCCAGGAAGGAGCTGCGGATGATGCAGCCCGCGCGCCACAACAGGGCGATTTTGCCGAAGTCCAGGTTCCAGCGGTATTCCCGGGCGGCTTCCCGCATCAGCATGAAGCCCTGGGCATACGAGACGAGCTTGGAGGAGAGCAGTGCGTTGCGGAGGTCGGTCACGAGTGTTTTCGTGTTTCCTTTGTACTTCGTCCGGGGGCCGGATAGAACCAGGGATGCCGCGAGGCGCTCGTTCTTGAGGGCCGACAGGCAGCGGGCATAGACCGCCTCGCTGATGAGGGTCACGGGTATGCCCAGGTCCAGGGAATTGATTCCGGTCCATTTGCCCGTGCCTTTCTGGCCCGCGCTGTCGAGGATCTTCTCCACCAGCGGCTGGCCGTCCGTGTCCGGGAAGGCCATGATGTCCCGCGTGATCTCGATCAGGTAGCTCTGCAGGTCGCCCGCGTTCCAGCGGCCGAAAATCCGGTGCATCTCGGAATGGGGCAACGCAAGGCCGTCCCGCATCACATGGTAGGCCTCGGCGATGATCTGCATGTCGCCGTATTCGATGCCGTTGTGGATCATCTTCACGTAGTGGCCGGCGCCGTCCTCGCCCACCCACTCGCAACACGGCGAGCCGTCGGGGGTTTTGGCGGCGATGGCCTGAAACAGGTCCTTCACCAGGGGCCATGCCTTGGGGTTGCCGCCCGGCATGATGGACGGGCCCCGGCGGGCCCCCTCCTCGCCGCCGGAGATGCCGGTGCCGATGTAGAGAAGGCCTTTTTCTTCCATCCATTTCGTGCGGCGAATCGTGTCGGTGAACTGGGAGTTGCCGCCGTCGATGATCAGATCACCGGGCGCAAGGTGCGGCAGGAGCAGGGCGATGAAATCGTCTACGGGCTTGCCGGCCTTCACCATCAGCATCACCCTGCGCGGCCGCTTCAGCCGCGCGATCGTCGCTTCCAGCGAGTGGGCGCCGATCACACGGCTGCCCCGGGCGTCCCCGGCCATGAACTCATCCACCCTGGACACCGTCCGGTTGTAGGCCGCCACGGTGTAGCCGTGGTCGTTCATATTCAGGATCAGGTTCTGGCCCATCACGGCCAGCCCGATCACGGCGATGTCCGCCTGCGTTTCGCGTTCCATGGTCATTATCCGTTTCCCTTTCCGTGGGATTCCAGCATGCCGCCGGCGAGTTTCCGGGCACTTTATCAGATTTGGCTGAAAGTGCAATTTCATCGGAACAGTTCGGCCTTGACACATCAATTGGACATTTGTATAGACTTATAAACAACTATACAGCCTTCTCAACGAAACGATCAAAAGCGAGAACAAAACCCCGGCTCACCTATTGGGAGGCTGAATAGCATGGATCAGTCTGATCGCCCCCGTGCCCCTCCGCAAAAAACTGGCCGATTTCATTCACGCCACATCTTTCGAAAAACTCCCCAAAAACGTAATTCATCAAGCCAAGCTCTGCCTGCTCGATCTGATTGGAGTCAGCATCGCAGGGGGCCGCCAGAACGTCGCATCTATCGTCCAAAGCCTTATCCCGGCGATGGGCGGATGCGATGAGGAGGTCACTCTCTGGGGCTCCGACCGCAAGCTGCCGCTGCTGACGGCAGTCCTGATGAATGCGGTGCAGGCGCATGCGATCGATATGGACGACGGTCATCGATATGCCAATGGCCACCCGGGGGTGGTCACCATCCCGGCGGCGGTGGCTCTGTGCGAAAAAGAAAATCTGACGGGCCGCGAACTGATCGAGGCGATCGTCATCGGCTATGAATTTTTCATCCGGTTGGGGTCTGCGATCAATCCCGACCTGCTTCTGCGCGGGTTTCACACGACCGCCACCATCGGCTGTTTCGCTTCCGGCGCGGTTGCGGCCAAGTTGCTCAAATTGAGCAGACCCCAGACGGAAAATGCGCTGTCCCTCTCCGGGCTCCAGAGTGCGGGGCTTCTGGAAGTTTTGCACAGTGGGGAAAGCGGGAAATCCTTCCAGGTGGGAAAAGCCGCCCAAAGCGGGGTCCTGGCGGGCTTGCTGGCGCAACAAGGCGCCGACGGGCCCGAGAGCGTCTTTGAAGGTGAAAAGGGCTTCTTCAAGGCGTTTGCCGGAAAGCCGTGCGACAGTCAATCCATATGCAAGAATCTTGGGAAAGAATTCAGCCTCCCCAGCGTTTATTTCAAAAAGCACGCGGCCTGCCGGCACATTCATTCGGCGCTTGGATGCGTTAGCGGAAATCGTTGACCGGCACGCTCTATCCCCTGAAAAAATCGGGTCGATCGACATCGAAACCTACTCGATCGCCAAAAGCCTGACCGGCCACATCGCGACCGAGGATTCCGAGCTCGGCGCCAAATTCAGCACTCCGATCGCCATCGGCTTGCTGCTGGCGTTCGGGCAGTCGGACTCCTCGATCTACAAAAAGCAATACGTATCAGACCCCATGGTCCAATCCATTGCGAAGAAAGTCACGGTGCATGTGAACCCTGAGCGTGACAAGGCTGTATCCGGGGCAAAGAGGGGCCGCGCGTCACCGTCAAAACCGGAGATCAATCCTACACGCATGAGGTGATATACCCTAAAGGGGAACCTGAAAATCCGCTTGAGCGACGACGAGATGCAGTCTAAGTTCGAGAAAAACGCTTGCACGCTCTACTCGATGGATCGAGTGAACAAGATTCGTGACATCATTTTAGAAATAGAAAACAGAGACGTCCGTGAAATGACATCCATGCTGAAATCACCTTGACCTTTACAAGACCGCTTCATGCTGAGCCTTCGGAATGCACACACTACGGATGGAGAAAAGGTGTTAGGAGAGGACGATGAATCAGGAAACGTTGAAAGAGGACGATGTGTTGGTGATCGGTGGAGGGGCGGCTGCTCTCAGTGCAGCCATCACCGCGCGGGAACAAGGCGCAAGCGTGCTGTTGCTGGAATGCTCGCCGAAGCACTTCCGGGGTGGGAACAGCCGGCACACGCGCAACATGCGCCTGGCGCACGAGACTCAATTTGCACCCTACACGGGCGCCTACCCGGAAAAGGAGATGTGGGAAAACTACATGAAGGCGACGGGTGGCGAGGGCAACCTCGAACTGGCCAAAATGGCCGTCAGCGGGTCGGCCTCCATTCTCGACTGGATGCGGGCCCACGGGGTGAAGTTCCAGCCGGCTTTGGCGGGTACGCTCCATCTGGGCCGCACCAATGCATGGTTTTTGGGCGGCGGCAAAGGGATGGTGAACTCGCTTTTATCCGCAAGTGCCGAACGCCTGGGCGTGAACGTTCGCTATGACGCCGAAGTGGTCGGACTGGACGTACGCGACGGCCACTTTCACAGCGCGTCGGTGTTAATGGGCGGAAAGACGGTGACCATCCCCGCCAGGGCGGTGGTGGTGGCGGCCGGCGGTTTTCAATCGAATCTGGCCTGGCTGAGACAGGCTTGGGGTCCGGCCGCCGACAATTTCCTGATTCGCGGCGCACCGTTCGACACGGGCACCCTGCTCAAAATCCTGCTGGACCACGGTGCGGAATCGGTCGGCGAGCCCACCCAGGCGCACATGGTCCCCATCGACGCACGCTCGCCGAAATTCGACGGCGGCATCGTCACCCGCCTCGACTGCGTCACCCTCGGGATCGTCGTAAACAAGAACGGGGAACGCTATTACGACGAGGGCGAGGACTTCTGGCCCATGCGCTATGCCATCTGGGGTCGTTTGGTGGCGCAGCAGCCCGATCAGATCTCCTATGTGTTCATCGATTCGAAGACGCTCGACCGCTTCATGCCCTCGGTGTTCCCGCCGGTCAAGGGGAACACCATCGCGGAGGTGGCGGAGCAGTTCAACCTTCCGGTGGACAAGGTGAACGCCACCGTGGACGAATACAACCGTGCGGTTCAGCCCGGGAATTTCGACCACACCATCCAGGACGATTGCAAGACCGCCGGCCTGACGCCGCCCAAGACGCACTGGGCCCTGCGCATCGACCAGCCGCCTTTCTACGGCTACCCGCTGCGGCCCGGCCTGACCTTCACCTACTTCAGCGTCAAGATCGACCAACGGGCGGCGGTGCTCATGAAGGGCGGGAAGCCCGCGTCCAACATTTTTGCAGCCGGGGAAATCATGTCGGGGAACATCCTGCCCAAGGGCTACATTGGGGGGTTCGGCCTGGTCATCGGCAATGTTTTCGGGAGAACCGCCGGCAGCGAAGCGGCGGCTATTGCGCGCACCATGCGGAAAGCGGCTTAGGAGGCACGATCATCATGCAAAAAGAACTGTTGGCACAAGGCGAACAATTGATGCGGATCTGTAATTCATGCCGCTATTGCGAAGGCTTCTGCGCGGTCTGGCGCGCGATGGAATACCGCCGCGAGTTTCCGGCCGGCGACCTCAACTATCTCGCCAATTTATGTCACGACTGCAGCGAGTGCTATTACGCCTGCCAGTACGCGCCGCCGCACGAGTGGGACATCAACCCGCCGCTGACATTCGCCAAGATCCGCACCCGGTCCTATGAGCAGTACGCCTGGCCGAGGGCGCTCGCCTCCGCCTTCCGCGCGAACGGAATGGTGGTCGCGCTGGTGGCGGCGCTGGCCTGCGTCCTGTTCCAGTTCGCGGTCGTGGTCGTGCATGGGGTAGCGGCGCTCTCGACCCCCGTGCCCGGAGGCAACTTCTACCAGGTCACCTCGCATGGCGCGCTGGTGACGGCCTTCGGCCTTACGGGGCTCTTCAGCGCTGTGGCGCTGGGGGTCGGCCTCGTGCGCTTCTGCCGCGACATCGGGGAGAAGCTCTCCGACCTCTTCAGCCCCTCCAATCTGGCCGTGACGCTCAGGGAGAGCCTGCAGCTCGAGTACCTGGACGGCGGTGGCTGGGGCTGCTCCTACCCGGGCGAGGAAAGCTCGCCGGTCAGACGATGGTTCCACCACCTCACCTTCTACGGGTTCCTGCTCTGCTTTGCGTCGACCACGGTCGCTGCGATGTACGACTATGTGTTCGGCTGGCCTGCGCCCTACGGCTACGGCAGCCTGCCGGTGATCCTCGGGATTCTGGGCGGCCTCGGGCTGCTGGTGGGTCCGGCCGGCTTGCTGGTCCTCAAGCGGGGCCGCAACCGGGACATCACCGACGAGGGGCAGGTCGGGATGGACACGGCCTTCCTGGTACTGCTGCTGCTCGCGAGCGCGACCGGGCTGCTCCTGCTCCTTCTGCGGGAATCCTCTGCCATGGGGACGCTCCTGGTCGTGCATCTCGGCATCGTCATGGGGTTGTTCCTGTCAATGCCCTACGGCAAATTCGTGCACGGGATTTACCGTTTTGCCGCCATCGCCAAATTCGCATTGGAGCGGAAACGGAAACAGGTGTTGGGGGCGTAGTAACGTTTTTCATAAATACCGAGGTGGAGGATCAACATGGTTAAACTCGGCTTCATCGGCTTCGGCGAGGCGGCCTACAACATCGCCAAAGGGCTCAAAAGCGAAGGTTTGGACGGGATCACGGCTTATGACAAGTTCTGGAAGGGGGCCCCCGGTTCAGAGCTGATATCCCAGCGGGCTTCGGAGGCCCAGGTCCGGATGGTTCCGACGCATCAGGAGTTGGTCGAGAAAAGCGAATTGGTGGTTTCAGCCGTGAGCGCCGACATGGCCGTTTCACTGGCCCAGGCTTCCAAACCGTTCCTGAAGCCGAGCCAGGTATACGTCGACATCAACGCCACATCCCCCATGACCAAGGAGGAAATCGACAAAATCATCTCCCCGGTCGCCCTGTTCGTGGATGGTGCCGTCATGGGACCGGTCCCGACGTACAAGCACAAAGTTCCGGTCTCGGTTTCGGGGAAGGGCGCCAAGGCGTTTGCCGAAACCATGTCGCCTTATGGGATGAACATCACCTTCATGGATGCACCGGCGGGGAGCGCGTCGGCGTCGAAGATGTTCCGAAGCATTTTCATGAAAGGCTTTGTCACCCTGCTGCTGGAAATGCTCGTGGCTGCTCATAAATACAAAGTGGAAGACGACGTCCTGCTGTCGGTGAAGGAAACGCTGACCGCGGGCCCGCTGCTGGAAGTGGTCAACGGCCTGGTCGGCCGCGGCGTCATCCATTCCGAGCGGCGCGAGCACGAGATGGATGAGGTCATTGCCACCCTGGAGAGGTTGAAGGTGGACGGTACCATGTCCAAAGCCACCAAGGACAAGCTGAGATGGTGCACCCAGCTGGGGCTCAAGGGGTACTTCAAAGGCGTCCCCCCGAAGGATTTTCACGAAATTTTCGAAGCCATCGACAAGATCAAATAGGCTCCATCAAGGCGGCTTACCATGAGTCAAAATTTGACGGAAAAACTGATCGCCTCCCACTTGGTTTCCGGTGAGATGGTCAAGGGAAGCGAGATCAGCATAAGCATCGACCAGACCTTGACTCAAGATGCGCTGGGGACCATGACATATCTCGAGTTCGAGGCCATGGGTGTCGAGCGCGTGAAAACAAAGCTTTCCGTTTCATACGTTGACCACCTCATGCTGCAGGAAGGCTTTGAAAACTCCGATGACCATAAATATTTGAGTACGGTTGCGGCGAAATACGGGGTTCTCTTTTCGAAGCCGGGAAACGGCATCTGCCACCAGGTGCACCTGGAACGATTGACCCGCCCGGGCTGGACCTTGCTCGGCACCGACAGCCACACGCCCACGGCGGGTGCCGTGGGTATGCTGGCGATCGGCGCCGGAGGGCTGGATGTCGCGGTGGCCATGGCCGGCGGGGCGTTTTTCCTGACGTACCCGAAGATCGTCCGCGTGAACCTGCACGGCCAGCTGCACCCCTGGGTGACGGCCAAGGATGTCATCCTTGAGCTGTTGAAAAAAATGACCACCAGGGGCAATGTCGGGACGGTGATCGAATATGGAGGTCCGGGAATCCTCAACCTCACGGTCCCTGAAAGGGCCACCATCACGAACATGGGGGCCGAGCTGGGGGTGACCACCTCCTTGTTCCCAAGCGATCAGCTCACGCGTGCGTTCTTCCGCTCCCAGGGGCGCGAAGCGGATTGGGTGGGATTCCAGCCTGACCCGGACGCCCGGTATGACCACACGATCGAGATGGATCTGGGCGGAGTCGAGCCCAACATCGCCCTGCCGCATTCACCGGACAAAGTTAAAAGAATAAGAGAGGTCGAAGGCACACCGGTCGACCAGGTGTTGATCGGAAGCTGCACGAACTCCTCCTTCAAAGACCTGATGACGGCGGCAGCCATCCTGAAAGGGAAAAAAGCCCACCCCGCCGTGAGCTTCGGAGTCGCCCCCGGGACCCGGCAGGTCCTGAGGATGATCAGCGCCAACGGCGCGCTGACCGACTTCGTGGACGCCGGTGCTCGTATACTCGAACCGGCCTGCGGCTTCTGCGTCGGCAATGGGCAGTCGCCGCACAGCGGGGCGGTTTCAGTCCGCACCAGCAACAGGAATTTCGAGGGGAGGTGCGGGACCAAGGACGCCAAGGTCTACCTCGTCAGCCCTGAAAGTGCCGTGGCGGCGGCGCTCAGCGGCAAAATCACCGATCCGCGCGACCTGGGGATGGATTATCCGTCCATTCAACCGCCCGAGCAGTTTTTCTGCGACAGCAGCATGTTTGTTCCCCCGACCTTTACCGGCGAGGTCTTTCGCGGACCGAACATGGGGAATCCCCCTTGCAACACCGCCATGCCGCAAAGCCTGAACGCCGTTGTGACCGTCAAATTGGGAGATCAGATCACCACCGACCACATCATCCCCGCCGGCTCCGTCGGCCGCTACCGATCCAACATCCAGAAGTCGAGCGAGTTCGTCTTCAAAAACGTCGCTCCCGATTTTGCCAAATCCTGTGAAACCGCGAAGGCGAGCGGGTGGGCGTCCATCATTGTCGCGGGTTTGAGTTACGGGCAAGGCTCATCGCGCGAACATGCGGCCATATGCCCCATGTATCTCGGTGTACGCGCCGTGATCGCCAAGAGCATTGAACGCATCCACATGGCCAACCTGATCAATTTCGGAATCATGCCCTTGATTTTCAAAAACGCAGCGGATTACGAACGCATTCAATCCGGGGATGAACTTCAGATCACCGAGACTCATGATCAACTGCGCAGGTCCGAGTTGATGGTAGTGAACAATACCCAGCAAAAGACCTTTGTGATGTGCCACGGCCTGACATCCCGGCAAGTCGAAATCGTGCTGAGCGGCGGGTTGCTGAATTATGCCGGTAAGCATTAAGACCTGGATCAGGTCCGAATCCTTACCGCACGCTTTTCTTCGCCGATGAGGATTTTAAAATGGAACCCGTACTCCCCGTTTATCATCAAATTCGCCGCACCATCAAATACTGGATACTCGACCAGCGCTATTGCTCAAATGACAAGATCCCTCCCGAGCATGAATTGGCCAATCAGTTCAATGTAAATCGCATGACCATACGTCAGGCATTGTCGTCATTGGTCGATGAGGGCTTGCTGATTCGAAAGCGGGGGGAGGGGACGTTTGTCACCCATAACGAGGAACTGGTCCAGGGGATGAGCCTCAAGCACGTCAATATGACGAATGTGTTGTTTTTGCCGTTGATGAAATCGAAAACGCTGACCGTTTTCAAAACAGAAATAGAGCCGACCCCTTTAATCAGAAAAAAACTGGAGTTGGATGAAGACGAGCATCTCGTGGTCATGATCAAAAGGGACCGCCTGGTGCCGGAAGGGTTTCGCGCGTTTACCGTCAATTACCTCCCGCTTGAGATCGGCAGGCTGCTGCACGAAGAGGAGCTCTTAAAGAGGCCTTTGCTGAAAATAATGGAAGATGATCTAAAAATTAATTTTATCGAAGCCTACGAGACCATCGAGGCTTCTTTTGCCGATGAAGAAACGGCGGCGCATTTGGGGATCGCGTCTGGAGTTCCAACGCTTGTTACGGAAAGAATCATGTACGCTGAAAAGGGAAAACCGGTTGAACTCGTCAATACGACCTATGACGCCAATCTCTACAAATGTTGTCTGCATTTGAAAAAGGTCAAACGCGGGCGTTCTTTTGACTGGATTTGCCAGATTACCAAATAAGAAAATTTTCGAAAGGAATTTGATTATGAGCACACAGGAAATCGGGAAACCCGGGTTTCGGTACCGAGTGGACTTTGACAGGCCGGCAAAGCCTCTGATCGATCCCTATCTAGACCTGATGAATAAAACGGGGTGTCTCACCGGGAACGTAGGCGATTGTATCGGAAGAGCATCTGCCATGGACGCCCGGATCAAGAATTTGGCCGAAGGCATGAAAGTGGTGGGGCCGGCCCTCACCGTCCGTGTCCCGCCGACCGACAACCTCATGATCCACAAGGCATTGACGTTGATCAAGCCGGGCGACGTCCTGGTGATCGAGGGCGGCGGCAATCATTCCTGGGCCCTGCTGGGGTTCCTGATGGTGAGCACGGCTCAGAAACTCGGCGTCGCCGGGATCGTGGCCGACGGCTGCGTCAGGGATGCGCAAGAAATCCGCAAATCGGGCTTTCCCGTCTTTTCAGCCGGCTTGTCGCCCAATGGCCCCTTCAAGGAAGGACCCGGCGAAATCAATTTTCCGATCAGCTGCGGCGGGCAGGTCGTTCGGCCGGGGGATATCATCATCGGCGACGATGACGGTGTCGTGGTCCTGAAGCAGGAGCTGGCGAAAACGGTCATAGAAGAGGTTGACACGATAATTCAAAGGGAAGAAAAAAGATTAACGGAGATCGAAGCCGGTATGGTGATTCGACCCGGAATCGATGAAATTCTGGCCCAGAAAGGGATTAAATAGTTGGTGCCCTTTGCTCACCGAGTATGCGAAACCGGAAATGTGAATTTCCTTGGCCGGGGACGGTAAACCATGGATACACTCCATAGTCTCATGCTGGGTTTTTCAGTCGTTAGCACACCGATGAATCTTTTATATTGCTTTATCGGAGTGCTCATCGGGACCCTCGTCGGTGTTCTGCCGGGAATCGGGACAGCGGGAAGTGTAGCCGTCCTTCTGCCGTTTACCTTCGGCCTGCCTCCGGTGACGGCCATCATCTTGTTGGCTGGAATTTGGTACGGCGCCATGTACGGCGGGTCGACCACCTCCATCCTGGTGAACATTCCCGGTGAGTCTTCTTCGGTCGTCACCTGCCTTGATGGTTATCAATTGGCCCGGCAGGGCAGGGCGGGAAGGGCCCTGGGGATCTCGGCCATCGGGTCCTTTATCGCAGGCACCTTGAGCGTCTGCCTTCTGATGCTGGTGGCGCCCGTCGTGGCACGATATGCCGTGAAGATCGGCCCGCCGGAGCTGTTTGCCCTCATCCTCTTCGGCTTGACATTGTCCGCCTACCTGTCATCCGGACCCATGATCAAATCCTTCATAATGGTGGCGTTGGGGATGATCCTCGGCACTCAAGGGATCGATACCGTTTCCGGGGTCCAGCGCTTCACATTCAACATGAATGAATTCTACGAAGGGGTCGGAATCCTTCCGGTTATCATGGGAATTTACGGTGTGGGGGAAATTCTCATCAACCTGGAGGAGACCATCAAGCGCGACGTGTTCAAGGTTTCGATCAAGGGCCTGCTTCCGGATTGGAATGACTGGAAGGCCTCGTTCGGCCCGATCATGCGCGGCACGTTCCTGGGTTTTTTCCTTGGGATACTTCCCGCCTCCGGTACGCTGATTGGGACCTTCGTTTCATACATCATGGAAAAGCGGCTCTCCAAGCACCCCGAGCGGTTCGGCAAAGGTGCGATCGAAGGGGTGGCCGGCCCGGAGGCCGCCAACAACGCAGCCTCCTCCGGCACCTTTGTCCCCCTTTTGACATTCGGGATCCCCACCACCGCAACCATGGCCCTCATTCTGGGAGCGCTCCTGATCCATGGAATCACCCCGGGCCCTTTGCTTATACGGAATCATCCCGACGTTTTCTGGGGGGTCATTGTGAGCATGTACATCGGCAACATCATGCTCCTGGTCCTGAACCTGCCTTTGATCGGAATCTGGGTGCGCCTGCTGAAAGTCCCTTACAGCACTCTCTTTCCCCTGATCCTGGTGTTCTGCGTGATCGGGGTTTATTCCAACCAAAACAGCATGCTGGATGTAACTTCGATGCTCTTTTTCGGTGTGATCGGGTACCTCGCGCGGAAAACGGGTTTTGAATGCGCGCCCTTGATCTTCGCTTACATCCTTTCAGCGATCTGGGAAGAAGCGTTCCGGCAGTCGCTCCTCATGTCCCAGGGGGATCTGACCATTTTCATCACCCGGCCCTTTCCAGCCGTTTTCATATTGTTGACAGTGCTTTTTGTGGCCTCTTCTGTGGTTTTTTCCAGGAAGAGGAGCAAGCTGCTTGACCAAATCGGAAGCGCTGATGCATAGGACGCCGTGTCGTTTCAGTCGGACGGAATTCGGCACAACCCACCATAACAGCAAAGGAGGAGAAACCATGAGAAAAACATCTGCAATTCTATTCGCTTGTATGGTCGTGTTTGGAATAGTGCTGGTCAACCCGGCAGTCGCTCAGGAGAAATACCCCAAGGACCCCATTACGATTGTTGTCCCCTATGCCCCCGGGGGCAGTCATGACCTGGTGGCGCGAACCCTCCAGCCGCATCTGGAAAAGCTGCTGGGAGTTTCGGTCCTGGTCGAGAATAAGCCCGGAGGGGGGTCCACCATCGCGTGTAACTTTGTGAAAGCGGCTCCTCCGAATGGGTATACGCTGGTAACGGTTACCCCGACACTGAGCATCATTAAATACACCCTGCCGGAATCGAACGTGACGTTTGACCAATTCGAGCCGATTGCCTACGTGGGTTACAGCCCTCAGGGTGTCTTCACGCGGATGGATGCCCCTTGGAATACATTGAAAGAACTTCTTGATTACGCCAAGGCCAACCCGGGGAAGATCAAGTGCGGAAATGCGGGACACGGAGGGAATTTCCACATGGGTGCGGTCGGCATCGAGCAGGCGACGGGAGTAAAATTCACCCACATTCCGTTCAAGGGGGCCGCCCCGGCGGTTCCGGCAGTCATGGGCGGGCATGTGGATATCATCGTCTCCACGCTAGCCGACACGCTCCACATGGTTAAAGGGGGAAGTCTCAAGGTCTTAGGGTTGGCTGCACCCGAAAGGAATAAATTCGCCCCCGACGCCCAGACGTTCAAAGAGTTGGGGTATGACATCGAATTCTCGACCTACTGGTCCTACCTCGGTCCCAAAGGAATGCCCAAGGATCGCGTGAAGATTCTCTACGACGCGTTCAAGAAAAGCACCGAAACCAAAGAAGTAAAGGAGTTTTTCGATATGCAGGGGGCCGTTCTTTCATTGAAAAACCCGGAAGAGTTGGGGGAGTACTATAAAAAGGAAGACGTAAAATGGGGCCGTTTGATCAAAGAGGGCGGGTTGATGCCCTGACATTCTGCTGATTGGGAGACAGCTGAAAATGCCCAACCGCTCCACCCTGCAACGGTATGAGACAAAGTTCGCCAAGTCGAAAGCCCTTTTCGAAAGGGCGCGGAAGGTCATGCCGCGGGGTGTGTCCCATGACCAATGGTACGCGGACCCGTTTCCGATTTACATGAGCCGCGCCAAAGGCTCTCGGCTCTGGGATGTCGATGAAAACGAATATGTCGATTATTACGGGGGGCATGGCGGCAAGATGTTAGGCCATGCCCCTGCCGCTGTCGTCGCGGCCGTGCAGGATCAGATCCAAAGGGGAACTCAATACGGGGCGGCCTGCGAACGGTCGGTCGAATGGGCCGAGTTCATCCAGAAACTTGTCCCCTCGGCGGAATTGATCGAGTTTATGAATTCGGGCACCGAGGCGATCATGTACGGGATCCGCCTGGCCCGGGCGTTCACCAAGAGGGACAAAGTGGTTCGGTTCCAGTTTCACTTTGCCGGGGCTTACGATGCCGTTAGCGTGGGCAACAAGAAACCGTTTGATGTACCCGTCAGCGCGGGCATTCTGCCCTGCAGCGTCAGGGACACGGTGGTCATCCCCATGAACAGCGAAGAGGCCTTGGAGAACGCCCTGAAAAAAAGAGATGTCGCCGTGGTGATCGCAGAAGCCGCAGGTAGCAGCTCAGGGGTAGTCGGGATTCAGCCCTCTTTTTATCAGGTCATGCGGGACGTGACTGCCCGGTATGGCACACTGCTTTTTTTCGACGAAGTGGTGACCGGCTTCCGCTACTCTCCCGGGGGGGTGCAGGCAGCGGTGGGGGTGACTCCGGATCTGACGGCTCTGGGAAAGGGGGTGACTGGCGTCATGCCGGGCGCCGGGGCGATGGCGGGCCGGAAAGATATCATGGACCTGCTTCTGATGAAAGATGAGGAGTGGAACCGATACCAGCGGGTTTCCCATTCCGGGACTTTTAACGCCAACCCCCTCTGCGCCGCTGCCGGGATCGCCTACCTTAAGATCATTGCTACGGGAGAGCCGACCCGGGTTGCCAATCAGAAGGCTCGACAGCTGCGCGACGCCTTGCAGCGGCAGATGGACGAGCGCGGGATCGCGGGATGCGCCTATGACAGCGGTTTTTCTGTAATTCATGTGTATTTTGGGCACTGCCATCGGATGGGGCAGTGTGACCGCGTGGTCTGCCTGAATGCCGATAAGACAAGAGATCCCGGTACCGGGCAGGCTCTTTTCATGAATCTCGCATTGAACGGGGTCAAGACGCCGACCCGGGGGTACGACTTTTTCCTGTCTACCGTGCATACCGAGGATGACCTGAAGAAGACGGTCGCGGCCTTTGGCGACTCCCTGGATGCGCTTCTGGAAGAGAAGAAGCTGCCGCAGGGTAATTAAAATTGCTCAATTTCCACTGACTGGGAAACACGTTTGTTTTCACAGAAAGAGGCGGCCGGAAAAAATAGAAGTGGTTTCAAAACCTCGGAGCACGCCCGAGGGCAAGGCGCAGGCCGATTCAAAGCGCAGCAACCACGATAGTATGTGAGCATTTCGAGAGGCCTGCAACGCCGTCATGGGGTGTCAGGCAGGGTTTTGAAACCGCTTGTAGACAGCTGTTGGGATGGAGCTCTGAATCATGAAATCTGATCGCATCAGCGGAATCGTTATTTTTGCCATAGGGCTGGGCGTGTGCCTGACCTCGCTGAAATACCCCATCGGGACGCTGCCGAAACCAGGCGGGGGCTTTTTCCCCCTGCTTGCTTCTATTGTCCTCCTGGGGCTGTCCGCAGTGTTCATTTTTCAGAGCTTCACGGCCAAGGCAGGTGAAAACTCCAGCGCGGGTTCTTTTTTCCCCGGCAAAAAAGCGGCCAAGAGGATTTTTTGCGGATTTGCCGCTTTGCTGGCGTACCGGTACCTCATTCCAGTGATCGGTTTTGCCCCCGCGACAGCAGTGTTCATTTTTTTCCTGGTTAAATTCATGGAAAACTACAGTTGGAAAAAGAGCATTCTCTTTTCCCTGGCAACCGCTATTCTGTCCTACTATCTCTTTCAGGTGGTGCTTAAAATTGCCATGCCGATACCGATGCTGAAATTCTAAAGCATCTCGGGGGTGTGCTCAAACAAAACCTCCGCAGAGCAATAGAACTTTGAAGAGGAGAAATAAGGTGCTTGAAAAATCCGATCGCGTAAAGCGCTTGTCCGGGTCTGAACGTTCCCAGAGGCCGGCCGTCGTCCCCAAGGGCGCCATCCGCCTGGATATGGGAGAGCCTGATTTTTCCACACCCGCCCATATTCAGGAAGCGGCCGGTCGGGCCATGCGGGACAATTTGACCCATTACGGCAGCGCCTACGGGGAACCCGCGCTGAGAGAAGCCGTTTGCCTGAGCCTCAAGCGCGACTTCGGCGTCGAACGCAAACCTGAGAATGTGCTGATCACCTCGGGCGGGATTGAGGCCATTCACGTTATTTCCGCCACCTATCTCAATCCCGGGGACGAGGCGCTGATCCCGGACCCGGAGTATTCCGCCTATGCCGACTCCGTCTCCCTCTTCGGCGGGACTCCGGTGTTCTTCCCCCTCAAAGAGGACTTTCACATCGATTTCGAAGCCATCGAGAAGCGCATCTCCCAAAAGACCAAAATCGTTTTTATCTCCAGCCCCGGCAACCCGACCGGCCGGGTCCTGGGGGAAGATGAAGTCCGGACCCTGGCCCGGCTGGCAGTGAAGAAAGATCTTCTCTTGGTCCTGGATGAAGCCTACCACAAGCTCATCTACAGCGGGGTCCGGTTCCTTTCGATCTGCCAGGTCGAAGAATCGCGGAGCCGCTCGATTCTGCTGAACAGCTTTTCCAAAACCTACGCCATGACCGGCTGGCGGGTGGGGTACATGGTGGCGGATGCGCTGTTCATCAAAGACATGGTCACCTTTCACAAGGCGATGACGATCTGCCCCAATGTGCCGGCCCAGATGGGGTGCGCGGCCGCCGCCGCCGGGTCCCAGGCGTGCGTCGAGGCCATGCGCCGGGAATACGAGGAGCGGAAGAATCTCGTCGAAAAAAAACTAAAGGAGATCAAGGGGCTCCATACACCGCCCTGCGAAGGGGCCTTTTATTTCTTTCCCCGTTTTGAACACCCATTGACCAGCCTGCAGATGACGGAATACCTTTTCAGCAAGGGGATCCTGGTGCGAAGCGGCACGGAGTTCGGCGCCTGCGGCCAAAAGCATCTTCGCATCTGCTTTGCAGCATCCATGGAAACCCTGGAAACGGGAATGGACCGCCTGAAGCGGGCTCTGGATGAACTGAAATGAAATCAGAGTTGCGGAACAACAAAGATTTTTGGGCAGGCATGATGTTCTTCTGGACCGGCGTCGGGGCGATGATCGTCGCACGGCATTACCCGGTCGGCGCCACGTTGAACATGGGGCCCGGGTACTTCCCGATGGTTCTGGGCGGAATATTGATCGTCTTCGGTGCGTTCATCACGTTCCGGGGGCTGCGCAGGAACGAAAAGATGCAGGGACCCTGGTCGCTGCGCGCCCTGATCATGCTCCCGCTCTCTATTGTTGCCTTCGGGATCCTGATGAAGGCGGCGGGATTCATCCCGGCCTTGGCGGTCCTGGTCTTCTTGTCGGCGGCCTCAGGCAGGGAGTTCAAGTTCAAGGAAGTTCTTTTTCTGACCCTCTTTCTCTGCGTGCTTTCGGTGGCCATGTTTATCTGGGGTCTCGGTCTGCCTTACCCCTTGATCCGCAAATTTTGAGTGGAGACCGTCATGGAGGTGTTCCAACACCTTGTTTTCGGGTTCAGCGTCGCGCTCTCGGTGCAGAATCTGCTTTATTGCCTTGCAGGCTGCCTGCTGGGCACCTTGATCGGTGTCCTGCCCGGCATCGGGCCGCTGGCGACCATCGCGATGCTGACGCCGATCACCTTCAGCATCTCTCCGGTAGGGGCCTTGATCATGCTGGCCGGCATTTATTACGGCGCCCAGTACGGCGGCTCTACGACCGCCATCCTGGTCAACCTTCCGGGTGAAACCTCGGCGGTCGTCACCTGCTTGGACGGCTACCAGATGGCCCGGCAGGGGCGCGCCGGGCCTGCGCTCGCGATCGCGGCCATCGGCTCGTTTTTTGCCGGTACCGTCTGCACGCTGATCATCGCGCTGTTCGGCCCGGCGATCGCCGAGCTCGCGCTGGAGTTCGGTCCGGCGGAATACTTTTCTTTGATGCTGATGGGTCTGGTGGCCGCGGCGGTGCTCGCCCAGGGCGACATGGTCAAGTCGCTTGCGATGGTGGTGATGGGCCTGCTGCTCGGCACCGTGGGGACCGATGTCAATTCCGGCTGGAGGCGCTTCAGCTTCGATATCGCCGAGTTGGCCGACGGCATCGGCTTTGTGGTGCTTGCCGTGGGGGTGTTCGCGCTGGGTGAAATCGTGGCCAACCTCGGTGACTCGAAAAAGGGCGCGGTGTTCGTCGCAAAGGTGGGGAGTCTCTTCCCCTCTCGAGACGACCTCAAGCGATCCAGCGGCCCGATTATCAGAGGGACTCTGCTCGGTGCGTTTTTCGGTGTACTCCCCGGCACCGGGCCGGCCATAGCTTCCTTCTCGTCCTATATGCTCGAGAAGAGGATATCCAGGGACCCGTCTCGTTTCGGCCACGGTGCGATCGAGGGCGTGGCGGGACCCGAGTCCGCCAACAACGCGGACGCGCAGTGCAAGTTCATCCCGATGCTCACGCTGGGAATCCCCGCCAGCGGGACAATGGCATTGATGCTCGGCGCGCTCATGATCCACGGCATCGCGCCCGGCCCGACGGTGATGACTCAGCGACCCGACCTCTTCTGGGGGCTGATCGTGAGCATGTGGATCGGCAACCTGATGCTGGTGATTCTTAATCTGCCGCTGGTCGGCCTCTGGACAAGTCTGCTCAAGGTGCCCTATCGCATGCTTTTCCCCGCCATCATCGTCTTCTCCTGCATCGGCATCTACAGCTTGAGCAACAACGCGTTCGACCTCTACCTCACGGCTTATTTCGGCATCCTGGGATTCCTGTGGATGAAGTTCGCGTGTCCCCCAGCACCCATGCTACTAGGGTTTGTGCTGGGGCCGATGATGGAGGAAAATCTGCGGCGGGCGCTGCTGATGTCGCGCGGCGACCCCATGGTGTTCCTGTCCGAGCCGATCAGCCTCGGGTTTATCATCGCTACGGTGTTGATCGTAATTGCGATGATGCTGCCCGCTTTGCGCAAACGGCGTGGTGATATTACCGACTAATGCTTGGCGGTCGGCCGGGCTCCGGCCAGATGATCGTTACCGTTTGAATGGTACCGAGTTCTTAACCATCATTCAATACCAACGTCCGAATAGGAGGCAACATGAATAACTATTTGAAGCACATCGCAACGTTATTCACTCTCATCTGCGGGTTTTTGCTCACGGGTACTTCAGTGGCGTCCGATGTCTACCCTACTCAGCCGGTCACCGTCATCGTGGCGTTCACAGCCGGCGGCACCACGGACTTGCTCACACGCATGGTCAGCACGCGTTTGAGTGAACAATTGGGTAAAACATTCGTCGTTGAAAACAAGCCCGGGGCCGGCGGGAATATCGGCACGGAGTTTGTGGTGCGGGCACGACCCGACGGGTACACCCTCATGGTGAATTCCGTCGGTCCGATTGCCGTCAACCCGACGCTGTACAAAAACCTGCCCTACAACCCTATCACCGACCTTGACCCGGTCGTACAAATTGCAGACGTGCCGAACGTGCTCGTCGTACCTGCCGGAGCGAACACTCCCAACCTGAAGGAACTCATTGCCAAAGGAAAAACCAAGAAAGGCGGTTTGTCGTATAGCTCTACCGGTATCGGCACCTCTTCCCATCTTTCCAGCTTCATGCTCGCCCAAGCTGCCAACCTGACGGCCGTCCATATCCCTTACAAAGGTGCCGATGCGCTGAATGATTTGTTGGCGGGGCGTATCGACTTCATGTTTGCCACCATCCCCTCGGTGATGCCGCACATTCAATCCGGCAAGCTGTTGCCTATTGCCGTCAGCAGCGCCAAGCGATCGAGATCGCTTCCTGACGTGCCCACCATGATTGAAAGCGGCTACCCCGGTTTTGAAGCGGGGTCGTGGTTTGGCTTCTTCGCCCCGCGCGGGACACCTCGATCCATCATCGACAAGTTGAACAAGGCGGTAAATGATATTATAAAAGAGCCCACGATCGATAAGCAGATGGTTTTTGCAGGCGCCGACCCCGTCGGTGGATCACCCGAGCAGTTCAAGAACTTTATCGACAGCGAGTTTAAAAAGTGGCAGGTAGTGGTCAGAGACTCGGGAGCCACTGCGCAGTAAACCGCCAGCGAAAAGACCGGTGAAAGGCGAACCTCCATGCTCGAAAACAGGCTGGTATGGATGAACGGCGACTTCGTGAAGTGGCCGCAGGCGACGGTGCACATGATGAGCCACAGCTTTGCACGGGGATCCACGATTTTCGAGGTCATCAGCTTTTACGCCACGGCCTCCGGGCCGGCCGTTTTCAGGCTCCACGATCACATCGCGCGCCTGGAGAAATCAGCCGCCTACCTGGACATGGAGCTGCCGGCCGACCACGAGGAGATCTGCCGGTCCGTGGCGGAAACCGTGCGGCGCAACCGGCTTTCCCAGGGGACCATCAAGGTCGTCGGGTATTACCCTCAGTTCGCGCTCGACATCCAGCCTCCGCAGAAGCGCCTGGACATCGCCGTCTTCGCGATGGATCCCTGCCCAGGACATAAAGGGCTTCGAGTTTTCCTTTGAAAAGGGCACCACCGCAGGCATCGCGCGCTGGCGCAAACTCGACCCCGAGACGGTCCCCATCGAGGCCAAGGCCGCCGCCAACTACCTGAACGGGATGATCGCCCGCCTGGACGTCCAGAAGCGCGGCCTGGAAGATGCGATCCTGCTCGACACCCAGGGCTTCATTGCCGAGGGCGCCACCGAATCCATTTTCCTGGTCAAAGACGGCCGCCTGCTGACGCCGTCGCTCGGCACCGTGCTCGACAGCATCACCCGGCGGTCCATGCTGCAGGTCGCGCGGCATCTCGGGATTGAAACCTTCGAAGGCCGGCTGCCTCCGTCGCTTTTGTTCGAGGCGGAGGAGATCTTCTTCGCGAACACGCCGTTTAAGGTGATCCCCGTCCGCCGCATCGAAGACCGCCGAATGCCAGGGGCCCCCGGCCCCATGCAGCGCCGGCTGTGGGAGGCGCTGCAGAAGATCGCTGCCGGCAGGGATCCTGCCTTTACGCATTGGTTGTATCCCGTGGATTGAGGCCGGCGGCTTTCGATAGCTGGACCACCCGCAGGGCGGAAGAGACTGCTGGGTTGAGCCCACACAGGATCGCTTGACATAATGCCCTCTAAGATGTACATTTAGATGTACATTTAAGGAGTGACTCTATGAAAACTATTTCATTCACAGATTTTCGGAAAAAGGCTTCGGGATTCATAACCGAGGTGGAGCATGGAGAGACGCTTGTTCTTTTGCGTCGTGGGAAGCCTATTGCAGAGGTAATTCCATTCGCCGACCGGCGCCCGCGTAAACCCGCTTGGAAACAACCGGGGATTCACCTTCAAATACAGGGAAGCGACTTGTCATCGGCTATTTTGGGGGAACGCGAGGCCACCTTGTGAAACTCCTTGTTGATTCCTCCGCTCTTGCCAAAAGGTATGTGCTTGAAGAGAGCAGTGCCATTTTGGACCGACTTCTGCAGCGCGCTTCAGAGTTAGCGCTATGCATCCTTCTGGTGCCTGAAATAATTTCGGGACTTAACCGAAGGCTGCGGGAAGAGATTTTGTCCGAAAAGGAGTACAGGAAGATAAAAAGGCAATTGCTGGATGATGTGCGGGATGCGACGGTGCTTCAGTTAACTCCGGCTGTAATTTCTCATTCAGTAAAACTATTGGAAACGAATGTCTTGCGTGCAATGGATGCACTGCACGTTGCTTGTGCTTTGGAGTGGCAGGCAGACCTTTTTGTCACTGCCGACAAAAGACAATGGGCCGCTGCAAAGAAAGCAGGGCTGCGGTCTGAATACATCGGCCAACCAGGCGCTCCAGGTTGATGCCGTTCTGAATCGGCACAATTGAAACTGCTGCAGACCCGAAGCCTCCCCCGGCTAAGGTGGTGTCGATTCAATCTCTTCGAGGGTTTTCAGGAACAAATCTCTGGTGGGGCCCGCCCAGGGTAACCGCATGCCGGGCGGCGGCGAGTGCTTCCTCCCGGCGGCCCTGCGTCAGGAGCACGTGGGCGAGGTTGTTGAAGGCGGCGCCCTCGTGGGGGTGGGATTCCGCGGCCTGCCGGAACGCCGCTTCCGAGTTTTTCAAATCCCCGAGTGCGTAGTAGCTGTTGCCCAGGCCCATCATGGCCGCCAGGTTGTGGGGCCAGCGATTCAGAGCGGCGCGGTAGCCCTGCACGGCAGCTGCCGGCTGTTTTGCTTTTTCAAGCCCGAGCACGGCCTCGACGAACCTGCCTTCCGTGGCCGTCGCCGGCAGCTCGCCGGGCTTCAAAACCAGGAGCCCCCAGTCCTCCGCGCGGGCCCAGGTGTTTTGAAAAACCGGCATGGACAGCCGCTGCCGGGCATCCAGACCGGAATGCAGCATGACCTCATCCCGCGGCATGTCGTACCCGACGGCAACGGCATAGTGCCAGAACGGTATCCATGACAATCCCAGGTTTTGCAGAACAATCACGGGGTGACCGGCGGCGATTTCACGGATCAGGGATTCGGTTCCGGAGATCACGTACGCCAGGCGGCCGGAGCGGCGGGCGCCGGCGATCATGGCCGGCTGCAGGCTGCCCTTGAGGGCGGCTGTGTAGACCTTTTCGGTCAGCTCCGCGGGTTTGACGTCTAAACCGCTCCAGGCAAGGGCCATCGCGAGGGCGGCCGGGCCGCACTGGTATTCGTCCTGGGGAAAGAAGGGGACCGAGGCGATCTCATGTTGCGGAGGGATGCCTGCGAGACCCTGCGGCCAATCCCCACGCTGCCAGCCCGCGCAGCCGCTGAGGAGTAAGGCTGATATGAACAAACCAAGAGCCTGACGGCGGATCATGGTCTCTTTTTCTCGCTTGAACCCTCGGCCCCTCGGATCCTTGCACCCTCCGGTTCTCATTCTCCAACCAGAAGCATGTACACATCCATCACATTGGTCCGGGTGGGGCCGGTGATGATGAGGTCGTCGAGCAGTTTGAAAAAATGGTAGGAATCGCTGCGCTTCAGGAAGGCGTGGGGATCCATGCCCAGCGCTTTCGCTTTTCGGATCGTGAGCCCGTCCGCCAGGGCGCCGGCGGCGTCGGTGGGGCCGTCGGTGCCGTCGGTCCCGCCGGCCAGAACAACGACCCGGTCCGTTCCATCGAGCGCGAGCGCGCCTGCCAGCACGAATTCCTGGTTGCGACCGCCGCGGCCGTCCCCCTGGAGCGTCACCGTGGTTTCGCCGCCCGTCAGGATGCAGGCCGGCGGCTTCAGCGGATGACCCGAGCTCAGGACTTCCTTGCCGATGGCCGCCAACGCCTTGGCCACCTCGCGGGCTTCGCCTTCGACCTTTGAGGAGAGGATGAGGCTGCGGAAGCCCAATCGTTCGGCGCTTTCCGCGGCCGCCGTGAGCGCCCGCAGGCAGGACCCGACCAGCACCTGGGCGCAGCCTTCAAAGGCGGGGTCGCTCGGCTTGGGCGTCTCCGGCTGAGCGCCCTTTACCCCCTGGGACACGCGTTCGCGCACCGGCGCCGGGATGCTGTCCCAGATCTCGTAGCGCTTGAAAATGTCCATGGTGTCCTGAAAGCTGCTGCGGTCGGGTACGGTCGGCCCCGATCCAATCACGTCGAGGTCATCGCCCACCACGTCCGAGAGGATGAGGCTCAGCACGGCGGCCGGGTGCGCCGCGCGCGCCAGCTGCCCACCCTTGGCGCGCGAGAGATGTTTGCGGATGGTGTTGATTTCGTGAATCGTGGCGCCGCAGGCCAGCAGGCTGCGAGTGGTGGCCTGCTTGTCCGGCAGGCTGACCCCCTCGGCGGGTGCGATCAGCAGCGCAGAGGCGCCGCCGGATATCAGGCAGAGAACGAGGTCGCGCGGGCCGGCGCCTTCCAAAAGCTTCAGGATTTCGAGCGTGCCTGACCACCCCGCGCTCGTCGGGCACGGGGTGGCTCGCCTCCCGCACGCGGATTTTTTTGAGCGGCAGGCCGTGCCCGTCCTTGACCACCAGCACGCCCGAGTCGATTCGGTCGCCCAGCATGTCCTCCAGGGCCTTGGCCATGGGTGCCACCGCCTTGCCGGCGCCCACCACCAGGATGCGTTCGCAGGCGCCCAGATCATAGCGCCGCCCCTCCAGCGAGAGCGTTTCTCCTTCGATCCGGAGATGGCGGCGCACCGCTTCTTCCGGATCAACGGCTGCAAGGGCGGATTTAAAAATGGCCATTGCGTCCCTGCGCAGCTTTATCAGACCGGGTGTTTCCTTTTCCATGGGCTATCCCTCTTTGGAAATTGTGTTTATTAAAACCTGTGGGAGCGGCTTTCCAGCCGCGATTCAGCCGTCGCAGGAAGGGCTGCTTTGGGAGAACCTATTTATTACATCACGCTGAAATCTGCAATCGATGGCCGGACAGCCAAAAATTTGATCCCGGCCGGCAATTTCTGCCGCTGTCAGGACAACGTATCTGAAAAATGGAGGGTGCATCGACAACTATCCAAATGGGAAGAATGTATTTAAAATTATTGTGTTATTTGAGTATTGCGCATCCTCGCGGAAAATTCGTCAAAAGCTGGAATGAGAATTGCTTGGAATTTTCAGGCTTAATGTTGAACTCAGGTATTGTTGCTCCGGCGGTCGATCGAGCCGAGATTAGATCATACGCCGGGCATTCCTGGCGCGAGCGCTTAATTCCAAAATCAACTCTAATCAGCCGGAGCTACAATGGCGATAGAAAAGACTTTGAAGGTGCGCGATTATCTTGAACCCCGGTCCGCCGCAACCGCTGGTCCCCGGTCGGCCAATGCAACACGCAAGAACCTGGCTTCATTTCAGGACGTCCTGAAGAACGAGAAGCTCGCGTCGACCGAAGGCCTCGCGGCGGGGATGAAAATATCCCAGTACCTGAAAAGCCCGGTCCTGAAAACTCAAACCCCGCGTCTGTCGAGCATGCCCGGCGTTTCGAACAGCGCCGCCGTCGGTCCACGGGCGACGGAAACCGCCGAGCAGGCACGGATCGCCAAGGCCCCCCCGCCGGGAGAATCCGACCGAGCCCCCAGGGCCCAAAGCGATCCGCGCACCCGCCGATCCCAGCGGAACCCCTCAAACGAATCCCGCGTCGACGCCTCATCCAGCCAGCCGGTCGAGAAATCGATTCAGCAGGCCGCCGCCAAATACAACCTTGCCCCCGAGTTGATACGCAGCGTTATCCGTGCGGAGTCCAATTTCCAGGCGAGTGCGGTGTCGCCGGCAGGGGCAAAGGGCCTGATGCAGCTCATGCCGGAAACCGCGAGGGAGCTGGGCGTCACCAACGTGTTCGACATTCATCAGAACATCGACGGCGGCGCCCGCTATCTGCGACAGATGCTGGACCGGTTCGGCGGCGACGTCAAACGCGCTCTGGCGGCCTACAATGCCGGCCCCGGCGCGGTGGAGCAGTACAACGGGGACGTGCCGTACACGGAAACCCGTCAGTACGTCAAGCGTGTCATGCGGTCGGCCGGCCTGGGGTAGGGCCTGGGTCGCTTGCGTGCGGATCGTTGACCCGGCTCGCCGGCCACGGCCCCGAGGCCGCGGAACTATCCTCAGTACCCGAGATTGAAATCCCCCACCCGTCCGAAGGCGTCCACCTTGCCGTCGCTCAGCCGGACATAGTAGCGATCCGTGAAGATCCAGTCGCTGCAGAGCTGATATTTAAGATATTCGGTGTTTTCCATCGCGCTGGTGCTGCTGGGGGTGCCGACCGCGCTGATGACTTGGTCCCTGGTCATGCCAAGCCTGACCTGGTTCATCTGGCTGGCGCAGCCGACGAACAACACCACCGCCAAAACCAAGCCCACGATCCGCAATGCCGCCATACCGTACCTCCATCCGTTGTCGTTTTAATAAGAATACGGTTGTACCCATAGCATTCTTCTTTTGCGATGGCAAACGCCACGCATAGCTCGTTCAGCGCCCCTGGGGCAGGCCCTCACTCCAACTTTCTGCTTGACATCAGATAGGGTCTAATGGATATGTCCTACTTTCTTGAAAAGGACAACCACCCATGACGATTGCCAAGAAAATCGAGACCATCATCACCGGCGCCTCCTGGATCCGGCGCATGTTCGAGGAGGGGGCCGAGCTCAAAAAGAAGTACGGCCCCGAAAATGTCTATGACTTCAGCCTGGGCAACCCCAACCTGCCGCCGCCGGTCAAATTCGAGGAGGTGCTGAAGGAACTCGTCGGCAGCGAACCCATCGGTGCGCACGCCTACATGCCCAACACCGGCTATCCGGACGTCTGCGGCGCGGTGGCCGGGTTTCTGGCCAAGGAGCAGGCAGTGCCGGTGGAGGGCACGGATGTCATCATGACCTGCGGTGCGGCCGGGGCCCTGAACATTGCTTTGAAGACCCTGCTCGACCCCGGCGACGAAGTGCTGACGCCCGTGCCTTGTTTCGTCGAATACGGGTTCTACGCCGACAACCACGGCGGCGTGCTCAAGACCGCACCGAGCCGGCCCGATTTTCAGCTCGACCTGACAGCTCTTGCTGCGGCCATCACGCCGAAAACCAAAGTCGTGCTGATCAATTCGCCCAACAACCCCACCGGCGCCGTTTATTCCGCGGAGAGCCTCAAGTCCCTTGGAGAGCTGCTGGAGGCCAAGTCCAAGGAATTCAACCGCGCCATTTACCTGATCTCGGACGAGCCCTACCGTAAGGTGGTCTACGACGGGGTCACGGTCCCGAGCATCTTCACGGCCTACCGGGAGAGCATCATCGCCACATCATACTCGAAGGACATCTCCATTCCGGGGGAGCGCATCGGTTTCGTGGCCGTCAATCCCCGTGCGAGCCATCGCAAGGCATTGCTGGGCGGAATGGCGCTTGCCAACCGCATCCTGGGCTTCGTCAACGCGCCGGCGCTGATGCAGCGGGCGGTGGCCCGGCTGCAGGGGGAGAAAACGGACATCGGCGCCTACCAGCGCAAGCGCGACTTGCTCTGCGACGGCCTGGCCGCCATGGGGTATGAGTTCGTCAAGCCGGCGGGCACCTTCTACCTGTTCCCCCGTTCGCCCATACCGGACGACATCGAGTTCGTCCAGGTGCTCAAGGCCGAACGAGTCCTGGTGGTACCCGGCAGCGGCTTCCACGGGCCGGGGCACTTCCGCATCGCCTTCTGCGTGGAGGACGCTGTCATCCGCAACGCCATGGGCGGGTTCGAGAAAGCAATCAGGAAATACAAAAAATAAATCGAGGCCGGCGGCGAGGCCGCATTTTGGAGTAACTTCTTCTTTCGGCTCTTGCATATTTTGTTCATTCCGGCTACCATACGGATCGTCCTGCTGCCGAAGCGCCTGATCCGGCGACCTCCACTTGAAAATGACGATCCTTCCGCGCGACCTGAGCCCGCAGCAGGTTTTGGCATCAATTTTATCAAGGAAAGGAGTAGTCATGGAACGCAGGAATCACTCTAAAGGAAAAATCGGGTGGGTGTTGGGGATTTTGGTGATGGGGGCGGCATTGATGCTTTTTGCCTGCGATCAGCCGAGCGGGCAAAGCGACCTGTCGAAAAAAGCACCGCCCAGCCTGGGGGCGATCGCCGAGGTGGACGGCTCCGACGATACAAAGAAAGAGGGCAAGAAACCCCAAGCCGGCACGGAGCAGACGCCCGCGCAAACGCCGGCCGGTGCCCAGCCGGCTCCAACCGCGCCGAAACAGTAGCCGATCCCCGCAGTTTCACCGGTGCGGCTGAAGGGGAAGCTCTCTTTAGGAGGGTGAGTTATTTCCCCAAATATTGCGGGAGAGCTAATACCGTTGAGCCTCCCCGGCCAAGCGGCGACGACCGCACGCCATATGAAGCAGGTTATGGCGTGCGACGCCATCCGCGTGTTGCAACGAAATCCCTCTTCGCCCCCCTTTGCCAAAGAGGGTTGGTGGGGATTTTGGAATCAGCATCGCAGCTTGTCGGATAGCGCCGGACGCCTAAACCGGCGATTTGAAAACCCCATCGCTTGCTGAACTACCCGGCGTTCAACCCGCACCCCGACCTTCAACTACCCCGCTAAAGATTTTATCCTCTCTGCCGATGGATAATATAACAAGGCGCTTTCCCTCCGGCTTTTGAAGGCCGGTGGAAACGGTGGCTGTTTGCCCTGGCATTCATGTAGAAAATAATGTGTAATATTTAGGTGTTAAAACAGAGTGGCCTGCCGCTGAACCCAGGGTTGCAATGCAAAAATTCTGACGTATGGTTATAGTGGAGCGTTAAAATACAATCGTCCAGTCCGGTGCCGGCGAATGCCACCGGGTCTGAGATCTGCGGTGTAGAGAGGCAGTCATGTTAAACGGGAATGCGGTTTTTTTGGTCATGCTGGTTGCGGCTTATTTCGCCGCTCTGGCCTATTTCGAAAACGCGCACTGCGAGAAAGCCTTCATCAGCAACGACGAATATCTCGCGAGCCTGGCGATGATCCGGCAATGCAGCGTCTACGATCTTTTTCGTTCCTCCGGGGTTGATTGGAGGTTTTCCAACTCAAAGATCGAGGCTGATTTCAGCGCTTACCTCAAAACCGGGCATATACCTCAATACGTCGTCAACTATGCCAAGCAGAACATTCGGCCTGAGGACGTGAAATCGCTCCGGCGCATCAGTCGTCTGTGGTAGGCTCTATAGATAATGAGGCGAGAACGGTATTCCGCCTCGAGGCAGGGTGATCGTTGTTGCAGCCAGGGTTTTTGTGGTAGAGGCTTTCAGCCTCGATCATCGCGGCTGGATAGCCGTTCCCATAAAAAAACCAACTTCGTTACTAATGTAGGATGGCGCTGTGCGGTGTTACCTGCTTCCGAGTGACTGGATCAAGCCTTATTTTTCTATCAGCAACAATACAGGGCCCAACACCATCTCCACAAAAAAGTAAGCGACGAAGCTCAGAGCCATCACGATGATTGCGGTGACATACAGGCTCTGGCGCCGATGCAATTTCTTTTCGTTTTCGTCGTAGAAAACATACTTTGCGCATTTGATGCAGAGGAGTTTTTTTGTCGTCAGGTTGGTAACATGGCCGCACGCGCAGGCCACGTCTTTGGGTTTAAGCTGCATGATCCTTTCCTCCGGGGGTTTTCCTAAAGAGGAGTGGGTTTTCACTCTGTGCTCCCGCACCATCATCACCAACAGACCCGCTCACTATTCGATGTTTTTCTTCTAAGGCGCCGGCGGGGACTCATTTTCGCCCTCATCCTCGCTCTTTTCAGGGGGCGAGAAAAACAAAAAAACCTCTTTCTGTAAGAGATAATAGAGTGAAAAGCCGAACGAGACTGCAGTGACGGCGGTGAGGATGAGCAGGTTGACCTTGCCGCCTTGCGCAAAGGCGACGGCGAACAAGGTGTACATGACCACCATGATAATGTTGAAATAAATGCACAGCCTGCGTGCCCATTTTCTGATCGTTGCGACGCAATAGCAGATCGCGATGCCTACCCCCAGATTGAGATAGGTGACCCTTTCAGGCTGATCCTCGGCGATAAAACCGAAATAAAAAATGTAGTGAGCGGCCCAACCGACCAGCAAAAAGATGATCGCCTTTTTAACGCTGGGCGGCATTTCATCCCATTTCTTGGGCATGGACAGCATAAAAGGCTCCTTTCCTTCCTACCACACCATGCGCTCGTACCCTAACCCCATTTAAATAACTTAACCCGGATAACAATTGCAAGGGTTCTTCCCGGCGGCCAAAACCACTGTTACATTGTAGTATAAATCATAGTTTATAATAAATAAAAAAAAATGAAAAGATTTTTCTTGACAAACACAAGGCATAATTTTTATAGTATATTACATAGTGAACTTAATTCATTAAATAAATGCCAATCCATGAACGACAGATAAGAGATCGCGAAAGACGCCGCCAGCAAATCATCGCGGCTTCTAAGCGGGTTTTTGTTTCCAAGGGGGTTTCAAAAGCCACCATCAAGGACATTGCAGAAGAAGCCGAGCTAAGCCCGGGAACGCTTTACATCTACTTCAAGAACAAGGATGAACTTTATTCCGCCTTGTCGATTCGAATGCTCAAGCATTTGAGCTTGCGGCTGCAGCGCGTCAAAGAAAGAAAAGAAATGTCACATGCGCAGCGCATAACAGCGGTCAAGGAAGCCCTTTGCGAGGCCTACAAGATCGATCCGCCCGTGTTCGTCACGCTTTCACACCTCCAGGCCAGCGAGACCCTCGACAACATCTCACCCGATCTCCTCGACCAGATCATGGGCCTCTCGCGACAATCTCTCGACACGCTGGCCGACATTTTCGCAAAAGGAGTGGACGACGGCAACATCCTGAATCGAGATCCACAACAGCTGGCCATGATTTTGTGGGCCCTGTTTTCCGGGTTGGTGCTGTGGGAAGAAAGCAAGCGTGGCCTGGATCCGCGCAAGGATTTCCTGAAACCGACGCTGGACGTAGCGTTCGAAATCTTCGGGCGAGGCATCGTCATGCGGAACTCGGATTAGCGTGCTTCAACCGCCGGCCTCATCGCCTACATCACTGCATCAGAAAGGAGGTTGCGGAGAACATAGAACCCGTCCTTTATCGTCACGCGGTTTGGTTGGGGCTTTAACTAAAATAAAAAAGGAGGTCAGGCATGGCAGAGAAAGAAACCACCGGGACATCCGAAGCTGAAATTGCGGTACACTGGGGGGAGGAAAACTTAATTCACCCCACAACGGAATTCATCGCCCAGGCCAACATGACCGATCCGGAAATTTACAAGCGGTTCAGCCTGGAGAACTTTCCCAACTGCTTCAAGGAATACGCCGATCTGCTCAGCTGGTACGAGTACTGGCACACCACGCTCGACACCAGCGACGCCCCCTGCTTTAAATGGTTCGTCGGCGGCAAGATCAACGCGTCCTACAACTGCATCGACCGGCATCTGGCGAAGAACAGTAACAAGACCGCCATCCATTTTGCCCCCGAGCCCGTCAACGAGAAGTACGAGCACATCACCTACCAGGAACTCTACGTGCGGGTGAACGAGTTCGCCGCCCTGCTGCGCGACTCCGCCAAGCTCAAGAGGGGCGACCGGGTGACCTTGCACATGCCCATGGTGCCGGAGCTGCCGATCACCATGCTGGCCTGCGCCCGGCTGGGGGTGATCCACTCCCAGGTGTTCGGCGGGTTTTCGGGCCGCGCCTGCGCCGACCGCATCGTGGACTCGCAGAGCCGGGTGCTGATCACCATGGATGCCTATTGGCGCAACGGCACCCTCGGCGACCACAAGCAGAACGCGGACATCGCCTGCGACCTGGCAGCCAAAGACGGCCAGAAGGTGGACACGGTGCTGGTGTGGCAGCGCTACCCCGGCAAGGCCTCCAGCCCCACCCCCATGGTGAAGGGCCGCGACCACGTCGTGAACGACCTCCTCAAGGATTTCTACGGCGCGCGGGTAGAGCCCGAAAAGATGCCGGCCGAGGCGCCGCTTTTCCTGATGTACACCAGCGGCACCACGGGCAAGCCCAAGGGCTGCCAGCACAGCACAGGCGGCTACCTGGCCTATGTCGCCGGCACCTCCAAGTTCGTGCAAGACATCCATCCCGAGGACGTTTACTGGTGCATGGCCGACATCGGCTGGATCACCGGCCATTCCTACATCGTCTACGGGCCGCTGGCCGTCTGCGCTTCCACGGTGATCTACGAGGGCGTGCCCACCTTCCCGGACGCCGGGCGGGCCTGGAAGATCGCCCAGGATCTGAACGTGAACATCTTCCACACCGCGCCCACCACCATCCGGGCCCTGCGCAAGCTCGGGCCGGAAGAGCCCGCCAAATACAATTTCAACTTCAAGCACATGACCACGGTGGGCGAACCCATCGAGCCCGAAGTCTGGCGCTGGTATTACAACTTCGTCGGCAAGGGCAAGGCCGCCATCGTGGACACCTGGTGGCAGACTGAAAACGGCGGCTTCCTGTGCAGCACCATCCCGGCCATAAAGCCCATGAAACCGGGCAGCGCCGGGCCGGGGATGCCGGGCATCCACCCCATCATCTACGACGACGCCGGCGGCGTGGTCCCGCCGGGGGCCAACCGCGCCGGCAACATCTGCATCCAGAACCCCTGGCCGGGCATGTTCCAGACCATCTGGGGCGACCGCGACCGCTTCGTGAAAACGTACTTCGAGCGTTACTGCAAGAACCCCAAGAGCAAGGACTGGCGCGATTGGCCTTACATGGCCGGGGACGCAGCCGTGGAAGCGCCGGACGGATACTATCGCATCCTGGGCCGGGTGGACGACGTCATCAACGTTTCCGGCCACCGCCTGGGGACCAAGGAGATCGAGTCGGCGGCGATGACGGTGACGGAGGTGGCCGAGGCCGCGGTGGTGCCGGTGGCACACGAGATCAAGGGGCGCGAGCCCGACCTCTACGTGGCGCTCAAGCCGGGCTACAAGCCCAGCAAGGAGCTTGAAAAGAAAATCTCCGACGCCATCTCGACCGAGATCGGCAAGATCGCCAAGCCGCGCAAGGTCTGGATCGTCAGGGACATGCCGAAAACCCGCTCCGGCAAGATCATGCGCCGGGTGCTGGGGGCCATCTCCAACAAGAAGGATGTCGGCGACGTCACGACCCTGGCCAACCCCGAGATCGTGGATGAAATCCGCAAGATGGCGGGGTAAGCGGGTCATGGCGTTCGGCGCCGCTTTGCCGTCGAGAAAGTTTGTTCCTTGTGGGAGCGGCTTCCAGCAGCGATAAAATCGCGGCAAGATGCCGCTCCCACAAAAAAGAAATCAACTTCCTTGGGAAGGGAGGTGATGAGGATCAGACCATCGGTATTGCAAGGTCAGCAGGTGGGATCTAAGGAGTTCACCTTCACTCAATAAGGAGGGATCATCCATGAGCGGCATTACCTGGGTATACATCATGCTCGGCATTTACGTGGTCTACGCTTTCTGGCAAGGCCTGCAGGGCTTTTTCGCGGAAAAAACCTCGGCCGGCTACGCCATCGGCGGGCGTTCGGTGCCCTTCATCGCCTTTCTGATGGCCGCCACCGCGGCCTCGTTCTCGGGCTGGACCTTCATCGGGCACCCCGGCCTGATCTGGCGCGACGGCCTGGCCTACGCCTTCGCGTCGTTTTACGTGCTGACGATCCCCATCAGCGGCACCTTCTTCGCCAAGCGCCAGTGGCTGCTCGGCAAGCGCTACGGGTTCATCACGCCCGGCGACATGTACGCCTACTTTTTCAACAGCGAGCCCCTGCGCTTCCTGGTGGTCATCACGGCCCTGCTGTATTCCCTGTTCTACTCGGCCGTGCAGATGATGGCCTCGGCGGCGCTCTTCCAGTGGGTCGCCGGCATCGACTTCGTCTGGGGCGCCTGGATCATGGCCTTCATCGTCTGGTTCTACGTCTGCACGGGCGGCATGAAGGCGAGCGCCTGGGTCGGCGTGTTCCAGTTCGTCTTCCTGGTGGGCGGCATCGTCCTGCTCGGGTATTACGTCATCAACCGGCCCGAGTTCGGCGGCTGGACGCAGTTCTCGCAGACGGTCGCCAAGCTGAACAAGAGCCTGCTCGAGGTGCCCGCCGTGATGTTCATCACCAGTGACGCCGGCGCCTACGCCAAGGCCAACAAAACCGTCATCTGGACCGCGGTGATGGCCCTGACCTACATGTTCTCGCTGATGGGCATCCAGTCCTCCCCGGCCTTCACCATGAACTTCTTCGGGATCAAGAGCCCCAAGGTACTGGGCTGGCAGCAGGCCTTCATGTCCACCTTCGTGGTCGGCTTCGCCCTGTTCTACTTCACCGCCATCCAGGGCATGGGCGCCAAGGTCCTCGAGGTCAGCGGCATCCTGAAGTTCACCAAGGACAGCGACGTGGTGCCGATCCTGATGGCCAACTACCTGCCGCCGTTCGTCCTCGGGATCGTGTTCCTGGGGGCCATCGCCGCCATTCACTCCACGGCCGCCCCGTACATCAACACCGGCGGATCGATCCTGCTGCGCGACGTGTGGTGGAGATACGTTCGCAAACAGGAGTGCGGCCACGCCGAACAGATCTGGATGAACCGGCTGTTCGCCACCATCCTGACCATCGCCGCGGTGATGATCGGTCTCAACTCCAAGGCGGCCCTGGTCATCCTGGGGGCGCTCGCCACGGCCTTCGGCTTCGTGATGTACGTGCTGCTGGTCGCGGTCTGCTGGGGCTTCCGCTATCCCAGCATCGGCGCGGTCCTGGGCGTTCTGACCGGCATGATCGCGGTCTTCCTGACCTACTATGTCTGGCCGAACCTGCTGAGCATGCACTGCGCTTTCTGGGGCGGGTTCGTAGGCATAGTGGTGGCCTATCTCTGCAAGGGGCTGGGCCTGAAGGACAACGAGGAGACCATCAAGCGCCAGAACGAGATACGCACCTTCCTCGACAGCATCGACGCGCCCAGCGAGTCGGCCAAGAAGTGGCGCGGGGTCATGAAAATCGGCACCCCGCTCTGGTATTTCTTCGCCATAGGCCCGGCCTGCATCCTGGGCAACACGGCCTTCTCCTTCGCCGGGTTCCCGCCGCTGTGGTCCTGGCAGATCGCCTGGTGGATCATCGGCATCGTCATGATGTGGGCCCTGTGCTTCAAGTGCGAGCTGTCGACCACCACCGACGTGCAGTGCGCGCGCGCCGAGAAGGAAACCATGATCGTGATCAAGGAAGCCTAAACCGACGGGATGAAATCCCCTTTTCTGAAAGGAGAACTCCAACAATGAAACCCGAAGACCTGTGGATGATCGGAATCGTGGCCTTCTGCATCCTCTTCACCGCCAGCTTCGGCTGGGGGCTGTGGGGATAGCCTCGCGCGTTGAGGCTGCACAAGCAGTGTAACTGAATCGAGCGTCAGGTTCCCCCTCCCCCGGACCCTCCCGCAGGGGGAGGGGGAACCTCAAAATTGAGTTCCCATGAAGCTGAAATTTTTTCTGTGGGAGCGGCTTTCCAGCCGCGATGATCGAGGCTGAAAGCCTCTCCCACAGAAAAGAACCGACTTCGTCTTGTCATTAAGTTGTGTGGACCGCGCAACGCGTCTTATGAGGCTTTTTGAGAGCCTCAGGGGGACACCCCTGTTACGGGCATATACCGGCAGCCGAGGCTTGCCCCGAAACTCCCTTGATTTTCCAAAGCCGTTGGTACTGAACTCAAAACATCCAAGGAGGATCACCCATGACCAACCCGTACGACGCCGATCATGGCCAATCGATCAAAGACCCCAACGGCTTCTGGGGCAGGGTCGCCGAAGACTGCCACTGGTACAAGAAGTGGGACAAGGTGCTGGACGACTCCCGCAAGCCGTTTTACCGCTGGTTCACCGGCGGCGAGCTCAACACCTGCTACAACGCGCTCGACCTGCACGTGGACAAAGGCCGCGGCGGGCAGGCGGCCCTGGTCTACGACAGCCCGGTCACCCAGACCCTCAAGACGTTCACCTACACCCAGCTGCGCGACGAGGTGGCCCGTTTCGCGGGCGCCCTTTCCGCCCAGGGCGTGGCCAAGGGCGACCGGGTGGTCGTCTACATGCCGATGATCCCCGAGGCGCTCATCGCCATGTTCGCCTGCGCCCGCCTGGGGGCCGTGCACTCGGTCGTGTTCGGCGGCTTCGCGGCGCCGGAGCTGGCCGTGCGCATCAACGACGCCAAGCCCAAGCTGATCGTGTCGGCCTCCTGCGGCATCGAGGTCAACCGCGTCATTCCCTACAAGCCGCTCTTGGACGGGGCAATCGAGATGGCCTCCTTCAAACCCGAGCACTGCATCATCGTGCAGCGGCCGATGCAGAAGGCCGAGATGAAGCCCGGGCGCGACCTGGACTGGAACGAGGTCATGGCCAAGGCCAAGCCCCACGAGTGCGTGCCGGTGAAGGCCACCGACCCGCTCTACATCCTCTACACCTCCGGCACCACCGGCATCCCCAAGGGCGTGGTGCGCGACAACGGCGGCCACGTGGTCGCCCTGAAATACACCATGAAGGCCATCTACAACGTCGATGCCGGCGACGTCTACTGGGCGGCCTCGGACGTGGGCTGGGTGGTGGGGCACTCCTACATCGTCTACGGCCCCCTGTTCAAAGGCTGCACCAGCATCCTCTACGAGGGCAAGCCGGTCGGCACGCCGGACGCCGGCGCGTTCTGGCGGGTGATTTCGCAGCACGGCGTTAAATGCCTCTTCACGGCGCCTACGGCTTTCCGGGCCATCAAGCGCGAAGACTCGCGTGCGGAGCTCATGAAAAAGTACGATCTGTCGCGGTTCAAAACCCTTTTCCTGGCCGGCGAGCGTTTGGACCCGGACACCCTGCGCTGGGCCCAGCAGAGCCTTAAGATCCCCGTGATCGATCATTGGTGGCAGACCGAGACGGGATCGGCCATAGCCGGAAACTGCCTGGGACTGCACCATTTCCCGGTGAAGGAGGGCTCGCCGACCAAAGCCGTCCCGGGCTGGAACCTGGCGGTTCTGGGATCCGACAAACAGCCGGTGAAGGCCGGTGACATCGGGGCGCTGGTGGCCAAGCTGCCCATGCCGCCCGGCACCCTGCCCACCCTGTGGAACAACGACGAGGGGTTCATCAAGTCCTACCTGGAGGAATTCCCGGGCTATTACAAGACGGCCGATGCCGGCTTCATCGACAAGGACGGCTATGTCTTCGTGATGTCGCGCACCGACGACATCATCAACGTGGCCGGCCACCGACTTTCCACCGGCGCCATGGAGGAGATCCTGTCCGACCACAAGGACGTGGCCGAGTGCGCGGTGCTGGGGGTGGACGACGCCCTCAAGGGCCAGGTGCCCATCGGTTTCATCGTTCTGAAAACCGGGGTCACGCGCGGCCACGACGAAATCGTCAAGGAGGTGGTCCAGATGGTGCGCGACCGCATCGGGCCGGTGGCCTCCTTCAAGACGGCCACGGTGGTCAAGCGGCTGCCCAAGACCCGCTCCGGCAAGATCCTGCGCGGCACGATCCAGAAGATCGCCGACAACAAGGAGTGGAAGATGCCGGCCACCATCGACGACCCGGTGGTTCTGGATGAAATCAAGCAGGCGCTCAGCACGGTCGGGTATGCCCAGGGGCGGAAAGCCTGAGCAGGGACGTGGGAAGGCTTTCGGTCCCGATGGATCGCGGCTGGAAAGCCGCTCCCACGGAGCTGCAAAAAAGCGACTTCATCAGAAGATCCATTGAGTTGCTTGCACTTTCGCTTGAGATATTGACGTTCCTTTTCGACAGATGGCGAGGTAATCCATGGCTAAAAAAGTCCTCATCGTGGATGACGAGCCCAGTATCATCGTGGCCCTGCAGTTCCTGATGGAGCAGAACGGGTACGACACGCTGGTCGCCTTCAGCGGCGAGGAGGCCATGGAAGCCGTCGTCCGGGACCACCCCGATCTCATTCTGTTGGACATCATGCTGCCGGTGGTGGACGGGTTCGAAGTCTGCCAACGGGTGCGCGAAAACCCGGATTGGAAGGACATCCGTATCGTGCTGCTGACCGCCCTGGGCAGCGAGGCCCATGTGACCAAAGGCTTGGACCTCGGGGCCGACGCTTACGTGACCAAGCCCTTCTCGAACGCGGATCTCGTGGTCAAGGTTAAAGAGTTGCTCGAATGCCGCGGCTGACGAAACACTACTCCTTTTGGCTGTTTGTGCTGGTGTGCATCCTGTTCTTCGTCGGTGTGGTCGGCTGCTTTGCCGTCTTGTTTTGGCTGGATCTCACCCCTGCCGAGCGCGACATGGTGCGGGGCCTGGTCCAACCGCATGGGATCTATGTGGTCGGCGGAGGGCTCCTCCTGATCGCCGGGGCGGGTCTGGCGATCGAATGGGTGTTCCGGCTGTACGTTTTTCCGATCAGCAGGATCGCCGAGGAAACCGGCATCATGCACGGCGTGAACACGGGGCACCGCCTCCACGTCGAAGGCAGCCGCGATGTGCTGCAGCTGGCCGCCGCCATCAACACGTCCGCCGACGCCTTCGAGGCGCTGCACCGTTCCGTGGAGGAGCGCATCGCGGAGGCGCGCGCCCGCATCGAGGAAGAGAAGAATATCCTCTCCGTCGTCCTGGCCGAGCTGCCCGAGGGGGTCCTGGTCTGCAACCCGGAAGGGCGCATCATCCTCTACAACGAGCGCGCCCGTCAGCTGCTGGAGTCCCCGGGAGAGGCCCCTGCCGGCTTGCATCCGGCCCAGACCGACGGGATGGTCGGTCTGGGCCGCTCGATTTTCAGCGCGATAGACAAGCCCCTCATCGCGGGCGCCTTGGATGAAATCGCCGTCAATCTCCGCCGCGGCGGGCGTGAGCTGGCGTCGTCTTTCGTGATCGCCGGCCGAAGCAGGCGCCTGCTGCAGGTCGCGGCGGTTCCGATTCTAGGCCCGCGGCTGGAGATGAGCGCCTTCGCACTGATTCTCACCGATGCCACGGAGCAGATGGAGGCCTTCAGGCAGGCGGAGTCGCTGGTACAATCCTATACCATCCAGATGCGCCGGGCCCTGGCCGGCATCCGGTCGGCCGTGGAGCTGATTCTCGATGTCCCGGACCTGCCGCGGGCCAAGAGCCATGAATTCCACCGCATCATTCATCAGGAGGTATTGGCCGCCGGAGAGGCCACCGACCGCGTGGCGGCCGAATACGCCGCTTCCACCCGGCCGCCGGGCCCGCTGGTGCGCATGCGGGCGCAGGACTTCCTCGATGCGGTCCGACGCAAAGCCGGCGACCGACTGAGGCTCAGCCTGCAGATGGAACCGGCGGAAGATGCTCTGTGGATCCGATTGGACGGCACCTCCATGGCGCTGGCGCTGGTGTTCGTCCTGGAGCGCCTCGGCGCGGAGTTCGGGCACACCGTTTCGCGATGCCGGCTGGAGGCCAAAGACCGCTTCGTGGGCATCGATTTCATCTGGCCCGGCCCGCCGCTGCGCCTGGAAACCCTTCACCGTTGGGGGCTGCAGCCGGTTTCCGTCAGGGACGAAGGGCTGCGCTTCACGCTCAAAGAGATTTTGGCCCGGCACCGGGCGGAGCTGTGGTCGCAGTCCCTGGGAAACACTTCCGAATCCTACCTGCGGCTGTTGCTGGAAACGGTGGAGCCGGCTGAAGCCCGCCATCCCCGGCAGCACACCATCCTGGCCACCGCGCGTCCGGTCTACTACGATTTCGACCTCTTCAATCAGCCGGGGCAGTCATCCGAACTGGACAACCGGCAGCTGGCGGGGCTGCCCTACACCGTTTTCGACACCGAGACGACCGGCCTGAACCCACGGGAAGGCGATGAGATCGTCTCCCTCGGGGCGGTGCGGATCGTCAACGGCCGCTTGCTGGCATCCGAGTGCTACGAACAACTGGTAAAACCCGAATGCGCCCTGCGGCCGGAATCGATCCGGATCCACGGCATCCAGCCCGAAATGCTGGAGGGACAGCCGGACGTGCAGCAGGTGCTGCGGTCGTTCCAGCGCTTTGCCGAGGGGACGATCCTCGTGGCGCACAACGCCGCCTTCGACATGCGCCTGTTGCAGCTCCAAGGGGAACGATCCGGCATGCGTTTCGAGAACCCCGTGCTCGACACGATGCTGCTCTCCGCGGTGATCCACCCCGCGCAGGATGAGCACAGCCTCGAAGCCATCGCCGAGCGGCTTGGGATCACCATCATGGGGCGCCACACGGCCCTGGGGGACGCGATCGCGGCGGCGGAAATCTTCCTCAAGCTGATGCCGCTGCTCGAGGCGGCAGGGGTCGGCACTCTCAAACAAGCCCGGGAGGCGTCTCAGAAAACGTATTATGCACGGCTGAAGTACTGATGTTTTATGGCGGGGACCCTCGCTTGAGACTTACCCGATACCGGACTCGGCGGGCGGTGCGGTGAAGGGGAGGGTGAGGGTGAAGGTGGAGCCGAGACCGAGCCGGCTCTCGGCCCAGATGCGACCGCCGTGAACCTCGACGATGCGCCGGGTGATGGCCAGGCCCAGGCCGCTTCCGGCGGGGCGGCCCCGGGAGCCGTGCCAGCTTTGGCGAAATTCCTCGAAGATGACTTCCAGGTCCTCGGCCCGGATGCCGACGCCGTCGTCGCACACCTCGACCTCCAGGTGGTCGGGCCGGGCGTCCAGCCGGACGTCGATCCGCCCGCCGGCATCTTTGCAGAACTTCACGGCGTTCGACAGCAGGTTGATCATCACCTGCATGAGACGGTCCCTATCGCCGAAGACGGGGGGGGCATGGTCCGGCACGTCAAGGTTCGCATGGATGCGTTTTTCGTCCAGCAGCTGGCGGACCGACGTCAGCGCCTCGCGGCAGATCTCGCGCATGTCGACGGGCAGCATCTGCCACTCCATCTTGCCGGTTTCCATCTTCTGGAAATCCAGCACCTGGTTGATCAGGCGCGTCAGGCGCTCGCTCTCCTTGACGACCAGGGCGGTCAGGTTCCGGTGCTGGTCCTCCGGCAGCCGCGGGTTGGCGTGCAGGATTTCGGCGATGGACCGCACCGCCGTCAGCGGCGTGCGCAGCTCATGGGTGACGGTGGAGATGAATTCGTCCTTGAGGCGGTCGAGTTCCTGCAGGCGCAGGTTTGCGGATTTCAGCTCTGCGTGCGCTCTCTCCAGCTCGCGGCTGTAGGCGATCACCTGGCGAGTCTCGTCGAGAATGTTCATCACTTCGCCGAGGCCGAGAGGTTCCTCCTTGACGACGGAGGCGACCATCACGCGGGCCGAGGCGGAGCCGATGGCGCCGGCCAGCAGGGTCTCGGCGTACGTGACGAGCGCCGGGTTGGCGGTGGACAGCGGCCCCCAGCGGATCTTGCGTTTGTCGGCAAAGGCGTTCAATGCCTCGGTGGTCCGCTCGGCTCCCAGGAAGCGCTCCAGCAGGGACCTCAGATCCGTCACGAAAGCCGTGCCGCGCCAGATGGAGGAGTCTTCCGGTTTGGCGGGGTAGGTGAACACATCGACGAAGAGCGCCGCCTGGGTGTGCTCGAGGGCGCTCTGCCGGCTGAAGAGGGACACGGCCACGTACAGACCGGCATTGACCAGCAGGGTCCAGAACACGGCGTGCGCGATGGGGTCGAGCCCTTCCAGCCCGAACAAGGGGAAAGGCCTCAGAGCGGCAACCCCGAGCAACCCCCGGGTGGCAGCCTCCGGGGTGATCAGCCCGGCTTCCACCAGGGAGGGCAGGACCAGGGTGTAAGCCCAGACGGCGAAGCCGGCCGCCAGCCCGCTGATGGCGCCGGTGCGCGTTCCGTGCTTCCAGAAAATGCCACCCAGCATGGCGGGCGCGAACTGGGCGACGGCCACGAAGGAGATGAGGCCGATGGACACCAGGGCGTAGGCTTCGCCGATGAAGTGGTAATAGGCGTAGGCCGACAAGAGCACCAGGGCGATGCTCCCCCGGCGGATGTTCAACACTATGGTGCTGAGTTCCCCGGATCGGGCGATGCGCACGAAGGGCAGGCGCAGCAGCATGGGCATCACCAGGTCGTTGCAGATCATCGTCGAAAGGGCGACCGTGGCCATGATCACCATGCCGGTGGCTGCCGACATGCCTCCGATGAAGACCAGGAGGGCCAGTGCCTCATGCCGCATGGCCATGGGCAGGGTGAGGACGAATGTGTCTGCATCCACGCCGCCGGTGAAATGCACGCTGCCCCCGAAGGCGATCGGGAGAACGAAAACATTGATCGCCAGCAGATAGAGCGGAAACAACCACATGGCCTTTTGAAGGTGGTCTTCGTTGACGTTTTCGACGACGATGACCTGGAACTGCCGGGGCAGGCAGACCAGCACCAGCATCGACAAGATAATTTCAAGCAACCATCCGAAGTATTGACCGGTGCGGATCTCGGAGATGAAGAGCTCCTGCAGCCGGGGCAGGGCCGAGGCTTTCGCGAACAGATCGCCGAAGCCGTTGAACATGCCGTAGGTCACCACCACGCCGACGCACAGAAACGCGAGCAGTTTGACGATGGATTCGAAAGCGATGGCGGCCACCACGCCCTCGTGCCGTTCGGTGGCATCCAGGTGACGGGTGCCGAAGAGAATCGCAAACAGGGCCAGCAGAAGCGCCACGTAAAACGCGGTGTCTTCGAAAACGGGAATGTCCACGAAATACCGCGGCATGACGATGAGGGGGTAATGGTTGATGATGTTGAAGCTCATCGAGACGGCCTTGAGCTGAAGGGCGATATAGGGGATGATGCCCAGCACGGCGATGATCGCCACCATGCTCCCCAGGGTGCTGCTCTTGCCGTAGCGGGAGGCGATGAAGTCGGCGATCGACGTGATGCGGTGGACCTTGCTGATGCGAACGATCTTGCGCAGGACCACCCACCCCAGGGCGCACAGCAGGGTCGGGCCGATGTAGGTGGGGAGAAAGTCAAGGCCGCCGGCGGCGGCGCGCCCCACACTGCCGTAGAAGGTCCAGGCCGTGCAATAGACGGCCAGCGAGAGCGCGTAAATGTAGGGGTTGCTGATGATGCTCCGGCCCTGGGCCGCGCGGCGGTCCGCCAGGTGGGCGACGGCGAAGAGCAGGCCCATGTAGCCGAAGGCGACCAGCAGGATGGTTCCGGTCGTCAGCATGGCGTCAGCGGCCTTGACCGGGAGGCCGGCGGCTGAAACGGGCGCCGAGCATGATCAGGACGATGACCAGCGCCCAAGCGCCGAAGACGTAGGCGTAGAGCAGCGGGATCCCCAGCAGGGTGGTGTGTCGATTGAACAGCGAGAGAACGGGGTAGTTGAAGAGAACCCAGCCCAGAAGGAACACACCGGCCAGTCGCCGGTTTTTCAGACGATCGGGTGTCATGAACCCTGCCTGGGTGCGGGTGGTGAACGTCGGTGGAGCTCGAAATTCGCTGTGGATATGGTATGGTATATAGACGGAATCGGTGCGAGTTGTCAAACCGCACCCGCACCGACCTGCAGGTGAAGAGGAGTGAACATGCCGGCCGAAGCTGTTGAACTGCTGTCCAAGACTCAACCCTTCTCGCTGCTGCCGCTCACTGTTTTGGAGGAGACGGCATCCAAGCTGTCGCTGGTGAGGTTTCCCCGGGGAACGGTTCTCGCGCTGCAGGGCCGGACCACGCTCGATTACGTGTACCTCATCCGCTCCGGCAGCCTGGAACTCTTTTTCGAGAGTGACGGCCGCAAGACGCTGCAAGGCGCGCTGGGCCCCGGAGACATCTTCGGGGCCATCTCCATCCTAATGAACGCCGGGCTGTCCATCCGCAGCTTGGCCGTAATGGAGGACGCAGCCCTTTACCTGATGCCCAAGAAAGCCTTCCTCGATCTGGGCGACCGGTACCCGTCTATCCTGGATCATTTCAACCGGGCGTTCAGCCAGCGGATGCAGAATGAGACCTATGCCGCGACGATCGCCGGCTCGCAGGTGGCTCATTTCCTGGCGCGGATCCCGCCGTTTTCCTTCCTGCCCGAAGAAGACCTGCGCGCGCTGGCGCCGCACACCAGCAGCGTGTTTTTTCCCAGGGGCGCCGTGGTGTTCGTCCAGGGGGAATCGCGGGTCGACGGACTGTACATCGTTCAAAGGGGAGCGGCCGAGCGCTATTTCGAGGAAAACCGCACCAAAACCCTGGCGAGCGTCATCGGGGAAGGGGAGATGTTCGGCGGCATTTCCATGCTGGTCAATGACATGCTGGCGGTCCGCACGCTGCGCACCATCGAGGACACCACGTTTTGCAAGCTGGCCCATGAGGCGTTTTTCGATCTGTGCCGGCGCCACGACGTTTTCAGCGAGTTTTTTACCGATGCTTTCGGCAAGCGCATGATGGATCGAACCTACTCCGCCATCATCGCCAAAAGCGCCACCCCGCGGAGCGAACCCCTGGCTCTCTTCAGCCAGCCGGTGTCCGAGGTTTGCACCCGCTCGCTGATGACCTGCAGCGCCGACCTGCCGATCCAGCAGGCCGCGGAAATGATGAGCCGCCGCCGCTGCAGCAGCATTTTCGTCCATGGGGCCGCCGGGGACATCGTCGGCATCGTCACCGACAACGATTTGCGCATGAAAGTGATCGCGGAGGGCCGCAGCATCGCGCTGCCGGTGGCCGAGATCATGTCCGCGCCGCTGAAAACCATTCCTTCGGATGTCCCGGTGTTCGAGGCGCTCATGGCCATGATGCAGCAGGGGGTCAAGCACCTGGCCGTCACGGACGCCCGGCAGAAGGTCGTCGGGGTTTTGACCAACCAGGACGTGCTGGGGAATCAGGGCCAGTCGCCGCTGTTTCTCATCCGCGATATCGCCGCGGCGCCGGGCGTGGAGGCGATCGAGCAGGTTCATCTGCGGCTGCCGCGCATCGTCCAGACCCTGATCCGGGCGGGAACCCCGGCCCTGCACCTGAATCGCTTCATCACCGCCATTTCCGATGCCGTTCTGAAACGGCTGGGCGAGCTGGTACTGAAGGACATGGAGCCGCCGCCGCTAAAATTCGCCTTCATGATTCTCGGCAGCGTAGGCCGAAAGGAGCAGACGCTAAAGACCGACCAGGACAATGCCATCGTCTACGAAGATGCATCCCCCGGTGCCGCGGAGCTGGTCCACGCCTATTTCCTGAAGGTCGGCGAGGCCGTGTGCACGGCGCTCGACCGCTGCGGGTTCCGCTTTTGCAACGCCGACGTCATGGCCAGGAACCCCAAGCTCTGCCAGCCGCTTTCGGTCTGGAAACGCCGTTTTTCAGAATGGATCCATGCGGCCGAGGCGGAGGACCTGCTTTACTCCAGCATTTTTTTCGATTTCCGGGTGGGCTTCGGCCATGCCGATTTGGTCGTTCAGCTGCGGGAGCACTTGCTCGAATCGTTGGTGGGGTGGTCCGGCTTTTTCCGGCACTTGACGCAGAATGCGTTGCTCCACAAGCCGCCGCTCGGATTTTTCCGAAACTTCGTCCTCGAGTCCAAGGGCGAGCACCGCAACAAGTTCGACATCAAGCGGGCCATGCTGCCGATCGTTGACTACGCCCGGGTGTATGCCCTGAAGCACGGCGTAGCCGAGACCAACACTCTGGGGCGGTTGCGTGAACTGATGGAAAGAGGGCTGATGCCCGCCAAAGACTGCAGCGAGGTCGAGCAGGCTTATGGCTTTCTGATGCAGTTGCGGCTGGTCCGGCAGGTCGGCGCCATCCTGGAGGAGGGCATCCCGCCCGACAATTTCATCAACCCCAAGGATCTCTCGGGGATCGAGCAGCGCCTGTTGAAGGAGATTTTCATCCGCACCGGGAACCTGCAGACCCGCATGAGCTTCGACTTCACGGGCGAGCCCTGAGGGTGAGCCGGGTCGGATGGACGATCAACTGGGTTCGATCGCTTTTCGAGGTTCAACGGCTTTCCGGTAAACCGCCCAAAGCGATTCGTACTTTGCGGAGAGGTCGAAGCCATACCCGCTCAGCGCCCAGATGTTGGCGAGCCCCTGAATCATTCCGAAGAGCAGAAGGGCCGATGCCCCGAAATCGATATCGTCTCTTATGTGGCCGCCGCGGGCACCTTCGGAGAGAAGGTTCTCGAGGCGCTCGACATAGAGATTCAGCTTTTCGTACACGTCTTTGTTCAATTTTTTGTCGCCCAGGCTTATAATTTCGGCGATGATCTGAAAGGACATCCCTTTGCGCTGTTCGATTTCAGACAGATGGTTTTTAAGGACCTGGTCGATCGTGTCCAGGGGGGGCGGGTTTTCGGCTGTCGTTCGCTCCACATCGTGCAGCATGGTGTCCATGATGTGGTTCATGAGAAAGGACAGGATTTCGCGTTTGCTTTTGAAATGACGGTAGATGGCCGCCTCGGTCAGGCCCACCTCCCTGGCCATGGCCCTCACGGTCAGGTGCTCGCTGCCCTTGCGGATGATCAGCTTTCGGGCAGCGTCGATGATTTGTTGTTTTCGAATGGCTGTGCTTTTGCGTCGTTGGACCATATGCGGGTGCCTTCCTCATGGCGTTGATCGGTCTGCGAAAAGACGGCACGCAGTCTGGCTGCCGTTTGCCGGGGTTATTACTATCTCAGTCTTCCGAAAAAAGTCCACAGAAATTTACACGTTCGGCTGCAAGACCTTTCTATGGGGTTCACCTGAAGGGTTGCATTTAATTCGCTTGACCCCTCGACCCCTTGAGTCCTTGAACCCTCATTTTTCAATTTTTACCACCACCAGGGTGATGTCGTCTTGGGAGGGCATTCCCCGGCAAAACCGGTCGACTTCGTCGAACACGGCCGCCAGCATGTCCTGCGCGCTGCCCGCGGCTTGCCGCCGGATGACCTCCCGGAAACGCTCCTTTCCGAAGAAGCGCCCCTCGGGGTCCCTCGCCTCCCAGATGCCGTCCGTGCCCAAGGCCAGGATGGTCCCCGGGTGCAGGGCGGGCAGCGCCTGCTCCGTGAACCCGAAGTCCGGATCCACCCCCAGCGGAGCGCCGTTTCCCGTCAACTCTTCAAACTGGTCCCGCACCGGGCAGTAGAGCAGCGCCGGTTCGTGACCGGCCCGCACCCAGCGGGCGGTGCGCCCGCGCGGGTCGATTTCCATGTAGAACAGCGTCATGAAGTTGCCGCTGTCGCCCATGTCCAGGACCAGGTCGCGGTTCGTCAGGCTGACGACCTGGACCGGCGCTGCCGGTTGCGTGGCCCGCATGCGGATGAAAGCCCGCGCCGTGGTCATGAGCAGGGCGGCGTCCACGCCGTGCCCGGAGACGTCGCCTACGACCACCCTCAGGGTGCCGGCCGGGTACTCGGGGCCGTAGAGGAAATCGAAATAATCCCCGCCGACCTCCTGACACGGGTCGCTGCGGCCGGCAATGTCCAAGCCCTCGATCACCGGCGCTCTGGCAGGGATCAGGTTCCGCTGGACCTTGCCCGCCAGTTGCAAGGCTTTCTTCTGCTCGGTCAGGTCCGCCACGAAGGCGGCGTTCCCGATTTTGGCACCGTCGGCATTGCGGAGGGTATTGCCGTGGATCAAGACCGGGACCCGGCGCCCGTCCTTGGCCATCAGCGCTCCCTCGAATGTGCGGTAATCCATGGCGAGCAGCCGCTCGCGGCTGCCGGTGATGAACTGCCGGAACTCGTCGCTGGCGAGATCCGGGGTGGTTTTGCCGAGGATTTCCTCCCGCCGATAACCCAGCATGCGGCAGTAGGAGTCGTTCACCTCGACGATCCGCAGGTGGTCGTCCATCAGGACAAAGCCCTCCCCGGCGGTCTCCACGATGCGTCGGAATTTTTCCTCGCTTTTGCGGATCTCTTCTTCGGCGAGCCGACGCGGGGTGACATCGACCAGGATGCCCTGGTTGTAGATCTTGCGACCCTGCTCGTCGCGCACCACGGAGGTCCGGTCTTCCACCCAGCGCACCTCGCCGCTGCGGGTCAGCATTCGGTAGGACTGGGTGTATTCTTCGGCATCGGCTTCCGCGAATGCCTTGACCTCCTCCACCAGCCGGTTGCGGTCGTCCGGGTGCACGATCTCGCTGAACTTGATCCTGCCGCTCAGCAACGCTTCGGCCGCATACCCGAACTGAATCATGTTGCTGGACACATAGACCAACGTGGGCTTTTTCCCGGCCCGGCGCCGGAAGAGCACCACCGGGCTTTGGGCAATGATCATCTCGGCCAGGCGCAGGGCCTCATCGGTCTGGTCCCGCAGGCGGCACTCAACCGCAAGGGTCCGGTTCTGCTCCGTGCATTGCGCCTGAAGCTCGCTGCATTCGGCCCGCAGGGCTTTCAGCTTCCGGCGGAGCGCCCTCGCGCGGTCCGCCTGCCGGCGCAGGCGGCTGAGTTCCTCGATTAATCCGGCTTTGGTCTTGCGCGGCTCGGTGCTCATGTCGGTTGTCCTCATGAAACTTTCTCATTTTCTTTTCTTGACTAAACCCCGCTTGCCATAATACAGAATAAAATCTGAAAAATCGTCATTTAAGTATATAAATTTAAAGCCTTGCAAACTGAACACGGCCAAGGGAAGGGTCGTCCATCTTAATCATTTTCAAAACACCGCCAATCCATCATCAAGGAGGAGAGGTCTATGGAACGGAAGAAGGTTTTATTATCCGAGGATGAAATCCCGCGTCAATGGTATAACGTGCTGGCCGACATCAAGATGAACCCGCCCCTCGGCCCCGATGGGAAGCCGGTGACCCCCGACATGCTGGCCCCGGTCTTCCCGATGAACCTCATCGAGCAGGAAGTGAGCCAGCAGCGCTGGATCGACATCCCCGAAGACGTCCTCAAGGTGTATGCGATCTGGCGGCCGACCCCGCTGGTCCGCGCGTACGCCCTCGAAAAAGCCCTCGGGACTCCGGCGCGCATCTACTATAAATACGAGGGCGCCAGCCCTCCGGGAAGCCACAAGCCGAACACGGCGGTGCCGCAGGCTTACTACAACAAGGTTTTCGGCATCAAGCGCCTGACCACCGAGACCGGCGCCGGTCAGTGGGGCAGCGCGTTGGCATTCGCCTGCTCCCAGTTCGGCCTGGAGTGCAAGGTGTTCATGGTCCGCGTCAGTTTCGACCAGAAACCCTACCGCAAGGCCATGATGCAGACCTGGGGCGCCACCTGCATCCCGAGCCCGAGCAACCAGACCAAGGCCGGCCGCGACATTCTCGCAAAATTCCCGGACACCCCCGGCAGTCTGGGGATCGCCATCAGCGAAGCCGTCGAGGCCGCCGTGACCGACACGAGCGGGCAGACACGCTACTCCCTCGGCAGCGTGCTGAACCACGTCATGCTGCACCAGACCGTCGTCGGTCTCGAAGCCAAAAAACAGCTCGAGAAGATCGGCGAGTACCCGGACGTGATCGTCGGCTGCGCCGGCGGGGGCAGCAACTTCGCCGGCCTCGCATTCCCCTTCGTGTGTGACAAGTTCAACGGCAAGCAGATCGACATCCACCCGGTCGAGCCCGCGGCCTGCCCCACGCTGACCAAGGCGCCTTTCGCATACGACCACGGGGACACGGCCGGCTACACTCCGCTGTTGCCCATGCACAGCCTCGGGCACACCTTCATGCCGCCGCCGATGCACGCCGGTGGCCTGCGCTACCACGGGATGGCGCCTACGGTCAGCCAGCTTGTCGTCGAGGGACTGTTCGAACCCAAGGCCTATGGCCAGATGGAAACCTTCGAAGCCGGCCTGCTGCTTGCCCGCACCGAGGGCGTCATCCCCGCGCCCGAGACCAACCACGCCCTGGCCTGCGTGGTCGACCTCGCGCGCAGGGCCAAGGAGGAAGGCAAGGAAAAAGTCATCCTCTTCAACTGGAGCGGCCACGGACTGATCGATCTCGGTTCCTATGAAAAATATCTGGCCGGCGAGCTCAAGGATTTCCAATACCCGGCTAAGGACATCGAGGAGGCCGAGAAGATCCTGCAGAGCTACCCCAAGCCGAAGATCCTGAAGAGCAGATAGCTTCTCGGTTGGAGTGAAGTAATTTTTTCGAAAGGTAGTCACTGATGAGCAGCAACCTCAGCCCCTTATCCCGGCGCTGCCCGCGACTGGGGGGGCCCGTCGAATTCAGCTACTGCATGCGCTGCGAGCTCGAGCAACCCTGCTTCAAAGTCGTGGACTGCTGGTGGGAGACGTTCGACATCGTGCGGTATCTCCAGGACCACCTGGCGGAAGAGCAGTTCGCCCGCGTGATGAACGCCCGCCCCACGCCGAAGGTGGCCTGCCTGGTGGAAATGGTCGCGCAAACCAAAGCGCGCATGCAGAAGTGACCCGGCATCGACACGCAACCTGAAAACCGTCAAGGGGGATCGGAAGATGAAAGTGCTCGTCAGCGACAACCTGGAGGACGTCGGTCTCGACATTCTGCGCAAAGAGCCTGGGATCAGCGTCGACGTGCGGGCCGGGCTGAAACCGGATGAACTCAAGGCGATCATCGGCGATTACGACGCGCTCATCATCCGCAGCGCCACGCGGGTGACCGAGGATCTGTTGCAGGCCGCCCACTCGCTCAAGGTGGTGGGGCGAGCCGGCATCGGTCTCGACAACGTCGACATTCCGGCCGCCACCAAGCGCGGCATCATCGTGATGAACACGCCGTCCGGAAACGTCGTCACGACCGCCGAGCACACCATCGCCATGATGATGGCGCTGAGCCGCAACATCCCCTGGGGTACGTCCTCCATGAAAGCCGGGATCTGGGAAAAGAAAAAGCTCCAGGGCCGCGAGATCTTCAACAAGGTGCTGGGCATCATCGGCTTCGGCAAAATCGGGTCCATCGTCGCCGACCGCGCCCGCGGGCTCAAGATGCAGGTCATCGTTCACGACCCCTTCGTGACGGCCGACGCGATTGAAAAGGCGGGCTACGAGGCCGTCTCGCTGGACGAGCTCTACCGGCGCTCGGACTACATCACCGTGCACGTGCCCAAGCTGAAGGACACCGCCGGGCTGCTCAACCGGGCGGCCTTCGACAAGATGAAGGACGGTGTCATGATCATCAACTGCGCGCGCGGCGGCATCGTCAACGAAGCCGATCTCAACGAGGCCCTGCGTTCCGGCAAGGTTGCCGGCGCGGCGCTGGACGTGTTCGAGAAGGAGCCGCCGGGCGCATGCCCGTTGTTCGAGGTCGACCGGGTGATCTGCACGCCGCACCTGGGGGCCTCCACGGTCGAGGCCCAGACCAACGTCGCCATCCAGGTGTCCGAGCAGATTCTGGCGTTCCTCAAGACCGGCACCATCATCAACGCCGTGAACGTTCCGGCGGTGAGCGGCGAGCTGCTGGCCAAGATCGGGCCGCTGTTGACCCTGGGCGAGCGCATGGGCTGCCTGCTGGCCCAGATCTGCAAGGGACCGGCGCGCGAAATCACCATCGAGTATGCCGGGGAGTTCCCGGAGCAGGACCTCTCGCCGGTTACGACCGCCATTCTGAAGGGATTCCTCACCCCCATGGTTCAGGACACGGTGAACTTCGTGAACGCCAAGGTCATGGCCGGCGAGCGCGGGATCAAGGTGTCCGAGGCGCGGGCCTCGTCCGATGAGTACCTCAACCTCGTGACCGTCAAGGCGGTGGTGAACGGCGCCCGGCACAGCGTGGCCGGGACCATCTTCGGCCGCAAATACCCGCGGGTGGTGAAGATCGAAAACTTCCGGCTGGAGCTGCCGCCCCACGGCCGGTTCATCCTGATCCACAACCACGACAAGCCCGGCGCCATCGGCAGCATCGGCACCCTGCTCGGCAACAACAAGGTCAACATCAGCCAGATGCGGGTCGGCCAGCAGGAGGACGGCGACAAGACCATGATCTACTTCCGGACGGACAACGCCATCCCGGAGCCGGTCATGGAGGAACTCAAGCGGCTGCCGCTGATCATCGACGTCATGGCCTTCGAACTGTGACCGCGGGTCGTATCGACCGTGCCTTCAGCAGGGCGGCTGCTGTTTCGGCGTCCTCCCGGCGGTCGACGTCGAGGAACACTCGAGGGTCGTCGATTTCGACCGCGAGCACCTGGTGGGAGTGGCCGTCAATGATGTCCCGCGCCCCCTGGTCGCCCTCGATGGCGAGGAGTTGCGGGTAAAAGCAGCTTGCGAAAAGAACCGGGTTGCCGCGGGTTCCGCGGTGGGTCGGGACACAGATGGGTTTTTCGGATGCGACGAACCGCCCCAGCAGGAAATCGATCACGGTCGTGTCGACCAGGGGCTGATCGCCGAGCAGAAACATGACGGATGGAAAATCGTTCCGAATCCTGAGAACCCCCGCTTTGAGGGATGCGCTCTGCCCGCTGCGGTAATCGGGATTCACGATGACTTCGCATTTCGGGTGGGCGCTCGCCGAACCCAGGCAGCGCCGGATCCGGTCATGCTCGGCGCCCAGGACCAGCACGACATGGTCCAGTTTCGACTCCAGCGCGGCCGCCAGGGGCCACCCGATCAGCAAAACTCCCGCCACGGCGACCAGCTGCTTGGGTTCCCCAAAGCGTGTCGACTCACCGGCCGCGAGAATGATTCCCGCCGTTGGCTTTTTCATGGTGGACCTTCGAGGGCGACAGGGATTCTTCGATGGCGGATTATAGGTTCATCCCATGACGCATGTCCAGCTGAAAGAACTCGTCATAGCGATCAAAGGTGCCGGCGAGATGGCCAGCGCCGCGGCCTGGCGGCTTTACATGGCGAACATGCGCCGCATCGTCATGATGGAAGCCGCCATGCCCCTGGCCGTGCGGCGTGAGGTGTCCTTCTGCGAAGCGATCCACGCCGGTTCGAAAACCGTCGAAGGCGTCGCTGCGCGGCGGGCATCGGGGGCGGAGCACCTCCACTCCGCCTGGGAGCAGGGCAAGATCGCCGTGACGGCCGACCCGGAATGGACGACGCTCCGGGCCATGCGACCGGATGTGCTGGTGGACGCCATCATGGCCAAAAAGAACCTCGGCACGCGCATCACCGACGCGCCGCTCGTCATCGGCCTCGGTCCCGGTTTTACGGCCGGCGATGACGTCCATGTCGTGATCGAAACCCAACGCGGCCACCACCTGGGGCGCATTCTCACGGCCGGAGCGGCCGAGCCCGACACGGGCATTCCGGCGCCGGTTGGGGGCTTTGCCATCGAGCGGCTGTTGAGGGCGCCGGCCGAAGGGGAGTTCCGGTCATCCCGCCGGATCGGGGATTATGTCGAGAAAGGCGAGGCGGTCGGCTGCGTGGAAGACACGGAGGTGGTCGGGTGCATCGGCGGAGTCCTGCGGGGCTTGATCCGGCCCGGCACGTGGGTCACGCGCGGGCTCAAGATCGGCGACATCGACCCGCGCGGGGACATTTCGATCTGCTTCAGCATTTCAGACAAGGCCCGGGCCATCGCCGGGTCTGTTCTGGAGGCCGTGCGGCGAGCCTACCATAGATAGTTTTGAATTCTCGGCGTTTGGATTTTGGGATCTGTTTCGATATTCGAATTTCGGATTTACATGGCGAACGGCATGTCGAATCGGTTGCGGGACGCGTTGCTGCTTGAAGCCGGCGGCGTCATCAGTCTCGTGGGCGCCGGCGGCAAGACGAGTCTCATGTACCGGCTGGCCCGGGAGTTGTCCCGGGAAGGAGAAAAGGTTCTCACGACCACCACGACGCGGATCCATCCCCCAACCCCCGAACAGTCGCCCGGCTGCATCCTCGGCGCGACGGCCGAGGAGATCCTGGGGCGGGCGGCCTCGACGCTCAGCAGGCACCGCCACGTGACGGCGGCCGCCGGCGTGAGCGCCGATCCGGCGAAGCTGACGGGCGTGACGGCGGATACGATCGATCGGCTGTGGGCATCGCGGGTTTTCGATTGGGTCATCGTCGAAGCGGACGGCGCCGCCGGCCGGCCGCTCAAGGCGCCGGCCGAGCATGAACCGGTGATCCCGTCTTCCTGCGGCTGGCTCGTTGGGGTCGTCGGCTTGCGGGCCGTCGGCCGCCCATTGACGGACCAGTGGGTGTTCCGGCCGGAGACGTTCTCGCGGCTTACCGGCATTGTGCCGGGAGCCACGGTCACCGGTGAAGCCGTCGCCGCCGCCCTCGTGCACGAACAAGGCGTGCTGAAAGGTGCGCCCCGGCAATGCCGGCGCCTGGCGTTTCTGAATCAGGCCGACGAGCCCGGCGCACAGGCTGCCGGTTTCAGCATCGCAGACCTGCTCCGGCGATTCGGCGGTTCACCCATCCAGAGGGTGATCGTCGGCCAGGTGCTGAATGAACCGCCGGTATCGGCCGTTTTCGATCTGCAAGGATAACGCATGGACGACGTTTACGCAGAGTTGGCGAACGCATTGGCCGCGGGGGAAAAATCCGTTCTGGCGCGCATCATCCGCCAGGCCGGGTCGGCGCCGCGCACGGTGGGGGCCCGGCTTCTCGTCAAGGCGGACGGGGGCTTTGTGGGAACCATCGGCGGCGGGCTGCTGGAGCGCGACGTCCTGCGCACGGCGCAGGAGGTCCTGTCCAGCGGGCGATCCAGTGTCCTGAAGGTCCGGCTCACGGGGCAGGAGGTGGCCGCCGGTGAAATGCTGTGCGGTGGAAACGTGGACGTGCTGCTGGAGCCTGTCTTCCCAGGGGACCGCGGGGCCGCCGCCGTTTTTCAGGAACTCGTCGCGATGACGGCGCAGGGCCGGCGGGGCACCTTGGTCACCCTTGTGGCGGACGGCTGGCAGACGGGCGCTCGCTATCTTGTCACGCAGGAGGGGACGGTCATCGGCGACGCCGCCTGGCTGGCGGGCGCGGCCGGGGCCGATGTCACCGCATGGGCCGAGGTGCGAAGGCCTTCGCTGGAAACCCTGGCGGAGGGCGCGGGCGGCATGTCGGTTTTTCTCGAACCGGTGGAAGCCGAGGCCGCGCTGCTGCTGTTCGGGGCAGGCCACATTTCCACGTGCGTGGCGCCGCTGGCCCACCGGGTCGGTTTCAGGGTCTGCGTGGTCGATGACCGCGAGGAATTTGCCAACGCCCGCCGGTTTCCCACGGCCGATCGGATCATGGTCTGCTCCGTGGACGAGGCATTCCGTCGGTTCGTGGTCACGCCCGCCACGTTCATCGCGATCGCGACCCGCGGACACGCTTACGATAGGGACGCATTGCAGTCCGCCCTGGCGACGCAACCGGCCTACCTCGGTATGATCGGAAGCCGCCGCAAGCGGGACCTGATCTATGGGTCGCTGATGGCGGACGGCGTTGCGGCCGATGACCTTCATCGCGTTCACTGCCCCATCGGGGTTGCCATCGGTGCGCAGACCCCCGAGGAGATCGCCGTCAGCATCGTCGCCGAACTCATCCAGGTCAGGGCCCAGGCGCATGCCGAGCGGCGGCCGGCGGCGGAGATCCGTTGATGAGCGCCTTGTCGCCGACCGGAGCCGATGCCGCCGCTTCAAGCGACGATCCATCGTTCAGATCCAGCCTTGTGCCGCTTTTGCTGCTCACCCTGCTGTTTTTCATGAACTTCATGGCGCGCATCGTTCAAGCGCCCCTGATGCCGGCCATAGAGAAGGATCTGCACATTTCCCACGCTCAGGCCGGGTCGCTGTTTTTCATTCTGTCGGTCGGCTATTTCATCGCTCTGATGGGCTCGGGTTTCGTCTCCGCGCGGATCAATCACCGGCGCACGATGGCGTTGTCCATCGCCTGCGCCGGCATGGCGCTGCTGGCGACGGCCGCCAGCAACCACCTGTGGGGGATCCGCGCCGGTCTTTTTCTGACCGGGCTTTGCACGGGGCTCTACCTTCCCTCCGCCATCGCCGCCATCACGGTATTGGTGAGCCCGCGGCACTGGGGCAAGGCCATCGCCATTCACGAAGTCGCGCCGAACCTTGCTTTTGTGCTGGCCCCCCTCTTTGCCGAAGCGCTGCTCGCGCGGGTGTCATGGCCGGCCGTTTTGGCCATCCTGGGGACGGGGGCGATTCTGACCAGCGCTGTTTTTCTGCGTTTCGGCCGGGTCGGTGCCTTCGCCGGCGAGGCCCCCAATCTTCGATCGATCGGTGTCCTGGGCCGGCAGCCTTCCTACTGGCTGATGATCCTGTTGTTCGGTTTCGGAATCAGCGGCAGCCTGGGCCTTTACACCATGCTGCCGCTGTTTCTGGTGAGCTCCCACGGTCTTGAGCGCGATTACGCGAACACGCTGCTGGCCGTCTCGCGGATTCCGGGGGTCTTGGCGGCGTTCGGCAGCGGTTGGTTCACGGACAGGATCGGTCCCAAACGAACCATTATTCTCGTTTTGGCGCTCAACGGCCTGCTGACAATGATCCTGGGGGTCGCGCCCACGGCCTGGCTGCCGTGTCTCGTCTTCATCCAACCGGCGGTGGCGGTATGTTTTTTCCCGGCCGGTTTTGCTGCGATCAGCCTGATGGCCCCGGCCGGGGCGAGGAATATTGCGGTGTCCATGACCACGCCGTTTGCTTTCATGATCGGTGCCGGCGTGGTCCCGGCGCTGATCGGCTGGTCCAGCGACCTGCATTCCTTATCCGCCGGGTTCCTGGTGGTCGGAGGGATGATCGTCGCGGGCGGCCTGACGGCGCGGTTGCTGGCGATCGGCCGGCGGCCGGCCGGGGACGCATCCTGACAGACGTTTGAAACCCTTCGACGCTGGCACCAAAAACCGCGCACATGGCGAGCGGTTGCCGGCTCAACGCACCAGCAAGCGCGTGCTCAAGGCTTTTCGGCCGGTGACGGAAAATCCAAGCCGTCCGCTATGCGGGCGAACGTTGACGCAAGGCCCTCCCATTCGGTGTTCGTAATAGTCCAGTTCTGCCTCAGTTGGGTTGCCGCGCGGGTTTCTACTCGCTTGAGCCGGCCACCCGGCGGGACGGCACAGGCACTGATCCAAATAAACCATAGGAGTGCCGTTGCCCAGGATAATAATCGGATCGGCCATGGGGTGTCGTCATCCGCTCTCCCGCTTGATGTTCACCAACAGTGAACGCAATGATTCTCAAACCTGCGCAAACCATTATCGGCCCAGGCCGGCGGGCGTTTCTGGTGCAATTGGGCGGAAGTTCACCCTGCCGCCGGGTGTTCTTTGCTCCGCATGTGCTCCGGCACCATCATGGTTTCGCGGATGATCTCCTTGAACGACATGACCTTGACGCTTAGGTCATAGGCTTCCCCCAGGTCATGGATCTGGTCGTAGCAGTTGTGGCAGGGCGCGATGACGATCTGGGCGCCGGTGGCCCTGATCTGTTCGGCCTTGACGCGGCCGTTGGCCAGCCGGAACGGTTTGTAATCCGGGCCCATCGGCAGGATGCCGCTGCCGCCTCCGCAGCAGTGGTTGTAGTCGCGGTTGGGCGACATGTCCCGGAAATCCTCGGCGAGGTAGGCGATGGCCCGGCGCGCCACTTCCCAGAGCCCGCCGTTGCGCGAGATGTTGCAAGGGTCCTGGTAGGTGACCGGGACCTTGAGCTTTTTCTGCGGGTCGATCCGGATGCGGCCGTCGCGCAGGTATTCGTAGACCAGCTGAACGAAATGCTTGATCTTGACCGGCGGCTTGCCGTCCTTGTAGCCGGCCATGTAGGGCCCTTCGTACACCAGCGATCGGTTGGCGTGGCCGCACTCGGTGATGAGGATGTATTCGGCTCCGAGCTCACGCGCCTTTTCATACAGGTTCTGGACCTGGCGGCCGCCCATTTCGCGGTCTCCGGCCAGCATCGGCAGGTTGGTGCAGTCCCAGCCGAAGCTCGGCATCGTCCAGCTCTCCTGGGCGGCGGTCAACAGTACGGCGGCATCGGTGATGTCCTGGGGGAAGAACACCACTTCCCGCGGGTTGATGGTGTACATGTATTTGACGTTCGCCTGGTCGATGGGTATGGCGACCCCACTGAACTCCTCCTGGACTTCCTCCGCCACCCACTCGCAGGTCGCGATGAGCTCTTCGGGCGGCAAGCCCATGTGGTTGCCGCTCTTGCGGCAGTTTTCGGTAAATTCCGCCAGGCGGCCGGCGCGGACCCCTTGCGAATAGCACACATTGCGTGCCGCCATGATCATCGCGGCGATGTCGATACCGAAGGGGCAGTAGATCGAGCAGCGCTTGCACAGGGTGCACTGCAGCCAGCAGATCTCGTAGGCTTTCTCGAGAAAGGCGCGGTCGAGTTTGCCCTTGCGGCGAACCATTTCGCCCAGACTGTGCCGGGCCTTGTAGGCCGGGCTCAGGCGGGGGTTGCGGTCGTTCGAAAGATAAACAAAGCAGCTCTCGGCGCAGAGCCCGCAGCGTGAGCAGATGCTTAACCAGGTCCGGATGCGGGCCCCATGGTGGGCGTCCAGGATCTTGCGAGCCTTCGGTGCATCGATGGGCAGTTCGCTTTTCCCGAATTCTTTGTCGAGAACCGTCCGGGGGTCTATCATGCTTCAATCCTCATGAGATGGCGCGTGCGCTCAGCGTTGTCGCGTTTGGCCATGCCGCTCACCACGACCGCGCCCCCCGTCGGGCGCCAAGCTCGAAGCCGATGAACGCACGGGAGAAAAAGAACAGCAGCATGTGCGCAAGCTTGGAGAAGGGGATCACGATCAGGAGAATTTCGGCGAGGCCGATGTGCAACGGGAGCATCAGCTCGTAGGTGCCTATCTGGTGATAGGCCAGAAATCCGGTCAAGAAGGGCAGCGCGGTCAGCGCCATCAGCGTGTAGTCCCAGGCGCTCGTGAGGATGCGCACCTCCGGCCGCACGATGCGCCGCACGACCATGAACAGCGTCGCTGCCAGAAAAACCAGGGTCAGCCCATCGGCCCAGGCATCCGGCATGGACCAGAGGCTGAACCTGAAGGCCTCGTCCCAGAGAACGTTGTGAGCATGGAGAAACAGCGGAACGGCCAGCAGGCAGAAATGAAAGACAAACACGACCCCCGCAAACACGGGCTGGGCGCGCATGGAGACGGTCGCCCACGGAACGAGCCAGAACAGGATCGATTTCAGACCCCAGCGGAGGCTCGCGTGGTTGTAAATCACCGGGTCTTTCATGCGGCTCAGCCGGTAAAGGTAACCCAGGCGCAGCGCCAAGCCGCCGATGAACACCGTCATTGAAACCCACAAGGCGGGGCCTGACAGGAAACGATAGATCGCGTGGGGGGTGAGATTTTCCATCAATCGACTCTTATGGTGTTGAGCGCATCTGCAGGATGAGCGGAATAGGTGGCCGGTCGGTTATTTGACGACTTGCAGGATCTGCTTGAATACCGATCCTTCGGCAACCTTCAAAAGCTCAAACAGGACCGTTTCAACACTGGTGATCGCGGCGCCTGCATTCCGCATTTTGTCGAGGCCGATCTGCTTGTTCTGGGGGGTGCGCGAGGAACAGGCGTCGGCCACCACTTCCACGTGATAGCCCTTTTCGAGCAATTCCCGAGCGGTCTGATAGACGCACACGTGGGTCTCGATTCCGGCCACGAGCACGTTGCGCCGACCGGCGGCCTGCAGGGCGTGCACGAAGCCCTCACAGGCGCCGCAGCCGAAACTGAACTTGCTGATCGGTTGAACCCCCGGCATGGCGGCGGCGATTTCCGGAAGGGTCGGCCCCAGGCCTTTCGGGTTCTGTTCGGTGCACAGGATCGGGACGTTGAGGGCACGGGCGCCCTGAACCAGTTGCTGTGCTTTGAGGACCAGGTCCTCGCGGGCGTGCATCGCCCGCACCAGTTTCTCCTGGATGTCGACGATCAACAATACCGTATCCGCGCAGTCAAGCATGGCGACCTCCTTTTTGATGCGAATTTTATAGGAGGTGTGTTCGGCGCTGTCAATTGAAAAACGCCAGATTCTTCATTGAGCGGCGCTTCAGCCGGCGTCACTGCAACGCTTGCTTTTTCACGAAGGGGCTTCTAAAACAACACCCACTGTTTAAACTGTCCAAATTAAGCTAATATGCCCGTCACGTTCAGGGTTCAGACGGCCAGAGACTGGGGCAACCGGCCAGTCGGACCAAACACCAACCACCCAAAACTAAACACTAAACCCGAGATATCAGCCCTCAAATGACCCCTATCGTCGCCATACTCGGCCGGCCCAACGTCGGCAAATCGACCCTGTTCAACCGCATCACCCGGACGCGAGACGCCCTGGTGGACGACACCCCCGGGGTGACGAGGGACCGTCACTACGGCCGTGCGTCCTGGAACGAGGTCGGGTTCATGGTGGTCGACACCGGCGGGTTCGCCGATGACGACGAGTTTTCCAAGGAAATCCGCCTTCAAATTTTTCAGGCCATCGAAGAAGCGGACGTCGTTCTGCTCGTCCTGGACGGGAAGGCCGGCCTGTCGCCCTACGACCGCGAACTGCTCGACACCCTGCGGGGCATCCGCAAGCCGGTGTTCTACCTGGTGAATAAGATCGACGGCCTCGAACATGAAGGCCGCTTGGAGGATTTCTACCGGTTGGGGGTCGAGCCGCTCTACCCGGTGTCGGCCGAGCACCGATACGGTGTGAGCGATTTTCTCGACGACCTCGTGAAGGCCCTGCCCCGGCCTGCCGAGGAGGCGGCGGGGCAGGGGGCCTCCGACATGATCGGGCTGGCTGTCGTCGGCCGGCCGAATGTGGGCAAATCTTCCCTGATCAACCGCTTCCTGGGGCAGGAGCGCCTGGTGGTGAGTCCCACCCCCGGCACGACCCGGGATGCGATCGACACCGTCTGCCGCCGCGGCGACACGTCCTACCTGATGATCGACACGGCCGGCATCCGCCGCAAGGGAAAAGTGTACCAAAAGCTGGAAAAGTTTTCGGTGATCAAGGCCTTGCGCAGCCTCGAGCGCTGCGACGTCGCCCTGATCGTCCTGGACGCCGGGGAGGGCATCACGGACCAGGACATCTCCATCGCCGGGTATGCGTTTGAGCGCAGCTGCGGGGTCGTGCTCGTGCTCAACAAGTGGGACCTGGCCGAGAAAAACGGCGTCTCCGAGAAAAAGATGATGGAGGAGCTGAGGATGCAGGCCAAGTTCCTGAGCTTTGCGCCGGCGCTGACCGTCTCCGCCCGCACCGGCCGGCGGGTGAACCGGGTTTTCCAGCTGGTGGATGAGGTTTATGCCCAGTACAGTCAGCGCATCCCCACCGGTGAACTGAACCGCCTGCTCGAGGTGGCGCTTGAGCGGAATGCGCCGCCGCTGCATCGCGGCCGGCCGGTGAAGTTCTACTACGCCACCCAGGTGACGTCCCAGCCGCCCACGGTCGTGTTTTTCGTGAACCACCCCGAGGCGGTGCACTTCTCTTACAAGCGTTACCTGGTCAACCAGCTGCGCGAACAGACCGGGCTCGACCGGACGCCGATCCGGATGCTTTTCAGGCAACGGGAGCGCAGGGAGAGCAAGGACTGAGGAATGAGTGCTGAGGACTGAGGGCTAAGCGAAAAAACTCTGCAGCCTGCAGCTTCATCTCAGTCCTCGGCACTCAGCCCTCATTGCTGACTTCACGCATGGACATCTTCGACTATCATGCTCAAAAGGACGCTGAGGCGGGCCGCCCCCTGGCCGAGCGCATGCGGCCCCGCCGTCTGGCGGAGTTCATCGGCCAGCAGCCCGTGGTGGGGGCCGGCTCGCTGATCCGGATGGCGGCCGAGCAGGACCGCGTCTTTTCCATGATCCTCTGGGGGCCGCCCGGTTGCGGCAAGACGACCCTGGCGCGCATCATCGCCGGCGATACGCGCTCGCACTTCGTGCACTTTTCGGCCGTGCTCTCCGGGGTCAAGGAAATCCGGGCCGTGATCGAAGAGGCCCGCAAGCAGCAGCGGCTCCACCGGCGGCGGACGGTCCTGTTCGTCGACGAAATCCACCGCTTCAACAAAGCCCAGCAGGACGCCTTTCTGCACCATGTGGAGAGCGGGCTGATCACCCTGGTCGGCGCCACCACCGAGAACCCCTCCTTCGAAGTCATTGCGCCCCTGCTGTCCCGCTGCCGGGTGGTGACCCTGAACCGGCTCACCGAGGAGGACATCGCCGCCATCGTGGCCCAGGCCCTCGGGGATGAGGAGCGGGGCCTCGGCACGCTGGGGCTGCTGCTCGACGCGGAGGCTCTGGCCTTGCTCGTGCGCGTCGCCGACGGCGATGCCCGGGTCGCCCTGAACAGCTTGGAGGTCGCGGCCTCCCTGGCGCCGGCGCCGGAGGATGCCCGGCCGGGGTCCGGGCCGCTCATCACGCGGGCCGTCATGGAGCAGGCGCTGCAGAAGAAAGCGTTGATCTACGACAAGTCCGGCGAGGAGCATTACAACCTGATTTCGGCGCTGCACAAGAGCCTGCGGGGAAGCGACCCGGATGCGGCGCTCTACTGGCTCGCGCGCATGCTGGCGGCGGGCGAGGACCCCTTTTTCATCGCCCGGCGCATGGTGCGCTTCGCCTCCGAGGACATCGGCAACGCCGACCCGTCGGCGCTCGGGGTCGCCATGGACGCCATGCAAGCGTTTCGCTTTCTCGGCCATCCCGAGGGGGAACTTGCCCTGGCCCAGGCCGCCGTCTACCTCGCCACCGCGCCGAAAAGCAACAGCATCTATATCGCCTACGGCCAGGTCCAGGCGGCGGTGGCGGAAAGAGGCTCGCTGCCGGTGCCGCTTCACATCCGCAACGCGCCGACGGCGCTCATGAAGGGCCTGGGCTACGGCCGGGGCTACCGGTATGCGCACGATTTCAGGGAGGCCTACGCGCCCCAGGACTACCTTCCGGATGAGCTGAAAGGCCGGGTGTTTTATCACCCGACGGACCGAGGCTACGAAAAGACCGTATCCGAGCGGCTGGATCGCTGGCGGCAGCTGCGCCGGAAGGCCGGCGAAGGCGGGACGCCGCCGGATAGGAAACCCTGACTCTTGATTGACCCGGCCGAGCGGCTAGTGATATACGAAGACCTTGTCATCTTTCAGGCTGCGGTTGCGCTGGATCGGGGAATTCAGATTACTTTCTAACGGAGGAGGTTTCAGGCATGAAAGAGGCTGTGATTGTCAGTGGTGCGCGAACGGCGATCGGCGGGTTCGGCGGCGGATTGAAGGATGTCCCTGCGATCGACCTGGCCGCCTTGGTCATCAAGGAAACGCTCAAACGCGTCAATCTCAAACCGGCTCCCAGCCAGGCGATGAAAGCCGCTGCGCCGGATGCGCTCAAGGACCAGGGGCTGATCGACCTTGAGAAAAAAGCGGCCGATTGGGGCGGCAACGCCGCGCCGGTCGCCGTGGACGAGGTGATCATGGGCAATGTTCTGCAGGCCGGCCAGGGTCAGAACCCTGCCCGGCAGGCAACGATCCGCGCGGGGCTGTCCAAGGAGACCCCCGCTCTGACGATCAACAAGGTCTGCGGTTCCGGCCTGAAGGCCATTGCCCTGGGCGCCTCGGCGATCATGACCGGGCAGGCGGACGTGGTGGTGGCCGGCGGCATGGAGAACATGAGCCTGGCGCCGATGGCCATGGCCAAGGCACGCTGGGGCTACCGCATGGAGCTGACCGGCAAGGGGGAAGTCCAGGACCTCATGGTGTTCGACGGCCTGTACGAGATTTTCTACGGCTATCACATGGGGGTCACGGCTGAGAACATCGCCGCCCTCTACAAGATCAGCCGCACCGAGCAGGACGAACTGGGGGTGTTGAGCCACCACCGCGCGATGGCGGCCATCAAGGGCGGGCTGTTCGCAGACGAGGTCGCCCCGGTGGTGATCAAGGACCGCAAGGGGGACATCGTTTTCAAAATCGATGAGCGGCCCATGGAAACCAGCATGGAGAAGATGGGCAAGCTGCGGCCGGCTTTCAAATCGGACGGCACGGTCACCGCCGGCAACGCCTCCGGCATCAACGACGGCGCTGCCGCCGTGCTGCTCATGAGCGCCGAAAAGGCCAAGGAACTCGGCCTCACGCCCTTCGTCAAGGTCAAGGCCTTTGCCTCCGGCGGCCTCGACCCCGCCTACATGGGCTTGGGGCCGGTCCCGGCCGTGCGCCAGGCGCTGACATCCGCCGGCATGGGCCTGGGCGACATCGACATGATCGAGCTGAACGAAGCGTTTGCCTCCCAGGCCATCGGATGCATGCGCGAGCTGGGTCTTAAAAACGACCGACCGAACGAGCTCGGCAGCGGCATTTCGCTGGGTCACCCCATCGGCGCCACCGGCGCCCGGCAGATGGTGACCGCCATGCACCACATGCGCCGCAAGGGTTACCGTACCGGTCTCATCACCATGTGCATCGGCGGCGGCATGGGCATGGCGATGATCGTGGAGAGATGAATCGAGCCGGGTCATCCCCGACGATGACGAACTTTTTTCTTTACTTGATTTGCTGTTATTGCTAATAGTTAAGAGCAATATCGGCCAAGGGAGGGAATTTCAGCATGGATGTGGCACGCAAGATTGGGATTTTGGTGTTCTGCGCGGTTCCGGCCGTCGTGGGCGGGGGTATCGTGTATGCTGCGTTCGGCTCGTTTACCGCGCTTTTCATTTACCAAGTCATGCTGTTGGTGGCAGCCGGCGCCTTCGTCAGCCGCTAACGCACTCCATCTGCGAACCGCTTGACTCCGTCGCGCCGCGGTCGTCGTGTTTCCCTCGGGAACCCCGCTGCCGTGGCGCGCCTCATTCGCCTGATGAGGTTGCAGGCGAATGCCTTCCCGAGCATCCCAGGCGGCTTTTTCAGCGATGACACCGGAGCCTTCTCGCCCGGCGGCCGCCCGGATGATCTTCAACCCGCGTTTTTCCAGGAGCAGAGATGACGCCCATGGACAAGGCTCTCGAAGTCAGCATCGAAAAGGAGATGAAGAAGTCCTATCTCGATTACGCCATGAGCGTGATCATCGGCCGGGCGCTGCCGGATGTCCGCGACGGGCTGAAGCCCGTTCACCGGCGCGTGCTCTTCGCCATGGGCGAGCTGAAAAACGACTGGAACAAGGCCTACAAGAAATCGGCCCGCATCGTCGGCGATGTGATCGGTAAATATCACCCCCACGGCGACGTGGCCGTCTACGACACCATCGTGCGCATGGCGCAGGGTTTCTCCATGCGCTACCCGCTGGTGGACGGGCAGGGCAACTTCGGCTCCATCGACGGCGACCCGCCCGCGGCCATGCGGTACACCGAGATCCGGATGCAGCGTCTGGCCCACGAGATGGTCGAGGATCTTGACAAGGAGACGGTGGACTTCACCCCCAACTACGACGAGTCCCTGACCGAGCCCGTCGTGCTGCCGTCCAAGATCCCCAACCTGCTCATCAACGGCTCGGCCGGCATCGCCGTCGGCATGGCGACCAACATCCCGCCGCACAACCTCACCGAAGTGGTGGACGCCCTTCAGACCCTCATCGACCACCCGCAGATCGACAGCGCTGAATTGATGAACTTCATCCCCGGCCCCGATTTCCCGACGGGCGGCATCATCCACGGGAAAGGGGGCATCCGTGAGGCGTATACCACCGGGCGAGGCATCATCCGGGTGAGGGCCCGGGTCATCGTGGAGAAAGACAAGCGCAGCCAGGCGGAGACCCTCGTCGTCACGGAGCTGCCCTATCAGGTCAACAAGGCCAAGCTGATCGAAAAGATCGCCGAGCTGGTCCGGGACAAGCAGATCGAGGGCGTCAAGTACGTCCGGGACGAATCCGACCGGGAGGGCATGCGCATTGCGCTGGGGCTCAAGAAGGACGGCCTGGCCCCGGTCATCATCAACCAGCTGTACAAGCACACCCGGATGGAGACCACTTTCGGGATCATTTTCCTCGCCATCGTCAACAACCGGCCGGAGCTTCTGACCCTCAAGGAGATGCTGGAATACTTCGTCCTGCACCGCAAGGAGATCGTCATCCGGCGCACCCGCTTCGACCTGGCAAAAGCCGAGGCCCGGGCCCACATCCTGGAGGGGCTCAAGATCGCCTTGGACCACCTGGACGAAGTGGTGGCCCTGATCCGCAGCTCGGCGTCGCCGGCCGAGGCCCGCGAGCGGCTCATTGCGGCCTTCGGCCTTTCCGAAATCCAGGCCCAGGCCATCCTGGACATGCGGCTGCAACGGTTGACCGGGCTCGAACGCAACAAGATCGTCGAGGAGTACAAGAACGTGCTCATGGACATCGCGCGCTTCAAGGAAATCCTGGCAAGCGAGCGGCTGGTGCTGCAGATCATCAAGGACGAGCTGGCTCAGGTCAAAGAGCAGTACGGCGATCGCCGGCTGACCGAGATCGTCGAGGAGACGCGGGAGATTTCGATCGAGGACATGATCGCGGAAGAGGACATGGCCGTGACCATATCCAACCGCGGCTACATCAAGCGCAACCCCATCACCCTTTACCGCAGCCAGCGCCGGGGCGGCAAGGGGCTCACCGCCATGGGCACGCACGAGGACGACTTCGTGGAGCGGCTCTTCGTGGCGTCCACCCACCACACGTTCCTGTTTTTCACCAACCTCGGCAAGGTATACTGGTGCAAGTGTTACGACATCCCCCAGGCCAGCCGCTTGAGCATGGGCAAGGCCGTGGTCAACCTGCTGAACATGGCGGAAAACGAAAAGCTTGCGACCGTGCTCGCGGTGCCGGAATTCACGCCGGGCTCCTTCGTGCTGATGGCCACCCGGAAGGGGCTTGTGAAAAAAACCGACATCATGGCCTACAGCCGGCCGCGGGCCGGCGGCATCATCGCCATCAACCTGCTGGAGGGCGATGAACTCATCGCCGCTCGCATCAGCGACGGCACCATGAACGTTTTCCTGGGATCGGCCGAGGGCAAGGCCATCCGCTTTCACGAATCCGACGTGCGACCCTCCGGCCGGGTGGCGAGCGGCGTGCGCGGCATGAAGTTCGCCGAGGGCGATCACTTCGTCGGCATGGAGGTGCTGAGTTACGGGCAGACCCTCTTTTCCGTCACCGAGAACGGCTTCGGCAAGCGAACCTCCATCGACGAGTATCCGGTGCACAAGCGCGGCGGCAAGGGCGTCATCGCCATCAAGACCAGCCAGCGCAACGGCAAGGTGGTGGCGATCCTCGTGGTCGACGAAGAGGACGACGTCATGCTCATGACCAACATCGGCAAGGTCATTCGCACGCGGATCAAAGAGATTTCGGTCATCAGCCGCAACACCCAGGGCGTCAAGCTCATCGGGGTGGACGTGGGCGAGCGCGTGGTGGGGGCCGCGCGCCTCGGTGAAAAGGACGAAGACGACAAACCGATCGACGAGGGAGAGGACCATGCCGGCTGAAGCGGATATCGTTCCGGGCGCCTTCCGGGTCGGTGTGATCGGCGGCGGCAGCTGGGGTACCGTCCTGGCCGACCTGCTGGCGGCCAAGGGCTTCGCGGTGGACCTGTGGGTGTTCGAACCCGAGGTCGCACAGCAGATCAACACGCACCGTGAAAATCGGTTCTTTCTGCCCGGCATCCCGTTGTCGCCGAATCTGACGGCGTTAAATGACCTCGCCTCGGCCGCCGGCGGGAAAGACCTGCTGGTGGTCGTGGTTCCGTCCCACGTGATCCGTGAAACCTCGGCCGGCATGGCCGGCCGCCTGGGTGCGCGGACGATGGTGGTATCGGCCTCAAAGGGCATCGAGAACAAGACCCACCTCACCATGACGGGCGTCTTGAAGGAGACCCTGGGGGTCGGCGACGACCGTGTGGCGGTCCTGTCCGGGCCGAGCTTCGCGGTGGAGGTGGCCCGGAAGTTTCCCACGGTGGTGACAGTGGCCTCCCGCAGCCAGGCGCTGGCGCAGATGGTCCAGCAGGTGTTCGCGACGCCGTATTTCCGGGTGTACACCAGCGAGGACACGATCGGGGTCGAACTGGGCGGCTCGGTCAAAAACGTCATCGCCATCTCCGCCGGCATCATCGACGGGCTCGGCCTGGGACTGAACACCCGGGCGGCCCTTATCACGCGCGGGATGACGGAGATCCGGCGCCTGGGCAAACGCCTGGGCGCGAACCCGCGGACCTTCACCGGCCTGGCGGGGTACGGCGATCTGATCCTCACCTGCACGGGGGATCTGAGCCGCAACCACACGCTCGGAAGGCAGATCGCCGCCGGCCGGAAGCTGAGCGACATATTGGGGGGGATGCGGATGGTGGCCGAAGGCGTGCGCACCGCCCGGTCGGTGTACAACCTGTCCAACAAGCTGGGGGTGGAGATGCCGATCTGCCATCAGACCTACCGGATCCTCTATGAGGATCTCCCGCCGCGGGAGGCGCTTTACCAGCTGATGACGAGAGACCTCAAGCCGGAGTTGGACGACGACTGATGACGGCACAGCCGAAAACCCGATTTCGGCGTTGCGCTTCGCCTCGCGCTCACTGCGGCGTACTATAAGTACGCCTCGTTCGGCAAGGTTCGCGCGCCTTGAACTCGGGCTTTGGGCTGTGTCATCTGACTGTTTTACACCTGAGCTGGGCTGGAGTTGGCTCACCATGGCTGAACGGACAGAGTACAAGGGCGATGGGCACCGGGGGCGGCTGCGGGAGCGGTTTCTGACGGGCGGGCTGGACGGGTTCCTCGACTACGAGGTGGTCGAGCTGCTGCTCACGCTGGCCACTCCCCGCAAGGACTGCAAGGACGCTGCCAAGCGGGCGATGGAAAAATTCAAGACCCTCCAGGGGGTGTTCGAGGCCGAACCCGGCGAGTTGCAGGAGGTGGCGGGCATCGGCCCGAAAAACATGCTGGGCATCAAGCTGATCAAGGCCGTGGCGGAGCGGTTTCTGGCGAAGAAGGTGATGGGTCGAGACGCCATTTGCAATTCCGGTGATCTGTTCGCATATTTGAACAGCGCCATCCGGGACAAGACGCGGGAATGCTTCGTTGCCGTTTTCCTGGACTCGAAAAACCGCGTCATCGCCATGGAGACGCTTTTCGAGGGCACCCTCACCGCCAGCAGCGTCTACCCGCGGGAAGTGGTCCGGGCGGCGCTCCAGCACCATGCGGCCGCCCTCATTTTCGCCCACAACCACCCATCCGGGGAACCCCGGCCGTCCGCCGAAGACCGGGCCGTCACCCGGCAGCTGGTTTTTGCCGGCCGGATCATGGGGATCTCGGTTCACGAGCATGTGATCATCGGCGACAACCGCTATTTCAGCTTTGCGGATCAGGGGTACATCGCCCGCATGAACGCCGAATTCGACGGGGGGACCATCGTCGGGAGCCCTGAAACGGCATCGCCGGCTAAAGTTGACCTTGGTCATGGCCGATCATAATAAAAAGGCAGCCCCGGAGTGCTTCGCCCGGTTGGAGACGGTTTTTCCCATGGGCCCCGACGGGCTGCGGCACACGCCGCCGGAATGCCTCGATTGCGACGTCAAGACCGAGTGCCTGCGGGCCGCCGTGGCCGGCGAGCAGGGGCTGACCGTACACGAGGAGCGGCTCAAACGCGCCTACCAGGCCGGCAGCGTGGGGTTTCTGGAACGCTGGGCCCAGCAGAAAACGCTCGATGGCCGCAAGCAAAAAGGAGCCGGCCGGCCGGGGTTCTGGAGCCGTTTGTTGCGCGCGGCCCGCTCAGGGCCGTCTGACGCAGGTTAAAAACTATCAGCGGTGGTCATGGAAAATAAGTCCAAACTGGGTGGAACGGTCATCATCGTGGTTGTAGCCATTTTTCTGGCCTCCTGCCTGCTTGTCTTCGGATTGTTGGAGAGCAGCCTGTGGGACAAGTTCTTGGCCTACTACGATCGCATGTCCGACCGTGAATGGATGCGGGAAACGGTAAAGTCCGCCGGCTGGGCCGCCTCCCTGGTGCTCGTCGGGCTGCAGATCGGACAGGTCATATTCGCCCCCATCCCAGGCGAGCTGACCGGGTTTCTGGGCGGCTACATGTTCGGCGCCCTGAACGGTTTTCTGCTCTCGACCGTCGGCTTGACCATCGGGTCCATGATCAACTTCGGGATCGGCCATTTCCTGGGCGAGCGCGTGGTGCGTCGGCTGGTGCGCTGCGAGACCTACGAAAAATACAACGAGATGGTCCAGTACAAGGGGATCCTCTACATCTTCATTTTTTTCCTGGTTCCCGGTTTTCCCAAGGATTACCTTTGCATGTTCCTCGGCCTGACCTCGCTGCCCGCCCGCGTGTTTTTTGTCGTCTCAACGGTCGGCCGGTTGCCGGGTACGCTGGCGCTCAGCCTGCAAGGGGCATCCATTTTCGATAAAAACTACATGTTTTTCATCATCATCACCGTGCTGTGCCTGATATTCGCCCTGGTGGCCTTCCTGGCGCGTGAGCCGCTTTATCGTTGGATGTCCCGGCTGAGCAAGAAGAAGACCTGTGCGCCTTCGCTCTAAGATCTTGGGATTACCGCTTTATCGATTCCTCAGGATGTGATAGGGCTGGTGCCATGGCAAACGCTGCCGCCGGCGGACAGGAGAAGCACCTGAGAGCATCGATTCATCAATAAGGACCCACGCGGGTTCGGCGAGCCCAAAAGGAGAGAGCATTGGCGTTCTGGAAATATCGCGAAGAGCTCAGCCTCGCCAACAAACTCAGACGCTCCTATTACGAACTCCTGCGGGATGATCTCGACCAGTTTCTCACCCAGCACTCCCTGATCGATTCCTATCAAAATTTTCTCAGCCACGGGAATCCCTATCCCTTCGTGGAGAAACGCGAGCTCAAGCCACGGGCGCGGATCCCGGACCAGGAGTACGACCTCCACCACACCTTCCTGGTCGTTTTCGCCGAAGACTCAATTCCACCCGAACACAAGAAATACATCCGGTTCTTCGATGAAAACCGAACAACCAAGGTGAACCTGATGCGGTCCGAAGCCGTTCCCTCCATCGGCAAACGCGACCGCCAGGCAAGGTACCTGGAGTCGGTCCATTTCCGGAATTTCATTCGGGCGCTGCTGCCGGTGGACTACGCCCTGATGATTCAACGCGATCCTGTCAGCACGTCCCGCAGCCGCTACCATTTATCGCATTACCACGTGCGGATCGACTGGCCGATCAGCGATGCCGCCGAAGACCTTGGTCGCAGCCTGCGCTACATCTCGAAGGAGCTTTACGAGAAGGGCGAGAAGACCGCCGAGGACCTGCAGCGCAAACTCTTCGAGTACTACAACCAGCCCTTCATGTCGGGCGGGCGCCGCACGGCGGCCATCGTGGCCGCCCAGTACCTGCGGCGGGTGCCCGGCATCACCACCGTCTACGTGAGCACCAGCGCCTCCCGGGCCCTGATCCGCATCTGCGAGCGCGGCGTCTCCAAGCTGGTGCTGATGAAATTTCTCAAAGACGATCTGGAGCAGATTGCCGCCGTCAACGGGCTGTCGCCCCACAAGGTCAAAAAGTATTACGTGGTGGCGCGGGAGGGCAAAGAGCGCGTGTGCATCGTGCAGGCGACCTATTCCCTGACCTCCCAGGCCCGGTTCCCCGAAGACGGAAAGCTCCGGGATCTCAAACCGGACCTCAATTGGCTCACGGTCGGCGAACAGCACATCCTCCCGAAGCCCGGGGTCTGGAAGTACCCGCCGTTGCCGGTGAACGTGATATACACTTAAGGCAGTGCCTAAAATAGGGCAGTGCCTATAGTGCCTAAAATGCCTAAAGTGCCTAAAGTTAAAAGGCGGGTTTGTTTTGGCCCGCAATCCTTTTCTTAGACAATCGATCTCCACCAAGCAATCGATGTCGGAAGTGGCTCTCCGCTTGAAGGAAGCGGCCGAGGCGACGCTTGCGGTCAATCGGCGGTTCGAGGCGGCGCTGAAATTGGTGTGCGAGGGGTCGTGATAAAGCTGCAGCTCAAATGCCTCGCTGCAGCGTAAAAGGAATTTCTTCGGAAACAAAGAAGCAGTCCAGGTCGGCGCCCCACGAGTCGTCGGAAGCCTGGCTGCCCAGGGCGCTCAGGGTCACCAGCACGGCCGGCTCCCCGCCGAAGCGGCAGCCGCCGGCCTTCAACTGGACGTCGAGGCTTTTTCCATTCTTACACACGAGCACCGCTTTGGGCAGGGACATCATTTCGCGTCCCAATGTGATATGCCCGCAGACCGCCTCGACGGCCGGGATGCTCTCCCGGTCGAAGAAGCTTGCAAAGCAGGTCCCATCGATCTCGTCCATGGCGTAGCCGGCCCGCGTGGAAAGAAAGTGATTGAATTCCTTTACGCGGCCGTTCTGAACGATAAAAATCCCCTCCGATGACATATCCAAAATCCGCCGCGGCATCTCGCTGCGCTCTTCGGTCAGGGCGTGCGGCGGCTCGGCGGACGCGATCACATGCCTGGGTGCCTTTCTGCGCCTGTGCCGGACGTCGGCTTCCATCTTTTCCTCTTTCACACCGGAGTTCCAAGTTCAGCGATTCGACTTCTTGGTCGGCTCGTCCAAAACTAACCCTGCTGTGGCTCTTCATGGCCTATATCGGCTTATCCAACGGAAACTTTATGGAATATTCCGACATCACTGATAGCCAACATCGGCAACATTGATCGTCACAAAATTGACCGTATCGCCTCAAAATAAAGTTATAACTCATCGTATATACAACATAAAAATAATAGCCTTAAATGGCATGCAAGTTGCTTTTCAATCTAATCAAAAGAGGCGGGCATGCATATTCGCAAGCGTGTCTCAAACCAAAGTCCGGGATGCCGGTTCCTATCTGACTTTTGAAGACTTAAGCGAGGAAAGGCCTTTTAAAGGTTTCTTCATGGCAGATCTCACGCTTTTTGAAAACTGCAGAATCCTGGTCTTGGGCGATCTGATGCTGGACCGGTATCTTTGGGGAGAGGTCAATCGTATATCACCTGAAGCACCCGTGCCGGTGTTCCAGGCAAAAAAGCAATCAGAAGTCAGAGGGGGTGCTGGAAACGTAGTATCCAACCTTATCGGCCTGGGGGCCAGTGTTTCTGTTGTCGGCGTGCGCGGGGCGGACGAGTCCGGCCGTCGGTTGGGCGTGCTGTTAGAACACAAGAATATTCGCGACCTCAGCATTGAAAGCCCCGAACGACCGACCATCACAAAGACCCGAATCGTTTCAAACGGCCAACAGCTCATCCGGCTCGATGAAGAGGAGATCAGGCCGTTTGGTCAGGATGTTGTATCAGAAATCATCAGGCGGGTTGCTGAGGGTGCCAACGAGGTTGACGCTATCATCCTTTCCGATTACGGGAAAGGTCTGCTCCAATCCGGCGGTTTGACTCAGACGGTGATCAACATCGGGCGCAGCTGCGGGATACCCGTTTTTGTGGACCCGAAGGGGCGCGATTGGGAGCGCTACCGCGGGGCCACCTGCATCACCCCAAACAGCAAGGAAATTGGATCTTACGATGGACTCCCCATTGAAAGCAACGATCAGCTGAGATCGGCAATGGAAAGAACCATCGGCAAGCTCGATATTTCCTGGCTTTTGGTCACACGGGGTGCTTCCGGTATGTGCCTGATGAGCAAGGACGGAGTTCCTCTTTTCATCCTGACCCAGGCTCGACAAGTCTTCGATGTGTCCGGGGCCGGCGACACCGTGATTTCGACACTGGCGGTGGCGGTCGCCTCCAAAATCAATTTTTCGGATGCCGCCCGGCTGGCGAATTTGGCCGCAGGCGTCGTCGTTGGCAAGGTGGGAACACAGCCGATCAACTTATTTGAGCTGAAGACTGCCATGCGGAACAACGACACCACTCTGAATGGGTATTTCCATAACAAAGTGTTTACGCATGAAACATCGCTCATCCAGATCGATGCCTGGAAGGCGAACAAGGAAAAAATTGTCTTTACAAACGGCTGCTTCGACCTTTTGCATCCGGGTCATATTCACCTGCTGAACAAGGCCAAGGATCTTGGCCAGCGCCTGGTGGTGGGTATCAACGCGGATGCGTCGGTCAGACGGTTAAAGGGGCCGGCTCGGCCGATTCTCAACGAGCAGGACCGCGCATCCATTTTAGGGTCGCTCGACTGCGTCGACATGGTGGTTCTTTTCGATGAGGATACTCCGGAACGTCTGATAGCCATGCTGAAACCCGACATCCTTGTCAAGGGTGCCGACTATAAAATGGACCAGGTGGTCGGGCGGGAGATTGTCGAATCCTATGGTGGGAAAGTGCAGTTGGTAAAGGTGATTCAAGGCTACAGCACCACCACTATTTCCCAAAAATTGCTGAAGTACGGCCAAAGCGAATTTGCGAGCCAATAGGGTTTAAATCTTCAATGCTTTTAGGTCCTGTGCAGATCATCCTAAACGCCTGCGCAGCCGCAGTCAGCAGAAATCATATACGAGGAGAGGGCAAGGGGAATTCTCCGGGAATTCGATTCAGTACACCTTGGAAAATCCGCTGAATTGGTCGAACTTGGGGTTCATTTTCAGGCCGTAGATGTCCTTGCCTGAAAATTTGAACTCGATGTGGGACGGGTCGATGGTGGCGTTGGCGTCGGCGTTCTGGGCGACCTTAAAATACACCGTGGCCGTCATGTTGTCCGCATCCCACGTCACGGCATCCGGGATGGATTTGATCCGGGCCTCTGTTGAAGGAACTCGGAGGCCAAAGTTATAGGCCTGTCCCGGGCCCTGGCCGGTAGTCCGACTGATCAGCCAGTTGGCCGGGTTTTCCACCGATCCGCGGTCCATGGCCTTGTCGAACTGAATGGTCATGGTGAAGGTTTTGGATGCATTGGCGTTCATCAGGTAGCTGTTCAGGACGACCAGGGGGGTGCCTTTGCCCAGGGAAAAGGCAAAGCTGCTGCTGGATTGGGCAAACACCATCTTGGGCGGATCGACCTTGTACATGTAGCGACTGAGCGTATCAGCCACCTCGGGCTGTTCGACGCTTTCCAGGTAGTCCACCCTCTTTTGAGCGTTCTCCATGTCGCCCATGTCGGCATACGCGTAGCCCATCTGGGCATGGGCGTCATAAAGATCCGCATCCCTGCTGACGGCTTCCTCGAACTGGGTAATCGCATCCTCATAGCGCCCCTGACGGCTCAAGGTTAAACCCATTCCCAGGTAGCCGCCGGCCTGCTCCGGCGCCAGGCGTTGGATCTCGCTGTATTGATTTTCGGCGTCGGCGTAGCGCCCGAGCTCAAGATACGCCTGGCCCAGCGAATAGCGGTTCACCGTGCTCGGGTTCAACCGCACCGCCTCGGCATACTCAGTCCTCGCATCCTCGTACTTCTCCTGGGAAAAATAGAGATTCCCCAGCTTGAGATGTATGTCGTCGCGGTAAGGGTCGATCTGGTAGGCGGTCTGATAGGCCTTGACGGCGTTGTCGGTGTCCTCGAGTTGGAGATAAGACATGGCGAGGTACTGCGCAGCGTCGGCTGCAAAGGACGAATTGCGGCCGATTCCCACCGAGCGCTTGAATTCCTTTGCGGCGAGCGCGTAGTCTTTGTTCGTGTAGGCGTTGATCCCGCGCTGCAGGGCGGCGTTCGCCAGGGTCTCGAGGCCGGAGGATTGCAGGAGTGTGGCTTGAAACAATGCATCCCCGTTTCCGATACCGGTCAATTCCATGCGTCTGCCTCTGTTTGGTGAAGATTATGCTGTTCCTGGTCTTGTTTATCGGCTGATTTTCAGGAGGCTTGAATAATAAATGGTGGCCGTGTGAAAGAGGCGGATTCTATTCAATAATATATTGGCACACTCGCCATGTCAGGATTTTGACAAGTTGGCCGGGATGCTTTCCCGCAGCTCACATAACTGACAGGAAATAATATAGATAAGCTCTTTTCGGCCTTATGGCATATGTTTTGCTGCGGAGCTGTGTATGGCCGCATAGCCCGATCGTGCGTATTCCGGTAGCGTTGAATAATAGAATTAGCAAGGTACTACCACAAAGCACGCCCGGCACCCTTACAGTATTCTTCAGCCCTGTTGCGAAAATAGGACAGAGGCCGTGCAGGAGGTACTGTGAGAAGCCAATATGAAAAGAGAAGCCGCTTGCCCTATCGGCCGCAATTCCATTTGGCTGGTCCGACAATTTATAAAATCAACACATTGAGAGTTCGACGAATCCTATTCTCCGGCATTGCCGAAGGTCAGCTTACGGTGGAGATTCTATGGGTGAGCCAGCTCAAACATTGTTAAAAATTGTCAGCAAGCGGGAGACGGACCGGGGCAAAGAATGGGCGGTCCAAAAAAGATGGAATCCGTTTAACAGCTACAAGCTGCTCGTGCACGTGGAGAGATGGCGCGCCATCAAGAGGGGCCGGCCGATTCCGCCTCCCGTGCTCATCACGGTCGATCCCACCAACCAATGCAATTACAACTGCGCCTGGTGCAACGCAGCCTACATCCGTAAGCGCCGGCATTCCAGGTTGTCCGGAAAACTGTTGGCGGATTTGGCGGATTTCCTTCCTATATGGGGAAAAAGCAATTTCAAGGAACCCGGCGTTCAAGCCATCTGCGTGGCCGGCGGCGGCGAGCCCTTGCTCAACCCGGAGACCGCCGCCTTCATCGACAAGGTGGTCATGAACGGCATCGAGGCCGGCGTGGTGACAAACGGCAGTCTCATCAGGGACTGTATCGATCCCCTGTCTCAGTGCACGTGGGTCGGAGTTTCTGTGGATGCCGGCTCCGCCGGCGTATACCAACGGTTGAAAGGCTTGAAGGAGGGCCACAGCTTCGAGAAGGTTATTGAAAACATGGCTATGCTGGCGGACTACGCAAAGCGCCACAACACACGGCTGGGAATGAAGCATCCGGCATACGGACTCAGTTACAAATTTCTTCTATACAAAGACAACATCGGTGAGGCTTATGCGGCCGCCCGGCTGGCGAAAGAGTTAGGTTGCAAAAACATTCACTTCAGACCTGCCGGGACGGCGTGGGATAAAATCGGAACCGCGGATGAGATAGCGTTTTCCAAGGATGATGTGGCCCTCTTCAACGAACAGGTCGCCATGGCCCAGGAACTGGACGACGGCACCTTCGGCGTCTACGGGGTCACCCACAAATTCAATGCCCAGTTCAGTCGGTCGAACTGTTTTGACAAATGCTACTCGGTTTTCATGACCGCCGTGGTGTCTCCTTCCGCCCATCCGAAAGCGCACGCGGATGCTTTCGTCATGGGTCTGTGCTGCGACCGGAGGGGAGACAAGAAACTGGAGCTTTTGGTGGATTGCGAGGAAGTTGAGAGGATCGATTCGGCATGGGGCAGTCAACAGCACTGGAGCATTCACGACAAGGTGGATGTCGATTCCGAATGTCCCCGGTGCACCTACCAGCCGCACAACCAGATCTACGAGCAGGTCATTTTAAATGACACCATGACCTATAAATTCATTTAAAACTGGCGAGGTCGATGCTGGATGAACATTTCCGTCGTTGGGCTTGGGAAACTCGGCCTTTGCACGGCTGCCTGCTTTGCTGCCGCCGGGCACGTCGTCTATTGTTATGACCATGATGGTTGCATCCGGGATGAGGTGACGGCAGGCCGCTGCCCAATAGCCGAAACGGGGCTCCCCGAGTTGTTGAAAATCGCGAGGCCCTCGCTGCACGTCGTGGATACCTATGATGCTTGCGTGGTTCGTTCCGATGCGACGCTGATCATCGTTCCGACCCCCAGTGAAACAGACGGCCGCTTCAGTAACGCCAGCGTAATTCGGGTGTTGGAAGGGCTATCCCCCTCGCTGAAGGCAAAAACCGACTTTCACATTGTTGCAATCGTCTCGACCGTTATGCCCGGCTCATCCGAGCAAGTTTTCCGGCCCTTGCTCGAACAGCACACCGGCAAGCGCTGTGGGTTTGATTTTGGTCTCGCATACAACCCTGAATTTATAGCGCTTGGAACCGTTATCAGAGATTTTCTTAATCCAGACATGGTGCTGATTGGGGCATCCGACGAGCGAACAAGCCAACTGCTGCAAAAGCTTTACCGCAGCACCGTTGAAAGCAAACCAATTATCGCGGCGATGTCCTTGGTAAATGCAGAGATCACCAAAATCAGCCTCAACTGTTTCATCACCATGAAAATCAGCTTTTCGAATGCCCTCGGAGCATTGTGTGAAAAAGTGCCGGGCGCGGATGTCGACTCCATAACGTTAGCCTTGGGAGCAGACCGTCGTGTCGGCGAGAGATGCTTGAAAAACGGGTTGGGATTCGGGGGCCCCTGCTTTCCACGGGATAATTTGGCGTTTCAATCCTTTTCCAAAGAATTCGGAGACAGGGCGCTTCTGGCCGAGGCCATAGAGGAAATCAACCTTCGGATTCCCGGCCGCTTGCAAAGATGCATTGAAACGCACCTGTCGCCTCCTGCCCGAGTCGCTCTGCTGGGGGTTTCCTACAAACCGGGCACCCACGTCATCGAGGAGTCCCAATCCCTTCTATTGGCCAAGTCGCTGCTTGCTTCCGGGTATCAAGTGGGGATAAGCGATCCCAAGGCGCTTGATTCGGCCGGGCGAGCCCTGGAGGGGCTCGCGGATAGCTTTGTCAACCCTTACGACTGTGTCCGCGGTGCCGATGCCATTATTCTCATGACCGATTGGGAGGAGTATCGGTCGATCGATTGGAGGCGAGTGGCCACAGCGGCTGCGCCAGGAGCCCTCGTTCTTGACAGCTGGCGCATCGCTCGAAAAAATGACATGAGTTCTTTCAACTATTTTCCGCTCGGGGTCGGCCCCCAGACAAGGATTTGACGCTGCAATGAGCGCACCCTCTCCCTTCGTACGTACCGGCATCGGAGACGTCGAGAAGTATTGGAACGCGCGTCCGTGCAACATCCGCCATTCGGCGCAACCGGTAGGCACCCGGCAGTATTTCGATGAGGTGGAGTCTCGCAAATATTTTGTCGAAGCGCATATTCCCGCCTTTACGGAGTTCGAAAAGTGGAAGGACAAAAAAGTTCTCGAAATCGGCTGCGGGATTGGGACGGACACCGTCCGGTTCGCACAGGCCGGCGCCATGGTCACGGCGGTCGATCTTTCCGCTCAATCCATCAGTATTGCCAAAGAACGAGCCGATCTTTTAGGGCTTAAAAACATCAACTTCTACAAGGCGAATGCCGAGCAATTATCCGATACCGTTCCGGTGGAACGATATGACCTCGTGTATTCCTTCGGTGTGATTCACCACACACCCCATCCGGAGCGAGCGGTCGAGCAGATCCATCGCTACATCGACAGAGACAGCCTGATCAAGATCATGGTTTATCACCGTAGGGCCTGGAAGGTCCTTTGGATGATAATGGTTTATGGAAAGAAACCCGGCGAATCGCTGGATCAGCTCATCGCGCGATATTCAGAAGCAGAGAGCGGTTGTCCGGTTACCTACTCTTATACAATGAAAACTATTCCTGCGTTGTTACAGGGGTTTGACTTAATCGAGACCCACATCGAACACATCTTCCCTTACCGCATTTCCGATTACCGCAATTTTCGTTATCGAAAGGTCTGGTATTTTCGCTGTTTGCCACCGGCTCTTTTTAGATACATGGAAAAACGTTGGGGATGGCACCTTTGCGTGACGGCGCGTCAAGCTTTGACTCTACATTAGCCTGCCGGAAGGCCTAAATGGAATGTTCTCCCGATACCCCGCTGGTTTCCATAATAACCATCTGCCGCAACGGGATGCCGCACATCAAGAGGTGCATCGAAAGCCTGTTGACGCAGGATTATCCTCATGTGGAGGTCGTGGTCCAAGACGGAGCCTCAACCGACGGGACGCTTGATGTGCTGCGATCCTTTGGACAGCGCATCCACCTTGTGTCTGAGCCCGATTCCGGACATGGGGAAGCCATGAATAGGGCTCTGCAGCGCTGCAAAGGCGACATCATCGGGACCTGCAACTCGGATGACATCTTGCTGCCGCATGCGGCCTCATGGGCGGTTGATCATTTCTCACAATGCGAGCGCATGGGCGCAGTGTATGGGGATTACTTCGAGATCGATGAATCCGGCGCCATCCGTTCAGGTCCGAATCGGGGACCCCTCGCGTTCGATTTCGAGCGGGTGTTGTGTGTTGAGGATGTGATCCCTATGCAGTCCGCCTTTTTTCGGAAAACGGCCCTGGACCGGGCAGGGTTGCTGTCCAATCCATGGATGCCGAAACTCTGTGAAGATTTCTTATTCTGGCTGAACTTGGGCTTGGTCACCCATATCGGCTACCGGCCGGGAGCGGTCTCTCAGTATCGGGTTCACACCGGTTCAGGCACCTGTCAACCGGCACTCTGGGGCAAGATCTATTCCTCCAAGCGGGAGGTGATGGAGCGATTCTTCATCCGTCCGGACATCCCTTTCAGGCTTCGTTCTTTGCGCAACAGAGCGTTAGGCGGACTATCTCTTTCAGTTGCCGGGATGTTTCTTCAACATTTTCACGACGTACCCGCCGGACTGGAGTACATTCGATTGGCCCGCGAGGAGCAACCGGATGCGGCGCACCTTCATCACCTTTTTGATACCATCCGGTTGTGGATGGTCCCAATCGGTGGCTATCTGATCAGCGCGACGGAAGCGTTGTTGGCCGGCCGGCGGGAAGAGGCTTTGGAGCGGCTGCAGCAACTAAGGGTGATTGACTGCTGGTTGCCGCAGATCAACGACACGCTGCATGCAATTGGGGCGGACAAAACGGTTGAGGTGGCACGGCCGGCCACAGCTTATACAATGGAAGTGAGCCCGCAGAACCAGCAAAGAAACATCGACCTGACGGCTGTGGCCCGTGTCAAAGGATCCTTTGAGTGTTCGACCTCCACGCCTCTCATCGACATCATTTTGCCCGGCCCCCCCGGCCAGCCGTTCTCATGGGGTCAGCGTGAGGGGTGGGTGCATGCCCTCATCCGCGCTGGCATGCTCAACCAAGTCTATTGGGCATGGGACAACGAGAAAGTCATCGACCAGATCATGCGGGCGCTGGCCCGATCCACCGCTGATTTCGTGTTGGTCATGTCCTGCGATCACCACATGCCGTATCTGCATGATACGCCGGCCAAGGCGGATTTCTGGCGTTCGCTGCATCTCCCCGTGATCTGCCATTGCGCCGAGCGAATATTGGGAAGCCCGTTTCCTGATTCTAAACGGAAGACCTTCGCCGCATTGAAGGTTTTCGACGCCTTTATCTACATCGATGAACTGTCAACTCCTCTTTTTGAAGCGTCCGGAAAGCCGTCTTTATGGGTGCCCCAATACGTAGACGAGATGCTGTTTAGAGGGAACATACCCTTCGACAGGCGTACCAATCGGATCTTTTTCAGAGGACAGTTGGGCGATTATGGGCTACCGGGCGTCTACCAGGCTCGCATTCGGCTTCTGCAGCAACTGAAGGGCAGTCCTGTGTTTGAGTTATCAGAGGCCTACCGGCCGCTGCTGACGCCGGCTAAAGCTGCCGAGATGAAAGCCGGCTACCGCTTCGTGCTGAGTGCCCCGGCCAACTGCACCGGATACTCTTCTTCCTTATACGAAGCGCTTGCCTGCGGCTGCGCTGTTTTTCAGTATGCCCTTTCACCATCCGAGGTAAAGAGCAACTCGCTTTTCGTCCCAGGCCGCCACTTCATTTCCTACGAAGCCAACTCTCCGGTCGAATTGACGGCCGCAGCGGCTCACGCATGTAATAATTGGTCGGATTACGCTGGTGTTGCGAGGGAGGGAATGGAAGAATGCCTTGCCAAGCACACGATATCCATTCGACTCCGGGAAGTGATAGATTTTGTCGCCCGCAATTGGAGTCTTGTCAGTCGCAAGCCTTCTTGCACAAAAACGGCTTCTGGCATAAGGCCGAGCAAGCAAGATCGGCAGAAGGATGCCGGTGTACGTGAAAGCGGAAAGGCGATTTTGCCTGAATGCGTTGCGGACGCTTTGCCAGTCCATTTTTTTACAATTGTCCTGAATGGGGAACCGTTCATCCGCCGCCATATCGATGTCTTTAAACGGCTGCCGTTCAATTGGCACTGGCATATTATAGAAGGCGTGGCCGATCTCAAGAACGACACGGAATGGTGCCGCGCAAATGGCGGCCGCATCACTCCTGAGATGCATATGCACGGCCTGAGCAATGACGGAACCACTGCCTACCTCGACAGTCTGGCGCGCGAATTCCCGAATATAACTGTTTACCGCAAAGAAGACGGCCAATTCTGGGACGGCAAACTGGAAATGGTCAATGCCCCACTTCCGTCCATCAAAAAAGAGTGCCTGCTGTGGCAAGTCGACGTAGACGAATTCTGGACATCCGATCAGATCGCCAACACTCGCAGTATGTTTCAAGACCACCCCGAGAAGACGGCCGCGTATTATGCCTGCCGATTCTTTGTCGGGCCCGAATTGCTCGTCACCTCCCGGGATACCTATGGAAACCAAACCCGGTACGAATGGCTTCGCACATGGCGCTACAAACCAAGCGATCGATGGTTTAGCCATGAGCCGCCTCGCCTCTGTCGCCGGAACGCGATGGGGCAGTGGGCCGATCTCTCGCGGATGGATCCGTTCCTTCATGCCGAAACCGAGGCCCGGAAGTTGGTCTTTGACCACTATGCCTATGTAACCGAGCAGCAGCTGCGATTCAAGGAACTCTATTATGGGTATAGAGGTGCCGTGTCGACCTGGAGATCGCTCCAAGCCAACCGGGCCTTCCCCTGCCTGCTGAAAAACTTCTTCCCCTGGGTAAAGGACGACGCTGTCGTGGATCGTTTGCGGCAGCCTTGCCCGCCCCCCTCGCTCAGACCCATCAAGCGCATCCTCTGGGTGCGGACGGATTCGATCGGGGACAACGTCCTCTCGGCCTGTATGCTGCCGCATATCCATGAGAAGTATCCGGAAGCCGAGATTACTGTGATTTGCCAGGAACACGTGAAACCGCTTTTTGAAGCTAATCCTTGGGTGGGAAAGATCATCTCCATCAACAAACGCAAGGCATATCGGGACACCCCTTACTTGGCTTGCCTGGCCGATCAACTGGCAGATGGCAAGTTCGATCTGGCTCTGAATTCCGTCTACTCGCGCGAACCTATCAGTGACTTTCTCACATTCGCCAGCAAGGCGTCCGAGATGGTGGGTTTTGAGGGTGACCTGTGCAACATCCACCGTGAAGAGCGCGACCGCAACAACCGGCACTACACCCTGCTGATCCCAGGAGCAGTGCTTGAAAATGAGATTCAGCGGCACCGAGAATTTCTCGAGGCCATAGACATTCGACCATCGATGCTCAAGCCGGAGGTGTGGCTGACGCGGGAAGATGAACAGGTTGCAGACGCCTTTTGGTCGGAACAGAGGATTGATTCGGCACGAGTTATAGGCCTTTTCATAGGCGCCCAGGACCCGGTTCGAACCTGCCCGTCTTTCGGAAAGGCGTTGTCAAACGTCTGCAACCAGCACGAATTTCACGTCATCGCCTTCGGGGCGGTGAAAGACTACTGGCTGGCACAAAGAACGCTCGAATCGATCGGTGGCCGGGTGACGAACCTTTGCGGCCGGACGAGCCTGCGGCAAACCGCGGCACTTCTGAAACGTTGTCGCATAGGAGTAGGGGTCGAAACCGGGACGGCGCACATGGCATGCGCGGTGGGAACTTCCAATGTGGTTCTCGTAGGCGGTGGTCATTTCGGTCGATTCCTGCCGTATTCACCCCTGACCTCACTCGTATGCCTGCCACTTGACTGCTTCGGGTGCAACTGGCGGTGCCGATATTCCACGCCTCACTGCACCCGAGACATCGTCCCTCGGGCATTGGCGGAGGCGATCGGTGTGGACCTCCGGGAACCTTCAACGACCCCTCGGCTTTTTCTTCAAAATCCGGCCGACTGGATCCCTTCGGCCGACGAACCATTTTGGCGGTGGCCCATTCCCAATTTGCCACTAAGGGGAGTGGAGGTGCGGATTTCAGATGCGGGACTGGCGGAGTGCGGTCCTGCGTTGTCGTTTGTTCAACATGTGTAAGCGAGAATGATGGATGGCACAACCCCGGCCTGATATTTCTGCAATCATATCCTGCTTTAATTCTGCTCGTTTCCTGCCGGGGTGCATAGAAGATCTTCTATGCCAGACCATGGCCGACCGCACAGAAATCCTTGTTGTGGACAGCGGATCCTCGCAGAACGAAAAGGATATCGTCCAAAATTTTCAAAAGCGCTTTGATAACATTCAGTATCTGAGAACCAAGCAGCGCGAGCCGCTTTACACCGCATGGAACCGCGGCATTCGTGTGGCTAAAGGAAAGTACATCACGAGTGCCAACACGGACGATCGGCACCGGAAAGACGCTTTCGAGCGTATGGCGACGGTATTGGATGAGCACTCGGAGGTCGCGCTCGTTTATGCCGATGTGATAAAAACCGAGACCGAAAACGAAACCTTCGAGCATTGTACCCCCACCGGACGCTACCGCTGGTACGACTGGGATCGAAACCTGCTCCTCGCCAGGGGATGCTTCATCGGACCTCAACCCATGTGGCGGCGGACGATTCATGAGCTTTACGGATTTTTTGATGAAAGCCTGGTTTCATCCGGGGATTATGAATTCTGGCTGCGGATTTCCCAGACTTTGGATTTCCACCACATCCGCGAATTTCTCGGGCTTTATTTGGACAGCCCGGGCAGCGTCGAACACATCAATCGCGAACGGAAGCGGGCCGAGGATGTTCGCATTTTTCAGGAGTACCAACGGGCGGCGCAAGAGGGTGAACTGATCCGTGTGCCGGTCCTGGAGAACCTGCGCCGCTGCGCGGAAGACCCAGCCGCCGCAACAGCAGGCCGGCTATCGGAACTCATCAGCAGCCTCGAAAAGCTTGGAGGAGCAGCATTTTCGTCCGAGCAGTGCGGCGTGAATGGCGTCCGCGGTTTTTCGACCTGAAGGCGCAAATTCTCAGCGGAGCGCAACCCCGAAGCTGCCGTTTGCGAACTTATGGCATCTCGGTATGCGAATGGTATTGGAAAATTCGTCTTGGTTTCGGAGATATAGGAATGTTTTGTGCATTACATCCCCCAGAGGCCGGACGGCACCAGCGCCGCCGACAGGGCTCGACAACACAGGAGGTCAAAATATGTCGATCGTCGCACAGATGTACGAGGACATGCAGCCGGTGCTTCAAAGCAGCCGGCCTTCGGATGCCATGCGAGCCCTTCAAAACCTGGTCCGGTCTCTCCCGGATTTCGCCAGAGCCCATAACGACCTGGGTACGCTTTACTATGAAGCGGGAGAGAAGGAAAAGGCCAGGGGGCACTTTGAGCGCGCGGTGAAGCTTTCGCCCGAGACTCCCGATTTCAAGAAAAACCTCGCCGATTTTTATTATGTCAAGATGTCGCGGGCCGAGGATGCACTGAGGCTTTACCGGGAGGTGCTGCAAATGCGGCCGAATGACGTGCTGACCCTTATGACAGCGGCCCATATTCTGGTGAGTCTGAAACGGTTCGACGAGGCATGCTTACACTACCGCAGGGTGCTCGACATCGAGCCATGGAACCATGAGGCCAAAGAGAACCTTGGGCGGCTGTCGCGCTTGGCCGCAGCCGGAAAATTCCGCCCGGTCCGGAATTGTGGCACGTCGATGTCAAGCAACTGCTGGAGAAGGGAAATGCTCATGCCGCACGAAGCCAACTGCAACAACTTCTGGAGATTCATCCCCGCTACGCATTGGCCCACAACGATCTTGGCGTGCTTTGCTATCAAGCCGGTGAAAAGGAAAAAGCACTTCGGCATTACGAGGAGGCCGGCCGATTGCAGCCGGATAACCACACGTTTCAGAAAAACCTGGCGGATTTTTTCTACATGGAGCAGGGCCGCATAAAAGACGCGATGCAGATATATGTCCGCATATTGGAGGAGTATTCGGAGGACGTCGAAACGCTCATGGCGATCGCGCATGTCTGTTTCTCCCTTTCCAGCTTCGACGATGCGGCGACGTTCTACAAACGGGTACTGGACATCGAACCTTGGAACCGCGACGCCCAGGATGCGCTGGATAAAATTACGAGACTTGACTGCGAGCGAGGCCGTTGCACCCTCGACCGCTCCACAGAACCTATACGACGAGGCTTCTCGATGGATTGCCGCAGGAAATGTTCAAGCCGGAAAAAATTGCCTGCTGCAATTGGTGGCGTCCCATCCGGACGCCGCCATTGCCTACAACGACCTCGGAGTGCTTGCTTACCGGGAGGGAGAGCGGCATGATGCCCTTGAGCATTATAAGAAAGCCGTTGAACGTGAACCCGCCAACCTAACCTTCCGGAAAAACCTTGCCGAATGCTACTGGGTTGGGCTCGGCCGACATGAGGATGCACTCAAGACCTACATCGAAATCCTGAGCTCTAACCCGGAGGACATCGAGACACTGATGGGACTGGGCAAGCTCTGCACGGAGCTGCGTCAACATGATGACGCACGGGTCTTTTTAGAGCGGGTTTTGGAAATCGAGCCGTGGAATGCCGGCGCTCACGACCAGCTGGAAACCCTCAATTCTGATTCGAAGGCCGCCTGACCGGAGGCAATTCGCGCTGAAAGGCCCGCAGGGCCGGAAAGCGTAAGAATCACTAATGGGGCCCGAGGGCATAAATGGATGTCGAACAACAGTTTTTGCCAATTGATCCCCCCGGCTGCCGAATGTGTGCTGCACATCGGACCGGTCGAGTTTGAGGCAGCACAGTGTTACGGCACCCGGCGAATCAAGGTCTGCCGCCTTGAGCAATATCCTTCTGAGTCCCCCCGACTGCCTTCCGGCGCCTTCGACTGCGCGGTGATCGACTTGGAAGTTTCGCCCGCGATGGGGGGAATACCCCGGCTGGAGTCCTTGATCGATTGCCTTGCCCCGAACGGACGGATCAGCCTTATTTTAGGCGGTATCCGCGGGGACGACGACCTTATCGATAAGGTCGACGCCGCATTTTTAAAGGCAGGTCTTTTGAGGTTCAAGGTCGTTCCGCTTCCATCGCACGCCGGCGAAAACGAACGCCTGGCCATCATGGGAGTTAAACGAGGCCACAATCCCGTGACCCAGGCCCGGGATCTGGCGGCATTCGGGCGCTACGAAAACGCCCTTCAGGTTCTGAACGAGATCCCCGACGAACTGATTCTAACCATCGAGAACCTCTCCCGCCTTGCCTCAGAGAAACAGAAAATTTTACTTGAATGGCAGAGGTCGCTTCCGCCCAGTGAACCGGCACACAAGCTATTTTTTAGGGCGAGGCGCGAATTCGCCCAGGTGACATCGACCCTTCCGCTCCATCACCCGGCGTATCGGCACGAAGCCGACTTTTGGCTGCATCTCGGCAATCCCGACATGGCACGACGCACCCTGCGCTCCATTCTGCATGTGGCTGCGGATGAAGCCACTCGGCTGCATTTGGATACGATCCCGGCCCCGGGCGCACGACCGGCGATCGGCGACACCGCCCCGGAGTGGGGCGGCACTCGGCGGCCGCCAAATATTCTCATCCTTACTCACGATCATTCCGACTACGGCATGGATACCCTGTACGACGGGCTTTGCCGGGTGATCGGCGTCGAGAACGTAGTGGAATACCCCTGGAAGCCGATGCTGCACGGCCGCTGCAGGGACGCCGCCCAGAACTACCCGTGCGTCTTCGACTACGCTTCGGATCCCGTCGCTTTGGAGCAACTTCTGCAAGATCTGCGGGACGCGCGCTTCGACCTGATTGTCTATGCGGACGTGGTGCAAATGACGCGCAGGGATGAAGTACAGAGGATTTTGGAGGCCGGCCGGGACCTTCCACTGGTGATGTACGATCCATGGGACAGTTGCTACACCCCGATGGACATCGTCGCTAGCTATATCGGCGGGCATCCAATCGAACTTGTGTTCAAGCGCGAGATGCTCGAAGGCGTGGATTACGGGCCAAACACCGTTCCGCTGCCTTTCGGCTTCTCGGGTGCCATAGCCGTGGGGCCGGGTATAGAGCAGCGGGAGGTCGACCTTTTTTGGGCGGGGAAGCGGGTGTGGAGCCTGCGACCCCTCTGCCTCAAGCGGATCGAGCAGGTGTTGGGACGAACCTTCCAGGATACCTATGATCAGTCAGAGTATTCCCGCCGGTTAAGCAGTGCGCGCATCGGCCTGTCGCTTTTCGGAAGCGGGTTCGACTCCGTGAGATTTTGGGAAATTCCGGCACATGGAGTGATGCTGCTTGCGGAAAGGCCGCCCATTCGCATTCCTAACAACTTTATAAACGCGGAGTCGGCCGTCTTTTTTGACGACCTCCCCGAACTTGAGCAGAAGTTGAATCATTACCTGGCCAGGTCCGACGAGGCTTGCGAAATAGCCGCGGAGGGCCGCAGGCATTTCTTAAAATACCATACGGCCTCCGCGCGCGCCCGCCAGTTTTTGGGACATCTGGAAAGCCGTTTAAGCTGGTGACATCGAGAGGCAAAAAGGAAATGAGATCCCCGAATGCAACCGTTGAGGCATTGCTGCAACAGGCAGACACGTTGCATCACGCGGGGAAAGACGACTCGGCCATCGAAATCCTGCACTCCGCGGTTCGAGAAAAAACTCCCGAGCCTTCCTGCATTTTCAAACTGGCGGAGATACTGATCGACATTGATCGACTGGAGGAGGCGGCGGCGTTTCTTTCAGGAATGAAAGAACCGGTCGGAGCGCGACGGGATGAACTGCTGGCGGCCTGTCAGTTGGGTCTCGGGAACACCCCTGCCGCCGAGGTTCTGGCAGACCGGTTGCTGACATCCGCCGAGGGTCGCGCAAGAGGTCTGGTCATCAGAGGCCTTATCGCCCGACTTAGGAAAGATGTCGAAGCTTCGGCATCCTATGCGGTATCCGCGCTGGGTGAAGACCCGGGTTGTGCCGCAGCCGAGGATCTCCTGGGGGATTTGGCGGTCGACGGGGGACGACCGTTCGACGCCTTGGCGCACTATGAAAAAAGTTTTCTCCTGTCTCCGTGCAGCCGTTCGGCTGCGCTTAAATACCATGGCGCCGCCCTGAAGACGAATGCGATCAACCGGGCGGAAACGTGTCTGCGGCGGGCCTGCGAGCTCCACCCGCTCCATCGTCGCCTCCGATTTTTGAAAATTGACCTTCTTCTGCGAATGACGGAATACATATCAGCCATGGGAGAAATTGAGTTTGCCATGGCAGGTTTCGGCGTCGACGAAGGCATTCTGGCAGCGGCGCTTTCGGTAAGAGCCAAGCTGGGGCCATACTCCACCAAAAGGAGGCCGAGCGTATCGCTCTGCATGATCGTGAAAGACGAGGACGAACACCTTGCGCGCTGCCTTCACAGCGCCAAGCCGGTCGTGGATGAAATCATCGTCGTGGACACGGGCTCAGCGACCGCTCAAAAGGAATCGCCCGGGCCTACGGCGCCAAGGTCATCGAGCAGGCGTGGGAGAACGATTTTTCGAAGGCCCGGAATCGGTCCCTCGCCGAGGCCTCCGGTGACTGGATTTTCGTGCTGGACGGGGACGAGGTGATTTCGCCCAAAGACTACGAGTTGCTCAGAGACCTCCTTCAGACCGGTCCGGGCGCATCTGTCGCTTACACCATTCAGACGCGTAATTACTCCTTCCGCCTCAACACCGTGGGGTTTCAACCCAACCGCGGCGAATACGCAGAGGAAACAGGAGCCGGCTGGTTTCCGAGCGACAAGGTCCGGCTTTTCCCGAATGACACCTCGATTCGCTTCATCTATGCTGTGCACGAGGTGGTTGAGCCGGCACTCATTAATATTGGCATCCCCATTCGGCGGTGCGACATCCCTGTGCATCATTATGGCAAGCTCAGCGAAGAACGGACCGCCAGCAAGACCATTCTATATCATGCCATGGGGCGAGAGAAGCTGTCCACCGCTCGGACCGATCCGGCGGCACTCAGGGAATCCGCCATCCAGGCGAGTCATCTCGGGCATCATGAGGAAGCGCTGGATTTATGGCAGCGATTCGTGCAGATTCAGCCCGGCAGCGCCGAGGCGTTCGTCAACCTGGCCAGCGCCTTTTTCAATTTGCGCCGGTACTCCGAGGCCGCCGCCAGCGCCGAAAAAGCCATGGCCCTCGACCCATCTCTCAAGGAGGCGCATTTCAACGCGGCCCTTGCGAACCTGATCCTCGGTCGCGTCGATCATGCGATCTCGATTCTCGATCCCTTGGTAAAGGCAGTGCCGGATTATCCCGCGGCCGGTCTTATCCTGGCCGCCTGTCATGCCTGCATCGGGTCGGAGACGCTTTTTATGGAATTGCTGCGCCCCCTCTCATCAAGTGCCTTGAGCAACTGCCTTCCCATATCGATTGCCGACCTGGCGGAGCGGCTGCTGTCCTCCGGGCAGCGCGGGTATGCCTCAATTTTGCTTCAATCGGCTGTTCGCAACAACTACACCAGCCCGGAGATCAGCTCTCTCATCAAGTGCTGCCAACCGGCTGCCTGAATTTTTCGCACCGCCGTCCTTTCTCCCTCCGATTGCCTGCCTGACGCAAGCCCTCTGTTTTTCCCCGTCCTTAACTCGCTCAGACCAGCACCGAAATAAACCCATTCGCTGTTTTGTTTTCGTGGAGACCCGCCATGATCCTGCGGAACGCAGAAGAGTTTCTTGAGGCAATGACTCAGAAACCGATGCGGTTCAGCCGGTTCAGGTTGAATTCGGCATCGGCGTTGAGTGGGTTGAGGTCGAGGGAATTTTGGAAAGCGTGTGCGGCTTGTCCGCGGCGACCAAGAGATAAGAAGGCCAGCCCCAGGTTGTAGTAATAGCGATCGGAATTCGGAGATCGATCGATCGCCCCTTTAATCAGATCGACCGCCCGGGTCGGATTGCCCGTCTGAAGTGCGATGACACCCTCCCCGTGGAGGCCTTCGGGATGATCCGGCGCCTGCTGCAGCAGCCGGCGGAAAAAAATCAAGGCTTCGATCAGGTTCCCTTGCGTGTGGAGCTGGGCGGCCGCTGTGATGAGCCCCGATGCCCCGGCCCGGGCCCGCAGCAGGTTGCGTGCCAGAGAATCCAGTCGTCTTCCGATCCGAGTCAGCGGCGGGCCCCAGTCTCCGGCGGTCTCCTGCCGGAAAAGCCGCATGGTCGGATACCATGGACTGTCGTCGCGGTTGAGCATCCAGCGCCAGTCCGGAATGTCGGGAAGGAGCAGATATACGGGTTTCCCCAAGGCCCCGGCCAGGTGGGCAACCGAGGTGTCGATGGTGACGAGCACATCGAGGTTTTCAACGGCAGCGGCTGTATCGCTGAAATCCTCGAGCTCCCGACCGATGTTGTCGATGAGCATTCCCTTCGGGGGGCCTTCCGCGTTCAGCAAGTCTGCTGCCGGACCCTTCTGCAGCCCGAAAATCTTGATTCCTTCAATGCTCGCAAGTGGTGCGAACCATGCCAGAGGTGACGCACGGCGCGGATCGGTTGCGGTCCCGGCCCACACCAGCCCCACCCGCAACTCTCCCCCCGCGATGCGGCTCCGCCACTGGCTGACCTTTGACGGCTCGGCCTCCAGGTAGGGAACCTGGCCGGGAATCGTGTCCAGGGACGTTCGGAAGATGCCGGGCAGGCTGAGCAGCGGCACATAGGAGTCGAAGTCGACAGCCGGCGGATGATCCTGTGAAAACAACACCAACCGGTCCACTCCCCGCAGGCCTTCAAAGAGTCGTAACACGGCTTGGCGCGTTTCCAGGATGACCGTGCCGCCGCGTGCTTTCACCATCGGCACATACCGGGCGAACTGCAACATGTCCCCGAAGCCCTGCTCGCAGTGAATCAGCAAGGTCCTGCCGGCAAAGGATTCGCCGTTCCAGCGGGGTTTATCGAAGCGGCGGGGATAGACACGGCGCCAGTCCGATCGTTGGAACCTCCATTCATAATCCTTCCAGGCCTCCAGAAAATCGCCCTTGAGAAGCCGCGCCGTTGACAGATTGAAGCGAGCCTCGCCGTAATCGGGCTTGACCGACAGCGCCCGCCGATACCAGTCGATCGCCGCTTCGATGTCTCCCTGGTCCTGGTGCGCCTTTGCCAGGTTGTTGCAGGCCTTGTAGCAATCCGGGCTGACGGCGATCGCTGCCCGGTAGGCCGCCATCGCCTCCGGGACCCGGTGCTGCTCGTGCCGGACGCCGCCCAGATTATAGAGTGCCTCGGCATAATCACCGCGCAGCGCAACGGCTCTCTGGAACCAGGCAGCGGCCTCTTCCAAGGCGTTTTGATCCTTCAGGGCAATGCCCAGGTTGTTGCAGGCCTCGGGGAAGTCCGGCTTGAGTTCCAAAGTCTTTCGAAAGGCGGCAACAGCCTCCCCCGGAAGGCCATATTCATGGCAAGCGATGCCCAGGTTGTAAAGCACCTCCACCCAGTCCGGTTTCAGTTCCAGTGCCCGGCGATAGACGGCGATGGCTTCGTCCAGCCGGCGCGCCTCAAAACAGGCGATGCCAAGGTTGAAGTGGGCATCGCCATAGTCCGGCCGCAGGTCCAGGCACCGAAGAAACGACCGTCGGGCGTCTTCATGGCGGCCGAGATCAAGGCATGTATTGCCGAGGTTGTAATGGGCTTCCGCCAAACGGGGCTCTGTGTCGAGGCAGCGGCGATAGCAATCCGCCGCTTGGACATAATGCCGATCCGCATGCAGGTGATTCCCCAGCTGGAACCACTCTTCGGGATGCGGTGCGTCCGCCTGAAGATAGTCTCGGTACACGGCCAGCAATCGGCTGGAGAGGCCTTCCTGAACCGGCGGTTTGCTTTCGGTCGGAGCGGGGTCCATGCGTCAGGCTCCGTCTCGTGTTGCGGCCAGGCGTTCTCTGTCCTCCGCCAGGTCGCGCAGCGCAGCCGCCACCCGGTGGAAAACATCCGGCCAGGTTTCGCCCCGACCCTGGCGAAACAGGCGCATGCTTGGATACCAGGGGCTGTCCTGCCGATCCGTCAGCCAGCGCCAGTCGCACACCAACGGAAGCAGCACCCATACGGGTTTTCCCATGGCACCGGCCAGGTGCGCGACGGCGGTGTCCACTGAAATCACCAGGTCCAAAACGGACACGAGGGCGGCCGTATCCGAGAAATCGTTCAAATCGCCGCCAAAGTTGGAAAACCCAAGACCCGGGGTTGGATTCAGGGCCTCTGCAGCGGCGGCACCCTTCTGCAGACCGATCAACCGGAGGCCGGGGATCCGGGCCAATGCCAGAAAGGGTGCTATGCCGCACGAGCGCTTGCGATCCTTACCGTGCCAGGCGCTTCCCGCCCAGACAATGCCTACCCGCATCCCGCCGACACCCAGGCGGGTGGTCCAGAAACCCTCTTTGAAGGGATCCGCCGACACATAGGGGCGGCAGACAGGGATCGTCTCGGTCGTGGTTCCAAAAATTCCCGGTAGGCTGAGGAGGGGAATGTGGCAGTCATGGGGCCGCTCGATCGGGCCGTCGGCCGACAGTGCGACGACCTCATCGGCGCCCCGGAACCCTTGAAACAGACTGCAGAGCTGAGCCTGGGTTTCAAAAATCACCGTTCCACCCCGCTGTTTGACTTTAGGCAAATAGCGGGCGAATTGCAGGGTGTCGCCGAAGCCCTGCTCGCAGTGGATTAAAATGGTCCTGCCGTGAAATTCGGAGCCGTCCCAGCGCGCAGACGTCAGCCGATGCGGGTAGGCGTTATGGCGGTTCGCCCGTTGAAAGCGCCACTCGTATTCCTTCCACCCTTCCTCCAGCCGGCCGAGGCGGAGCAGGAGCAGGGACCGGTCGAAGCGGGCCTCGGCATGCAAAGGGTCGTGCGCCAGGGCCTCCTCGCAGCATCGCAGCGATTCGGTCCAGCGTCCCTGGTCCTGAAGCATCCGGCTGACGTTGAGCATCGCCGCAGTTTTTTGCGGGACCTGTGCCGCGGCTTTTCGGTACCAGGCGATCATCTCGTCGAGATCGCCACGGTCGAGGAAAATGTTCCCCATGTCGATCTGGATCCGCGGATCGTCCGATCTCTGCGCGAGCGCTCTCCGATACCAGCTCTCGGCCTCGTCGAGCCTGCGAAGCTTGTGGTGGCACAGGCCGATGTTGTGAAACAGCTCGGCCGCGGCGGGCTTCAGCGCGATTGCTTTGAGGAAACTCGCCAGGGCCTCGTCCCAGCGGTCGCATGCAAACATCAAACGGCCGAGGTTTCCGTGGGCTTCGGCGTAGACCGGATCCGCTTCAAGGGCCGCCTGAAAACAGTCGCGGGCGCGGTCCAGACGGCCGAGCGCCATCAGGGCGGTCCCCAGGTTGTTCAGCGCGGCGGCAAATCGCGGTTGAAGCGCCACCGCTTTATCCAGCACCGCCGCCGCCTGCTCGTGCCGCTGCCGTGCCAGGTGAAGGAGGCCCAGGTTGTAGTAGGCCGGTGCGCAGTCCGGCCGGATGCTCAGGGTGCGGCCATAGCATTCAGCTGCCTCGTCGAAACGCCCCTGCGCTTGAAGCACGCAGCCCAGGCTGAAACTGCAGCGTTCGTCCTGAGGTGCGATGGCCATGGCCTGCCGGTAGCAAACCGCCGCCTTTTCCATCCATCCCTTGTCCTGGTAGATCGAACCTAAAGTCAAGTAGGCCTCGGCGCTGTTCGGGTCCTGCGCCAAAGCGTGGCGGCAGCTCTCAATGGACTCCTCATCATGCTCCGGATGCATGCGATCGTCGGCAAGCGCTTGAACCTTTGCAGCCCGGGGGCTGCCGGCCGGATTCATCGTTTCACCTCGCAGACCCCTCGCGCCGCCGAGAGTGTCCGATCCAGCTCACGAACCACGTTTTTCATCACCTCGCTCCAATCCCCCCAGGTCCGCTGCCGGAACACCCGCATGGACGGATACCAGGGGCTGTCCGATCGGTCTTCCAGCCACCTCCAATCCGCCGTGTACGGCAGAAGGACCCAGGTGGGTTTGCCCATGGCTCCGGCCAGATGGGCGACCACCGTGTCCACCGAGATGATAAGGTCGAGGTGGGCAACGGCGGCGGCGGTGTCTCCGAAATCTGAAAAATCAGGACCGAGCGGCACCGTTGCGGACGGACTAAACCCCGGATCGGAGGGCAGGCCGTCTTTCTGCATCCCGTAGAGGGACACTCCGGGGAGCCGGGCGAGCGCCTCGAAAAAATCCGGCGGGCATGCCCGCAAAGGGTCGACATTCGATCCTGACCATGCGATTCCGATCCGATAATGCTTCTCACTGAAGCGTTGGCTCCATCGCTGCACGGCCGAGGGCTCGGCATGCAGGTAGGCACCATCCCAGGGGATGGTGTCAAGCCGGGTCCGGAACAGCCGTGGCAGGCTTAAAAGGGGTGCATACACATCCGCCTCCGCGGCCGGTCGATAACGGGATTCCCGCACCACCAGACGGTCCACCCCGCCGAGGTTGCCGAACAACGGCAGGAGGCAGTCGCGGGCTTCAAAAATAACGGTCCCGCCAAGGGCTTTTGCCATGGGGATGTACCGCGCAAATTGGATGGTATCGCCCAGCCCCTGCTCGTCGTAAACGAGCAGGCGGCGGCCTTTGAAGGGCTTACCGTCCCAGCCGGGCAGACCCAGTCGGCCTGCACAGCCCGTTTTCCATGCCTGCCGCTGCAGGCGCCATTCGTATTCTTCCCAGCCGCTTTCAAAACGGCCTTTCAGCAGATGAATCCAGGCACGGTTGAAATGGACCTCGGCAAAGCCGGGGTTCAATTCAAGAGCCCGGGCATAGCTCGCCATGGCCTCCTCATAGCGGCGTGCATCGCGTTGGACATTGCCGATGTTGCACCAGGTGTCGGCGGAATCCGGGCGCACGGCCAACGCCCGGCGATACATGGCTTCGGCGTCCGCGAACTGCCCGGCCGCGCGCAGCGCGTTTCCGAGGTTGTTCCTGGCACCGATGGAATCCGGCATAGTTCGGACTGCATGTCGAAAACTCCCGATGGCTTCCTGAACCCGTCCGGCCGCGCGCAGGGTGTTGCCCAGATTGTTGTAGGCTTTGCCGAAATCGGGCCGAAGGCGCAGCGCCTGCCGGAAGTGCTGTTCGGCCTCGGCGTGGCGACCCACTTCCGCGAGGAGGCTGCCCAGATTAAAGCAGGGGTCGGCGTCTTGCGGGGTCAGGCGAATGGCTTCTTTGAAGCAATCGACGGCTTGCGCATGAAGGCCGCACCCCCGGAGGGCGAGCCCGAGATTCCCCAGGATGTCTGCGTTTCCAGGGGCTGCTGCTATCGCCCGGCGCAAAATTGCCACCGAATCGCTGTGCCGGCCCGCCGCCGACAGCGATACACCGAGATGATTCAGGTAGCCCGGGTTTTCGGGATCGGCATCCACCGCCTGCGCCAGGCAGTCCACGGCCGTATGATAGTCGCCTTGGCTGTAAGCGATGAGACCGGATCGGTGGAGCGTCTCGGCACAAAGGCCAGCGGCACTCAACCCGGACCGGTTGTAATCGGCGGCTTCTTCCGTGCGCTCCGAAGTTAGAATAGCGCAGCCGGAATCGATGGTGGCGGTCTGCCCGCCGGAAGGCCTTCGAGTATTGGCGTATCTCATGTGGTTGCGATGCCGTTGGTATGATCCGTGTTCGTCGGTTGCATGCATCCGGTCGGCGGCTCATTGCCCGGCACCGGACGCACATGCGACAAGCTAATCCTTCAAGGTTACTGCAAAATACATACCGACCCCCGTGTGCGGTGGGCGCCGGGAAAAATGAGACGCGCAGACGATGCCAGGTAATTCTGTGCCTCCCCGGCCCCGGGGGGTGTCATTTTTCTGACCCAGGCGGAGGATAAGACCGCCGGCCGGGCGCACCATCCGGCCTTCGATCGCCGCCGACAACGACCATCTCCTGCCAGGCAGTTCCTGCTGAGGCTTTCCCGCATGCATCGCGGCATGAAAAACCATGATGGTAACGCTAAAAGACCGATGGCGTTGCCGTGGAGAGAAGGGATTTACCGACGATCCAAGGTAACGTGGCATGCTGCTTGCTTTATTCCTTTGGCTGACTGCCGTTTCTAATCGGCGGTGTTTTCGAAAACGTTCCCAGAGGGCATTCCATGATCCGCAACACCGACCCTGCAGCTCCCGCTTCACGATCGGCGGAGGAGGCATCCCGCAGCTTCGTAATTCCTGTTTTGGATTTTTCCTCTCACAGCCCATACAATATTGGTACCCTGCTGCACGACCTGCAGGACGTTCCCGGAGAGGTGATCTGCATCTTCAACTCCCGGGAGGTGTTTGAGGCGCTGCAGCATCATCCGCGCATCGACAAGTTCTGCTTCAACAAGTTGAACGCCGGGGTGAGCCGGTCGTGGAACATGGGGATCAACCTCGCCGAAGGCCGGGCGGTTTTCATCATGAACGCCGACCTGCACGTTACGCCGACGGTCATCGATCAGATAGAGGCCTATCTCTTCAAGCTGCCCAGCGCCGTCATCGTCGGGCCTCAAGGCTCGCACCTTGATTTCCGCAACCTTCAGGTCCTGCGCTACTTCGAAAAGGGCACGTTCGCCGAGCCCGTGCGGACCCATGACGTGTCGGGGTTTTTCTTCGCCATCCATCGGGAGAGATTCATCCAGCACCGGCTGCAGTTCGACGTACAGTACAGCCCCTGTTTCATGGAGGAGTGGGACATGGGCCTGCAGGTCATCCAGGCCGAGCTGGCTTGCTACGCGGTTCCGGCGGCGGGATTTGATCATCACTGGGGGGTTTCCGGCGCGCATGAGAACACGCCCATATCGTACTTCGGCCGCCGCGTGTATCGCAACGACGTGCTGGTGGCCAATCGAAAGCGCTTCTTGAAAAAGTGGTTTCCGGCAGCGGGGCCGATGGCGGCATGAACATTCTCTTTCTCACCCATCCTTACCCGAACTACGTTCCCGATCTACTGCTTCACGGCCTGCGCAAACTGCTGGGGCCTGCGGTGGTCGAATACCCCCGCAAGGATTGCCTGTACCAGGGAGTCCTGGGGCTCGGTATCTGCCCGCCGAACCAGCTGTGCCCGGGCTGGTTTCCACAAGACGACGGCCCCATCGACCGGAGTGACATTCCGGCGAAAATTGAAAAAGGTTTTTTCGGTCTCATCGTCAGCGATGTGCGCGCCATCGGGCAATGGATGCCGTTTCTCGAAAGAAGCCCCTCGCCGTTCGCCATCATCGACGGGGAAGATCAGCCGGTGCCGATCCGGCCGGGTAGATACGTCGTGTTCCGGCGTGAAACCGACGGGACGGACTACAGCATCCCGCTGCCGATGGCGTTGCCCGAAGAGATTTTCAACTGGATCGTGTCCTACGACGATCAGCCGAAGACCTATTCCATCGGGTTTCTCGGCAGCACCCAAGACGACCTACGCCGGCGGTTCATCGAGCAACTGGCGGCCTGCTATCCGGACGGTCTTTTCAGCGCCTCGGTGGTCCCGTCGCAGCAGAACCCTTTTCCTGAAGGACGTTACCGGCGGGACGACTACTACCGTGAGCTGCAAAAATGCCGCATCGTGATCTCCCTTGCCGGGGCAGGGTACGACACGTTTCGCTTCTGGGAAAATGCCGCCTGCAACGCGATCCACGCCGCACAGGAGTTGCCTCTGTATATTCCCTCGGATTTCAGGACCAATGATACCATTCTTAGGTTTTCGAGCTTTGAGCAACTCCAACGAATGGCCGACCGCGCGCTGGAATGTGCGCTTCCTTCAAATGAACTCATCGCCAACGGGCGACTGCATCTGGTTCAACATCATTTCACAACTTCCCGAGCACGCTATTTCCTAAATTGCCATAGAAAGGCGCATTGCAACTGAAAAGAAAATTCTTAAATCTCCGATGTGAAAACTGCAACGCCGTCCCACCATTGATTCAAATTTTGTTTGAAAAGAAAGCAACTAAACCGGATCCTGAAAAGTGCCCCAGATCAGTGATATCCTCTTTGGGCTCCGCAATACCGTCCCAGAAGCGGATCATGGCGGTGTTCAAGTGGATGTCGTCGAGGAACAGAAAGCCCTGGTAGCGGTTCTCTTTCAGGAAAGCGAGAAATTTCTGTTCGAAGCTTCCATCGTGGTTGGTATCCAGCATGATGAGCGGCGCCCTCAGGAGCCGATGGTCTTTCAGGACATCGCCTATACGGTATTCGATCCGGGGGAGTTGCTCGGGGTGACGGAGCTCCTTGCATTCAACGATGTCGTAGGAGACCACCCGGTTCGATGGGTTGAAAGAAAGCGCCAGCGCAGAGTAACCCTTGTTCGTACCGATGTCGAATATCAGTGAGTTGTCGAAGCAGGTGCTCAGATAGGCGATGAGCCGGTAGTGCTCCATGAAATCCCTATCAGAGAAGTACCTCAGGTGTTCCGCGTTGGCGACATATCCTGACAACGGACGGAGATCAATACGGCTGACGGCTTCCCGGCTCAAGGCAAAACGCTCGCGCAGGGGGTTGGGGCCATTGCCTGTCGGTCGTGGCGTGGCGATATACTGCTCAATCTTATAGGCGACATAGTCGTCCTTGTTTACAAGGAAAGCTCCATATGGCCCCGCTGAATAGTCAAAAAGAACATGCCAACATGCAAAGGGTTTGAATTCGTCAAAAAACCAGGAGGACCGATGCGTCTCGTAGGGGTTGCCGTAGATGGCCGGCTGCTTCCATGTTTTTCCAAGAGGGATGAAAACGGCAAGGTTCTTATCCGCATGGGCGATGCATTTGTCCAAAAATTCTAGGGCCCGTTCTTTCGGGAAGTGTTCGAGGACATCTCCGAGGATGATCATGTCGTATGTGCCCAGGCGGTCCATCACATCAAACGCATCACCGATGAAGATGTGGTCGTAAATAGCGCGTTGATGGTCCTGGATGTAATCTCCGAAAACCTCAATTCCGTCGATCCGGACCTTCCAATCCTGCCTCAGATAGCGTTCGTTCAGCATGACGTCCAGCAGGTCGCGCGCGACGAAACCCAATTTGCCGTTTCCCAAGCCGATGTCCAAAATGGAACCTGGTCGTGATTTCGCCAGAAATGCAGCAAAGGCTTCGATATGGCCATAGGGGCTGGTCGGCATGCAGCAATCCTTTCAGATAAGGTCAGATGAATAGGTAGCCTGACACTTAAGCAAAAACCATACCTTATTCGTTTCTGGTCCGGTGGCACTGAAATTGCTTTTGATTTGAAGCATTCTTTGCATTTCGGAAGGGATTCCGGCTCATGAGGCCTTTGAACGACCGTTTCCACTGCAAATCCAAACTGAGTGTCCGGCAGGCAGGGCCCTTCGAAACTGCGGTGGGCTCGGCAGCCGCGGCCAACGCTGGCGAGAGCAAGCAGGGCGCGGCACTTGGTCGCCCGCTGGAAAATCTCTATCTGGGTTTGGTGGAAGGGAATAATTACGGGTGGGGAGTATGCAGTCGATACCTGATCCAAGAGCTTTCGAAGCTGGCGAGTTGCCGGGTGCTGAACGAGGCCGATGGAAGCGCTCACAACGGAAACCTCGAAGGGAAGCTGTTTCAAGCCCTGACCGGAGTGGATTTTTTCCCCATGTTCGAACACGCAAGGGGGCGGCAGAACTTCGGCTATACGTTTTTTGAAAATGAGCTGACCCCCCATTCCCTGGAAAATGCCAAACGCTACGACCTCATACTGGCAGGATCCAGCTGGTGCCGCGACCGCCTGGTTGAACGGGGCATCAGCAACTGCGGGGTTCTCATTCAAGGGATCGACCCGAACCTGTTTTATCCGGTCGAGGATGGCAGGGATGAGTCGGAGCGATTCGTCCTGTTCTCGGGCGGAAAATTCGAATTGCGCAAAGGCCAGGACCTTGTGCTCAAGGCCGTCAAGATTTTGCAGGACAAGTACCCCGACATCTGGCTTGTGAACTGCTGGTACAACATCTGGCCGGAGTCCATGCGCCTGATGACCCATTCGCCGCATATCCGTTTCCAAATACACCCCGGCTCCTGGCAGGACCTGATGGGTCGAACGTATGCGGCGAACGGGCTTGACCCTGAGCGCATCGTGACCTGCGACCTCATGCCCCCAGACCTCCAGCGGGAGCTCTATCGCAATACCGACCTCGGCGTGTTTCCGAACCGATGCGAGGGCGGAACCAACCTCGTGCTGATGGAATACATGGCCTGCGCCAAGCCGGTGATCGCTTCCCACACGAGCGGACACACGGACGTCGTAAACGAGGAAAACGCGCTGCTGCTCAAGCAGCAGCGCGACTATACCATCGTCGATCCCGATCGGAAGCCTTTCGCCCGCTGGCAGGAGTCCTCGGTGGACGAGCTGGTGGCGCAGGTCGAGCACGCCTACCACCACCGGGACGACATCCGGCGGCGGGGCCAAAAGGCCGGCAAGGACATGCAGGGGTTCACCTGGAAGCGGAGCGCGGAGCGATTGATCGAGCTGCTGTCATAGGGCTGATCCCGGCTTCGGATCAATAGCGGAGTGTTTTCCTATCCCCGCAACCCGTTTGCACAGCTCGGCCTCCACCCGTTCGAAAACGGGTTTCCAATCCCCCGGCGTCTTTTGGCGGAACAGCCGCATCGTCGGGTACCATGGGCTGTCTTCCCGATCCAGCAGCCAGCGCCAATCCGGCACGGCGGGCAGAAGAACCCATACCGCGCGTGCCATGGCACCCGCCAGATGCGCCACCGACGTGTCCACGGTAATTATCAAATCCAAATTTGCGACCACGGCGGCCGTGTCAGTGAAATCCTTCAACTCGGGATCCAAATCTTCAACCAACAGCTGGAGGCCGACTTCTTGAATCTGAGACATGGCCGGTCCCTTTTGAAGGGAAAACAAACGGACGCCCTTGATCCGTGAAAGGACGGAAAACATAGATAGCCGGCAGGATCGGTTCTTATCGTTCTGATGCTGGGGACGCCCTGCCCAGACGATGCCGACATTGAATGTCGAATCTTCCAGTCGTTTTTTCCAGTCGGCGGCCTTGGGCAGGTCCGCCCACAGGTAGGGAACGACGGAGGGGATCGACTTTAGGCGGGTGCTGAACATCTTGGGCAGGCTCATGAGCGGCACATGGCAGTCGGCGTCCAAGGTTTGCGGGCCGTCACCGGGACGAGCCACGATCTCGTCGACCCCCGGCAGGCCGCGCAGCAACTCAAGCAGCGGCGGCTGGGTTTCCAGGATCACCTTGCCGCAGAGGTCTTTCACCATGGGCAGGTAGCGCACCAACTGAAGCGTGTCTCCGAGGCCCTGCTCATCATGCACCAGGACCCTGCAGTTCGGATCACGCGAGCCCTTCCAGCGGGGTAGGCTTTGCCGAAAGGGATAGATTATCTGCCACCGGGGCAGTGCGAAACGCCACTCGTAGTCGTCGAGCCCCTCGGCGAAGCGCCCCAGCAGAAGATGCAAAAACGATCGGTTCCAGTGCGCCTCAGCCAGGTCAGGTTTCAAGCGGACGGCCTCTGTAAGACATTCCAACGAGTGCAGGTATTCGCCGCGGCTTTTATGGGCCAACCCGAGGTTGTTCCAGGCCTCGGGGTAATCCCTGCGCAGCTTCAGCGCCATCGTCAGGTTTTCGACGGCTCCAGGGTAATCCTCTGCATCCTTCAACGCGCTTCCGAGATTGTAATGGCCTTCTGCCAGGGCGGGGCGCAGAACCACCACCCGGCGATAACATTCAATGGCTCCATTCAGATCGCCTCGATCTTTCAGAACGGTACCCAGGTTGTTCCAAGCCTCCGCCATGGCGGGTTTCAAACGCACGGCGGCCCTGTAATGGCCGATGGCCTCCGTATCCTTCTTCAGGGCGTGCAAGGCCTCACCCATGTTGAAGTGGGGTTCTGCAAAATCCGGCTTGTGCTGAATCGCCTGTCGAAAGCAGGACAGGGCCTGTTCCAGTTGTCGGCATCCCAGGTGGATTTGGCCGAGGTTGTTGTGGGCGTGGGCAAAGTCCGGTTTTATCCGCAGCGCTTTCCGGTAGCAGGCAGCGGCCTCTGGTGCGTGTCCTAATGTCTGTTGCACCAGTCCGGCGTTGTAGTGGGCTTCGGCCAAACCCGGCTGAAGCAGGGCGGCCTTCAGATAACAGGCAAGGGCTTCATCCAGCTGCAAACCGTCATGATGGCAGCTCGCGAGCTTGAAAATTGCCTCGGCGCTGTCCGGCCTGAGCTCCGCGGCGCGACGGTAGAAGGCGATTGCCCCCGCACGATCTCCTCGGGATTTCAGCGCATCTGCGCGTTGGATGCAATCGGACCATGCTGAGTCAGCGGCCGGGGTATTGCAGCAGGAGGCAGCGTCCGCCGGGTTCATCGCGTTCCTTTGGGAGCATGCTGATGTCCGAAACCTGGTTCATTATCGTCTCAAAGGTGATGAATCGGCTACATCGCTCCCGTCACGGCGGGTTGTTCTTCCGCGGCCGGCCGGGTTCGGAGGCCGGCGGCAATGTTGTTGTTGATGTTGATGAGAATCGTCAATTTTTCCGGGCTGGGGTAGGCCATGACCTCAAAAATGCGTTTGTCGATGAATGCGCTCAAACGCAACAGGTCGATCTTGACTTTGTTCGGAAGCGGGTTTTCTTTCTTTTCCAGTTCAGCCTGGAAAATGCTCCACACCCGCTGGTTGAACTTGAGGGCCCCCTGCAGTTTTAGGTCCCGGTCGGTTGCATCCCATTGGGTCTGGCATTCTTTAAGCCTGACCGCAGCCTTCGTCAGGACCGCCGCTTCGACCTCACGGCCGCTCATCGTCGATTTGGTGACGTTTTCATACGTTTTCAACGCAGCCTGATACACGCTGAATTACCTCCTGTTCGTAGTCGATCAATCGTTTCGCAAGCTTGAGTGCCGGATAATATTTGCGCTGGAAGATGTTTTCGCTGATGGCATCGATCAAGGCGACCGTGCTAGGCGCCGCATTTACAATATCTCGCACCAGGTCCCAATACGCCTTGTGGTAGGTTGCGAGGTTGCCTTCATCGATATACATCAACTGGATAGCCAGATAGATCCGGCGGCAGGGGGAGTCCGCCTTCGCTTCGGTTAGAATGTCTTTCTGGCGCAGGATGGGGACTTTGTTTTCGACGATCAGGTCGCAGCTGCCGGCGCTGCCGTTGGTGACCACCGCCCCGCCCAGGATCATGCGTTCGCTTGGCTTCAATGTGATTTTGAGGGCCATAAAACTTAATCAAGCAAAAAGCACGCCAGAGAAGTGACTAAGATCCGGGAGAGAGAAGGTTCCTCTCTCCCGGGTTGATGATCAGCCTTCGAGTTAGAACAGTCTCAGAACCGACTGGGCCGACTGGGAGGCGAGGGACAACGACGTGGTGCCCAGAGCCTGACGGGTCTGGAGCATCAGCATGTTGGCGCCTTCTTCGTTCATGTCGGCGTTGGTCAAACCGCCCGCGCCGTCTTTCAGGACGTTGATCATGCTCTGGGTGTAGTCCTGACGCGCGGTAATGATGCTCAGGTTGTTGGCCAGCTTGCTCGACTCGGTGCGCAGGGCCCGCGTGGCACTGTCCAGCTTGGTGATCGCCGAGTTGACTTCCGCCTTGTCGGCCGTGCCGCCGGCGCTGACCCACGCATCGGTGGCAAAGGTCATCAGCGTCAGCGTGGCGCCCTTGGCGGAGGCGTCAAAACCGGTGATCGTGAGCTTGGAGTTGCCAAGCTCGTCGAACTTCACCTCGGTGGTGATAGCGGTGCCGTCCAGCAGGTTGACGCCCTTGTAGCCTGAGTCGTCGCCGATCGTGTCGATCTGGTTCAGAACCTCGTGGTACTGGCTCATCAGCGTGTTGATGTCGGACGTGGTTTCGCCGGACAGGGCCGAGCTCGCCAGAGACTTGGCCGCGGCGATCAGGGCCCGGATGCTCTCGATACCGGAATCGGCTGCTTTGACCAGCTGAATCGATTCCGACATCTCGTCCTTACGGGCGGCGAGGTCGCCGGCGCGCTGCTCGTGGGCTACTGCGGTGAAATAGGCCACCGGGTCGTCCAGGGCGCTGTTGACCTTCTTGCCGGAGGACAGCCGTTTCTGGGTGACCTCCATCATGTTGTCGGTTTTCTGGAGAGCGACCAGGTTGGACCGCATGCCTGAGGTCAGGGTGATCGGTTGAAGTCCCATTGTGTTTTCTCCTTTTCTAGAGTTTTTATTTTGGCATTCTTGCCAGGTTGGTGGTGCAATTGTCTTTTTCGTTTGGGTTTCGGCGCAGCTCGGTCGAGTTTTTCCCCCCTCCTTTCAGACCCTCGATTCTGACGCCTTGAAAACATTATCGGAATTGCTTGGAGAAACTTTAGCTATTTCTTGCGGGCCTGCGATGAAGGAGGGAAGGCCATTGGGGTGCGAAGCGGCTCATATATAAATGGATTGACGCTCTTTCGGGATTTGGGTCGTTGTGTTAGGATAGAAGATAGTATGTGTTCGTTGCTATCCAGGTGGAGAGGGTTCCGGCTTGAGGGTTCAGGAGCGATAACACGTCGATGATAAGAATGTCCCAACCTGAATTTTTAAGTAGTTGCATGTGGGAGAGGCTTTCAGCCTCGATATTTTCGCGGCAGGATGCCGTTCCCACGGGGAGGCAACTATCGCTTCGATGATCGCGGCTGGAAAGCCGCTCCCACTGGGATTCCCTGAGGGCTGTATCGCTATTCGCGATAATGGGCGGGTGATCGAATGACGGTGTTGGCCATCGACGAGCTCAAGCCGGGCATGGTGCTGGCGGAAGCGGTTCTCAACCACCAGGACCAGCTGTTGCTCGAGGCCGGGCGGAAAGTCACGGCCAAGACCATCCGGGTTTTCAAGTCCTGGGGGATCCGCAGGGTGGCGGTCCGGTCGGGGGCCGTCGGCGAAGACGGCGCGCGGAGGGCGGCCGCCGCCGTGCCGCCGGCCGCCCTGGATGAAGGCCTCCGGGAGCGTTTTGCCGGCGTCCTGCATGATCCTCTGATGGTCGACATCATGCAGGCCGCCGGCCGCCAGCTGGCGGCCCGCCAACCCAGGAAGAAAGCCGGAAATGGCAGACGCTGATCTCAAACGCTTCATCGCGAAGATCGAAGACCTGCCCACCCTGCCGCGCACGGTGCTGCAAATCACCGAGTTCATCAACGACCCGCGTGCCTCGGCCAAGGACCTGACGCGTCTCATCACCGACGACCAGGTGCTGACGGCCCGGTTGCTGAAGCTGGTCAACTCCTCATTTTACGGGTTCCAGCAGCGCATCGCCACGGTCACCGACGCCATTCTGATGGTCGGCTTCGATGCCATCCGCAGCCTGCTTTTGACCACCTCGGTGTTCGACCTTTTCCCATCGCGCACGGCGCGGTCGCGCCGCGACCAGGAAATGCTGTGGGACCATTCCCTGGCATGCGCCGTCGGTGCCAAGGTGATCGGCGGGACGGTGCGCCGTGAGAAGCTGGAGGAGCTTTTTGTCGCCGGGCTGCTGCACGACATCGGCAAGATCGTCGAGATGACCCTGCGGCCGGATGACTTCGCGCGCGTTGCGGAGCGCGTGCGCGATGGCCGGCTGCCGATCTGCGCCGCCGAGATGGAGGTGCTCGGGTGCACCCACGCCGACATCGGCCGGCTGCTCGCCGAGCGCTGGAATCTCCCGGTGAAGCTGGTGAACATCATCGCCTGGCACCACACCCCTGCGGCCGGAGGCGCTTTTGCCGTCGAGTCCAGCATCGTGCACCTGGCCGACATCCTCGCCCGGGCGCTCCAGCTGGGTTCCGGGGGCGACCCCATGGTACCGCCGGTTGACCACGCCGCCTGGGACCTTCTCAAGCTCAAGCCGGCATCCCTCGACGACATCATGGCCGCCATGCTCGCCGAATTCGAAGACATCAGCTCTTTTTTGCGCTGAGCGTTTCGCGTGCAGGCGTTCATCGCGTTTTAACGCAGGCCGGTTTCCAGTTCCCCCTCGCCAACCGGGCAGCTGCTTCTCGAGTTCAAATCCTTCTTAATTTTTTAGTCCCCATTAAAAAAATTCTTCAGTACTTGCGTCGATCAGCCGATAAGAGCATTGACTGCGGCTCGCGGCCTGCCGCACCGACTGCCCCCAGAAAAGGATCGATGCGATGAGCGGTATCCACACGGTTGACCTGAAGAGCTTCGTGACCCACTCCGTTAACAGCGTTTTTGAGACCATGCTTTCCATGCGGCTTGCGCCCGAAGACCCGCCGAATCGTCAAAACGTCACTGCGGGCAAGCACTTCGTCGGCACGGTGGGGTTTGCGGGCGCGGTCATGGGGAACGTGAACATCGCCGTCAGCCGGGAGTTTGCCCGGGAAATGACCGCCGCCATGCTGGGCATGTCGGTGGAGGACATCAGCAGCGACGAAGAGGTCAACGATGTCATCGGCGAGGTGTGCAACATGGTGGGAGGGGATCTCAAGTCCCGGCTGTGCGATGCGGGCTTGACCTGTTCCCTCTCCATCCCCAGCATCACCTTCGGCGACGGTTTCCGAGTCGAATCGAAAGGGTGGGACCGGCACGAACAGTTCGGTTTTCGCAACAGCCACCACTCCGCCCTTCTGGAAGTCTATATGAAAAGCCCAAATTGAAATTGCGGGAGGATCGCTATGGCATTGAAAGTCTTAACGGTGGACGACAGCAAGACGATCCGCATGATCGTCAAGAAGGCGTTTCAGCCTTACAACTGCGTGGTGTTCGAGGCGGAGAACGGTGTCGAAGGTCTGGCCGCCGCCACCAAGGAGAAGCCGGGCCTCATCATCCTTGACATCACCATGCCGGTGATGACCGGGATCGAGATGCTCGAGCGGCTGAAAGGCGATGGGGACCTCAAAAACATCCCCGTCATCATGCTGACGGCGGAGTCCGGCAAGGACAACGTGGTCAACATCGTCAAGAAGGGCGTCAAGGATTACATGGTGAAGCCCTTCAAGGGCGAAGACCTGCTCGAGCGCGTCCGGAAATTCATGACCCTCGAGCCCAAAACCGAAGAAGAGTCTCCCGAGAACAAGGCCGCCAAATACTTCACCCAGGTCGAGGACATCGTCGTCTTGACGCTGCCGGCGAAGGTCACGCGGCCGGTGACGGTGGAGGTGGAGGGCAGTCTCCAAACCAAGATCAAGGATATGACGGCGGCCCAGCTCAAGAAAATGATCCTGGACATGGGCGGGGTGTCCGAGACGAATGTCTCGCTCATCAAGCTGATCATCACGGCCTTTCAGCAATGCCAGAAGTCCAACGTCGCCGTCAAGCTGGTGGCCAGCCCCAAGCAGGGTGAAGAATTGAAAGGTTTCCAGGAAACGAGCCAGATTGCAGTGGCCAGCTCGATCGATGAGGCCAAGGGTTCACTTTAGCAGGTTTTTCTTGAGGCTTTTTGGGCGGCATTGCAAAATGTATCGATGTCTTTTGCAAATTGCATAGACACGTAAAACAGGGTTCCTTTCGGACCCGGCTGTTTGAAAAACAGCAGCCGCTGATGGGTTTCGATCGAGCTGGAGAAGTGTATTTCGACTAAATTCAAATTAGTTAACGTCAATAGCGGTTTGTTGCTGCAAGGCAGCTCGCGCCGGGTCTCGCCAAAATGAACCCCTGAGTGCTCCCGGCATATCTCGGCAAGCTCTTGCAGGATTTGTATATTTTTTTGCATTCCGCAAAAAATATAGGGATTCAATTTTGGCTTGACTTGTTTGGGCGGCGGCATGCGATCCCAATCCGTTATTAGATGCGGCCGCCGGCCGCCGACTCTTCCCCCCCAAATGTTGTAGCGTCAAATCTCCCCCTCCCACCATCTGTTGACGCACCAGCTGTGCGTGTCAAACCGCATTCATACCGACCCGGCCCCATGCGACTAAATTTTGACGCTCGCGGCATGGATATTGCTGAACCCCCTGTGCGTTCCGATTCCTGACAACGCTTGGTTCTGAATCTTGACAATGTGCCGCCGACCTCACCCCGCTCAACCCCAGGGGTGCGGCGAGCAAAGGAGGAGCCGCCGTGCAGAATTCCGCCGCCCGCAAAACCGCTTCGGAACAGTTGGACCTCTTTTCGGCGCCCGCAGCGCCTGATAAGAAAGAGAGCGGCGTGTGCCGATTCGACGACATGATCGGGCGTAGTCGTCGCATGGTCGAAATATTCGACCTGATCAATCGGGTGGCTGACTGCGACAGCACGATTCTCATCAACGGTGAAACCGGAACCGGGAAAGGGTTGGTGGCGCGCGCCATCCACCGTAAGTCGGGTCGGCGCAACAAGCCCTTCATATCCATCAACTGCGGGGCCATCCCCGAGCACCTCCTGGAAAGCGAGCTTTTCGGCCACGTGAAAGGGGCCTTCACCGGAGCGACCAACACCAAGCCCGGTAAATTCGAACTGGCCGACGGCGGAACCGTGTTTTTGGACGAGATCGGCGACATGAGCCCCGACCTGCAGGTAAAGGTTCTAAAGGTCCTGGAAGAAGGCGAGTTCGAGGCGGTCGGCGGCGCCAAGACCATCAAGGTGGACGTGAGGATCATTGCCGCCACCCACCGCGACCTGTCCGAAGAGGTCCAGAAGGGCAACTTCCGCGAAGACCTGTTTTACCGGCTGTATGTCATTCCCATGATCCTCCCGTCCCTGAGAGAGCGGCCCGAGGACATCCCCCATTTGGTCCACTACTTTCTGGAACAGGCCAACTGCAAGAACCGACGGGAGGTGAAGGGTGTCAGCGAGGACGCCCTCCAGGTCATGGGAAGCCACTCCTGGCCGGGCAATGTGCGCGAACTCAAGAACCTGGTTGAGCGGATGATCGTGCTCAAAGGCGCCGGCACGATCACCCGGCGCGATCTGCCCGCGGAGCTGCGGGGCGGAACGCGGGTGGTCGAAGCGCCGGCCCTGATCGAAATCTCGGAAGAGGGCATTTGCCTCAACAGCGCCGTGACCGAGTTCGAAAAAACCCTGATCCTGCAGTCGCTTGAAAAAACAAAATGGGTGAAAAACAAGGCGGCCAAGCTCCTGCATCTCAACCGCACCACGCTCGTGGAGAAGATCAAGCGTCATCAGCTCAGGCCCAGCGGCGTGGTGGAGCGCGAAGACGAATAAAGACTCCGCACCCGTCGGGTGCGGAGTCTTTATAATAGTTTAGTTTTCAAAACCAATCGTTTGAAACTGATCTGTGCACATCCCCTCCATCCATTTCCATCACCCACCTCTAAAACAAGGGCGTCAAGCGCGTGACATGCGCCGCCTGCATGCTAAAAGCATCGTTCAAATCGTCTGCGGTTGAATGGCCGATCACTGTTGATCGTTTTTCGCTCTGCATGGAAAGAGAAGGAGTTGGTTCAAGCCCGGTCGGCAGCCAGAAAATGAACGACGCGTGGCACAGTAATTGCTCAATAAAGCTTGGCCGTAAACTTTAAATACTAACTTTGGAAGACGACCGCAGCTAAGGTGCGGCGGATAGCACGAGGTGGAGCGCTTGGGGGTTGAACCCAAAACGATACTGATCGTTGAGCCGGACGATGATCTGCGCTCGACCATGATCCGTGTGCTGCAGCGCAGCGGCTTCGATGTAGAGAGTGCGGTCGGTGCGCAGGAGGCGGTGGACCGCATGTCGCAGGGCGTCTGCCGGCTGATCGTCGCTTCCGCTGAAGCCGCGGACGCCGCGGGGGCAAACCTGCTCAAGGCGGCCGGCCGCCGGGCCCCGGGGATGCCGGTCATCCTGACCAGCGCCCGCGCCAACGTCGCCGCGGCCGTCACCGCCATGCGGGAAGGCGCCTGCGATTACCTGATCAAGCCCTTCTCTTCAGAAACGCTGGAAGCCGCCGTGCGCAACGCCGTGACTGCCTTCGGGCCGCCGCCGGCCGCTGTCCGATCGACCGAACCGCGCAGCCACCAGAAGACATTCATCACGCACGACCCGCGTTTGCTGGAAGTGCTCCAGATGGGCCGCCAGGTGGCGCGCAGCATGGCGACCGTCCTGATCCAGGGCGAAAGCGGGACGGGCAAGGAGCTCCTGGCCGCGTTCATCCACCGTCACAGCCTGCATCCGGAGGCACCCTATGTGGCGGTCAACTGCGCCGCCTTGCCGGAGCATCTGGCGGAAAGCGAGCTTTTCGGTCACGAAAAGGGCGCCTTCACGGGCGCGGTGACGCGCAAGGTGGGGAAGTTCGAGCTGACGAAAAAAGGCACGCTGGTTTTGGATGAGATCGGCGAAATGCCGCTGCCGCTGCAGGCCAAGCTGCTGCGGGCCTTGCAGGAGCGGGAGATCGACCGCGTGGGCGGCGCGCTGCCGGTGCCGGTCGACGCTCGCGTGCTGGCCATCACCAACCGCGATCTGGCTCAGGCCGTCGCCGCCGGCTCCTTCCGGGAAGATCTTTACTTCCGGGTCAATGTCGTGCCGTTGGTGATTCCGCCCCTGCGGGAGCGACCGGGCGACATCCCCCTGCTGGCCGATCACTTCCTGGCGCGCTTCAGCGCTCAGACCGGGAAGGGCATTCGTCGTTTCTCCGAGGATTCCGGCGAGCTGCTCTCCCGGCACGAATGGAAAGGCAACGTGCGCGAGCTTGAAAACAGGGTGGAGCGCGCGGTGCTCCTGGCGGAGGGCGATGTCATCCTGCCCCGTCATCTCGGCTTGGAGCCGCGGCTCGCGGTCCGACCCGGCGCGCCTCCCGTCATGGCCGTCCACCCCGGCACCACGGTCTGGGAGATGGAGCGGCAGCTGATCATGGGGACCCTTTCGGAGGTCAACCAGAACCGGACCCGTGCCGCGGAGCTCCTGGGCATCAGCATCCGTACCCTGCGCAACAAGCTGCGGGAATACCGGGTGGGGGCCGAAGCCCACGTGGAAGCCCGCACCGGCTGAGTCGATGGTACGGAAATTGCTCCTTATCTACTGGAACGGCGGTAGCGCCAAATATGTGTCGTACTGAAAGCAGAGCCGTTTAGGAGATTTTCGACATGCCGCAACCTACCGGCCTTTTCGACGGGACCGTGTCGCTGTTGCAGCGCACGCTGAATTTGCGATCCGCGCAGCACCAGGCCATGTCCTCCAACATCGCCAACGCCGACACTCCCAACTACCGGGCCTTCGAGGTCGCCGTGGAGGAGGAGCTGCGCAAGCAGCGGCCGGAGGCGGGCCGCCTCGAATTCGCACGGACTCAGGCCAATCACCTGCCGCTGAACGGCTCGGGGAGTGCGGACCGCGTGAAGCTGCAGGCCGCTGCGGTCCCGGCGTTCAGCCTGCGGGCGGACGGCAACACGGTGGACCTCGACCGGGCCATGGGCGATCTGGCGGAAAACAGCCTCAAATACAAGACATCCGCCCAGTTGCTCTCCGCCAAGTTGAAGAGCCTGCGCAATGTCATTCAAGGAGGTAGATAAGCATGGATCTGTATGATGCGATGCACACGAGCGCCTCGGGTCTTTCGGCGCAGCGGCTGCGCATGAACCTCATCTCCGCCAACCTGGCCAACGTCAACACGACGCGCACCTCCGAGGGCGGCCCCTATCGGCGCAAGGAAGTGGTGTTCACCGCCGCGCCCAAGGCCGCCTCGTTCCGGGACGTCTTAAAAGCGCGCCAGGCGCAGGCGCCCTGCGAGGTCCAGGCCTCGAAGATCATCGAGGACAACCGCCCGCCCGTCGTGAAGTTCGCCCCGCACCATCCGGATGCCGACGAGAACGGCTACGTCGCGCTGCCGCAGGTGAACGTGATGGAGGAGATGGTCAACATGATTTCCGCCACCCGCAGCTATGAAGCCAACGTGAGCGCCGTCCGGGCCGCCAAGGACATGGCCCTGAAGGCGCTCGAGATCGGGAAATAGACATGAACGACATCACCTTGACGCCCAGCGTGGGCAATTTGACCCCACCGGCCGGACACGCCCCTCAGGGGGCCGCGGCCCCGGGGGTGAACTTCGGCGACGTGCTGCAATCGTCCCTGGACCGTATCGGCCGCCTGCAGGGCGAAGCCGACCGGGCGGTCGAAGACCTGACGGTCGGCCGCCAGACGGACCTCCACTCCACCATGATTGCCGTGGAAAAGGCCGGGATCGCCATGGAGCTGGCGCTGCAAATCCGCAACAAGCTGCTCAACGCCTATGAAACGCTGATGCGGCAGCAGATCTAACTGCCAAGCAGAGGAGAATATGGCGGCACTTCCACAGGTCATCCAGCAGTTGACGGGCGCCATCAGCGGCATGAGCCCGGGCAAACGCATCACCCTGATCACCCTGGTCCTGGGGACCGCGGTCGGCCTCGGGTTTTTGATGACATGGTCCGGCGGGCTTGATCTGCGGCCGATCTACAGCAACCTGGACGCCCAGGATGCGGGCGCCATCGTGTCGCGGCTGAAAGAGCAGAAGATCCCCTACCGCATCGCCGCGGACGGCCGGACCCTCATGGTTCCCGCCGAGAGCATCCACGAGGTCCGCATGCAGCTGGCCTCCGAGGGGCTGCCCCAGGGGGGCGGCATCGGCTTCGAGGTGTTCGACAACACCAAGCTCGGGATGAGCGAGTTCGCCCAGAACGTGAACTACCAGCGTGCGCTGCAGGGCGAACTGGCGCGCACCGTGGCCCGTATCAGCGAAGTGGAGAGCTGCCGGGTGCACCTGGTCATGCCGGAAAAAACCCTTTTCGTGGACAACGAGCAGGCGGCCAGCGCCTCGGTCGCCGTCAAGCTCAAATCCGGCCGGCGCCTCAGCCAGGAGCAGATCAACGGCATCGTCCACCTGGTGTCCTCCAGCGTGCCGCGGCTGGCGCCCGACCAGGTGACGGTGGTGGACAACACCGGCAAGCTGCTCGCGGGTTCAAAAGGCAAAGGGGCCTCAGGGGCCCTTAGCCAGGACCAGTTCGAGTACCAGTCCCAGGTCGAAAAGACCCTCGAGGGCCGGGTTAAATCCATGCTCGAGCAGGCCCTGGGGGAGGGCAAGGCCATCGTCCGGCTGGCGTGCGGCTTCGACTTCCAGCGCCATGAGAAAACCGAGGAGCACTACCTGCCCGACAATCGCGTCATCCGCAGCGAGCAGAGCCTGAATGAATCTTCGCGTAACGGCGACACGGCGCCGCAGGGGGTCCCCGGTGTGCGGTCCAACACGCCGGGTCCCGACCTGATGCAAAACCAGACGGCCGCCGGCGCCGGCGCCACGGCGTTCGAGAAGCAGGACCGCACGGTGAACTACGAGATCGGCAAGGTCACCAGCCGCATCATGGAGCCCACCGGCAAGCTGACTCGGGTGTCCGTGGCGGTGATGGTGGACGGGACGTACAAGACGGTATCCAAGAAAGGCGGCGGAACCGAGCGCGAATTCGTCCCGCGCGGCGCCGAGGAAATGCAGAAGATCGAAAACCTGGTCAAGCGGGCCGTCGCTTTCGACGCCGACCGGGGGGACAAGGTCGAGGTGGTCAACATCCCCTTCGAGGTCTCCGAATGGTCGAAAGCCGAAGCGGCCAGCGCCCCCGGCGGGTGGGCCGCCTTCATGGAGCAGGCCATCCCTTACGTGAAACACGGGTTGATCGGTCTTTTCCTGCTGCTGACGTTTCTCTTTTTCGTCAAGCCCCTGGTCCGCTGGCTGACCGAGCACTCCCTCGCCGACATGGAACTCGTCAAACAGCTGCCCCGGACGGTCGGTGAGATCGAAAACGAAATGGCCGGCGTCAAGCGTTTGCCCTCGCTGAACCAGGCCGCGATGATGGTTGCCAGCGACAGCGACGCCTCGGTCGGGGTGATGCGCAACTGGCTGAAGGATAAGTAGGGCAACCCACCGCACGAATGATACGATGCCCATGGATACGCAACAACTGTCCGGTTCTCTCAAGGCGGCGATCCTCATCCGCTCGATGGGAGAGCGCTCGGCCGCCGGGATTATCAGCCGGCTGACCGCCGATGAACGCGATCTGGTCAACCGGCATCTGGGCCAGATCGGGACCCCGTCGCAGGAGCTGGTCGATCAGGTCGCCCAGGAATTCACCCTCATGGCCCAGCGGTCCAAGTCCGGCGGTCTCGCGCTGCCGGCCCCGTCGGCGCGCGGCGATTCGGACGGCAAAGGGGTCGAGGGGCTGGACGCGCTCAAATCGCTTGCACCCGACGATATCTACGAGCTGATCAAGGACGAACACCCCCAGACCATGGCCATCGTCATGATTCATCTCAAAACCGCGGTGGCGAGCGAGGTCATCTCGAAGATGCCCGATGAGATCAAGACCGACGTGGCGCTGCGCATCGCCGGCATGGAAAAAGTGATCGGCGCGATGGTCGACGAGGTCAACGACGTATTCAAGGATATCCTGAAGAACAAGAAGACCTCCGTCGCCAGCATCGGCGGCGGCGTGGACCGCCTGGCGGAGATTCTCAACCAGGCCGATGAGATCTCGAGCGAACTCATCCTGAACGAAATCGAGGAGGCCAACGCGGAGCTCGCGGCCCAGATCAAACAGAAGATGTTCGTGTTCGAGGACCTGGTGCTCGTCGACGACCGGGGCTTCCAGAAGCTGTTGCGGCGGGTGGAGACCAAGGAGCTCTCCGTCGCGTTGAAGGCGGCCTCCGAAGAGGTCAAGCAGAAGGTCTTCAAGAACATGTCCGAGCGCGCTTCGGAAATGCTGCGGGAGGAAATGGAAACTCTCGGCCCGGTGCGCATGAAGGAAGTCTCCGACGCCCAGCAGGCCATCACCGCCATCATTCAGGAGATGGAGGCGAAAGGCGAGGTGATCATCAGCGGGCGGCGCGGGGAACAGATCGTCTCCTGACAAGGCGCGGCTATCGTGAACACAACCCCCGTAAACAAATCCGGATACTGCTTTCCCAAGATCGCCGGCACCGCCGCGGAGCGCTGCGAAGGACGGGAAGCATCGCCGCCCGCTTTCCGGAGATTGTCGCCGGGAGCCCCGGCTGCAGCCTGTCGGCTGTCGAAGCCGCGCGGGGCCCGGTCGCAAGAGCAGGCGCGGGTGGATCTCGAACAGGACGCTTACTGCCGGGGTTTTTCCGACGGCGAGAAAAGCGGTTTCGAGCAGGGGGAACGCGCCGGGCTGGAGGCCGCAGCGGGGCGGATGGAAGGACTGCTGAAAAGTTTAGAGCAGATGCTGTCGGACCTGGAGAACCTGCAGCGCCGGGCCTGCCATGATCTGGAGAAGGAGATGGTCCGGCTTGCCTTGGAAGTGGCCCGCAAGGTCGTCGGCCGCGAGGTGCAGACCGATGTCGAAACCGTGGCCGGGATCGTGCGGGACGCCGTGAACCGGGTCGAGCACGCCGAGCACATCACCATCCGCATGAACCCTGAGGACATGCAGCGGTTGGTCGAGCTCAATCCCCGGCGGCTCGATGCGCTGGCCGAGGCCGGCCGGACCCGCTTCGAGGCCGACGCTTCCATCACCTCCGGCGGGTGCAGGGTCGAGTCGGATTCCGGCGACGTCGATGCCCGCCTGGAGCAGCGCTTCAAAATCGTGGAAGAGGCCTTTCAGGCCGAATGGAACAAGGATGCCGCCCTTCAGGGATGAACGTGCATGACGGCCGCCGTCGAGCTGGACAAATACCGGGTGTGCCTGGAGGCGCTCCACCCGATCCAGGTCCAGGGCAAGGTGACCCAGGTGGTCGGGCTGGTGGTGGAGGCGGCCGGACCGGCATGTCGGCTCGGCGCGGTGTGCGACATCTTCACCCGTGAAGGCGGCCGGCCGCTGGCCGCCGAAGCCTTGGGGTTTCGCGAGCGGCGCGTGCTGCTGATGCCGCTGGAGGACATCCGCGGCATCGGCCCCGGCTGCCGGGTCGTGGCCCGCCAGCAGCGCGCGACGGTCCGGGTCGGCCCCGACCTGCTCGGGCGGGTGATCGACGGGCTGGGCGTGCCGATGGACGGCAGGGGTCCGGTGGCGGCCTCCGCGGAATACCCGCTGTACGCCCCGGCCGCGAACCCCATGCGCCGCCGCCGCATTCACGAGCCCCTCGATCTCGGCATCCGCGCCGTCAACGGGCTGCTGACGGTCGGCTGCGGGCAGCGCATCGGCGTGTTCGCGGGCTCGGGCGTGGGCAAGAGCGTGCTGCTCGGCATGATCGCCCGCACGACCGCCGCCGATGTCAACGTCATCGCCCTGATCGGCGAGCGCGGGCGCGAGGTCAACGATTTCCTCGAGAAGGACCTGGGCCCGGAAGGGCTCCGGCGCTCGGTGGTGGTGGTGGCCACCTCGGACCGGCTGCCGCTGATCCGCACCCGCGGCGCTTTCCTCGCCACGACCATCGCCGAATATTTTCGCGACCAAGGCTGTCGGGTCAACCTGATGATGGACTCGGTGACCCGCTTCGCTATGGCGCAGCGGGAGATCGGGCTGGCCGTGGGCGAGCCGCCCACCACCAAGGGGTACACGCCGTCCACGTTCACGCTGCTCCCGAAACTGCTGGAGCGCGCCGGCACCGGCAACGGCCCCGGGTCCATCACCGGCCTCTACACCGTTCTGGTGGAAGGCGACGACACCAATGAGCCCATCGCCGATGCCGCCCGCTCCATTCTGGACGGCCACATCGTGCTGACGCGCGATTTGGCCATGCAGAACCACTACCCCGCGATCGATGTCCTCGGCAGCATCAGCCGCCTCATGGACGACATCGTGGACCCCGCTCAGCGTCTGCTCGCGCGCCGCCTGAAAGAAACTCTGGCCACGTTCCGCAAGGCCGAAGATTTGATCAACATCGGCGCCTACGTGGCCGGCAGCAACCCGAAGATCGACACCGCGATTAAGATGATCGACCGGATCAACGCCTACCTCAAACAGGATGTCGGTGAGACGGTGTCGTTTGCGGAGAGCGTGGCGCAGCTGAACGCATTGTTCGGGGCGGCAGCGTAGGAAGAGCCCAACTTCTGCCATGTTCAAATTCAGGTTTGAAACAGTCCTCACCACGCGCCGCAATGCCGAGGAAGTTCATCAGAAAGAGCTTGCGGAGGCGCGGCGCGCGCTGGCGGTTGAGCAGGCCGCGCTGCGGGACAAGCGGAGCACGCGGCGCCGGTGCGCGCAGGAGCTGCAGCGCACGCAGCGGCAGGGCTTCCGCGCGCCGGCGATCCAGCTGTATGGGCCGTACCTGGCGCGGCTTGAGCGCGACATCGACACCCAGCAGAAGCGCGTGGCCGGCGCCGAGCGCAAAGTGAACCAGAAGCGCAGCGCCCTGATCGAGGCCGTGAAAAAGCGCAAGGTGCTCGAGAAGCTGAAGGAAAACGACCAAAAGGACCACCTGAACGCCATGACCCTGCGCGACCGCAAATTCATGGACGACGTCGCCTCCCGCCACCACGCCGCCGCCAAGCAGAAAATCTGACCTCTTCTTTTTTCTGATTACTCCGCTTTTCGGGTTTTTATAGTTTGTTTTTTTGACCGCCGTCCGGCGACCAAAAAAACAACGGGAAAACGTTGCCGCCGGCTGGAAAATATTGCCGGTTTATCATGTCAAACCCCATGCGGACAGAATTCGGCGAAGCTATAACCGCCATGTTTATTTTTCGTTCCCCGGCATGAAAACGACAATTTATCGATTGGTTGCGTCGGCCGGTCATGCCTGAGCGCCGTGACGACAAGGGGAACGAAAAATACTGGCATGCTCCCTGCACAAGGGGAGGAGCACGGCACCGAATCAGCGTGGAGGAGGAACAGCAGCGGCGATGATACAAATGGATCTCGGGATGGAAGCGGCACTGAATATAGGAACCCCGGCCCCCGCGGCGACCGGAACCGGTGCGAGGGCATCGCTCGGAGCTGCCGGCGGAGCCGGACGCACGGCGGCGCCTGAATCTGCATCCTTTCAGGACGAACTGCAGGCCGCCTGTCGCGCCGGCAATCCCTCGTGTGCCTCCTCCAACACCGCTTCAGGCCGAAAGGCCTCCAGCGGGGAGAAGGCCGTCGACCCGCAGCAGGCAGAGGCCGACCCGGCCGCAAGCCGCAGAGAAAATACGGTCGATGTGCCGGCGGCCGCGGACATCGCATCCCTCCTGCTGCAACTGCTTCAGGGGGTCGCGTCCCCCGCGACGACGCCGGCCTTTGCATCGGAACCTCCTGCAGCCGCGGAGGAGGGCGCAGCGAACGAGGATGCCGCTGCTGAAATGATAGCGCGCGTCCTCGAGCTTCTGAAACAGATGGCGTCGTCGTCAAACAGTGCTTCACCGCAAGACGAACCGGACATGGCGCGATTGGCAGAGCTTCTGGACCAGCTCGATGAGCTCTCGGGCGCGGCCCAGACGGCGGCGTTGGCTGGAAAGGTCCATCAGCTGCTGACGGATTTGCACGCGCATCTGTCCGGAGTGGCCTGGGGGAAGATGGTCAAAGAGGCGACCGCCGACGGGGTGGCGGCGGCTGCGGAGCCGGGAGCAACGGGTTCACCTGCGAATGACGCCGCGCCGTCCGAGATGCCCCCCATCCAAATTAAAAACCGGCCGGATGCCGGCGCCTCGGAAACCGTTCGCACCATGCAAACGCCGGTCCCGGCCGGCAGCGAGCTGAAAGCCGGCCCGGCCGAGTCACGCGCCGCTTTTTCGACTGGAACTTCGACGGAATCTGCCAAACCCGCGAATGCCGAAGTCGAACCCCCGGCGTCCCCGCATGGGTCATCTGCTTTTCCTGCTGCTGCGAACAGTGGTGACGGCCACCGTGGGGGCAAGGCATCGGAAACACCGCACCCCACTGCAACGGTTGCAGACACGATCGCACCGGCCGTCGGCATCCGCGAAGACCTGAACGCGGACATGGGCGGGAGCCGTTCGTCGACCGGCGATCGGACCCTCTGGAAGGACCTTGGCGGGATGGATGCCTTGGCGGACAGCGAGACCCAGGCCGCCGACGCGCCGGATACGGCGGCCCCGGACCCGCGGCTGACCCGTCTGCCTGAAACCGGCCCCGAAAGAGCGGCCGAGGCCGTTGCCGCGGGCAAAGAGAAAGAGCCGACCGCCGGAGCCCCCCGGACCGGGATCTTCGACCAGATCGTGCAGCGCGCGGTCGTCCAGGTCCGGAACGATCAAAGCGAGATCAAGATCGACCTCAAGCCGGACTTTCTGGGCAACGTTCGCATGCAGATCATGACCGAAAACCAGCAGGTGTCCGTGCGGATCACGACCGAGTTTCCGGCGGTGCGGGACATGATCGAGGCCGGCCTCCAGCAGCTCAAGTCCGAGCTGCAAAACCAGGGGCTGCACGTGGATCGGCTGGAGGTGTCCGTATCGGATGACCCGCACAAGCAGCCCCGGCGCCAAGGCAAGCCCGATGCGAATTCGAGACCCGGCGCCGTGGAAGGAGTCTCGGCCGCCGACCGGAAGGCCGCGCAAGAGCGGTTGGAGCCGGCCTATTACCGCCTGCGGCCGGGCGGCGCGGCGACCATCGACATGTTCGCATGATGCGCTGATTCAGGGCCGTTCGCAAAGCGGCCTGTGACGACCCTCATAATAAAGAGACGGCAACCATGGACGTAAACGCGATGTCAGCATTCACCGGCACGGGGACCGCTTCGGCGACGGCCGCCGCATCCAAAACGATGGGCAAAGAGGCCTTTCTGAAGCTGCTGATCACCCAGCTTCAATACCAGGACCCTATGAACCCGGCGGACAGCACGGAGTTCACCGCCCAGCTGGCCCAGTTCAGCTCGCTCGAGCAGTTGAGCAATGTCAACGAGAGCCTCAACACGCTCACGCTTTACCAGGCCTCCAGCAACAATGCCCAGGCGGTGTCCTTCATCGGCAAAGAGATCCTCGCCAGCGGCAACGGGATCGAGAAGAAGGGCGCCCAGCCGGTGAGTTGCGAGTTTGACCTGGGCGCTGCCGCCAAACGCGTCGTGTTGAGCATCTATGATGCCACCGGCAGCTTTGTCACGGACGTGGTGGCCGCGTCCCTGCCCGCCGGTCGTCAAAGCCTGGCCTGGGACGGTCGCGGCCGCAACGGGAACCTGGTTGCGGACGGCATGTACAGCTACCAGATCCAGGCGGAGGGCGCTGATGGGAAGAAGATCGCAGCCAGCTCCCTGACCCGCGGACAGGTCACCGGCGTCACCTTCGACGGGTCCACGCCGGTCCTGATGGTCGGCGGCCGGCGCGTGGCTTTCGGAGATGTTCTGCAGGTCAGCGCACCACCAACCTGAATTCAAGGGATAAACGTGTCACTACCATCGACTCTTGGAGGTAACTCGCTATGATGTCCTCACTCTTTGCAGGGATCACCGGTCTCAACGCCAATGCCACCGCCATGCGGGTCATCGGCGACAACATCGCCAACGTGAACACCACGGCCTACAAAAGCAACCGCGCCTCGTTCGCCAACATCCTGAGCACCTCCCTGGGGGGCGAAGCCTCGCTCAAAACCGTCGGGCGCGGGGTCGAGTTCTGGGACGCCGCCACCCAGTGGACCCAGGGTTCCCTGGAGAACACCTCCAGCCCGACGGACCTGGCCATCAACGGCAAGGGCTTTTTCATGGTCGAGGATGCTTCCGGGGCCTCATTTTACACCCGGGCCGGCCAGTTCCACTTCGACAAGAACGGCTACCTGGTCAACCCGGACAGCCTGAAGCTCCAAGGCTATGCGATCGACGCGGACGGCAACCTCGGCAGTCTGACCGACGTTTTCATCCCGGGCGAACGGATCTCACCGCCGGCTCAGACCGAGACCATGACCTTCGACATCAACCTCAATGCCAACGCGGACGGAAAGTCAAACGTTCACGGCGTCCCAGAGCGTTTATGACTCCCTCGGCAACGCCACCCCCCTGACGCTGACTTTCACCCGCACGGCCACGGCCGGCACCTGGACGGTGACGGGCGCCATCCCCGCCGCCGCCGGCACCGGCGTGACGTTCGGCGGAAACCCCAGCATGACGGTGAGCTTTGATGCCGACGGTGTCATGACCGCACCGGCCGCCGACGTGCCGGTTGCGCTCGCGCTCACCAACGGCGCCACCGCACCGCTGACGGTGAACTGGGATTTCTTAGACGACGACGGGGCCAGCTTCGGGGACTTGACCGGCTATGCATCGGAGTCGGTCGCCACCTTCCAGTACCAGGACGGATATCCGCCGGGGACCCTGCGCAGCATCTCCGTGGGTGAAGACGGCACCGTGACCGCGGCCTATTCCAACGGCGAGTTGACACCCTTGTTTCAGATCGCGCTGGTGGATTTCCCGAGCTACGACGGCTTGACCAAAATGGGCCGCAACCTCTACGCGGAATCGCTGGAATCGGGTCAGTCGCTGCCCGGCACGGCCGGATCCGGCCGCCTGGGCACCATCAGCCCCAACAGCCTGGAGATGTCCAACGTCGACCTGGCCGAGGAGTTCGTCAAGATGATCACCACGCAGCGCGCCTTCCAGGCCAACTCGCGGGTGATCACCTCCAGCGACGAGATCCTGCAGGAGCTGATCAACATCAAGCGGTAAACGCGTTGACGCGTACAGGCGTTAGAGCGTTACTCGCGTTACTCGCGAGGGTCGCGTTTTTAAAAACCGGCGCATGCGCTCCATCACGCGAGCAACGCCGACACGCAAGCAACCCGAGCAACGCAAGCAACGCGCCTAACGCGAGCAACGCAAGCAACGCCGGGAGGTTTTTTCCATGATCCAGGTCACCCGCCTGAACAATTCGGTTCTGCTGATCAACGCCGAGAACATCCAGTCGGTGGAAGCCAACCCCGACACGGTCATCACCTTCGTCAACCGCGACCGCATCATGGTGAAGGAGCGGGCAGAGGAGGTGAGCCAGCGCATCGTGCAATACCGCCGGATTGTGCAGCAGCCGACGGCCTGCGGCGACGGCCTGCCGCCGGTCGCCTGAATGCGTCCCGCCGGCCGCCTGCATGCCCCATGCATGGCCGACGGGATGTCAAAGGCTTGACTCCGCCCGACGCCGGCCTGCGGTGTCGGGTGCAGCCCCTCCTCAGGGCACCCGGCCGGGCGTTCTGCCGCTCCAGCCGTGGTGCTTCCCGTTCGCCGCCTCCCTCCCAGGTGCGGTTCGCTCCATCCGCCTGTTCCGATTCGGCAAATGGCACAGTCTTTGCTGTTACCCAGCTGAGGTGTCGGCATCCGCCTTTTTCCCGCAGTTTTTGGAGAAGTCGGGGCACCTTTATCCGAAAGGGCCGGCTGCAATGGAAGGCCAAGGAGAGGTCATGTCGAACAAGATTCTGTTCATTTTAGTCGGTGTCTTGTGTTTGCTGGTGTTGGGCATGGGCGGCGGCATGTTCATGATCTACACCAAGCTCGCGGGCATGGGTGCGCCGGTGGAGAGCGCGGAAGCCGACAAGAACGCGGAAAAAGCCAAAGCCGAGCAGCCGGGGAAAATGGTTTCCCTGGACACGTTCATCGTCAACCTGGCCGACCCGGGCGGGAACCGCTACCTGCGGGTCACCATGGACCTGGAGGTCACCGGCGGGAAGCCGGCGGACGACGAGCTGGCCAAGCGCGTTCCGCAGCTGCGGGATGCCATCCTGATGATCCTGCCCACCAAGCGCTACGCCGACATCAGCACCACCGACGGCAAGACGGCGATGCGGGAGGAGCTGACGGGGGCCATCAACGGCCTGTTGGCGACGGCCAAGGTGTCCCGCATTTATTTCAAGGAATTCGTCATCCAGTAGGCAGGAAGCCGCATGCCCGATCAAATCCTCAGCCAGGAGGAAATCGACGCTCTCCTGTCCGCCATGGACCGGGGGGACGTCGATCTCGAGCAGACCAAGGGTGAGCCGGAGGTCTCTCCGTACAACCTCACCTCTCAGAACATCATGCTCCGGGACCAGTTCAGCGCCCTGGAGGAGGTCTACGACAAGTTTGCCGCCCTGTTGAATGGGTCCCTGTCCTCCATGCTGCAGCGTTCCATCGAGGTGGAGTTCGTGTCCACCGAGATGGTCAAGTACCAGGAGTGCATCAACGCCTTCTCCGCGCCCACGAGCTTCATCATCTTCAACATGGAGCCGCTGATCGGCTCGGCGCTGCTCGCCATCGAACCGGGCCTGGTGTTTTCACTGATCGACACTATGTTCGGCGGCAAGGGCAAGCCCATCGGCCGTATCCGGGACTTCACCCCTCTCGAGCAGCGAATGATCATTAAGCTGGCGACGGAGGTTCTCAACCAGCTCCAGAAAGCCTGGCAGATCGTTCAACCGGTGCGCATCAGCGTCAAGAAGACCGAGAGCAAACCGGAGTACGTGCATCTGATGTCGCCGCACGATATGATGGTGGTCATCGTTTTTGCCGTGAAGGGCAAGGAGTTTTCCGGCAATCTGCATTTTTGCCTTTCCTACCTGATGTTGGAGCCGATCAAGGAGAAGCTCTCCCCGAAATACCTGCGCGAGAAGGACATCGAGAACACCTGGAGCCGGCAGCTGCAGCGGCTGCTCCAGGAAACGCCGGTCACCGTCATCGCTGAACTCGGGCGCACGCGTCAGACGATCGGCTCCATCCTGAACCTGAAGGTGGACGACGTCGTCCTGCTGCCCACGGGCCCGGAGGATTCGATTGTTCTCAGCGTCGACCACGTGCCGAAGTATCTTGCCTACCCGGGCATCATCAAGGGCAACCGGGCGGTTGAGATTTCCGCGCTGCTGAACCCCAACGGAGGTCAGGCCTAGCCATGGCGACATCCCCTGAAAAAAATTCCGGTGCGGCAGCGGCGGCCGACGCCGGTACGGCGGCCCGGGACGGCTCCACCGGGGCCGCGGCCGCGAACATGGAGTTCATTCTCGACATCCCGCTGGAGGTGACGGTCGAGCTCGGTCGCACGAAAATGTTGATCCATGAGCTTCTCAAACTGGGGCAGGGCTCCGTGATCGAGCTGTCCAAGCTCGCCGGTGAAACCCTCGAGATCCTGGCCAATCAGAAGCTCATCGCACGCGGGGAGGCGGTGGTCATCAACGAAAAGTTCGGGGTGCGCCTGACCGAGGTGGTCAGCCCGATGGAACGCATCGAGAGGCTGCGATGAACGCCGCGCCCGAGCTGATCCCCTCCGCACTGAAAATGATCGCGGCCCTGGCGGTCGTACTGGGCGGCCTGTTCGTGATGGTGCACCTCGCCCGGCGCTACCTGCAGCGCACCGGCGGCCCGGCGAAGGCCCGGCTGGTGCGCGTGGTGGCCTCGCAGCCGATCGGCGTCAAGAAAGCCGTGACCCTGGTGGAGGTGCCCGGCTGCGTCCTGGTGCTGGGGGTGTCGGGCGACCGCATCCAGATGCTGACCCGCCTCGACGACCCGCAGATCCTGGAACGGGTCCGTTCCCACGAAGGGGCGGAGGCGGCCTCCTTTTACGATCATTTGTCCAAGTTCACGGTGGGCATGCGGGCAGGCGACCATGACCGATAGCGCATCCGGCGTGACGGACAACCCGGTGCGGGGCGGATCGCGCGGTGGCGTGCGGCGCTGCCTGCCGGTCGCTGCGATCTGGGTGGTCATGGCCGCGGTGCTGCTGGTCCCGGGTGCTGCGCTGGGGCAGACCCCGGCGGTCACCACCCCGTATTTCACCTTAGGGGTGACCCCGGGTGAAGATCCCTCCCGGACCACGGTGGTGCTGCAGATCTTCCTGCTGATGACGGTGCTCTCCCTGGCACCGGCGATCCTCATCATGGTCACCTCTTTCACGCGGATCGTCATCGTCCTGTCACTGCTGCGCCGCGCCCTGGGGACCATGCAGCTGCCGAGCAACCAGATCGTCATCGGGCTGGCCCTGTTTCTGACGGTATTCATCATGGCCCCGGTCTGGCAGAAGATCAACCAGTCGGCGCTGCAGCCCTACCTGGACAAGAAAATTTCCACCCAGCAGGCGCTGGACCATGCCGTCTCACCGCTGCGCGAGTTCATGTTCAAGCAGACGCGCGAAAAAGATCTGGCGCTTTTCGTGGACGTCGCCAAGCTGAAGCGACCCCAGAACCCGGAGGAGATCCCCACCAGCGTGCTGATCCCCTCCTTCATCATCAGCGAGGTCAAGACCGCGTTTGAAATCGGCCTGCTGCTCTATGTGCCGTTTCTGATCATCGACATGGTGGTGGCCGCCGTGCTCCTGTCGATGGGCATGATGATGCTGCCGCCGGTCATGGTGTCACTGCCGTTCAAGCTGCTGCTGTTCGTGCTGGCCGACGGCTGGTATCTGCTGGTGGGGTCGCTGGTCAAGAGTTTCGTCTGATCCAAGGAGGAGCCATGACATCCGATTACATCACCGGATTTTTTTATGAGGCGATCAAGATCACGATCCTGCTCTCGGCGCCGATGCTGCTGGCCGGGCTGCTGGTCGGGTTGCTGGTGAGCATTTTCCAGTCGGCCACCTCCATCAACGAGATGACCCTCACCTTCATCCCCAAGATGCTGGCGGTGGCCGCGGCGCTTGTCTTTTTTTTCCCCTGGATGATGCAGACCCTGGTCGGTTTCACCGTGCAGATGTTCATGAGCATGAACCAGTACATCCGCTGAACGGGCCGGTTCGCGGCCGAAGACGGGACCCCTCTGCCATGGTATCGCTTGCCGTAACGTTGCCCCAGCTGCAGCTGTTTTTCCTGGTGTTCCTCAGGACCGGGGCGTTTCTGATGGCGATCCCCATGCTGAACGGGGCGAGCGTGCCGGTGATCTTCCGCATCGGCCTGTGCCTGGTGACGAGCCTGCTGGTCTTCCCGCTGGTGACGGTCGGCCCGCTGGCGGTTGCAACCGATGTCATCACGCTGACCGTGTCCGCCGCGGGCGAAGTGATGATCGGCATCCTGGCGGGGTTTGCGATCCGGCTGATTTTCGAGGGCGTCCAGCTGGCCGGCGAATTGGCAGGCTACCAGATGGGGCTGGCCATCGCCGAGGTGATCGACCCCGCCTCCGAAGACCAGGTGGCGATCCTGTCGCAGTTCATGAGCCTGCTGGCGACGCTGGTGTTTCTGGTCATCAACGGCCACCATTGGTTCATCCGCACCCTCGTGGAGAGCTTCGAGATCGTCCCGCCGGTCGGGTTCCATGTCAACGGCCTCGTGCTGGAGCGGCTGACACGGTTGACGGCGGACATGTTCATCATGGGGCTGAAAGCCGGGGCGCCGGTCGTCGTGGCGCTTCTGCTCGGCACGGTGGCCTTCGGCCTGGTGGCGCGAACGGTGCCCCAGATGAACATCTTCGTTGTGTCCATGCCGGTCAACATCGCCGTGGGCCTGCTGTTTTTCGGACTGAGCCTGCCGCACCTCGCCGCCTACATGGGAGACCTGTTCGCCGGCATGCCGCGCAACGCCCTGTTCCTGCTCAAGGCCTTGCACTAGGGGACCCCGATGGCGGAAGCAACCGGTCAGGAGCGGAGTGAAAAGGCCACCGGCAAACGCCGGATGGAGGCCCGCAAACGCGGGCAGGTGGCCATCAGCCGCGAGATCCCCTCGACTCTCATCCTGTTCACGCTGCTGGGCGTTTTTGTCTTCGCCGGTCCTCATCTGCTCGATCAACTGACCCGGCTCGTGGCCGGCATATTCGGCCGTCTGCACTCCATCCGGATTCACACGCTCGGCGATGCCGGTGCCCTGATGCTCGACCTCACCGAAACCAGTCTCTGGCTGCTGGCGCCGATCTGCCTGCCGCTGATGGTGGCGGGCTTTATCGGCAACGTCGCCCAGATCGGCTTCGAGCTGCACACGGAGGCGCTGTCTCCGAAGTTTTCGAAACTGAATCCGATGGCGGGCCTGAAGCGGGTCTTTTCCATGCGGGGGCTGGTGGAACTGGCCAAGTCCTTGTTGAAAATCGTGTTCGTCGGCGCCATTGCGTGGTCGGTGGTGGCCGGGTACCTGACGGAGTTCCCATCCCTGGTGCGTCTGGATCTGGGCGGAATCTGGGATTTCACCCACACGGCCGCCTTCAAGATCATTCTCTACGTATGTCTGGCTCTCATCGTGCTGGCGGTGTTGGACTACCTCTACCAGCGCTGGCAGCACGAGGAAAGCCTCAAGATGACCAAACAGGAAATCAAGGACGAGCGCAAGCAAACCGAGGGCGACCCGCAGGTCAAGGCCCGGATCCGCTCGCTCCAGCGCCAAGCGGCCTACCAGCGCATGATGACGGAAGTGCCGACATCCGATGTGGTCATCACCAACCCGACCCACCTGGCGGTGGCCTTGCGGTTCGACCCCGCGGAGATGACCGCCCCGCGAGTGACGGCCAAGGGCGCCGATTACATCGCCGAGCGCATCCGGGATATCGCCCGGGAAAGCAACGTGCCCATCGTCGAGAACAAACCCCTCGCCCAGGCGCTCTACAAGATGGCCGACCCGGGAGACACCATCCCGGTCGACCTCTACCGCGCAGTGGCCGAAGTCCTCGCCTACGTTTACCGCCTCAAGGGCAGGCACAGCCTCTAGTTTTTCGCTGCACCGCCGCCGAGAGGCGGCGGTGCAGCGAAAAACTATCAGGGGTTTTTTCACGCTGGCCTCGACGAGCCTTAAGCCTGCACCCCGTTCGTCATCTCACCGCCATCCAACGCCGACAAAAATTTGTCGGTACGTCCGGCACATGCAGGAAAGAACGAACGCCGGGTTAAGCGATATCCGCTCATAGTTTCAACCTGTCCCGCCCGCTGATGAAGCCGGCCGCAAGATGTTGGTGCCAGGAGCCGGGTGGTGCGGAATCTGCTTATTTCTATCTACACATGAACAAACAGACGGCCGCGACCGTGGTTGTCCGCCTAAAGATGAAAACGCGCGGCCGTCTGTAGGCATGGAAAATGCACCGTCATGGTCTGATTCTAAGAACTGACAACGAAACGCAGACAGGACATAACACGCATGGCGGTAGCTCAGGCATCAACGATTTCCGGACCCTTGCCGCGTCTGTCCAAGAACAGCGACATCACGCTGGCGGGTGCGGTCGTTTGCATCCTGGTGTTCATGGTCATCCCCCTGCCGACCATGCTCCTGGACCTGCTGCTGGCCTTCAGCATCACCTTCGCCCTGGTCATCCTGCTGGTGGCCATGTATGTCCAGCGCCCGCTCGAGCTGTCGGCCTTCCCCTCGATCCTGCTGCTCACCACGCTTTTCCGGCTGTCGCTGAACATCGCCACCACGCGGGTCGTTTTGCTGCACGGCCACGAGGGCACTGCCGCCGCCGGCAACATCATCAAAGCCTTCGGAGGCTTCGTCGTCGGCGGAAACTACGTGGTCGGCCTGATCGTTTTCATCATCCTGGTGGTGATCAACTTCGCCGTTATCACCAAGGGCGCCGGGCGCATCGCCGAGGTGGCCGCCCGGTTCACCCTGGATGCTATGCCGGGCAAGCAGATGAGCATCGATGCCGACCTGAACGCCGGGTTCATCAACGAGCATGAGGCGCGGTTGCGGCGCGAGGTGCTCTCCCGGGAGGCGGAGTACTACGGTGCCATGGACGGCGCCAACAAATTCGTGCGCGGCGATGCCGTCGCCGGGATCATCATCACGCTGGTCAACATCGTGGGCGGGCTGGCGATCGGCGTTTTCCAGAAGGGCATGGCGTTCAGCTTGGCGGCCCAGAACTACACGCTGCTCACCGTCGGCGACGGGTTGGTGTCGCAGATTCCCGCGCTGGTCATATCCACCGCCGCCGGCATCATCGTCAGCCGCGCCGGCAACGAGTCCAGCCTGGGGGCTGAAATCACCTCGCAGGTGTTTTTTCACCCGCGAGCCATCAGCATGGTCTCGGTGGTGTTGTTCGGCTTCGCCCTGGTCCCGGGGCTGCCGACCGTGCCGTTCCTGGTGCTGGCGCTGATGGCCGGCACCCTGGCCTACAGCCTGGTGCAGGCCCAGCGCAAGACCGAGCTGGCCGAGCAGGAACAGCAGGCGATCACCGACAAGGCGGCGCCCGCCGAAACCCTGACGGCCCTGCCGCCGCTGGATGTTCTGGCGATCGAGGTCGGCTACGGCCTGATCCCGCTCGTGGATGCCAATCAAAACGGCGAGCTGCTGGAGCGCATCAAGGCCATCCGGCGGCAGATGGCCTTCGATCTGGGGATCATCATCCCGCCGGTGCACATCCAGGACAACATGCAGTTGAACCCCGGCGAGTACCTCATTCTGTTGAAAGGCAACGAGGTCGCACGCGCCGAACTCATGCCCCACTACTGCCTGGCCATGAACCCCGGCAGCGCCGACGGCCATGTCGACGGCATCGCCACCCGGGAGCCGACCTACGGGCTGCCGGCCGTCTGGATCCGGGAGAATGCAAAGGAAAGTGCGTTGGCCAAGGGCTACACCGTCGTGGACACCGCCACGGTGATGACCACGCACTTGTCGGAGGCCATCCGCCGGCATGCCCACGAACTGCTCGGCCGGCAGGAGGCCCAGCAGATGCTCGACCACCTGAAGCAGTCCCACCCCAAGGTGGTGGAGGAACTGGTGCCGAACCTGCTCCCGCTCGGCGCGGTGGTGAAGGTGCTCCACAACCTGCTGCGCGAACAGGTCCCGATCCGCGATCTCCTGGCGATCCTGGAGGCCCTGGGGGACTGGGCCTCGCTCACCAAAGACACGGACGCCCTGACTGAACATGTGCGCCAGGCCCTGGCGCGGACGATGACGAAGATGCATGCGGCGCCGGACGGGACGCTGTCCGTGATCACCTTGAGCCACGGCGTCGAGAGCGCTCTGGCGGACGCCCTGCAGAAGGGCGATCACGGGCGCATCCTGGCCCTGGACCCCGCGGCCGCCCACCGCATGATGACCAGCCTGGGCCGCCAGATCGAGCGCTGCGCGGCCTTGAATTTGCAGCCGGTGGTGCTCTGCTCCTCACCCGTGCGGGTTTCATTCAAGCGGCTCGTCGATCGATTCATTCCGAACCTGTGCGTGCTCTCCTACGATGAGGTGCTGAACACCGTGGACATTCGATCCCTCGGAACCGTGGAGCTATCCGATGCAGATTAAACGCTTTGAAGCCAAAACCATGACGGCGGCCCTCAAGATGGTGAAGGACGAGTTCGGCCCGGAGGCCGTTATCCTGTCGGCGCGCACCCTGCGGCAGAACCGCGGGCTTTTCGGTGCCGCCCGGTCGTCCGGCGTCGAAGTGACCGCTGCGATGGACACCGGGTGGCCGGCCTACACCGCCGCCGGCCGCATGGCCGCCCAGCGGGTTTTGACCCCGGCGCCGCCCGAAGCGGCGGGGCCTTCGGTTCGGCGAGGACTGTTCCATTCCCTGAACGAGAGCCTGCGGTCATTTGCCGGTCGGCGCGCGGCACCGACGCCGGCGTCAAGCGCGGCCGCACCGGCGGCTGAACTGGCGGAGCTGTATCATCATTTCCTGTCGCAAGCGGTGCAGCCGGACCTGGCGTCCGACCTCATCGAGCACATCAATCGCCTGCCGGGCTACGACCCGTTGCTCGGTCTGGACCGCCTGCGGGCCCTCGCGGGACCAGCCCTTCAGGACATGGGGCTGCGTGGCTCCGTCGAAACGGGTGAACCCGGGCCTTCGAGGGCGATGGCGCTGGTCGGCCCGAACGGCGCCGGAAAGACATCCATGGTCATGAAGCTGGCCGCCATTGAAGCCGTGCGCAAGGGCCGTCGGGTCGCCTTGATGACCCTGGATGATCAACGGATCGGCGCCGTCGAACAGCTGCAGATCTTTGCCGGGATCCTGGGCGTGCCGTTGGCCGTGGTCACCTCCGCCGCCGACGCCAGGCAGGTGCTCGAAGATTGGTCATCCATGGACCGCATCCTCATCGACACGCCCGGCGTGAGTCCCGGCGAAAGCGAGCGCCGATCCGAGGTGCGCCAGATCCTGACCGCGCTGAAGTGTCGGGAGGTTCACCTGGTGTTGAACGCCGGCAGCCGCGAGGCCGACCTGATGGCGGTCATCGCGGCTTGGAAGAGGGGCCCGGTCAGCTGCCTGGCCTTCACCCGGCTCGATGAAACCGGCGTCTGCGGCAGCCTGCTGAATGTGCTGATCCGCAGTCAACTGCCGGTTTCCTGGCTGAGCACCGGTCCACGCATCCCGGAGGACGTGACGGAACAATCCGTCGAGTTGCTGGTCAACCGGCTCTGGCCGGTCCGGGAGGCTGACATCCGCGGGACGACCGGCGCGCGGGTCGGCCGGTCGGGGGCAACGCCCGCTGCGGCGTCATTCGTCGCCAACCGCAGCTCCGAGCTCTATCACCGACCCGGTTGCAAATGGGTCCGCAAGATCAAACGCGATCACCTGCTTGAGTTCGCTTCCCCGGCGGAGGCCGAATCCCGCCATTTCCAGGCGTGCCGCAACTGCAGCCCGGATGTGGCGGAGCCGGCCGACACGGAAGCGGGGTTGAGGGACAGGGTTCGAATATCCGCCTACCGCTGACCGATGCGGAGTGAGGAGACTGCCGACGCATGATCGAGAACCATCCCCCGAACAAGGTGATCCCCCTGCCGCGACGCGGCCCGTCGTGCGGCGGCGCGGAGCATGACCGTCGTCGAAAATCCCAGGCGCGGGTGATCTCCATCACCAGCGGCAAGGGCGGGGTCGGGAAGACCAACATCGTCGCCAACCTGGGGTATTCCCTCAGCCGGCTCGGGAAGAAAGTCATGATCCTGGATGCGGATCTGGGGCTGGGGAACCTGGATGTGCTGCTCGGCGTCGCGCCGAAGTTCAACATTTCCCACGTCATCCGCGGCGAGAAATCCATGGCGGAGATCATCGAGGAGGGTCCGGGCCAAATGAAGATCCTCCCGGCCGCTTCCGGCATTCAGGAGCTGACCCAGCTGACCCACGAGCAGAAAATGCAGGTGTTCACGGATCTCGACCGCCTGATCGACGACATGGACCTGCTGCTCATCGACACGGCGGCCGGGATTTCTTCCAACGTGATGGATTTCAACGTGATGGCGCACGAGATCATGGTGGTCGTCTCGCCCGAGCCGACCTCCATCACCGATGCGTATGCGCTGATGAAGGTTCTGTCGCTCAAGTACTCCGAGAAATCCTGCAAGCTGGTGGTGAACATGGCCGCAAGCCCCAAGGAGGCGCAGGACGTGTTCCGGCAGCTGGAGCTGGTCACCGACCGGTTTCTGGACATTCATATCGACTATCTCGGCTGCGTGCTGCGGGATGACAAACTCACGCGCAGCGTCAAGCAGCAGCGGCTGGTCAGCGATCTTTACCCGGAGTCGCGGGCCGGCCGTGGCTTTAACGATCTCGCCCGGCGGGTGGTCAAACTGGCGCCCGCGAGCCGGCCCAAGGGCAACACCAACTTGTTTTGGCACCATCTCGTTCGAACCACCCCCATGTAGGCGGGGCGATTTCATCTTCAGGAGATTCGCATGCACATGCAAACGGCAGAACGCCGCCCCCACCCTCCCGTCAAGAAGCGATCCGCGTACCGGGATCAGCTCATCACCGAATACCTGCCCTACGTCAAACGAATCGTGCAGCGCATTGCGACCCATTTGCCGGCCAGCGTGGATGTCGAAGACCTGATGAATGTGGGCGTCATCGGTCTGATGCAGGCCGTCGACCGGTACGACCCGAAGCGGGACAACAAGTTCATGACCTACGCCATCTTCCGCATCAAGGGGGCGGTGCTGAGCGAGCTGCGGTCGCGGGACTTTCTCTCCCGTTCCAGTCGGCGCAAGCTGCGCGAGATGGAACACGCCTGCCAGCGGCTCGAGCAACGGCTGGGCCGGGATGCGGACGATGATGAAGTGGCCGAGGAGCTCGGCGTCGACCTCGAGGACCTGCACCGCACCAAGCAGATGGCGAGCATCTCCTTCATCAGTTTTGAAGAGCTGGGCGTGTCCTCCCGGGACGAGAAGGAAAAGCTCATGACCTTTCTCGTTCAGCACGATGAGGACGCGCTCTCCCAGACCCGGCTCAAGGAGCTCAAGGCCGCGCTGGCCCGGGCCATCGAACAGCTGTCCGAGAAAGAGCGGCTGGTGATATCGCTGTACCATCTCGACGAGTTGACCATGAAGGAAACCGGAGAGGTGTTGAACATCACAGAATCGCGGGTGTCCCAGATTCACTCCCAGGCCATTGTGCGACTGCGGAACAAGCTGCGCAAGGAGCGGCTGTTGGAAGACAACGACTGAGGGAAGACCGGGAGGGGACGCCGGCGGGAACCAGGAGGGTTCAGGCATGGAACCGGTTATTTTCCCCACCACCATTGCTCCCGTGATTCAGACCGATCGCGTCAAGCGGGCGAAACCGCGCAAGGATTCAGGCAGGGGCTCTGCGTTTTCCAGGCAGTTGCGCAAGGAACAGGAAAACCCCTCCGATGCGCAGGAGCCGGCCGAGGAAGACGAAGATGCCTCTGCGACGAAAGCGGCAGAAGCCGAGACCGAGGGGCCGGGCGCACGGCGCATTCCCCAGGACGACGGCCGGATCAAGGAATCGTTCAAGAAACTGATCGACGTCCGCGTGTGACCCCATGCGGACGAATTCAGGAGGACGAAACGGATGCTGACATTTTTTGATGCACTGCGTTGGGACATGCTGGCCGACGGCATCCAGGTGGCGCTGTGCGGCGTCATGCTGGTCTGTCTGGTACACAACAAACTGCGGTACAAAAGGCTGCTGCCGGAGGCCTCCCCGCGGGGGAAGCCACCCGTGTTCTCGCAGGAAGTGCTGCTTCAAACTCTCCGCCAGCAGACCGAACAGGCCCTGGCATCGATCCGCGCGGCCGTGGACGCCGAGGAAACAAAACTGCAGCAGGTTCTGGGCGCCGCCGGGGTGGCTCCAGCGGCCGCAGAAAATGCCGCGGCCGAGACCCTGGCCGAGCATATCCCGTTCCGCCTGGGGGACGGCGAGCCGGTCGGGCTCGGGACCCTGCCAGGCCGCTACGCCGGACTGGGCGAACTCGCCGCGCAGGGCTTCAGCGCCCGGCAGATCGCCGCGCAGACCCGCCTGCCGGCCGGCGAAATCGAGCTCGCGCTCAAGCTGCAGCGCGCGGCCGTTGCAACCGGCGCGGCAGCCGCCACCCGGCAATAATTGCCGGGCCGGCGGGGCGCGGGGCGCTTCATCGCCGGTAGGCGAGGCAGCCGCTCGATACGGACCATGTCGGATCCCGGCCGGATTCACGTATCATCTCGGCAGACCGAACGTGCGGCTGGTATGGCTCTTGCTTAGATCAAAGTCACCGGTCGGCCGGTCGCCGGTCGACCCGGAAAAAACAGAAGCGACTTGGTCGACGGGCTGACTTGAAAGGAAAAACGATGAGCGGTGAGATCTACATGGCGGCGGCGGCCGCCCAGGCCTACGAAAAGCGGCTGGAGGTGGTGGCCAACAATCTGGCGAACGTCAACACCGCCGGGTTCAAACGCGACGACGTCTCCTTCCAGGCCTACCTGACCTCCGAGGCCGGCCAGGCGCAAGCGGTCCAACCCCCGTATTCGGCTCCCCAGGCCGGCTCCAATTTTTGGATTGCCTACCAGAGCCGGACGGATTTCACACCGGGGCCGCTCAAGCAAACCGGCAATGTCTTCGACCTGGCATTGAACGGCAAGGGCCTCTTCAGCGCCGAATCGCCGCAAGGCACGCTTTACACGCGCCGCGGCAATTTCACTCTGAGTTCCGAAGGGATCCTCGTCACCCAGGAGGGCTGGCCGGTTCAGGGCGAAGGCGGCGAGATCCGCGCGGAGGGCGGCCGCAGTGCCGGACCCGGCGGGCTGGCGTTCAGCGTCGGCGAGGACGGCACGGTGCGGGTGAACGGACGGGATGTCGGCAAGCTGCGCATCGAGGATTTTCCCCAGTCCGGCAGCCTGGTCAAAACCGGCCAGGGCTATTTCAAAGCGGTGGCAGGGGGCGGCGAAACCCTTGAGTATTCAAGCATCGCCCAGGGGTTCCTGGAGATGTCCAACGTCGAAGCCGTTCAGAGCATGGTCGAGATGATCGAGATCTTGAGAGGCTACGAGTCGTACCAACGCGTCATCCGGTCCGTTGATGAGGTGAATGTCAAAAGTATCAACGAGGTGGGCCGGACCATCTGACGTTCACAGATTTGAAATTTCAAATTCCAAATCTCATTCATGTGAGGAGGAACTATGATTCGCAGCATGTGGGCCGCCGCATCAGGCATGCAGGCTCAGAGCATGAACATCGATGTCATCGCCAACAACCTGGCGAACGTGACCACCTCGGGTTTCAAACGCAGCCGGGCCGAATTCCAGGACCTGCTTTACGAAACCATGCAGCCGCCGGGAGGCTCGACCTCGGAGAACACCCAGGCCCCCACCGGCATTCAACTCGGCCACGGCGTCCGGCCGGTGGCGGTGGCCAAGAACTTCACCGAAGGGGAGCTGCAGCTCACCAAGAACGAGCTCGACCTGGCGATCGAAGGCAACGGCTTTTTCCAGGTGACGCTGCCGAACGGCACCACCGCCTACACCCGGGCCGGCGCCTTCAAGCTCGAAAAGGACGGGCGAATCGTGACCCCGGACGGGTTCCTCCTCACCCCGGAGATCACCGTCCCCACCGATGCCATTACCCTGTCCGTCGGCTTGGATGGGACCGTCAGCGCGCTGCGGGCCGGCGACTCCGCGCCCGTGCAGCTGGGGACGATCCAGCTGGCGCGTTTCACCAACCCGGCCGGCCTGCAGAGCATGGGCAAGAACCTCTTTCTGCCCAGCGACGCCTCGGGCACGGCCACCGTCGGGACCGCCGGCGAGCAGAACTTCGGCACGATCTCCCAGGGATTTCTCGAGATGTCCAACGTCAGCATCGTGGACGAGATGGTGAACATGATCACGGCCCAGCGTGCCTACGAGACCAACAGCAAGGTGGTCCAGGCCTCCGACGACATGCTGCAGACCGCCAACAACCTGAAACGGTAAGGCCCCTCGATGAAAACCGATCAGCGGTTGTTTAAACGGACGCAGGCAGCGGCGCTGGCCGCTGTTGCCGGCTGCCTGCTGTGGACCGCCGCCGGCCTCGCCGGGGCGGCCGAATCGGTCAGCGTGCGTTGCCATGAACAGGCCGACATCGCCGCCGATCAGATTCTGCTCGGCGGCATCGCCCAGGTGGACGGCAGCGATGCGACGCTCGTGCGCCGGCTGGAGGCGGTGGTGCTCGGGCGCTCACCTCTGCCGGGAAAAACGCGGGCGTTCGACCGGGCCGCCATCCTGGCGCGCATCAAGCAAAGCGGCATCGATCCGGCCCAGCTCGATCTTCAAATCCCTTCGGACGTCGTGGTCACCCGGGCCGCGATCACGGTCGGGCTGGAGCGGATCGAGCAGATCATCCGCGAGTACATCCTGCAGCAGGCGGCCGGGGCGGCGGACGCGCTGCGGATCAAGGACATCCGCATCAGCGAGCCCGTGGTTCTGCCGCAGGGGCGCCTCACGACCCGCGTGGTGGCCCCGAAGAACACCGAGTGGGCCGGCGCCATCCCCCTCAGCGTGGTGTTCAACGTCGACGAAGAGTTTGAAAAGCGGGTGTGGGTGACGGTCAGCCTCGAGCGAATGACCCGGGTGGTCGTGGCGCGGCGGCCGCTGGGGCGGTACAAACCCATCGATGACGACGATCTCGAAGTGAAGGCCGTGGATGCGGCCGGGCTGCCCGCGGACTGCATCACCAGCCCGGTGACGGTGATCGGAAAGCGCACCCGCCGACCGGTGGACACCGGCACCGTGCTGCGGCCGGACTTGGTGGAGTTCCCGCCGCTGGTCAAGAATGGGGACCGGGTCCGGATCATCGCCGAGACCTCCGGGCTGCGGATTTCCGCGTTTGGGCAGGTGAAACAGAAAGGCGGCCAGGGCGAGTTGGTTCAGGTCATGAATCTGGACTCCAACAAGGTCGTTTACGCCCGGGTGGTCGATTCGCACACCGTGAAAATAGATTTTTGAGCGGGCGGCAAACCCGCCTCGCAAGGGAGCATACCCGATGAAGCTGCCATCCATAGCGCGTGCCGCCGCCGTCACAGGATTATTTCTATGTCTGCTGGCGCTGGCCGCCGGCTGTGCCGCCCGCCCGCCGGTGGCCATGCCCACGGTACCGCCGCCGCCCCCGGCCGAGGCCTTCGACCTTCAGAATGCGGAGCGGGCCGCCGCCTACCAGGAAAACTCGCTCTACACGAGCGCCTCCGGGATGAACCCGCTGTTCCAGGACACCAAGGCCCGCCGGGCCGGCGACATCGTCACCGTCAAGATCGAGGAGTCCTCCAAAGCGACCAACAAGGCCAACACCAAGACCGAGCGCGACTCCAGCCTCACCGCTGGAATCGAAGCCTTCATGGGCGTCGAGGACTGGTGGCAGGACAAGGTTCTCAGGGCGCTGGGCAGCGATATGCCCAAGATCAACCCCTTCGGCTCCGCCTCGGTTAAAGGCGGCATGAAAAGCGACTTCGAGGGCGACGGCAGCACCACCCGCAGCGGCGATCTCACGGCGTTCATCACCTGCCGGGTCACCGAGGTCCTGCCGAACGGCAACCTGCGGATCGTCGGCACCCGCGAGGTGATGGTCAACCACGAGAACCAGGTGATCATCCTCTCCGGCACCATCCGGCCGCGGGACATCGCCAGCGACAACATCATCAAATCGATTTTCGTGGCCGATGCCAAGATCGCCTACAGCGGCTCCGGCGTGATCGACGATCGCCAGCGCCCGGGGTGGATGGCCAATTTTCTGGAAACCGTGTGGCCGTTCTGAGTTGGGGATGAGATGAAAAGCCGTATGCCATTTAAACAACGTATGACGAGAACGGTTGCCTGCCTGCTGCGGCTGACGGCGGTCGGGCTGATCGTCCTGGGGCTGACAGATGCGCTGCACGCCGCGCGGATCAAGGACATCGCCGTCTTTCGCGGGGTCCGTCCGAACCAGCTGGTGGGCTACGGGCTGGTGGTCGGCCTGGCCGGCTCCGGCGACAGCAACACGACCCAGTTCACCCTGCAGTCCATGTCCTCCATGCTTGAAAAGATGGGGGTCACCGTGAACGCGGAGGACATCAAGGTCAAGAACGTGGCGGCGGTCATGGTGACGGCGGAGCTGCCGCCGTTTGCGCGCTCGGGCAGCCGGCTGGACGCCCTGGTCAACTCCATCGGCGACGCCAAGGCCCTTCAGGGGGGCACGCTGGTGATGACGCCTCTCAAGGGCGCCGATGGGCAGGTGTACGCGGTCGCGCAGGGGCCGGTCGCCACTGGCGGTTTTTTGGTCGGTGCGGGGACCGGAGACAAGGTCGCGAAAAACTTCCCCACGGTCGGCCGCGTGGTCCAGGGCGCGAGCGTGGAACGTGAGATCCCGTTCGACCTGAATCAAAAAGAGTCGCTCACGCTGGCATTGAACAAGCCGGACTTCACCACGGCCACGCGGGTGGCCGAGTCCATCAACACCGGGTTCATGGATCAAGTGGCCCGTACCCAGGACTCGGGCACCATTCATGTCGACGTGCCGCCGAGCTACTACGGGAACATCGCCCGGCTGATCGCAACCATCGAGGGACTGAACGTCACGCCGGACAGCGTGTCGCGGGTGGTGATCAACGAACGCACCGGCACGGTGATCATGGGCGAAAACGTGCGCATTTCCACCGTGGCCATCGCCCACGGCAATCTCAGCGTGGAGATCAACCAGAGCTTCAACGTGTCCCAGCCGATGCCTTTTTCAGAAAGAGGCCGGACGGTGGTGACCCCGGAAACGCAAACGATGGTGAGGGAAGGCCGGGCGCCGCTGCAGGTCCTGCCTACCGGGGTGAGCATCGGCGAGGTGGTCCGGGCGCTGAATGCGCTGGGGGTGACGCCGCGCGACCTGATTTCCATCCTCCAGGCCCTCAAGGCGGCCGGCGCGTTGCAAGCCGAGCTGGAGATCATCTGATGCCGGAGCCGATATCGAAAACGGTATCCGCTCTGCCGATCGACCCCACGGGCCGGCGTCGCTCTTCGTCCGGCCCTTCCCGCGCCGTCGCAGATGCGCCGGTCGACCCGAAGTTGAAGGCGGCCTGCGAGGACATGGAGGCGCTCTTCATCCACCACATGTTGAGCGAGATGCGCAAGACCGTACCCAAATCAGGGCTGATCGACGGTGGCCGCTCCGAGGAGATCTACACCTCCCTCATGGACGCCGAACTGGCCAAGAAAATGGCAGGCTCCGGCGGCCTGGGCCTCTCGACGATCCTGCTGGAGCAGATGGGCGGGCCGGCCGCAGCGTTCCGGAAAAAAGGCCCTGATCGCTGACCGGAACACCCTGCCGTCCTGCGCCGCCATCCGATCGAAAAGCTAAAGTTATTCGAATCCTCCGCCGATAATCGTCATGTGCGGAGCATCATGCCAAGGGACAGAGAAATGCATGCAAGTTTCAGAGACCTGGTGGGCCTCCTGCGCACGGAAGCGGCGTTATGCCGTGAATTGCTGCAGGCCATGGGTCGCGAGCGGGCGGTGATGGTCCGATCGCGCTCCGGCGAGCTCGGACCGGCTGCCGCGGAGAAAGAAACCCTCCTGCAGCGTCTGCAGACCGCTGAGCAGGGGCGCGAGCAGCTGATCGGCCGGTTGGCGGATCAGCTCGGTGGCGATCCGGCCGAAATGACGTTGAGGCGGCTGGCACAGGCGGCGCCGCCGGCTTTCCGGGAGACCCTCACACGCTGCCGTGCGGAGTTGTCGGATCTGCTGGAGCGGCTGCGCGCGGAAAACCGTCGAAGCGAGGCGCTGTGCCGCCACACCCGCGAACTGCTGCAAGCCTCCTATGGGATCATCAAGGGCCTGGCAAACGGGCCGGTCTACCAACGCGAAGGCCGGATGCAGGGGGCGCGGCTCAACGGGAAACTGCTTCGCAGCGAGATTTGACGGCCGCCGCCATCACCGAACCGAATCAGGAGCATTCGATGAGCAAGCGTCGACAGAAATTGACCGAGAAGATCATCGCCATCATCGAGGGTTTGGATGACATCAACGTGAGCGACGGTGCCGCCTGGAAAGCCATGGCCGCTGAGCTCGCCCACACCCTGAAAACGGCACCGTCCAAAGCGCCGACCACGAAACATCTGCTGCAGGCGGTGGTCGACGGCCTGAACCGGTTGGGTGACGGCGGCGTGCCGGACCTGCTGGCCGCCGTGGGTGCCCTGGCGGAATCGCTGCAGGCGATCCAGGCGGCTCTCGACGGGCAGCCGGATGAGGGCCGGGCGTCGGCGGCTGCGGCACGGCTCGCCGCAGCCCTTGGGCCGAACGGGCCGGCGGCCGCCGTCGCGGCTGAAGCCCAGGCGCTGAGCATCGACGATGCCGCGGCCCTGCTCATCCGGCTGGAACCCCATGATCAAGAAGGCTGGCGGCGGCTCGAAGCGGCGCTGGTGCGGCTTGCCCACGCAGACGGCTGCCGGCCGGCCGGCCGGGACGGGCTGAACCGGGCCGCCCGGTTGTGCCGGGAGGCGGCCGACGGTGCGGCCGACGACCTTCCGGCCGGCATCGCTCGCATCGGCGAACTGCTGGATGATGCCATGAACGCCATGGATCTGCCGGAGGCGGCCGCGGCGGTGGCCTGCGCGTCGGCGCCGGAGGCAAAGACAGCGGTGCATCCTCCCGTCGACGGCGCGGAGTGCCTGCCGGACAACCTCGACCCGGACCTCATGGCGGAGTTCATCAACGAGAGCTCGGAGCTGATCCAAAACGCCGAGGAAGCGCTGTTGTCCCTCGAGCACGACCCGGAAGACATAGAATCCGTGGGAAAGGTTTTTCGCGCTTTCCACACCGTCAAGGGAACCGCCGGTTTTCTCGATCTCACCCTAGTCGCCGAAATGGGTCATCACGCCGAGACCCTGTTGAGCCGGGTACGGGACGGGGAAATTCGCTACAGCGGAGGCTACGCCGATCTGAGCCTGCAGGCGCTGGACATGATCAAGCATCTGGTGACGGCCGTCAAGCTGGCCCTGGCCGGTGCTCCGCTTCGCAAGCCGGAGGGCTATGATGCGCTGCTGATCGTTCTCAAGAACCCTGAGGCGGCCGGGGTCTCCCACGAGCCGGCGGAACCATCGGCCCCGCGGGTCGGCGACATCCTCGTCGCGCAGGGCAAGGCGGAGCGAGGGCAGGTCGAGCAGGCCTTGAGCGAGCATCCCGCGGAAAAAGCGGGGGTCGCCCTGGTCAAGTCCCAGGCGGCGAGTGTCGCCGATGTCAGTCAGGCGCTGCGCGCGCAGAAACAGATGCGATCGGGCGGGACGGTGGTGGATTCCGGCGTGCGCGTGAGCACCCAGCGGTTGGACCGCCTGATCGACATGGTGGGCGAACTGGTCATAGCGCATTCGATGGTGGCCCAGGACGGCCTGGTGGTCAACAGCGAGAACCACGGCTTGGCCAAAAAGGTCGTCCACACCACCAAGATCGTGCGGGAGCTTCAGGACATCAGCATGTCCATGCGTATGGTTCCGCTGAAAGCCACCTTCAGCAAAATGGCGCGTCTGGCCCGGGATGTGTCGCACAAGCTCGGCAAGAACGTCAACTTCATCACCGACGGCGAGGACACCGAGATCGACCGCAACCTGGTGGACATCATCAACGACCCGCTGGTCCACATGGTGCGCAATTCCATGGACCATGGAGTCGAGACGCCCGACGAGCGCCGGGCGGCAGGCAAGCCCGAGCAGGGCACGGTGAAGATCGCCGCCTACCACTCGGCCGGCAGCGTCGTGGTGGAGATCAGCGACGATGGCAAGGGCCTCGACCGGGAGGTGCTCCTCGCCAAGGCCCGTGAGCGCGGGCTGGTCGGCGAGACGGCGGAGCTGAGCGACCGGGAGGTTTTCAACCTCGTCTTCGAACCGGGCTTTTCCACCGCGAAGGTCGTGACCGACGTTTCCGGCCGCGGGGTGGGCATGGACGTGGTCAAGAAAAACATCGAACGGCTGCGCGGCACGGTGGAGATCAAATCCGAGAAGGGGGCCGGCAGCGTGTTCAAAATGAGCCTGCCCCTGACGCTGGCCATCATCGACGGCATGGTGATCCGGGTCGGCTGCGAAACCTACGTCATCCCGACCATATCCATCATCCGCTCCGTGAAACCTGCCGAGGAGGATGTCTCCACGGTGTTTGGGAAGGGCGAGATGCTGAAGCTTCAGGGCCATCTCATTCCTTTGTACCGCATCGGCCGGATATACGGCCTTGACGGGGCCACGGACGAGCTGAAGGAGGCGATCGTCGTGATCGTCGAGGATGAAGAGCGCCAGGCCGGGCTGGTCATCGATGAGCTGGTCGGCCGCCAGCAGGTGGTCATCAAGAGCCTGGGCCAGACCATGAAGAACATTCCGGGGATTTCGGGAGGCGCCATCATGCCGGACGGCCGGGTCGGGCTGATCCTGGATGTCGGCGGGCTGCTGCGCTTCGCCACACCGGAGCGCCGGGACGGGTATCGTGAAGAGGGGACGGGCAACAAGTCCCAGGCGATAGCCGCTTGAGGCCGGAGAGGGGACGGGGCGCCGCATGAACCTTGATGTCAACGATCTGAAACCGCAACACTTTCAGAAGATCAGCGACATGGTCTACCGGACCGCCGGGATCAACCTGAAGCAGGGCAAGGAGGCCCTGGTGCGGGCGCGTCTCATGAAGCGGCTGCGGTCTCTGGGGATCGGCCGGGTGGAAGACTACCTTGACTTTCTCGACAGCGAGCAAGGCGGCCAGGAGATCGCTCGGCTGATCGACGTCATGACCACCAACAAGACGAGTTTCTTCAGAGAGATGGATCACTTCAGCTTCCTGCGTGACACCGTGTTGCCGGAGCTGACCCAGCCGCGGCTCAGGTTCTGGAGCGCGGCCTGCTCCTCGGGCGAGGAGCCCTATACGCTTGCCGTCATGCTGCGCGAACACCTGGCCGGTGCCGAACGGCGGGACGTGCGCATCCTGGCCACCGACATCTCCCGGCGCATGTTGGACAAGGCGCGCCAGGCGCAGTACCCGAAAGAGGCGGTTGAAGAGCTGCCGGCCCCGCAGTATCGCAAGTATTTCACGGCCCTGCGGAACGGTCCGCCGGGCAGCGTCCACGTCACCGCCGAGGCCCGCGAGCTGGTGCACCTGGCCTATCTCAACCTGATGGAACCCTGGCCCATGCGAGGACGATTCCACGTGATCTTCTGCCGCAACGTGATGATCTATTTCGACCGGCCCACCCAGCAGGAGCTGATCAACCGTTTCTGGGATGTGCTGGGGGACGGCGGGTATCTGTTCGTCGGGCACTCGGAAGGCCTCTCGGCGATCAAACATCGTTTCCGCTACGTGCGGCCGGCGGTGTACCGGAAGTAAGGCGCACTCGTTACTGGAGGCGAATTTTCAATGAATTACACCGTTCTTGTCGGTGACATGAAAACCGGGCACAACGGGGACCTGCTCGTCACCCATGCCTTGGGCAGCTGTCTCGGGCTGATGGTGTTCGACCCGGTGGCCAAGGTGGGCGGGCTGCTGCACGCCATGCTACCGCTGTCCAGCATCAACCCCGAGAAAGCGCAGGCCAACCCGGCCATGTTCGTCGACACCGGGGTGCCGTTGCTCTTCAGGACCCTGTACGACAAGGGGGCGGCGAAAGCGCGGCTGGTGGTCAAGGCCGCCGGCTGCGGCAACCCGATGGGCAGGAACGAGGTGTTCAAGATCGGCGAGCGCAACTACACGATTTTGAAAAAGCTCCTGTGGAAAAACAACATTTTGCTCGAGGCCGAGGACGTCGGCGGCTCGATGAGCCGTACGATTCACTTCGAAGTGGCGAACGGCGAGGTGCTCCTCAGCAGCAACGGCACCAAGAGGCCCTTATGACATCCAAGGCGCTTCCCGCCATTCCGGCGGCGGTTCGGTCGGTAGGGCGGTTGGAAGCCGCTCAGGGGAAAGTGGTTCTCCGGGCGGATGTGCGCTCGAACGCATTCGGTTCTGATTGAAAGAGGCAAAGGAGCTGGAATACCATGCGGCTGGACCAGATCACCCCGATGATCAAGACGTTTCCGGGCATGCCCGGAGCCGCGCTCAAACTGCTGGCCCTGGCGGACGACGCCGACGTCACGGTGCAGCAGATCGAGGGGATCCTGCGGCAGGATGCAGGACTCACGGCGAACCTGCTCAAACTGGCCAACTCGGCCTATTTCGGCATCCCCTCGAAGGTCGGGTCGGTGCGTCAGGCCGTGATCCTGCTGGGGTTGAAGCGGCTGGTTCAGATGGTCATCGCGGCCTGCACCAGCGCCATCATGGACCGCAGCGTTCCGGGATATGATCTGCCGGCCGGAGAGCTCTGGCGCCACTCCCTGGCGGTTTCGGTGGCGGCCGAGGGCCTGGTCCGTGAGCTGAAGATGAAGGCGGCCGAGGAAATCTTCACCGCCGCGCTCCTGCACGATGTCGGCAAGCTTATTCTGGGCCAGTTCGTCCAGGACGAATACGGCAAGATCGAGATGGCCCTGGCCCAGGGGCTGCCGTTTGAGACCGCCGAAGCCATCGTGCTGGGGACCGACCACGCGGCCATCGGCGCCGAAGTGCTTTCCAAGTGGTCGCTGCCGGCCGGCATTGTGCATGCCGTGCGCTGGCACCACGCGCCGGAGAAGGCGGAGCGCGTCGACACCATGCTGGATATCGTGCACGTGGCAAACGTGCTGTGCCTGATGATCGGGATCGGAGTGGGGCGGGAGGGGCTCCAACACGAGCCGTCGACGACGGTCACGCGGCGGCTCGGGCTCGGCACCGCTCACCTGGAAAAAGTCGCCAGCCAGACCCTGCAATGGGCCAACGAGCTGTCGCAGGCGATGGCCGTATAGAGGCGACGGGCGCCGGAAAGACAAACCTTACATGCGAAAAAGCAACGCATCCGCAGGTGGTCCATGGCAATCAACATCCTGATAGTCGACGACAGCGGGGTGATGCGGTCGATGGTCCAAAAGGCCATGCAGTTGAGCGGCCTTGCGATCGGAGAGGTCCATCAGGCCTCCAACGGGCAAGAGGGCCTGACCGCCCTGGAGGCGCACTGGATCGATTTGGTCATTGCCGACATCAACATGCCGGTGATGAACGGCGAGGAGATGATCGAGCGCATGCATGCCCAACCGGAACTGAAGGCGATCCCCACCATTGTCATCTCCACGGAGGGCAGCCGGTCCCGCATCGAGCGGCTGCAGAAAATAGGGGTGCGGTTCATCCACAAGCCCTTCTCGCCGGAGATGATCCGCGACACGCTCAAGGATGTCCTGGGAAGCGAGGTGTTCCATGAACGCAGCCATTAGCGCCCGGTTGGCGGAAGTGACGATGGAGACACTGGAACGGCTGGCGTTTATTTTCGCCTCTCCCGCGCCGGAAGCTCCGGCCGCCGCAGGATCATCGCTGGAGACGGTGAGAGTGGACTTCACCGGTCGCTTCACCGGCGGCATGGAGCTGGCCCTGTCCGCTTCGGTGCTGGCGGAGCTGGCCGCCAACATGCTGGGGGCCGAAGAAGGGACGACGTTGTCTGCCGACGAGCAGCGGGACGCCCTGAGAGAGCTCGCCAACGTCGTTTGCGGCAACCTGCTGCCCGCCATCGCCGGCGGCGAGCATGAATTCAACATCCACACGCCTTATCTCGCATCCGCCGACGGGCCCGAATGGAAGGATCCCGCCGGCCTGAGCCACCTCGTTTTGGAGAACGGTGTCTGCCGGGTGAGGATGCGGGTGGACGGGGGGCTGCCGCGGGAGCTGGCCGCAACCCCGCGCACGGCTGCGGAACAGGGGTGATGCCATGATCCGGGTGCTGGTCGTCGACGATTCGGCGGTGGTGCGCAAGGTGATCACCGAAGAGCTGTCGCGCTACAACGACATTCAGATCGTCGGGACGGCGGTGGACCCCTATGTCGCCCGTGACAAGATCGTTGAACTGCGTCCCGACGTCATCACGCTCGACCTGGAGATGCCCCGCATGGACGGCCTGTCGTTTCTGGCCAAGCTCATGAAGCACTACCCGTTGCCCGTGGTGGTCTTGAGCTCGCTTACTCCCAAAAACAGCGAACTGGCCCTGAAGGCGCTGGACCTTGGCGCGGTGGAGGTGTTGTGCAAGCCGGGCGCCGCCTATTCAACCAAGGATATTTCCCGGCCATTGGTGCATGCCATCCGGTCGGCCGCAGTGGCGAACGTCAAGGCGGGTCCGGCCAACGCCCCGGCGGTCGAGGACCGCAAGGCGGTCGAGGGCCTTCTGGTACAGACCACCCACAAGGTCATCGCCATCGGCGCCTCCACGGGCGGCACCAAAGCCATCGAGGCGGTGCTCCGGCGCATGCCGCCCACGGCGCCGGGGATCGTGATCGTGCAGCACATGCCGGAGCATTTCACGACGTCCTTCGCCAAGCGCCTGGACGAGATCGGCCCGCTCGAGGTCCGCGAGGCCCGCGACAACGACCACGTGATCCCCGGCGTGGCGCTGATTGCCCCCGGCAACCATCACATGCTGCTCGCGCGCAGCGGCGGGACCTACCTGGTGAAGATCAAGGACGGCCCCCGCGTTCACTACCAGCGGCCGAGCGTGGACGTGCTCTTTCATTCCGTCGCCCAGACGGCTGGCCGCAACGCCGTGGGCGCCCTTCTCACGGGAATGGGGGCCGACGGCGCCAGGGGGCTGCTCGCCCTGCGCGAGAGCGGCGCCCACACCCTGGCCCAGGACGAGGCCAGTTGCGTGGTTTTCGGCATGCCCAAGGAGGCCATCAAGCTGGGGGCCGCCGACGAGGTGGTGGCCCTGGCGGCCATGACCCATTCCATTTTGCAGGCCCTGCAGGCGCCACCCAACGCCCGCCGGGCCGTCGCAGGAGGTTGACCATGACCCATCTGTTCGGGGTATTGAGCACCGCAACGAGCGCCTTGCTGACGCAGCAGCGGGCCATCAACGTCACCGGCAACAACATTGCCAACGTGAACACGCCGGGCTACTCGCGCCAGCGGTTGAACCTGGAAACGGGCCTGCCGACCCAGACCGGTCTGGGGATGATGTCCTACGGCGTGACTTCGACCGACGTCGAACGGGTGTACGACCGCTTCCTGGGCGTTCAACTGAACAACGAGAACGCCAACCTCGGCCGGTGGGAGGCCCAAAAGGGCATGCTCGACCGCGTCGAGGTCGTTTTCGACGAGAGCGCAGGCTACGGGCTGAACCAGGCCCTGAGCGATTTCTGGAACTCATGGCAGGACCTCAGCCTCAACCCGGAAGGACAGACCGAGCGCTCGGTGGCGGCGGCGACCAGCCAGGGATTGGCCGACGCCATCCGGCAAAAATACGGCGATCTCGAGCAGGTCCAGGAGGATATCGACACGGCCGTGGAGGGCGACGTGGAAGCCGTCAACCGCTTCGCTGCGCAGATCGCCGATCTCAACCAGAAGATCGCCCGCACCGAAATCGGCGGCACGAACGCCAACGACTACCGCGACAGCCGCGACCTTGCCCTGAAGCAGCTGGCGGAGATCATCGACATCCAGAGCTTCGAGGATGCCGGCGGCCAGGTGGTCGTCTCGGTGGGCGCCGGCCGGCCGTTGGTGGAGAGCGGCAACACCTGGCAGCTCTCCACGCAGACCAATGCCGAGGGTCACTCGGACATTTTCTGGCCGGATGTCAACGGCGGATTGGTGAACCTGTCTGGCGAGATAGGGGGCGGAAGGATCGGCGGCTGGCTTCAGACCCGGGACACCAAGATCGCCGGATACCAGGACGACCTGGATGCACTGGCCCAGGGCCTTATAAGTGAAGTGAACAGCCTGCATTCCGCGGGTTACGGGCTGGACGGCACCACGGGCACCGATCTTTTCACCGGTACCGGCGCGGCCGACATGGAAGTCAACCCGGCCGTCCTTTCCGATCTCGATCTCATCGCCGCTTCCGCGCCGCCGGGAGTCTATGGCAACGCCGGCCAGGCCATCGCCATCAACGCCCTACGGACCAGCCTGACCATGAACGGCGGCACCTCCACCTTCGACGCCGCCGCCAACTCCCTGGTCAGCCAGGTGGGCTACGACGTGCAGACGGCCAAGGCCAATGCGAGCCACCAGGCGGACATGATGACCTACCTGGAGAACTACCGCGAATCCGTCTCCGGGGTCTCCCTGGACGAGGAGATGGTCAACCTGGTGAAGTTCGAGGCGGCCTACAACGCGGCGGCCAAGATGGTCAGTATGGCGGATGAAATGCTGGATTCTTTGATGAACATGGTACGTTAAACCGATTGGTTACGTTAGATGATTTCATTTTTTATCTGAATATTATTTCCGGAGGCGAAAATGCGTATCACGCAGGCCATGATGTCCAACGTTTTCGTGAGCAACCTGCGCAAGCAGACCGAGGCCATGCTGCAGCGGCAGGAGCAGATCGCGACCCAGAAGCGCATCAACCGGCCCTCGGACGACCCGAGCGGCATGGGGCGCGTGCTGGCGGGGCGGTCGACCTTGGCCACGATCGGCCAGTATACGAACAACATCAAGCAGGGCAAGACCCGGCTCGAGTTCAACGAGGAGACCTTAAAGCTGGTGGACGACCTCGTGCAACGCGCACGGCGTACGGCCGAAGAGAAAAGCGGCGACGGCGTCAGCGCTGCGGAGCGGGCCCTGGCGGCTGAGGCGGTCAAGGAAATCTACGACCAGGTGATGCAGCTCGCCAACTCCAAGTTGAACGGCCGGTACCTGTTTTCCGGAGACCGGACGGACATGGAGGCCTTCACGCGGGATGCCGGCTACAACGCCACCTACAACGGCGACGCCGGAAGCTACCGGATCCCCATTGCGGACAACGTCGACGTCAGGGTGGATGCCGACGGCCGAAACTATTTCCAGGATGCCGCCGACGGCGGGGTAAACATTTTCGACGAGCTGCGGAACCTGATCGCCGGGTTGGAAAACACGAATATTGCGGCCGGCTCGGCCCAGATTCGCGCCACCGTCGACCCGCTCGAAGACGCCCATGTCCAGATCATGAACAAACGCTCCGAGGCCGGGCCCAAGCTCTACCGGCTGCAGGCCACCGAGGAGCACTGGACGAACGTCAAGAACACGGTTCAGGCGGCCATCGGGCGTGAAGAGGATGTCGACGTGGCCCAGGCCATCATCGAGCTGAAGAACCTCGAAACCGCCTACCAGTCCACCATGGCGGCGGCGTCCCGGATCATTCAGCCCAGCCTGGTGAATTTCCTGAAATGAGGTGCGCTCGATGGCCCGTCACTCGTCGACCCGTTTCGACGGGACGGGCAGGAGCAGGTGAGATGGGAAACCGGCACGGTGTGATTTTGAAAATGGCCCGGGTGGTCCTTACGGCGGTATGGATCCTGGCGGCCCCCTGCGTGAGTTGGGCCCTGGACGGCACCGGGGTGGTGCGGCTGAAGAAGGCCGGTGTCAGCGACCAGACCCTCGAGCTGATGGCAAAGGAGCGCACGTTGGAAACCGCGGCCTTCACGGTGGAGGAGATCGTCGCCATGAAAGCCGCCGGGATCGGCGAGAAGGCGCTGCAGACGCTGATCAGCGATGGTTCCTTCATGAAGGAGCGGGAGCCGGTGGTTTACGGCAACGGCCTGCGCTCGATCCGCATGGCCACGGCCGAGGACATCATTGCGTTAAAGAAGGCCGGTGTGGGCGACGACGTCCTGCAGGCCATCGTGGCGGTGAACCGGCCGAATTCGGAGATGGACCGGCAGGAGGCGCTGCGGCTGCTGGACCAGATGGGGATATGGGTCGAACCGCGCACATCAAGAGAACCCCGCCTCCCCGGGCGGTGATCGGCACTGCGGAGTGACGGTATGGTCGAGCGTCTGAGTGCAAGCGGGGTCCCGGAGAACCTTCCGGATGCGGGTCGGGGACGCCCGGAAGGCTCCCGCGCCCTGCGGGAGGCGGAAGAGCTGCTTGACAGCCTGCCGACGATTCTGATCGGGCTGGCGCAGGATTTGCGCATCACCCGCTGGAACCTGATGGCGGGCAAGGTGTTCGCCCACCCGGCCGAAGAGGCCTGCGGCAAACCCCTCGACACCGTCAAGATCCCGTGGGACGGGGACAGGGTCCGGCTGGGCCTGGAACGCTGCCGCGCGGACGGGATGTCCGTAAGGCTCGACGACCTCTCCTTCGTGCGCGCCAACGGCAAAGAAGGGGTGCTGGGGCTCGCCATCAACCCGCGCCTGCGGGATGGGGATGTTTTTTTAGGTTTCACTATCATAGGCGCCGACATCACCGAGCGCAAAATGCTGGAAAAACAGCTGGCCCAGGCGCAGAAGCTGCGCTCCATCGGCCAGCTTGCATCCGGCATCGCCCATGAGATCAACACCCCCACCCAGTACGTGGGCGACAACATCCGCTTCCTCAAGGATGCCTTTGAAGACCTCATCGTCGTGCTGCAGGGTGACGAGGAGTTGCTCGCTGCGGCCCGCGGCGGCGTCGTGAGCGCCGAACTCATCCGGCGCCTGCAGGACGGCCGCGAACGTGCGGATCTGGAATACCTGGTCGCAGAAGTCCCGGTGGCCATCCAGCACACGCTGGAGGGGGTGGAGCGCATTTCCAAAATCGTGCGCGCCATGAAGGACTTTGCCCATCCCGGCCGCGAGGAAAAAGCACCCGCCGACCTGAACCAGATCATCGATTCCACGGTAACGGTGGCCCGCAATGAGTGGAAGTACGTTGCGGACATGCAAACCGATTTCGACCGCAGCCTGCCGCCGGTTCTCTGCCACCCCGCGGAGATCGGGCAGGTGATCCTGAACATGGTCATCAACGCGGCGCACGCCATCGAGGACGTGGTGAAGCAGGGGCGGGCGGCGAAGGGCGGCATCACCATCGCCACCCGGCGACGGGACGGGTGGGCCGAAATCCGGATCAGCGACACGGGCGGCGGCATTCCGGAGAACATCCGGCACCGCATTTTCGACCCGTTTTTTACCACCAAGGAAATCGGCCGGGGCACGGGTCAGGGGCTGGCCATTTGTTACCCGGTCATTGTTGGAAAACACGGCGGCAGGATTACCTTCGATTCCGAGGTGGGCCGGGGCACCACTTTTACGATCGGCCTGCCGCTCGGAGAACAGGCAGGTGCGCTATGACAACGGCCATGGAGCGTTGCGCGGTTTTGTTTGTAGACGATGAGCCTCTGGTGCTGCAGGGCCTGCAGCGCATGCTGCGCGGCGAACGCCAGACGTGGGCCATGCGGTTTGCCCGCAGCGGCGCCGAAGCCCTCCAGGCGATGGAGAAAGAAGCCTTCGACGCGGTGGTGACCGACCTGCGGATGCCGGGGATGGACGGCGCCGAGCTGTTGACGAAGGTGATGGACCTGCATCCGCACATGGTGCGCATCGTGCTTTCCGGGGAAATGGACCGGGACTTGACCTTCAAGACGGTGCACTGCGCCCACCAGTACTTGGCCAAGCCCTGCGATGCCGACGTCTTGAAGGCCACCCTGGCGCGGGCCTTCTCGCTGAGGCGGCTGATCAACGATCGGCGTCTGAAAACCCTGCTCCCGCGTCTGGAATCCCTGCCCAGCCTGCCGACGCTTTACACGGAAATCATCGCCGAAATTCAGGCGCCGAACTCTTCGTTCAAAAAAGTGGGGGAGCTCATCGCGCGGGACGTCAGCATGACCGCCAAGATTCTGCAGCTGGTCAATTCCGCCTTTTTCGGGCTGGCCCGCCGGATCGCCAACCCCCAGGAGGCCGTGTCCCTGATCGGGTACGACACGGTCAAGGCCCTGGTGCTGTCGGCAAAGGTCTTCTCCCAGTTCGAGGTGAAGCGGATTCCCGGACTCTGGCTGGACGCGTTGTGGCGGCACAGCATGGAGACGAGCCTGTTCGCCCGCAGCATCGGGCTGGCCGAAAAACTACCGCGCAAGTCCCTGGACGAAGTCTTCACCGCCGGGATTCTCCACGACCTTGGCAAGCTGATTTTGGCTCAGAATTTCCCCGACGGCTACGCCGAGGTCCTGGACCAGTGCCGCCGACAGCCGCGCCCCCTGTGGGAGGTTGAAACCGAGCACTTCGGCGCCTCCCACGCCGAGCTGGGGGCCTACCTCATGGGGCTGTGGGGCATCGGCGAAGAGGTGGTCGGGGCGATCGCCCATCACCATCAACCGCCGCTGACGAGCGTCCCCGGACGAGCGACCGCCGTGGTGTACGCCGCCAATGCGCTCGAGCACCACCTCTCCGCGGGACCGGCGGAGGAGCCGGCGGCCGTCATCGCCCCGGAGATTTTGAAACAGCTCAGCATCGGCGAGCGCATGCCGGCCTGGGAAGAAACCTGTCGCAAGATGCGCCTGGAGGAGGCCCTGCGTGCATAACCGCGTGCTCTTCGTGGACGACGACCCGAAAATCCTGGCGGCCTTTCGCCGCCAGCTGCGCAAGACAGTGGATCTCGAAACCGTGCCGAGCGGGTCCGATGGCCTGGACGCCATCCGCAACAACGGGCCCTTCTCGGTGGTCGTCACCGATTACTGCATGCCGGAGATGAACGGCATCGAGTTCCTGAAACGGGTGCAGGAAATTGCACCGGAAACCGTGCGCATGCTGCTCACCGGCAGCGCGGACCTGAATGCCGCCATCCAGGCGGTGAACCAGGGCAACATCTTCCGGTTTCTGACCAAGCCGTGCACGACCGAAGCGCTCACGGAGGCGCTGTTGACGGGCATGAAAAAGTACCGTCGCGCGCACAAGGAACGCAAGTTCAACAAGCGCACCCGGCGCTCGCTGGCCCAGGCCATGGACATCCAGCAGAGCCTGATGCCGAGTGTCAGCCCCTCCGTGGACGGCCTGGATATCTCCGGCCGCAGCATCTACTGCGACCAGACCGGCGGGGACTACTACGACTATTTCGAAAAAGATTCCGCCGACGACCACCGCGTCGGCATCGTGGTGGGCGACGTGTCCGACCATGGACTGCCGTCGGCCCTGCTCATGACCACGGCCCGCGCGTTCATACGGGAGAGTGCCAAACGGGGGGGAGCGTCTCAAGCATCGTGGGCAGCGTCAACCGCCAGCTCACACGCGACGTTCAAGCCTCCGGCCGCTTCATGACACTTTTCTACGCGGAGATCGATCACCTGTTGAACAGCATCCGCTGGGTGCGCGCCGGGCACGATCCGGGCATACTCTACGATCCCCGCTCCGACCGCTTCGAGGAGCTGGCCGGACAGGGAGGACTCCCGCTCGGGGTTTTCGAGGAAGCCGTTTACGAGGAATACCACCGCTCGCTCGCGCCCGGCCAGGTCATCGCCATCGGCACCGACGGCATCTGGGAAGCCCGCAACAGCCAGGGGCTCATGTTCGGCAGGCAGATGCTGCAGAAGGTCATGCGCGAACACGCCGACCGGACATCCGCCGAAATCGTGCAGCAGGTGCTGGAGGCGCTGAAACAGTTCCTGTTCCCGCTGGATATCCAGGACGACGCCACGCTTGTGGTGGTCAAGGTGGAGCGCTGAATGGCCGAGCGCAGGATCGACTGCCGCCGCTGCCGGCATTATTTCGTCACCTGGGATGAAGACTTCCCCCATGGCTGCCGCCGGATGGGCTTCAAAAGCCGCCGTTCCCCCAACAACGAGGTCCGCTGCGCCATGAACGGCCGACCCTGCCGGCTGTTCGAGCAAAAACAAACCCCTGCCGCCAGGTCTCAAACGCCTGTGCGTTAAACCCGCTCCCGTCGTGGTTCGTGCCGACCACAGTTCTTATTATCCTCACCCGGTATTACTCCGGCAATTGAAGGCGTCAACATCGGCTGTGATGCTCCTTGCAGTCCCGCAGGGCAAAAATCAGCGTATGGAACCGCCGGAGTAATCCGGAGTAATAAAAGAAAAACCCTGTTAGGGGGGGTGTCCTAACAGGGTCAGTCGGAGGTGGGAATGAAGGAAAGGAGGAAACTTCATTCCGGTTTGACAATATAATTATGCAATTCGAATGCCACCTATCAAAATTTTGTTCGATGTCGTCACGAATTTCAACCCCAAAAACTAAAGTTAAACGTTTTTTCAGATAGTTATCAGCAAACAAAAAAAACATGGCTGCATGTTCGCAACAAAGCCTTTGCCTGTAACGGGGATTTTAGTCATATTTTTTGTCAAAATTCCGACACTTTTCGAATCGGGTGCGCTATCCGGTATTACTCCGGAGCAAAATTGGAACTCCGAAGTCCGATTTGCATGGAGTTTTACTAGTAATGAACTAAAGTTATGGCTGCCAACCGTCGATAACCTATCTGTCATTGGCCGTTTGTCGCAAAAAGCCTAAGACCGCGATGGCGAAGCAGCAGGAATTGTTTGATCAACTCCGGCAGGAATATGCATCCGGGGCGGCAAAACCGATCAAGTATTTCGTGGAGATGCCGATAGTCCGAAATGAGGGCAGCAGATACCGTTGATATGACGACAACTCCCAAAACACTGAGCGTCTCCCAGGCGGCCGCCATCTGCAACGTCGGCCGAACGACCGTCGGCTACTGGGTACGATCCAAGAAGCTCTTCGCCCGCAGAATGGGGCGCAGCTTCACCATCCCGGTGGAGGACCTGCTGCATTTCCTGGCGTCTACCGGCCAGCCGATTCCGCCCGAGCTGGGCAACGGCAGCAACGGGGGGCCGCTGTTCAAGAGTTTCCGCAACTGCTGGTCCTACTGGCAGGCCGAAGGCAGCCGGCACCACTGCGACCGCTGCGTCGCGTTCAAGCGTCAGGTGCAGGATTGCTTCTGCGTGCGCGACAACGGCTCGATCGGCTGCCCCGACCCCTGCCGGGAATGCCGGTATTTCCGGGAGATGTTCGCCGCCCGGTTCCAGTTCGTCCACCAGATCGATTCCCCGGCGGCCGTGTTCAAGGGGCTGAGCCTGTGGGGCGGAAATGCCGGCTGGGCGGATTTGTGCGGCGTACCGGAAGACGGACTCATCGGCCTGGGGATCGAAACCATCATCCACCCCGCATCTCTGGCGAGGGTGATATCGGTTTTCAAGAAAGCCGCTATCGGAGAGAAAACGGGGCTGATCCCGGGCCCGGTCTTTATCACTTCGCCGCAGCAGAAAAAGCAGCGGATCAACGCCTGGGTGCTTCCCTTGCGCGACCCGGAGGGCACGAACCTCATGCTGGCGCACACGGCCGAGGCAGAGCGCTCGGCGAGTGAACCTGCTTCGTGACGATATCTGCGTCCATCATCCAGAACCTCAACATCGAAGGAGCACGAGTTTCATGATTCAGGAAAAGGAAAAAATCTGTCAGGCGCTGAATGCCATGGCCGACAAGGAAGGCAAGTACCTCACCTTCTCGCTGGCGAGCGAGGAATACGGCATCGGGATCCTGAAGATCAAGGAGATCATCGGGATGATGCCCATCACGTCCGTGCCGCAGACCCCGGGGTTTATCAAGGGCGTCGTCAACCTGCGCGGCAAGGTCATCCCGGTCATGGACCTGCGCCTGCGGTTCGGCATGCCGGCCATCGACTACAGCGAGCGGACCTGCATCATCGTCGTCGAAATCGAAGGGCCGGCGGGCACGGTGCAGGTCGGGGTCGTGGTGGACGCGGTCTCCGAAGTGCTCAACATCAAAGCCGAGGACATCGAGGCCACCCCGTCCTTCGGCACCCGGCTCAACACGGATTTCATCCTGGGCATGGCGAAGATGAACGGGGGCATAAAAATCCTGCTCGACATCAATCGCGTGTTGAGCAGCGAGGAAACAGTGCTGCTCGCCGAAGCCGCCTAGCCGGCGGTCGAGGAGGGACGATGCTTTTCAACTTCAGGAAAAAAGAGCCCGAGGGGCAGGAGCCCGTGAATTGGCCGGCCGAGTTCGAGCGCAGCGAGGAGCGCCGCGAATTCTTCCTGCTGGCTTCCCGGGCGCTCCTGCAGTGCATCCGGGAGTTCGCGCTCGACACCCCGGAGCTCGACAGCGCCGGGTTCAAAACCGCGCTGGCCGATTTTGCCGAGACCCTGGGGTCGGAGGAAAAGGCCCGGCGCCTGCAGGCCCACTTCGAGAACCGAAAGGCCGGCATCGTCACGTTTGCCCAGCGCCAGAAGGACTATCTGCGCGACCGCGAAACGGAATTCAAGGGCATCATCGACATTCTCAGCAAGGCGATGGTGACCCTGGATTCGGAAAACCGCGCCTACAACCGCAGCATCCTCGAACAGAGCCAGCGGCTGGAGGAGATCACGCTGCTGGACGACATCAAGCGGGTCAAGCAATCCCTGCTGCAGGAGGTCGAACAGCTGCGCGAAGCGGTGCGCGACAAGGAGGCCCGCGACGGGGCCAAGATCGAGAAGCTCTCCCGGCAGGTGACGGTGCTGAACAGCGAACTGCAGAGCGCGCGCAGCGAATCGGAGCGCGACGGGCTCACCGGCATCCTGAACCGGCGCGCCTTTGACCGCTACCTGACCGATCTTATCGCCCGCAACACGGTCAAGCCGCAGGAGGTTGGGTTGCTGATGGTCGACATCGACGACTTCAAGCGCATCAACGACTCCTACGGCCATCTGACAGGGGACAGTGTGCTAGTGGCCGTGGTGGGCAAGTGCCGTCAGTCGGTGCGCGGCGAAGATGTGCTGGCGCGCTACGGCGGCGAGGAATTCGCCATCATCCTGCCGGGGGCCTCTTTGCGCAACGCCGTGAAAAAGGGCCGGCAGATCTGCGAGGCCATCGCCTCGACGCGCTATGTGCTGGAGGGCATGCCGTCCAGGGAGGCGCTCGCGCTGACGGTCAGCATCGGTGTAAGCTGCTGCCGTGCGGGCGACACCGCGGCCTCCCTGATCGACCGGGCCGACAAGGCCCTTTATCTCGCCAAGGGGTCCGGGAAGAACCGTGCGGTGTCTGAGAAGGACCTCAGATGAAAGCGGCCCGGCAGAGCCGGGCCGCTTTCATATTAGGATGGGCAATTTTTGCCTATCACGTCGGCCGTGGGTGCGGTCGGACTTCCCTGTGCCGGCTGAAATCACTGTCATTATCGAGATCCTTCGCGGTCAATAATTTTTGCATGGAAATTGCAAATTAAAAATTCAGCAGCGTTCTGCGCCGCGGCTGTATCCAACCGCCGGATCGGTGCAAGTTCACTGAAAGGAAACGCGTGAGATGAAAATTCAAGGCAATGGCGACCTGCTGGGGCGGGTGCGGATGGAACCGCCGGCGTCTGCGCCGGCCGCGGTCCCGGGCGGGTTCGGGGAAATCTTGAAAAACAGCCTCAACCAGGCTTCCAACTCCGCTTCGGCAACAGCCCCCGGCGGGGCCCTCCGCGTGCAGTTCAATTCCGTGGACCCGACGCCGGCCGATTCCGTGGCAGCGCGTCTGGAGGGTTTCCTGGACCTCATGGATGCGTACCGCAGCAAACTGGCGGATTCCCGGGTCAGCCTGAAAGGGCTGGACCCGCTGGTGCGCTCGCTCGAGCAGGGGCGGGATGCGCTGGTTCCCCATGCGAATTCCCTGCCGGAGAGCGACGGCCTCAAAGACATCCTGAACCGGACCCTGGTCACGACCGAAGTTGAAATCATGCGGTTCCGGCGGGGGGACTACCTGCCGGCCTGAAAGCGGCGCCATGGGTATGCAGGCGACCACCTCCAAACCGCCGCTGGGCCGGGTCCGGGCGCACATCCTGCGAATGTCCGGGCTTTCCACGACGGCGATGAAGGTGCTGCGGACCTGCAACGAGCCCAACACCTGCGCGAACGATCTCAACCGGGTCATTTCCCTCGACCCCGTGCTGACGGGCCGGGTCCTGCAGCTGATCAACTCCGCTTATTATTCTCTTCCGAGCAAGGTCAACTCGCTCACCCGGGCGATCATCCTGCTCGGCATCAACACCGTGAAGAATGTCGTGTTGAGCTTCGCCATATTTGAAACCTTTTCCAAACGCGATTCCTTCCGGGTGTTCACGGCGGATGAATTCTGGGCCCACTCCCTGAGCACGGCGGCGGCCGCCAAGCTCCTGGCTTCCAGCGCAGGGGTGCCGCTCTCGGAGCGGGAGGATTTTTTCGTGGCCGGGCTGATGCACGACATCGGCAAAATCCCGCTCAATCACCTGTTTCCCGACGCCTACCGGGAGGCCGCCCAGTCGGCCCGCGGATCGGGGCAGGGGATGCGTTCGGCGGAAGAGTCCTTGATCGGCACGGACCACTGCGGTGTGGGACTGATGATCGCCCGCAAATGGCAGCTGAGCGAGGCGCTCACCGGGGCCCTCGCCCGTCACCATTCGGCCGGCGATGCGGAGCCGGGCCGGCTGAGCCTGGCGGATGCGGTGGCCCTCGCGGACCTGCTGGCTCACGATATGGGCGCGACGACCCCCGGCGGAGTGAGCCTCGATGAGCCGGGGCGGGATCGGCTGAGCGCCCGCTGGCCGTTCACGGCCGATGCCTTGGCGGAGCTCACCGCCGCCGCGGCGGTGGAGGTCGAGAAAGCGAAGGTGTTCCTTGACATCGCGTCCCTGCGCTGATGCCCTCACCGTCACCTTCTGGGGTGTGCGCGGCTCGATCCCCACCCCCGGCGGCGACACCACCCGCTACGGCGGCAACACGCTGTGCGTGGAGGTCGGGTTCCCGGGCTGCGGCCGCACGCTCATCATCGATGCCGGCTCAGGCATCCGCCGGCTGGGCGACGACCTCCTTGGGCGCCCCGGCCGGGGGGGCGGCGTGGCGGTGGACCTGCTGCTGAGCCACACGCATCTCGACCACATCCTGGGGCTTCCTTTCTTCCAGCCCCTTTACCGTCGCGATACACGAGTTGCCGTTTACGGACCGGCCATCTCACCCGAAGACCGCCTGGAGCAGGTGATCGGCGGCCAGATGTCCTACCGCTATTTCCCGGTCCGGCAGGTGGAGCTCGCCGCCGAGATCCGCTACGTCGACCTGCGCGAGGGCGTCTATGACCTCGGCGACGGCATCCGGCTGTCGGCCACCTACCTCAACCACCCGCTCTTGTGCATGGGCTACCGCATCGAATACCGGGGCCGTGCGCTGTGCACGGCCTTCGACACCGAGCCGTTCCGCAACGTGTTCATCACGGATCCCGCCGACCCGCGCTACGACGAGATGATGGCTCAGGAGGGCGAGCAGGCGGTGCAGGCGGCTGCCCTGCGGATGAACGCCTTTGTCCGGGGGGCGGACCTTCTGATTCATGACGGCCAGTTCACGGAGCAGGAATACCTGGCGGGACGGGTCGGATGGGGGCATTCCTCCGTCGAGCACGCCGTCAACCTGGCCGAAGCGTCCGGCAGCCGACGGCTGGCACTGGTCCACCACGACCCCATGCGCACGGACGACGAACTGGACGGGATGGCGCAGCGCTACGGCGGCGTGCGGCCGGGCTCGGGCGTGGAGGTCTGCTTCGCGCGCGAGGGGCTATCCGTCACTCTGTAGCCATCGGGGCGTTGCCCCAATCGAATCACGGATGACGGCTGGGTGCCCGATCCGGCGGGATGGAAATCCGGATAAACCAAATTATGCCTCGCCGGTCTCCCTGCCTCATCCAGTCCGCTAATGCCGATTTTTTCCCACTCCACGCGTTAAGGCAGAAGCTCTGCTTTCTCCTGCCTGCGATGGATTGCCCATGCGGTTTACCGGACGAAAGGTGAAATCATTCACTGGGATCATAAAGGATTCGACTGAGGCACGAAAAAGCAACCTGCGGCAACTTGTGGATGGATTAAAAAAACAGCCGCGCAGTCTCTGTGTTCAGAAATCGCCCCCGGTCCACCGCCTGCCCTTCTTTATCATGGCGTATAGTCCAAGCCATCCAAAGGCTCCTATATTTCAAGCCCGAAAACTGCTGTAACCCCCGATATTATTTGGCCTTGAAAGTTGTCTGCTGTACATGTAAGTGTTGATAATCGATAAAGGTCTAACTCAATATTGCCGCAGAATTAACCTGGAAGATATTGGAACCTTAACGACAAACTGAAAGTTCTCACAGGAGAACTCATCACATGAAGTCACATCAAATTCTTCAACAGAATATCCTTAAAGAAGAAATTCGAAAATCGCACGAGCGCTCAAAGCGTTACGGTATAGACCCCAACTGCGTTGTTGATCCTAACCAGGTGCGTTTGACCCCAAAGGAACTCAAGTACCGTCAAAACCAGAATCGCATATTTTTTGACACTGCAGTCCGCCAGTTGAAGGATCTCTATTCAATTATCAGGGGAGGAGGCTTTGTCATGATTCTGGCGGATCACGAGGGGTACTTCCTGCATATTATTGGCGACCCAGCTACCTTGAAAGGGCTGGCTCAAGTAAACTGTGCACCGGGATTTCGGTGGTCAGAGCGAGATGTCGGGACAACCGCTACCGCATTGTCCATTGCTCGGAAGATTGCAGTTCAGATCACAGAAAAAGAGTCTTTTTGCCAAAGGGGACGCGGTTACACCAACTCAGCTGCCCCGATTTTTGACGACAATGATCATCTGCTTGGGGTAGTGATAGCCACCGGCGATGCAGGCCATGTTCATTCACATACTTTGGGAATGATAATTACCGCAGCTCGTGCCATCGAAAAAGAAATGCGGCTGCTAAAAAATGGCAATGAACTCTTGCTTCAGAACCAATCGATGAAGGCTGTTATTGAATCAATAGACAGTGGAATCATGGTGATTGATCGAGATGGCAAGATTATCGAACTCAACAACCATGGCAGAGCGATCCTAAAAGGGAACGATTTTACCGGGTCGTCCATCCAAAACATTGCTCAAGCTGGAATCGATTGGGTTTCATTGTTTCGCATGGAAGCAGAGTGCATCGATCGCGAATTTTTTCTTAATGCCTCTGACGGGCAGACAGTACAGGTTATGGCCACCATCCGTCCCATCTACGATAGCAGTCATAAAGTGGGCGGTTACATAATCAAATTTGACGAAATTAATCGAATCCGGAAGCTGGTTAATGAAATGGCTGGCTCTCATGCCCTATTCACGCTTCGGGACATCCTTGGTGCAAGTTCGGCGATCCAGCAAGCCAAAAAATTCGCCATGAAGGCCGCACGAAGTCGATCCTCCGTATTGATAATTGGGGAAACTGGTACGGGTAAAGAGCTTTTTGCTCAAGCGATTCACAACCAAAGTGATCGAAGGGAAAGGCCTTTCGTGACCATTAACTGTGGGGCCATCCCCAGAGAGCTTCTTGAAAGCGAGCTTTTCGGATATGTGGAAGGGGCCTTTACTGGCGCTGCCAAAGGTGGGCGACCGGGCAAGTTCGAATTGGCCAACGGTGGAACGGTGTTTCTCGACGAGATAGGGGATATGCCTATTGATATGCAAGTTAAAATGCTGCGGGTGCTCCAATCTGGGGAGGTCATCCGAATCGGGGAACACAAACCACACTCCGTGGATGTCCGTATTGTCGCCGCAACTAACGTAGATATCAGACAGTCTTACCTGCGTGGCAGCTTTCGCCAAGACCTCTTCTATCGCTTAAATGTCTTCCCCATCACAATCCCACCTCTCAGGGAAAGACCCGAGGACATTATTCTGCTTGCTCGACATTTTCTTGAACGGCGGAGGCGCATGCTAAACAGCCCTGTTTCAGGGTTTACGCCAAGGGCAGAAAGCCTGCTCCTTAAATATAATTGGCCGGGAAACGTCAGGGAACTCGAAAATGTTGTAGAGCGGCTCTTGAACATTGTTGACGAACAACATATCCGTAGAGAGCATTTGGCTTTTCTTAAGGTAAAAATGGGAAGAGCCCTGATGACAAGTCAGCAAGGCGCTTTACTGGAAGGCTCTGAGCGGCAAACTATAATTGATGCAATGCAGGCCATCGGGCATAACATCGCACTGGCGTCACGAATGTTGGGCGTAAGCCGCCCCACCCTTTATCGAAAACTCAAAAAGTATAATCTGCGTACCATCGCGCTGCCTCCGCCCGATTAGCGTTAAATAATATTACATGTAATATATTTTTACAATTTACAATTAATAATTATTACAGATTATTAAACAAGAATACGCTTTTTAGTGTAAAATATATTTACACATCAGCTTATCCAGCAACAATTTACAGCAATGACCGCCGCGTATAACCTTTTCCAACCTGTTGTAATAGCACGCTTTCTATACAGCGTAGTTAAATTGTAGTTTTATGGCATGCAAATTGAAAAGACTAACTCCAGAGATCTCCTGTCCTGCAATTAAAGCTCTCTATCCTTTCAAAGTAACAAATCTTTTCAGATTGTTAAACAAAACTTCAGGCTGATACAGAAAGAGGATGCGTAATCATCATGGACATAAAACGTGTTGCGGTACTGGGGGCGGGGAATGGGGGCATTACTGCCGCTGCGGACCTTACGCTGCGAGGTTTCGAGGTGGCGTTGTATGAACTTCCTCAATTCTCAAGGAACATTGACTTGCTAACTGAAAAAGGAGGGCGGGTTACCCTGCAGGAACCCGACGGGGGTGTAGCGGAAGCCACCATCAGTCTATTGACCACAGATATAAAAAAGGCCCTCGCAGACGCTCAACTCGTGCTTGTAACGATTCCCTCGCTATGGACAGAGGAATTCGCAAAGGTCAGCGCACCGTATATTAAGGCCGAACAATTTATCGTTTTTCATACCGCCGCGTGCATGTGCTCGGTGCGTTTTGTAAACACCGCAAGACAGATCGGAGTTATGACGGACTTCATGATAGGTGAATTTGCCACCTTGGCTTATGGAACGCGCGCCTTCCCAGAATTGGGGAAGGTTGAATTATCATTGCGGGTCAAGGAATTTTATTTTTCCGCATATCCCGCCAATCGGACGCAATCGATGCTTCCTGCCGTCAAGCAGATTTATGACGGAGCGGTTCCTATAGAAAATGTTTGGGCGACTGCCTTGAGCAATGGCAACCCTGAATGCCATACCGGTCCATGCCTGTTAAATGCCGGTCGTATCGAATACTCCAACGGTGAATTCTGGCTGTACGTCGAAGGTATTACAGAACATACGGTGAATGTTCTGCTTAAAGTCGGCGAGGAACGCATGGCGTTGGGACGCGCTTTCGGGTATCAACTGGATGACGGAACAACGGCCAGGGTCAAACGAGGCTACCTTGAGCCAGGCCTGGGACCATTGCACCTCAAATATAACCGCAGTCCAGTCTTTTCTAAGATTAAAGGCCCAATGAGTTTGGAGTCGCGATATTTTACTGAAGACATTTCCAACGGGCTGGTGCTTTTTTCCAGCTTAGGAAAAGCACTAAGAGTGCCGACCCCCACGACGGATGCCCTGGTAACACTAGGCAGTGTTCTTTTAGAGCGTAATTTCATGGAAGAAGGTGTCACTCTTGAAAAACTCGGTTTCGAAGGGATGGACCGTAATCGATTAATCGCTGCGGTGAGCTGATCTTGGCCGGGAACTGGTAACTGAATTCACACGCAACTGCAATTCTAATACGGCTGACGGCCTTAGTCTTGGAGGCAGCGCCGTTAACCGCATCAACTGCCCCCAGATAGGAGGGCATCAAAGGAGGATAACACTATGGCTTCAAAATTAACGAGAATCGCATTGGTGCTTTTTTTGATTACCTTGGCGTCAAGTGGTTTGGCTCAGACATTACAGGTTGGCTCGACACCCACGGGGGTTCCCTTTACATTCCTTGACACGAAAACTAACTCCGTTCAAGGCGTTATGGTTGACCTGATCAACGCCATTGCAAAAGACCAAGGATTTACGGTAGAAGTTCAAGGCATGCCGTTCAATACTCTAATCCCTTCGCTCCAGACCTCCAAAATCCAGATAATCTCAGCAGCGTTAGGTATGACCCCGGAACGACGAGAGGTGGTGGATTTCACTGATCCAGTTTACAGTTACGGGGAGGGAGTTGTAGTGAATGAAAAGGACACTAAGGCCTACAAGTCATACGAAGAAATGAAAGGGGAAACGGTAGGGGTCCAGGTGGGCACCGTCTACGTCGAACCAATGAAGAAAACCGGTTTATTCAAGGAAGTGAAAGCATACGACTCCATGGCGGATGTTATCCGGGACGTGGGGTTGAACCGCATCAAGGCAGGTTTTGGCGACTATCCTATTGTTGCTTACCAAATTTCGCAGGGGGTGCATAAGGACGTGCGTCTTGTAAAGGGCATCCCGACGATCGTAAATGTCAATATTGGAATGGCGGTAAAGAAAGGCGACACGGCCTTGTTGGAAAAGCTGAACAAATCTTTAGCCAAATTTAAAAGCGATGGGACATTGGATAAGATTCTTGAAAAGTGGGGTTTAAAGTAAATCAATGACTTATTCCCCTGAAGGGAGTTAATAATGGGAGGCTCATTCTGGCGTGACGCAGCGGAATTTGCACCCATTCTGATCCAAGGGGCGGGGATTACGGTGTTAATCACCATCTCCGCCCTTGTTTTGTCTACTTTGCTGGGGCTTGTTTGGGCATTAATGCGGTCTTCCCACATCAAAGCTCTTTCACTGCTGAGTGCAGGCTTTGTCAATACCATTCGAGGAATCCCCATTCTCGTTCAACTGTTTTACATCTATTTTGTGCTACCTGATTTAGGAATTGATTTTAACGCGTTTCAAGCGGGAGCCATTGGTTTAGGGGTCGCCTACTCAGCCTATATGTCAGAGGTTTTTAGGGCTGGCATCGAAGCCATAGATGTGGGCCAAATCGAGGCTGCCCAGTCAATAGGAATGACCCGATCGCTAATTATGCGGCGGGTGGTCCTGCCCCAGGCTTTGCGTATAGCGCTTCCGCCATATGGCAACAATCTCATCATGCTCCTCAAAGATTCTTCTCAAACCTCAGCCATTACTGTTGCCGAACTATCTCTGCAAAGTAAGTTAATTGCCGCTTCGACTTTCAAGAACATGACGGTGTTTACCTTAGGGGCAATTGGTTACCTGGTGCTGAGTCTTCCGCTAATCTTCGTAGTATCCAGACTTGAAAAGAGATTTAAAGCCAAATGATCCAGATAACAGATCTTCGCAAGTCGTTTGGCCAAAACGAGGTGCTTAAAGGTATTTCGCTTAACGTAACTTTGGGCGAGGTTCTGTGCATCATCGGGCCATCCGGCTCAGGCAAGTCGACGATCCTTCGTTGTATTAATGGATTGGAAAGCTACGATTCGGGAGAGATTCGGATCGAAGATCACCTTGTCGATCGTGAGAACAAAAATATTTACTGGGTTCGCACCCATGTCTCAATGGTTTTTCAGCGTTTTAACCTTTTTCCTCACCGCACCGTTTTGGAAAATGTCATTGAGGGTCCGGTATACGTAAAAAAAGAAGATCGAAAAACTGCTACACAACGCGGTCGGGACCTACTCCAACAAGTGGGGCTCGGTGCCAAAGAAAACGTTTATCCGAGCCAGCTCTCTGGCGGACAGATGCAAAGGGTGGCAATTGCGCGAGCATTGGCTATGGAGCCGAAAGCCATCCTTTTCGATGAACCCACCTCGGCTCTTGATCCTGAATTGGTTGGGGAGGTGCTGAGCGTAATGCACAACTTGGCCAAGCTTGGCATGACCATGCTGGTTGTCACTCACGAGATGGGGTTTGCAAAAGAAGTCGCCGATCGTGTGATCTTTGTAGATAATGGAATCGTTATTGAAGAAGGCCTGCCAAGTGAACTGCTAACTAATCCTAACCATGACCGTACCCGTGATTTTTTAAAGCGAGTGATGCATGGGTAAAGGCATTTGAATTGAGATAGATTCGACCCCGGCGATGAAGGTAAACCTTCTTTAAACTGCACCTTTGTTCAGTTAATCCCAACGTCCTTGGTGTCCTGCCGAAGTTTCGACAAAGGCACGTAAACTCTCGATCTATGAGCTCCTCCGAAGATTTGTCGCAGGCACGGATTCCATCTATCGACACCAGTTAATTTGGATGTAACCTTTTTGCTCGGTTTGCGTTAAATATAGCGTGTGAACACCTTTAAAGATTTCTATAACCAGCAACGGCGGAAATTTTTAGCCTACCTTATCCGCCGTTCGGGTGATTATCACTTGGGCTGCGACATCATGCAGGAGAGCTTTATTCGTCTTTATGAAAAATACACAGCGGAAAACCACACACCGCAGTTGCTCTACACTATCGGCAGGAACCTCGTACTCGATTCGCTCCGCAAGCGGAAATGGGACCCAACTCCCCTGGAGGATGACGACCAACCGGCTGACAGCCAAGAGCATTATTTAATGGTGCGTGACGAGTATCATCGGGTGTTGGCTGCCATGCGGCATCTTGAGGATGATGAAAGAGACCTGCTTTCTCTCGTCGTGAGCAGTGAAATGCCCTATCGTGAGTTGGCGCAGATAACGGGGATCAGCGAGGCCAACGTCAAAGTAAAGATCCATCGTGCCCGAAAAAAGCTCAGAGCGTATCTTGAGGCTGAAAAAAATGGATGATGACCTGATCAGCATGTATATTGACAACGAACTCAGCCTGGACGACAAGATTGTTTTTGTTGAAACAATCCATCAGGATGAGAACTTCAAAGATGATACAGTGAACCTGCTCCAACAGGAAAAACTCATACGTTCGGAAGTCGTCGACCACATTCCGCCACTCAATATAAAGGAGTACAGGAACGCCTGGCATGTGAAGCTGGTCAGGCCGTTTGTCGCCGCAGCCGCTGCCGGATTGGCTGCCGCAGCAATCCTGTTCTTCGTTTTTTACACTCCGCAAGAACACCTACTGCGGCCATATCGGTTCGTGATTTACCAACCGGATGCCCAACACGTTGAGCTTGCCGGCAGTTTCAGTGACTGGAAAAGAATCCCGCTGAAACTTACCGGACAAAGCGGTTACTGGGAAACCACGTTGGATCTTCCCGAGGGAGAACACCGTTTCAGCTACATCATCGAAGGAAGCCGGAGGCTGACCGATCCGACGATTGCGGTACGCGAAACCGATGATTTCGGTGGAGAGAACTCCATTCTCAGGGTTAAATTGCAAACGTGAAACCAAGCATCATCTCTGTTTTGGCGGCAGTCTTCGTGGCAGGGGGCTGCGCCACGCATTACCAAGTGATCACCAGTGGTCATGTCGAAATGTTTCTGACGGCACCTCAGGCACAGTCAGTTGTTTTGGTGGTCTCCAGTGATCCGTTCCAGCAGGTTCAGGCCCTGCGGGACGATTCCGGCATGTGGAAAGTCACACTGAACCGACTGAGTGAATTCAAATATTTTTATCTGGTGGACGGCAAGACGTACCAGCCGGATTGCCGCTTGAGGGAAAATGACGATTTCGGGTCGAATAACTGTGTCTTTTCACCGTGAGCGTATGAATGAGGTCGCACGCGCCATGAGTTATAAGAAATCTTTTTGGACAACCTTCGCTTTTCTATCGGGAGTGGTATTTCTCCTGGCCTCCACGGTCTTTGCGGATACGGTGGAGCAGAGCCTTGTCCAGGTGCCTGCGCCGATCAAGGACCGCACGCGCGCGATGATTCAAAAAGGGGTTCCCAGCGAAGATGCCATTCAACTCATACAGGCCATGATTGCCAATCGCTTTCAGGAGGAGCAGATACTAAAAGCCCAGGCCATCGTCCTGGAGGCGCAAGGCAGGGGGCTTCCAACAAAACCGGTCATCAACAAGGCTTTTGAGGGCATGGCCAAACAGGTAGCTCCTGAACGGACCTTGCAGGCCATGGAAGCTGTGAGCGCCCGTTACGCCTTCGCCTTCGACCAGGCCCGGTCCATCACCAAAAACGCGGAGCAAGCTGGACGGCTTGGGAACATGCTCGCCGAGAGCCTTGCCGCTGGCCTGAAAGAACAGGACGCATCCCAGGTAATGAGCCAGCTCCAAGAAAAGTCTCTGAAAATGAATCAGGACCAGATGGACGAGCTGGCTGCAGCGTGTCTGGCGATGGCACGGGATATGTCGAGACTTGGTGTTTCTTCCACTCTGTCCTCCCAGGTCATTGCGAGTGCACTATCCAATGGGCTTAGCGCGGCCAGCATTGCGAGCATGCATCAGTCTGTAGTTGCCCAGTCACAGACTCATTCAGCGCAAGCCGTGGCCCAGGGGCTGGCGCATGGAATGCAGGGCCAGTCTTCGCAGGGACATGGCGGTATGGCCGGCGGGCAGTCCGGGCAAGGCGGTCAGAGCGGCTCTGGTAATTCAGGAGGAGGGGCTGGTGGTGGCGGCAGTGGCGGTGGCGGCGGTGGTGGAGGTGGTGGCGGTGGCGGTGGCGGTGGGGGTAGTCGGTAATTATTTCGTGCTCAGGGCACAAATCGTTATCAATGTCGTTTTGCTGCAGCACATCCCCCTTCCAATATTTTTTAATTTTTTGTAACTTCTTTCCAGTCTGTGCGTTAACAAGACAAAAGAAATGAGCGATCCAGAGATCCTGTTTGCTCATGGAAAAGGGGATAATCATAGTTTCCTCGGTCGTATCTAACAATTTGAATTTTCATCTCAAAAGGGAAAGGAACCGAATCATGAAGAAACTGTTGTTCATCGGCTGTTTGCTGTTGACCCTCATTATGGTGACTACGCCCCTGTCAGCTGCAGGTGGCGGGGGTGGTGGTGGAGGGGGCGCTGGCGGGGGTGGTGGTGGAGCTGGAGGTGGAGCAGGTGGCGGTGGCGCTGGTGGGGGTGGCGCAGGAGCTGGAGGTGGTGCCGGAGCGGGCAGTGGCGGCGGTGCCGGAGCTGGCTCTGGTGCAGCCTCAGGGTCAGGCATTGGCCCGGGTCCGGGAGCCTCAATCGGTCCTGGACCTAATGCATCCGTAGGACCTGGCCCAAATGCTTCCGTTGGCCCTGGAGCCAATGCTTCGACCGGTTTTGGTCAGAATGCCCAGGCAGGCCCTGGCGGTACTGTCGGTCATGGAACCGGTCATGGGCCCAGCGACGGGACAGGGAACCAAGGGATCGGACCTCAAGATGGCACCGGCTTTGGAGCTCCTAAATAACTCTTTAGATCCTTCAACCTTCGACATTGCAACTGGGGCAGACTCATCCACAGGAGACTGCCCCAGTCTTTTTCTTGTCGGTGTAGCTCTTCCCACTTTACTCCATTGCATGTAGGCAATTTGTGGTGCTAATATTGTATCGGAGTGAAGCGTTGTATACTATAAAGGTTGAGAAGTTTGGACCACGGCGAAAACCAATCTTCGCAATTTTTTGAGATTTTGATGGTGTTGGTCAACTAATCAGAACCAAACTGCTGACCAAAAGAGTGTGGATATCATCTTGGCTGGGAGGCATCCAGATAGATTGTGTCCCGGGGGTATATCCTGCAGAAATTGATCGCCCCCGTTTAGGCGATACTGACAGCGTAGCTGCACCTCTTGTCCGTTTCGGAAGATAAGGATACTTGAGCCATATTTCAAAAGTCGTGTGTCTGAATTAATCCGAGTTTTGGTTATCAGCTTGTCTGCTTAAACCTTGGTCACTGCATATGAAGCGAATATTGATGTCAATCTTCCTTAGAGCCGGCTCCGCAAAAAAAGACAGGCTTTTAAGTGAAAACTCTGCTCTACTGGACGCAGCGACCACGCGTCCCACAAGGAGAGCAGTCTATGAAACGACCCAGACGCAACCACGCAGCAACCTTCAAGGCCAAGGTGGCAATAGCGGCCTTGCGGGGCGATAAGACCCTCGCCGAGTTAGCCCAGCAGTATGATGTCCACCCGAACCAGATCGTGCAGTGGAAGACCCAATTACAGGAACGCGCCACGGATCTGTTCATGACGGCAGCCGATCGCAAAGCCGCGAACGGCCCCAGCGTCAAGGACCTGCATGCCAAGATCGGCCAGTTGGCGATGGAGAATGATTTTTTGGCATGCGCGCTCGGTCGTATCGACGATGCGAGCGCAAAATGATGGTTGACCGCAAACACCGGCTGCCGATGGTCGAGCAGTGCCGGATCTTGGAGTTGTCGCGCTCCTCGGTGTATTATCGGCCCCAGCCGGTTTCGGCGGCCGACTTGGCGCTGATGCACCGAATCGACGAGTTGCATTTGCAGCATCCTTTTGCGGGCAGCCGGATGCTGCGAGATATTCTGCGGAACAGCGGAGTGAGCATCGGGCGAAAGCACGTGGCCACCTTGATGCGTCGGATGGGCATCGAGGCCCTCTACCAGCGTCCGCGCACCAGTAAGCCGCACCCGGGCCACAAGGTATTCCCATACTTGATGCGCAATCGACAGCTCACCGCGCCGAACCAGGCCTGGGCGATGGACATCACCTACATTCGCATGCGCCGAGGTTTTGTGTATTTGACCGCTGTCCTGGACTGGGCGACCCGGCGGGTCTTGTCCTGGCGGCTATCCAACAGTTTGACGGTGGACTTCTGTCTGGAGGCTGTTGAGGCTGCGATTCGGGACTACGGGACTCCCGAAATCTTGAATACGGACCAAGGCAGCCAGTTCACCGACACCGACTTTGTCGACATGGTGCAGCAGCACGGCGTCCAGATCAGCATGGACGGCAAAGGCTCCTGGCGCGACAACGTCTTTGTCGAGCGGTTGTGGAAGAGCGTCAAGTATGAAGAAGTGTATTTGCACGCCTACGACTCGGTAACCGAGGCCCGCCAGGGCCTGCAGCGGTACTTCACATTTTACAACCAGGGCCGGCCGCATTCGTTTCTTGACGGCCGTACTCCGGATATGGTCTACTTCGCTGCGCTGCCACAGCCTCAGGCAGCCTGATATTAACCCGGCAGGGCTTCACTTAAAAACCAAAATTTCCTGTCCGACCTCCCGGAGCCAGCTCTCTTTACCGATCAGAGGATATTCGGTAAACATTCGGTAATATGATCTCAACCCTATTAATATCAACATCGGAGTACGGTTCGACTTCCGCCGCCTCCACCAGAATATAATCCAGCATAGTCCAGAGAAGTCAAAAACCCGTTAGAAATAGCGGGTTTTTTATTGAAAATTGTCCAGCCATATCGCAGTTGCCCTCACAATTCTTTTATCACCGTTATGCGTCCCGCTTTCGGGGCATTAATGTCCGTGGCCTTGATATTGCTCTTGATAGAGATCGAGAATGTTCAGTTTTTTGAGAACAGACGACGGTGTCAACATCGTTACTTGCACGACGCCCGGCAACCTACCGATCTGAATATCACCCGTAATCGTAGCGCGATTTTTGACTTCCGCAATAGAATATCCCGTTAGCGCAGCCATCCTTGTTAATCCATTGGCTGTCGCAGTATTCAGATCAGGACCGGAACCGACCACCTGTATCGGATACGCATCTGTTTCGATCGGAAAGCCGTAATTCTTGGTAAGGCGAGCCGCCTCATTCTTTTCCTTGTCTGTATAAGGGCGGGCCAGCGAAGGCACATCTTCGTAGCACGGTAAAACGATGGGTCCGTCTATGGCAAGCCCTTTGATAACCTTAACCTCGATAATGACTTCTGCGGAAACGTCTGTCGTATGGCCGGCAACTTCGCCGTCGCCCATCATGGCATGAACATCGCCGACATAGATTCCTGCCTGAGCGACCTTCACAGGCACAATAACCATTGCACCTTCACTGACCTCGTTAATATCCATATGGCCATCGGTGCGCTGCAGAAGCTGTTCTTGTGTAAGGGCGAATTTATGAGGAGCATTGATCAGAAAACTGCCAAAGTCTCCGGCATTGTGCGACGACGGTAATGTCACCGCCGGACAGGATCCTATATTACCTACCATGGGGTGAACGCGTGCCAGAACACCGGACAAATCACCCTTGGCCAGCAGGTTCGAGGAATACTGGCATGAGTTAGTGGGAATAGCGCTGAATTGCTGAGACTGGCGAGCAATCTCCTCTGACATCTTTGGCGGCACGGTAACCCCGATGCTTCTTTCGGCATTGAATAACATAGTATAGCCATTATCCAGGTGAAAGGGCTTAACGGACGTTTTACAGGCCGCACATTTGATAGCGTCTTCGCCAATACCTTCCAGATAAGTCTTCGGGTTGATCAGACCACAACCAGGGCACTTCTTGGCTACGAAAGGGTCGCCAACGAAATTACCCTCTATAAAGCTATCGGTCCCTGAGGTCGTAGCCAGGGATAATACATTGATTTTTTTAATTTTGAGACAGACGCTGTCGCCGATTTCAGCGCCTTCGACGGCAATCGGGCAGGTAACTTCGTGTCCGCTGGCATAGTCAGGCGTAATCATCGCTCCCCAACACCCAGGCGAAACGCAGGCCACAATAGTGCCGCCGTCCGCGACCATGCCGGCCATCGGTTCTTTCGGATCCAGGACCCAAGACATTTTTGATGTGTGCACAATACGATTAGCCATCGCCTGTCCTCCTTTTTTTTGTTTAAATAAAATTACGGATTTGCATAAAATCCTATGCGATGTCTAAACTGCAATATAAAAAATACGCTTTTTTGTAAGAAACGAGGGATTTGTCAAATAATCCATATTTCCCTCCGGCATGGTTATGCGGATGGAATTCGATCAGATGCTTTTAAAATTTGGCTTTGTAACGAGTTTACGTGATATTGCCCTTTTTTGGGTTTTGTTCTTTTAAAATCTTGCAAAACAAAACGGATTCCTCTTTCTTAGATTTGGGCAACCCTTAAGAAAAGGAGGAATCCGTTGGGCGAGATCGCGATGGATCTTCGCTTGGTGTTTACGATACCAAGTGCGAAGCTGACAATCAATGGTCTGGTGGTGGGGCTGAAGGAAGCGGCACCGGAAATTCTGGAAACGATTATGACCACGCTGCTGGAGGCCATCGAGGAGCAGTCGGTTTCCGGCAAATTGAAAAAGACCCGCAACGCTACCGTAAAAACGGCCATCAGAGCAAGCCGCGCCAGTTCAGTTGTTCGATGTGCGATTTTTCGTATCGGTTCGCCCAGGTCAAGGATGGTAAAACCGGCCGCAGCCTGACGCCGTTGGTGAAGGCCTTGGCGATCCCCGAGCAGGTGCGGTTTTTGGATGAGGCGTTGGAGCCTGGGATCGGTCTTTGCGTGCATGTCTCCTACCGGCGCGCGGCTAAGGAGGTTGAGCGCATCGGCGGGCAGACGATGAGCCACAGTACGATTCACCGCCGGTTGCAGGAGTTTGCCGGCAGCCATGCGCCGTTTGGAGACCTCAAGGAGCGCCCCTTTGTTTGGCTGCTGGTGGACGGCACTAAGGTGCATTTGCAGGGGAAAAAGGGAAAAGACCTCGGCCAGGCGCAGATGCGCTGGGCGCTGGCCTCGCAGGGCGAGGGCAAACACCTTGAGCCGGTGGGCTTTTGGATCGACACATCGTGGAAGCGCATCCGGAAGGATCTGAGCAAGCGGCTGGATTACGCCCGGCTGCGGGTGCTCTTCTCCGATGGCGAAGCCGGCATTGAGGAGAGCCTGCTGAGCCGACGGATGCGGCATGCGAGCGCTCTATGTGGCATGGCAAACACGACTTTCCCTACATCCTCTACACCGAGGGGCTCAAGAAGCCCGATCAAAAGCCCTTCGTGGATCAACTCAAGGCCATCGCGGCGATGAGTATCAGCAAAACGCAACTGGAGAATCTTAAACCCCAGCATCGTACCCAGGTGCGGCAGTTGGCCCAGCAAACCGAGCAGGGCTTTGAAGAGCTTCTCAAGGCGTTGGAGCCCTATCCCAAGGCCAGGGCCTATATCGAAAACTTACCGTGAAACCCGTAACCACCTTCTTGCGCTGGTGGCTGCAACACGGAGAGGCGCTGCCACTGACCACCAATGCCATCGAAAGCCAATTCAGCCAGGTTTGCAACCGGGTGAAACGCATCGGCCACCGGTGGTCTGATCAGGGGCCTGCTCAATTGGCTGACCGTTTTCTTTTACAAAATCTTCAAACCGGAACTCTGGAGTCTACAGTGGCAAAACATGCACGGGAAAACTAGTCAAAATCCGGCTGCGCTCGGTTGAGGCCACCTACCAGTGGT
>CAVQTH010000029.1:0-24222 GCA_963716325.1 uncultured delta proteobacterium | reverse complement strand
GCAAAAAATAAGGCCGCCGATGAAGCTGCTGCGAAGCCGCGAGCTAAGACGTTGCCCGCCACCCAGATTGCGGGCCATTCGGCATGATCTGCGGCGGCCTTATTTTTTATTGATTTTTTTTGCTGCTCAGGTAGCGTGGGTTCATGGTTTGGGGTTCAGGAAAGAAGCAGTTGTGAATTCCCTGAACCCTGAACCCCGAACGCTAAGACCCGGTCGTGCTGCACCGGTCGGCCCACGCATCAACCATCCACACTCGAGGAGGCGTTATGGCCAAACGTATCGTTTCGGTGATCGTCGTTGCGGCGATCGTGCTCGGGGCGGCGGGGTTCGCCGCGGCGGCACAGAAACTCGTGGTGTACACCTCCATGAAGGAGTCGCTGATCGGCGAGCTTCGGACGGCGTTCCTGAAAAGGAACCCGGGGCTCGACATGGACTACCAGTCGGCCGGGGCCGGCAAGCTGATGGCCAAAATCGCCGCTGAACGCGAGTCCGGAAAGATCCTCGCCGACGTCCTGTGGACGAGCGAGGTGCCGGACTTCTACCAGCTCCGGTCGCAGGGGATGCTTGAAAAATACGTCTCCCCTGAAGTCAAAAACGCGGTGAACCCGCTTGCGGATTTCGACGGGTCCTTCACCCCGGTGCGCCTCGGCACCCTGGGCATCGCCTACAACACGCGTTTCATCAAAGAGCCGCCCAAGACCTGGCAGGACCTCTTCAAGCCTCCGTACAAGGGGGCCTTCGGCATTGCCAACCCGGCGCTTTCCGGCACGGCCTACGTCAGTGTCGCCATGCTGGAGAAGGCCTTCGGCTGGGAATTCTTCCAGAAGCTCAAGGCCAACGGCGCCAAGATGGGCAAGGGCTCCGGCCAGGTGGTGGACGACACCGCCTCCGGCGACCTCGTCGCCAGCCTCGCGGTGGACTACATCACCAACGACAAGATCGAGAAGGGCGCCACGCTCGCGCTGGCTTATCCGCCCGAGCTGCTGGTGATCCCGAGCCCCGTGACGATCTTCAAGGGGACCCCCAATCTGGAAGCCGCCAAGAAGTTCGTCGACTTTCTGCTGTCCAAGGAGGCCCAGGAGATCATCGCGGCCGAGGGGACGCTGCCGGTGCGCCCCGATGTGCAGGTCCCGGCCAAGTTCAACCTGCCCACGCCCCAGGACGCGCTGACGCGCGGCATCAAGGTGGACTACCTGCAGATGATCGCGGTGAAAGAGGAAACCATCAAGAAGTTCGCGGACATCATGCAGGCAAAATAAAGCGGGGTCGCGCGGGGCGCGATCCCGCTTTATTTTGAACATGAGGAAAGGGGCTGGGGCGAGCATGCCTCCGGCCCCTTCGTGCAGGGGGAGGCGGTGTGGCCAGCATTCGGCTTGAGGGGGTTTGCAAATCCTACGGCGGGAACACGGTTTTGAGCGATCTGTCGCTCGATGTGCGGCACGGGGAATGCTTCACCCTGCTCGGGCCGTCGGGGTGCGGCAAAACCGTCCTGCTGCGGCTGATCGCGGGCTTTGAAAAACCGGACGCCGGGTCGATCCGGATCGGCGACCGGCGGGTGTCCGACGCGGCCTCCTCCGTCAACGTGCCCCCCAACGAGCGCGGCCTCGGCGTGGTGTTTCAGGATTACGCCGTGTGGCCGCACATGAGCGTCTTCGACAACATCGCCTACCCGCTGAAGCTGGCCGGTGTCGACGGCAATGCCCTGCGGGCGCGGGTCATGGAGTCCGTCGAGCAGGTGAATCTCGGCGGCCTCGAAAGCCGTCTGCCTTCCCAGCTCTCCGGCGGTCAGCAGCAGCGCGTCGCTTTGGCGCGCGCCCTGGTTGCCAAACCCGCACTGCTGCTCCTCGACGAGCCGTTGTGCAACCTCGACGCTAACCTGCGCGAGGAGATGCGCTTCGAGATCAAGGAGCTTCAGAGGAACCTCGGAATCACGATCCTCTACGTGACCCACGACCAGGAGATCGCGCTGGCCATCTCCGACCGGCTGGCGATAATGGACGAGACGGGGGCCATCCGCCAGATCGGCCCGCCGGCCGAGGTCTTCGAGCGGCCGGCGGACCGATATGTCTTCCAATTCATGGGGCTCGCTAATTTCCTGCCGGTGCGGCGCACCGCCGGCGGGCTCTTCGTGGGCGGCGGCGACCAGTCGTTCCCGTGGCCGCCGCCCGGCGGGGAAGGGTCCCGCTGGCTGGCGGGGTTCAGGCCGTCCGATGTCACGATGTCCAAGGACGGCGACGGGCTTGCCTGTCGCGTGAAGCGTGCAAGCTTCCTTGGGGCCATGATCGACTACCTGATCGAGGTGGATGGCTCCCTCTTCCGGACGCAGGTCGAAACGCACGAGGCGCTGGCTATGGGACTGGTGCTGGGGGAGACGGAGCCCTGCCGGGCGGCGTTCCAGGACATTCACTGGTTCGAGGACCGTGAGACCCGGGAGGGCCGATAGATGAACAGCGGGTCCGGCGGCGGGTTCGGCATATCGGGGGTGATGCTCAGCCTGTCGGTCGGCATCCTGGTGGTCGTGGTCGCGGTCCCGGTGCTGATCATCTTCTTCAACGCCCTATGGGTGGGCGGCCAGTTCAACGTGGCCGACACGGTGAAGGTGTTGAGCGAGCCCGACACTTACCGGGCGCTGCTCAACTCGCTGTTCATCGCCTCGGGCGTCACGCTGATGAGCACCCTGATCGGCACCTTTTTCGCCTGGCTCGTCACCCGCACCGACCTGCCCTTGAAGGCAACGATGAAGGTGCTCTTCCTGGTGCCCTTCATGCTGCCCTCCTTCATCGGTGCGCTGGCCTGGAAGATGCTGCTCTCGCCGCGTGCCGGCTATATCAACCGGTTCTTCATGGACGTGCTGGGGTTCGACGGCCCGGTGTTCGACATCTACAGCTTCACGGGAATCATGGGCGTGGAGACCATGTACCTCTTCCCGTTCGTCTTCATCCAGGTCTGCGGGGCGCTCGAGCGCATGGACCCGACGCTCGAGGAGTCGGCCCGCATCTCCGGGGCGAGCCTCTTCACCATCACCCGCAAGATCACGATCCCGCTCGTGCGGCCGAGCATTCTCTCCGGCGCGCTGCTGATCATGCTCTATTCCATGGCGCACTTCGGCACGGTCGCCGTGCTCGGCATCGAGACGGGCATCTTCAACATCCCGACCTTGATCTACGAAAAGATCCACCAGAGCGCGGGGAGCTTCGCGTCCATCCGCACCGGCACCGTGCTGGCGACCGTTCTGGTCGTCACGGCCGCGGTCATCATGACCATTCAGAACCAGGTGCTGAGCCGCGGCCGCTACCAGATCATCGCGGGCAAGAGCTTCCGGCCGCTTGAGATCAAACTGCGCGGGCTGCGGGTGCCGATCCTGTGCCTGTGCATCGGCTACATCGCCTTCACCATCCTGCTTCCGTCCATCACCATCTTCCTCGTGGGCGGGCTGAGGACCTACGGGCTGCCGTTCACGGCCGAAAACCTGACGCTCGTCAACTACAAGTACATTCTCTTCGACTGGAAGCTCACGCGGGACGCCATCTGGAACAGCCTGAGCCTGGGGCTGGCCGCCGCGCTCATCACGATGTTCGCGGGGGTGATGATCTCCTACGTCATCGTGAAGATGAAGGTGCGGGGCAAGGGGATCCTGGAATTCCTGGGCATGCTGCCCTTTTCTGTGCCCGGCTCCGTCATCGCGCTGGGGGTGATCCTGACCTGGAGCGGCAAGTACGGCATCAACATCTACAACACGGTCTGGATCATCCTCGTGGCCTACATCGCCCGCTACATGGCGTTTTCGCTCAAGGCCAACTCGGCCGCACTCGAGCAGGTGCACGACTCGCTCGTCGAGGCCGCCCGGGCCTCGGGCGCGACCATGGGCCAGGCCCTGCGGGACATCCTGTTGCCGCTGGTGCGCCCCGGCATGCTGGCCTCCTTTTTCCTTATTTTTCTGCCGGCCCTGCGCGAGCTGACGGTCTCGGTGCTGCTGTACGGGCCCACCACGCGGACCATCGGGGTGGCGATCTACACGCTGAACGAAGACGGCGAAACGGTCTACTCGGCGGCGCTCGCCGGGATCGCCCTGCTCATCATCGTGACCGGTCAGACCATCATCGGCCGCTTCACGCGCGCCGTGAAATAGAGGGCTCGCCATGGCCTACATCCGTCTGGGAAACGTCACCAAGAAATTCGGAGCGGTCACCGCCGTCGACCGGCTCACGATCGGGGTCGAGAAGGGGGAGTGTTTCTCCATGCTCGGGCCGTCGGGGTGCGGCAAGACCACGACGCTGCGCATGGTCGCAGGCTTCGAGGACCTCGACGACGGGGACATCCACGTCGGGGACCGGCTGCTGTCCAGCCGCCGCAAGAACTACTACCTGCCGCCCGAGAAGCGCGGCTTCGGCATGGTGTTCCAGGCCTTCGCCGTCTGGCCGCACCTGTCGGTCTACGAGAACGTGGCCTTCCCCCTGCGCGTCCGAAAAATGTCTGCCGCGGAGATCGACCGGCGTACCCGCGAGGCCCTCGAGCACACGAACCTGCTGCCCTCCGCCCGGAAAAGCCCCGAGGATCTGTCCGGCGGCGGCAAGCAGCGGGTGGCGCTGGCCCGCGCCCTGGCCCTCAACCCCGACGTGATGCTGCTGGACGAGCCCCTCTCGAGCCTGGACCCGCACCTGCGCGAGGAGATGCGCTTCGAGATCAAGGACCTTCAGCGCACGTTCGGCTTCTCTATCCTCTATGTCACCCACGACCAGTCCGAGGCCATGGCGCTCTCGGACCGGATCCTGGTCATGAACCTGGGCGTGGTCCAGCAGGTCGACACGCCGCTCAATGTCTATCAGAAACCGGCCAACCGGTTTGTGTTCGGGTTCATCGGGCTATCCAATTTTCTCGAGGTGAACCTCCAGGACAATGAACTGCGGCTGAACGGGGGCAACGCCCGCCTGCCCTTATCGGCACCGCCCCCGGCCGAGGTGACGGCCGCCGGGCGAGCGGTGCTCGCCAGCCGCCCCTCGGAAATCGACTTCGTGGCGGAGGGCGGCGTGCGCGGGGTCGTCAAACGCTGCGCCTATCTGGGGGAAATCATCGATTATCGCATCGATGTCGGGGGCCGGGAGATTCGCGTTCAGAAAGGCCGGCGCGCACCCGGGCCGCGGGAGGGGGAACCCTGCGGCCTCGTGTTTTTGAAGCCGCACTGGTATGGGGCTGAAGAGTGATGAGCAACGAGTTGTGAGTTATGAGCAAAATCAGGCATCGGAATGGCGCATCGGCTTTTTGATGCGCTATTCCGATCAGGCCTGCCGGATCTCGCGTTCGCTGATCCCCATGAGGTAGAGCAGCCCGTCGAGGCCGACGCTCGAGATCGACCGGTCCGCGTTGGCGCGGACGATGGGCTTGGCGTGAAAGGCGACCCCCAGGCCGGCGGCGTGCAGCATGGGCAGGTCGTTGGCGCCGTCGCCGACGGCGATGGTCTGCTCCAGGCTGATGTTCTCCACCATGGCCAGGGTCTTGAGAATCTCGGCTTTCTTCGGGCCGTCGATGATGTCGCCCTTGAGCTTGCCCGTCAGTTTGCCGTCGACGACTTCCAGTTGATTGGCAAAGACATAGTCCAGCCCCAGTTTCCCCTGGAAGTACTTCCCGAAGTAGTCGAACCCGCCGGAGATGATCCCCAGCTTGTAGCCGAGGCCCTTGAGGGTGGTGACGACGCGCTCGGCCCCGTCGGTCAGCTGGAGGTCTTCCGCCACCTCGGCCAGCACCGTCTCCGGGAGCCCTTTCAGGTGCGCGACCCGCCGGGTCAGGCTTTCCTTGAAGTCCAGCTTGCCGTTCATGGCGGCCTCGGTGATCCGGGCGACCGGCTCGCCGGCGCCGGCCCGTTCGGCCAGGATGTTGATGACCTCCGCCTGCACCAGGGTCGAGTCCATGTCGAAGACCACCAGACGCCGGTTCTGACTGTAGAGGTTGTCGACGTGGAAGGAGATGTCGACCCCGGTCTGCTCCGATATCGCCAGCAGCCGGCTGCGCAGGGTGTCAGGGTCGGCGAGGCGGCCGGAGACGCTCATCTGGATGCAGGCCTTGGGGCTGGCCTGCGCACTGACGAGGGAAATCCGGCCGGACAGGCGCGTGATCACTTCGATGTTCAACCCGTTATCCGCCATGGCCCGCGCGACCTGGTATAGCTGTCCGGCGCTGATCTTGCGTCCGAGCATGGTGATGATGCGGCGCTCCTTGCCCTGCTGGTTGACCCAGATCTCATAGCGCTCCTCGTCGATGGGCGTGAACTGTGCGCTGATGCCCAGCTTGTGCGCGGCGAACAGGATGTCCTTCAACACGGATGAGGATTTGGACTCGTCCGGGATTTCGATCAGGATGCCGAGCGACAGGAAATCGTGGATCACGGCCTGGCCCATGTCCAGGATGGTGATTCCGTAGGTGGCCAAGATCTCCGTCAGGCGGGCCGTGAGTCCGGGCTTGTCTTTACCGGTGATGTTGATCAGAACGATTTCGCGCATGGTAAAAAGTCCAGGGGTTCAAAAGGGTGCGGTGTTGTTTGGTGGAGTATTAGACCAAAGATCTGATCTTGCCCTATTAAATGTGAGTTTAATACCTGTAGACTTACAACAAATAAGATGAAGCGTTTATCTGTCAGTATAGCAGGTCTTCCCATAGTCGAGTTCTTTGTGATGGTGTGCCAACTCGCCTGCCGGCGGCGGTGTAATTGATTGTATATGAACGGAGTCGACGCTCATAGAAAAAATCTGGTTGGAACTTGCCGATGTCGCGGGTTTTAAATTGGGGTCATGTGCTGCACGCCATCCCGGATCAGGCACCCAGATGTTGAGGTGAAAATTCATAGGTCCAGCCGGTACATAACTTGTGTCAGTCCGAACTAGATTGCCATCTATAAACCATGATACTTGGTCGGGTTGCCATTTGATTTCGTATGTGTGGTAGTCCGTTATCGATCCAGACGTATAGGGTACAAATTGTACATTTCCGGTGCCTAGTTTCTCGTTGCTATAAATGTTGGTTTGTGCCCCATTCGGCAGGTTGGTGAGAAGTTCAAAATCGATTTCATCATGATAGGTTGTGCTTCCTGGTTTGAGAGCATATAAGAAGATACCTCCGACGATGCCTGGCGTAGTAGTATTCATTTTGGCGCGTACGGTTATGTGGATTCCTGTCCCCAGAGCGAACGATTGATTGCTTCTTAAATCCGTACCGTAGAAAGAAAACGCAGTTGGATTGTAAGATTCAACCACTATAATCGCGTTGCTGTTATCGGCCGCCGGAAGCGAAGAATTTTGAGTAAACCTGAACTGAGTATGGCCGACGACGGTTCCATCCGTTGGCGACACCCAAGTGGGGATATGCCACCTACTGGAACTCACCCTATTCCCGCTAAAGTCATCGTAGAGGAGAGTCTCGGCCAGTAATATAGTAGAGGGTGAAACTACTATAAGACCAATTACAATACAAAAAAGTACTTTTCTCATGATTCTGATTCCCGGCCTGCCAGGGGAGTTCACCAGCGATTAGGTGGTTTTTTTATAAAATCCCTTGATTGCATTTTTGCACTATGTCCAGCCCTTTCTATAATGCTGTTCCTGCCCGCCGCTTGGCAACATACCAATTTTCGCTGCCGTTTTTGCAGTATTTTAAAAAAGCAGGTGCCGATTCATGATGATGGATTGCCTTGATAAACCCTCGGCACGCGGGCGGTGAGGTCGCAGACGATCTCGTAGTTGATGGTGTTGAGCATCCGGGCGAGGTCGTCCGCCGATATGGACTCGCCTCCCTGTTTGCCGAAGATGACGACCTCGTCTTCGACTTGAACGCCGGGGACCGTGCCCACGTCCAGCATGGTCAGGTCCATGCACACCCGGCCGACGACGGGCACGCGACGCCCGCCCACCAGCATCTCGCCCCTTGAGGAAAACAGGCGGCGGTAGCCGTCGGCGTACCCGATGGGGATGGTGGCGATGACGGTCGGGGCCGGGGTGCGATAGGTGCTCCCGTAGCTGATGCCGGCCCCGGCCGGGACCGATTTCAGGTGGATGATGCGGGCCTTGAGCGCCATGGCCGGCTGCAGGGAGATGCCGGTGAGGTCGATTTCGCCGGAAGGCCTGAGCCCGTAAAGTGCGATCCCCGGTCGGACCAGGTCGAGGTGGGACTCCGGCAGTGCGATGACGGCGGCGCTGTTGGCGGCATGCCGGACCGCGAACTCCAGGCCGGCCGCACGCAGGCAGGACAGGACGTCAAGGAACAGGGCCAGCTGGCGCTTGGCGTGGGACGTGTCGGCGCTGTCGGAGGCCGCAAAGTGGGTGAAGATGCCTTCGGCGTCTAAACCGGGAAGGCGGGCGATGGCCGTCGCCTCACGGATGAAATCCTCCCCCACTGCATGGCCCGGCGTTTTCCTGGAGAGGGCCGCCGGCACCATCCCGAGTCGGCCCATGCCCGTGTCCACCTTCACATGCACCCGGATGCGCTTGCCGCGCGCGGCGGCAGCGGCGGAGTAGGCGTGGGCGGCGTCCGTCGAGTAGACGGACTGCCGCAGGTCGAAGTCGATCAGGCGGCCGGCCTCGGCCGGCGGCGTGTAGCCGAACACGAGGATCGGCACGCCGAAGCCGGCCTCCCGCAGGGGGATCGCTTCCGGCAGACGGGCCACCCCCAGCCATTCGGCGCCGTTGGCGAGCGCCGTGCGGGCCACTTCGACGGCGCCGTGCCCGTAGCCGTTGGCTTTGACGACGGCCATCACTCTGGCCCTGGGGTCGGCGCGGCGGCGCAGCTCGCGAACGTTGTGGGCGATGGCGCCCAGGTCGACTTCGGCCCAGATCAGAGGATTCGCGTTGCTTGCGTTCATAGCGTTGCTCGCGTTGGTGGCGTTACCTGCGTTGCTTGCGTTACTTGCGTTCGGGCGTTGCTCGTGTTCGCAAAGCCGGTTTCGCGAGTTTGAACTTTTATGCGATGGACGCCGGAAACGCAAGAAGATGCTTTCAAAAAGCAGGCGCGGCATCTGTCGGCTTCAGGCCCGCGAGACTCTCCTGTCTTTTGGCCAGCAACGCCAGCAACGCGACTCACGCGCTAACGCCTTAACGCGTTGAAGGACTCCTTGGCGTGGTAGGAGCTGCGCACGAAGGGGGCGCTGGCGACTTCGGAGAACCCCATGTCCAGCGCGGCCTTGCGCCAGTTCTCGAAATCGGCCGGGGGGACGTAGGTTTCCACCGGCAGATGCTCCGGCGAAGGCTGGAGGTACTGGCCGAGGGTGAGGATCCGGCCGCCGACCGCGCGCAGGTCCTGCAGCGTCTGCCGGATTTCCTCCGGCTGTTCGCCCAGGCCCAGCATCAGGCCGGATTTGGTCGGGGTCCCCGGGGCGATCTCCCCGGCGCGGCGCAGAAGCTCCAGCGAGCGGCGGTAATCGGCCTGGGGCCGGACCCGGGGATAAAGCCGCGGGACGGTCTCAATGTTGTGGTTGAGGACATCGGGCCGGGCGCGCAGCACGATTTCAAGCGCGGTGGGATCCCCCTGGAAGTCGGGGATCAGCACCTCGATCTCCGCTCCCGGGACCCGGCGGCGGATTTCATGAATGGTCGCCGCGAAATGTCCGGCCCCGCCGTCCGGCAGGTCGTCCCGGGTGACGGAGGTGACCACGACATATTTCAGCTCCATCCGTTCGACGGCTTCGGCGACGCGGGCCGGCTCCTGCGGGTCGAGCGGCCCGGGAGGGCCTGGGGCCACCGAGCAGAAGCGGCAGTTGCGGGTGCAGCGTTCGCCCATGATGAGGAACGTCGCCGTGCGGTGGGAATAGCACTCCCAGATGTTCGGGCACTTGGCCTCCTGGCAGACGGTGTGCAGCCGGCCGGCCTCGATGAGATCCCGAACCTGGTTGAACGTCTCGCCGGTCGGCAACCGGCGTTTGAGCCAGTCCGGCTTGCGGGCGGCGGGAGGGTTTGGATTTGCTGCGCTCATTGCTTCTATTCCCTATGCTTCCGGGGAAGTTCGCTTTTGTTTCTGTGGGAGCGGCTTTCCAGCCGCGATGACCGGGGCCGAAAGCCTCTCCCGCTTCACCTTATCGAGAGGATGGCGGCGCTTGCCTCAACCTGCTCCCGATTCCCCTGTCGCGGCTGGAAAGCCGCTCCCACATGCTGCCGATGGCCCCTTGGCGGGGCTCAGGAGCGAAAAGAGCTCTTCACTGGAAAGCGGTGCCAACGGTGTTTGGAAAACACCCTCCATCCGGCTTTGCAGCACCGGCGTGACGTCAGCGATTTCAACCGAATCCCGGCACTCCGCCTGGATGGAAGTCACTCCAACTCCCTCCAACCCGCAGGGCTGGATCCAGCAGAAGGGCGCGAGATCCAGGTTCACGTTGAGGGCCAGGCCGTGGAAACTCACCCCGCGGCGCACGGCGATCCCGATGCTGCCGATTTTTTTCATGCCCACCCAGGCGCCGCGGTTCAGCTTGTTGCGGCCGGCCTCTACGCCCCAGGCGGCGCAGGTGCGGATCATGACCTCCTCCAGCCGATCCACCATGTCCACCACGCCGAGGCCGAAGCGGGGAAGGTGAACGATGGGGTAGACCACGAGCTGGCCGGGCCCGTGGTAGGTGATGTTGCCGCCGCGTTCGACCTGGACGATGGGGATTCCGGACTGCCGGAGCATTTCTTCGGGGACCAGGAGGTTTTCGCGGCCGCCGCGCCGGCCCAGGGTGAACACCGGCGGGTGCTCCACGAACAGGATGACGTCGTTATCGACACGGCCCTGCGAGCGCGCCTCCACCAGCCGCAGCTGGAGGTCCCAGGCGTCCGGGTAGGGCATCCGGCCGAGGTCGACGGCGTGCCATGCATGCGTTTTCCGAGGTTTCATCGCGCCGTTACAAAAAGGACTGAGGATCGGCCTTCCCTCAGCTATGAGTTCCGAGTTCTGAGCTCCGAGTTCTGAGCTCTGAGGACGGAGGCGCGTTGCCTCAGGACCCGCTGCGCATCGTCCTACTTAGAAGATAAAACCGCAACCATTGTTAGGCAACGGTAGTACAATCGCCGGGTGGGTGAGTGTCGCCGGGCGCAGCTGTTGGCTCAGTCCTCATAACTCATAACTCATAGCTCATCACTCTCCTCTTATCCTCTCAGGCACGGCTTGCGGGCGGCGGCGGTCTCGTCGAGGCGGCGGCGTTTGCAGCGCGTGGGCGCCTGGTGCAGCATCTCCGGGTTGTCCCGGGCCTCCGCGGCAATGGCTTTCATCGAATCGATGAAAAGGTCGATGGTTTCCTTCGACTCCGTTTCCGTGGGCTCGATCATGATGGCGCCCGGCACCACCAGCGGGAAGTAGATGGTGGGCGGGTGAAAACCGTAGTCCATCAGGCGCTTGGCGATGTCCAGGGTGCTCACCTTGTAGGCCTGCTGCCGCTTGTCCGAGAAGACGCACTCGTGCATGCAGGGCCGGTCGTAGGCGAGGTGGAACGTCCCCTTCAGCTGCGCCTTGATGTAGTTCGCGTTCAGCACGGCCAGCTGGCTGGCGCGTTTCAGGTTGTCGGCGCCCAGGCTCAGGATGTAGCTGTAGGCGCGGATGAGGACCCCCATGTTGCCCCAGAAGGCCTGTAGCTTGCCGATGGACAGGGGGAAGTCCTCCGACCAGCGGAAGACGCCGTCGCGCACAACCACCCGCGGCACGGGCAGAAACGGCGCCAGGTGCCGGCGCACGCAGACCGGTCCCGCACCGGGCCCGCCGCCGCCGTGGGGGGTCGAAAACGTCTTGTGCAGGTTGAGATGCAGCACGTCCACGCCGATCCGGCCCATGTCCACCATGCCGAGCACGGCGTTCATATTGGCGCCGTCGCCGTAGACCAGGCCGCCCTTGGCGTGCACGATGTCGGCGATGGCCTTGATGTTCTCCTCGAACAGGCCGATGGTGTTGGGGTTGGTCACCATGATGCCGGCCGTCTCCTCGTCCATGGCGGCGGCGACCGTTTCCGGCGAGAGGATGCCGTTCGCGTTGGACGGGACGGGCACGGCCGTGTACCCGCAGAGCGCGGCGCTGGCCGGGTTGGTGCCGTGGGCCGTGTCCGGGACGATGATCTTGGAGCGGGGTTTGCCCCGGTGCCGGTGGTAGGCGTGGAAGATCAGCATGCCGGCCAGCTCGCCGTGGGCGCCGGCAGCCGGCTGCAGGGAGACGGCGTCCAGGCCTGTGATCTCCGCCAGGCAGCACTCCAGGGCCGCGATCAACTCGAGGGCGCCCTGGCACAGCTCCTCCGGCAGCAGCGGGTGCGCGGACGCAAGGCCCGGGCGGCTGCACTGGCGCTCGTTGGTCTTGGGGTTGTACTTCATGGTGCAGGAGCCCAGGGGGTACATGCCGGCGTCCACGGAAAAGTTCCACTGGGAGAGCCGGATGTAGTGGCGGACCATGTCCACTTCGCTCAGCTCCGGCAGGTCCGGGGCCCCGCCGGCCAGCTCCGGCGGCACCTCGCAGCGCGCCACGTCCCGGCGGGGCAGCGAAAACCCGCTGCGGCCCTTGCGGCCGCGCTCCCACAGCAATGGCTCGTCCAAAACCAGACCGGTGGTCCCGAGCGAATTTGTCATGACTGCACCTCCCGCACCAGGGTGTCTATGTCCGCCTTGGACAGGGTTTCGGTCGCGCACAGCAGGTAATGGCCGGCCAGCTCCGGGTAATAGGGTTCGAGCCGCAGGCCGGCCACGATCTTTTTGGCGAGCAGCCGCCGGTAGGTGTCCTCAAAGCCGGCCGGGAAGGCCGCCACGAATTCGTTGAACGTGGGCGCCGAAAACGGCAGGATCATGCCCGCCGCCCGCAGCTGCGCTTTCAGGTATTCGGCCCGGTCGTGGTTGAGCTGGGCGAGCTCCCGCATGCCGGTGCCGCCGAGGGAGGCCATGTAGGCCGCGGCGGTCAGCGCGCACAGGCTGTTGTTGGTGCAGATGTTGGAGGTGGCCTTCTCGCGGCGGATGTGCTGCTCGCGGGTGGCAAGCGTCAGCACGTAGCCGCGCCGGCCCTCGATGTCGACTGTTTCCCCCACCAGACGGCCCGGCATGTTGCGCACGTACTGCATTTTCGAGGCGAACATCCCGAGCCCCGGCCCGCCGAAGGAGCGCGGGATGCCCAGGCTCTGGCCCTCGCCGCAGGCGATGTCGGCGCCGAGGATGCCCGGGTTCTTGAAGAGCCCGAAGGCGAGCGGCTCGCTGAACGCCGCGATGCAGAGCGCGCCCGCGTCGTGGGCCGTGTCGGCGAAGGCCTTCACATCCTCGATGCAGCCGAAGAAGTTGGGCGATTGGACGGCCACCGCCGCCAGCGCCTCCGTGCGGCCGAGCGCGGAGCGATCGGTGGTGCCGTCCGGGCGGAACGGGATCTCGCGCACCTGGATGCCGGTGGGCTCCAGGTAGGTCCGGACGACGCGGCGATAGAGCGGATGAACCGCGCGGGAGAGCGCCACGGCGCTGCGGCGCGTGACCCGGACGGCCATGAGCAGGGCCTCGGCCAGAGCGGAGGCCCCGTCGTACATGGACGCGTTGGCCACCTCCATGCCGAGCAGCCGCGCGGCGAGGCTCTGGTATTCGAATACGGCCTGCAGCGTTCCCTGGCTCATCTCGGGCTGGTAGGGCGTGTAGGAAGTCACGAATTCCGAGCGCGCGGTCACGAAGCTCACCGCGGCCGGGATGAAATGCTCGTAGCTCCCGGCGCCCAGGAACACCTTGGCGTCGGGCCCGGCGGCCATCCGGCCGGCGAACCGGTCGATGTGCGCGTCGAGCTCCCACTCGGTCAAGGCGTCCGGCAGCACCATCGGCCGCTCGCGGCGGCACTCCGGCGGGATGACGGCGAAGAAATCGTCGAGGGACCGGGCGCCGGTCGCCTCGAGCATCTGCGCGATGTCTTCGGAAGTGTGAGGCAGGTAGCGCATGCGGCTATCCTTTCAGTTTGTCGCGGTAGGCCTGCACGGTCAGAAGGTTCTTCAGCTCGCCGGCGTCGGCGGGCTCGACCACGATCATCCAGCCCTGGTCGTAGGGGCTGGTGTTGACCACCTCGGGCGAGTTTTCAAGGGTGGAGTTGATCTCCACCACTTTCCCGCCGATCGGCATGTAAAGCTCCGAGACCGCCTTCACCGATTCCACGCTGCCGAAGGGGGCGCCGGCGTTGAAGGACTTGCCGACGGCCGGCAGCTCCACGAAGACGATGTCCCCCAGTTGGTCCTGGGCATAGTCCGTTATGCCGATGCGCACGCGGCCGCCCTCGGAGCGGATCCATTCATGGCTTTCGACGTAGCGCACATCGTCGGGGAATTTCAGTTGGGAAACATCTTTCATGCGTCGTCTCCTCCTGGGGGTTAAGGGTCAGCCGGTCGGCCCGTCTATCCGGTCGGGCCAGCCGGCGACCGGCTGACGGGTGACGGGAAGACGGCTGCCGCCCATCATAGCACATAGGGAATCCTGAGATTGAAGTTTTTGTAGATGACGAACGTCTCGGTCGACAGGACATCGGAGATCTTGGAGATTTCCCTGGTGAAGAACTCCAGCAGGTCGAAGCCCGGTTTCAGCATGACGATCAGGATAATGTCGAAGCGGCCGGTGACGACGCTGACCGACACCACGCCCTTGAGGCGGCTGAATTCGGCGCCCTTGGCGACCAGGTCGGGGGTTTTCAGCTTGACGCCGATCAGGATGGCGCGGTGGCCGTCCAGCGAATCCGGGTTCACCAGGCTGCTGATCTCGAGCAGGCCCTCCTCGTGCATGCGCTGCACGCGCGAGCGCACGGTGTTTTCGGAAAGGTGCAGTTTGTCGGCGATGGCCTTGTAGGATTTGCGGCCGTCGCGGAGCTGGCGAATGATGGACAGGTTGGTCGGATCGATCAGCATGGCGGTCCCGGTTGAAGGCGCTCGGCTGCGAAATTTCAGCTTTGAGCTTTTTCATCCGGGCATCGAGCGCGCCCGGCAACCCCGCCGGCTGTCGTCAGGCGGGGCCATGTCGCATTTTTATGTAATTTTGAGGATGTTGTCAAACCAGAATTGTTTTTCTTCAGAATTCATATAAAAATCGGCTGAAATTTGCAAATATCAAAAACCCATTTCTAAATCGTTGCAATGCCACTTCGGCCGTGCTAAGCAACATTCGTCGTATTCCGGGGGATCCTCTCACCAACCACAAACCCAAACTCACCTGTAAAGGAGGAAGGCATGAAGAAGCTCATCGTCTTTTCCCTGATGCTGCTGGCCGGTATTCTCATGGTCACAGCGGCCGTCGCCCAGAAGACGCCGACGATCAAGATCGGCATCAACGCCGAGATCACCGGCGACATCCCCAAAGTCGGCGAGGCCACGAAGTTCGCGGCCCAGATGTGGGTGGAAGACGTCAACAAGGCCGGCGGGATCGAGGTGGGCGGCAAGAAGTACAAGGTCGAGCTCGCCATCGAGGACAACGAGGCCAAGGCCGAGTCCGCGGCCAAGGCGGCCACCAAGCTGATCACCGTCGACGAGGTGATCGCCATCGTGGGGCCCCAGGCTTCCAAGCAGGCCGTCCCGGCCGGCGAGGTCGCCAACAACTACAAAACCCCTTTGATCAGCGGCTGGTCGACCAACCCCAACACCACCAAGGACCGGCCCTACGTGTTCCGCGCCTGCTTCCTGGACGATTTCCAGGGGCCGGCCCTGTCGATCTTCGCCTCGGAGGAATACAAGTTCAAAAAGGCGGCCGTGCTTTACGATGTGGCCAGCGACTACCCCAAGGGGCTGGCCGAGTTTTTCAAGAAGGACTGGGAGAAGAAGCACGGGCCCGGCTCGGTCGTGGCCTATGAAAGCTTCACCACCAAGGACACCGATTTCAGCTCCCAGCTGACCAAGATCATCAACTCCGGCGCGGAGTTCCTGTTCACCCCGCAGTATTACAATGAAGTGCCCCTGATCGTGCAGCAGGCCAAGCAGCTGGGCTGGAAAAAGCCGATCCTCGGCAGCGACAGCTGGTCCTCCGACGAGCTGGTCAAGCTCTGCGGCAAGGACTGCCTGGGCTCCTTCTTCGTCTCGCACTATGCCTCGGCCGGCGCCAAGGGCGCCACCAAGGAATTCATCGACCGCTACAAGGCCAAGTACGGTTCCATCCCCGACGACGTGGCCGCCCTCACCTGGGATGCGATCGGCCTCATCGGCCAGGGCATCAAGAACGCGGGTGCGATCACCGGCGACATCAAGAAAGACCGCGAGTCCGTGCGCAAAGCCATCGCCGAAATCAAGAACTTCCCGGGCATCACGGGGACGATCAGCTTCCCGCCCAACGGCGGCGACCCCGTCAAGTGCGCCAACATCGTCAAAATCAACGACAAGGGTGAATTCGAGTTCTACAAGACCGCGTGTCCGTAAAAACCGGGACCCGCGCCGGTGAGGAGTATCACCGCAGAGGCGCTGAGAACGCAGAGGGTCTTATTTTTCCGTTGCCGGTGAGAGGCCGGCAACGGAAAAAAATCTCACCGCTTTCCCGGCCAAACCGCTGCACGCGGGCGTGGCTATCAAACAAAGTGGTGGCATCAAAATCCCCCCCACCCCCCTTTGGCAAAGGGGGCGAAGGGGGATTTCATTAGGTATCGGATGGCACCCAACACCCTAACCGGCTTTCTTCGAAGCAGGAACTCGGCATGACCGTCTTTCTTCAAAACCTGATCAACGCCCTCCAGTGGGGCAGCTTCTACGCCCTGATCGCAATCGGCTACTCCATGGTCTACAGCATTCTCATGCTGTTCAACTTCGCCCATGGGGACATCTTCATGGCCGGGGCCTACATCGGCTTCGGGGTAGCCACCGGCCTGGTCGCCCTGAGCGCCGCCGGCGCGATCATTCTTCCCGGCTGGCTGATCCTGGTGCTCACCATCCTGATTTCCATGGTGATCACCTCGTTCCTCGGGATGTTCATCGAACGGGTGGGGTATCGCCCCCTGCGGGAGGCGCCGCGGGCTTCGGCCGCCATCACCGGGCTCATGATCGGCATCATCCTGGAGACCGGCAACCTGATCCTGCTGGGGCCGCAGCGCGTCAAGTTCCCGGCCCTGGTCGAGCCCGTCACCTACGATCTCGGGGGCGTGTTCGTCACCAATCAGAAGATCATGATCGTGGTGGTCTCGCTGTCGCTGGCATTCGCGCTGCACCAGTTCATCCGCCGCACCAAGTGGGGCATGGCCATGCGTGCCATGGCCTTCGACTATGTCGTCGTTCCCCTGATGGGGGTCCCCATCAACAAGATTGCGGCGATGACCTTTGCGCTGGGCTCGGGGCTCGCCGCGGCGGCCGGCATTCTCTTCGGTGTGGCCTACCCGGTGCTCGACCCCTACATGGGGATCGTCTTCGGCTGGAAGGCCTTCGTGGCGGCCATCCTGGGCGGCCGCGGCTCTATTCTGGGCGCCACCCTGGCCGGTTTTATCCTGGGGTTCATCGAGATCTTCGTCGCCATGGTGTTCCCCTCGACCTTGCGGGACTTCATCGCCTACTCCATTATTTTGCTGATTCTGGTCTTCCGGCCGTACGGTCTTTTCGGAGAACCCTACTCCGTCCGTCTGAGACTCTAACTCCCATGCGCAAACGCCGCTGGAGGAAAATGGGGAACACGCATTCATGAGCACACCCAAAGACACTTGGAGCGCCCCGCGCCGCTTCAGCCGCCTGAGGCGCTTTTTCCAGGAAGTCCCCCTGCTCGGCTGGCTGGCGGGGGGCCTGGCGGCGGTTTTGGCGGAGCAGTTCGTGGGCCTGGGTCTGGCGCACCTGGTGGACCTTCCCAAGATCCCGGTGCTGTTCGGATTCGAGAACGCCCTGAAAAAACCCGAGATGATCCCCGGGACCGTTATTTACGTCCTGCTGGTCTACCTGGCGCCCGTTTTCCTGGTGGGGCGCCTGCTTCAGCTTCCCGCCAACCGCGTGGCGGGGTTTCTGGCCCGGCGCTGGCCGGCCGCATCCATTGTCTTCCACCTGGCGCTGCTCTACGCGGTGCTGCACATCTGGTCCGACATCAACGACTACCGCGTGATCGTCGTCAAGATCACTCTGATCTGGGTGATGATGACACTGAGCCTCAATGTGGTCAACGGGTACATGGGGGAGTTTTCCTGCTCGCACCCGGGCTTCATGGCGCTGGGGGCGTATGCGGGTTCGGTGTTCACGATCGTTCTGTTCACGAACAGCAGCATGTACGGCAAAGCGCTGCTGCCGCCCGCCATCGGCCCCTTCCTGTTCCCGTTGGCCCTCATCGTCGGCGGGTGCGTGGCCGCGGTGGGGGCGCTCGCGGTGGCGATCCCCTCGTTTCGCACCCGGGGAGACTATCTCGCCATCATCTCGCTCGCCTTCACGTTCATCGTGAAGAGCATGATCGAAAATCTTGAAATCGTAGGCGGCCCGCGCGGGATGAGGGGGCAGCCGGACTGGTCCAACCTGCCGATGGTTTTCGTCTGCACGGTGGTCTGCGTGGCGGTCATCAACAACTTCGTGCGTTCCACCTACGGCCTGGCGTTGAACGCCGTGCGCGACAACGAGATGGCCGCCGACGCCATGACCGTCAACACCCAGCGCACGAAGATGACCGCCTTTTTGTTTTCAGCGTTCTGGGCCGGGGTGGCCGGCGTGCTCTTCGCCCACGTGCTGCGCTATGTGAACCCCGGCACCTTCGGGCTCCAGCAGCTGGCCGAGGTGCTGGCCATGATGTACTTCGGGGGGCTGAACTCGGTGTACGGATCCATCGTGGGGGCGGTGAGCATCAACCTGCTGAGTGAAATGCTGCGGCCGCTCGAGATCTGGAAATGGATCTTCATCCCGCTGCTGCTCATCCTGGTGATGATCTTCCGGCCCACGGGCCTGATCGCCTTCCGGGATTTCGACCCGGTGCGGCTGATTCAGCCGAAAGGCAAGCGGAGTTCATAGCCGATAAGGATTGCGGCGGGACGCCGCCCCCACCGTTGGAAGGCTTTGGTGGGAGGGGCTTTCCGCCTCGATCCGACACGCAACAGACAACCGCCAACATCGTTGAGCTCAGATATGACTGCATTGCTGAATGTCGAACACGTGACCCACTTCTTCGGCGGGCTCCGGGCCGTTCATGACTACAATCTCAAGATCCCGGCCGGGAAGGTGTGCGGTCTCATCGGCCCGAACGGGGCGGGCAAGACCACGATCTTCAACCTGATTACCGGCATCTATCGCCCCACCGAGGGCCGCATCACGCTGGAGGGGGCGAACCTCGTCGGTCTTGCGCCCCACGAGGTCGCCTCGCGCGGGCTGGGGCGCACCTTTCAGAACATGCTGCTGTGGCGGCACATGACGGTGCTGAACCACATCAAGCTGGCGCGCTATTCGAAGCTCAGCTATGGCCTCACCGGCGCCTTTCTGGGCACCCGGCAACGACACCGGGAAGAAGCCGAGCACGAGGCCGCGGCCCGCCGGTTTCTGGCCATGATGGGGATCGAGGGGCTGGCCGGGCAGGTCGTGACGAACCTGCCCTACGGCGCCCAGCGCCGGGTGGAAATGGCGCGGGCGCTCGCGACGGAACCCAAGATCCTTTTCCTGGACGAGCCCACGGCCGGCATGAACTCGGAGGAGCTCTCCCAGATGATGGATATCATCCGCCGCATGCGCGACGAGATCGGCATAGGCATTTTTCTGATCGAGCACCGGCTGCGGGTGGTGATGGAGCTTTGCGAGTGGATCCAGACCCTGGTGTTCGGGGAGGTCATCGCCGAGGGCACCCCCCGCGAGATCCAGAACAACCCGGCCGTGATCGATGCCTATCTGGGCAAGGAGGCGGTGGCGTGACGCTGTTATCGGTTGAAAACCTGCGGGTATCCTACGACAACATCAAGGCGCTGCACGGCCTGGACTTCCGGATCGGCGAAGGCGAGATCGTGTGCATCATCGGGGCCAACGGCGCGGGCAAGAGCACCACGCTGCGGGCGATCTCGCGCATGGTGAAAACCGAGCCCGGCAGCCGCATGACGTTGCAGGGCAAGGACCTCCTGGACTACAGCGCCGACCGCGTGGTCAGCGAGCTCGGGGTCTCGCACGTCCCGGAGGGGCGGCGGTTGTTCGACAACCTGACCGTCACCGAGAACCTGAAGCTGGCGACCTTCGCCCGCCGGGATGCGGACCGCATCGCGCTCGACCTGAAGCGCATGTTCAAGCTCTTCCCGCGGCTCGAGGAACGCCAGAAGCAGAAGGCCGGCACCATGAGCGGCGGCGAGCAGCAAATGCTGGCCGTGGCCCGGGCTTACATGAGCGGCCGCCGGATGATGCTCCTGGACGAGCCGTCCATGGGGCTCGCCCCGCTGCTGATGATGAGCATGTTCAAGGCCCTGAAGGAAATCAACGCGGAGGGCACCACGATCCTGCTGGTGGAGCAGAACGCGCGGCTGGCGCTGCAGTTCGCCCAGCGGGGCTACGTGATCGAGACCGGCCGCCTGGTGCTGGAAGGGCCTTCGAAGGAGCTGCTCGAGAACGCGGAGGTCAAGAAAGCGTATCTGGGAGGCTGAACACTCGAAGCCCACGCCTGGACGCCGATTCCTCGCATCCCGCTTTCCAGCGGGCCGTCACTGAACCTCGCGGACCCGTTCAACAGGCCTTTAAGGCATGCCGTCCTGCCGATGCGTGAAATCCAGAAATCGGCATATTTACCTGCCGGAGCAAGAAAGCCGCTTGACAATAAAAAATCGGTGGGGTACTTTTTTTTTGCCTAATCCTGAGAACGATCGGGAGCGGGGGACCCAGGTTCCTGGGGCGAATCGCCGTCCGGCGAGGGGCAACCTTATCGGCCCTAGCCCATCAGCTAACCTCGCAGGCGTCGATGAGGGAAACCTTCGGAATCGAACGGGGGTCTTTCCTCCAAAAATTTGATTCCGGAGGTTGATGACATGCCCCCACCGTCTTCTGCGGCAACTGTTTTGCACTTCTGTTTTTTCCCAGGCCATGACCCGCCCCCGGTTCTTCCAGCATGCAACACCTTGGGTGCAAGTAAGATTCGGTGCCACGATCGTCAACCATTTTTAAAACCGATCCAGTAGAGGTTGGAACATGAGCAAACGCACGCCGGGTCCCTGGTTTGTAAAGAAAAAAGACGAAGCCATCGGAGTGGTGGGGAAGGATTCATCCCTGGTTGCCGTGATGCGCAGGAAAAGCGGCGCCGATGCCAAGCGGGTCGCCGATGCGGACCTTATCGCCGCCGCGCCGCTGCTGCTGGAGGCTTGCATGAAACTCAAGGACCTCCTTGAAAACAACGTCATCGTCACGGCGGAGGGGTTCAAGATAAACGACGCTCACGTCCGCCAGTCTCTTCTCGATGCCATCATGAGCGCCGAAGGCTATCGCAAGCAGGTGGACAAACCGTAATCCTGAGCAAAGCAGCTGCCGGGGCCCGATCGCCGCCGGCCCCGATCGCCTGTCTGGGAGGATGGCGCAAACCATGTCGCCATAGCCGCCTGTTCCAAAAACAGGGTCTCCAACGCCGGGCCATGAATCTGCTCGGGCGCATCCAGCGGCCCGCGGGGGCGGATGGCTTGGAACACTCCCGCGTCGAAGTGGAATACCCATTGAAAAGTAAAATGGTTAAGGATATAGAACCCCTATCCCGCTGACGCCTGGAGAAAAGGGTTTTACCGCATGCATTCTCATCTCACAGCAGGCATACTCGTTCGAGTTGCCTTTTCCTGCCTGCTGGTTGTCTGCATTTTCACGCCCCATGCTCGCGCCGATCAACCGGCGGGTATCAAAAAGGTTCTGGCCCTGTTTCCTTCGGAAGGCTGGTCCTCCCCGGCGCATCGGGCGGTCTACAACGGGATGAAGACCGTATTCGATCATTCCCCCCGACAAGATGTAATTCTGTTGGGTGACATCCTGGATCTGCCTTTCGCTGCCGCAGAAACCGAGCAGCGGCGCCTGGCCGATTTTTTCCGTGCCAAGTATGTCGGGGAGAACATCGATGTCGTCGTTCCGGTGACCCGCACATCTTTGGAATTCGTTTTACGGTATCGAGACATCATGTTCCCGGGAATACCCATCGTGTTTTGCATGCACTCTGCACATGAACTTCATCGCCTGGACCGCGCGAGCGATGTCACCGGTGTGGCCATCACCGTGGACATTGCCGGCACGATCGATCTGGCACGGAACCTCCAGCCCGGTCTGAGACGGCTTGCCGTTGTCGCCGGGACCGCCTTGGTGGATCGTTCCCTGACATCGCTCGCCAGGGAAATCTTCAAAAAGGACTTCCAGGGGCAATTGGAATGGATCGATCTGACAGGGCTGCACATGCAAGAACTGTTGGAGCGGGTGTCACAATTGCCCGATTCAACCGCCATTCTTTTCCTGAATCTGCAGCAGGATGGCTCCGGGAGACCTTATGTCCCTGCGGAGGCCATGCAACTGGTGTCGAAATCGGCCAATGCCCCTCTCTACAACTTGATCGACACGGCCTTGGGCTATGGAAGCGTGGGGGGGCGCCTGACGACCATCGAGGCCTATGGCCGGGAGGCGGCAGTGATCGTTCTGAGGGTGCTCTCGGGTGAAAAGGCCTCCTCGATCGAACCGGTCGTCATGAGCGACAGCCCGCCCATGTTCGACTGGCGCGAGCTGAAACGCTGGAAGATCGACGAAAGCGCCCTTCCACGGGGAAGCATCATCCGTTTCAAAGAAACCTCTTTATGGGAGGTCTACCGATGGTGGGTTATCGGTACGTTTTCGTTCATTTGTCTCCAAACCCTGCTCATCGCACAGTTGATGAACAACCTGAACAAACGCAAACGCGCCGAAGCCGGTTTGGCAAGACAAGCCAATCTTAAGCGAGCGCAGGAGATCGCCTCGATCGGAAGCCTTCGCTATGACATCCAGAAGGATGGGATCGACTGGTCCGCGGGGACCAATGAGATATTCGGTCTGCCCAGCGATGCGGAGCTCACCTACGAAGCATTTTTGCAGATCGTCCATCCTGAAGACCGGGAACAGGTACGGATGAGATGGAGGGCCGCACTGGAAGGCGAGGCCTACGATCTGGAGCACCGCATTTTAGTCGGTGGCATGGTGAGATGGGTACGGGCAAAGTTCGAGGTGGAATTCGATAAACGCGGCAAGCCGCTTGCGGCCACCGGCAGCGTGCAGGATATCACCCCTCGCAAAAGATCGGAGGAGGAGACATCCAGGTTCCGCCAGCAACTGGCGCATGTGTCCCGCGTGTCTACGGTGGGGGAACTCGGCCAGAACCTCGCCCATGAAATCAACCAGCCGCTGGCGGCGATCCTGGCCAACGCCGAGTCGGCAAAGCAGCTATTGGCAGGCGAACCTCCAGACCTGAAAGAGGCAAGCGAGGCGCTCGACGACATCATGGCGGACAACAAGCGGGCCCAGGAGGTGATCCGGCGCATTCGCAACCTGGTCAAAAATACGCCCTCGGCGCACACCCGGATCGACCTCAGCCGCGTGACGGCAGAGGCCATTAAAGTGATCCAGACGGATGCGGCGGCAAAAGGGGTGGCCATCGATCTGGATCTTGAATCCGTTCTCCCGCCGGTGCTCGGGGACCCGGTTCAGCTCCAGCAAGTGGCCCTCAACCTTATTGTCAACGCCATGGAGGCGGTGAGCCAGAACCAATTCCCGCCGCGTCTCGTAACGGTCAAAACCGGCAGGGATGGCGAGGGCAGTGTCTGCCTTTGGGTGTCGGACACCGGTGCGGGGATCGAACTGCAAACTGCGGAGCGGCTCTTCGAGCCGTTTTTCACCACCAAACCGCAGGGCCTGGGGCTGGGGCTTTCCATCAGCCGCTCGATTGTCGAGGCGCACGGCGGCTCCTTGAGTGCCGCATCCAACCTCGACAAGGGGGCGAGCTTCTGCTGCCGTTTGCCGGCCGTCGAGACGGGGACGCCGCAGCACACCATCGGAGATCCGAACCATGTCTCATGACAGCGTTGCCGAGGTTTTCGTCGTCGACGATGACCCTTCCGTCCAGCGCGCGCTCAGAAGGCTTCTGACGACCAACGGTTTTCCGGCGCGGGTATTCTGCAGCGCGAAGGAGTTCCTCGAGCAAGGGGCGCCGATGCCCGCCGTCGGCTGCCTGGTCCTCGATGTCAAAATGCCGGGGCTGAGCGGACTGGACCTGCAGGCCGAGCTCCAACAGCGGGGCCTGCGCCTGCCCATCGTTTTCATCACCGGGCAGGCCACGGTTCCGATGAGCGTGCAGGCCATGAAGCAAGGGGCAGTGGATTTCCTGCAAAAGCCCTTCGACGGCCAAACCCTGATTGCAA
>CAVQTH010000028.1:0-38574 GCA_963716325.1 uncultured delta proteobacterium | reverse complement strand
TTAAAATCCCTTGGGACTATGTCCCGTGCCGGTTCGATTCCGGCCCTAGGCACCAGCAAAATAAGGAGGTCAGCCGTCATCGGCGTTCCTCCTTCAGCTTTTAAACGCGCGGATATCGGCGCAGACGTCGCGCCGGGGGTTCATCGTTGGCCGGCATTTGCGTGAGACGGCAGCACATGGGAGGCAGTCTGTGAAACGAGCGCTCATCACCGGCATCACCGGTCAGGACGGCGCCTACCTGGCGGAATACCTTCTGCACAAGGGCTACGAGGTCCACGGCATCAAGCGCCGCGCCTCCTCCTTCAACACCGCGCGGATCGACCATCTCTACACCGACCCGCACGAGGAGGAGGTGCGCTTCCGGCTGCACTACGGGGACCTGACCGACGCCACCAACCTGATCCGCATCATCCAGGAAGTGCAGCCCGACGAGATCTACAACCTGGCCGCCCAGAGCCACGTCATGGTGTCTTTCGAGACCCCGGAGTACACCGCCAACGCCGACGCCCTGGGGACCCTCCGGCTGCTGGAAGCCATCCGGATTTTGCACCTGAAGGAAAAAACCCGGTTCTATCAAGCCTCCACATCCGAGCTCTACGGCAAGGCGCAGGAAACCCCGCAGACCGAGACTACGCCCTTCTACCCGCGCTCTCCCTACGGCGTGGCCAAGCTCTACGGCTACTGGATCACCGTCAACTACCGCGAAGCCTACGGGTTCTTCGCCTGCAACGGGATCCTCTTCAACCACGAATCGCCGATCCGCGGGGAAACCTTCGTCACCCGCAAGGTCACCCGCGGCCTGGCCCGGATCAAGATGGGGCTGCAGGAAACGCTCCACGTCGGCAACCTCGACGCCCGGCGCGACTGGGGCCACGCGCGGGACTACGTGCGCATGATGTGGATGATGCTCCAGCAGCCGGAGCCGGAAGACTACGTGGTCGCGACGGGGCATCAGCACTCCGTGCGGGAGCTCATCGAGACGGCCGCCGGGAAGCTGGACATCCGCATCCGGTGGGAGGGAAAAGGGCGTGAGGAAAAGGGTTTTGATGCGGCCACGGGAAAGCCGATCGTCGCCATCGACCCGCGCTACTTCCGGCCGGCCGAGGTCGACACGCTGCTCGGTGACCCCTCCAAGGCCCGGAGGAAGCTGGGCTGGGAGCCCCGGATCCGCTTCGAGGAGCTGGTCGCCGAGATGGTCCTGGCCGACCTGAAGGAAGCGGAAAAAGACACCATGGTGCAGCAGAAGGGCTACCGCATCTACGGCAATGCTGAATAGGGTCGTGAATCGAAAACCGAGTAATCGAAAACCGGTTTTACCCGACGACGATAAGATCCTTGCAACGTTTTCAACGCTCTGATCGCTCAAAGCGCTCTTTACGGATCCTATGTCTCACCCAACACTTCCCCCAAACGCCTCCATCTACGTCGCCGGGCACCGCGGCATGGTCGGTTCGGCCATTGTGCGCCGGCTGCAGGCGGAAGGCTACCGCCGCATCATCACGCGCACGCATGCGGAGCTGGACCTGATCGACCAGCGGGCGGTGGCGGAATTCTTCCGGGGGGAGAAGATCGATGCGGTGTTCATGGCCGCGGCCAAGGTGGGCGGCATCCACGCCAACAGCACCTACCGGGCCGATTTCATCTACGAGAATCTTATGGTGGAATGCAACGTCATTCACGCGGCATTCCAATCCGGGGTGCCGCGCCTGCTGTTTCTCGGAAGCTCCTGCATCTACCCGCGCAGCTGTCCCCAGCCGATGCGCGAAGAATATCTCTTAAGCGGTTACCTGGAGCCCACCAACGAGCCGTACGCGATCGCCAAGATCGCGGGCATCAAGCTCTGCGAGTCTTACAATCGTCAATACGGCACCCGGTATCGGTCGGTCATGCCCACCAACCTCTATGGCCCCAACGACAACTTCGATCTGGAGAACTCCCATGTCCTGCCGGCCATGCTGCGCAAGTTCCACCTGGCGAAGCTGGCGGTGCAGGGCGACGGGGAAGGGATCCGGCGCGACGAAGAGCGCTTCGGCCCCATTCCGAAGGAGGTGCACGAGGCCCTGCCGGGCGTGCGGCTGTGGGGCACCGGGGTCGCGCGCCGCGAGTTTCTGCACGTGGACGACATGGCCGCCGCCTGCGTGTTCGTGATGCAGCTCCCGGACGAGCAGTATGAGAATGCCTGCGGGGGCGGAGAGGTCTCTCATCTCAACGTGGGCTGCGGCCAAGACCACACGATCCGCGAGCTGGCGGAGAAGGCCCGAGCGGCGGTGCGGTTCGAGGGGGATGTCGCCTGGGACTCGTCCCGTCCCGACGGCATGCCCCAGAAGCGGCTCGACGTGTCGCGCCTGACCGGGCTCGGCTGGAGCCCGCAGATTGAGCTCGCCGATGGCATCGGGCATGCCTACGAGTGGTACCGAATGCATGCTTCACGGCAAAAAGGAGAGATGGAATGAGCAAACCGTTGAGGAAAAAGGTCGCGCTGGTGACCGGCGGGTCGCGCGGCATCGGCGCCGCCATTGTCCGGCGGCTGGCGAAGGAGGGGGCGCACGTTGCTTTCACCTACAGCAAATCCGGGAAGGCGGCCGGCGCCCTGGTCAAAGAGGTTTCGGGCTACGGTGTAACAGCCAAAGCGTACCGGGCGGATGCGGCTGCGCCGCAGTCACTGCCGCGGCTGGCCGGCAAGGTCTTCAAGGACTTCGGGAGGCTGGACATCCTAGTGAACAACGCGGGGGTCTTCCTCGGCGGAAAAATCGGGGACATCAAGGCCGCCGACTACGAGCGGGTCATGCGGATCAACGTGGATGCGGTCTTCGCCCTGACCAACGCGGCGGTCAGGAAGATGAAGGCCGGCGGCCGCATCATCAACATCAGCAGCGTGCTGGGCGAGCGCGCCGCCGGCCCGGACATGGGCGTCTACAACGCCTCCAAGTTCGCCGTGACCGGCTTCAGCCGGAGCTGGGCCAAGGACCTGGGCGCCAAGGGCATCCTGGTCAACGCCGTTCAACCGGGGCCGATCGACACCGAGCTGAACCCGGAGGCCGGGGACAGCGCGGATCACCAGAAAGCCCGGACGGCACTCGGCCGCTACGGCCGGCCGGAGGAAATTGCAGCGGCCGTGGCATTCCTGGCCGGGCCCGATGCGACCTACATCACCGGCGCGACGCTCAACGTGGACGGCGGCTGGAACGCATGATGCGCATTGGGATTTATCCCATTTCATAATGATCTTGTTGCGTTAGCACGAACATGGTAGCCTTCTGTCAGCTGCCGGCAAACAGGGGGCCTCATATGTTCAAGTTCATCCACGCCGCCGACATTCATCTGGACAGCCCGCTGGTGAAGCTCGACGCCTACGAGGGTGCGCCGGCGGGCGCGATCCGGGGCGCCACGCGGCGCGCGTTCGAAAACCTCGTGCAGACGGCGATCGACGAGAAGGTCGCCTTCGTCCTGATCGCGGGCGACGTCTACGACGGGGACTGGAAAGACTACAACACCGGCCTTTACTTCGTCGCGCGCATGGGCCGGCTGCGCGAGGCCGGGATCTCGGTCTTCATCGTGGCCGGCAACCACGACGCCGCGAGCACCATCACCAAGTCCCTGCGTCTTCCCGACAACGTCCGTGTTTTCCCGGCCGACCGGCCGGCCACCTTCCGCTTGGACGGCCTGGATGTCGCCGTCCACGGCCAGAGTTTCGCGAGCCCCGCCGTCAAAGACGACCTGGTGCGTTTATACCCGCCCGCCGTGGCCGGCTGCTTCAACATCGGCCTGCTCCATACCTGCGCGACCGGCCGCGAGGGCCACGAGCCCTACGCTCCCTGCACCCTGGAGACCTTGCGCGAGAAGGGCTACGACTACTGGGCGCTCGGCCACGTGCACCGCCGCGAGGTGCTGCTGGAGCACCCGCCGGTGGTCTTTGCCGGTAATACCCAGGGCCGCCACGCCCGCGAGACCGGCGCCAAGGGCTGCGTCCTGGTGAGCGTCGACAGCGCCGGCCGGCCGGCGCTGGACTTCAAACCCCTCGACGTCGTGCGCTGGGAGGCCGCGGCCATCGACGCCGCGCCGGCTGCCAGCGGCCACGACGTGGTCGACCGATTCCGCGCGACCCTCGCGCGGCACCTGGACCGGAATCCGGACGTGCTCACCGTGCTGCGCGTGACGGTGGAAGGCGAGACGGCCGCCCACGACGACATCATGGCCGACCCCGAGCGCTGGTCGAACGAGATCCGCGCGGCCGCCGTGGACGAGGCCGGCGAGCGCGCCTGGGTCGAGAAGGTCAGGCTGCGCACCCAGCCGTTGCCCGCCGCGGGCAGGACGCCCGACGGCGCCGTGGGCGAACTCCTGGCCCTGGTCGAGGAGCTTACCGCCGACCCGGAGGCGCTGAGCAGCCTGTCCTCCGAGCTGGCCGACCTGGAAAAGAAGCTGCCGCGGGAGTTCAAGGAGGCTGCCGAAAACTTCCGGCCGGACGACCCGGGCTGGCTCAAGCGCCTGCTCGCGGAGGCGAAACCCATGCTGGTCCGGCGGCTGCTGCAGGGGAGGGGGGACGAGTGAAAATTCTCCGCCTCGACCTCGTCGCCTTCGGCCCTTTCACGGGCAGCGCGCTGGACCTGAGCGCCGGCAGGGAGGGCCTGCACATCGTCTACGGCCCCAACGAGGCCGGCAAAAGCTCGGCCCTGCGCGCGCTGCGGCAGCTGCTCTACGGCATTCCGGAAAGGTCCGCCGACGCCTTCCTGCACCCGTTTCCCAAGATGAGGATCGGCGGGACCCTGCGCTCGGCCGGGGGCGAGGTGCTGACGGTGGTCCGCCGCAAAGGCCGCGGGGGCACGCTGCGGGCTGCCGATGACAAGGCCTCCGTCGAGGAGTCCGCGCTCGAACGCTTCCTGAACGGGGTCGACGCCGGCCTCTTCGCCACGATGTTCGGTATCGGCTACGAGGATCTCGTTGCCGGCGGCCGGGAGATCGTGCAGGGCGGCGGCGACCTGGGGCGGCTCATCTTTGCGGCCGGCTCCGGGGTGGCCGACCTGGGCGCGGTGGTGGAGGGGCTGCAGGCCGAGGCCGATGCGCTCTTCCGCCCCGCCGGGCAGAAACAGAAGATCAACGAGGCCATCGGCCGGCTCAAGCAGCAGCGCGTCGAGCTCAAGGAGGCCCAGCTGCCGGGCCAGGAGTGGGCGCGGCACGACCAGGCGTTGAAAGCGGCCCTGCAGGCCAAGGCCGGGGTGGAGGCCGAGCTCGCCACGGCCCAGCGCAGCCTGAGCCGCCTGCAGCGCATCCGCGAGGCGCACCCCGCCATCGCCGGACGCCGTGAGACCCTGAAGGCGCTTGAAACCGTGGCCGGCGCCGTGCGGCTGCCCGACGGGTTTGCCGAGCGCCGCACCGACGCCCTGACCCGTCTGCGCGTGGCCCAAAGCGAGCGCAGCCTGGCGACATCGAACCTTGCCGCATTAGAAAAGGCGGTGTCCGAGCTGGAGGACCCCTCCCTGCTGCTCGGCCGCGCCGAGGCGATCGAGGGCGCTCACCAGGACCTCGGCAGCCAGAGAAAGGCCGCCAAGGATCGCATCGCGCTCGAGACCCGGCGCAACACCCTGCGCACCGAGGCCCGGCAGATCCTGCGCAACCTGCGGGAGGATTTGGCCCTCGAGGACGCCGAAAAGCTGCGCATCAGGAAGCCGGAGGCGGTGCACATCCAGGAGCTCGGGACCGAGTACGAGCGCGTCGTGACGCGCATCGACGCCACCCGGGAGAAAATCCCCGCGCAGGAGCAAACGCTGGCTTCGGTGGTGTCCCGGCTGGAGGCCCTTCCCCTGCCGCGGCCGGTCGAGGATCTGAAGCGCCGGCTGGCGGAAGCCGAGGAGGCGCTGCCGCTTGAAAAGCAGCTTGCACCCGTCCGTGTCCAGGCCGGGGAACTGCGGCAGGCCTGCAGCCAATCCCTGGCGCGGCTGGGGCTGAGCGCGACGCCGGTTCAGGACCTCCGTCGATTGGCCGCGCCGTCGATGGAGACCGTGCGGGTTTTCGAGGACCGGTGGGACGGCCTGGACCGCCGCCTCACGGCGCTGGCGGACGAGGTTCGCAAAACCGAAGCTGATCTTTCCGAGGCCGGCCGGCGGCTGGACGAGGCCCGGCTCGAGCGGGAGGTGCCGACCGAGGCCGATCTTGCGGCGGCCCGCGAGGCGCGCGACCGCGGGTGGCGCTTGATCCGGCGGAAACTGCTGGGCGACGCCGCGGGCGAGGGGGAGGTGGTCGAGTTCACGGCATCCCACCCCGGTGCGGGGTCGCTCCCTGATGCCTTCGAGGCCGGTCTGCGCCGGGCGGACGAGACGGCGGACCGGTTGCGCCGCGAGGCCGACCGCGTGGCCGCCAAGGCGCGGCTTCTGGCCGATCAGGCGGCATTCCTGGATCGACTCGCGAAACTCCGGGCCGAGCTCACACAGGTTCAAAGTGAAAAAGAGGCCGCGAATGCCGAGTGGGCCGGCGTGTGGCAGCCGCTGTCGATTGCGCCGCGCTCGCCGCGCGAGATGCGGCAGTGGCTGTCGGACTTCAAGGCCCTGGTCGAAAGGATTTCCGAAGTTTTGAAGCGTGAAGCGGAGGCCGCCGCGCTGGAAAAGGCGGTCGACGACCGCCGCGCGGCCCTGGGCCTTTGCCTGCAGTCCTTGTCCGAGCCGGTTGAAGCCGCGGAGAGCTTGAGCGCCCTGGCCCGTCGGGCCCGCTTTCTGATTGAAAAGGAGGACGGGATCGGCCGGCAGGTGGAGGAGCTTTCGCGCGAGCGGGTGCGCCTGGCCGGGGAGCTCGATTCGGCCAGGTCGCGCCTCCGCACGCTCGAGGAGGATCACCGCCGCTGGCAGCGGCAGTGGGAGCGGGCCGTTAAACCCCTGGGGCTGGGGGCGGAGACCCGCCCGGCCGAGGCCGGCGCCGTGATGGAGGAGCTCAAAAGCATCTTCGACAAGCTGCGGGAGGCCGAGGTCCTGCAGCAGCGCATCGAAGGGATAGACCGCGATGCCGAGGCGTTCAGTGCTGAAGTGGCGGCGCTGGCGACCGCCGTCGCGCCGGACCTGGCCGGACGCCCGGCGGAAGCGGCGGCCGGTGAGCTCCAGCGCAGGCTCACCGCCGGCCGGGAAGCGCAGTCCAAGCGTCAGGCCCTGCAGACGCAGGTCGACCAGGAGCAGGCGAAGCTCCGCCAGTCCGACGGCGTGGTCGGGGAGATCGAAAGCCTGCTGAAGGGGATGTGCGCCGAAGCCGGTTGCAGGGAAAGCCACGAACTGCCCGAAGCCGAACGGCGCTCGTCCCGGCGTCGGCAGCTGGAGGCTCAACTCGGGCAGGAGGAGGAACGCCTGGTCCACCTGGGCGGCGGCTCGACGGTGGAAGACTTTATAAAAGAGGCATCGGCGGTGGACCCCGACGGCATCGCCGGCGGCATCGAGCAGCTGAAGGAGGCCATCGGGCGGCTCACGCAGGAGAAGTCGGAGATGGATCAGAGGATCGGCAGCGAACGCACCGAGCTCGGCCGCATGGACGGCGGGGACAAGGCGGCGCTGATCGCCGAGGAGATCCAGGCCGTCATCGGCGGGCTCGAACGGGATGTCGAGCATTACGCGCGGCTGAAGATCGCCGGCCGGGTGCTGGCGCTGGCGATGGAGCGGTTCCGGGAGAAGAGCCAGGGGCCGATTCTGAGAAAGGCCTCGGGGCTTTTCAGCCGGATCACCTGCGGGTCGTTCGAGGGACTGCGGGCGGACCACGACCCCGACGGCGCCCCCGTGCTCGTGGGCGTGCGCAACGGGGGCAGGGAGACCGTGCCGGTCATGGGCATGAGCGACGGCACGGCCGACCAGCTCTTCCTGGCCCTGCGCCTGGCGGGCCTCGAGCATTACCTCGACGCGAACGAACCCCTGCCGTTCATCGTGGACGACATCCTGATCAAGTTCGACAACGACCGCGCCGCTGCGGCGCTGCAGGCCCTGGCGGAGCTGTCGCAAAAGACCCAGGTGATCTTTTTCACCCACCACCGGCACCTGGTGGAGCTGGCGGCAAGGAACCTGCCCGCATCGATCCTGGTTGAACATGGCCTCGACTAGACCGCCACCCCCGCGTGGCGAAAGGAGCGCCCGATGAATTTCCTGTTGCAGCCGAAAAAATTGAACACCCTCCTGGCCGACGCGGGCTCGCGGGCCATCATGGAAAAGACGGTCGCCTTCTTCGAGACCATGGGCAAGACCCGGCTCACCGAGGATTTCAACAAGAAGGTGTGGTACCGCGGGTTCGTCGACTTCATCGCCGCGGAGCGGATCTTCTCCAAGCTGCTCACGCCCCGGGCGTATGCCGGCAGCGACCCGGACTGCCGCTGGGACACGGCCCGCAACAGCGAGTACAGCGAGCTGCTGGCCTTCTACGGGCTGGGTTACTGGTACTGCTTCCAGGTGACCATCCTGGGGCTGGGGCCGATCTGGATGAGCACCAACGAAGCGGCCAAGCGCCGGGCCGCCGAGCTCCTCCGGCAGGGGGCGATCTTCGCCTTCGGCCTCTCTGAGCGGGCGCACGGCGCCGACATCTACGCGACCGAGACGACCCTCACGCCCGCGGGCGAGGGGGCCTGGAAGGCCAACGGCGAGAAGTACTACATCGGCAACGGCAACGAGGCCGAGATGGTTTCCACCCTGGGTAAGATCAAGGACGGCAGCGACGACTACGCCTTTTTCGTGACCCACTACCGGCACAAGGCCTACGAGCTGAAGAAAAACGTCATTTCCCACCAGGAGTACGTGTCCAACTTCGCCCTGCACGACTACCCCATCGGCGCGAACGAGCTGCTATCCCGGGGCCCGGACGCCTGGGACGCGGCGCTGAACACCGTCAACATCGGCAAGTTCAACATCGGCCCGGCCTCGATCGGCGTGACCGAGCACTGCTTTTACGAGGCGATCACCCATGCGGCCAACCGCGTCCTGTATGGGATGCGCGTCACCGACATGCCCCACGTCCGCAAGAACTTCATGGACGCCTGGCTGCGTCTGGTGGGCATGAAGCTCTACCAGCGCCGCGCCGCCGACTACTTCCGCAGCGCCTCGGAGACGGACCGGCGCTACCTGCTCTACAACCCGACGAGCAAGATGAAAGTCACCCTGCAGGCCGAGGAGGTGATCAACCTGCTCTGGGACGTCATCGCGGCCAAGGGCTTCGAGAAGGACACCTATTTCTCCATGGGGGCGGTCGACATCCGCGGGCCCTCCAAGCTCGAGGGCACGGTGCATGTCAACGTTCAGCTCATCCGTAAGTTCATGCAGAACTATTTCTTCAACCCCGCCGAGTATCCCTCGGTGCCGCCGGTGCTGGACGACAGGGACGACGTGTTCCTCTTCCGCCAGGGGCCGGCCAAGGGATTGGGGTCGATCCGGTTCCACGACTACGCGGCGACCTTCGCGGCCAGCGTCCACCTGCCCAACGTGGCGGCCTTCAGCCGCCAGATCGCACTTTTCAAGGAAATGCTCGCTAAGGCCGGCCCGGACAAGCAGCAGGACATGGACCCCTCTTTTCCCTACCGCTGGGTGAGATGTTCGCGATCGTGGTCTACGGTCAGCTCATACTAGAGCAAGCCGGGTTGGACCGCATCGCCCCCGACATCGTCAACCAGGTTTTCGATTTCATGGTGCGCGACTTCGCCCATTTCGCCTTGCAGATCTTTGGCATGCACGCCGGCCGGGAAGACCAGCGGGCGTACTGCAGAGAGATCATGCTCATCCGGGCCGTTCCGGCCCCCGAGGAGTACGACCGGATCTGGAAGAGTTGCGTGCTGGCTCTGGACGGCGAGTACCGGATGAACGACGGACGGCCTCCGGCGTGAACCCCACTCCGCCCTTGCGTGAGTGGATGGAACAAGACATATTTACTTGCCGGAGTAATAAAGGGATCCGGCCTGAACCAAAAATGAAGGAGAACAGGAGAAATTGAAGATGGACGTCAAGACCGCGATTCACACCCGGCGCAGCGTGCGCAAATACAAAAGCACACCGGTGCCGAAGGAGCTCGTGCTGGAGCTTTTGGAGGCGGCGAACCTGGCCCCCACGGCCACGAACCGCCAGCCCTGGGAGTTTGTGGTCGTTCACCGTTCGTATCTGGACCGGCTCGAGGACACCCTGAAAGAGGCGTTCCGCGAGCGGGTGGCCGGCGTGAGCGAGGAGGGCATGCGGCGGGCCATAAAGGACCTGTCGCTGCCGGAAGACGGGAGCGGGGACAGGCTCACGGCGCTGGGGACGTTTTACCGCACGCTCGGCGGTGCGCCCGTGGCCATCGGCGTGTGCCTGCCTAAAGAGAAGGACCCCTGGGTGTGGAAGAACAACATCAGCGACTCTGCCGCCGCCATCGAGAACCTGCTGCTGGCCGCCTGGGGCAAGGGGCTGGGCACGTGCTGGATGACCGGGCCGTTGAAAGGCCGGGCCGACGTGATCGCGGCCTTCCTGGGGGTCCCGCCGGACCGGGAGCTCGTGGCGATTGTCACCCTGGGGTACCCGGGTCACCAGCCCCCCATGCCGCCCAAGAAGGATGTCGCCCGGAAAACCAGATGGATCGGGTTTGATTGATGCTCGGCGTGATTGCCGAATTGATCTTCGCGGTCGGCAGTTCAAGGTGGTTTTCGATGCCATAAACACGCTTTGAGCCTGAAGGCGTATAGGGGGATTCCATGTGCATGCAGATGACCGGTCTGAGGCCGTATCAGAAGTGGCATTGGGCGGGCGATGAAATCGTCTACGACGCGGTGATTCCGGCCGCCCGCCGCATTCCCAACACCAAGCGGCGAATCTATCCCATCGACATCCGGGGGTTTCTTTCGATCGAAAGCAACGCCGTGCTGCGCCATGCGCTGCACCAGATGATCGGCAGGCTCACGGCAGAGGATGCCCGCCGGTTTTTCGATCGCAAGCCGGGCAGCTTCGATTTTCGTGCGCAGGTCGTCAAGGAATTTCTTTCCGCTGAGGTCCGATACATTCGCTCGGCGCGCGGCTTCGACGAATGGCTTTTTCCGGAGGAGACATTAGCGCGCGGCGGCGGTGATTGCGAAGACCTGGCGTTCCTGCTCGCGGCGCTTCTTGAGGAAAGCGGCATTTCCCGCACCTGCATCCGCGTGGCTTTAGGCCGGCTGATCGATTACCACAGCCAGGAGGAAAGCTATCACGCGTGGGTCGTCTATCAATGTGAAGACGGCGGATGGGAAATTTTAGAACCGGCTTGCCTGAACCGAGCAGGCAGTGCCGCGCGACATGCACGCCACATTGCTCTTGCGGGAGGCGCGGTGAAGGGTGCACCCAGGCCGAAGGCTCCCGCCAGGAGAGATGTCGAGTATGTGCCGCATTTTGTCTTCAACCGCGACCACCTCTGGCGTATCCGCAGCCGCGAGCGGCAAGCGGCGATGAATTTCAAAGATTACCTTGGGTTCCGCATCGACCGGTTCTGGACGAAGTTTGACCCGGCTTTTGCCGTCAAGGCCCACGAGCACGTTTTCGATCAGGCCCTGGCCGGAATCCTGTCCGTCGAGGAAATCAGCCAGGTAAAGCACCAGAGCTTCATCGTGGATGTGAACGTGCTGGACTACGACCCGCGCGACCACTTCGATTTCGCCTACGTCCCCGAGGGCTGGAAACGGGTTCAAAAGCGCCTCGCCAGCGGCTCGATCGCAGATTTCGGCCTGGCAACGCATGCCATTGGCGACTTCTACGCCCACTCCTTCTATGCCCATTGCGTGCCCCCAGGGACAGACGGCCGGCTGCCGCTTTTCGATCCGGCCGCGCCGCCGGACTTGAGCAACGTCGATTACGATTTTTCGAATCTGCCCATCCCGGATTGCGCCCAGAACCCACAGGAGGCAGCCGATCTGTGGCAGGGCCGGCTCATCAGCGGTCAGTGGTGGCGCTGGTACTCGACCTACCCCGGTGAGCTTCAGACGCAGGCGCAGCTGGCGCCGCGCCGCTGCCTGCCCGATCACGACGCAGTGGCGGTGGACAGCAGCACGTGTCCGGACAGTCACAAGCTCTATCCCAGCGCGCAGCAATACAAGCGCCAGTTCCAGCTGCGCTTGGATGCGGCCACGCGCCATGTGCGGCAGGAGGCGCAGGCCTGGGCGTCGCGCCGTTAACAAGAAATGTCCGGAATGCAGATAGGTGGTTCCTCTGCAGGGCTGAATGAAGAAGAGGGCTGTAATCAATAATCGAGATGTGACTTCAACAGTAAGTCTCAACCAGCGTGGCAGGCGGCCTCAGGTATATGCTTCCGGCAGGGCTGGAATACATTTCATCGCCGCAAAAGGGGTATTGCCTCACGCCTCGGTGACGAAAACCATTCCACAGCTGTCTGTTCGCAAGATTGCAGCACAATAAATCGGTGCTGGTTCGGCCCTGTTCCCGCGGCCGTAAACTGTTGCGGGTCCGGGGGGAAACAAACGACGCGGTACCGGTCTGGTCAACCAGCAATCCTGCGATCATTGGTCCCGATCATCCCCTTTCAAATTGACCTTTCTGCCGGGTGGAGCCCGTTTCGCGTTTTTTTGGGCGTCTGAAGCCGGGTGGCCCTGCACCGGCATAAAGCAAAAACGGAGCCAAAGCGAGATGGATAAAAATTAGAAAAAAATCAAGTAGATAAAATTATTTCGGAAAAGGCAATAAGTGGGCCTGTGAAAAAAACTTAACATAATGATATCGATAAGGATATAATCCGTCTCAAGGATACCGCAGACAGGCAGCGACGACCGGCGGCTCCGTGAAAGACGGTCCTCTGGGGCTGTCCGGGTTGGTATGGAGTGGGCTGGCTGCCGTGCGTTGGTTCGTTGCAAGGGTGGTTGCGGCTCGCCGTGGCGGGCACCCCGCTCCGCCTCTGCATGAGATGCTGGAATGAGACATATTTACTTGCCGGAGTAATGAAGAATGACCACAACCGTGGTAGTTGTTTTAGGAGCCTTGTGCGGAGGGTTTGTGACCGGCCTTGCGGGGTTCGGCACCGGCTTGACCGCACTGGGCTTCTGGCTGCATGTCGTGAGCCCGAGCGTCGCCGCGGCGCTGGTCGCTGCCTGCTCGGTCGTCGGGCAGGCTCAATCCCTCTACACCGTGCGCCGTGAGATTACGTGGCATCGCGCCTGGCCTTTTCTGGCCGGGGGCATTCTCGGAGTGCCTTTTGGAGTTGCGGCCCTTCGGTTCATCGATCCGCAGACGCTCAAGGCGCTCCTCGGGGTGCTGCTCATCGGCTATGCCGGATTGATGCTTGGGTTCCGCCGATTACCGACCATCGCATGGGGCGGGAGAGCCGCGGACGGGATGATCGGATTCGGCGGCGGCGCTCTCGGAGGCGTTGCGGGACTCTCCGGCCCACTGCCCACGATCTGGTGCGGTCTGCGGGGATGGAAAGCCGACGATCAGCGCGCCGTGTATCAGCCGTTCAATCTGGTCATTCTTGCGATCGTGCTCTGCACCTATGTCACGCAGGGAATTATGACGGAGCAGGTGTGGGGGTTGGTTCTCATGTGTCTCCCCGCCACGATTCTCGGGGCCTATCTGGGTATCCGCATGTACGGACGCGTGAACGATCAACAGTTCCGGGCACTGGTGCTGTGGCTGCTGCTCGCTTCGGGCATGGTGTTGACGATGTCCAACCTGAGCTGACCAACCACCCGGAATGAATGATAGATCGTACTCCTGATGTACCTCGAAGAAGCGCCATGCTTTGGTATCAGATCCGACATATCGCCAAACTACCCCGCTTGTGATAGTGACAATGAGCGAAATAGAGTATGCCGAAACAAAGGCTTGGCTCTGTCATACACTGGCGCCGACTTCAGATGGGATAATCTTGTGTGACCAAAGATATTTTTCCAGCCCTGTTAAAATTATTCTTATCCTTAAATGAAAGGGGGGGCAGTTTATGTCAAACACCGCACCAAAGGGTAATCCCGCCGTCGTCGGGTTGGCAGGCTTCGGTATCACCACTATGCTTTTGCAGTTTCACAATGTGGGATGGTGCGGCGTCGGTCCTGTCGTATCCATGGCGTTTATTTTCGGAGGACTGGCACAACTGATCGCCGGCTATCAGGAGTTTAAATGCGCAAACAACTTCGGTTTCAGTGCCTTTGTTTCCTACGGGTCATTTTGGATTGCGCTGGGCATCATCTTTCTTCTCAATCATTTCAAAGTCTACCATTCCAGCACCGAGGATGTGGGGTGGTTTCTAGTGGCATGGACACTGTACACCTTCATCATGTGGATTCCCGCGATGAAGATTCACAGCGCCATGGCGACCACTTTTACCTTGCTGCTCATCGGCTTTGTCCTGCTGGATATTGCCCACTTCGGTTATCCTGAATTTACCAAGATTGCCGGCTATGAACTAATGCTCTGCGCCGCCTCGGCGTTGTACATGATGGCCCATGTCGTTTATGCACAAGTCTTCGGAAGAGATGTGCTCCCGGTGGGAAAACCCTGGATTCGTTGAATACGATACGCCGACAACACATCCATTTTTCTGTTTAACCGGAAAGTGAACTCGTCACGGGAGGATGCTATGATAAAACGAACCAGCGTGTGGCTGCTGATGGCTGTGGTCTTGTACGCGCCTCAAGTTTGGTCGGATACACAGGCGACCAAAGAAGAGTGTGTCGTGAAGTGCCACGAGGCTGCTGCCTTGATCAATTCCAAGGGTATCGAGGAAGGTATCAGGCAGATCGGAGATCCCAAGGGGCCTTTTGTGTGGAAAGATTCATATGTGTTTCTGATGGACCTGAAAGGTAAGATGCTGGCCCATCCGTTTCAGCCGGAGCTAACCAAATTGGAGCATGTCCTGCTGATTACCGATCCCACTGACAAAGCCCTCTTTGTTCACTTCGTCAATCTTGCCCGAACGGCAGGGCAAGGATGGGTAGAATACATGTGGCCCAAACCCGGCAAGACGACCCCGTCAAAAAAACTATCTTACATCTACAGAGTACCCGGTCATGATGTGTTTGTCGGCGCCGGCGTTTACGTCGGCGGAATGTTGTATTGATACAAATTAACCAATGAAGTTATCATATGTGAACGATTGAAATAGGAGTTGACTGAAAAGAAAACTAATGTTAGTTGAAAATTATTATTATTTAGTATAAAGAGGCTTCAGTTGGCAGACCATAAAAAAAGATTTGAAATCATCATTCAAAAATTCAGGGATAATGGCCACAAAATAACGCCTCAGCGGCTGGCTATCGTTAAAATTCTTGTCAAAAGTGAAGGCCATCCCAGTGTTGAAAATATCCATGTCCAGATAAAAAAAGACTTTCCGACAATGAGTCTTGCCACTGTATACAAAAATATTTTATTAATTAAATCATTAGGTGAAGTTCTTGAGTTAGGGTTCCCGGATGGGAGTAACCGATATGATGGAAACAAGCCTAACCCCCATCCACACGTCATCTGTATCAAGTGTAAAAAAATTGTCGACCCAGACCTGGATAACCTGGATGAAATGAAAAAAGAGGTCGAATTAGAGACTAATTTTAAAATTCTTAATCATAGGTTGGACTTTTTCGGTATATGCAGCAATTGTATGGCATGTATGGCAGAGAAAGTTTAATTTTATTATCCAATGAATGAGTTGGTCAACATTCATTGCAGCACGGTGCATAAGTTCAGACAACGAAAGGAGGAAATTTTATGACTGACGACAGCAAGTGCCCGGTAACGGGCGGAGCAAATAAACAAGCAATCGGCAGAGGCAGGTCGAACCGGGACTGGTGGCCGAACCAGGTGAACCTCAAGATTCTGCATCAGCACTCGCACATGAGCAATCCGATGGGCGAGGCGTTCAACTACGCTGAGGAGTTCAAGAAACTCGACCTGAAGGCCGTGAAGAAGGACCTCTATGCGCTGATGACCGACTCGCAGGACTGGTGGCCGGCCGACTGGGGGCACTACGGGGGGCTCTTCATCCGGATGGCGTGGCACAGCGCAGGCACCTATCGCACGGGCGACGGCCGCGGCGGTGCGGGGTCCGGTAATCAGCGCTTGGCGCCCCTCAACAGCTGGCCCGACAACGTGAACCTCGACAAGGCGCGCCGTCTGCTCTGGCCAATCAAACAGAAATACGGCAGGAAAATCTCCTGGGCCGATCTGATGATCCTCACCGGCAACTGCGCTTTGGAGTCGATGGGCTTCAAGACCTTCGGCTTCGGCGGCGGGCGCGAGGACGTATGGGAGCCCGAAGAGGACATCTACTGGGGTAGCGAGGACACCTGGCTTGGCGACAAGCGCTACTCCGGTGACCGCGATCTCGAGAACCCGCTCGCCGCTGTGCAGATGGGCCTGATCTACGTGAACCCCGAAGGGCCGAACGGCAACCCCGATCCGGTCGCCTCCGGCCGTGACGTCCGGGAGACCTTCGCACGTATGGCGATGAACGACGAAGAGACCGTCGCGCTCGTCGCCGGCGGCCACACCTTCGGCAAGTGTCATGGCGCCGGCCCCGCGTCGCATGTGGGGCCTGAGCCCGAAGGCGCCGGCATCGAAGGGCAGGGCCTCGGCTGGAAGAGCAGCTTCGGCAGCGGCAAAGGCGGCGATACGATCAGCAGCGGCATCGAGGGTGCCTGGAAGCCGAACCCGACCCAGTGGGACATGGGTTATTTGAAAGTGCTGTTCAAATACGAGTGGGAGTTGGTCAAGAGCCCGGCTGGCGCGAATCAATGGCTGGCCAAGGGCGTGGCCGAAGAGGACATGGTGGTTGACGCGCACGACCCGTCGAAGAAGAACCGGCCGATGATGACCACGGCGGACCTCTCCCTTCGCTTCGACCCGATCTACGAGCCGATCGCGCGGCGCTACCTGCAGAATCCCGAGGCATTCGCCGATGCCTTTGCCCGGGCGTGGTTCAAGCTGACGCACCGCGACATGGGCCCCCGCCCGCGCTACCTCGGCCCGGAGGTCCCCGCTGAGGTACTGATCTGGCAAGACCCGGTACCCGCAGTCGATCACAAGTTGATTGACGAGAAGGACATTGCCTCCCTAAAGGGCAAGATCCTGGCGTCCGGCCTGTCTGTGTCGGAGCTGGTTTCGACCGCCTGGGCGTCGGCGTTCACCTTCCGTGGCTCCGACAAGCGCGGCGGTGCTAACGGTGCCCGCATACGTCTGGCGCCGCAGAAGGATTGGGAAGTCAACCAGCCTGCCCGGCTGGCGAAGGTGCTCAAGACCCTGGAGGGCATCCAGGGCGCGTTCAACAGCGCGCAGAAAGGCGGGAAGAAGGTATCGCTGGCTGACCTGATCGTTCTGGCCGGTTGCGCGGGCGTCGAGAAAGCCGCGAAGAATGCCGGTCACGATGTGACCGTTCCCTTCACTCCGGGACGCACGGATGCGTCGCAGGAGCAAACCGACGTGGTGTCATTCGCCGTACTCAAACCGGCTGCAGACGGATTCCGAAACTACCTCAAAACCAAATACGCCGTATCGGCAGAGGAACTGCTGGTTGATCGGGCGCAACTGCTGACGCTGACTGCTCCCGAGATGACGGTGCTCGTTGGCGGCATGCGCGTGCTGAACACCAACTTCGGCCAGACCCGGCACGGCGTCTTCACCAAGAAGCCGGAAGCGCTCAGCAACGACTTCTTCGTGAACCTGCTCGACATGGGCACGGAGTGGAAGGCGGTATCGGACGCCCAGGACCTGTTTGAAGGGCGCGATCGCAAGACTGGCGAAGTCAAGTGGACCGGCACGCGTGTCGATCTCATCTTCGGCTCGAACTCCCAGCTCCGAGCTCTGGCCGAGGTCTATGGAAGCGCGGACGCGCAGAAGAAGTTTGCCCAGGACTTCGTGGCGGCCTGGACCAAGGTGATGAACCTTGACCGCTTCGACCTCGCCTGATCGCAGCACAAGCGCCTTCGAGGGCTTCTGAAGCGTATTCTGAACTGCAAATCGGATGATCAGGATGCGATAACCGCCACGAATTGACGGATGTTTTGAGCTCTCACGGAGGCTAGTAGCAACATATGAGGGCGGCCTTTCAATACAATCTGAAACGCCGCCCTTTCTTTAGGCCCTTACAGTCTGCTGGTCACAGAATCGGAGCCAAAAACACATAACAAGCGCCTCAAGGGTGACACCTGATTTCAAATAGTCATGTGTCCGAATCTACCCGTGTGCGTTTACTATTGACCACTGCAAGTTTTGTTTATCAACTTGCATGATCAAATTTTTCGCACTCCAACTCTTTATTTCTTGAAACTGATGGAGATGCCGGAGCTGCTGGAGGGGTCGATGGAGGTCTGGTCTTCGGGCCGGCTGCGGACGTAGTCCAGGAACTCTTTCATTCCTGCGTAGGCGTTGTTCGCGTTGTGCGCCGTGAAGCGGCCCCCTTGACCTGCTTCGGTTCCGCGTCTTTGAAGTACTGTGTGTACCACTCCTTGTCCGTATTCAAAAAAACAAAATCAAGTCCAATCGTTTGTCGTTAAAGAATTTTTCGACGCCGGCGTCCAGGGCCTTGGAGGCACTGGATTTGTTGGTGGAGACGGAAACCGCGGAATCACATAGAAATATCATTATTCCCAAAGTGATCCAGGACCTTGCCGGGTTTGGGTTCATGCGTTTTCCAGCGCGGGCTTTTTGCGGGCATACTTGAGGTAGGGCACGATCACATCGTTCTTGCTTCCGCCGATGCCGTCGTAGGTGACCGAGATCACCGGGGTCCCCGTGACCTGCTCGATGCGGTGCGACATCGCTTCGGTGACCAGCGCGGGGCAGCAGAAAGCGGGGCTGGCCTGAACAAGCAGTGAAAGGTCCGGATGGTACTTGAGGGTGTAGTGAATCTTCAGCAGGTTGTCCATGGACTCGCCGGTATGCTCGAGCCGGAGGCCGAATTTGCCCAGGATGTGTTCAGGAGATTCATCGTAGACCGGCTCGGGTTCATCCAGGAGAGGCTCCAGGGGCCGGCGGTATTTCTTCTCCAGCCGGGTGACGGCCGCCAAAAGGGCGCCGGTGGTCAGGGCCTCCAGGTAATCGCCTTCGATGAACCACTTTCGCATGTACGGCCAGGCGAGCATCTTGACGTAGGAACTGTAGGGGAGGGTCACGACTTCCCCGCCGTGGCGTTCGATGAAGTGAATCAGATCCTGGTTGAGGATGTCGTTGTCGCGGGAATACAGGTCCCCGAAAATGGCGACTTTCGGCCGTGCACCGCGGCCGAACCCCTTCCCGGCGTGGCCGTCGGCCGGCACCGAGGCGAGCATGTCGGCAACCTTCCGGACGGCCTCCTCCTTGGGGATGTCTCCCAGGAAGGCGGACTCCAGGAGTTGGATTCCCGCCTCGATCGCGGCATCCATTGTTCCCGGAGCCGTTTCGTAAGGCCTGATCTTGCACCCGATCTTCCGGATCAGGCCACCTATCATGTAGGCCAGGTAGGTGTTGACCGCCAGCCGCATGGATATTTCGGCGAAGGACAAGGAACCCAGGTAGATACGCGCCTTTTCAAAACCGCCGCCTCGCTCGGCCAGCAGGTTCTGGGCGAAATGGGGATACATTCTCAGGTTGCAGGCGATGGAGCTGGGGGTCATCCAGAGCATGCAGCGCGACGGGTCGAGGCCGTGCGCCGAGATGTAATCGATGAAATTCTGGACGACGATGTTCACCGGGATGCACTGGCCGGTGTTCTGTCTCAGGCTCCGGCGGATGCCCTCCGGTGTGTCGCCCAGCAGACGGGCGTCGATCCCCTCCCGTTTCAGGTTGGCCGCCACCAGCCGAAACGACAGGCGGTCCCAGTCGGGCAGAAAAAGGGTCTTGCCGTCGATGGCAGACGACGATCGGGGGAAGAGGTTCGGGGAATACTCCGTCTTCGGTAAACGACGGGACGTGTAATGGTTTTTAAACGACCGCACCGCCGCTTCGATGCGGGTCTCGTAACCTACGCTTGAGGCGTGTTCGTCCAGCTGCAGGACCAGGTACGGCTTGCGGTGGGCGTCCATGATGGACTTGAAGAACTCGATTACGAAGGAGTCGGGCGCGCACCGGAACGCCGTGACCAGGACCGGGTAGGTCCCTTCGGTGGCTGCCGCGTTTTCAGCGGCGCGCAGAATCGCGGCGGCGTAATGCCAGTGAATTTCCTTGAACAGCGGCTTGAGCGACTCGGCCGCCGGGCGGTCCTCCGGCAGCATGTCCTGGAAAAACGCCTTTACCCCCAGGGCCCCAAAAATATCCGGTATGCCCTTGTTCATCCATCGGGAGAGCACCGTGTAGGGCCGTCCCAACAGGACCACGTGGATGTCCCGCGCGCCGGAGGTTTCCTGCCGGTAGCGCCGCTTGAGTCGTTCCAAGGCAGCGGCCTTGAACCGGCTGGCGCGATCGAAGGCCAGGTACACGTCGGCAAACCCGATGCGGGTGAGCCCGAGTGACTGAAGCATCCGGTAGAGCTGCAGTTGCGTGTGCAGCGATCCGTAGAGGTAGTGAACCAGAGGCGTGAGCACCCGGCAAGCATCCGCAGGCGCGGCGGCGCAGGCGTGCACGGACAGGGCCGGCGCATACTGGGTGTAGTAGCAATACTGGCGCCGGTGGGAGTTCTCGCTCGCTCGTCGTTCCAAGTAAAAAGGAAGGAAGACATGGTCGGCCCGTGACAGAAGAAAATCAACCTCGGCGTGCAGGGCGGTCATCGGCGCGCAGAACTCGGCGGCCGCGGCGGCTTTGCCTGAGGACATGGGCTCGCGCAGGCTCTCGCTGGTGATGGTGGGGATTGAAAGCTCGCCAAAGAAAACCTGCCAGAACTCGAGATCGTCGGCCAGGTGCAGCGCCGCCGGCAGGCCCAGCGTGGGGCCCTCAACACCCGGCCGGAACGCCGGCACTGCCAAGGCCCGTTTGCGCTCCTTGAGCAGGCTGAAACCGGACCGGTTGCGGTCGACCCGCGATGCGGTGTCGTAGTCCCGGCCGCACAAAAACCCGCTGGCCACACGCTCGCCTCCGACATCGGCCACCGTGATCTTGCAGTGATTGGCGCACAGCGAGCAGATCTCCACCTGGGTCGGGATGTTCCTGCGGCACAATTCGAGTCCCCTGAAACGCGTGCTGCAGTTTCCGGCGTCGACCAGCACCAGCGCAGCGCCGATGGCGCCGGTCAGATGACAGAAACGTGAAACGTGGATGGGCTTGCCGAGGCGTTGTTCGAAAGCGGCCACCAATGCCTTGTTTTTGGCGGTGGCTCCCTGGAAACAGATGACACTGCCGATGTGCTTTTCGGCGGCCACTTTGCTGAGGTAGTTCTCCGCGATGCTGTGCAGCACGGTGGCCAGGATCTCCTGGGGAGAATACCCCTCGAAAAGAAGGTGGTTGATGTCCCTTTCCATGAACACGGTGCAGCGGTCGCTCGCCATGGGGGAGGGGGAGTTCAAGGCGCGGCCGGCGTATTCGTCCAGCGGGCACCCCAGTTTCTGGGCCTGCTCCTCGATAAAGCTCCCCGTGCCGGCCGCACAGACCGTGTTCATGACGCAAAAATTCACTCGGCCGTCTTTCAGGGTGGTGAACTTCGAGTCCTGGCCGCCGATTTCGATAATGGTGTCCACATCGGGCTTGAGTTCGCAGGCCGCCCGGGCGTGCGCCGTGATCTCGTCCAGCACCAGGTCCGCTCCGACGACCCGGCCGGTCAGCTTGCGGCCGGCACCGGTGACGGCGGCGCCGGAAATCTTCAGGGCCGGTGGCCGGCGGCCGGCGGCGGCTTCGATGGCCGCCAACAGGTTCTGGACGGCGGCGATGGGGTTGCCGGCGGTGCGGGTGTAAAACCCGGCCGCGATCGTGCCGGTTGTCGTCACCAAGGCCGCCTTGGTGCTGGTGGAGCCCACGTCGATCCCGAGCATGCTCTCCCCGGCGCCCTTGTCGTTCCAGTCAGCAAAGATCTCGACCTCTACCGGGTTTCTTTGGTCCGCCTCAGTGCGCGTGAAAAGGTATGCCTCAACACCGCTGAAATCCGGGTAATTCGAGCGTTTCAGTTCAAGGGGTGCAAAGGCGTAGACTTTCCGGCGAGGCTCGGGCCGAATGATTTCATGCACGGATCGATACGGTGCACCCGTGTCGGCTTCATCCAGCAGGCACAAGGCGGCGCCGGCGGCGCCGTAGGGGCCCTTCTCGCAGATCAGCTCCGTCCCCAGCATCCGGTTGAGGTGTTCGACCACAGCCCGATTGCGAGACACGCCGCCGCTGAAAACAATGGGGGCGCGAACGGGCTCCCCGCGGACGAGGGAATCGACGATATGCCGGGCCACGCCCTGGCACAAGCCATCGCAGATCTGAGCCAGCGCAAAGCCTTCCTGCTGGGCGTGAGCCAGATCGGTCTTGGCGAAAACGGCGCAGCGGGTGGCAATTTTCGGCGGGGTTCCGGTGCTCCGCAGGGCGACCGCGGCGAGCTCCCCGGCGTCGGAGAGATTCAGGCGCCGGGCCTGCTGGTCGAGGAAGCCGCCGGTGCCGGCCGCGCAGGTGGTGTTGGTTTGATAGCGGGTGTAGTGCCCGGCGTCGTCGAATTGCACAAGACCGAAGCGCTCGCCGCCGACGTGCAGGATGGAGCCGGCGTTAGCGTGATACTCGCGGCAGCCCGTGATCAGGGAAACGAGGCTGTCATAGCGTCCCTGCGCAAGGATGGCGCTGGGAGCGGTGCCCGTGACGGCCACATGCACCCCGCCGCGCAGGTCCACTTTTGCGAGGAGACCCTTCAAAGTCCCGGCCGCATCCCCCTGGTGGAAGGCATAAGCACTATCGATCCACTGCCGGTCCCGGCCGATCACGGCCAGGGAGACCGACACCGATCCGACGTCGATGCCGACGATCAAGGGCTGCATGAAGATTCGCGCCTGGGTCAGGGATGCCCGAAACCGGGCTGAAATGGATACGAGGTGGGAGAGGGGTTCCGGCTTGCTTGCCGGAACGGAGAGCCGCTTCAGCCCGGCAGAACCAAGATGAACAATCTGTCCGTAACGCATTTTTACACCTGTGCGGCGGCAAGAGTCAACGGCTCATGCCGGCGGGCCTTCGGATTTGAAGATGGTCCGAGCCAACCGATGGAGTCGTGGCTGGCCCCTTGTGCACGGCGGAGGGATCGGACGGCTCTCTCACATCCCCCAGGTGGCATCGCCGCAGAACCGGCCGTGGTCCCTGGAGATGAAGGACTCGATAGCGCTGCGGATGTCGCCCAGGCGGAAGGGGCCGCCGTGGCCCGGGTAGCAGCGCGCGCCGTCCGGCCAAGCCAGGATCACGCGCCGCAGCGTGTCCAGTGTGATTTGAAAATCCTCCGGCGTCCAGGTCTTGCCGGGGCCGCCTTCGAAAACCGCGTCGCCCACGACGATGCGGTCATCGTCTTCTATGGCCAGGCATAACTGGTCCGGCGTGTGTCCGGGGGCGTGATGCACTTTCAGCCGATGCTCGCCGACCGCGATCATGTCGCCATCGTGAAGCGCCCGGTCGACTCCCGCGCCTGCAAACGCCGGGTGGGCCATGGCCGGGACCCCCAGCCGGGAGCGCATCTCCAACAAGGCGTCGGTGTGGTCGGGGTGGGAGTGGGTGAGCAGGATGGCGACCGGGCGGGTGCCGTCCAGCAGGGCTTCCAGCACGCGAGGCTCGGCTGCCGGGTCGATCAGCACACTCTGCCTGCCGGCCGGACACACCAGCACGTGCGCGTTCGCCTGCCATGGGCCGACCGGCCGCACCCGAAGAAGCATCTTCATCGTCGGTTCCTCTGTCTGCTTGAATCATGGTGCGCTTTGCTGATATGCAAGCATTCAGCGCATCAACGCTTAGCGGTTTCAAAACGTTTCCTACCATATTCAAGCGGCCGGAAACAGACACCCGTTGCAATGGAGGTGGACGCATGCCGACGAAGTGCACAAAACGTTGTTCACGTGATTGATGCCGGCATGAATCCTGCCGGGCCTTCGATGCCTCTGGGTGCCCCGCCGGCCGGGGACCCTGCCAAGGGGATCTACTTCATCGCCGTCTCCCAGTTCGGGATCGCCTTTTCCTTCAACTGCATCATGTCCTTCATGCCCTTCTACATCCTGAAGGTCAGTGCCTACGGTGAGAAGGAGACGATGCTCTGGATCGGCATGATCATGGGGGCCACGTCCATGATCGCCGCAATGGCGGCTCCCTTCTGGGGAAGCCTCACCGCACGCATTCGGCCGAAGCTCCTCTTTCAGAGCGGTATTTTCTGCAACGGCGTCATCTTTTTCATCATGGGGTTTGTCGAAAGCCTGCCCCTGCTCCTCACTCTCAGGCTCATCCAGGGAGCTCTCGGCGGGGTCTCCACCATCGGGCTCGTGCTGATCGCCGCCTCTGCGCCGAAGGATAAACTTCCCAAATACTTGGGTCTCTTCCAGAACTCCATGACGGCGGGGCAGCTCATCGGGCCGCCCCTGGGCGCTTATGCCGTGGCTCTGTTCGGCTACCACTCCCCCTTCATCATCGCGCTGGTCGTGGTCTTTTTATCGCTCGTATATTGCCACAGCCACGTCCGGGACATCCCCGTCCAGCCCAAGCGTCCCCGGCGGGGCAAACCGCTCACGGGAGGGATCCTGTGGGGCTGGGGGCTCACCATCATCGGGACGATCCATCTCATGTTTCTCCCCAGCATCCTGCCTCACATCCTGGAGGGCTTCCAGGTCGAGGAACCGGCGGCCATCACCACGGCCGGAACCATCATGATGGCGTACATGGCCACGGCCATCGTCGGCAATTATGTGCTGGTCAGCCTTGCTTCCAGGTGGGGCCTGGCCCGTCTCATCACCATCGCCTGCCTGTCGGCCGCGGCCCTGCAGGCCCTGCTATATTTCAGCACCGGCGTTTACAGCTTCACCCTGGTCCGTGTGCTCCAGACGGGCATGATCGCGGCCGTCATCCCGCTGGTCATTGCAACCTTTGCCGGCGAAGGGGGAGGGACCACCCTCGGGTTCCTCAATTCCGGGCGCTTCGTGGGAAACGCCCTGGGTCCCATGATGAGCACCGCCATCCTGGCCCATTTCGGCCTGCTGGCGCTCTACCTGACGATCGCGGGCCTCACCCTGGCCATGCTCTGGGCTTTCCTGGCATCGCGGCGAATGTAGCCTGCCCTGTGCCCGGCAGTCCATCCGCCCCGAAATGGTGCACATCGCCCGAATTCCTGCGCGCCGGAGAACCCCGCAGCCGGAGCCAACCCGTTTGCATCTTGAGAAATGACCCCAGGCCGGGTAGAATTGTAAAAACCACGGTGCTCGTTCGGTTTGAGGTTCACACCTCGATCTTCTTGTTATGGGGCAAGAAACCCGCTGAGAAAACTGATTCGAAAAAAGGAGGCTGCCATGGGATTCGAGCTCGGACCTCGAAGAGGCGTTTACATCGACATTTCAAAGGAGAAGGTCGAAAAACAGGCTTCCGTTGAAGACACAACGCATTTTGAAGCGCTCGACCTGATGTACCGGGCGCTGTGCGCCATGCTGTACAATTACGTTCCCATGTCCGGCCATCCCGGCGGGTCGATCTCCTCCGGCCGCTTTGTGGCCGGGGTCGTTTTCGACAGCCTGGACTACGACGTCGCGAACCCCGACCGCGAGGATGCCGACATCGTGTCCTATGCCGCGGGCCACAAGACGCTCGGCCTCTACGCCATGTGGGCCCTGCGCAACGAGGTGATCCGCATCGGCTGCCCGGAGCTCCTCCCCAGGGACGAAAAGCACCGGCTCCGCCTGGAGGACCTGCTCGGTTTTCGGCGCAATCCGCTCACCAGAACCCCGCTCTTCCTGAAATTCGGAGTGAAGCCGCTCGACGGCCACCCGACCCCGGCCACCCCGTTCCTGCGCCTGTCGACGGGCGCGTCGGGGGTCGGGGTCGCGGCCTCGCTGGGGCTGGCCTTCGGCGCCATGGACTATTACGGCGCCGGCGCGCCGCGCGTGCACATCGTCGAGGGGGAGGGGGGGATGACGCCCGGCCGGGTCGGCGAGGCCATGGCCGCGGCCGGCACGGCCTGCCTGAAGAACGCGATCCTGCACGTGGACTGGAACCAGGCGTCGATCGACTCCAACCGGGTCTGCCGCGACGGTGATGCTCCCGGCGAATACGTGCAGTGGAACCCGGTGGAATTCGCCCTGCTGCACGACTGGAATGCCATCCTGGTGCCGGACGGGATGGATTTCGGACAGGTTCTCGCCGCCCAGCGCCGGGCCCTGGCCATCCGGAACGATCAGCCAACGGCGATCGTCTATCGCACCCAAAAGGGCTGGCAGTACGGGGTGGAGGGCAGAGCCTCCCACGGCGCCGGCCACGGCCTGTGCGCGGACGGGTTTTTCAAGGCCGTCGCGCCCTTCATCGCGCAGACGCCGGTTCAGCTTCCGCGCTGCGAGAGCGCCAGCCAGCGCTGCCGGGCGGGCGGGGACCCGGGGATTCTCGAGGAATGCTTCTGGGAAGCGCTGACGGTGATCCGCGGCACCCTGGAACGAAACCAACCCCTGGTGGCGGTGCTGGCGCAGAAACTGCGCGAAGCGCGGCGCCGCCTGGACCGCCGGGCCCGCACGCAACGGCCGCAGGCGCCGGCGGTTCAAGCCGTGTTCGAGCAGGCAGCGAAAACCGCGGGCCGCATCCCGGACGAGCTGACGCTGAAACCCGGCCAGGCGGCCACGCTGAGGGGCGAACTGGGGCGTGTGCTGCAGCATTACAACCGGGCGAGCAAGGGCGCCTTGCTGACGGCGTCCGCCGACCTCTACGCCTCCACGAGCGTCAACACCATCGGGCAGGGGTTTCCGGAGGGCTGGTACAACGCCGCCACGAACCCCGGGGCGCGGATGATGTCAACCGGCGGGATCTGCGAGGACGCCATGTGCGGCATCCTGGCGGGTCTTTCGACCTACGGGCGCCACATCGGAGTGGGCTCCTCCTACGGGGCCTTCATCGCCGCGCTCGGGCACGTCGCCGCCCGCCTGCACGCCATCGGCAACCAGGCCCGCCAGGCCGTTTTTCAGGAACCCTACAAACCCTTCATCCTGATTTGCGCGCACGCGGGGGTCAAGACCGGCGAAGACGGGCCGACGCATGCCGACCCCCAGGCCCTGCAGCTGCTCCAAGGCAATTTCCCCCTCGGCACGATGATCACGCTCACCCCCTGGGACCCCCAGGAAATCTGGACCCTCGTGTCCGCGGCGCTGGCCAAGCGGCCGGCGGTGATGGCGCCGTTCGTCACGCGGCCCTCGGAAAAGGTGATCGATCGGCAGGAACTGGGCCTGGCGCCGGCCACGGCGGCGGCGGGGGGGGTGTATCTTCTGCGGCGGGCGCAGGGCCGGCGGGACGGCACGGTGGTGCTCCAGGGCAGCGACGTCGGCTACGCCTTCGTCGAGCAGGCCCTGCCGCTGTTGAAGACGAAGGGCGTTGACCTGGATGTCTACTATGTGGCCAGCGCGGAGCTCTTCGATCTCCTGCCGGCCGCGGAGAAGGAAAAGGCATACCCGGAAGCCTCCGCGCAGGAGGCGATGGGGATCACGGGGTTCACCCTTCCCACCATGGAGCGCTGGGTGTGCTCCGGCCGCGGCCGGATGATGACCCTGCACCCCTTCCGCGAAGGTCATTTCCTCGGCAGCGGGCCGGCCGAAAAGGTGCTGGAAGAGGCCGGCCTGGACGGGGAAAGCCAGTTCAGGGCCATTCTGCGGTACGTGGAGAAAAAGTAAATGCTTCGGATTTATTGCGCCAGAAGGTTCCGGTCTCCATGCCACAGGGCCGTCAATCCTCTTGGCCCAGCCGCTCGCGCAGGGCTTCCAGCTCCGCCCAGCGGTCGTACAACCGCCGCACCTTCTCCTCGGCCTCCGTGAGCTGCGCATACAGCTCGCCCAGCCGGGCGGCATCGCTTGCAATCAGCGGGTCGTCGAGCCGGCCCCGGGTCGCCGCGGCCGCCGCCTCGGCTTTTTCGATGGACGCCTGCATCCGGTTCAACTCGCTTTGCTCCGGGTAAGGCAACTTGCGGGGGGCGGCCCGCCGGTGCTTGGGCGGCGTTCTCGCAAAGGTTTTCTGCGCGGCCGCCGCCGCCTGGGCCGCGAGCCACTGATCGTAGTCCGCGAAGAATTCCGCCCGTCCGAGGCCGTCCAGAAACAGCAGTTGATCGCTCATGTTGTCCAGCAGCAGCCGGTCGTGGGTGATCAGCACGATGGCCCCTTGGAATCCCAGCAGGCCTTCCTCGAGCGTGTCGAGCGTGGGGATGTCGATGTCGTTGGTGGGCTCGTCGAGCAGCAGGATGTCCGCCGGCTTCAGCATGAGGCGGGCGATGATCAACCGGGACCTCTCCCCACCCGACAGCCGGGACACCGGCAGCGGCAGCTGGTCGGGTGGGAACAGGAACCGCTTGGCCCAGGCCACGACGTGCAGCTGCCGCCCCTGGAACACGACCATGTCCCCGGAGGGGCAGAGGGCCTCTTTCAACGTCAGGCTCGAGTCGAGCTGTTCCCGCTTCTGATCGAAAACCACGATCGACACGCCTTCCGCGCGCTCGATGGACCCGGCGTCGGGGGAGAGATCCCCGTTGAGCAGGTGCAGGAGGCTGCTTTTGCCCGATCCGTTCCGGCCCATGACCCCCAGACAGGACCCGGGGGACAGCGTGAGATCCAGCCCCGAAAACAGGGGCCTTCCGCCGCGCGCCAGCGCGAGCCCGTTGGTTTTCAGGAGCTTTTTGGTCTTGCGGCCGGTGGCGTCGAACTCGATGCGGGCGCTGCGGTTTACGGCGTTGCGCTCCCGGACCGCTCCCAACTCGTCCTGGAGCTGGTGGGCGCCGGCAATGCGGTATTTGGCCTTCGTCCGGCGGGCCTTGGGGCCGCGGCGCAGCCACTCGATTTCGCGGCGGGCCTTGTTGGAAAGTACCGCCTCCTGCTGGGTCTGGGCCCGGGCGAACTGTTCCCGTTTTTCGATGAAGGCCGAGTAATTGCCCTCCACCCGCAGATAGCCGTCGGGGTAGAGCCGGTTCAACTCCACCGTCCGGTTGGTCACGCTTTCCAGAAAGGTGCGGTCGTGGCTCACCAGGACGAAGGCAAACGGCGCCTGTTTCAGCACCGCCTCCAGCCACAGGATGCCCTCCAGATCCAGGTGGTTGGTGGGCTCGTCCATGAGCAGGAGGTCGGGTTCCTGGATCAGGGCCCGCGCGATGGCCAGCCGCTTGCGCCAACCGCCCGAGAGGGTGCCGGCCCGCCGGTCCGTCCGCTCAAACTCCATTTGCAAAATCGTCTCGCGGATCAGCGCGGACGCCTCCGCCGGGTCGGCGATGGCTTCAAGCAGGGTCTGCTCGACGGTCTTGTCCGGGTCGAGCTCGTCCGCCTGGGGCAGATAGACCAGCCGGGTGTCCCGCTTGCGAGTCATCTCGCCGGCGTCCGGCGTCTCCAGCCCGGCCAGAATCTTTAGCAAGGTGGACTTCCCGGAACCGTTGGGGCCGATCAGCCCCATGCGTTCACCCTCGAAAAACCCCAAGGTGATCGCCGTGAACAGGGGGTGCAGCGTGAAGGACTTGCTGAGAGACTTGCACTGGATGAGAAGGGTGGCTGCCATGGAGACGTCGAGTTCCTCAAGCGCCGCGAACGGCGAGCCATATCGTGCGCCTGCCCCCGCGGCCGGCCGCCCGCGCGTGCGAGCAAACCTCCTCCACCGCAAAGCCCGCGCGGCGCAGACGCTTTGAAAAAGCACGATCCGGCGCTGCCGACCATATGGCCAGCACACCGGCCGGACGCAGGGTCACATGCGCGGCCGCCAGCCCGGCCATGGAATAGAGCCATTCGTTGGCCCGGTGGGCCAGCCGTTCGGGGCCGTTGTCCACGTCCAGCAGGATGGCATCGTAAGCTTGCGGCCCCTCCCGGAGGACCCGGCCGACGTCGATCTCGCGCACACGGACCCGGGCATCCTCCAGGGGGCGGCCGGCCAGCTCCGCCAAAGGCCCCCGGTTCCATTCCACCACCCCCGGGGCCAGTTCGGCAATCACCACCCGCCCCGCGGCGCCGAGGCGTTTCAGTGCCGCCGCCGCGGTGTACCCCATGCCCAGCCCGCCGATTAACACCCGGGGTTTGGGGCGGTCGGCGATTTTGGCACACGCCAGATCGGCCAGTGCATCCTCTGATTCATGGGCGCGGCTGTTCATGAGCTCGCCGCCGCCGACCCGGATCGAGAACTCCCCCCCCCGCTGGTACAACCGCAGCGCTTCACCGCCTGCCGGCAGCGGGGCGCTGCCGATGAACTCCCATGGAATCATGACCGCCTCTGGAGGCATGACTTTCGTTGCCGGGCGGCAGGATACCATGTCTATGGGCATTTGAACATTGGGAATGATTTGGAAACCGCGCATAACCTGTTATAATGTGCACAGCAAGAGACCCTGAATCGGAGGTATGAATGGAACTTCGTTTTACAGCCGGCAACGGCGCCGTGGACACTGCCATCAAGGAACTGCTCGACCTGGTCGGGCCCATACGCCACCGTGCGATCGTTCGCGAAATGATCATCGCCGCACTGAAGGCCGGCCAGGAAAACCCGGAAAAGGCCGATCTGAAAATCATGTGCGGAACCCTGAAGGAGATGCGGTACACGTCCAAGGTCTTCGGCGACTACCGCGATACCCGCAAAATCACCGTGTTCGGCTCGGCGCGGACGACGCCGGACCACCCGCTTTACCGGATGGCGATGGAGTTCGGCCGGAAACTGGCCGCCGCTGGCTTCATGGTGATCACCGGGGGCGGGCCGGGGATCATGCAGGCGGCCAACGAAGGCGCCGGCCTCGAGAAGTCCTTCGGGGTCGGCATCCGCCTGCCCTTCGAACAGAAGTCGAACCCCGTGATGAACGGAAGCCCGCGCGACATCATGTACAAGTATTTTTTCAACCGCAAGGTGGCCTTCATCAAGGAAGCCTGCGCGGTGGCGCTTTTCCCCGGCGGCTTCGGGACGCTCGATGAGGCCATGGAAGCCCTGACCCTGCTCCAGACCGGCAAACGCTACCCCCTGCCGGTCGTCCTGATGGACCGGCCCGGGGACCATTACTGGTCGGGCTGGAAGGGTTTTCTGAAAGACCACCTCGCGTCGGGCGGCTACATCGGGCCGAGCGATTTCGCCTTTTTCCATCACACCCAGGACGTCGACGAGGCCGTGGCCGTCATAAACGGGTTTTACCGGCGTTACCACAGCCTGCGCTTCGCCGGCGGCAAGGCCGTGATCCGCATGGTCTCAGAGCTGCCGGCCGCGTGCATCGGGGGGCTCAAGCGCGAGTTCGGAGACCTCATCGTCGACGGCGGCGACATGGTGCTTTCCGGCGCGTTGGCCAAGGAGTGCGACGAGCCGGAGCTCGCGCAGCTGCCGAGGCTGGTCGTGGACTTCAACAAGAAGGATTTCGCAAGGCTCCGGCAGTTGATCGACGCCATCAACAGCAAATAGGCGCGCGGCCGCACGCCGGTGCAACAGCTCCCCGGTGTGAGCGGCATTCGATCTGGCAACCCGGATCATTGGATGCTGCGGGGGTTATTAATCGGGTCTCAAGGGTTCGGGGTTCAGGGTTCAGGAAATCCACGAGGGGATGCCCCATAGTTCTCGCCATTCTCCCGTACGGCCGATTGGGGCCAGCGGCGATCAGATTTAGGCAACTGCTTTTCAAGAGGGCGTTCCATGCCATTGAGCATCCGGATGCACTCCTGATATCGAGCGCGATACTCTTCGTAAGTCGTCTGGGTTTCATAGCCTTTCAGATGTGCCATATAAAGGTGATGCACGGTTTCCGCGGCCTCTCCTCGGCTTCGATTGACACCCTCGATTTTATTCCGAACGTGCCGATCATCGTACTTCTCGGCCAGTTGGGCAGCCGCACTGTTCGATGAACGTCTAATTTGCGACCCCAACTCGTACCTTTCCTCGGCTGGCCACCGGTGGGTGAGTCCGCCGATCTCAATGTGCAAACGACAGAGCTTCTGATAGACGACCAAATCCTCCAACCGTCGATACGCTTCCATTTATCTCTCCTAAATCCTGAACCCTGAACCCTCTCCACCTGAGCAGCAACGATGGGGGGTAATTACTCAGGCCTGTTACTTCAGCTTGGGGTCGAGCGCCGCCCGCAGGCCGTCGCCGAAGAGGTTGAAGAACAACACGGTCAGGAAGATGGCGATGCCGGGGAAGATGGTCATGTGGTCGGCCACCCCGATGTAATCCCGGCTTTCGGCCAGCATGGCACCCCATTCGGGTGTGGGCGGCTGGGCCCCCAGCCCCAGGAAGCTCAGGCTGGCGGCGGTGATGATGGACGTGCCGATGCGCATGGTGAAGTAGACGATGACACCGCTCAAGGTCCCGGGCATGATGTGCACGAACATGATTCGTTTCCTGGAAGCGCCGATGCTGCGCGCCGCCCGGACGTAGAGGCTCTCCTTCAGCGCCAGGGTGCTGCCGCGCACGATCCGGGCGAAGGTCGGCAGGCTGAAGACGGACACGGCCACCACCACGTTGACGAGCCCCGGGCCCAGGATGGCCACGATGGCGATGGCCAGCAGAATCCCGGGGAAGGCGAAAAGAACGTCCGACGTGCGCATGATCAGGCCGTCCAGAAACCCGCCGAAGAACCCGCTGATCAACCCGAGCGCCACCCCGGCCAGCGCCCCCACCAGCACCGACGTCAGCCCGACCGCCAGGGATATGCGGGCGCCGTATATGATCCGGCTGAGGATGTCCCGGCCGTAGAGGTCGGTCCCGGCCCAGTGCTCCGCGCTGGGGGGCAGTTTGGAGAGGCTGTAGTTGATCGCATACGGGTCGTACGGGGCGATCACCGGCGCAAAAACAGCCGCGAGCGCCAGCAGCACGATGAAGATCCCCGCCACCAGCGCGGTTTTGCGCTGTTTGAACTTGTACCAGACGATTCTGAAAGGGGTCGCTTTGGTTTCGGTCATACGGTGGTTCACTCGAACCGGATTTCAGGGTTGATCAGGGCGTACACCATGTCCACCAGCAGATTGATGAAAACGAAATGAAAGGAGTAAAGCAGCAGCAGCGCCTGCAAGACGGGGTAGTCGCGCACGGCGACCGCCTCGATCATGAACCGCCCCAGGCCCGGCCAGGCGAACACCGTCTCGACCACCACGGAGCCGCCCAGCAGAAAACCGAACTGCAGGCCCGCCATGGTGACCACGGGGATCAGCGCGTTGCGGAAGGCGTGCTTCCACATGACCCGGCGCTCGGGCACGCCCTTGGCCCGGGCGGTGCTGATGTACTCCTCGTTCAGTACGTCCAGGAAGGCCGACAAGGTGAAACGGGCCATGATGGCCGCCACCGTGGCGCCGAGCGTGAAGGACGGCAGGACCAGCTCCGACCACTTCCCCGTGAACCCGGCAACGGGGGCCCATCCCAGGTGGACCGCGAAAAGCTGGATCACCAGCAACCCCAGCCAGAACTGCGGCAGGGAGATGCCGGAAACCGAGATCAGCATGGCGGTGTGGTCCTGCCATTTGCCGTTGTAGATGGCCGCCACCGCTCCGAAAAATACGCCGAACAGAACCGACCAGGCCATTCCCGCAAGGGCCAGGACCATGGTCGGAAGATAGCGCAGGGAAATCTCCTGGAAGACCGGCAGCTTGGTTTTGAGGCTCATGCCGAGGTCGCCCCGCAGCACATTGCCCATGTAGGTGACATACTGCACCGGCAGGGACCGGTCCAGCCCGAGCTGCTCGCGCAGCATTTGGATGGTCGCCGTGTCCGCGTCCGGGCCGGCCATCATGCGGGCGGGGTCTCCAGGCAACAGGCGCACGAAACCGCATGCCAGAATGGAGACCACCACCAGCACGGGAACGATGGCCGCGCAGCGCTTGAAGAAATACTTCAGCATGCCTAGTCGGTCAGCTCCGCATGCTCCACGGAAAACCCGCCGTCGGGCAGGGGATAGATGCCTTTGAGAGTCTTGGACTTGGCCGCTATCAGCGTGTCCACGAAGAGATAGCCCCACGGGGCCATGGGCCACGCGGCGTCCTGGCACTTGGCGTAGGCCTCGCCGCGCACCGCGGGGTCGGCCGAGACCAGGCCGGCCTGGATCAACTCGTCCACTTTCTTGTCGGAGAAAAACCCGAAGTTGGAAAGGGCGGGCGGGAAGGCCTGCGTCGCCAGCAGCGGCCGGATGCCCCAGTCCGCGTCGCCCGTGGAGGAGGACCACCCGCCGAAACCGATGAAGGGCACCTGGTTCGCGTCGTCCGCCCGGTGGGCTTCGAGCTTGTTGTAGAAGCTCGCGACATCCATCGACTGGATCTCGCCGGTGATGTTGATCTCCTTGAGCTGCTGCTGCACCATTTCCGTGGCCCGCAGTCGGTTGGAGGGGTTGGGGGTCAGGAAGACGACCTTGAACCCCTTCTCATGGCCGGCTTCCTTCATCAGCGCCTTGGCCTTGGCGAGGTCGTAGGGCCAGGTGCTCTGCTTCTTGTAGAACTGGAGGTTGGGGGGGATGATGGAATCGGCTTCCGTGGCAGCGCCGCCCCAGGCGATGCGGATGATGGCCTGCTTGTCCAGGGCATAGTTGATGGCCTGGCGCACGCGCTGATCGGCCAGCGGCGCATAGCGGGTGTTCAGGACCAGGTAGCGCTCGACGATGGACGGCCGCTCGATGATCTCGATCTTGGGGTCGGCCTGGACCACCTTGAGCATCTCGGCCGGCATGGGGTAGATGTAGTGGGCCTGGCCGGCGCGCAGCATGGCTACCCGGGACCCGCTTTCCGGGATCGGCCGGAAGGTGATGGAATCAACCTTCGCAGCACCCCTCCAATACCCGGGGTTTTTCTTGATCTTGACCGTGTCGGAAACCCACTCCACGAAGATGAAGGGTCCCGTCCCGACGGGGTTCTTGCTCACCTGGTCCCCGTGCTTAGCGATGGCGGCGGGGCTCAGCATCAGGGCCCCCGGGTGGGCGACGGTGTTGATGAAGGCGCCGAAGGGCTCGTTCAGGACGAACTTGACGGTCGCATCGTCGACGACGACCAACTCCTTGACCGACTTCATCAGGCTGCTGCGTTTCAGCTTCCCGCCCATCAGGCGCGCGATGTTCACGCGCACGGCCTCGGCGTTGAACGGCGTGCCATCGTGAAACGTGATGCCTTTGCGCAGCTTGAAGGTGAACTCGGTGGCGGCGCTGTTGAAGCTGTAGCTTTCAGCCAGCAGGGGGATCACCTTCAAATCCTTGTCGAACCCCATGAGCCCTTCCAGCATGGCCTTTTCGATGGCGCCGGAATAGGTGTCCGTGGTGTCGTGCGGGTCCAGGGACTTCGGCGTGGATTCGGATGCGTAGATGACATCCTTCGCCGCGCCGAAGGCCGGCGCGGCCATCACCGTCAGGCACAGCAAAACCAGAAACAATCTCTTCGCAACCATGGCTTTCCTCCTTTTCGTCTTGGGTTGATGTACGGTTGATCTACGAACTTGCTGTTTTTGTGGGAGCGGCTTTCCAGCCGCGATCGCAATGCGTTGCTTGACGGCGCTGAGTGATCGTGGCTGAAAGCCACTCCCACAGTTTATGAACTCCTCTGCCACAGCCCGGCGCAACGTGCTGGACTCTGTTCTCTCCCGCGCGGCGTCACACCGCCACCATGTGCCCCGGCGCCACCTCTTCATACCGCAGCGGCGGCGGCGGGTCACCCACTTTCCGGACCGGGCTCGGGATCTCCCCCGTCAGCATGCTGAACGAGGTCCGGAGGGCGGGGTCGGCCACGGGGATCGCCGCCAGCAGTTTGCGGGTGTAGGGGTGCTGCGGGTTTTCAAAAATATCGCTGCGGCGGCCCATCTCAACGATCTGCCCCAGGTACATGACCGCCACGCGGTGGCTCACCCGCTCCACCACCGCCATGTCGTGGGAGATGAAGATGTAGGACAGGTTCATGTCCTTTTGAAGCTCCATCATCAGGTTGAGCACCGTGGCCCGGATGGACACGTCGAGCGAGGAGACGGCCTCGTCGGCGACGATCACCCGCGGCTCGGTGGCGAGCGCCCGCGCGATGGCGATGCGCTGGCGCTGGCCGCCCGAGAACTCGTGCGGGTAGCGCGAGGCGTGCCCGGCGGGGATGCCCACGCGCTCGAGCAGGTCCCCCACCTTTTTCTCCAGCCGGTCCTTGTCGCCCATGCGGTGGATGACTAGGGGCTCGGCAACGGAAGCGCCGATGGTCCGGCGGGGGTTGAGCGAGGCAAAGGGGTCCTGAAAGACGAACTGGAAGTTCTGCCTCAGCTTCTGCATTTCAACTTCTTGGACGGCCATGACATCCTTGCCGTCGAAAAGAACTTGCCCCGTTGCGGGGACCAGCTTGAGCGCCGAGTAGCCGGCCGTGGTTTTCCCGCACCCGGACTCGCCCACGATCCCGAGGGTCTCCCCCGGGTAGAGCCGGAAGCTCACGTTTTCCACAGCGTAGACCAGGTGCGTGGGCCGGCCGAAAAACGTTTTCCGAGACACGAAACGGGTGGTCAGGTTGCGGACGTCCAGGACCGGCTCCTTGCGGTAATCGGCCGTGTCGATCTCTTTTTCCCGAGGGGGCGCCTCGCCCGCGCCGCGCTTCAATTCACTTTCCATGTCCAGCACGGGCAGCGTCGCGGGGTTTTTGCGGCCCCGCATGCTGCCGAGCCGCGGCACGGCCTTCAGCAGCGCGCGGGTGTACGGGTGGGACGGGTTCCCGAACAGGGTGTGGACGTCGTTGGTTTCGACGATGCGTCCTTGGTACATGACGATGACGCGCTCCGCCAGCTCGGCCACCACCCCCATGTCGTGCGTGATGAAAACCACCGCCATGTCGAACTGCTTCTGCAGAGAGCGGATCAGCGCCAGGATCTGCGCCTGGATGGTCACGTCGAGCGCGGTGGTGGGCTCGTCGGCGATGAGGACCTGGGGCCGGCAGGCGAGCGCCATGGCGATCATGACGCGCTGGCGCATGCCCCCCGACATCTGGTGGGGATACTCCGAGGACCGTTTTTTCGCATCCGGGATGCGGGCGATCTCGAGCAGCTCGAGCGCCTTGCGCGTTGCCTCACTGCGCGGGAGGTCCTGGTGGGAGAGGATGGCCTCCTCGAGCTGGTTGCCGATGGTGAAGAGCGGGTTCAGCGAGGTCATGGGCTCCTGGAAGACCATGGACAGGTCGACCCCGCGAATCTCCCTGGCCTCGGAGTTGGAGAGGCGGGTGATGTCCAGGACGCTGCCGTCTTTCTTGCGCAGCGTGATCACGCCGGCATCGGTGCGCACGTTGTGCAGAAGGTGCATGACCCGACGCATGGTGACGGTTTTCCCGGACCCGGACTCGCCCACGATGGCGAGCGTTTCGCCCTTCTTCACGGAAAAAGAAACATCGTGCAGGACCGGGGTGAACCCGCCGAATGTGGGAAAGCTCAGGGACAGGCCCCGGATGGCCAGGATATCGTCCGGCGGCAGCGCCGCCGCGTGAGTGGGCTCGCTATTCAAAATACCCTTTTTTCTCGATCACACGGTTGCGGATCATCACTGCGCCCTTGGCGAGCACGTCCCGGACGGCCATCGCGGCGGGATCGAGCACCAGGACGTCGGCATCGGCGCCCGGCTTCAATTCGCCCTTGACTCCGGCCAGCCCATAGACCCGGGCCGGGGAGATCGTCAGCGGGCGGAGCGCCTTTTCAAGCGGCATGCCCTTTGTGTTGACCAGCGCGGAGAGCTCAAACAGGAGCGAGGCCGGCGTGCCGATGCCCATCCCGAGGATGCGGCTGCGGTCCTCGTTCCACACCGGCAGGGAGCCGCCGGCATCCGAGCTGAAGGCAACCCGGTCGAACAGGCCGTTCTCGTCCGCCAGGCAGGCAAAGTCCGCGGCGGACATATGCGCCGAGCCCTCGGCGGGCAGGCTCATCATGCAGGTGGCGTCGACCACCGCCCCCAGGCGGGCCAGTTCCAGCACCTGCTCGGTCAGGCGCGTGTTCCTGCGGTTGATGTGGGTGGGGATGAACATGTCCGGCCGCGTGCCGTTTTTCTGCACGACCTCGAAAATCAAATCGAGTCCGGCGGGCTTGACCCCGGTGTGGACGGTGATGAAGCCCGGCTTGTCGGCCACCAGGGCCGCCACGCGGATGGCCGCGGCCAGGGCCGCCAGGTCGGCCGCCTCGAGGTGGGGTCCGCGGATGTCGGAGAGGGCCAGCTTGCAGCCGATGACCGGCTGAAGATACACCAGGTCGCGGGCGACGCTGCCGGTGACGGTCGGGGAAGGGTGCCAGTAGGAGCCCGTGAGCATGAAGGCGGTGATGCCCTCGGCGTTGAAGGCCTGGGTCTTGGCGTAGAGGCTCTCGACGGAGCGGGTGAGGGCGTCGGTGCCGAGCAGCCCCACGGCCGTGGTCACGCCGTTTGCCGTGTTCATGCTGAGCTGCATTTCCGGGGTGCGGGTGTGAAACCCGCCCTCGCCGCCGCCGCCGGTGAAATGCTGGTGCCCGTCGACGAAGCCCGGTACCACGGCGAGCCCGCGGGCGTCGATGACCTCGACTTCGCCGGGAAGCCCCGCCGCAGGGATGCTTTTTTCGAGGGCCAGGATCTTGCCGCCGCCGGTCAGGATGTCGCAGCGGCCCATGGCGCGGGGCCCGAAAACCTCTCCGTTCCGTATCAGTATCATGCGAGTAAGCCTCCCCAAATACTTCCGAATGGTCCGCC
>CAVQTH010000027.1:0-35898 GCA_963716325.1 uncultured delta proteobacterium | reverse complement strand
AGTCGGTCCACCAACCAGATGAAAAACCCGCCCGCCAGGAACCCGACCGTCGCGGGCACCCAGGCCGGGCCGCCGTCCGCTTCCGCCATTTCGATGGCGGGCGCGAGCAGCGACCAGTAGCTCGCCGCGATCATGACCCCCGCGGCGAAGCCGAGCATGCCGTTCAGCACCCGGTGGTTGATCTTTTTGAAGAAAAATACAAGCCCAGCCCCCAGCGCCGTCAGAAACCAGGTGAAGAGCGTGCCGCACAATGCCTGTGCGATCGGATGAAGCGCCTTGAATCCCTCGATCAGCATGCGTGGCCAACCTTTCTGCATGAATCGTCGTCGATGGTTTCGGGACCGCCGCTGTTCTCAACCCGAGGCGCCGCAGTGGATTTGGGCCAATTGCGAATGATCTGAAGGAGGCCCCGCACCCAGGCGCACTCGCATTCGGCCGGGCACGGATCCAACGCCGAGCGCCGCAAACAATGCCCCGGGCACTCCTTCTGCCCGGTCTTGCGTTCCTTGAACATCGGTCCGAGATATAGATCCTTCAGCTGGCGGGCCTGGATCGCCAGGGTCGTCTTGCACGTGTTGTGGTTGAACAGAAAAAGGCCGAGCGCAACTTCCTCGAAGTCCACCTGGTAGCCGACGAGTTCGATATCCCCGTCTTTCAGGAATTCTTGGCGGGAGGTCCAGAGCTTGGAACATAACGGGCATGTTTTGAAATGGTCGTTCATCGGGTTGCGGCCTTGTCAAAGGGTTGCGGCGTGCCGGCGGACCGGGGCATCAAAATTCCCAGATCCAACGGGTCGCCTTTATCCGGAGCGCGCTGAAGCACTATCGCCTCCGACGGACAGCGGGGCACGCAGGTCCCGCAGCCCATGCACTTGACCGGGTCAACGGTGGCGATGCCGTCTTCAAAGGCGGCCGCTTGAAACTGGCATTCGGCCCCGCAGGCCCCGCAACCGTCGCAGCGCTCCGGGTCGACCCTGGCGACATAGCCGGAGGAGGCGAGCATCGGGACTCCGTTGCGCCGGGCCTGCATGGCCCCGCAGCAGCACGCACAGCAATTGCAGATCGCGTAGAACCGTCCGAGCATGGCCTCCTTGAAAAAGGCATGGTGAACATTGCCGCGCTCGCCGGCGGCCTTCAGCACGTCCAAGGCCTCGGCCTGCGAAATCCAGCGGCTTTTCGCGGGGTGGTGCTCGGCAATGAAACCCGCGAAAGGCTCGCCGATGACCAGGCAGACATCCAACGGCAGACAGGGGTTCGCCCGCGTGCTGCGGCACGGGCAATCGAGCAGAATTATATGGTCCGGGTGCTGCAAGATCAAGTCCCGGGCCAGGGCGTATGGCACCACCGTTTCCAAGCCGGTGAGGCGTACGTTCCGGTCGACCGTGACGAGCCTGCGCGCCGCCTCGGGCAGGAGCACCTTGCCGTGGTAGGCATCGGCAAACCTGAGTTTCTGAAGGGAGGCTTCATCCGCCGGGAGCGCCTTCGCGGAGGCAGCGGTGTCCTTCTCGGAGCGGCTGCCGGGTTCCCGGGCCAACCACCCCAGTGCGAGATCCACCAGCGGCCCCAGCTTTTTGAGCAGGCGGTGCCGGCCCGTGGCGATGCCGATGTAAGCGTACGTCCAGCGGCCGTAGATGTAGCCGTGGACAAACTCTTTGCAGCTGAAAGCCGGACGGCGCCGGGCCTCGCGGTAGAACGCAAGGGTCGAAGGCAGGATTCGGAACCACCCGTGGACGCGTTTCATCACCATAGCTCTCAGGCTGTGTCAGACCGATGTCATGTTCCCATAATACACCTGCATGGGGGATGCAAACCCCCCTTTGGGACGGCCAGCAATAATTCGCTTGCTTCCGGCGAAAATTAGGGTTATGGTCCTTGTAATCGCTAAAGGACCGTCCTTCATTGGCGGGCCGGTTTCGCTCTGAAGGTGAGTTTCGTTCGTCTGATCGACAGCCTCCAGGTTGAGACCCTGAGAACATTTGAGAAAGGAGGATGTCACCATGGCGGATGGAACTGTAAAGTGGTTCAACAGCAGCAAAGGCTACGGGTTTATCGCCCAGGAAAACGGCCCGGATGTTTTTGTTCATCACTCAGGGATCAACGCATCGGGTTACAAAAGCCTGAACGAAGGCGACAAAGTGACCTTCGACATTCAGCAGGGCCCCAAAGGCCCTTCGGCCGTAAACGTCACGCTGAAGTAGCAAATCTTTAGGATCCAAACGGGGCATTCTTTCTCAAGAAGAGGGAATGCCCTTTTGGTTTCGACCTCAACAAAAAAGCACGGAGGTGGCTCGTTGGCGAGGACCAATTTTTCATTCACCAAACGGCAGAAGGAACTGGAGCGCAAAAAGAAACAGGAGGAGAAACGGCAGCGCAAGCTCGATAAGAAAAACCCCCAGTCCGAAACGGCTCCGGACGAGCTTCCGCCTCCGGGTGAGGAGGAGAGCCCGCAATCGGTCTCCTGAATCGCCCGGCATCCGATGATCCCGCCGCGGCGGGACCCCCACCCGCAAGCGTTCAGCTTCGCCGGAAACGCAATGAGCCGGAGGCTCGCGGTGAGGATATTTAATCAGATAGGAGGCAGGCGGCACCCATGACCCCCACCCGAAACCCCGGCTTTCCGGAACTTCCCCCGGATCATCTCAACCAACTGATCGGCGTGCTGACCCGGCGCGAAGTCGAGGCGCGGCTGCTCGCCCCCCTCGTGGCGGCCCTGGGCAGAGAATTCGGAGAGGAGCGGGTGCTGCGCGTGATCCGTGAGACGATCGTTTCGATCGCGCACGCGCAGGGGGCCGAACTGGCGCGGGCCATGGGCGGGGACTCACTGTCCAAATTCCGGGAGTCCCTCATCCACTGGACCAAGGGCAAGGCGCTTGAGATCGACGTGGTCGAGGAGGGGGAAAGCGTCTTCGCCTACAACGTCACCCGCTGCCGCTATGCCGAGATGTACCGTGACATGGGCATTCCCCGGCTGGGGCCCGCGCTTTCCTGCTCAAGGGATTTTGCGCTGATCGAAGGCTTCAACCCGCGGATCCGGTTGACCCGCACGCAGACCCTCATGGAAGGGGCGCCTTTCTGCGATTTCCGCTACCGGCTTGAGGACGGATAGGACTACCCGAATCAGGCGTCGTCCAGCTTGAAATACCCGCCGCGCAGACAGCCTTTGCAGCAGTCCCCCGCGCGCGGGTCGAAGGCTTCTCCACACCCCGGGCAGATTCCGACTTTCTCCTTTTTGGTGCGCCTGAGAAAATCAGTTACGATGACGGACCGGCAGGAAAGCACCGCGCGGCCGGCTTCAAGGATGCTCCCCAGGAGGGTTTCCAGCGGCAGCGTGTCCTTGGCGACACGCTTCAGGAACCAGTCGTGGATGGCGGGGTGCGCGGCGGTCTTTGCCGCGTCCAGCCAGACCCTGCCGCCGCGGCGGGTGGCGCGGTCGTAAAGCGTCAGGGCGAAGCGGTCCCAGTCGAGCACCCGCATCCAGCCGTTTCCCAGGGTGCACGGCGTGAAGAGCTGCACCGCGTCCGGGAGGCAGCGCAGCGTCTCCACAATGGCGTCGGCCTCGACCCCCGGGCCGATGTGCTCCTTGGCCCAGTCCACCATGACGGCGCCGATCACCACCCCCGGCGCCGGGAACCCGTGGAAGTTCGTGATCTCCTCCAAGACCCTCTCGACGGGGCGCCCGCACAGCGTATCTTGCGAAGTGCTGGGTTTCTTTTTCATGCACCACCTATGATGACTTCGTAAAAAGCAGGTTATGGCTCGCCGCGCCATCCTTCCAGGTAATAAAGCATGTTTTTGTGGGAGAGGCTTTCAGCCTCGATTTTCGCGGCTGGAAAGCCGCTCCCACAGGGGGAAAAAGAGCAACTTCGTTGAAACGAACGGCTTTATGCACGTCCATTATCTAAGGGAGGACAGAGGCGGTCGAGCGTTTGAGGACCGTGAACAGGATGAGCGCCGAGACCGCCAGCCCCAGGAACATGTAAAATCCCTAGTGCGTAGCCGGGTTCCCCGTTCATCCGGACGAACAGCCCCAGGGCCGGCGGCAGGACGAACCCGCCGAAGGCGCCCAGCCCGCCGATGATCCCGGCGGCCCCGCCCACGGCCTTGGGCGTGAATTTGGGCACCAGCTTGAACACCGCCGCGTTGGCAACCCCCATCCCCAGCGCCAGCAGCATCTGGCCAAAAAACGCGGCGGCGATCGACCGCCCCCCGAAGATCAGCACCAGGGATCCGGCCGCCACCACCACGAATGAAAATTGGGCCACCAGCAGCCCTCCCAGTTTGTCCGAGGCGATGCCGCCGGCCACCCGCAGAAGGCTCGCTGAAAGGGAGAAGGCGGCCGTGAACAGGCCGGCCTGCACGAGGCTGATCTTGAAGCCGTCGGCCCAGAAGGTGGGCAGCCACACCGTGAGGGCGATGAATCCGCCGAAGGTGATGAAGTAGAAATAGGTCAACACCCAGGTACGCCAATCGGCGCCGGCTTTGCGGATGGAGTCCATGGCCTTGCCGGTCGGCACCAGCTCCTCGCCGCAGGCGAGCAGCAGCGCGTCGGGGTCGATGTCCATGCCCATTTCCTTGTATTGGAAATAGGGGGCGTCCTTCATGCGCGCGAAGACCAGGAAGGTCATCGCCAGCAGCGCGATCAGCCACAGCACGTAAGACCAGCTAAACCCGATGCTCACCACCAGGAAGGGCAGCAGCAGGGCGAACATCCCGGGCGCCAGGTTCCCCAGCCCGCCGTAGACCGCGAGCGCCGTCCCCTGCTTGCGCTGCGGGTACCAGTAGGAGACCGCCGGGACCCCGACCGAAAACACGGCGATGCCGCAGCCGCAGAGCATGCCGAAAATGAGAAAGAACGGGTAATGCTCTGCCCGGGGCGGCCCGCCGAGGCTGAACATGACGGTGATGCCGGCCACCCCCGCGGCCGCCAGCACCAGCAGGATCAGGATCGGTTTCTTGCCCCCCATGCGGTCGACCATGGCCCCGAAGGGGATCCGCAGCAGCGAGCCGGTGAGAGCGGGCGAGGCCGCCAGGATGCCCATCAGGAAGGGCCCGACATCCATGGCCTGCTTGAGCTTGGGGACGATCGGCCCGAACGCGGAAACGCCGGCGAACCCGGCAAAGAACGCGAGCGTCGTCCACGCCAGCGCCGCGCGGGGATTCGAGATCGCGTAGCAGACGTTTTCATCTTTGGCCATTGATGGTCCCTCAACCGGAATGTGGAGGACTCTGTGGGAGCGGCTTTCCAGCCGCGATCGGCCTATTGATTTTTGGCACTGTAGGCATTTTAGGCACTTTCTTCCTTCATGCCACCACCCGCCGTCGGAACAGGAGCGGCCGCCGGAAGATGTAGAACAGCGGCACGCTCCAGATGTGGATCAGGCGCGTGAATGGAGAAAAGGCCAGCAGCGCGAAGGCCGCCAGAATGTGGAGCTTGTACGGGAGCGGCACTTCCGCCATCAGGCCCGGGTCGGGCTGCAGGGTGAGGATGCCGCGGATCCAGGGCGCAATGGTGTCGAGCACGTGGAACCCCCCGAAGAACACGTCGTAGGTGCCGACGCCGGTCACAAAGGCCAGCCCGAACAGGACGGCGAAATCGGTGGCGGTCGTCATCAGGCGGATGCGACGTATGAACAGCCGGCGCGCCACTAAGATCAAGACGCCGAAGAAGGCCGCAAATCCTACCACTCTGCCGCCGTAATGCGCGAGCGCCGTATGGGCGGCCGTGTCGATCCCGACCATGTCGAACACGGTCTGGGGGATCAGCAAGCCTGTGGCATGGCCGGCCAATGTTCCCAGGATCCCGAAATGGAAGAGGTAGGACCCGAAAAACAGGGTCTTCTTTTCGATGAGCTCGCTGCCGTGGGAATTCCAGGCGTAGCGGTCGGTGATGTAGCGATAGGCATGGCCGACGGCGAAAACGGCCAGGCACAGGTACGGAAACGCCACAAACGCGAGCAGATCGATGGTGCCCATGTCACGCTCCTGAGGCACCGGCCGGGGCGGCCCCGGCCGGCGATAGGGGAACATCCGTTGTTTCGGGAAAGACCCCGCACACCAGCTCCAGCGGAACGGCATACAGCGAATCGGTTTCCTTCAGGCGGCCGGCAATGGCGGGCACGGCCGACAGGCACCGCAGGATCAGCCCGTGGGGTTCGGCCGGCGGTGATGCCGCCATGAATTCCAGCATCAGGGGCAAAAAATCCGGCAGCTCGTTGACGGCCGGCTCAAACCCGGCCCGCAGGTAGACTTCCAGCAGCTCCGCCAGCGCCCGGCCGCGGTCTTCGCGGTCGCCCATGAGGTGGTAGGTGAGGTTCAGGCTGGCGGAAGGGTTCATGTCGAAAACCGCCGTGTAATGCTCCTGGAGTTTCAGCAGGGACTGCGCTTTCATCAGCGTCATGAAATGGGACAGGCGTTCCCGCGCGCGAGGCTCACCCAACCCTGCCGCCGCGGTTTCCATTTCGGCAGGGTCTCCGCATCCGGGTAGGCCAGGCAAAGGCTCAACAGTTTGAGGAGGGCTCTCTTTTCGTCCGTCATCGCGGGTACCCGCAACTTCCCTGGTCGAAGTAAGGTGATGCCTCATCGATTCGGCCGGCGGTGGGCAGCACGAATCGTTCGCTGTGATAGGCCAGGGCCAGCAGCCGGTACATGTCCTCGGCCGCCCGCGTGTCCAGGCCGACGGCGTCGAGCACGGCGGTGTCCGCCGTCTGCCCCAGACGCACCGAGCGCATGTAGGCCCGCAGGGCCGCCAGGCGTTTCAGCGCCAGGCGCACCGGCCCCTCGTCGCCTGCCGTGAGCAGGTTGGCCAGATACGTCACCGGGATGCGCAGGGAGTCGATGCCGGCCGCAGGACCGGCCGCATCCACCGCGGGGTTGGCGGGGCTCAAGGGCGGCACGTACCAGACCATGGGCAGGGTGCGGAACTCCGGGTGCAGCGGGAGTGCGAGCCGCCATTCCTTGATCAGGCGGTACACCGGCGAGCGCCGCGCCGCCGTGAGATAGTTTTCGGCGATCCCCTGGCGCTCGGCCTCGGCGGCGACTTTGGGGTCGTGGGGGTCGAGCATGATGTCGAGGTGCTCGGGGTACACGGAGGTGACGTCGGCGGCGGCGGCCGCCTCGCGGATGCGCTCGGCGTCGTAGAGCAGGACGCCGAGGTAACGGATGCGGCCGACACAGCTGTGGGCGCAGAGCGTCGGCAGGCCGGCCTCCGTGCGGGGGTAGCAGAACAGGCACTTCTCGGCCCGGCCGGTCTTCCAGTTGAAGTAGGTCTTCTTGTAGGGGCAGCCGGACACGCAGAAACGCCAGCCCCGGCAGCGCTCCTGATCCACGAGCACGATGCCGTCCTCGTCGCGCTTGTAGAGCGCGCCGGAAGGGCAGGAGGCGACGCAGGCCGGGTTGAGGCAGTGCTCGCACAGCCGGGGCAGGTAGAGAAAAAACACTTTTTTGAACTGCAGGTAGATGGAGTGGTCCAGCCCCTTGAAGTTCACGTCCCCGCCGCCGGTCTCGCAGACGCCCGCGAGATCGTCCTCCCAGTTGGGCCCCCAGTTGATCTCCATGCTGGCGTCGTTCAACTGGGAGCGCGGCCGCAGCGACGGCTGGTGCTTCTTCCCCGGCCCGCTGACGAGCTTCCCGTAGTCGTACGTCCAGGGTTCGTAGTACTCGTCGATGGTGGGCAGGTCGGGGTTGTGGAAGATGCCGGCCAGGCGGCGGGCCTTGTTCCCGGCCCGTGAGGGCCGGCCGCCTGCCTTTCAGCACCCAGCCGCCCTTGTGGATGTCCTGGTTCTCCCACTTCTTGGGGTAGCCGATGCCGGGTTTGGTCTCCACGTTGTTGAACCACATGTACTCGGCGCCCTTGCGGTTGGTCCAGACGTTCTTGCAGGGGATGCTGCAGGTGTGGCAGCCGATGCACTTGTCCAGGTTCAACACCATCGCGAGCTGGGCTTTAATCTTCATACCACTCGACCTCCCCGGCCTTGCGCACCACGATCACCTCGTCGCGCTGGGAGCCGACGGGGCCGTAGTAGTTGAAGCCGTAGCTGAGCTGGGCGTAGCCGCCGATCATGTGGGTGGGCTTGACCATGATCCGCGTGACGCTGTTGTGGGTGCCGCCGCGCTTGCCGGAAAGCGGCGCGCCCGGCGTGTTGATGAGCCGCTCCTGGGCGTGGTACATGAAGGCCTTGCCCGGCGGGATGCGGTGGCTGACCACGGCCTTGGCCATCACCACCCCATTGACGTTGAAGCACTCCAGCCAGTCGCTGTCCGCAACGCCGATCGAGGCGGCGTCGTCGTTGTTGAGCCAGATCGCCTCCCCGCCCCGGAAGAGGGTCAGCATGGTGAGGGTGTCGGAGTAGGTGCTGTGAATCGACCACTTGGAGTGGGGGGTGAGATAGTTCAGCACCAGCTCCTTGCCGGCATCGCGCTTGACGTCGGTCGACCCGAGGGCCGACATGTCCACCGGCGGCCGGAACACCGGGAGCCCCTCGCCGAAGTGCCGCATCCACGGGTGATCCAGGTAGAAGTGGGCCCGGCCGGTCAGCGTCCGGAACGGCACCTTCTCCTCGATGTTGATCACGAAGGGCGAGTAGCGCCGCTGCTCGGACTCGATGCCGCTCCACACCGGGGTGGTGATGATCTTGCGGGGCTGGGCGGTCAGGTCTTCGAAGCTGTACTTGTCGCTCTTGCGCGCGACACTCAGGTGGCTGAGCGAAAGCCCGGTGCGCTTCTCCAGGGGAACCCAGGACTTCATCGCCGTTGCGCCGTTGGTTTCGGGCGCAAGCATGAGGATCGTCTCGGCCACCTGCCGGCCGGTCTCGAGCGACGGCATTCCCTGGCTCACCCCGGGAGCGGTCACCGTGCCGAGCGTCTCCTTGAGCTCGGCGTATTCCTCCTCCGCCGTCCACATGATCCCCTTGGAGCCCACCCCCGGCGTGGCGGCCAGCGGGCCGAGGGCCGTCATCATGCGGTAGGCGTTGGCGTAGTCCCGAGAAACAACCGCCAGGCTGGGCATGGTCTTGCCGGGCACCGGCTCGCACTCGCCCTTGCGCCAATCCTTCACCTCGGCCTGGGCGATTTCACCCGGGCTGTCGTGCAGCAGCGGGCCGGCCACCAGGTCGCGCGCCCCCTTGAGGTGAACCGCGGCCAGTTCGGAGAACTTGGCGGCAATGGTTTTGAACTGGTCCCAGTTGGTGCGCGCCTCCCAGGGCGGGTCCACGGCCGGGTTGAAAGGGTGGATGAACGGGTGCATGTCGGTGGTGTTGAGGTCGTGCATCTCGTACCAGCCGGCCGCGGGCAGGGCCACGTCGGCGTACATGGCGCTCGTGGACATGCGGATCTCGAGAGTCACCAGCAGGTCGAGCTTGCCTTCCGGGGCGCGCTCGCGCCAGACGACCTCCTCCGGCCGGGCGGGGCTTTCGGTGTTCAGCACCGCGCTGTCCACCCCGAGCAGGTGTTTCAGGAAATACTCGTGGCCCTTGGAGCTCGCGCCGAGCAGGTTCGCGCGCCAGAGAAAGAGCACCCGTGGGAAGTTGGCCGGGTGGTCGGGGTCTTCGATGGCGAAGCGCAGCTCGCCCTTCTTCAGCCGCTCCACCACGTGGCCGACGATCTCCGCATCCGAGGCCGCGCCGGCCGCCACGGCCTCGCGGACCAGGTCGATCGGGTTGCGGTCGAACTGCGGGAACGACGGCAGCCACCCGAGCCGGGCGGCGATCACGTTGCAGTCCGCCGGGTGCCGCGGCACCCGGGATGGCTCCAGCGGCGAAGCCAGTGTCTGCAGGTCCAGGGTGTCGTAGCGCCACTGGTCGGTCGCGAAGTACCAGAGGGAGGTCCCGTTCTGCTGGCGCGGCGGCCGGCGCCAGTCCAGTCCGAAGGCCACCTGGGACCAGGCCGACTGGGGCCGCACTTTTTCCTGGCCCACGTAGTGCGCCCAGCCGCCGCCGTTGACCCCCTGGCAGCCGCAGAGCGTGGTGAGATTGAGGATGGCTCGGTAGATCATGTCGCTGTGGAACCAGTGGTTGGTGCCGGCGCCGAGGAAGATCATGGACTTGCCCCGGGTTTTTTCCGCATTCTCCGCGAACTCGCGAGCCACGCGGATCGCGTCCGCGGCCGGGACACCGGTGATGGCTTCCTGCCAGGCGGGCGTGTAGGCCTGCGGGTCGCTGTATCCGGAGGGGTAGTCCTCCGGGTGCGCATCCGTCTCCCTGCGCCGGACGCCGAGATGGGCGGCCAGAAGGTCGAAGACCGTGGTGACGACGACCGGACCGGCCGGAGTTTGCACCTGTCTGACCGGCACGACGCCGGCGCGCGTGCCGGCGCCGCTCACGTCGAAAAGCGGGGAGTGCACCCGGACCCAGCGCTCGCAGGATGACGCGAAGCTGAGCAATGGGTCGATGGCGGCGTCCGTGGCTGAGTCCTTCAGATGCAGGTTCCAGCGGCCCTCCTCGTTCCAGCGGAAGCCGATGCTGCCGTTCGGCACCGCGAAGCCGCCGGAGGCGGCGTCGAAGAGAACGGTCTTCCACTGGGCGTTGTTCGACGTGTGGCCCAGGTCCGCGGCCCGCAGGAAGCGGCCGGCCTTGAAATCCCCCTCGTGCGCTTCCAGCACGACCGCGAACGGCAGATCGGTGTAGGCCTTGGCATAGGACGTGAAATACGCGCTCGGCCGGTCGATGTAGAACTCCCGGAGGATGACGTGGCTCATGGCCATGGCGAGCGCCGCGTCCGTGCCGGCCTTGGCCGGCAGCCAGGTGTCCGCGAACTTGACGTACTCGGCGTAGTCCGGGGCCACGGCGGCCACCCGCGCGCCGCGGTAGCGGGCCTCGGTGAAGAAATGGGCGTCCGGCGTGCGCGTCATGGGCAGGTTGGTGCCCCAGACAATCATGTAGGAGGATTCGTACCAGTCGGCGCTTTCGGGAACGTCGGTCTGCTCGCCCCACATCTGGGGCGAGGCCGGCGGCAGGTCGCAGTACCAGTCGTAGAAGCTCGCCAGCACCCCGCCGATGAGCGACAGAAAGCGCGCCCCGGAGGCGTAGCAGACCATGGACATGGCCGGGATCGGCGTGAAGCCGAAGATGCGGTCGGGCCCCTGGGTCTGGATGGTGTGGATGAGGGAAGCGGCCACGAGGGTTGCCGCCTCGTCCCAGGACACCCGGACGAAGCCGCCCTTGCCGCGTTCGGTCTGGTAGGAAGTGCGCTTGGCCTCGTCCGCGACGATGCTGCGCCAGGCGGCGATCGGGTCCGGTTGCGCGGCGATCGCTTCGCGCCAGAGCGCGAGCAGGGTCGAGCGCATCAGCGGGTGCTTCAGGCGCACCGGGCTGTAGGTGTACCAGGAGTAGGTTGCCCCGCGCGGGCATCCGCGGGGCTCGTGGTTGGGGAAGCCGGCGCCGCAGCCGGGGTAGTCCGTGCGCTGGGTCTCCCAGACGATGATTCCGTTCTTGACGTAGACGTCCCAGGAACAGGAGCCCGTGCAGTTGACGCCGTGGGTGGAGCGCACGCGCTTGTCGTACTGCCAGCGCCGCCGGTAGAAGTCCTCCCATTCGCGCTGGCCGCAGCGCACCTCGCCCCAGCCGCCGGAGACCGTGTCTTCGCGGCAGTCTTGTTTTTCGCCCAGAGGGCGCAGGAACCTGAGTTTGGAAAGGAAACCGTCGGCTGACATGGACACCTCCACGGCGCGATGGTGATCATGGTGAAACGGAGCCAGAGGAGCTTGAGTGGAAAGGACGGTAAAACGTAATGACAGAATCCGTATACGACAGAAGGCGCAGACAGCGACTTGACTTAAGTCAAAAGCGCGGGTGCAGTTTCCGGATGGTGAAGGGAGTTTCCGAAGGACGCTATACGCCCGCTACGCTGCTTCTACCCGCAAGTATCGCAAAAATCAACCCCGCCCCGCCTGTTTGTCACGGGCCGAATTTGCCATGTTTAATGGCCGACGTAATAAAGACGGCAATGCATGCAACCTTGCGCCGGGGTCCTCCGGCATGAAGGGGTGTTTAGATCCGCGCTTTCAAAAAAGGAGGGGGGGAAATTTTGTATTGTCGACAATCGAAATCTACCACTTGACAATTCGGGCACCCCCCTCTATCCTGGCCCCGGTTTTCTTGACCTGCTTCACCTGCACCCCCGTGAGGGGGCCCGCAATGCCCGACACAAACACGACCGACGGCAGCTGATGGCCCGATGAATGCTACTTTAAGACCGATCGGACTGCTGAAACCCTACTGCCAAGGGCTTCTCGACGATCAGGGCCGCATCGAGCTGGCGGACCGCGATGGGCAAACCCTGGAGAGGGTCTGCCGGGAGATCGGCCTGCCCGAAGGCCTGATTTCCCTCTTCATCGTGAACGGACACCCCCAATCCGGCTCCTACCGTCTTCAACCCGGCGACGACGTCAAATGCGTTGCCGTCATCGGGGGCGGCTGACCGCTACCCTATCAACTCGAGACATAGGAGAAAACCGATCATGAAGTTCGGAGTCACCGGGAAGATCCTGCGAGTCGACCTACCCGGACGCAAGCACCGGGTCGAGGAGCCGGACGACACCTTCTACCGGACGTATTTCGGCGGAAGCGCCCTGGCGTGCCACTACCTTCTAAAAGAGCGTGGGAGAATAGAAAATCCCCTCGGTCCCGAAAACCTTCTGGTCTTTGCATCAAGCCCGCTGGTGGGCAGCGGCATCCCCGGCGCCAACCGGTATTCCGTGGCGGCCATTTCGCCGCTGACCGGGGTCTACGGGGAAGGGGAAGCCGGCGGCTGGTGGTCCCCGGAGCTGAAGCGCGCGGGTTTCGACGCCGTGCTGGTGGAGGGCCGGGCCGAGCGGCCGGTCTACCTGTGGATCCGGGACGGGGAGGTGGAAATCCGGGACGCAGCGGCGCTGTGGGGCACGGGCACCGGCGAAACCCAGAAGATCATCGAGGCGCAGACCGGCGCCTCGAACGTGCGCGTTGCGGCCATCGGACCGGCCGGTGAAAACCAGGTGCGCTTTGCCTGCGTCGTCAACGCCCTGAAGCACACCAACGGGCGCGGCGGCATGGGCGCGGTCATGGGGTCCAAGAACCTCAAGGCCGTCGCCGTCTGCGGCAGCCGGCCGGTGCCCTTCAGTGACAAGTCCGCCCTCAAGCAGATGATTAAGTGGTACGCGGACAACTTCATGGACCACCCGATCGAGCGGGTGCTGCACGACGGCGGCACCATCGGCTGGGACGTCACCGAGCTGGACGAGGCGGGCATCCTGCCGACTCGCAATTTCCGCAGCGGTAGCTTTGAAAAGGCCGAGGATATCTGCGGCAACACGTTCCACCAAAAGTACTTCACCGAGGCCGGCGGCTGCCAGGCCTGCGTCGTGCGCTGCAAGCGCGTGGCGCGCTCCGACGGCCCCTGGAAAGTCGACCCTGCCTACGGCGGCCCCGAGTACGAGACGGCGGCCGCGTTCGGCTCGCTCTGCGGCGTGTCGGACCTGGAGGCGGTCTGCAAGGCGCACGAGCTGTGCAACACCTACACCCTTGACACCATATCGACGGGGGCGACGATCGCCTTCGCCATGGAGTGCTTCGAGAACGGCCTGCTCACCCCCAAGGATACGGACGGCCTGGACCTGCGGTTCGGCAACGCGCAGGCCATGATCGGCTGCGTTCACAAGATCGCCCGACGCGAGGGGTTCGGGGATCTTTTGGCCGAGGGCTCGCTGCGGGCGGCGCACCGGATCGGTGGCGGGGCCGAGCGCTTTGCCATGCAGGCCAAGGGCCAGGAAATGGCGATGCACGAGCCGCGCGGCAAGGGCAGCCTGGCGCTCGCCTACGCGCTTTCCTCCACCGGCGCCAACCACACCGAAGGCCCTCACGACTACCTGTTCCAGCCGGGGGCGCTGGGAGTGGGAGACCTGCACGAGATCGGCATTCTCACGCCGACCCCGGCCGTCGAGCTCAACCCGGACAAGGTCCGCCAGTTCACCTACATGCAGTACACCTGGAACCTGTTCAACACCCTGGGGCTTTGCATCTTCACCGCCGGCCCCGGCAAGCTCATGAAAATGCACCAGGTGGCCGATGCGGTCGCGGCGGCCACCGGCTGGGACACGCGGCTGTGGGAGATCATGAAGCTGGGGGAGCGTACGGTCACGCTCAAGCGCTGCGTCTCGGTGCGGCAGGGCGCCTCCCGCAAGGACGATCGGCTTCCGGAGCGGTTCTTCGAGCCCCTCGAGGGCGGCCTGCTCAAGGGCCGCGCCCTGGATCGGGCCGAATTTGAAAGGTCGCTGGACCTTTATTATGACATGCACGGCTGGGACCACAACGGGATCCCGACCGCCGGCAAACTGGTGGAACTCGGAATCGGATGGGTCAGTCTCGAAAGCACTCCATGACATCTCACCGATTAAAGGAGCGGACCGGCACTTTTAGGGCTGCCACCCCGTCAAGGCGTTGTGATTTTGCGGGTCGACGACCGCGTTGGCTGTAACCATCACCCCAAAGGAGGTTCCTCCATGAAGAAGCATCTCGTTCTTTTCTTCGGCTTGGTTCTGCTGCTGGGGCTCTGCCCGGCGGCGAACGCTGCGGATCCGATTGAAGTCGCGCTGCTCTACCCTCTGAGCGGGCCGCTGGCCGACCCCGGGAACCGGGCGAAAGCCGCATGCGACGTGGCCGCGGAGATCATCAACGGGTCCTACGACCTGCCGGGCATCCCGTATGCCAAGACCCAGGGCATCCCCAACAAGGGCGGCGCCAAGATCGTCCTGAAATACTACGACACCCAGGGTTCGCCCGAGGTCGGCAAGGCCGAAACCGAGCGCATTCTCCAGGAAGGCAAGGCCAAGCTGATCATCGGCGCCTACCAGAGCTCGGTGACCAAGCCCACCAGTTTCGTGGCCGAACGGCAGAAGTTCCCCTATCTCTGCGCGGAGTCCTCCTCCGCCGCCTTGACCGAACGCGGCCTCAAGTATTTCTTCCGCATCGCCCCGACCGACTACCACGACACCGTCATGTTCTTCCAGTTCCTCAATGACATGAAGAAAGAGGGCAAGAAGGTGTCCAAGATCGCCATGGTGTATGAGAAGACCGAGTTCGGTTTCCATGCCAATGAGGAAGTCAAGAAGGCGGTTGCCAATTCCAAAGGCGCCTACCAGATCGTGGCCGACATCCCCTACGAGTTCAAGGCCACGGACGTGAACGCCGAGGTGTTGAAGGTTAAGGCGGCGCAGCCCGACGTGGTCTTCCACGCCACGCAGTTCAGCGAGATGATGCTGTTCGCCAAGGCCTATGAAAGCCTCGGGGTCAAGGTGCCCGCCAATCTTTCCTTCTGCGGCGGCTATCAGAACCCGGTTTTCGCCAAGGAGCTCGGCAAGACGGTTGAGAACTACATGGGATCCTGCACCTTCGCCGAGGACTTCATCGCGAAGAAGGCCCAGTTGAAGGTGCTCAATGACATGTTCAAGGCTAAGGTCAACAGCAACCTCGACGGAGTGGCCATGGAGGCCCTGACCGCGATTTTCGTGGCAGCAGACGCCTTCAACCGCGCCAAGGACCTGAGCCCGGATGCGGTGCGGGACGCTCTGGCGACCACGGAGCTTCAGATTGCCACCCTGCCGGGCAAAGGGGTGAAGTTCGACGAGACCGGCCAGAACATCTGGATCGACTCCACCATGAGCCAGGTGATCGGCGGCGACTACAAGGTCGTGTGGCCGGCAGAATGGGCCACCGCCAAAACGGTGTGGCCGATGAGGCCGTAGCGGACGCCCGATGGACAGGGACGCTCCCGCTCGCGGGAGCGTCCTTATTGATAACCGTCTACCGTCGTCAACAGAGGCTACCCCGTGGACTCAGCCATTTTCCTGCAACTGATCATCAGCGGCCTTTTGATCGGTTTTATTTTTTCCCTGATCGCCGTGGGGCTGACCCTGATCTGGGGCGTCATGGACATCCTTAACTTCGCCCACGGCGATTTCCTGATGCTGGCCATGTTCAGCAGCTTCCTGATGTTCGCCAACCTCGGCCTCGACCCGCTCTTGTCCCTGCCCCTGGTGGTGGTGCTCCTTTTTCTCGTCGGCCTGCTCACCTTCCGGCTGGTCATCCGCCCGGTGCTGGGCTACCCGGGCCTGATTGCCCTGCTGGCCACCTTCGGGCTGAGCATCTTCATCCGCAACATGGTGCTGTTCATTCTGGGCCCGAACTACCGCGTCATCAACCAGTCGATCCTGGCGGGCAAGAATTTCTCGCTCCTGGGGTTGCACTTCAGCGTCGCCCAGGTAGTCTCGGCCGTCGGCTGCGTGGTCATCACCTATGCCGTATACCTGTTGATCGCCCGGACCAAGTACGGACGGTCCTTGAGGGCCACCTCCCTGGATAAGGACACCGCCCTGCTCATGGGGATCAACACCAACCGCGTGTTCGCCCTGACCTTCGGCTTGGGAGCGGCCTGCGTGGGAGTGGCCGGTGGACTGCTGTCCAACTTCTACCCGATCTTCCCCGAAGTGGGGTTGAATTTCGCGATCATGTCTTTTGTTATCGTGGCCCTGGGCGGATTCGGGAACATCGGCGGCGCCTTTCTGGCCGGGATTTTAGTGGGGTTGGTGGAAAACGTCGGCGGGTTCCTGATCGGGCCGGAGTTCAAGTACACACTGGTCTTCGTGCTCTACCTCATCGTCATTTCCATACGGCCCAAAGGTCTGTTCGGCTGGTAATGCCGGCGTTGCCCAGGTTCCTGCAGCACCGGAATGGACTAGGTGATTCACCCATTGAAAGATAAGGGCCATGCAAACGACTAAACGTTTCGTCATCACCCTCACCGGCATTCTGCTGGCTTTCGCGGTGGCGCCGCTGGTCATCTCCAGCGTGCATTTTCAGCACCTGCTGATCATGCTGCTGCTCTACACGACCCTGAGCCAGGCCTGGAACCTGATCGGCGGCTACGCCGGGCAGGTATCCTTCGGACATGCCGTCTTCTTCGGCATCGGCGCATACGCCGCCATGGCGCCGCTCAACCAGTGGGGCATGACGCCATGGGCCGGGATGGCCATCGGGGCCGTGATTTCCGTCATTGTTGCGATTGTCATCGGCGTCCCCGTGTTCCGGCTGAAAGGGCATTACTTCGCCATTTCCACCTTCGCCGTGGCCGAGGTGGTCAAGGAGCTTTTCTCCAACTGGAAATGGGTCGACGGGCCCATCGGGCTCGACGCCCCGGTCCTGGAGCAGGGCTTTTACAACTTCATGTTCTACAAGACCAAGATGCCCTACCTTTACACCACGCTGGCCTTTTTCCTGCTGGTCATGGTGCTGGCTTTCCACATGGAACGCTCCCGCATGGGCTACTACTTCCGCGCCATCAAGCAGCGGCCGGAGGCGGCCCAGGCCATGGGGGTGAACATCTCCCTCTACAAACAGTACGCGTTCATGATCAGCGCGTTCTTCACCGCCATCTGCGGTGGGTTCTACGCCATGTATATCCTGCACATCGAGCCGGCCACCGTGCTCTCGCTGGACATTTCCATGAAGATCGTGCTGGTCACCGCCCTGGGAGGTGCGGGGTCGCTGTGGGGGCCTTTGCTCGGCGCGATGGTCCTCATCCCGCTGCAGGAGTACAGCCGGATCTGGCTGGGCGGCACCGGCATGGGCATCGACCTGATCGTGCTGGGCCTGTTGATCATGCTGATCTGCATCTTCGAGCCCAAGGGGATCGTGGGCATCCTCCACCGGCTCACGCGTCAGAAAGGATAGAGCGATGGCGATGTTGGAAGCCAAGAACGTCAGCATGCACTTCGGCGAGCTGGCGGCCCTCCAGAACATCAACCTGTCCGTGGAAAAGGGCGAGATTTTAGGGCTGATCGGACCGAACGGCGCCGGCAAGACCACCTTTTTCAACTGCGTGACCGGGTTTTTAAGCGCCACCCGCGGCGATATTTTTTTCAACGGCCGGAACATCACCCGCCTGGGGCCGCATCGGATCTGTCACCTGGGGATCTGCCGCACGTTCCAGATCGTGCAGAGCTTTCACGAGATGACCGTGCTGGAGAACATCATGATGGGGGCGTTCTGTCGCCATGCCACCACGCGCGCGTCCACGACTCGGGCCGAGGAGGTCCTGGAAATCACCGGGTTGAAGGACAAGCGCCACCAGATCGCCGGCAGCCTGACCCTCGCAGACCAGAAACGGATCGAACTGGCGCGGACCATCGCCACGCAGCCAACCGTCATGCTGCTGGACGAGGTCATGGCCGGCCTGAACCCCACCGAGACCGACGAAGCCGTCGAGCTGATCCGTAAAATCCACGCGATGGGGCTCACTCTCATCGTTGTGGAGCACGTCATGGAAGTGATCATGGACATCTCCCAGCGGATTGCGGTCTTCGACTCGGGGGAGCTGATCGTCGAGGGGCCGCCGGAGAAGGTCGTTCGGGACGACCGCGTCATCAAGGCATACCTGGGTGAGGACTACCATGCTTAAGGTCAACTCCATATCGGTGCGCTACAACATCATACCGGTGCTGCAGGACGTTTCCTTCTCGGTCGAGGAAGGCCAGTTTGTCGCCATCGTCGGCGCCAACAGTGCCGGCAAGTCCACCATTTTGAGAGCCGTCTCGGGGCTCATTCGCCCGTTTGAAGGCAGCATTGAATTCCGCGGCGAGGCGATCCACGCCTCACAGCCCTATGATATCGCCGCCAAGGGGATCGCCCACATCCCCGAGGGGCGCAAGATATTCGACAAGCTCACGGTCAGGGAAAACCTGCTGGTGGGGGCCCACACCCGCAACGACGACCAGGAAGTCCAGAAGAGCCTGGAGGAGATGTTCACGCTTTTCCCCAAACTGCGGGAACGCCAGAACCAGAAGGGCGAGACCCTGAGCGGCGGCGAGCGCCAGCAGCTGGCCATCGGCCGGGGCCTGATGGCCAAGCCCCGGCTGCTGATGCTGGACGAACCATCGTTGGGTTTAAGCCCCATCCTGTCCAAAAAAGTGATCCACACCTGCGAGGACATCCGCAAGAGCGGTGCCACGATCCTGATGGTCGAGCAGAAAGTCACCGAGGTGCTGAAAATCGTGGACAAGGGCTACGTTTTGCAGCGGGGCCGGATCATTCTGGAAGGCAAGGGAGAGGAGTTGCTGCAGTCCGACATGATCCGCAAAGCGTATCTGGGTTTATAGATGCAGGGGTGTTTAGGTGTTCGGGTGTTTGGTTGTTTGGCCGCACGGCCTTTACCAAACACAAACCCCCAACCCTAAACCATAAAACCCCTCGAAATTAAGGACATGCGATGAAATCAGAGGCTGAGCTTTCAGAGTTTATTGCCGCACAGCGGCGGCAGGAGCATTTTGCCGGGCTGCCGCTCGCGGGGATCCGGGTGATCGACATGGCGACCGTCATGGCGGCGCCTTATGCCGCGACGCTTCTGGGGGATTACGGCGCCGAGGTGATCAAGGTGGAAAACCCGTCCGGGCCGGATGCCATCCGCGGGTGGGGGGTCGTCGAGGACCGGGGCATCCAGCCCTTTTGGGCCGTCGTGGGCCGCAACAAGTTCCCGATCACCCTGAACCTCAAGGTCCCGGAGGGCCGGCGGGTCCTGGTCGACCTGATCCGCCAGGCGGACGTTATCATCGAAAACATGCGGCCGGGCGCCCTGGAGAAGCTCGGCATCGGCAAGCAGGATCTGCTGCGGGAGAACCCGGGTCTGATCATCGGCACGGTGTCCGGTTTCGGTCAGTCCGGCCCGTATGCCGGCCGCCCCGGCTTCGGCACACTGGCCGAGGGGTTCAGCGGATTCACCTATCTCAACGCCCAGCCGGGCGGGCCTCCGACCAACGCGCCGATGGCGCTGGCCGATTTCATCGCCGGAGTCCATCTGGCCTTCGCCGTCATGATAGCGCTGCGGCATCAGAAGCGGGGCGCCGCCGGAGGTCAAGTCATCGACCTCGCCCTCTACGAGCCGCTGTTTTGCATGCTGGGGCCGGACTTTTTGAGCTGCCAGCTCACCGGGGAAGTCCCGAAACCCAAAGGCAACGAGCTCAGCTATGTGGTGCCGCGCAACAACTACCCCACGCGGGACGGCCGGTGGGTGACCATGTCCTGCGCGGCCCAGAAGCCCTTTGAACGCCTAATGGAGTGCGTCGGCCACCCCGAGATGAACGCAGACCCGCGCTTCAAGATCAACGAGGAGCGGATCAAGGACCCGAACCGCCGGGTCATCAACCAGGTCGTCTCCGAGTGGGTGGGCAGCCGGGACCTGCAGGAGGTCATCGAAACCTGCGAACAGCTGGGGATCACCATCGGACCCATCGCCAGCATGAAAGACATCGCCGACAACCCTCATTACCGGGAGCGGCATAGCGTGCTGGACATCGTGGACCCGGCCACCGGCACCCCCCTGAAAATACCCAACGTACCGTTCCGATTGGATGCCACCCCGGGGCGCATTCGTTTCCCGGGGCTGCCGCTGGGCTCGGCCAACGCTGTGATCTACCGCGACCTGCTGGGGTATTCCGAGGCGGACATTCAGCAGCTGAAGGCGTGCGGGGCCATATGACGGACACGCGCGACATCACGCTCATGCGGGGCAACGAGGCGGTCGGCGCCGGCGCCATTCGGGCCGGCTGCCAGTTTTTCTTCGGCTACCCGATCACGCCTCAAAACGAGCTGTTCGAGTACATGGCCCAGCACCTGCCGCCGGCGGGCGGCACTTTCCTGCAGAGCGAAAGCGAGCTGGCCGGCATCAACATGCTGTTCGGCGCGGCCGCCACGGGCGCGCGCTGCATGACGTCGTCTTCCGGCCCGGGGTTCACACTTCTGGGCGAAGGCTTCACGTCGCTGGCGGCCGGCCAGCTGCCGGCCGTGGTGGTGTGCGTCTCCAGGGCCGGCCCCGGCCTCGGGCGGATCGCCTCGTCCCAGGCGGACTACCGGCTGGCCACCCGCGGCGGCGGGCACGGGGACTACCGGTGCCTGGTCTTCGGGCCGGCCGGCGCCCAGGAACTCTTCGAGCTGACCCACCGGGCGTTCGAGCTTGCGGACCAGTACCGCAACCCGGTGATCATCCTATCGGATGCCATCCTCGGCCAGATGATGGAGCCGGTGGACATCGCAGGCGTTCCGCAGCAGACGGCTCCGGAAAAGGCCTGGGCCGTCCGCGGCAAGGGGGACCAGCCGCGGAAAGTCATCAAGGTGGCGCCCCACACCGACGAGGAGCTCATCGCCTGGAACCGCGAGCTCAAGGCCAAGTACGAGCGCATGGTTGAGCACGAGCAGCGCCACGAGGCCGTTCTTCTGGACGATGCCCGCGTCGCGGTGGTGGCCTTCGGCAGTTCGGCGCGCATTGCGCTGGACGCCGTGCTGCGCGCCCGGCAGGAGGGGATGCCGGTCGGGCTCTTCCGGCCCATCTCGCTTTATCCTTACCCGGAGAAGGCCCTGAGAGACACGGTGCGGTCCGGCGCCAGGCGGCTGCTGGTGGTGGAGGCCAACAACGGCCAGATGGTGGAGGATGTGCGGTTGGCCGCCTGCGGTGAAGCCGAGATCCGGCACTACGGCACCGGCGGCGGCCACATCTTCAGCCCGGATGAGATTTACAGCGAAATCCTTCGATCGTGCCGGGCTTAGGGGGTTCACGCATGCAGGACATGGAGATCGTCTACCATAAGCCGGGTGCGATGACGGAGATCCCGTTCCCGTACTGCCCGGGGTGCTCGCACGGCACGATTCACCGTCTCGTGGCGGAGGTCATGGATGAGCTGGACATTACCCGGCGCGCCATCGGGGTGACCTCCGCCGGCTGCTCCGTCCGCAACTGGCGCCAGTTCGACTGCGACATGGTCATGGCCCTGCACGGCCGCGGTCCGGCCGTGGCTACGGGCATCAAGCGCGCCCGGCCGGAGACGGTGGTGTTCACCTACCAGGGCGACGGGGACATGGCGGCCATCGGCACGGGCGAAATCGTGCACGCTGCCGGCCGCTGCGAGCGCATCACCGTGGTCTACGTGAACAACGGTGTTTTCGGGGCCACCGGCGGCCAGCAGGCGCCCACCACCCTCATCGGCCAGGCCACCACGAGCTACCCCGCCGGCCGGGATCCGAAGGAGAGCGGGTACCCTCTGCGGATGGCAGAGATGCTCTCCGTCATTGCGCCCGAATCCTACATCGCCCGCGTGTCCGTACACGATGTGCCCCACATCCTGAAAACCAAAAAAGCGATCCGCAAGGCGTTCGAGGTGCAGATGGAGGGACGCGGTTTCGGCATGGTCGAGATCCTGGCCGCCTGCCCCACCAACTGGCGGCTGGATCCGCTGCGGTCGATGGAAAAAATCAAGTCCGGCATGATGGCCTATTATCCCCTCGGCGAGTTTCCGGCGCGCAGGAAGGAGACCCGCTCATGATCGACGAGGTGCTCATCGCCGGCTTCGGGGGGCAGGGGATCATGCTCATGGGGCGGCTGCTGGCGTATGGGGCGATCTACGAAGACCTCGAGGTCACCTTCTACCCGTCCTACGGCCCGGAAATGCGCGGCGGCACGGCCAATTGCACGGTGGTCATCTCGGATGAGCGCATCGGGTCTCCGGTACGAAACCGGTTCACGCATCTCATGGCCATGAACCAGGCCTCGGTGGACAAATTCAGCGAGCGGGTCAAGCCCGGGGGCGTGATCATCTACAACCAGTCCCTGGTGGAGACGCCCCCCGCCCGAACGGACGTGTTGCGGGTGGGGATACCGGCCAACCGGATCGCGGCGGAGCTGCAGGCGGCCCAGTCCGCCAACATGGTGGCCATGGGGGGGCTTTTGCACGTGCTGCGACGCATCAGCGTGCCTTCGCTCGTCAAGGGGCTGGCGCGGGTGCTGCCCGGGCACCGCCGTGAGGCGATTCCGCTCAACGAAGCCGCAATCCACCGTGGGATCGAGGCCCTTGCGGGGAAAGACCGCTCATGAGCAAGAAAAAGACAAAAGGGCTCATCCGCGTCGACGCCGAGCGCTGCAAGGGCTGCGGCCTCTGCATCGCCGCCTGCCCGAAGGGCGACATCCGCCTTGCCGCTGAGACGGACCGGCGCGGAATTCGCGTGGCCCGGGCAGGGGACGGCGAAAGCTGCACGGCATGCGGCGCCTGCTACGTGGTCTGCCCGGATGTGGCGATCACGGTTTGCAAAGCAACCGCACCCGGGTCACCGAACCCAGAGGGATGATGCCCCCACCGGGATGGCGTGCTGAAAATTGGCACTCTTAATTGCCGGAGTAAAAAGCGACTGAGGAGCTGCCCATGGAGACAACCGACTTTCTCGAACACATCGATCTACCTCGCTCGCTGGTCGAAGACATCGCCACCCATTTGAGCGACGCCATTTTCGAGGGCAAGCTCCAGCCCGGCCAGCCGATCATCGAAACCGAGCTGCAGCGGCTGCTGGGCGTGAGCCGCGCCCCCCTGCGCGAAGCGCTGCTCAAGCTGGAGGGCCAGGGGCTGGTCAAGATGGTTCCCCGCCGGGGGGCATTCGTCCGGGCGATCACGCCGCGGTGGATCAGCGAGATCTTCACCGTCCGCGCCTGGCTGGAGGGTCTGGCGGCCCGGCTCACGGCGGAGCAGGCGGACCCCTCCTGCTGCGAGCTCCTGGAGGAGATTCTGGCGGACATGGCGCGCTTGGCGCAGCAGAAACGGTTCAAGGAGTATTTCTATCGGCATTGGGATTTTCACCGGGTGTTCAGCGAGGGCAGCGGCAATGCAGAGCTCTGCGAGCGCATCGCCTCCATGCGCCGCGAATCCTTGTGGCTGAGCTATTCGATCACCTACTTCGAGCACAACCACCAGGAATCCCAGAAGACCCACCGGCGCATCGTGGACCTCTTCCGCAAAGGCGATCCCGAAGTGGTCGAACGGGCCATGCGTACCCACATTTTGGATGCCATCGACCAGTACGTGCAGTTCCTGAAGGAGACCTATCCCAATCTGGCCGTCACCGCCTGACGGCTGCTGCGGGTCGCGGCCCAAATCCCGCCGGCGCGTGACGCAAGGATGATGCCTTTTAAGAGTCTATCAAGGATGTGGAGATGAAGGAGATGGAACCCTCCGCCAAGGACAAGCCCTGGCTGATGCGCACCTATTCCGGCTATGCCAGCGCCGCGGAATCCAACCGGCTCTACCGGGACAACCTCGCCAAGGGGCAGACCGGGCTCAGCATCGCCTTCGACCTGCCGACCCAGACCGGCTACGACTCGGACCACGCCCTGGCCCGCGGCGAAGTGGGCAAACTCGGCGTTCCCATGCGCACCGGCGAGGACATGGAAACCCTCTTCGATCGGATCCCGATCGAACGCATGAACACGTCGATGACCATCAACGCCCCCACGGCCTGGATCCTGGCCCTCTATCTGTGCGCGGCCCGCCGACAAGGGGCCGACATCTCCCAGCTGCGGGGAACGACCCAGAACGATATCCTGAAGGAATACCTGAGCCGCGGGACTTACATCTTTCCGCCCAAGGCATCCATTCGGCTGTCCGGCGAGGTGATCCGGTATGCCTTTCATCGCATGCCCAAATGGAACCCCATCAACGTCTGTTCCTACCACCTCCAGGAGTCCGGGGCCGACCCGGTGCAGGAGGTCGCCTTCACCCTGGCCAATGCCGTCTGCGTACTGGATGCCGTGCGCGAGGCCGGCGACATCTTGGCGCAGGACTTCCCGCAGGTCGTCGGGCGCATGTCGTTCTTCCTGAACGCGGGCATCCGGTTCATCGAGGAGATGTGCAAGGTGCGCGTTTTCTCCCGTATGTGGGACCGAATCTGCCGGGAACGCTACGGCGTGTCCGACCCGGCCCTGCGGCGCTTCCGCTACGGTGTCCAGGTCAACAGCCTGGGGCTGACCGACCGGCAGCCTGAGAACAACATCGCCCGCATCATCTACGAATTCCTCGGGGTGGTGTTGAGCCAGTCGGCGCGGGCGCGCTCGGTGCAACTCCCCGCCTGGAACGAAGCCCTCGGCCTCCCCCGGAAGTGGGACCAGCAGTGGAGCCTGCGCATCCAGCAGATCCTGGCCGAGGAGACGGACCTGCTGGAATACGAGGACATCTTCGACGGGTCGCCGGTCATTGCCGGGAAAGAAAAGCTTTTGGAAGATGCCGTGCAGGCGGAACTCGACCAGATCCTCGAGATGGGCGGTGCGGTCGAGGCGCTCGAGAACGGCTACATGAAGCGCTGCCTGGTGGAAAGCAACGCGCGCCGCATCCGCGACATCGAATCCGGGAGGCGGGCGGTGGTGGGACTGAACCGGTTCGAGGAGGGAGAGCCCTCCCCGCTGACCGCCGGTCTGGAAGCGTCCTTTCTGGCCGTGGATGACACCGTGGAGAACGAGCAGATCGAAGCCCTGCGGGCGTTCCGAACCCGGAGGGACGGCGGCCGCGTGGCCGGCGCCCTCGATCATCTGCACCGCACGATTTCCTCCGGCGAGGATCTGATGACCGCCAGCATCGCCTGCGCCGAGGCCGGGGTGACCACCGGGGAATGGAGCGATGCCCTGCGCAGCGTCTACGGAGAGTACCGGGCTCCGACGGGGGTCGGCAGCGTCGTCGCCGGCGACGGGGACGGCGAGGACATGCGTGCCGTCATTCAGCGGGTGCGGCAGGTGAGCGAGCGGCTGGGCCGCAACCTGAAAATGCTCATCGGCAAACCGGGCCTGGACGGACACTCCAACGGTGCCGAGCAGATCGCCATGAAAGCCCGCGATGCGGGCATGGAAGTGGTCTATGAAGGCATCCGCCTGACACCCGAGCAGATCGCCGAGAGCGCTCTGCAGGAAGGGGTGCACGTGGTCGGGCTGTCCATCCTCAGCGGATCGCACCTGAAGCTGGCCCCGGAGGTCATCCGCGGTCTGGAGGAGCGGGGGCTTGGAAATCTGCCCGTGGTCCTGGGCGGCATCATCCCCGAGATTGATCTGAAGAAAATGCCGCATGCATCCATCCGGCGCGTGTTTGCGCCGCGCGACTACCAGCTTGGGCGGATCATGCTTGAAATTGTCGATATTGTCGCGGCGGCCAACGGCATCTCCCTGTAAACCGGTCATCCCATGGGTTCAAATGGATCTCCGCTCCGCCGGCATTGAGATGGAGGGCATTTTGAGCGCCCGGAAGACGGCCATCGCCGCCGCGCTGAACCTTCTCGAAAACCGCCGCCCGGCGGCGGAGAGCCTGGCCGGCGAGTTGATTGACCTTCTCACGCGCCATGCACGGGCCGGCCGGCACGTCATCGGGGTCACTGGCCCGCCGGGGTCTGGAAAGTCGACCCTGATTTCAAGGCTGATCCGGGCGTACCGCTCCGCCGGCCGCCGGGTCGGGGTGCTGACGGTGGACCCCAGCAGCCGCCGGAGCGGGGGCGCGCTGCTCGGCGACCGCGCCCGCATCGACTACAACCCGGGCGACCCGGGGCTGTTCATCCGCAGCATGGCGGCCGGCCCGCACCTGGGCGGTTTGGCATGGAGGACCCGGCATTGCCTGAGCCTCTTCGAAGCCGCATACGACCGCATTTTGATCGAGACCACCGGGGTGGGACAGTCGGAAACCGAAATCGAAAAAGTGGCGGACACGGTGGTCTATGTCGTCCAGCCGGGCAGCGGTGACAGCCTGCAGTTCATGAAGGCGGGGATCATGGAGATCCCCCACGTCCTGGTGGTCAACAAGGCCGACTGCAAAGCGCCCGCGCTGAAGGCCTACCACGACCTCCGGGCGGTATCCGGTGCGAGCGGGCGGCGCGACGACGGCTGGACGCCGCAGTTGATGCGCCTGTCGGCCCTCGAGGGGTGGGGCCAGGAAAAACTGCTGCAGATCCTGGAAGACCATTACCGGCTGCTGCTGGCGGGCAGTCTGGAAAAACGCCGCCGCGAAAATCGCATCCGGTGGGTTTACCTCCTCTTTCAGGAGAGTTTTGGGAGCCACGGGGTCGAACGGTTGGGAGGGGAGGACCGTGTCTTGGAACGGCTCGAGCGGGCGGATGTCACTAACCCTTACAAGGCCCTGCATGAGCTGGCACGCGATGCCCTCTCCAGGTGTTGAAAAACGGCGCCTCAGGCCGTGACCCGGCGTTGCGTGGCTCTTGAAAACGCTCACATCTGGGCCGGCGGGCTTTGCCGGGCGAGAAGGGTGACCCCGCACTTATCGGCCGTAGCAAAGTAGGAGAAGCCGCTGCCGTTCTCGCGCCGGCCGCTGCTGAGCACCGCGAGCCCCATCCCTTTCGCCTCGGCTTCAGCCGCGTCGATGTTCGGCACCACGAAGCCCAGATGGAACACCCCTTCGCCGTTCTTTTCAAGGAAATCCTTGTAAATGCTTCGACCCTTGCCAGGTTGTACGATCTGAAGCTGAACCGGACCGATCTGAGCGCACCGGATGCGGGTGTCGAAGAAACCGTCTTTGTCCGGCACGTTGAGCCGGGTGTACTCCGCCATCGGAGGGTATTCTGTGAACGGGCCGATGCCGACCGATTCCAAGAAGCGGACGGCGGCGTTGATGTCCCGCACCACGAGCGACAGGTGGTGCAGTGTCGAGAAGGGTTTGCCCTGCTCCATGTTCACTCTCCTTGTTCTTCGTCGGTTTCGACGGCAATGGCAAAGTCCGGGCACACCGTCTCGCAAAGCCTGCACCCGGTGCAGCGGCGCATGTCATCTTCCTCGGGCAGGGTGTAGCCCTTGGCGTTGATCGACGGGCAGGGGGCAATGGCTTTGGTCGGGCAGGCCTCCACGCAGATCAGGCATCCCTTGCAGTATTTGGGATTCACGTGCAGCTTATTCATGGGCGCCCTCATCCCTCCCGAGCCGGTCGATGATGTCCTGGTAACGGCCGATCCAGTCGGGCTTGTCGATGTCGCAGAATTCCCCGACCGGAATCCGGCCCTCAGCCTCCGGCCGGCCGGCCTTCTTCAGGGACACGGTGTTTTTTTTCAGGTCCCGGAACATCTCGGCCGGAGCTGTCTTGAAATGCACGGGGCACTGGGACAGGATTTCGACAAAGGCGGTCCCCTTTTTGCGGATGCCCTTGATGATGGTCTTGATGGTCTGGTGCGGGTGCGCCGTGGACCAGCGGGCCACGTAAGCGGCGCCGGCGGTCTGGGCCAGCCGGCACAGGTCGAACTCCTCCTCGACGTTGCCGTAGGGGGTGGTGGTCGTGGCCCGCCCGATGGGGGTGGTGGGTGCGACCTGACCCCCGGTCATGCCGTAGAGGCCGTTGTTGATGCACAGGATGGTCATGTCCAGGTTGCGGCGGCAGGCGTGAATGAAGTGGTTGCCGCCGATGGCGGCGGCATCGCCGTCGCCGGTGAGCACGATGATCTTCAAGCCGGGGTTGGCAAGCAGCGCTCCGGTGGCCACGGCGAGCGCCCGGCCGTGCAGGGTCCAGCCGCTGTCGAAGTTGAGGTAGTGGCTGGCCAGCCGCGAGGAGCAGCCCACCCCGGAGATGAAGACGAAATTCTCCTTGCGCAGCCCGTCCTCCCGGATGAGGGTGTCCACGGCGTGCAGGGCGTAGTTCAACACCTGGCCGGCTCCGCAGCCCGGGCACATGATGAGCGGCAGCCGCGGTCCCGCCGGCGCCTCTTCTTTCAGGTATTTGAGCATGGGATGCTTTTTCATGCGAGTTCCTCGTAGATCCGGCCGAGAATGAGTTCGGGCGAGTGCAGGCTGCCCAGGCTCGGGATCGAGACGACGCGCCGGCAGCGGTCCCGCAGGGCCTCCGTGATGGGGTGCTTCATCATGCCCAGGTTCATCTCGGGGACGAAGATCGTGTCCAGCCCGGGGACCATGGCGCGCAGCTGGCGTTCCGGGAAGGGCCAGAGGGTCTTGAGGCGGATGAACCCCAAGGGGATGTTCCTCTGCTCACGGGCTTCCAGCACGGCCTCCACCCCGGTTCGCGACACGGAGCCGTAGCAGATCAGCAGGTGGCGGCAGCCCTCCAGCCAGCGCGCTTCCAGGCGTGCGATCTCATCGACGTGGTCTTCGATCTTGCGGTGGATGCGGGAGACGTTTTCGAAGTGAACCGCCGGGTTGTAACGGGTGACGTTGCCGTCCGCGTGGTGCACCAGGCTGACGTGGTTGACGGCATACCCTTCTCCCCAAACGGCCATGGGCGGCACCTCGGCGTGACCATAGGGCAGGTAGCTTTCGGGTGCGATGCCCAAATCCTGCGGCCGCGTGCGGTTGACGATTCGGATTTCGGCCGGGGGAGGGACGACCAACCGCTCGCGCATGTGCGCCACTGTTTCCTCGGCCATGAGCAGCACCGGCGTGCGCCAGCGCTCGGACAGGTTGAAGGCCTCGAGCGTGAAGTCGAACATGTCCTGAACGGAGGCCGGCGAAAGGGCGATGATCGACCCTTCGCCGTGGTGGCCCCAGCGGGCCTGCATGACATCCTCCTGGCTGGTCGTGATGTATCCCTGGCCGGGTCCCGGGCGCTGGACATCGACGATGACCAGGGGGGTTTCGGTCATGATGGCAAACGAGATCACCTCCTGCATCAGGGAAAACCCCGGGCTCGAGGTGGCGGTCATGGCCTTGGCGCCGGCCCAGGAAGCCCCCAGCAGCGCGCTGGCGGAGCCGATCTCGTCCTCCATCTGGATGAAGCGTCCGCCCACCTGAGGCAGGCGGCGGGCGGCATGTTCCATGATCTCGGTGGCGGGGGTGATCGGGTAGCCGGCGTATACGCGGCAGCCGGCGGTGATGGCCCCCTCGGCGCAGGCCTCGGCTCCCTGCAAATAATGTACGCCCGGCTGAATCAGGTGGTCGGTGCGGGTGCGGGACATCTATGGCTCCGGAGTGAAATGGGATTGAACGTAATTCTTGCCCTTTTCGAAAGCCGCCGTGTTGCGGTCCACGGTCGCCGGCGGTACGCCTTCCCTGAGCGCGCTCAGGAGGTCGGGCTCGCGGATCTGGTCGGCGATGAGCGCGTAGAGCGCGCCCAGGGCCGCCATGTTCTGGAATTTGACGTCCCCGGTTTCGTGGGCGATCGCGAGCGTGGGAACCGGGACCATTCGAAACCGCTCGGGCCGGGGGACGCTTTTGACCGCCTGCGGGTCGGTGACGAGAATTCCGCCGTCCTTCAGATCCTCGACATAGGTGTCCAAGGCCACCTGCGAGAGGGCCACCAGCACATCGGCCTTGCGGACGTAAGGGTAGTTGATCTCGCTTTCCGAGACGACCACTTCGGAGCGGCAGGCCCCGCCCCGGGACTCCGGGCCGTAGGACTGGGTGTTGACGGAATTCCTGCCGCCATGAATGGTAAACGCGGTCCCCAAAATTTTACCGATGGTGACCACGCCCTGCCCCCCGAAACCGGCGATGCGGATTTCAAAGCGTTGCTGCCGGTTCAACCCGCTTCTCCCGCGGGAAGAGCCCGAACCCGACGGGGCTGGAATCTGGTAGGTGCCGTCCAGGCGTTGGAGCATCTCTTCATGGCGCCGGTTCAGGTCTTCCAGGGCCGCCTCGTACCGCTCGTCGCTCCAGTTTAGGGTTCGACGATCGGCCTCCAGCGCCGCGCGCTCGTTGTCGTACCAGCGATCCGGGTCGAAGTTGTAAGTCATTGGATTTTCCTTCGGTTCAAAAACAGCCGCTTTCGCCCATCGGGCAGTTCCTGAGGATGCGCTCGGGGGTGAACACCGAAAGGTCCAATGTCGGATGGCGGCCGGTGAGGCGCTCGGCCAGGTGCTCGCCCACCGCGGGGCCCTGCATGAGCCCGTGCCCCGAGAACCCGTTGCACAGGTAAAAACCCTCAAGCTCGGGCCAGGGCCCGATGATGGCGTTGTGGTCCAGCGTGTTGACCTCGTAGAGGCCGGCCCAGCCGCGTACGAGTCGCAGCGACTCGAAGGCCGGTATGAAAGCCGCCAGTTCCGGCCAGATCACGTCCATGAACCGTTCCCGCTCCCAGTTGAAATCGAAGGCCACGGGGTCTTCGTCCAGCGACTTGCCGCATAGGATCAGACCGCCGGACTCCGAGCGCAGGTAGAGCCCGGACGGATGGAAGGTCAGGGGCAGGGGGCGTTCCGGTTTGACCTGAGTGTCGACGGCAAAGATCTGCCGCCGTACGGGGACGACCGGGATCTCGACGCCGGCCGTGCGCGCGAGCGGGCCGGCCCAGGCCCCGGCGCAGTTGACGGTGACGCCGGCCGTCAGCTCCCGGCCGGTTGCCAGCCGCGCGCCCGTGACGCGGCGGTCTGCCACGGTCAGGGAAACGGCCTCGTCCTGGAGGTACTCCACACCGAGGGAACGCGCCTTGGTCTTGTAGGCCATCAGGAGGCCGTAGGCGTCCACGTGGCCGTCGGTAGGGCCGAAGGTCCCGGCCGCAATGCCTTCCATGTGGTACAGCGGCCATCGTCGCTTGATCTCTTCCGGCCCGAACCACTCGGCGTTCGACCCGAGGCTCTTGTGGGTGTCGAAGATTCGTCGTGCGGAGGCCAGCCCTTTCGCGTTGCACAGGAAGAGGTTGCCTTCGGCGCGGAAGTAAATGCCCGGTTGCCGCCCTTCGACGCTCATGTCGGACTCGAAGGTTGCGAGGATCTCGAAGGTCCGTTTCGAGATCAGGAAGTTTTCCTTCAAGCTGAAGGCCACGGTGCGCAGGTTGGCGGCCGAAAGCGTTGTGGAGGACTTGGCGTAGGTGGGGTCCTTTTCGACCACGGCCGTCTTGAGTTTCGGTTCCAGGCGGGCCAGGTTGAAGGCCGTGGAGGAGCCCATGATTCCGCCGCCGACGATGAGGACATCGTATGTCACTTGGAAACCTCCCTTAAGTCGCTTGAGCCGGGCCTGCCGGCGTGCGGTCATTTTGCGGCAAGCCTCAAGACCTCGGAAACGGCATGCGCATCCACGATGGTCTTCGGCCGGGCTTTCAGCTCCCGAGGCTCGGCGACCAGGGCGAAGCCGGCTTTCAGGATACTGACCGTCACCTTCTCGATGGCCTCCGCGTCCAGCCCGTTCTCCTGCACGAGCTTGAGGATGCAGTCGATCGGACCCTGTTTGTAACGGCAGCAGGCGTGCGGTTTGATGCGGGTCCGCATCACTTCGCAGGGGTCGCACCAGCCGGTGAGAATCTTCGCCGGTGCGGAGGCCGGGGAGTAGGCCTTGAGAAACCCGAACTTGCCTTCGATCACGGTGGCCGGGCCGGTGAAGCCGTCGCGGGCCAGCAGCGCCGCGATCAGCCCGCTGTGGTCCCCCCAGCCCGCGTGAAAGCGTTTGGTGTAGCTACCATCGGACAGGAACTCCAGAAGCCCGGTGTAATCGAGTTCAAGGCACTTTGCGGCCATCTCTCGGGTGATCGTCATCTTCGGCTCTCCGATGGCTGCTCATGCAGGCCGATGCGCAGCAGAAGCAGTTGATGCAGCGGACGGCGCTGACTTAGTGCTTGTGCTCCGTGGGTTGATGGCATGTTCCTGCCCGCCGGCGGCCGGCCGCGCCGTCAACGCCGCTCGAATTCCTCCAAGTAGGACAAGAATCGGTCACGGGCCACGTTGATATGGTTTTCCACCAGGGTGCCGAGTTTTTCCGCGCTCGTGTTTTTCTTGAGATAGAGGGCCAGGATCTGCTGGTGGACTTTGAATGATTTTTCCAGGTCCTCCTGGTAGTACTGGTAGGAGAACCGGTGCCAGATGCTCTGCATCCTCAGGTTTTTCAGCAGCGCGACCAACGCTTCATTTCCGGATCGCTCGATGAACGTCTCATGGAAGTCCAGGTGATGGGTATAGAACAGCTTGGTGTCCCGGGTCCGGACGGCAGTGCGCATTTTTTCGAGAGCCCGGCTCAGCCGCTTGAGAGCGTCGTCGGTCATGTAGGCGAGCGCCAGTTTGGCGGCCAGGCCCTCCAGTGCCGCCCGCACCGGGAAATTTTCCTCGACTTCCTTGCGGGTGATGCGTTTGACAAAGGTTCCCTTCCGGGGGACGAGAACCACCAGCCCCTTTTTTTCCAACTCGCGCAGCGCCTCACGCAGCGGGGACCGGCTGATGCCGAAATGGGCTTGCAGGTCGTTCTCCACCAACTGGTCTCCACCCTTGAAACGGCCCTCCAGAATGGCCTGGGTGAGGATCTCCGCGACCTGGGCCCCCAAGCCGACCGGTTTAAACGCCAGTTTCAGATTTTTGTCCAACGCCATTATTTCTCCCTCAGCATCAAGAAGGGTTGCCTTCGGCTTCCGACACCGCTAGGATTTCATGCGTCCGGCGATCTCCAGTACACGCCGGCATTGAGCCACGATCGGGTAATCGATCATTTTCCCGTCAACCTGGATGGCGCCCTTGCCGACCGCCTCGGCCTCCGCGAAGGCCGCGACGACCCGCGCGGCAAAGGCGATTTCACGCTCGGTCGGGGAATAGATCTGATTGCATATCTCGACTTGATTGGGGTGGATACACAGTCTGCCGCCGAAACCCAGGCATCTGGCCCTCAGGGTGTCAGCTCTCAGCGCCTCCACATCCTTAAGGTCGACCATTAACGGGGAGTCCAGAGGGGCGGCAATGCCGGCCGCACGGCAGGCCACGGCAATCCGGGCCCGGGGATAATTGAGCTCCTCTCCGGACGTGGACATCGCCACCTGCATGCCGGTCGGGACGGTTTCCCGGGACAAAGAGGGCGGTCCGGACCCCATCGATCGAGTTCATCATGGGCTCCTAACATTGCGGCGCCAACCCAGTGCTTCTACGTGGATGGTCAACTGGGAGGCGGGCACTATTGTTCTTGTCGACTGTCGACTATAGAAGAGCCGGCGATGATTGTCAACACCGAACGAAGGCATCGAACGACGGCAGGATCGCTCGCAGGGGCCGTGACGGCGGGAACCACCATAAGCGGATGCAGCCGGAAATTTCCGACGACCGCTTCCATTCTGTCCCTATCAAAGACGAGGTCAGCCCCTGCTCTTTTCAATCACAGTTCCGGGTGTTATTATCACCTCGCCATATAATTTCACCAAACGACGGGAGAAATTTTCAATGGCGCGCTTTTCCCTTTTCTATCTGGAGGACAAGAGCAATGCTCTGGATCACTCGTTCGCATGTCCATGTAGACAGGGTTGCCTGCCCCTGGCTCATCACCCGGTTCATCGACTCGGATGCGCAGTTTCTGTTCGTGCCCAAGAGCGAGGTCATGGGCGTGGCCGAGCGGGAGGGGGCCATCCCCTTTGACACGCCCGGCGCCGCCCTGAACCACGACGGCGACCAGTGCACGTTCGATGTCATCATCCGCAACTACAGCCTGACCGACCGCGCGCTGCTGAGGATGGCCAAGATCGTCAACGCCGCCGACACCGACCATTTGGAAAAAGACCTCCTGGCGGCCGGGCTGGAGGCCATTGCCGTCGGCTACAGCCTGCGCTACCCCGACGATCTTCAAAACCTCGAGCACCAATTTCAGGTCTACGATTCGCTCTACGCCTGGTGCCGGCTGGAAGTGGCCAAAGAAAAATTCCTGAACTGACCATGCTCACATCGATTGCCGGGGTTGCACGCCGTCGGCCGGGCGGCTTCCAGTGACGGCAGACACACCAAAGACAATGCCGGGCGGAATCCTGCATTTTCTCGGACTGCAGCGCAGCACCATCGCGGTGCTGGGCATGGTGGTGCTCGTCGGCATGGGCGAGCGCATGTCCGAGCGCTTTTTGCCAGTGTACATGATGGCGCTGGGCGGCGGCGCGATCTCCATCGGTATCCTGAGCGGGCTGGACAATCTCCTATCGGCGCTTTACTCGTTCCCCGGCGGGTACCTGTCGGACCGGATCGGCACCAAGCGCGCCCTGCTGGTGTTCAACCTGGTGGCCATCGCCGGGTTTCTCATCGTCATCCTGATCCCGGCCTGGCAGGCCGTGATCGCGGGCTCGGTCCTCTTCATTTCCTGGTCGTCGGTTTCGCTTCCCGCCACCATGGGACTCCTCTCGCGGGTGCTGCCGGCCGGCAAGCGCACCATGGGGGTGAGCATGCACTCGCTGGTGAACCGGATCCCGATGGCACTGGGACCGGTTCTGGGCGGGTTTTGCATCGCGGTCTGGGGGGAGGCCGACGGGGTGCGCTGGGCGTTTGGATTTGCGCTGCTGTTTGCCGTTGTCGCCATCATTTTGCAGCAGAAACTGATTGAGGAGCCGTCCAGGGCCGGGTCCGGCGCCGAAGCGGGCGTCGCCAACGGTTCGCCCCGGGCGATGTGGCGGCGGATGACGCCGGCTCTAAAGAACCTGCTGGTCTCCGACATCCTCATCCGGTTCTGCGAGCAAATCACCCACGCCTTCGTGGTCGTCTGGTGCATGAAGATGATCGCCCAGCCGGTGAGCGCAGTCCAGTTCGGGTTGCTCACCACCATCGAGATGGCAACGGCCGTGCTCATCTACATACCGGTCGCGTGGCTCGCCGACCGCGGCAGCAAAAAGCCCTTCGTGCTCATCACCTTCGTCCTGTTCACGTGCTTCCCGCTGGTGCTGATGTTCTGCCGGGACATGGAGTGGCTCATCCCGGCGTTCGTCATGCGGGGGCTGAAGGAGTTCGGAGAGCCGACCCGCAAGGCGCTCATCGTCGAGCTGTCGCCGGAGACCCAAAAGGCGGGCATGTTCGGCCTGTACTATCTGATCCGGGACATCGTGGTGTCCGTCGCCGCCTTTGGCGGGGCCTTCCTGTGGGAGGTCAGCCCCCAGGCGAACTTCACCGGGGCCTTCTTTTTCGGGGTGCTGGGGACGTTATATTATGCGGTTTGGGGCAGCGACGAGCGCAGCCAGAAACCGGCCGCCGATCCCATTGAATCGAAACCGGCTTGAGCCGGGGTCGGATGTCTACCGGCGTTATGCCGACCGGCGGGAAGATTGTGGTGAAAGGGATCGAGGATCGGTCCCAGGATGGCATCATCCTTGCTTTTTTCAAACGAAAACAGCATACTTGCAACGACTTCAAGGCTGTTTCTTTCCAACCGCGCCCTCGGCGGGGGCAAGTTCGAGGTCCCACGGGGTTGCACCTATCTTAACACTCGGTCATTCGGA
>CAVQTH010000026.1:0-29006 GCA_963716325.1 uncultured delta proteobacterium | reverse complement strand
GATCCTCGGGCCGACCTACTCGGACTACGCCGACGGCTGCCGGGTGAACGGCCTGCAGCCGGAATTTGTTCTGGCGGAGGAAAAGGACCGGTTCGAACCGCCGCTCGCGCGGCTGGAGGATGCCCTGAGAGGGCAGGAGCTCGTTTTCATCTGCAACCCGAACAACCCCACCGGCCGGCTGATCCCGGGCCGGGATCTCGCCGGCCTGTGCCGGCGGCACCCCCGAACGCGCTTCATCATCGACGAGTCCTACCTGCCGTTTGTGACGGAGGGCGAGCAGGAGAGCGTCGCCCGGCAAGGGCTCGCCAACGTGATCGTCCTGCTCTCGATCTCGAAGATCTTCCGCATCCCCGGCCTGAGGATCGGGTTCCTCGCGGCCGCGCCGGAGACCGTGGCCGCCTGTTCACAGTCGGTCTGGCCCTGGAGCGTGAACAGCCTGGCGCACAGCGCCGTCCACTACATCGCTGAGCACCCTGAACCGGTGCGGGAGTTTGTGTTAGAGACCCGGGGACGCCTCGAGCACGAACGGGAGGTGTTCCGCGGGTTGATGGGAAAGCACCCCGGCTTCACGGTTTTCCCGGCCTGCGCGTCGTTCATGCTGGTGCGGCTGCCCGAGGCGCTTTCCGCCGGGCAGGCGTGGGCGCAGCTTGCCGAAGACCGCATCCTGATCCGCGACTGCAGCAATTTCAAGGGCCTCACCGACCGGTTCATCCGCATCAGCCCCAAATCACCCGAACTGTCAGGCCGGATCGCTGAGCGGCTGGGTGAGCTTGCCGCGCAGAAAAACGGGGCAGTCGCTGCTTGCCCGCCGCCGGCTTCAAGGCCGACAGCCCTCTTTAAGGGAACGAAATGAGGGGACCGCCATGGAAGCCCTGTCTTACTGGGTGGTGATCCCGGCAGCCTTTGCCCTGGACTTGCTCCTGGGCGACCCGCAGCGGTTTCCCCACCCGGTGCGCTGGATGGGCCGGGCGATCACCGTCGCCGAACCCTGGTTTCGGCGGATTCCGGGCAAGGGCGTTTTTTCCGGCGGCCTGTTTGCGGCCGCCCTGGTCACAGGCGCCTGGGCCCTGTCGGGGCTTGCCGTGGGCCAGTGCCGGCAGGCGCACCCGGCGCTCGGTTTTGCAGTGGAGGTGATGCTTGTTTACTTCTGCCTGTCGGTGCGCTCCTTGAACGACGCCGCCGAGGAGGTTTTCAGCCTCCTGAAACTGGAGCGCGCGGACGAAGCCCGCGGCAAGGTCGCCATGATCGTCGGCCGCGATGTGGAAAAATACGAGGCCAAGGACATCGCCCGCGCCACGGTGGAAACCGTCGCCGAGAACTTCGTCGACGGGGTGCTCTCGCCGCTGTTTTTTGCCGCGATCGGCGGGGCGCCGCTCGCCATGGCCTTCAAGATGGTCAGCACGCTCGACTCCATGGTCGGCTACAAGAACGAAATGTATTTTCACTTTGGAAAAGCCTCGGCACGCCTGGACGACCTCCTGAATTTCATCCCGGCGCGCCTGTCGATTCCGCTGATTGCGCTTGCCGCCCAGCTGCTCTCCCGGAGCGGGCGGCGCGCGCTGCGCACGGCGCTGGCCGAAGGCGCCAACCACACAAGCCCGAATGCCGGCCGGCCGGAGGGGGCCTTTGCCGGCGCCCTGGGGGTCAAGCTCAACGGCCCCAACACCTACGGAGGCATCCTGGTGAAAAAACCCTACATCGGGGTCCGCTTCAGGGAGGTGCAGGTTGAAGACATCAAAAAGGCCTGCGACCTCATGATGCTGTCTTCTCTTCTGAGCGTGGCGCTCAGCGTGGCACTTGCACTCGGGGGTGTTTGCGGTTATTAGATCGTCAATTAAACATGCCAACACGTGTTGGTGGCCGCCATGCAATTCGACAAATTCAACAAGGTCATCGCATTGCTGAAGGACGCCCGATCCGTTGCCGCGAGGCTGCTCTTTTCCGGAAACGCCCGGGCCAACCCCCAGATCATTCTGCTCGCAGGGATTTTAGACCGGACGCAGGCCTTGATCGTATCCATGCGGGCCGACTTCATCGAAATGGCCATTCCGAAAACGCCGGCGGAGGATAAAGAGGCGGCCGCCGCGCAGGTCTGGTTTTCCAGGCGACCCAACGCCGGGGCGCGCTCCGATGTCATCCCGTTCGACCGCCGCCGCCGGGACCCGGACCGCCGCAGGATTCACACCTACATCGCCGACGACCGGCGCAGCGGGGTTGCCGACCGGCGCCGGCGGGGACAACGACAGACCGCGACACGTTGAGCGTCATCCCGGCGGAAGACGGCCGCACGACCCGGCCGAAGACACCTATGCCCCCCACCCTATCCAGCTCATTCAAGAACCGCTTTCCCTTCACCCTCGCCACCACGTCTTTCATTTATGCGGACGACTACGTTCCCAATGTTCGGCGCCTCGGCCCCTTTGTGGACGAAATCGAACTGCTGCTGTTCGAGAGCGGGTCGCTGCCATCCCGGAAGACGATCCGGGAACTGGCCGCGCTGTCGCGGGAGCATGCCGTCGGCTACGACATCCACCTGCCCTCGGATGTGTCCGTCGGCCACGTCGACCCTCGCCGGCGCGAGGGCGCCGTTGCATCTCTTCTGAGGGTTTTTGAGCGCGTGTGCCCCCTGTCGCCGTCGACCCTCACGCTTCACATCCCATGGGAAGGGCCTTCACGCCTGCCGGAGTTTTTTCTCCCCTGGAAGGACCGGGTGCGGCAGAGTCTCGCCGAACTGATTTCCGCCGTGGATCACCCTGCCCGCATCTCGGTCGAAACCCTGGACTACCCCCTGGAGTGGCTGGCGGACGTCATCGACGAGGCTGGGCTGTCCGTCTGCGCGGACGTCGGCCACCTGCTGCTGCAAGGCCAGGAGCTGCCACGCGTCTTTGACCGCTTTGGCTCCAGGGTTTCGATCATTCACCTGCACGGCGTAGAAAACGGCAGGGACCATCTGCCTCTCGATTGTTTGCCTCAAACGGCTGCCGATACCGTTCAGAGAGTGCTGTCCGAATTCAGGGGAATCGTTTCGCTGGAAGTCTTCGCGTTCGATGCCTTGGAGGTTTCGCTGAAGTGGCTCGACCGCCGCTTCAAAAAATGACCACTTTGAAAACCGAATTTTGTTGAAGCTAAATAAAAAAATTCCTAATCATGCTGCAATCTGATAGGATTGCAGTTACTTGACGGCAACAGACACGATCCATCCTCAGGCAGGGACAGGGGACCATCATGCTTCTGGCTATGAACGTCAACAACACCAACACCTCCTTCGGCATCCACCGTGACGGCCAGTGGGTCGCACACTGGCGGGTCGCCACCGACCGGGCCAAGCAGCCGGACGAGTATGCCATGCTCCTGCGCAGCCTGTTCGACTTCGACCATCTGGACTGGTCGCAGATCACGGGCGTGGCCCTGTCCAGCGTCGTGCCGCCGCTCACCGCCGCCTTTGTCGAGCTGAGCCGCCGCTACCTGAAGCACGATCCGCTGATCGTCACGCACCAGATCAAGACCGGTGTCAAAATCCTCATCGACTATCCGGCCGAAATCGGTGCGGACCGGATTCTCAACGCGCTCGGCGCCCGCACCTTGCACGGGGCGCCCTGCATCGTGGTCGATTTCGGGACCGCCACCACCTTTGATGCCATATCCCGGGAGGGCGACTACGTCGGCGGGGCCATCGCCCCCGGCCTCGGCATTGCCGCGGAGGCGCTTTTCAGCCGCACCGCCAAGCTGCCGCGGATCGAGATGACAGCGCCGCCGGCGGCCATCGGTCGGAACACCGTGCACGCCATGCAATCCGGGCTTGTGCTGGGGTATGTCGGGTTGATCGAAGGCCTGGTCGCGCGCATCCGGGCCGAGTTGGGAGGCCGGGCCAAGGTGGTGGCCACCGGCGGCATGGCCCACATCCTGGCCGAGCAGACGGCCGTCATTGAAGCGGTCGATCCCATGCTGACGCTGGAAGGCCTGCGCCTGATTTACCAGCTGAATCAGAATGAATTTGCCCCCGTCGGCTGACGCCGACGGGGGCAAATTCATAATGGAGAGGGCAAAAACTTTGGACACCCGCATACCCATCCTGGACGGCAAGAACATCGTGCTGGGAGTCACCGGTGGAATCGCGGCCTACAAATCCGCCGATCTCGCCAGCCGCCTGGTCAAGGCCGGCGCGGTCGTCGACGTGGTCATGACCGCCGCGGCCACTGAGTTCGTGCGGCCGCTCACCTTCCAGGCCCTGACCCACCGGCCCGTGGCGCTCGACATGTTCTCGCTGCTGCAGGAGACGGAGATCGGCCACGTGTCCCTCGGCCGGCGGGCGGCGCTGATGATCATTGCCCCGGCGACCGCCAACACGATCGCCAAGCTGGCCCACGGCCTCGCCGACAACCTGCTCGCGACGACGGCCCTGGCCTGCCGGGGTCCCATCCTCATCGCCCCGGCCATGGAATCCGGCATGTGGGACAATGCGGCCACGACGGACAACATGGAGATCCTTCGCCGGCGCGGGTTTCACGTAGTGGGGCCTGAACCGGGAAGGCTGGCCTCGGGCGGCTACGGCCAGGGACGCATGTCCGAGCCCGAGGCGCTTCTGGATGCCGCGCGCTGGCTGCTCGGCCGGTCGGGCCCGCTGGCCGGCCGGTCGGTGGTGGTCACCGCCGGGGGCACGCGGGAAGCCATCGACCCGGTGCGCTTCATCGGCAACCGCAGCAGCGGGAAGATGGGCTGGGCGCTGGCGCTTGCCGCGCGCGACCGCGGCGCCGAGGTAACCTTGATCCATGGCCCGACCGCGCTCCAGACGCCGCTTGGCGTCGCGGATGTGGCGGTAGAGTCGGCCGAGCAGATGACGACCGCCGTTCTCGAAGCCACGCTCGCTGCGGATGCGCTCATCATGGCCGCGGCCGTGGCCGACTACCGGCCGCCGGCCCCGGCCGGGCAGAAGATCAAGAAGCAGAGCGAGAACCTGCGGCTGGAGCTGGCCCGTACCGCGGACATTTTGGCAGCCGTGGCCGAACGCCGCAGCCGCAGCGGCCGCCCCCGGGTGGTCGTCGGCTTTGCCGCCGAAACCCAGGACGTGGTTGCCAACGCCCGGGAAAAACTCACGCGCAAGGGCCTGAGCCTGATCGTCGCCAACGACGTTTCCGCTGCCGACAGCGGCTTCGAAGTCGAGACCAACCGCGTGACGCTGCTGGACGCCGCCGGCGGAATGGAAACCCTGCCCCTGATGTCGAAGGCGGCGGCGGCCGAGGAGGTCATCGACCGGGTCGCCGGCCTGCTCACGGGATGACGCCGAGCCGGCTTCATTTCCCGCGGTTGCCCATCCGTCCGCCCGGCCTCGTCCGTGCCGTCCGAGTTGACGAAATCTTGAATTGTAGTTATCATCTGACAACCTTATTTAGGATTCGGATGCATTCGAACGAACGGGTATTTCTACTCAAGCGAGGAAGATGAATGAAAAGAAAGACAGGAATTTACGTTCTGGTGATTTTGAGCGTCGTTATCGGCCTTCTCTACCTCCTGAATGCCACCGCGGAAGCGGCGCGCCTCGGGGGCGGCAGGTCCTTCGGCAGCAAGCCGAGCTATCAGCGCAGCGCGCCGGCCCCGTCGCCGTCGCCGACCTCGCCCCAGATGAGCCCCAACCAGCCGAGACCGGCTCCGGGGGCCACTCCGTCCCCGATGGGCCGCTGGGGCGGCATGCTGGGCGGAATGCTGATGGGCGGCCTGATCGGCTCCCTGCTGTTCGGCGGCGGCCACGCCTGGGGCGGTCCCGGGTTGCTGGACCTCGTCCTGATCGGCGGCGGCCTCTTCCTGCTCTTTCGTTTTCTGCGCGCCCGGCGGATGGCCGCCGACTCGCCCGCTGCAGGCGGCGCGCTGTCGTTCGACCGTGGGCCTTCCCAGGGCTGGGGAACCTCGGGCTACGACCCGTCCGCAGAGGCGCCGACGGCCACAGCGGAGCAGCCCGTCCTGCCCCCCGGCTTCGACGCGCCGGAATTTTTGAAAGGCGCCAAGGTCATGTACACCCGGATGCAGGCGTCCTGGGACAAACGCGACCTTGACGACATCCGCCAGTTCACCTCATCGGAAGTATTCGAGGAAATCCGGCGCCAGGCGCAGGCCGACCCGACCCCCGGCAAGACTGAACTGCTCCTCGTCAACCCCCGGATACTGGAGGTGCGCGAGAACGACGGCCAAACGATCGCCTCGGTCCTGTACGACGTGATGATGCGGGAAAACCGCGAAGAGATGACCAAGCAAGTCCGCGAGCTGTGGCATTTCAGCCGGCCGACGAACACCCCCGACGCCTTCTGGGCGCTGGAAGGGATTCAACAGGTAGAGGGATAGAACTACCTTTTCGATTTCTGAGCCGGACCGCGGGGACATTTCCTCTTGGAAAAAAACCGTGGCGCCCGTTGAAGGCGCCACGGTTTTTTTATGCCGTCGTTCACAGCCGCCGTCGCAGGAATTCTCTGATCACCCCGGCGCATTCTTCCGGCTTTTCCATCGTCGGGAAATGACCGGTGCCGGCAATCGTGGCCACTTCGCAGTCGGCCGCCAGACGTTTCAGACGATCGGCGGCGCCGGGTAGAAAAACGTCGGACTGCTCGCCGCGAATTGCCAGCACCGGACAGCGGAGCCTCTTGACATATCTCCATACACTTAAAGGGATGGATTCGAAAATCTGGGCTTCGAGTTCCGGGTCGCAGGTCAAAACGGCGGATTCGGAATCTTTTTCAAGAAGGCCGCATTCCAGGTACGCCTCCACGAATTCGGGCGACCACGCCTTGAAGATCCCCCGGCCGGACAGCAACCGCCTGAGAGCCTCCGCCTTGCTCCTGAATGTTCTGCGCCGCCGCCGGGCGGCCCGAGCGCGCGGCAGGCGTCCCTGCAAGCCGAGCGCCCGCATCAGCCCGATCATCGCCAACCGTCGCGGCATCAGAAATACCGGATCCACCAGTACGACCATGTTGAAGAGGCGCGGAAAGGCCACGGCGGCAATGCAGGTGGACACGGCCCCCAGCGAGTGCCCCATCCCGATGATCGGCGGCCGTGAGGTGCGCTCCACGATCACCTTGATGTCCTCGGCAAAAACCCTCCAACTGCGAACCGGTTGAATCCCGTCGAAATCCGACCCGCCGTGGCCGCGGACATCGCTCGCAATGACCCGGAGGTCGTCGACGAGGTGCTTGATAAAGGGAGTGTAAGTGCCCGCACAGAAGCCGTTCCCGTGAAGAAAATGGGCAGGGTGCCCGCTGCCGCCCCAGTCCAAATAGTGGAGCCTGCTGCCGGGGGCATCTATATAACCTTCGGAAGGTTCCATCCGAGCCTCGGTTTTCGTCGTATCAATTCAGTATAGGAGATTTCTAAATCCAAGCCAATCTCAACCTGCTCCGCCTGTTCGTGAGGTGGCAAATATTCGCATAGTAATGGCGGGTCAAACAAGGTTCTATCGTCGGCCTGGATTGACCTGCCGCCGCGGCCGGTGATATGGGAATATCCGTACCAAGGTGAATTGCACACAAACGGCCGGGGGTGCCGTGACCCGATCCAAGCTCACTCATCTTTCCGAAGCCATCGACCATTTGGTGCCGGACGGCAGCTCCGTGGCGGCGGGCCTGTGCCTGGAGGCCATGATTCCGTTTGCAGCCGGCCACGAGATCATGCGGCAGCGCAAGCGCGACCTGACCCTCATCGGCCCGATCTCCGACATGCTTTTCGACCAGTTGATCGGCGCCGGCTGCGTCCGCCGTGTCCGGGCCGCCTGGGTCGGAAACGTGATTACCGGCTCGGGCTACAACTTCCGGCGTGCGGTCGAGTCGGGCGCCCTTGCCGTCGAGGACCATTCCAACCTGACCATCGCCATGGCGCTTAAAGCCGGTGCGATGGGACTGCCGTTCATGCCGACACGCACCGCCTTGGGGAGCGATCTTTTCTCCACCAACCCCGGCTTGCTGAAGACCACCTGCCCGTTCACCGGAACGCCGCTCGCGGCCGTTGCGGCCATCGCGCCGGATGTGGCCCTGGTCCACGTCCAACGGTCCGACGAATTCGGCAACTCCCATGTCTGGGGCAATTTAGGTGTGATGCGCGACGCCTGCCTCGCCAGCCGGCACGTGCTGCTCACCGCCGAAGAGATCGTCGCAACCGAGGTCATCACCCGGGACCCCAACCGGGTGATCGTTCCCGGGTTCCGTGTCAGCGCCGTGTGCCATGTCCCCTGGGGCGCCCACCCCTCGCCCGTCCCCGGCCATTACAACCGCGATCACCAGGCCTTCATCGATTATCAAACCGAAAGCCGATCGGCCGAGGACTTTGCCCGCTGGCGGGAACGCTGGGTGGACGCCGTCAAGCAGCCCGAAGATTGGTTAAGCCTGATCGGCCCTGAGCGCATGGAGGCCTTGCAGCTGAAGCATCATCTTTATTCGGAACCGGTGGACTATGGATACTGAATGGTTTTAAGTTTTAGGGTTTAAGTTTTAAACGCTCTTTCACAACGCTACCGTGTCGCCAATTTCTTTGGCTTTTCTTGCTTAACACTTAAAACGTAACACTTAATACTTTCTCACCTTCACCCGACCCGATCGAGTTATTATGTCCACCTACAACGCAAACGAACTGATGGTCTGCGCCGCCGCGCGGGAAATTGCCGACGGCGACGTCGTGTTCGTCGGCATGCGGTTGCCGCTGCTCGGCTTTCTTCTGGCCAAGGCCACTCACGCCCCCCATGCTGTGGGGGTTTACGAGTTGGGGGTGGTCCGCGACGAGATTGCCCCGGAGCCCATCCTGACGATGGGCGATCTGCCGAACCTTCACCGCGCTACCTGGCTGGCCGACACCGCCGACACCATGGGGCTCCTTCAAAGCGGAAGGGTGGACGTGAGCTTCATCGGCGGGGCCCAGATCGACCGCTTCGGCAACCTCAACACGAGCTACATCGGCGGCGCCTCGCAAATGGGCACCCGTCTGCCGGGGAGCGGCGGGGCGTGCGACCTGGCCTGCCTGGCCAAGCGCCACATCATCATCATGGCCCACGAGCGCCGGCGCTTTGTGCCGCGCGTGGATTACATCACTTCGCCCGGTTACGGCGACGGGCCCGGTTGGCGCCAGAGCGCCGGCCTGCCCCGCGGCGGACCTTCAGCCGTAATCACCACCTTGGGAACCTTCCGCTTCGATCCGCAGACCTGCGAGATGATCCTCACGTCGTTTCACCCCGGCATCGGTGTGGACGATGTTCAGGCCAACACTGGATGGCGGGTCAAAATTGTTCCAGGTCTGGACCAAACGGCATCCCCCACCCCCCTGGAACTCGCCATGATCGCCCGGTTTGACCCCGACGGCTACTGGGCCAGGACAAAAGAATAGCCCCGCCTGGTCTTGGTTGCGAGATCGATAGAGTGCTATTTTTTCCCTTGACAAAAATTGGGTTAGCTGTTTTATAGCTGTTAAACACTCTTTGGCAAATGAACATAATTTATTAACTAGGGAAGAAAAAAGGAGACAGGGATGAAAGTGAACAAAGCGTTGCTTTTGACTTTGGCTGGTCTTGTTCTTCTCACCTTGCTCGTCGGGCCGGTTCTGGCCCAACAAAAGGCATCGCCGATGGATGCCTGGAAGCCGGCGTTCGATCCGGCCGGCGCCAAGTACAAAGTGGTCGTATCCAACGTATCCTCGCCGGCCATCAAAGGGGTCTTCGCCGGGTTTGCCATCCGGGACGAGCTCTGGAAGCGCACCAACGGCCAGATTTACTTCGACTACAAACCCTTCTCCATCTTGGGCGGCGAGGTGGAAGTTCTCAATCAGCTGAAGATGGGCGCCATTCAGGGCATGGCGGTCAGTTCGGTCGCCGCCACCAACCTCGGCCCCCGTTTCGGCGTGGTCAACCTGCCCTATCTGATCGACTCGTTCGAGAAGCTGGACAAGTTCGTCGCCAACAAGAAGTTGTTCGACCATTTCATGAACGCCATGGAACACCAGGGCATCATGGGCCTGGACATAACCGGCTACGGCAATTACGGCTGGGCCTCCAAGACCCCGGTCAAGAGCCTGGAGGACGCCAAGAAGGTCAAGTTCCGCATCGCCGAGGCCGAGGTCAACAAGCTCACTTACAACGCCTGGGGGATGAACCCGGTGGTCATGCCCTGGCCGGACGTGCCCATGGCCATGAAGACGGGCACCATCGACGGTTTGGATCACACTCCCATGGTGTGCAACATCACCAAGAAGTTCGAGGACGCCAAGTTCTTCACCCAGGTCAACTACGCCCAGGGCCTGTTCATCTGGATTTTCAACAAGGCCTGGTTCAAGACCCTACCGGCCGATTTGCAAAAGATTTTCGTGCAGACAATCCATGACGTGAGTGCCGACATCCGTAAGCAGGGCAAGGCCCAGGAAGAAGAAGAAATCGCCAAGGCCAAGGCGGCCGGCGTGCAGTTCTTCACCCTCTCCGCGGCCGACACGGCGAATCTGAGAAAACTGGGAGATCCGGTGCACTACAAGTATGCGGCCGAGATCAACCAGCTCTACCCGGGCGACACCTACCGGCCCGAGAAATTCCTCAAGGAAGTGCAGGACTTCATGGGGTACAAACCGTAACCAATGCCGGACCGCTGAAACAACAGGGGGGCTCCAAGCCCCCCTTTACATGCCCGCCACCTTTTTTGCACAGGAACGATGATGACAAAGCTGATTGCAGTTGTGGACAAGGTGCTCACGGTTTTCGAGGAGTGGACGCTGTTCATTACCGTCCTGGTGGCCATGGTGTCGCTTTTTTTCAACGTGATCCTGCGCTACGTCTTCTCCTACTCCCTGGCCTGGTCCGAGGAGTTGGTCCGGGAGGTCATCCTCTACACGACCTTCATCGGTTGCAGTGTGGCCATCAAAAACCGTTCGACCGTGCGTATCGACGCCCTCGTGCAACTGGTACCCGTGCTCAAATTTCCGTTTGCCATGTTCAGCTACCTGGTCAACCTGGTGTTTGGCGCCGTGATGATTTATTTCGGCTATCAGATGTGTGCCATGCAGGTGGAAAGCAATCAGTCCACATTGATCCTGCAGATCCCCACCGTCTATCTTTACGCAACCTTGCCTTTGATGGGCGTCTTGATGATCATACGCGTGCTCATCGTGATGCGCGAGGAAATCCTCAACCAGCGTGCGCAAGCCAAGTGATAGTCCAAAGCTCATAACGAAAGCCTGACGGCTTATAAAGGAACCGTTTTGTTATGGACACCAGTGTGATCATCATCCTGCTGCTGCTGATGGGGGCCATGGCGGCCTACGTTCCGGTTTACATGTGCCTATTTTTCACGGGTATTTTGGGGTTTGTCTTTTTTGCGCCGGACACCCAGACCCTGATGCTCGTGCAGAGCTTTTTCAAAAGCATGGACAACTTCGCCCTGGTGGTGGTGCTGTTCTTCATCCTGTGCGGCAACATCATGACCGCCGGCACCATCGTGGAGAAGCTCATCAAAATGGTCAACACCCTGGTGAGCTGGCTGCCCGGCGGGCTGGGCATGGCCGGGTGCCTGGGATGCGGGCTTTTCGGCGCCATCTCGGGTTCCACGGTGGCCACGGTCGTGGCCCTGGGCGGGTTCATGATCCCGGCCTTGATCAAGAACGGCTATTCTGAAAAATACAGCGTCGGATTGATGACCACCGCGCCCAACCTGGGGATCATCATTCCTCCCAGCATCAGCATGATCCTCTATGCCATGATCACCAATGTCTCGCTGCAGGGCCTGTTTCTGACCGGGTTCATCCCGGGCATTTTCATCATGGGGTTCACGTGCATTTACACCTATTTTCTGTTCAAGGACTCGCAGACCATCGTGCGCATGCCGGTTCCGAGCTTCGGGGAAGTGGTGACGGTATTCAAGGAAGGGTTCTGGTCGCTCATGCTGCCGGTGATCATTTTCGTGGGCACTTTCTCCGGCGTGTTCACAGCCAACGAAGCCGCCGTGGTGGCGTGCATGTACGCCTTCTTTGTGGAGCTTGTCATCCACAAATCCATGAAGTTCAGGGACGTGAAGAAAGTCATCGTCAGCTCGGCCGTGACCTCGGCAACACTGCTCATCATCGTGGCCGGCGCCACCTGTTTCGGCCGCTACCTGACCTTTGAAAACGTTCCGGGCAAGATCGCCGAGGCGGTGATCGCTCACATTCACTCCGGCTGGACGTTCCTGATGGTCATCAACGTGTTCCTGCTTATCGTGGGCATGTTCATGGACGTGATCTCCGCCACCCTGATCATCGGGCCGGTGATCATCCCGCTGCTGCCCACCTTCGACATCGACTTCATGCATTTCGGGCTGCTCATGACGGTGAACCTGGCGATCGGCTACTGCACGCCGCCCGTGGGGGTCAGCATGTACATCACCGGCGCCATGGCCAACAAGGACATCATTTACGTCACCAAAGCCGTAATGCCTTTCCTGGTCATTCAACTCATCGTTCTTTTCATGATGACCTATATGCCGGATGTGGTCCTGTGGCTGCCCAAGGTCATGGGCTTCTGGGAGCCCATGGACGGCGGCATTCCCGCCCTGTGACCCTGGAGCAACTCAGTGGGGCCGGGGTTTTCTCCGGCGGGATGCAGCGGCGGAGTGGAAACGCTGTTTTCGGTTTAACTGTCAGGCCGTTAAACCGATCAACTCGCCCAGCTTGCGGTAAGTCCAAGGGTAGGCGGAGCCGGCCCGCGCGATGAGGGGCCAGTTTTCACGGATGCCGGGGATGCTGTCCTTGCGCCACATGGCGCCTATGAAAAGCCCGATGAAGTCCGCAAACCGGCCGATCGCCTGCCCGCCGACCACCAGCCCCTCCTTGACGATGACCCTCAGGAAGTCTTCGCCCTCGTCGCGCTCGATGAGTTCAAGCTGCCCGAGCTCGCATTGCGCCGCCCGCGTGGTCTTGCCGAAGGTAACGGCGTGGGTGGCGCAGAAATGCGCGCGCGCAAAGGCATACGCGCCCGGGTAGGCGGTGGGCTCACCCAGTCCAACAGCTCGATGATGGTCACCTCGTAGCCCCGTTTCTTCAGCGCCTCGCCGTCCTCGATCCCGATGGCCCGCGAACCGATGACGACGGCGGCGGACCCCTGGTATTGGTCCAGCCGGTCGGCGGCGGCCAGCTGCTTGCAGCTGTGGACGCCCTGCTTGTCGATGCCGTCGATGGGCGGGATGAATTTGTACGCGTTCCGGGCCTGCACGGCCCGTTCCCTGGATTTGCGGATGACGGTCTCGCCGGAACCGACGGATGTCAGCGCACCGTGATCGCGGCAGGCCTTGACGCACCAAGGCTGCGCGCCTTCCTCCGCGCACAGATCGCAGGTCATGGTCTTGCCGCTGCCCGGATTGACGACCGGCGTCCCGAACGGGCAGATGTAAGCGCAGGCGCGGCAGCCGATGCAACGATCCTCGTCCGTGACCACGGCCTGGTTGTCCAGGCGGCGGCGGGCGTTCATCGGGCACGTTTTGATGCAGGGGGCGTCTTCGCAGGCCTGGCACACCAGCGGCACGCTGCCCCCGCCGCCCTCGAACCGCAGCACCGGATCCTGGCGCGGTGGGGGCTCGGGATGCCGTGGTGCACCATGGAGCAGGCCATTTGGCAGAGCCCGCATGCGGTGCACTTTTCAGGGTCCACGAGAATGAAGGGGGTGGTCTTGGTCTTCATGGCGCTCGCTTTCTTCAACTGGCTACAAAGTAGCTATTTTATATCTTGAAATATTTGCCAAGCTGAATTAAAAAAGATACGTTCACCCTGATGCTACCGGCGATCGTGACAACGGTGTGGCTTCTTTTTTTTCGGCGCTCCGTATCGCAAGATTCGAAACAAATTCTAAAGGAGAAGGGGTTATGAAGCTGAAACAAATTGTGGTGTCCATTGAAAACGCCCCGGGTCGGCTTTTTGAAGTGACCGAAGCCCTCGGCAAGGCCGGGATCAATCTCAGGGCCCTCAACCTGGTGGACACGGGCGCCTTCGGCCAGCTGCGGCTTCTGGTGTCGGATGTGGCCACCGCTCGCCGCGTCCTCATGGGGCTTCAGATTCCCGCCTACGTGAATGACGTCGTAGCGGTCGAAATCGAGGACAAGCCCGGCAGCCTGGCCCGATTGCTGAAGCCGCTGACCGCCGCGAATGTGAACGTCGTCTTCATGTATGCCTTCCTCCGGTTTGCATCGGGCAAAGCGGTCATGATTTTCCGCTTCAGCGACAACGACAAGGCGATTGAGGTACTCCAGGCCAGCAGCGTCAAGCTGCTGGATGCCGAGAGCTTCGGGATCCTGGAGACCGAGAGTTAACGCCCTGCAATAAGGCCCCAAGGAGCCTCGATGGCTTCCGGAAAAACAAAAAAAACGCTTTCGGATTCCGGTTCACCGCCGGCGCCGGATGGTTCCCGTGAGGCCTCTGCCCCGAATCCGGCAACGGCCAAACTGCAGGAGGAGCGCTATCAGGCCCTGATCGAGGATGTCGCCGACGGGTTCTACGAGGTGGATCTTCGCGGCGATTTCAAATTTTTCAATGACGCGCTCTGCCGGATTTTCGGCTACCCGCGCCACGCCATCCAGGACCGCAACTTCAGGGATTTCCTTGACAAGGAGAACGCACGAGTCGCTTTCGAAGCCTTCAATCAGGTTTTCAGGGAGGGCGGCAGCGTTGCCGACATCACGTGGGAAGTCATCCGCCCGGATTCCGAACGCCGCTTTCTGGAGATCTCCGCCAAGCTGATTGTTGACGGGAAAGGCCGGAAAGCGGGGTTTCGGGGCATCGCCCGTGACATCACCGACAAGCATCTGACCCAGCTGGCGCTGAAAGAATCCCAGACCTGCGCCGTGGAGCTCTCCGAGACCAGCCGGCGGGCGGAGCAACGCTACCGCGCCTTTCTCAACTTCCTGCCGGAGCCGGTCTTCGTCTTCAACCTGGACCACACGATCTCTTATTTGAACCCTGCCTTTGAAAAGGTCTTCGGCTGGACGCTGGAGGAGCTGCAGGGGAAAATTATCCCGTTCGTCCCGGAAGAATGCAAACCCCAGACCCGCGAGGGGCTGGGTCGGCTCTACCGGGAGAAGATCATCCACAACTTCGAGACCAAGCGCCTTACCAAGGACGGCCGGCTGCTCGACATCATCATCGACGGCGCCATCTTCTACGACGAAAACAACCGGCCGGCGGGCCAGGTCATCACCCTGCGGGACGTGACCCAGGCGAAGCGCACGGCCCGCATCAACCAGTCCCTTTTTCGGATTTCCCAGGCCCTGTACCAGTTCCGGACCCTGGACACGCGCCTGGAGTTCATCACGCGGGAGGTGCGGCAGCTCCTGGAGGTCGAGGGCGCGAGCGTGATCCTGCTGGACGAGGCGAAAAAGGAGTTCTTCTTCCGGGAGTCTGTTTTCGACAACCTGGACACCGGCCAGCGCATGAAGGAGGTTCGCTTTCCAATCGACAGGGGCGTGGCGGGCGAGGTCTACCGAACCGGCCGGCCGCTGATCGTCAACGACACCTCGCAGAGCCCTTTCTTCAACACCCGGGTGGACGAAGAGGCCGGCTACCGCACGCGCAGCATGCTGGACGTACCGTTGGTGACCCCGCAGCGCATGATCGGCGTGCTGTGTGCCGTGAACAAGAAAGACGGAGCGTTCACCGAGAGCGACCTGGCGCTGCTGAGCACCATGGCCAATCTCGTGGCCCTGCCCATCGAGAACGCAAGCATCAACGAGGCGCTGGAGCGCTCGCTGCAGGACGTGCAAAGCCTCAACCGCGCCAAGGATCGGGTGATCCATCACCTGTCGCACGAACTCAAGACACCGCTCTCGGTGCTCTCCGCCTCGCTGAACCTGCTGGCCAAACAACTCGTCGGCTCGACCGACCACGGGCGCTGGGAAAAGACGCTGGAGCGCGCCCAGCGCAACCTGCTGCGGCTGCTGGACATGCAGTACAAAATCGAGGACCTGCTGCAGGAGAAAGAAGCGGCCACGCACCGGATGCTGTCGGTTCTGCTGGACCAGTGCGCCGATGAGCTGGAGGCGCTCGCTGCCAATGAGTTCGGAGAAGAAACTATTACGGAGAGGCTGCGGCGCAGAATCGACCGGCTCTTCGGGCCGCGGGACGCGCGGCCCGAGGAAATAAACCTGGCACGGTTTACGGCCGAGTATGTCAAGATGCTGCGCCCCAAATTCGCCCACCGCCGGCTTGCGCTGGAGGTCAGTTTGGAGGATACTGCTCCGGTTCACGTTCCCGGCGATGTGCTGGGCAAGGTGATCGAGGGGCTGATTCGCAACGCCGTGGAAAACACCCCGGACGGCGGCGAGATCACGGTGGCGATACGTGCCGGAAAGACGGGGCCGGAGCTCGAAATCCGGGACAGCGGTATCGGCATCACCGCGGAGAACCAGAAGCTGATTTTCGGAAACTACTTCACGGCGTCCGATCCGCTGCAGTATTCCACCCGCAGCCCCTATGATTTCAAGGCGGGCGGGAAAGGGTTTGACCTGCTGCGCATGCAGATGTTTGCCGAGCGCTACGGGTTCAAGATCCGCATGAACTCCACGCGCTGCCGGTTCATCCCCACCGATCGGGACGAATGCCCGGGGGCGGTTGGTGAGTGCAAGCATGTGCATGGCGCGGAGCAATGTCGTGAAACCGGCGGCACGGTCGTCACCGTTATGTTTCAGCCGGCCACGGGCGGCGCGGGTGCCGCACCGTAGAGCAGTTTCTTCGACATCCTTGGAGAAGGCGGAGGGGTTTGGGAATGAAGCACTCAAAAGAGGTGCCGCCGGGTTCGCACGAATCTCCGGGTCGCTTTTTTCAGGACATCAACATCGAGTATCTGATCCACGAGCTCAAGGACCCGATCTCCATCATCGAAACCGGTCTGCGCACGGTTCTAGAAAAAAAGGAAAAATACGGGCCGCTGACCCCTCAGCAAGCCAACACCCTCACGCGCAGTCTGCGCAACACGCGCAAAGCCTGGGGAATCCTGAACGACCTGCTGGAGATCGGCCGATCCGAAGCCGGCTGCCTGGCCTGCAGCCGCTTCCCCGCGCTTAAGGGGTTGCACCAGGCGCTCAAGGATGCCCTGGAGACCGTGACCGGGCCTGCATCCGAGGCGATCGGCAAGTACCAGGTCGAAGCGGAACTCATCCATCTCCTGAACAGCCATGGCATTTTCATCGATGTCGCTCCAGGGGCGGCAACCGTTGAGATGTTCCAGGACGAGACCAAATTCCGGCGGATCGCCGGCAATCTGTTCAAAAACGCGCTGCATCATCGCCGGCAGCGCATCGATGTCCACATGGACATCCAGGGCGACCGGCTGGTGTTGGCCGTCAAAGACGACGGCCCCGGCATCGAACCGCACCTGCATGAATTCATTTTCAAGCGGTACACTCAGGTCAAGGAATGCGCGTTGGTCGAACGCAAAGGCCATGGACTGGGGCTGGCCGGGTCCCTGATCATGGCGCGGTCAGTGGGCGGCGACATCCAAGTCACCAGCCGCAAGGGGGAGGGCGCCACGTTCCACTTGACGCTGCCCCTGCAGTTGAAATAGGTGTGATGGCTTCGTAAAAAGGCTAATTTTTGCGTTGCGCTTCACCTCGCTGACGCTGCGGCGTACCACTCGAGTTTGAAGCTGGAATTATAGAAGAGGATCTTAAATCGGTCATGCGGCAGCCGGCCGGCGCTGCCAACCACAAGGAGGTCGCAGATGGCAGTTCCCAAATCCTACATCAAGGGAAAGAGGATTCTTGCTGTGGACGATGAGAAAGACATCCTCGATACAATCGAAGACATCCTGGAAGGCGCCCAGGTGGATCGGGCCCTCGACTACGAGACGGCCTCCCGCCAAATCAGGGAGACGCACTACGACCTTGCCATCCTGGACATCATGGGCGTCAACGGACTGCAGCTTCTCGAAGAGGCGGTCGAACAGGGCATCCCGACCGTCATGCTCACGGCGCATTCCATCAACCCGGAAACCCTGATGGAATCCATCCGCAAAGGCGCCATTTCCTACTTGCCCAAAGAGACGCTGGCCGAGCTGGATGAACTCTTGAACAGCCTGATGGAAACCTTCGACCGCGGCGAGCCCCCCTGGAAGCTGCTGTTCGACAAGCTGGGCGGCTATTTTGACAAGCGTTTCGGGCCGGACTGGAAAGACAAGGACCGGGAGTTCTGGTCGGAGTTCAGCCGCACCTATCAGATCGGCAAGGGCATCCAGGAACGGCTCATGCACGACCGGCGCATTCTGGGAAAAGGGATTTGACCCCGCACCGGCATACCGTCAGCAGACGAATATCTCCACCGGAACCTTGCTGATCAGGCGCCCGCCGGTTGCGGTGACCAGGAAGACGCTTTCGACGCCGGCGGCGAATTCGTTTTCGAAGACCAGCTTGGGCTCCAGGGCAAACATCATCCCGGCTTCCAGCGGGGTGTCTCGTCCCCGTGCGATCAAGGGGGGCTCGACCAGCTCGAGGCCGATGCCGTGGCCGATGAAGCTCACCTGGTGCCCGGGCGGCCCAAGGAAGACCTCGCGGAAACCCAGCCGGCCGGCCAGGGCCAACGCATCGTCGAAAAGCTCGCCCAGCGTGACGCCCGGCTTGGCGCGCCCGATGAGTTCGTCATGAATTTCGATGGCGGCGCGGCTCGCCCGCCAGGCCTTGTCCGGCATGGAGCCGATGGCGAACATGCGGGTTTCGTCCATGTGGTAGCCGTTCTTGACCGTCCCCAGGTCCACCATGATGGGCTCATCGACGCAAAGCCGACGGGGCCCGGCGCCCGCCGGGAAAGCGGCCGAGGTGCCTTCGCCGCTCGCCGGAGAATCCAGCAACCCCACCATCCCGCCGCTGGGCCCGCTCAGCACGTGCCAGGGATAAACCTCCGTGTTGAAATGCCGGACGCGCAGCTTTCCGCCGTGGCCGATCTTGCGGGCGTAGGCCTCGTACATGCCGGCAAACTGCATCTCGGTCAGCCCCGGTGCGATGGCGGTTCGCATGTAGTCGAAGGTGCGGCAGCTTATGGCGGCGGCGGCTTCGAGCTGCTCGATCTCCCAGGCGGATTTGATGCAGCGCGCGCGATGGATGAGCGGCGAGCCGTCCAGGCACTCCTTGGGGTTGAAAAGGCCGCGGTAGAAGCGGAATTCGTTGACCGGCAGGACGTCCAGCTCCATCGCCAGGCGCGCCGGCGGCCGGCCGTGGATATCGGTGATCAAGCCCGGAACGGCTTTCACCGTGGCGATTTCAAAGATGGGGTCGAGCGCGGATTCCTCGCGGGCGCGGGCGACGGACTGCTTGATGAACAGCATCGGCGCGCCCTCGGCCGGCAGGTAGAGAAAACCGTTCTGGGCCGTGCCGCTGAAATAAAAGAGGTCCACCCGCTGTACGATGAATAGCCCGTCGATCCCGGCACGCCGGAGCTCCGCTTGAATCGCCGCGGTGCGACGTTCTATTTCAAAGCGAGGGACCCGGAAGGGCTCGCTCTCGGGGAGGGGGTTCGGTTCAACTCGTTCCATGGTCCAGCACCTCTCTCAGCTTCTACCCCCCGGCCAGCATGAAGGTCAGATGAATCTCGTCACCGTCTCTTACCGTCTTTTTCAGTTCATCGGGATAAGCGCTTTCATGATTTAAGTAGATTTCGATGATGTTCCGCAATTTGCCCTTCTTATCGAAGAGCACATCCTTCATGCCCGGGTATTGCTTCACCAGGTGCTCCAGGCACTCTCCCACACAATTGCCTTCGGCCAGGACCACATCTTTCCCATCCGTGGATACGCGATGGGTCTTGTGAATGTGCACCTGAACGCCCATGGATCAGTCCTTTCCTGAGGTATCCGCGCAGTGGTCGCAGCCAGGATTTTTTTGAATTCTGAATTCGGTAAAGCGCATGGCCAGACCGTCATAAACCATCATCCGGTTTTCCAAAAGGGCGCCGATCCCAATGATCCATTTGATCACCTCCGTGGCCTGAATGGATCCGATCACCGCGGGCGCCACGCCGATCACCGGAAACGTCTCCTCCGGTATGGGGCCCCGGTACATGCATCGAAGGCATGCCGTTTTCCCGGGGATAACGGTCATCGCCCTTCCCTCGAAGCCATGGACGGCGCCATGGAAAAACGGAATGTTTTTTTCGATGGCCGTCTTGTTCAACAGATAACGGGTCGGTAAATTGTCCATGGCATCCACGATAAGATCGAAACCCGCCACCAGTTGGGCAACATTTTCAGGGGTGATGGTATCGCGTATGGCTTCCACGCGGATGGCCGGATTCAAACGGGCAAGCTTTGCCCGGGCGGAATCCGCCTTGGCCCGGCCGATATCGTCATTCCAATGCAGGACTTGTCTGTTCAGATTGCTCGCATCCACCCGGTCCCGATCGACGATCCGGATGGCGCCCACGCCGGCCGCGGCAAGATAGATGGAAATGGGGGAGCCGAGTCCGCCGGCTCCGGCGATAAAGACCCGTGCTTTTTTCAGCTTTTCCTGCCCCCCCTTTCCGATCTCAGCGATGCGGATCTGCCTGTCGTACCTCTCCAGCTCATGTGATGTCAGAAAGGCCATGGGAGACCTCCATCCGATTGAGAACAGGGGACATCTTATGATAGTATCCATTTCGATTAGCACAGGAATTCAGTCCAATGCAAATGGCCATCATCACCAGCTATGTCCCCGATGCCGCTTACGGGCTCCTGGGTCCGCAAATGGCCGCTACGATTATCCAGGACCATACCCGCCATCCATGCATCGTCATCGCCGTGACCCGGGACGATGACAAGGATTCCCTGAAAAAGGCCCTTTCCGATTATTTCGGCTCCCGCAGGCCTGTGATAGGATTCTCTGCACTCAGCGGCCGGGAGGATCTTTTTTCCCTGGCCAAAGAGCTCAAGGACGAAGGCGCCGTCACCATCCTGGCCGGTCCCCAGGCAGATGCGGATTTTCGAGGAGAAGAAGGCTGGCAGCAGCACCCCCATCGGTTCAAGGGTCTTTCGGATAGCTTCCGCTTCGCCCTGCACGGGCCTGCAGAGCAGGCGATCCCGTTGTTGAGCCGCCTTGAGGGGAGCCACTCGAATGTTCCCGGCCTTTCGTATAAAGACCGAAACGGCGGGATCATCCAGAATCCCAAAAAGAGCTGGAACGAGAAATATCTCGGGAAAGTCCGATGGGATAATCTTTACGTCGTGGGCGCCAACGGGATCACGCCCCTGCGGATCACAACCGGCCAAGTGCTGCAGCAGATCGGCTGTCCGCACGCAGCCCGGGTAATAGAGGCGGAAATCGACTATCCGGCATCCATCCGCGCCGGACAAGGGGAGAGAATCAAGCTCCCCGTGAGGGGCTGCAGCTTCTGCGATGTGGCGGCGGACAAGGGATTTCCAGGCAAGCTGGACATGGAAACGGTGCTCTGCCAAATCCGCTGCCTGCCGGAGGGAAGAGACGGCGGAAAGATTCCCTTTGAGCTCATCAATGAATACCCCCTTCCGGGACTTCCGGATTTGTTGAGAGCGGCAAACCGGAGCGGCATGCGGCTTTCCCAAATCAATCTCACCCTTCGGGCGGACGGGCTCATCGCAGGGGCCGCCCATTTGGAAGAAGCGCTGCGTGCGGCCTGGCAGATGGGGGTTTACCTGCTGTTGAGCGCGATCGGGTTCGAATCCTTTGACGACACCATCCTGCGAAACCTGAACAAGGGGATAAGCGTCCAAGAGAACCTGGAAGCGGTCCGGCTGATCCGCCGGCTCAAGGCGGAATTTCCACACCATCTGGGATATTCGACCCAGGAAGGCGCCATCCACGGGTTCATCCATCCCACTCCCTGGGATTCCCGGGAGATTTTCGCCGGAGCACAAAAAACCATGTATCTCTATGGCCTGCCAAACGACATACTGCCCCGTCACAGCATTCCCCTGATTATCCATCATGCTTCCGGGCTGGGGGCCTGGATACGGGAGATCGAGCAAAGAGAGGGGATCCGGTATAAACGATCCGGATCGATCATCTGCTGGTGGGAGGAGCCGGCCGGATGTTGATTTTGCCGTGATACCTGCAATAAAGACCGGATACGAAACGTCCGAACAATAGAGTTTTTTCCCACAAACGTGCCATGGCGGGATCTTTTTCTTCAACGACAGGAGATGACGCTCAATGGATCTTTATTCAATTGTGGAAGGCCCTTTGTTGTGGACCGTTTTTCTTGTTTTTTTGGCAGGCCTGCTCATCCGGTTCTCGTCCTTTTTATGCTCCGTCATCATAAGCACCCGAAAAAAAGAAAAAAGGCCGGCTCGCATCGCCTCGCTACTCGCACGCTTTCTTTTCCCCTTTCATAAGGCCTTTGCCGGGAAACCGCTTTATTCCGCCCCTCGTTATGTTTTCCATATATGTCTGTTTGTCGTACCGATCTGGTTGAGCGGGCATATCGTTTTATGGTCGGAATCACGATTCGAGTGGGACTGGATAGCCTTGCCGGAAGCCTGGGCCGATTGGATGACCTTGCTTTTACTGGCCATTGCTGCTTTTTTGCTCCTGCGGCGCTTGATTTCAGCCGAGATACGAAAAGCTTCTTCACCCTTAGACATCGTGTTGATCCTCGTTGCGGCCCTCCCCTTTATGACCGGGTACTTTTTAAAGCACGGGACGCTGGCTTCCATCCCTTTCCTGGATGACCACATGGCGACCATTCACATGGCATGCGGAGAGGCGATGATCCTGATGGCCCTTTTCCTCTTCTACAGGCCGCTGCTCGACACCCGGCGATGCACCGGCTGTGCCGCATGTGTGCAGAACTGCCCCACGGAAACCCTCGAAGCCGATGATAAAGGAGGCTTTCGCGTCTTCCGGTATGCTCACTTTCAGTGCATATGCTGCGGGTCATGTGTGAATGTCTGCCCGGAAGACGCTGCGGAATTGCGGCATGAATTGAGTGTCAAACGGCTCGTGCAAGTATTTTCAAAACGGGAAATAAGAACGGTCGAGCTGGAAGTCTGCAGGATCTGCGGAGCCTTTTTCGCACCCGAGCCCCAGATGAAAAAGATCGCATTGGCCCTCCCCCATGACTACATCCATTCCTGTCCAAGCTGCAGAAAGACCGGCATGGGAGGTCTTTTCCGCCGCCTTTCCCCGAGGCTTAAGAGCCCCTGAAAATGCCGCCTATAAGGAATGCCACAAAATGGGAATCGCTTCAAAAAACCGCGGCAAGTTGACGTCTCGAACCGAGCGGTTGCCGAGGTCTCGTGCGGAGTCATTGACATTGACATCGAATTGATACATATAAAAGCATATGTAAGCTCATATCAGAGAGATGGGGATGAGAACGACGCTGAACATCGAAGATAACTTGATCGCCAAGGCGGCGAAGCTGACGGGCATTACTGAGAAAACAGCCCTCGTTCGCTTGGGTCTGGAAGCGCTCATCGCCGCTGAGAGCGCTAGAGACTGGCCAAGATAGGTGGCACTGAAAAACAGCTAAAGCCGATTCCAAGGCGGCGGGCGGGCGGGCCCTGAATGGTTTTAGTCGACACATCGGTTTGGGTCGAACACCTGCGCCACGGACATCGTGGACTGGCTTCGTCGCTCCTTGCCGGTGAAGTCGTTTGCCACCGTTTCGTGATCGGGGAGCTGGCGTGCGGGTTCATCCGGAAGCGAAATGAAGTCATTTCTTTGCTGCGGTCGCTTCCTTCAGCCATTGAGGCGGATCACGATGAAGTCATGGATTTTCTGGAAAGAAATCAATTGATGGGAAAAGGTCTGGGATTGATCGATATTCATCTAATGGCGTCGGCCTTTCTGAGTGGAATCCCGCTCAGCTGGCATTTTGGAAAGAACCAAACAATACGCTACGAAAACTATGCTGCGTTATATAAGACGTCGTAAATAAAAGAAATTGGCCGCGTGAAGCTTATGGTGAACGATATGAAAGACAATCGGGAAGGCACAGTGACTCGACGGGAATTTCTTAAATGCTCTGGAGGCGTCATAGGGGCATGTGTTGCAGGTTCCGTGTGCGGAGGGTCTATTGAATCTGCGAGAGCAGCGTCGCGGCCCTGGGTCATATCCGTCCGCAATGCTGAAGCGACCTTTTGGGATCATTCGAGCGGATACCATTGGGATTTTATTCGTCAGAACGTCGTCAGCAACATGGTCGCGACAGGCGTGAAGGCCTTGACCGGTGCCGATTCCGAATTAACGGCCTGGCGGCAACTGATCCCTTATAGTAGCGGAGAAGCTGTGGCCATTAAAATCAACCTGAACAACTTCTGGAATTGTGTGAATAGCAACGTCATGGACGCCTATCCGGAGACAGTGAATTCAGTGGTTAAGGCGCTGATACAGATCGGTGTTCCAGCTGAAAAGATATGGGTAACAGACCCATCGCGTCCCATACCAGCGAGATTCATCAACAGAATAAGTTATAAAAATATATTGTTTTTCTCGAGCATCCCGGGATGTGATGCAAGCTATGCTCTGACCGATTATGCTGATGTTGGATCATCGGCATCCTCTGCAACGACTTACCCTCCCGGAGATAAAGTAAGGCCGGCTCAAGTGCTGGTTGATGCCGCGCACATCATCAATATTCCTCTTTTCAAAGGTCACTATGGAGCGGGCATCACTCTCGGGTTGAAAAACCATTACGGATCGGTAACGTTTTCGGGCAACAATCAGTACACTGAACGGAGTCGAATGCATGCCTATTTATATGAATCGGAGAACCCAGACCCGAGCAAGAGCATTGTTGCAGACATCAACAATAACCACCATATTAAACTAAAGACACGGCTTATCATTGGAGATGGTTTGTTTGGACACCCTTTCAACAACGGCTCGGAGCCCATTCGATGGGAAATTTTTCAATATAGTGATCCAAACATCCTTTTTTTCGGAATTGACCCCGTTGCCACGGATTCAGTCATGTGTGACTACATCAATCAGGAAAGAAAGGCACTGGGCTTGCCTGAGGCCATTCATTCATGCCTTCACTACAGCGCGGCACTAAAGCTCGGAATTCATGATCACTGGGATAGTTTCGAATCCAAGAAATACAGCCTTATCAGCTATATAGAGATCAAAGGGGGATCGAACTCCAGCCGTTCACAGGCTATGCCCTGGATCGATTTACTTCTGCTTAACCAGTAGCCGCCAATGGCCGTGCGGATCATGCTCGGGCTTTCTCACCGAAGATGGTCGTCACTCTTTAAGCTTGAATGTAGGCCGGGTTGAAGGGCTCCTTTCGCTTCATCAACGTCCAGGTGATCACTATCAGCTTGGCGGCAATCTTAACCCCCCATTTTCGTGCGGATGCCTGCTGCTCCTGCTGGCGGCCGTCAAGAAGCCGGTTGTAGTAAGTCTGAAAATGACTCATTAAACTGCAAGCAACCAGCGCCGGTTGATAGAGCGCAGGGGGTATGGGGACATCCTATAATCCCCCTGTCAAGCACTTTTTAAAAATAAATAATTTCATTTAGGTAAACCCCCGGCTCTGCCGGGGGACTCCCAAAGTTTGACAGTTCCGGAAATTTAAAGTTTTTGTGTAAGCTACGCATGGGTCTTTATTCTTTGCGCTGAAAGCACCATCAACACAAATTGACTGAAAAAATATTGACACAAGCGAGGCCGCAGGTTTTCGGGATTCACGCAGCACACTCAAGTGCCACCGACAAGGATCTTGCGGGTTGGACGCTGCTGCCGGAACTGCTGCCACATTTATCTGCCCGAAGGGCTAAGCGGCTTTGAGCCGCTCCTAAATCCAAGCTACCGGCTTTGCCGGTAGTATTATGACTTCAGGTAGTTGCGGATGCCCCGATTTTTAGGCAACACCTCACCTCTGGTTTTTTTACTTTTTCTTCGGCGGATTCTCTTACCTGAGAATGAGCCCGCGCCTGATCGTTATGATTATCCGGCTTCTCCCGCGCTGTGCGCCAGGATTGCCCATCATCCCTTATTCAAGCTTTAGGCTCGGCAACCCCGCCTATGGCGGGGCGGTATTGTCCCCCAGAAGTCTTACGCCTCTACGCCCGTGCTCGGGCGCTCTCACCGAAGATGAAATCAAAATGTGCTGCTTCGCTGTTTTAAATGCGTATTGCCCATCCGACTGCTTTTTATGTTGGTGACCCGGGCGCTTTGAGCTGGGGGGATTTTTAGTGTCCCCCCAGCTCAGCGCCCTGGCTGCCGGGTTTTATACCGCCAGCGGATATAATGAACCCAAAGGATAGAAACATAACGGGTGAAACCAAAATGTCATGATTGAATATAAGCTGGGTCGAAAGACTGCTTTCGTTTCATCAACGTCCAGGCGATCACCAGCATCTTGGCGGCGATCTTAACCCGCATCTTGTTGCGGATGCCTTGCTCCCGCTGGCGGCCTTCCAAGAGCCGGTTGTAGTAGTCTCGGAAGTGCACCGTTAAGCTGGAAGCAATCAACGCCGCCTGATACAACGCATAGCGCAGATCGCCTTTGCCTTTCTTGGAGATCACAGGAACTGCTGTTTTGCTTTTCTCCCCGCTTGGCGGGGCTGGCACTCAGATCCAAACCCGCCAGTCGCAATAGCTGCGAGCGGTTCTCAAACCGATAGGGGTTACCGATTGCCGCCAAGGTCACCGCTGAAACATAAGGCCCGAAGCCGGGGATGCTTTTCAGATAAGCATATTCGGGGAAGCCTGAGGCCAACTCTTGGATGGCCTGCTCTACACGGCCCAGCTGATTCTGGATTCCGTGAATGGCATCGACGATCAGCTCCGCTTCCAGCTGCATCCCCGGCCCCGGCCGGCAACCAATGGAGGTGCCGGCCACTTCCCAGATCTCTCGCAGCCGTCGTTGCTGACGAAGACCGCCGTTATGGCGTGTCACCTTGGAAATAAACTGCTCATCCGCCTCCGGCGGACCGGAGGCTCCCCGGATCCAGAAACCAACGCACGATCGCCAGGTTCTCCGCAGCGGCGTTATTCCAGAACCGGTCAAACTCCGGGAAGTACTGCGCCACCAGATTGTTTCGGATTCTCACCCGAGAGCTGTGAAGCTGTTTTTTCAACCGCTTGCGAAACAACAGCAGGCTGCGTAGCTCCCGCAGCCGCTGATCCGGTAGATCGTAGTACTGGCACTTGCCCTGCGCCACCAGGTCGGCCACGTTGGCCGAATCCTTGGTGTCGTTCTTGTCCCAACGGCCATCCAGCAAGCTGCGGTTCTTCTTGATCGCCTCGTTGGTCGCATAAACCACCAAATAACCCTGCTCGATGAGATGCTCGGCCAGCGGCTTGTGGTAGACGCTGGTGGGCTCCAGACCAAAGACCACTCGTTTGAAACCATCCCGCTGCATGCAAATTTTTGGTTGCTTCCAAATGACGTTGGCAGCTGCCATCGGTTCCGCATCATGGCGAGCCAAGCGGGTTGATCGTTTTCAGCATGCGGAATCGACTGAAGTCGATGTCGGTGGAGTAAAGCGTAGCTCCATGTTCGATAGCCAGCGCCGCCAAATGGGCATCCATCGTAAGATTCCCGCGGTTCCCAGCGGTTCCACCAGCTGTCGAAAAATGTCCCAATGGCGATCTGTCGGTAAGATTACGTGAACCACCGGCTGGCGGAGCCAGTCGTCCATCAGGTCGAGCGCCTGCTCTGCCGTCAGCGGATGGGGCATTACCGGTGTGGGTAGTGATTCGAAGGAATCCCAAAATGACGGCCCACGCCAACCCGATGGATCCGTCTTGGAAAGGCATTCCTCCCACCAGCGACGGGCGGCGGCATGACGGGGGCATCGCGGTTTACGGCGTAAATGAGAGGTTCAAATCGATCAGTTTCATTTCCGCAGAATCAGTTTCCGGGCAATCTCCTCGTCCTCCAGGGAGGCCGCCATGCTGAGAGCTTTGTCGAAGCTCCCTTGCGGAGGAAACCCCATCGCATAGGTTTTGCTTCTGTACACTTTTTTTCCGGTGTGGCCTCCGAAGTTGAGATAAACCTGTGCGCAGGGTCTCGTCCACCACTTTTTTTAGCGGTTGCCCGGTGAAGTGAGCCCTGTCTTTTAGTTGCCGCAGCAAATCATAGTCAATTACCAGTGTGGTTCGCATATTAGCATCATAGCATCACTATTTTGCCTAATCAAGGCATCAAGATGATGCCATCGACCCGATCTTTTTGGACAGCCATGAAACCAATTCCCCGAATAAGGTCAAGCAGGGCGTGTGAAGCGTCTAATGATACGAACACCGAGGTCTTGTCGAGTTCGCCCCGGGCGACGGAAAGCACCATTTCGGCCAGGTCGTCTTTCAGGGGCATAGAAGTCGAATCCGTTAAGTGCGAGAAAGACGAGCGCCGATACAGGCTCCGGTGCGCTTGTTGCCATCGACGAACGGATGGTTTTGTACCAGATGGAACAAGTAGGCGGCAGCCATCTCACAAATGTCCGTGTGCAGAAAATGGCCGCCATGTGTGGCGGAAGGCATCCCGACCGCAGACTTGAGCAACTCGATGTTCGGATGCCCGAAGCGCCTCCGTAACGAGCCACCTGATCCTCATGGATCTCCAACATTTCGGGTAGACTCAGGAGGTCGGATGCACTGGTTATCCCGCCAATTCTTCAGAGCCTTGGGATAGCGCGCATTTACTTGTTGAGAGCGGCCTTGGAGCCGATCTTCGAGGAGGAGTTTTAACGGGGGCAAGGATAAGCACCTGCCCATCGGTGGAGATATCGAACGGAGTGTCCGCGTCCGCTCCGATCAGTTCCAAAATCGGCTTTTCGATCACCAGCGCCAGGCTGTTTCCGTGTTTCATCAGGGTTTTGATACATAGCTGGAAGCTTCCGTTATAGTCAGTACATTGTTGATACAAAGATAAACCAAACCAGGGTCTCCGTCAATGCAGAAAGATATAGCGAGGTGGAAACGTGAAAACCGAGCGAAACTTCATAGTTTCGGTCTCGATAAAACCCCGTTCGAAGACGGGGCGGCGCGGCTCTTATCTGACTTCAATGGATTCCGGCTAAGGGCCTTCCCCGGCTTAGTAATCCGGGGCAGGCTGGAATGAGCGGCGCAAAGACAATTATGAGACGATTA
>CAVQTH010000025.1:0-52317 GCA_963716325.1 uncultured delta proteobacterium | reverse complement strand
GCGCACACCCATGGGTTGCTCCTTCGGAAAATTTTACGAACGTTTTAAGTTTTCAGTTTTAGGTTTTAGATCCCTGCTTAAAACTTAACACGTAACACTTAAAACTTTTGTTTATAATCCTACTTCGGCCAGATCCTGCCCGAGATAGGCCCGCTCGTTTTCGCCCAAGCATCCCATGGCAAGGCAGATGAGGGTCCACAGGTGCACGGTGTGCCAGCCGCCTCCGGAGTGTTCGCTCAGGTCGTGGATCTGGGAGTGGCAGTTGTGGCAGGGGGCGATGCAGTAGGCCGCACCGGTGGCGAGGATCTGGTCGGTCTTGAGCTGGCCGAAGCTGCGCCGGCCTTCGGTGTATCCCGCCTGCAGCGCACCTCCGCCGCCGCCGCAGCAGTAGTTGTTGGAGCGGTTGGGCGTCATGTCGATGAGGTTTTCTTCGCCCACCACCCGCTTGGCGACGAAGCGCAGGTCCTCGGCATACGCGTCGCCGTAGGTCTTGCGCACCTGGTTGCAGGGGTCCTGCATCGTGAACTTGACCTTCAGGTCCTTGTTCCAATCGGAGCTGACCTTGAGTTTGCCCTCGCGGATCCATTGGGCATAGAGCTGGACGATCGTGGTGATTTCGAAGGAGTGGGAAATGTTGAACTTTTTCAGTCCGGCCCGGACTGCGAAGAGTTCGTGCCCTCACTCCGTGTTGACCCAGTACTTGCACCCCAGGTCGTCCACGGCCTTGGCCTTGATGCGCACGATGCGCTCCCAGCTCTCGTCGTCGGCCAGGAACATGCAGTAATTCTCGGCGGCCCAGCCCTTGGTGCCGTAGGTCCAGTCGGCGTCCACCGTGTGCAGGATCTTCCACAGCGGCACCATCTCGTCCGGCTCGGTGACGGGTTCGCGTGAGTTCTGGTTTAAAAAATACATCGCACCCTGCTTGTTGACGGGCGCCTCTATATTCTCCCAGCCGGTCTGCCCGGCGCGGACCTCCTCCAGCACATCCTGCACCACGAAGCGGAAATCCTCCTCGGAGGCCCCCATGGCGCTGCAGGTGTCGTGTTTGAGCGCCATGTCGCAGGAGCCGCGGATGCCCTTGGGCCGCTCCTCCCGCGGCCAGCTCTTGCGGGCGTGGTAGACCAGCTGGGGAATGTCGATTTTCATCGGGCAGACGTAGATGCACCGCCAGCACAGGGTGCAATTCCACACCCATTCGGTCTTGAGGATCTGATCGTCCATCCCCATGGCGGCCATGCGCAGGAACTTGCGCGGGTCCATCCCGGCCAGCCCGGTGGCCGGGCAGCCGGATGAGCATGCGCCGCAGGTCAGGCAGGCGTTGAGGTTGCCCCCGTCCGGCAGCAGCTGCATGACCTTGTCCTTGAAGATGCTCCTTGTCTCTTTTCCAAGCTTGATCGGTTGGGTGCTCATGGGCTCACCTCGCTGTTCCGATCGCCTGCGCGGCCGGGGCGACGGCCGTGCGGCGGGGGATGGGATTCGGTCCGATGCTGCGGATCTTTTCCGTGAACGTCGTCACCACTTCCGCGAACCGCGGCGCTTCGGCCGAGGACACCCACTCGATCCCGAACCGCTCGGGGTCGATGCCCTGGACTTCCAAAACCATCCGGGTCGCTTCGCTGCGGTCCAATGCCTTGTGATTACCTTCCAGGTAATGGCATTCACCGAGGTGTCAGCCCATCACCAGCACACCGTCGGCTCCCCGGTTGAAGGCCTCCAGCACGAGGTCCGGGTGAACCATCCCGGTGCACATCACGCGCACGGCACGCATGTTGGGCGGGTACTGCAGCCGGGACACGCCCGCCAGATCACCGCCGGCGTACGCGCACCAGTTGCAAAGGAACCCTAAAATCACCGGTTCAAATTTTTCGCTCATTTTTCGTCTCTCCTTTTGTGTTGCCCGGAAATTGGTTTATTCGCAGAGTATTCTCAAATTCCAATCACTTGCTGCTTCGCCGACGAAAAATACCATTATGAATTTTCCCCGCCGGCGGCGGGGAAAATTCATTAAGCGACGTCCTCCAAGGCTGCGGCCACCTGGGCCTTCAGCTGGTCATGGGTGAACCCGTGAACGTACACGCCGCCCTTCGGGCAGGTGGCGGCGCACAGGCCGCAGCCTTTGCAGAGCGCCTTGTCGGTGACGATCCGGCGGTGCATCCGGCTGTCGTCGCCCTGGTATTCTTCGAGCTTGATGGCGCGGTAGGGGCAGACATCGAGGCACAGCGCGCACCCGTCGCACCGGTCGGTGACGAAGCTCTTGATGGCATCTAGCGTCATCTCGGTCTGGGACAGAATGACAGCCGCCCGGGCCGCGGCCGCCTTGGCCTGCCCGATCGATTCATTAAGCGGCTTGGGGTAATTGCACAACCCGGCGACAAAGAGACCGTCCACCGCCATGTCCACCGGCCGCAGCTTCGGGTGGGCCTCGTTCAGGAAGCCGTCCGCGTTGGCGGCGCACTTGTAAAGCTCCACCAGGTCCTGGGTGACGTTGGGCTCGATGGCCGCGGCCAGGACCAGGTGGTCGGCGGCGATGCTCACGGGCATCTGCAGGATCGGATCGAACACATCGACCGTCACGTCATCGCCCTCTCGGCGCACCATGGGTTTGCGGTCGACGTCGTAGCGGATGAAGATCACGCCCAGGTCCCGCGCCTTGCGGTAGAGGTCTTCGCGCTCGCCGTAGGTGCGGATATCGCGGTTGAGCACGTAGATGTTCATCCGGGAGTTGAGTTCCTTGAGGGCGAGGGCGGCTTTCACGGAGTGCGTGCAGCACACCCGGCTGCAGTAAGGCCGGCGCTCGTCGCGCGAACCGACGCACTGAATGAAGACCACGCTCTGGGCCTTTCCCAACGAGCCCGGGTTGTCCCGCATCACGGCGTCGAACTCCAGATGGGTCATGACCCGCGGGTCCTCGCCGTAGAGGTACTCCTCCGGTCGGCTTTCCTTGCCGCCGGTGGCGACCACCGCCACGCCGTAGGTGACCGCCCGCTCCTCGCCGTTGACCCGCACCTCGCTCACGAAACTGCCCACCGAACCGACGGCGGTCTTGAGTTCGGCGTTCTTGAGCACCTTGATCTTGGGGTGCTTTTCGACCCGCGCGATGACGCTCTCCAGGTAGGGGCGCACGGCCAGCCCGCGGTCGGTGGTGTTGACCTTCCAGCCGTTGCCTCCCAGACGGTCGGACTTTTCGAGCAGCACCGTCTGGAAATCCTGGTCGGCCAGGCTGAGCGCCGCGTGCATCCCGGCCATCCCGCCGCCGATGACGAGCGCCTTCGGCACCACGGTGACCTTGCTGCGCTGGATGGGCACGCTGAGGGCGGCCTTGGCCACGGCCATGTGCACCTGGTCCTTGGCCTTGGCGGTGGCCTTCTCCGGCTCGCGCTGGTGCACCCAGGAGTTCTGGTTGCGGATGTTGGCCATTTCCACCAGGTAGGGGTTCAACGCCGACACCATGAGGGTGTCCTGGAAGAGGGGCTCGTGGGTCCGCGGTGTGCACGCCGCAATCACGACCCGGTTCAGGCGGTGCTCGGCGATCTTTTTGGCCATGAGTTCCTGAGTGTCGGCCGAGCAGCTGAAGAGGTTGTTTTCGGCCACCACCACGTGGGGCAGGGTACGGGCGTATTTGGTGACCTCGTCCACGTTGATGATGCCGGCGATGTTGATGCCGCAGGAACAGACGAACACGCCGATGCGCACCTCCTCGGCGGACACGCTGCGCTCGGCCGGATAGGTTTTCTGCTGCGTCAGCTCACCGCGCGACAGCATCAGGGCCACCGCCGCCTCGCAGGCCGCGGTGGACGCCTCGGCCACCGACCGCGGAATCGCTTTGGGGGCCTGGAAGGCGCCGGCCACGAATACCCCCGGCCGGCTCGTCGTCACCGGAGTGAAATCGGAGGTCTTGGCAAACCGGTAATGATCGAGCTCCATACCGAAGATATCGGCCAGGCGCTTGGCGTCGGCGGTCGGCTCCATCCCGATGGAGAGCACTGCCAGGTCGAAATCCTCGACCTGCATGCGGCCGTCCTCGGTGGTGTAGCGCAGGCTGACGCCGGCCTTGTCCTTGCCCGGGTCGATAGAGTGCGGCCGCGCCCGGACGAACCGCACGCCCTTGGCCTTGGCGCCCTCGTAAAAGCGGTCGAATTCCTTGCCGTGGCTGCGGATGTCCATGTAGAAAATGGCCTGGTCGATATCGCCGCCCGAGGTGTGCTCGGCGGTCACCAGGGCTTCCTTGATGGCGTACATGCAGCAGACGCTGGAGCAGTAACCGTTCTCGCAGCGGTTGGTGTTGCGTGAGCCGACGCACTGGATCCATGCGATCCGGCGAGGTTCCGTGCTGTCGGAAGGCCGCACGAGGTGACCCATGCAGGGCCCGCTGGAGGACAGCAGCCGCTCGTACTCCAGGCTGGTGACCACATCCGGTATCTTCCCGTAGCCGTAGAAGTCGAAGCCGGACGGATCGAAGGGCTTGAACCCCGGGGTCAGGATCACCGCGCCCACGTTCAGGGTGGCGATCTCCTCCTTGTCCTCGAAATTGATGGCGGAGGTGGGGCAGAATTTCTCGCAGGCCCTGCACTTTCCGCGGTTCAGGTAGGTGCATGTCGTGCTGTCGATGGCGTATTTCAAGGGCACGGACTGGCCATACTTGATGTAGGCCGACTTGCGCTTGTTCAAGCCCATGTTGAACTCGTCATCGACCTTGCGGGGACACTTCTGGGCACACAGCCCGCAGGCGATGCACTTGTCCATGTCGATGTAGCGGGGGCTCTTTTTGATCTTGACGGTGAAGTTTCCGATCTCGCCGGAGACTTCGACCACCTCGGACAAGGTGAGCAGATTGACGTTCAGGTGCCGGCCGACCTCGACCAGCTTGGGAGAGATGATTCACATCGCACAGTCGTTGGTGGGGAAGGTCTTGTCGAGCTGGGACATGACGCCGCCGATGCCGGCGCTCTTCTCCACCATGTGGACGTAATACCCGGAGTTGGCCAGATCGAGCGTCGCCTGCATTCCGGCGATGCCGCCTCCGACCACCAGCACCGATCCGATGGGTTTTGCTGACATAGTCACCTCGTTTGTCTGGGAATATGGGGTTGGGGCGATAGGGACATCACCCGGTGAAAAAGCGCCGTTGGGAAGCAGGACCTTGTGCAAGACCGCCTCCGGGATGCTCAGCTCCCGGCAGAAATCCCGCAGGGCATTCTTTTCGATGAGGTATTTCTTGCCGACGGTCGCCGTCGCCCGCAGCTTCCCGCTCCGGATCCAATTGGTGACCGTGTTGCGGTGGACGCCGAGCTTGTCGGCCAGCTGGCCGACGCGGATTTCAATCATGCCATCCTCCGTTGGTTTTGCGTTGATCCGACTTCCGCAAGAATCCGTTCGCACATCGGCGCTATGGCCGCCCGCACGGGTTCCGACAGCCCGGGTTTCACCTCGGACGGCATGCCGGCGACCTGAGCCACGAAGACCCTCACGTCGATGGGGGTCTCGTCCTTGATCTCTTTGAGCATGTTGGTGGTGGGAAACTGATGAAGTGAAAAGTCGCTGATCTTCTCGGGGCGGATCTGTTCTACGTCGATTTCCCGGATTTCCCCGGGCGCCAAGCCCGCGGTGTCGGTGACGTCGACGATGATCATTTTTCGGGGCTTTTGGGGGGACAAGAGGATATCGAAGAGGATGTCCCGGATGGAGGTCCCGCAGTCGATCGCAGCCACGGTATCCGGCAAACGGTAATGCTGTTCGAGATGCTGAATGACGGCCGGACCAAACCCGTCATCCCCGATCAGGGGATTGCCGCAGCCCAGAACCAGGCAGTCATACTCAGTGACCGGCTTAAGCATGTTGTGCGATTTATGCGAAGTCGGCAATGCTTGTCAAGAGAAAAATTTATGCAACTTGTGCAAAATAAAATTCCCTGCAAACTGCCGCAGGGAATTCTAATCGGTGTAAAATTAAATTTTCAGGGACTCGAACCTACATGAAAGCCATCGTTTTCACCTCCGCGCCGCCTTTATTTCATGCAGATAGGTCTTGATGAGAGGGCTCATTTCCGGGGGGTGCCAGTGGGTCTCTTTGGGATCCTCAGGCCAGGTGAATGGAAGATGATGCACCTCGCCCGGCTTGCGAGATTTCTCAAACACCGCCAGCGTTGCCAGCAACACCCGCCGCTGCTCCTCACGATCCCCCACCTGCCCCACTGGGCGCCCATAGGGGTACTCGATGGCGACTGAGCGGGGAATGCCAACGGCCCTGTTGAAATCGGGAGTCGGAGTAAGGACGAGCGTGCAAAAGCCATTTTCTTCAAGGTAACGCGCGGCCAGTCCCACGGACTGGCAGCAGAAGGGTCAGGCCGGTGTGAGCAGGACGGCGCCGACCCCCTCCTCTTCCATGCGGCGCGCCATCGGTGCAATCGCCTCTTCGATGAATTCGGTGTTTTTCCACTGGAACCCGTAGAAGGAGTATGACGTGGCCGCCAGCCGCCCGATGACGCCTTCCTGCTCGAACTCGGCCATGCGCGCGAGCGGAAGCATCACGTTGATGTCCTCAAGGATGTACCCGGTGTTGATGTGCAGGTGGTTGACGTTGACGCCCTGAGCGACGGTTCCACGCGGGATCATCCGGAACGACCGGTCCCCCCAGAGGGGCTCGCGCTTTTCGCGTTCCATGTCGAAGGGCGGATCCGACTTCAGGCTTATGCCGGCGGAGGTGACCAACGCCAGGGTGGCGCGGTTCAATGGGGTGGCCATGGCTGTCCATGGGATGTCGCCCTCGAATTCCGTTTCCGGGATGTGGTAGCGGCGGATCCAGGCCGCCAGGCTGGGGGGCAGAAAACGAAAACCGTCGACCGATTTTTCTGAAGGGTCCATGGCATGCTCCTCTTCGGCGTTTAGGTATTTAGGTGTTTGGGTATTGGGGTGTTTTGTGTCTGCTGGTTTTTATCGGGTGACAGGTGCTTATGTAAAGCTACTTTTTGATCCCGGCCTTTTTCGTTGTGCGGCGGGTCGGCGCCGCGGCCCGGGGGTCGTCCGGCCAGTGGTGCTTGGGGTAGCGCCCGCGCATCTCCTTTTTCACGTCGTGGTAGCTGCCGGCCCAGAACCCGGCAAGGTCCCGGGTCATCTGTACCGGACGCCCGGCCGGCGACAGCAGGTGCACCAGCACCGGCTGGCGGTTGCCGGCCAGCCGCGGAGTGTCGGCGCACCCGAACATTTCCTGGATGCGAACCGCCAGCACGGGCATCTCGCCCGAGTAGTCCACCCGGATGCGCGACCCGGAGGGGACCTCGATGTGGGTGGGCGCCCATTCGTCCAACTGCCGGCGCTGCTGCCAGGACAGCAGGCCGCTGAGCGCCGCGAACAGGTCAACGGCCTTCAGGCCGCCCAGCCGGGTGATCCCGCCGAGATGGGAGCCCAGCCATCGTTCCAGCGTGTCGCTCAGGGCCGCGTCGGAAACATCCGGCCAGTCGGTTTCGCCGGCGGCCGCCCTTCGGAGAAAGCGCACGCGCTCCTGCCACCGCCGAAGGCTGGGGCTCCAGGGCAGGCACCCGATGCCGGTCTGGCGGATGCCGTCGATCAAGGCCGCGGCGACGCGCTGCGGATCCGCATTCACCAGCGGTGCGAGGTCCAGCGCCAAGGCGCCCAGGCGAAGAATGCGCTCCGTTCTCACGGCGCGGGTGCGCTGGTCCCACTCGATGATTTCATGAGGGTTGAGCGCGTGACGAAAATCCTCCAGGATCGTTGCAAGATCGCAGGCCGCAGCCAGGAACACGCGAGCCTCCCGGCGCTCGCCGTCGAGCTCGGCGGCCACGATGTAATCTGCGGCCGCCAGCGGTTCCGGTGATGGGAAAAAAGCGCCGCGGCCGTTGGACAACAGGAAGCGGCCGGCGGCGCCGGCACGGCGCTGGCCGATCCGATCCGGGTAGGCCCAGGCCAGCACGCGGCCGATCTCGCGCCGCGGCGCCGGCCGGCTGGAAAGCCCCACCCGCTGCCGAAGCGCTTCAGCCACACGCAGGCAGCGGCGAAGCGCCGACCGGTCAAGTGTGAAACGGGCAGCGGCGGTTCGACTCGTATCCAAACCGGCCATGACCTCCAGGCGCAGCCCCACGTCCGAATCGGTTTCGCCGCCCGGAAACCTCACGAAGTCCCGCTCGCTCAGAACGGCGGCAAGGTCGCAGGCCCCCGCCCCCAGGCCATGGCGCTGCGCCTCGAGCAGCATGTGCGCCAGGCGCGGGTGCAGCGGCAGTTCGGCCATGCGGCGGCCGTGTTCCGTGGCCTGCCCGCGCTCGCCCAGCGCCCCGAGGTCTTTCAAAAGCGCACCGGCCTGCCGGCATGCAGCCTCCGGCGGCGGATCGAGCCACTTGAGACGCGACGCGTCCTCGACTCCCCAGAGGGCGAGTTCCAACATCAGGGGGGCGAGATCGGCCTGCAGGATCTCAGGGCTGTTGCGTTCGGCCAGCATGCCGTGGGCGGCTTCGGCCCAGAGCCGGTAGCAGACCCCCGGCTCGGTGCGGCCGGCCCTGCCCCGGCGCTGGTCGGCCGAGGCCCTGGACACCGGCACGGTCGCCAGCCGCGGCATGCCGCTGCGGACGTCGAACCGCGGGGCGCGCATGAACCCGCCGTCCACCACCACGCGGATGCCCTCGATGGTCAGGCTGGTCTCGGCGATGTTGGTGGCGAGCACGATCTTGCGCCGGCCGGCCGGCGCCGGGGCGATGGCCTGGTCCTGCTCCTCCCTGGACAGGTTGCCGAAAAGCGGCGCCAGCAGCCATTCGCCGGCGAGGGTTGCGGACTTCAGCATCGCCAGCACCCGGCGGATCTCCGCCGCACCGGGTAAAAAAACGAGAATGCTCCCGGGCTCGCTGCGGGCGGCGCCGAGAACGGCCTCGGTCACGACCGCTTCCAAGGTGCGCTCCCGGATCCGGCCGACGTAGCGGGTCTCGACCGGGTGCTGCCGCCCGGCGCAGGCAACCACGGGCGCCCCGCCCAGCAGGTTGGCCACCGGCGCCGGTTCCAGGGTCGCGGACATGACCAGCAGCCGCAGGTCGGCGTTCAGAATGCCCTGCAGGTCCAGGCACAGCGCCAGGCCGAGATCGGACTCGAGGTGCCGCTCGTGGAATTCATCGAAGATCACCAGGCCGACGCCGCTTAAGCCCGGATCGCGCTGCAGCATGCGGGTCAGGACGCCCTCGGTGACCACCTCGATGCGCGTCGCCGGCCCGACCCGCGTGTCCATGCGCACCCGGTAGCCGACGGTCCGGCCGACCCCCTCGTCCAGCAGGTCGGCCATGCGCTGGGCGGCGGCCCGGGCCGCCAAGCGGCGCGGCTCGAGCATCAGGATCTTTCGGCCCTTCAGCCAGGGTTCATCCAGCAGGGCCAGCGGCACCCGCGTGGTCTTGCCGGCCCCCGGCGGGGCCTGCAGCACTGCAGTCGGCCCCCGGTTCAAGGCCGCTTTCAGTTCGTCCAGAACGGCGTCGATGGGGAGAAGCATCATGACGGACTTCTAGCACAGATTGCGCAGTCATCCAAGGTTGACTTTAAGCCAAACTTAATTTAGCAAGAACTCTTCACTCAAGATGACAGAACAGGATGCAGCGACTGTCCCGGCCACCCTACCCCCGAGGAGGACGCATGCCCAGACGTACGGACATCCGCAAGGTGTTGATCATCGGCTCCGGGCCCATCGTGATCGGCCAGGCCTGCGAGTTCGACTACTCGGGAACCCAGGCCTGCAAGGCCCTGCGGCTGCTGGGCTACGAGATCGTGCTCGTCAACTCCAACCCGGCCACCATCATGACCGACCCCGGCATGGCGGACGCCACCTACATCGAGCCTCTCAACCTGCAGGTTCTGACCGAAATCATCGCCGCCGAGCGCCCCGACGCCATCCTGCCCAACCTGGGCGGCCAGACCGGCCTGAACCTCTCCTCGGAACTGCACCGCACCGGCGTGCTCGACCGCTTCGGCGTCAAGGTGATCGGCGTCAACGTGGACGCCATCCACCGCGGCGAGGACCGCACCGCCTTCAAGGAGACCATGAACCGGCTCGGCATCGACATGCCGGCCAGCCAGGCCGTCACCCGCGTCGAGGACGCCGAGCGCGTGGCCACGGAGCTGGGCTACCCCGTGGTGATCCGGCCGGCCTACACCATGGGCGGCACCGGCGGCGGCCTGGTCTACAACGCCGAAGAGCTCAGAATCGTCGCCGGCCGTGGGATTGCCGCCAGCCTGATCCACCAGATACTGGTCGAGGAATCGGTGCTGGGCTGGGAGGAGCTTGAGCTGGAAGTCGTCCGCGACGCCAAGAACCAGATGATCACCGTCTGCTTCATCGAGAACGTGGACGCCATGGGGGTCCACACCGGGGACAGCTATTGCACCGCGCCGATGCTCACGATCGACCCGGCCCTCCAGAAACGCCTCCAGGACTACTCCTACCGCATCGTCGAAGCCATCGAGGTCATCGGCGGCACCAACATCCAGTTCGCACACGACCCGAAAACCGGTCGGGTGGTGGTGATCGAGATCAACCCGCGCACCTCGCGGTCGTCGGCCCTGGCCTCCAAGGCGACGGGCTTCCCCATCGCGCGGGTCTCGGCGCTGCTGGCCGGCGGCCTGACCATGGACGAAATCCCCTACTGGCGGGACGGGACCCTCGAAAAATACTCTCCTTCCGGGGAGTATGTGGTGGTTAAGTTCGCGCGCTGGGCGTTCGAGAAGTTCAAGGGCATCGAAGACCGCCTCGGCACCCAGATGCGCGCGGTGGGCGAAGTGATGAGCATCGGCAAGAATTACAAGGAAGCCCTGCAGAAGGCCATCCGCAGCCTGGAGACCGGCCGCTACGGCCTGGGGTTTGCCCGGAACTTCCACGAGCAGCCGCTCGAGACCCTCATGAGCCTGCTGGCCGCGCCCACCAGCGAACGCCAGTTTATCATGTACGAGGCGCTGCGCCAGGGCGCCGACGTCCAAAAACTTTACGAGCTCACGCACATCAAGCCCTGGTTCATCCGGCAGATGAAGGAGCTGGTTGAGCTGGAGGAGCTTGTCATCGCCTGCCGCGGCCGCGAGCTTCCCGACCGGCTGTTGGTAAACGCCAAGAAAGACGGTTTCTCCGATCGTTACCTGGCGCAGCTGCTGGGCCTGGCGGAATCGGGCATCCGCGAACACCGCCAGCGTCTGGGCGTGGTGCAGGCCTGGGAGCCGGTGCCGGTCAGCGGGGTGGAGAACGCGGCCTACTACTACTCCACCTACAACGCGCCGGACCGTGTGCCTGTCAGCGACCGCAAGAAGATCATGGTGCTGGGCGGCGGCCCGAACCGGATCGGCCAGGGCATCGAGTTCGACTACTGCTGCGTACACGCCGCCCTGGCCATCCGCGAGGCCGGCTACGAGTCCATCATGGTCAACTGCAACCCGGAGACGGTGTCCACCGATTACGACACCTCCGACAAGCTCTACTTCGAGCCGCTGACCGTCGAGGATGTGCTGAGCATCTACGAAAAGGAGAAGCCCGAGGGCGTGATCGTGCAGTTCGGGGGGCAGACGCCGCTCAACATCGCCCGCGAGCTGGCCGAGGCCGGGGTGCGGATCCTGGGCACCACGCCGGACACCATCGACCTGGCCGAGGACCGCGACCGTTTCCGGAAGATCATGCAGGCCCTCGGCATCCCCATGCCCGAGTCGGGCATGGCCGGCAGCTGGGCCGAGGCGCGCGACATCGCCGCACGCATCGGCTACCCGCTCATGGTGCGACCCTCCTACGTTCTCGGCGGCCGGGGCATGGAGGTCGTGCACGACGACGCCATGCTCGAGCGCTACCTGAACGCCGCGGTGGAGCTCTCGCCGCAGCGGCCGGTGTTGATCGACAAATTCCTGGACAACGCCATCGAAGCCGAGGCCGACGCCATCGCCGACGGCCGCGACGCCTTCGTGCCGGCGGTCATGGAGCACATCGAGCTTGCCGGCATCCACTCCGGGGACTCGGCCTGCGTGATCCCGCCGATCAGCCTCGCCCCCAAGCACATCGACACCATCCGGGAGTACACCCGCCGCATCGCCACCGAGCTGAAGGTGGTGGGGCTGATGAACATGCAGTACGCCATCTACGAAAACACCGTCTACGTGCTGGAGGCCAACCCGCGCGCCTCGCGCACCGTGCCGATCGTCTCCAAGGTCTGCGGATTGTCCATGGCGCGCCTGGCCGCGCAGGTCATCCTGGGCCGGAGCATCGCCGACCTGGGGCTGCGGGAGCCGCGCATCCTCCACTTCGGCGTCAAGGAGTCCGTCTTCCCCTTCAACATGTTCCCGGAGGTGGACCCCGTCCTCGGACCGGAGATGCGTTCCACCGGCGAAGTCCTGGGCCTGTCCTACTCCTTCGGCCGGGCCTTTTTCAAAGCCCAGGAAGCCACCCAGACGATGCTGCCCCTGGAGGGCACCGTGCTGTTCACCGTCGCCGACCGCGACAAGAACGCGGCCATCGAGCCCGCCCGGCGCTTCCGCGAGCTGGGCTTCCGGATCATGGCCACCGAGGGCACCCACGCGTTCTTGAAAGAGAAGGGCATCGACGCCGTCCCCGTCTCCAAGCTCAGCGTGAGCCGGCCCAACCTGGTGGACGCCATCAAGAGCGGACAGGTCCAGCTGCTCGTCAACACGCCGAGCGGCCGGAAAGGTTCGGCCGACAGCTCGAACATCCGCCGCGCGGCCATCAAGCACAAAATCCCCTACATCACCACTACGGCGGCGGCCATCGCCGCCGCCAAAGGCATCGCCGCCCGCCGGGAGGGGGATCCCAAGGTTCGCTCGCTGCAGCAGTATCATGCGGATATACGTTAGAAAAGGGACACGGTGCCCGGCGCAAGGCAACCATCCTCGTTTGCAGGTCTTTAACCCGGCGCCGTGAGCCGTGAACTTTTAATTATCCTAACCGTCTCAACGACGAGGAGACCCCATGGGCGGCGTTTTTGGCATCGTATCGAAAGAAGACTGCGTGTCCGATCTTTTCTACGGTACGGACTACCACTCGCACCTCGGCACGCGCTACGGCGGCATGGCGGTGCGCAACTCCAAAGGCATCGAGCGCTCCATCCACAACATCGAGAACAGCTATTTCCGCACGAAGTTTGAGGCCGATCTGGCCGGCTTCCACGGGGACACCGGCATCGGGGTCATCAGCGACACCGACCCGCAGCCGCTCTTCATGGGCTCGCATCTCGGCACGTTCGGCATCGTCACCGTGGGCAAGATCAACAACATCGACACCCTGGTGCAGCGGGCCTTCGATCGGCGGCGCTATTTCTCCGACACCACCGGCGGCTCCATCAACCCCACCGAGGTGATGGCGGCCCTCATCTGCGAGCAGGAGAATTTCGAGGACGGCATCTGCTGCGCCCAGGAGGCCGTCCAGGGCTCCTGCTCGCTGCTGGTGCTGACCGAGAAAGGGGTCTACGCGGCGCGGGACCGTCTGGGCCGCACGCCGCTCGCCATCGGCCGGCGCGACGGCGCCCTGGCGGTCAGCTCGGAGACCTGCGCCTTCCCCAACCTCGGCTTCGAAACCGAGCGCTTTCTCGGCCCCGGCGAAATCGTCCTCATGACCGCCGATGGCGTTGAAACCCGGGTGCCGCCGGGCCCGCGCATGCAGGTCTGCGCCTTTCTCTGGGTGTACTACGGCTATCCCGCCTCCGAGTACGAGGGCATCAATGTGGAGGACACCCGCAACAACTGCGGCGCCGCGCTCGCCCGCCGCGACGACACGGACATCGACACCGTGGCCGGGATACCGGACTCGGGCATCGGACACGCCATCGGCTACGCCACCGCGCGCCACATTCCCTACCGGCGCCCGTTCGTGAAGTACACGCCCACCTGGCCCCGCAGCTTCATGCCCCAGAACCAGCAGATGCGCGACCTGGTCGCCCGGATGAAGCTGATCCCGATCCGCAAGCTGATCGACGGCAAGCGGCTGCTTTTCTGCGAGGACTCCATCGTCCGCGGCACCCAGCTCCAGGACACCATCCAGATCCTGCACGACTGCGGCGCCCGTGAAGTACACATGCGGCCGGCCTGCCCGGTGCTGATCTATCCCTGCGAGTTCATCAACTTCTCCACCTCGCGCTCCACCCTGGACCTTGCCGGCCGCAAGGCCATTCATGACCTGGAAGGCGGCGAGCCTGCGGATCTGTCCGCCTACGCCCAAGCCGGCAGCGAGCAAAACCTGGCCATGATCGAGGGCATCCGGAAGCGGCTGCGCCTGACCACCCTGAAATACCAGCGGCTGGATGATCTCGTGGCCGCCATCGGCCTGCCCAGGGAAAAGGTGTGCACCCACTGCTGGGACGGATCGAGTTATTTTTGACGGCTTCGTGAAGAGCGGTTCATGCAAGAGAAACGATGGCCGGCGCTGTGGTGGTGAAGGAGCCGCCATCCATGCGCTGAGACTGGCTGAGATTTATGTGGTCGACGGGGAATCGTCGACTACCGTTGAACGTATAATACGCAGCCGGGGTGTCAAAACCCACGATGTGTCCGAAGCAGCGGCGGATGTCTGTACCAAAGCTGACCTTCGGTATCTGAAGCGTCGCATGTCGCGCTCTGACCCAACGGTCCCCTCCTTGCCGCTGCCCGGCATTTTCACCGGCACTCACGCCAAGATGATGGAGGGGGTCTCGCCACTGCGGACCGCGGCCGGTTAAATACCTACCTCCCTTCGGTTTCTCTCAAAATGCCGCAATGATGTCCGAGCCGAAACCAAGCCTCGCTTCCATGCAGTCGCCGGTTTGGAACAGGAGAACACCCCCAACATTTCAGCAACCCCCTTACTTTTAGTTTAACCGCCGATATACGTACTATAAGCCGGGTTGCCATTTCATATGGATATCACTTGCCGTCGGAGTGAAAACAAGCAAGACGTATGCTGTCAGTATCGCAGCTTTCTGGGGGGAACCGTTTCCTGTGATATTCCGGGTTATTTTCGGTGAGGAGAGCTATAGGCTAATTATTCTATAGCCTTTCTTCATATTTTCTTGAAAATAGAAAAATTCGCGCATAGCTCACCTCGGCAAAGCTGCAAACTCTTTTCATTTGTCCATCGTGTACCCGTCTGACAGGGTTTTAAGAAAGGCAACGATGGCGTTTTCCTCATCCTCCGTGAGTCCTAAATTCCCAAGCTCTTCCCTGTTGATGTTTAAAGAAAGCTCGGGTTCGGGCCAGCAGTTTACACCCTGCCTGGGTTCGCTCATTTTCTCACACCTGGGGAGCATGTCTCTCGTGTTGTAAAAGTGGACGATCTCTTTAAGGCTTTTGAAATATCCGTTATGCCCGAAAGCCTTCACGAAATTGGGGGAGGGCCGCTTGTCCACGTTTCTGAGGGTTGGGACCTTGAACTTGCCAATTTCGGGCTCGTAAACGGATGCCTTGTATCCTGCTTCTTTTAGATAACCGCCCAACCCTGTATCCACAAAGGCCGCCCCTGCCGGATTCAACGACGCAGGCATGGCGTAAAAGGGGTTTTTAGGGTTTTTAGGTATGCCGAGGTTATCATAGGTAAAGTCCGTGAAGACGGGGGGGACGCCCTTGGAGGTTCGCTTGGTGGGATGGCATTCCGCGCACTTTCCCTTGCCCTCAAAGAGTTTGAGGCCTCGTTTTTCTTCGTCCGAAAGATTCACTTTCTTCCTGAGCCAGTAGTCGAACCTTGATGTGAATGGGTTTGCCTCCTTTGAACGCTCGTAAGCAGCGACGCTTTTTGCGACCCTGTCGTAGGTGCCGGAGACGTTCTTTTCGCAGTCCAGCGATACTTTTCCCCAGACCTTTTCAAAAAGTGCTGCATAGGAAGAATTCTTGATCTTGACGCAGACGGTCTTCATGTCCGGGATGTTCTGTTCGAGGGGATTGAGGAATGGCCCCTGGGCCTGCTCGGCCAGCGGATCCCTCAAATGAGCCCCCGTCGCCCTCCCGTCCCAGAACATGCCACCCACCCAGACCCTCTCTTTCTTGTCGAAATAAAGGACGGGGCTGTCTCCCCCGTAAGACGAAGCAGGCGGCTTCCTGTTCCCAAAGCGGCCCTTCACTGCTCCCTCATAGACCGAACCGCCCTTATTGATTTCCTCGTCAGAGCCGGTGAAACCCACTTCAGGCCCGTGACAGGCAGCGCAGGACTGGCCTTCAGGGACCGATAAGTTTGTGTCAAAGAACAAAAGTTTCCCGAGTTGTTCCTTTGGACTCAACGAGGCCCCTTCTGCCACAAGAGAAGAAGCCCAAGGAATACCTGCCGTCATGACCGCAAGCAATAGGATCACGAATCGTCTCATGAAATACTCCTCCTCTCACCGTTCTTGAATTGCATTCTAAAAATGGAAAGGATAGTTATAACAACTCGCTTTTGGGTGAGCTGAACATAAAAAAACGGCGTTGAATGACCAAAAATATCGATGACTACCGATTCAAATCAAGTATGTATTCAGTTTTGGTGGAACAGGAAAGTCGCCAAGGCTGTTGGGAAATATACCTTAGGCCGGGGTGAAAAAACAAATGAAATTAGCCCGTGGGCGGAGTCTATATCACAAGAAACCCCCACCTTGTGATTTGTCGGATGAAATGTCAGGTATCCAACAATGCAAATTTATAGCAGATTACCTCCGCATATACTATCCATAATCCCGTTGGCTCGCCCATGTCAAATCCAACGTGAAGGAGGTAAGCTCCGCTTGCCCGGGGTAGACGGTCCCTATCTCACGTTTTTGAAAAACTGATATGATGCCTTTCGCTGTCAGTAACACCAGTTTTCTGCCAATCGCTTTTTCTGTGATATATCGCTGAGACAAAGCCTATTCAATACGAAACCAGCGGTAATGCTTTTACTTGAGTTCTTCGAGCATATCAATCGCATCCATAACAAGGTAATAAGCGCTCTCCTGTGCTGTGCAAGTCGTTACCCAGTCATTTTTATCTGGTTTATGAGCTTGCGCGCAACCATCTATTCTTTGCAGTACGTCATTATCAAGCTTGCGCATAGCCTCTGGATACAGGTTATTGTTTATATCGTACGTCGCTGCATTCAATTTACTTAATATGGCTTTCTTCGTGTTGCTGTCCTTGAAAAATTGTGATGGAAGGCTATTGATATATCTGGTTGTGTCTCGCAATTTTCGGATAATATCATCCGTTACTGCTGCGGTGGTCATTGCATCCGGGTTGGCTGGCAATCTGACCTTGCGGATGGCGCTGCCAGTCTTACCGACCGCCGATCGATCTTTAGCAGTGTACTGCGAGCCAACTGCAATTGTTTTTGAGTTCGAATCGGCTGGCAGCCCAGCCTTGCGCATTGCGTCTATTTGCCTGTCTAACACCGAGCAGTCTTTATACATCGATCTGCTGGCATACCCCTCAAGTGTAAAGCTCGGATTCAGCCGCAGGGCTTCTGCAGCCTCAGCATGAGCTTCATTATCGCGGCCCATCATACTATAGACAGCTGCAAGATACGCATGCGCCCTAAAAATGTTAGGCGATCGCTCAATCGCTTTTTTGTATGAGGCAGCAGCCTCCTCCAACCTCCCTGTCTCTCGGAGAGCAATCCCCTGAGCAAGATAATAGCCCGCCGGGGCCAGTGGGTTGAGTCGGAGTGCTTTTTCGAAAATAGGGGTGGCTTCCGCCGGTCTGCCAGCGTAGGTGAGAGTCTCGGCGTACCGGAAAAGAGCAAACGCCGATCCAGGATTAAGGGTCACGGCCCGTTCCCCTTCCGCAACCGCCTTGTCATACTCTCTTTTCATGGTATAGACCCAACTTAAATTCGCGTGGGCGCTCACATGCTCATCATCCATGGCAAGCACTTTTTGGAATAGTTCTGTTGCCTTCTCGATAGATTCCCGTGGCGAGTTGGAAAAGCCCAACAAATAGTCATGGGTGTGGACAGTGGCCATGAAGTAATAAAAAGTTGAAATCTCTGGACACAACGCAAGACCCTCCTCTGCTTTCTGGCGAGCCAGGTTGGTGTCAGGGATGGTGCTGCGTTGAATGTGATTTAACACCTCCAATCCTTTCAAATAACAGTCGAGACCCTGCTTGCCACGGAAATATTCCCAGTACTTCGGTTTTATTCCCTCGTACGACGCCAACTTCACATTAACGGCGTTTAATACCTTCAAGGTGATTTCATCCTGGAGATCAAAAATATCCGACGATTCGCCTTCATAACGTTCCGTCCAGAGCTGATTCCCTGTGAGGGCATCTACCAGTTGCGCTGTGATCCGGACACGGTCGGCTGAGCTCTGAAGGCTGCCTTCCAACACATATCGCACACCGAGTTCCTCGCTCACCTGCTTGACCTTCGCGGCCTTTCCCTTATACGGTGAGGTCGAGTTTCTAGCGATGACAAACAGCTGCGGCACCTTGGAAAGCGCATTAACAATATTGTCGGTAATTCCGTCGCACAGGAGTTCCTGCTTGGGGTCCTCACCCAGGTTCACGAAAGGCATCACGGCAATCGAAGGCATCCCCGGCAGAGGGAGTGCCATCTGTTTGGGGTTAGCTTTTTCTACATGTGGCACAGCAGGTCGGAGGAAAAACTGCCACAATGCCACCCCGCTGACCACCAATAGAGCAGCGGCCAGACCAATAACCGCCATCCTCCGCGTTGCACCCTGCGTTTTGAGTCTCGCACTCGTCTCCTTAGTCACCCTCGGCTTCATGAGGACTTTGTACACTTTCACAGGCTTGGCAATGTTTTTGACCGTATGCTCTCCAAGGTAGGCGTAACCGAAGGGCAGTTTGGTTTTGATCTGGTCAAATGCCGTCTTGGAGATACATATGCCTCCCGGGTCAGCGAGGGATTCGAGTCGGGAGGCAATGTTGACACCGTCGCCGTAGATACGAGATTCTTCCTCGATTACATCCCCGAGGTTGATTCCGATCCGAAACTTCATTTTTCGATTTTCGGGTAGTTCGGCGTTGTGAGCTTTAATTTCCTTCTGCGCCGCAACCGCGCACTGCACCGCATCCACCACGCTGTCGAACTCGGCCAGTACATTATCCCCTGGAGAATCCACCACTCGGCCCCTGTGCTGACAGATCAGCTCGCTCATGATCTCTTTGTACTGTTCCAGGGTCTTGACCGTAGCCGTTTCGTCCTCACCCATTAGACGGCTGAAGCCCGCCACATCGGCGCTGAAAACGGTAGTCAGTTTACGCTTGAATTTGTCATGTGCCATGATTCACCTCCTAGGACAGAAGGTTTGGCAAAATCCAGAATGAGAGAGATAAATCTGAAAAGAAATCGAGTTGGAGAATTGAAGGCCGACCCGAATAACAAAATCCAAGTCCGCTTCAGGTCCGATGGAATTGGAGGAAGCTGATAATTGAGGTGAAATATACCTTGGTCAGCAGGTCAAAATCAAGAAAAACTTATGCGAATCTTTGTGATAGTATCACAAGGTGGCACCACTTTGTGTTTTGTCGGATGAAATCACCGGCATTCCGGCAATCTGTGAATATACCCTTCGGCCGGTCGATATCTGTACCTTTTGACATCATCCATATCAGCTGCTTGGCTTTCAGTATTTCAGGTTTTGAAGTTTCTTGATTTCCGGTGTTAGGAATTATGGTCAATTATTTGACGATTGGGAAGCGGGCCATAATCCTGCTGTCGATCAATATCTGGCATAACGTTCTGTACAGATTATAAAAAAAGTTATCATAGGGGCTTGGCCTAAATAATGCATTTTTCGAAGTAACAGAACTATGTAAAACCTACCAGAGCTTGTTTCTTAACCTATTTCGTCTACTCTAACCCGTTTAAATCTTTAGTGCCGAAATCTTTGAAAGGAGGTTGTCAAACCACTTCTAACAAAAAATCAATTATTTTGGCAAACTGTTCCGACAACAGTTCCTTACACAACCGGGATACAGCCATGGAAAAAAGGTTTAACCCCCGCCGTGAAATCGACACGTCAATCCTTTGCAAACGATATACTTCGTTGAACAACGAGGTGCCAATCAACGGCAACATTAAAAACTGCTGCCCGGCCGGTTTTTACGCTGAATTGAAAGAGCATGTTAAAGCGGGAACAGTCCTGGTGGTACGAATGACAGGCAGTTCGATGGGGTGCTCTGCAGATGACGGGCTTCGCTCCATGGCGCTGGCGGAGGTTCGGTGGTCGAAACCAATGTCTGTCGAGGGGAAAGACAGTTACGCCACCGGGCTGAAGTACCTTATGGCCTATTGAAATCCCATGGGTAGCTTAACGCAATGGCAGCAGGGACATAACACAGATTGAGCGGTTCTGTGATACGTCGGATGAAATGTCAGGTATCCAACAATCCAAATTTATAACAGATTACCTCCGCATATCCTATCCTTAATCCCGTTGGCTCGCCCATGTCAAATCCCACGTTGATGAACACGATTCCACCGCTCGCGACCGCCGAACCCCTCAGGGAGCGATCCGCCTCCGAATCCATTTCAGTGGGAGGAACATGGACACCCGCCCTTGGTAGCTGCGGTAAGCGTCACCGAACTCGTGGACGAGCTTCCGCTCCTCGAGGAGCGTTCCGACGACAATGTAGACGGTGAGCACGCCGTTGCCGACCAACGCCGCCATGTCCAGGTCGCGCGCCCACAAGAGCAGCACGACCGCGGTGTACCAGGGATGCCGGACCAGACCGAGGACACCACTCGAATCGATCCCACCCCCCGTCGCCAACCCCCCGGAGGATGCCCCCCGCAACTGGCTGATCCCGACGAACTGTCCTATACTGTAGTGCCTTCCGCCAGCGACCACGAGCAGGATGCCGCAGCCCAGGAGAAGGTATTGGGGGACCAGCCACACGCCCTCCCAGCGGAAGATCGCCGCTTGCCTAAGGGAGTGCGAGTACCACAGAACCGGGATGAGTGTGAGCATCGCGATAGAGTTGAAGAACAGCCGGTAGAACCGGAAGGAGTCGCCCAACCTACGCTTCAGGAATCCGGTCGCCGTCTCCGAGATCATAGCGCTGTGCAGCGTGCAGTACGCCGTCCAGGCGAGGGCAAGGAGGAGGTACCTCAAGGATTCCCCCGTCTCGGCTCACGAGACTCGAGCAAGTGAGGACCTGCGCCAAAGGGCGAAAAGCCAGAGTCCATTCACCTCACCTCTCGCTAGCGGTCGAACGCCTGAATTAAGCCGACCCGCGAAGCGGGTCATGTTATGCGGATCGGCATAAGAACCTTCTTGAAAGCGTCGATCACGATATTAAATATGCCTTAGCCCGGAGCCAAAAATCAAATGAAATTGGCAGGCGGGCAGAGTCTATATCACAAGGGGCAACCACTTTGTGATTTGTCGGATGATAACGCAACCCTCGCCAACGTTGCAATAGACAATAAAAATCAAACGAATCCCAAAGTGGTTTGATGTTTAGTAGTGTGCCTGAATCGAATTCTGATCCGAACAGAATGGATTTGAGATTAGCAGACGCAAGGTGTATGGATGAGGGCGGATAGAAAAATCCTGATGCAGCTTCAATTCGGCATACTCCAACTCAAGACGGCCGGCAGCCCCGCCGGAATCGACCGAAAGGATAACGAAGGATGTCTCCGGCAAAAGCACGGAAAAAGCTCAGCCTTGCGCCCATGCGCCAATGGAGGCCCCCGAAGGGCTGGATGCGCATCGCCGCCGTCGACGTTCACACGGGGGGCGAGCCCTTCCGCGTCATCACGGGCGGTTTTCCGGAACTCCCCGGCGACACCATACTGGCCAGGCGCCGCTGGGTCAAAGCGCACTTCGACCACCTGCGCACCGCACTGATGTGGGAGCCGCGCGGCCACGCCGACATGTACGGCTGCATCGTCACCCCGCCGGTTACCCCCGGGGCCGACATCGGGATCCTGTTCATGCACAACGAGGGCTACAGCACCATGTGCGGCCACGGGATCATCGCCATCGCCAAGGTGGTGCTGGAAACGGGGCTCTTTCCGATGAAGGCGCCGGAAACCACCGTCCGCATCGACAGCCCGGCCGGCCGGATCACCGCGCATGCCCGGGTGGCCCAGGGGCAGGTCACGAGCGTCCGCTTCCAAAACGTGCCCTCCTTCGTGTTGGCGAAGGATGAAACCGTGGACGTCCCGGGACTCGGGCGGGTGCGCTACGACATCGCCTTCGGCGGCGCCTTCTATGCCTATGTCAACGCGCAAGACGCGGGCGTACGCTGCATTCCCGACGATTTCCGGCCGCTGATCGAAAAGGGCATGGCGATCAAACGTGCGGTCATGGCCCGCCGGCCGATTCCTCACCCCTTCGAGGAGGACCTCAGTTTTCTTTACGGCACGATCTTTGTCGGTCCGCCGATGGAAGAAGGGTCCCACAGCCGCAACGTCTGCATATTCGCCGAGGGCGAGGTGGACCGCTCGCCCACCGGCACGGGTGTGAGCGGACGGCTCGCCATCCATTACGCCCGCGGCGAGATCGGTATCGACGAACGGATCGTCATCGAAAGCATTATAGGCAGCCGGTTCAGCGGCCGCGTGGTCGAGGCCACCCGCTTCGGGGCGCACGCGGCGATCATCCCCGAGGTGGCGGGCACGGCCCACATCACCGGCCGCCATGAATTCCTGATAGACCCGTCCGATCCCATGCGGAATGGGTTTATCCTGCGCTGAGGCGGCCCGTCAACGAGAGGTTTTCCCCTTGACACTGAAATAGTCTATCCAATATAGATGTCAAATCACTTCCGGAGGTTTTTCCGTCTTTCAGAATTGCCCGCGTGCTGCCGCGTGGATGCCTGATACCCGGCGGCGGGTGGCACCCCCGATAGCGGAACCAAACGGCCGGGCCTATCAACTACCGGGCACACCTCACCTGTGGCAGGTACAACCGCGTGCAATGCGCGCGGCTTGAGGGCTAACCATCAGAGAACATCGCAGTCAACCCACAACACTGGAGGAGAAACGACATGAAGAGAATCTGGTTGCTTACGGCGGTAGCGACAATTGCGGCCTTCCTTGCGGCGGGGACCGCCATGGCCGATATCAAGGTCGGCATCATGGTACCCACCACCGGCTCCGAGGCCACCTATGGCAAGGACATGGAGAACGCCATCAAGATGGCCGTCGATGAAATCAACGCCAAAGGCGGCGTGCTCGGTCAGAAGTTCACGACCGTCACCGCCGACGACGGCTGTGATCCCCAGATGGCCACCGCCGCGGCCAGCAAGCTGGTCGCCTCAGGCGTGGACGCGGTGGTGGGCGGATATTGCTCCGGCGCCACCCTGCCGACCCTTAAAATTTACGCCGACGCCGGTGTACCGATCGTCATCCCGGCGGCCAACTCCACCAAATTCATCGACCTCAACCCGGGCAATGCCTTCCTGATCAACGCCATCGGCACCTACCAGGTCGACACGGCCGTCGACCTGTTTAAGAAGCAGGGTGTCAAAAAGATCGCCATCATCCACCAGGGCGACGGCTACTCCGAAGACCTGGCCAGCCTGACCAAGAAGCGCTGGACCGAGATGGGCAACGAGGTGGTGGCCTTCGAGGTCGTCAACAAGGGCGAGCAGGATCACTCCGCCTTGGTCACCCGGATCAAGTCCAAGGCCCCCGACCTGGTGTTCTGGACCGCCTACTATGCCGACGGCGCCCTGGTCATCAAGCAGCTGCGCACGGGGGGCTACAAGGGCAAGATCGCGATCGGTGACGGGTCCACCGACGCCAAGCTGATTGAGATCGCCGGCAAGGCGGCCGACGGGGTCTACGCCCTGGCCAACCCCCTGCCGGAGTTCCTCACCGAGGGCAAGAAGTTCATCCAGGACTACAAGGCCAAGTTCAAGGTCAACCCCGGCCCCTACTCAGCCCTGAGCTATGACGCGATGAACCTGCTGGCCGATGCCATCAAACGCGCGGGCTCGACCGACAAGAAGGCGGTGGCCGCCGCCCTCAAAGCCACCAAAGAGTTCAAGGGCATTTCAGGCCCGGTCAGCTTCACCGACAAGAACCTCCTGGCCCGTTCCAATTTCGTGGTCTTGGTGGTCAAGGACAAGAAATTCAACATTGCCAAATAATCTGAAACCTCTGAGAAACCGGGCCCGCGCCGCAGGTTGGCGCGGGCTCTCTCGTTTCGCCGAGAAAGGGTGGGTCAGTGACGATCTTTGACATCACCGTTCAGCAAATCTTCAATGGGCTGATTCTAGGTTCCTTCTACACCTTGGTGGCACTGGGCTATTCCATGGTGTACGGCATCATCAAGCTGCTCAACTTCGCCCATGGCGACATTTACATGGTCGGCGCGTTTGTCGGTTTTGCGGTCCTTTCCGTCCTGTCGGGAATCTTCGGCGACGAATGGGGAGGCATCCTGGCATCGATGACGCTGACCATGATCGCGGTGGGCTTCCTGGGAGTGATCATCCAGCGCATCGCCTACCGGCCGATGCTCTCTGCCCCGCGCCTGTCGATTCTCATCACAGCCGTGGGCGTGTCCCTGGTGCTGTTCAACCTCGTCATGGCGGCGACCTTCGGCGAATACACGGCCTTCAACACGGGACTTGACGACGAAGGCATCACCATGGGTCACGTCCACATCACTTACACCCAGATCGTCATGGTCTCGGCCACGGCCCTGCTCATGGTGGGTCTGCACCTTTTCATCAGCCGGACCATCTATGGCAAGGCCATGCGCGCCATCTCCATCGACATGGACGCCTGCCGTCTGATGGGCATCGATGTCAATAAAATCATCGCCCTGACCTTCTTTGTCGGCTCGGCCCTGGCGGCCGCGGCCGGGGTCATGGCCGGGGTCTACTACGGTTCCATCCACTTCTTCATGGGCTTCGTCATCGGCCTCAAGGCCTTTACCGCCGCCGTCATCGGCGGCATCGGCTCCATCCCCGGAGCCATGCTGGGCGGCCTGGTGCTGGGCCTGCTCGAGGCCTTCGGGACGCAGATTCCCTGGATCGGTTCGGAGTGGAAGGACGTCTTCGCCTTCGGGTTGCTGATTCTGTTGCTCATTTTCAAGCCCACCGGAATATTGGGCCGAACCGAGATCGAAAGGATGTAGGCCATGGCGGACAACACCTCCCAAGCGGTTTCCGCGGTCAAGAAGCCAGGCCTGGAAGAGCGCCTGATGTCCCTGCTGGACGACCGGAAGAGACGATACCCCATCTATGCCGTCCTGATCCTGGGTACACTGCTGGTGCCGTACATCGGCGACAATTACGTCTTGGAGATCCTATCCAATTCTTTCTTCTACATCGTCCTGTGCCTCGGCCTGAATATCGTGGTCGGCTTTGCCGGACTCCTGGATCTGGGCTACGCCGCCTTCTTCGCCGTGGGCGCTTACACCACCGGCATCCTGACGTCCCACTACGGCTGGAATTTCTGGTTGACCATTCCGGCCGCACTGGTCTTCGCCATCATCGCCGGGGTGATCATCGGCGGCCCCACCCTGCGGCTGCGCAGCGATTACCTCGCCATCGTGACTCTGGGATTCGGTGAAATCACCCGCATCGTCGCCCGCAACTTGAAGGATATCACCGGCGGCCCCAGCGGTCTGATCGGCATCAGCCGGCCGTCCTTCTTCGGCTTGGAACTGAACCAGATCCATCACTATTATTATGCCTTTTTTATCTTGGTCCTCCTGGCGATCTTCACCAGTTACCGCCTCCAGCATTCCCGGCTGGGCCGGGCCTGGCAATACGTGCGTGAGGATGAGGACGCCGCCGAGGCCATGGGCATCGACCGCGTGGCCATCAAGCTCTACGCTTACATTATCGGCGCCGTGTTCGCCGGCGTGGCCGGGTGCTTTTTTGCCGCCAAGATGACCGCCATCTCGCCCGATTCCTTCCAGTTCATGCAGTCGGCCACGATTTTGATGGCCGTCGTGCTGGGCGGCATGGGCAAAATTCCGGGCATGGTGGTGGGTGCCCTGTCACTGGTGCTCTTCCCCGAGGTCTTCCGCGAGATCGGCTCCATGCGCATGCTGGTCTTCGGCGTGGTGCTGATCGCCATGATGATCTTCAGGCCCCAGGGCATCTGGCCTGAGCGCAGGAATTGAGCGGGGGCGCATGGCTATCTTACAAGTTCACGATTTGACGCTGAAGTTCGGAGGGCTGGACGTCATCGACCGACTCAGCTTCGATGTCGAGGAAGGCGCCATCGTCAGCCTCATCGGCCCGAACGGCGCGGGCAAGACCTCGGTCTTCAATTGCCTCACGGGGTTCTATCGGGCCAACGCAGGCGACATCCGGTTCCAGGGGCAGTCGATCATGAGACTCAAACCCCATCGGATCACGAAGAAAGGCATGGCACGGACATTCCAGAATCTGCGCCTGTTCAAGAACATGACCGTGCTGGAGAACGTGATGTCCGGAATGCACTGCCGGACCACTGTCGGCGCCCTCGGGGCTATTTTGCATACTCCGCGCCAGCACCTGGAAGAGGTCGAGATCCACAAGGTGGCCGAAGAGTGCCTGGATTTCGTGGGCATCCGCACCCACAAGGACCGGCTGGCGCGGAACCTGCCCTACGGCGACCAGCGCCGGGTGGAGTGGGCCCGGGCGCTCGCGACACGCCCCAAGCTGCTGCTGTTCGACGAGCCGGCGGCCGGCTTGAACTACGACGAAAAAGAGCGTCTGATGGACCTCATCCGCCGCATCCGCGAAGAGCTCAAGATCACCATTTTCCTGATCGAGCACGACATGGGCCTGGTGATGCGGATCTCGGAGAAGGTCGTCGTCATCGACTACGGCAAAAAAATCGCCGAGGGCAACTGCGACGATGTCCAGTGCGATCCCAAGGTGATCGAGGCCTACCTGGGCAAAGAAGACGAAGAGGGCAACTGAGATGAGCGAAGCGGTTCTCCGCATCGACGGCCTGCAGACCTATTACGGCAAGATCCACGCCCTCAAGGGGATCAGCCTCTCTGTCCAGAAGGGCCAGATCGTGACGCTGCTGGGGGCCAACGGCGCCGGCAAAAGCACCACCCTCAAGACTATCTCCGGCCTGGTCCGGTCCGCGGCGGGCAGGATCACCTTCCTGGGCAAGGACATCACCACGACCCCGCCCCACGACATCGTGCGCATGGGCCTGATTCAGGCTCCCGAGGGCCGGCGCATCTTCAAGGGCCTGAGCGTGCAAGAGAACCTCGACCTCGGCGGCTTCACCAACGTCCAGGACAAGGCCGGGAAGGAACGCCGCCTGCAGTACATTTTCGAACTCTTCCCGATTCTGTTCAAGCGCCGCAAGCAGGACTCGGCCCTTCTCTCGGGCGGCGAGCAGCAGATGCTCGCGATCGGCCGGGCCCTGATGACCGACCCCAAGCTCATGCTCCTGGACGAGCCATCCATGGGGCTGGCCCCCTTCCTGGTCCAGGCCATCATGAAGATCATCCGCAAGCTCAACGAACAGGGCACCACCATCCTGCTGGTGGAGCAGAACGCCAAGGTGGCCCTGAAGCTGGCGGACTACGGCTACGTGCTGGAAACCGGCAACATCGTCATCGAGGGCGACGGCGCCACCCTGCGCCAGGACGAGAGCATCGTCAAAGCCTACCTCGGCGGCGGCAGCCACTGAAAACCGGAGCGCTGCCGCCCCGGCCGACGCGCGATGACGTTTCCAGCCACGAGAACCACGCGCGCGGATGATGTCGCCATGGTTATCCCTTCAAGCAGCCGATTGCTGGGGCGCCGTCATGGGCGCTCGCCTCACTTGGTTTCGCTGAATACCTCGCGCGCAGCTCGGAAGCTGTCGATCGCAGCCGGAACCCCGCAGTAAACGGCGGTCTGGAGCAGGACTTCCATGATTTCTTCCTTGCTGCAGCCGTTGTTGAAGGCGCCTTTAAGATGCAGTTTCACTTCGTGGGGCCGATTCAGGGCCGTCAACATGGCCAGATTGATCAGGCTGCGCATCTTGCGACTGAGCCCCGGCCTGGACCATATCGCCCCCCAGCAGTACTCGGTCACCAGTTCCTGCAAAGGCCGGTTGAAATCGTCCGCCATCGCGATGGACTTGTCGACATATTCCGCCCCCAACACCTCGCGGCGGATCCGCAGGCCCGTCTCAAACCGATCATCCGTCATTGGCTGTCTCGCTCCTTGTTTATTCTGTTTCCAGTTTTGCTTGGGCCGTCATGGTCTCGAATCCATCCGGATTCACGGCCCAAAGATAAACCTGATCGTTTTCCCGGCAGCTTTCGACCTTGAACTCCTGGAAGTCGAAGATCGGCCCTTGGGCACGAAACACATATTCGCTGATCCGGGCGGACGGCAAGTTCTTTCGGACCAGCTCGATCAGGAGGGTGGCTATCAGCGGGCCGTGGACGGCCAGCCCCGGGAACCCGAATGCCTCCCTGCTGAAGTCTCGGTCGTAATGGATTCGGTGGCTGTTGAAGGTCAAGGCGGAATATCGGAATAGAAGCACGGGATTCGGCCGGATCGTCTCAGACCATTGGGCCCTCTTTCCGGGCGGCTTCAAGCCTTCGTTTATGGATGCGGCCGTAGCGGCGGATGTAGGGGCTGGCTTGTAGACAATGTCGTGTTCCTCGGTCAACACCCGTCTACCGGATTGGGAAATTGCATGCTCGACGAGCACAAAACCCAGTTCGCCGCTCCGGCCCTGCTTGCGCGTGACATTTTTAACCACCGATTTTCGCTCAGCCGGTTGTCCGGCCTTCAAATCGCTGTGGAACCGGAAGCGGCTTCCGGCCCACAAGCGCCGGTCCAATCCCTCCAGCGCGGGAATGAAGCCGCCGGTCTTGGGATGGCCGTCCGTCCCGGTGTCGGAGGCTTTGACATGCGGCAGGAAAAACAGCCAGTGCCAGAGCTTCGGGACCACTGCGCCCGGTTCGAATCGCAGATCATAGTCCAGGGTCAAACTCATCCGGTTCAGTACATCGGCGGAAATGAAGTCTTCCTGCACTATTTCTTTTCGTCCCATTTTTTCAGACCTGCAAGATTATTAATCCGGAAAGTAAATATGTCTAAGGCCATCACCTCACGCAGAGGCGGAGGGGGGTGCCCGCCGCGGCAAGCCGCAACCAATTTTTCAGGTGACTCTGCCACGCCCCCCAGCCGTCTCAGGGAACCGATGGCAGGCAGCGACGGCCGGCGGCTCCGTGAGGGTCGGTCCTCTGGGGCTGCCCGGGTCGGTATGGAGCGGGCTGGCTGCCGTACGCTGGTTCGTTGAACGGGTGGTTGCGGCTTGCCGCGGCGGGCACTCCGCTCCGCCTGACATCGGCTTAACTTGCACCTGTTTAGCCATTTGCCGGAGTAATAATCGGCCAGCGCGGACGGTTTCCGTTCAGACCCGCCGGGTATCTCGCCGTTACAATGCTCCGATGGAAACCAGGGCACGCTTTACCTCCTCGAGGCCCTCCGGTGGCAGCGGTGCCTGGGGCAGGAGGGGAGCCCCTACGGCATATCCCTGAAGCTCAAGTCCTCCCTTGATGCAAGCCGCGAGATTGTACTTGGCAAAGGCCTGGTTGAGGGTCCACAGCCGTCTTTGAAGCGCCATCGCCGCGTCCCAGGACCCGCGACGGCAGAGGTCATAGAGTTCAACGCTCTGCCGTGGCGCCAGGCAGGCCGGGCCGGCCATCCAGCCCACCCCGCCGATCAGCATCACACAGGCCGGTATGTGCGCGGAGGCGGAAAAGACCCTCATCCGCTCACCCATCCGGTTGATGATCGAGAGCAGTCGCCCTGTATTGGAGGAGGCATCCTTGATGTAGCCGATGTTCGGTATACGGCTCAGCCGCTCGATGACCGGCAGAGTCAGATCCGACCGTTGAAAGTTCGGATTCGTGTAGAGCACCAATGGAACAGAGACGGCTTCTGCCATCGCACGGAAGTAGGCGAACACGCCTTCGTCGGCGACCGGGAAATAAGCCTCGAGTATGGCGAGAATGCCGCTGCAGCCGAGGCGCTCGAATTCGCGTGATTGTGCGACCGCATCGGCAATGGTGGTCGACGCCACGCCGGCTACCACCGGAATGCGACCCCGCGCCGCATCCACGACGATTTCCACCATCCGCCGCCGCTGCGGCCAGGAGAGGTAGGCGAACTCGCCGGTCGAACCCAAGGGGGTCAGGCCATGCACGCCCGCTGCGATGAGATCGTCGCACAGGCGCACCAGCACGTCTGCCTGGATCTCGCCGGCCGCATCCACGGGGGAAACCAGATACGGGAATACGCCGTGAAATTCCGATCGGGCCAATGTCGATTTCTCCTGTTTCGCACCCGGCTTCAGCGGAAATCCCCCTCCTTCACCAGGGCGACGAAATGCGCCACATCGATCTCCTTGGGGCACACATGGGAACAGGCCATGGAGGAGTGGCACCGGTAGACCCCCTCTTCGCTGTAGAGCTGCTTGAGGCGGTCCGCCGTGGCGTCTTCGCGGGGGTCCATAATCCGGACCAGACTGGCCATGACCGCATTGGGCCCCAAAAAACCCTTATGGGAGCTGATGCAGGCGGTGGCACAGCAAAAACAGTTGATGCACCGAGTGGCTTCCAGATAGCCTTCCATCACGCGGGGCGAAATCCGGTACTCCTGCCCCTGGTTCGGGTTCTGGGCCGGACGAATGATGAACGGCCGTATCCGGTGAACTCGGTCGTACGCTTTTTCCAGATCCACCATCAGGTCCCGGAGCACCGGGGCAACGGTGATCGGTTCGATCGTGAAGGTGGTCGTCCCAAAATGCGCGACGGCGTTTTCGACGAGCAACTCGCAGGCCAGCATGGGCCGGCCGTTGATCACGACCGAGCAGGACCCGCACTGGGCGTGCTCACAAGATGAATTCCATGCGAGGGTGGGATCCAGTTCCTTGTTGATCTTGCGCAGCACATCGGTGAACCGCAAAATTCGGCCCGCTTCGATCCGATAGGTCTGCATCCAGGATATGCGAGTGTCGGGATCATACCGTTTGACGTCCAGGGTCAGCGAATAGCTCTCCTTCATAAGGTCGCTCCGTTTTTGGCCATGCTCCGATATTGATGCATCAGTACTTGCGCTCGATCAGGCCGAACTTGTCGAAATGGTCACCCTTGGTTTCAAAAATGCTCATGTTCACGGGTCGGTTTTCAAAACGAATCTTCCCAAACTCAACCATATAGGCCAATGTGTGCGCATTGAATTGGTCGCGACGCTGCGGGAAGTCGCTTCGGGCGTGCCCCCCTCGGGATTCCCGCCGGCGGAGGGCGCCTTGAGCGATGACCATCGATACACTCAAGAGATTGTCGAGCTCCCAGCGCTGCACCAGCTCCTGGTTCATTCGCAGATCCTTGCAGCGGAGTCCTGCTTCGCGGAGCCGGTCTTTTGCGGCGGACAGAGCCTGGATCGCCGTTTTCAGCCCTTCTTCGGTTCTGAAAACCCCGACCTGTTCCGTCATCATGCGCCGCATTTCTTCTCGGATTTGCTCGACGTTTTCCTTTTGTTTCAACTCCAGGTACCCGCCGAACTGTGAAAAGGTCCTTTCCCCGGCATCCGCGGGTAGAGCGCCCGGGGCTTCATCCAGGTGCAGGACCACCCGCTCCCCGACGAAGCGTCCCATGGTGATCAATTCCAGAATGGAGTTGGTACCCAAGCGGTTGAACCCGTGAAAGCTGGCGCAACCGCATTCCCCGGCCGCGTAAAGGCCGGATACGATGGTGTCGGGGGACCTCTGGACCTCTCCGAAGGAGTTGGTCGGGATTCCGCCCATCTGGTAATGGTTGCTGGGCCTCACCGGGCAGAGCTGGGTTCGGGGGTTAAGATTCATGAACTGCTTGAAAAATCCGCTCACCTCGGGGATCTGGACTTCGTGCACGTAATCGGAGAGGTGCCGCAGGTCGATCCAGACGTGTTCGATGTTGTGATCCGGGTTCAGGATGCCGCGTCCTTCCCGGATTTCCGTCTCAATCGCCCGCGCCACGAGGTCCCGCGGGGCGAGCTCCTTCATTTTCGGGGCGTACCGCGCCATGAACGGTTCCAAATCCTTGTTTCTCAGGATGCCCCCCACAGAGCGCAGTGTCTCGCTGGCCAGAATCCCCGGACCCACAATCCCCGTGGGGTGAAACTGGACCGCTTCCATGTCCATCAAGGGAAGACCGGCCTGGAGCGCGACGGCGTGGGCGTCACCGGTGTTCTGACGGCAGTTGGTGGTCACGCGAAAAACCTGTCCGCACCCGCCGGTGGATAGGACCGTGGCCTTGGCCGAAACCGCCACGAAGTCCCCGGGCTTTTCCATGAACAGCACCGCCCCCACGCAGCGGTCCCCCTGCCGCAGCAGTTCGGTCAGAATCGTCTGATCCAGGAAGGTAACGCCGCCCTTGAGCGCTTCTCCCCAGACGTTGTCCATGATGCCTTTTCCGGTTCGGTCGGCTTCGAACACGGCCCGGAAGGCCGAGGCCTCGCCGAAGCGCACCGTGTGCCCGCCGAAGGTTCGCTTGCTCAACCGTCCTTCCTCGTCCCGGGTGAAGTGCATTCCCTTGTTCTCCAGCCAGACGATTTCCTCCCAAGCGGCATCGACGATCTTACGGACCACATCCTGGTCCGCCATGCAATCGGAACCCTTCCAGGTATCGAACATGTGGTAGATCGGCTGGTCCACGGCGTCTTTGGGATCTACCGCCGCGAGGCCCCCTTGGGCGGTGCTGGTGTGGGATTTTTGAGGATGTGCCACCTTGGTCACGGCAATGATCCGGGTCCCAGGCCGTTTCTCCAGGATGTGGGCGGCGCATCGCAGGCCGGCTCCTCCGGCACCGACGATGAGCACGTCGCATTGGATCTTGGAAGACAACTTGAACCTATTCCCCATTTGGCCGTCTCCAGTGAATCTCCCGCCTCAGATCGACACAATCAGCTTCAGGCCGACCCAGGCGGCGAGCATCATGGCGGCTGCAACGGCGGCCGTGCCGGCCGCCCGCCATTCTTTCGACCCGATGTAATCATTGAGAATCGACTTCAGGCCATAGCCGCCGTGGTAAAGTGCGCAGGCCAGCAGGGCGACATCGACCAGCTTGATCCACGGATGTTGCATCCGCCGTACGACCTCTCCGGCATCCTTGGCCGTTTGAGCGTTCAGATGCATAAACAGAAAATGAGCCGGTACCATGATCAGCAGAAAGGCACCGGTGAACCGCTGGAGTTTCCAGCCCAGCCCGTGAGAAGTTCGCCAGATGCGGGCGTAAAGACCATAGGCCGAGGTCAAGGCCGCTGAAGCCGCCATCATCCAGAAGAACGCAGCGGACACGTTCTGGTTGCCCGCCAGCATCAGGGCGGCCAGCATCCCGGCGTAGAGCAGGGTCAGGCCGGCCACCCATTTCAGCAGGACGTCGTCTCGGCGAAAGCAGAAGCTCTCATACAGGATCAGCCGCCCGCCGTTCAGGGCATGGAATATGACCGGTACGGCCAGAGCCCACTCGACGAAAGCCAACATGGGCATTGCGTACAGTTTCATCTTGTCTGCATACGCACCGGGAACCATCAGAAACGACAGGGTGTAGATATGGAACCACACAAAAATCACCAGCAGCACCCCGGACAGCCGCTGAGACCAGCTGATGATGAACGGCAGCCCCCGGTTGCGGGTGCATCGGGCGAGCGGGGGGACCATGTCCAGCAGCCTGAAGACGCCTGTTTCGATCCCATTGGGTGAACGGCGAAGGGTCATCTGATTCCTCTTTCCATCAGGTCGGCAGCTGATTTTTTGACAAGCACACGCCCTGGCCGCCGGGAGGGGACTTGCGGGGTGGACCGCTTGATTTGCTCCTGTTGATCGAGATAGCCTATAAATTTGTGGACCGCCACGTCAATGTGATTCCTGACAGCCGCTTCAAGCCTATCCGGATCGGTATTCTTGCTCCTAAAAAGCCCCATGATCCTTTCATGCGTCCTGTACGAATTCTTAAAGTCCTCCTGGTAGTATTGGTAGGACAGCCGGTACCACATGATCTGCATTCGCAGATTTTTCAGCATATGGATCAGCAACTGGTTCCCGCATGCATCAATGAAAAGCTCATGAAAGAGAACATGCTGTTTCCAGTAATTTTTCGTGTCTTCGTTATCGGCGGCAATTTTCATTCGCGCCAGCGCGCGTTCCATCAATTCCAGGGTGTTCGCGTTCATCCTCGAATAGGCCTGCTTGGCGGCCAGGCCCTCGAGCACCGACCGGACCGGGAAATGTTCTTCGATATCCCGGGGCGAAATGCGTTTGACAAAAGTGCCTTTGCGCGGGATGACCTCGACCAGGCCTTTCTTCTCGAGCACCCGAAAGGATTCCCGGATGGGGGTCCGGCTGATGTTGAATTGTTTCTGCAGATCGATTTCAGTAAGCTGGTCCCCTTCCTTAAAGACCCCTTCCAGGATGGCCTCGGTCATGGCCTCGGATAGCTTTTCCACCAGCCCGGCCGGCCTGAAATCGATGGCCTTGAGTTTGGATGCAAAATTTTTCATTTCCTTAGGTCTCGTACAGTTTCCGGACGGCGATGGCCCCCGGCTTGCAGGACTGGAGGCAGAGGTCGCAAAGGATGCATTCATCCAGATTTTTTTCTACAATGGCAGGCCTGTCCCCGTTTTTCTGGAAAATACCGACGGGGCAGACCCGGACACATCCCCCGCACTGCGATATGCCGACGCAGGCGGCCATGTTTACGTCCACACGAATGAACTCGCTGGCAGGACTCATAGTGACGAACTTCCTTTCATTGCATTTTGCTGATGGAGGCTGCCAGACGAATGATCCGGCGTGAGCGTTCCACCACGGGGGTGTCGATGAACTTGCCGTCCAATTGCAGCGCTCCGATGCCTTCCGCTTCACTTTTTTCGAAAGCCTCCACGACCCGGCGGGCGTACGCGATCTCCTCGGCGGTCGGTGAAAAAATGTCATTGCAGGGTCCGACCTGGCTAGGGTGGATGCAGAGCTTGCCCTGGAAGCCCAGCTGCTTGGCGCGCCGTGCGTCGGTCCTGAGAGCATCCAGGTCTTTCAAGTCGATCATGAACGGCGTGTCAATCGGAGGTTCTTTTCCGGCGGCCCGGCATGCCACCGCGATCCGCGACCGCGGGTAGTGCAGCTCGGCGCCGTCGCGGCTGAGATCGATCCCCATGTCCAGGCTGTAATCGGCCGCACCGAAGGCCGCCAAAAACGCGCGGGCCGGCTCGATCGCTTCGGACAAAATCCGGAAAATGTTCTGGACCCCCCGCGCCGACTCTATCAGCGCCACGACACCCAACGATCCCGGCTGCAGGCCGCCGTGACGTTCGCATCCGAGCAGGCGTTCGTGGATCTCCCGGACATGTTCAACGGCTTCCACTTTGGGCAGCATGATGCCGGTCGGCGATGCGCCCACGATCGCTTGAAGATCGCTCTGGTTGTGCCCGCTGCCCAGTGCATTGACACGCACCATGAGACTTCGGGGCGCGTGCTCGATCACCTTCTTCCGCGCAGCCTCACGCGCTTCGCCTTTCAGCGCCTGGGCCACGGCATCCTCCAGGTCGATGATGACCACGTCCGCGCCCGCGCCCAACGCCTTATCGACACGGTCCGGCCGTGTGGCCGGCACAAAGAGTGCTGTTCGTAACGGACCCATCAGTTTCATTCCATCCCTCATAGATACTGTTTGGCAATATCGACGATTTCAGAAAAGGATTCGGCCACATGGATTCCGGCCTTTCGAAACATCTCGATTTTGCTCTTCGTGGTGCCTCGATTCCCCTCGACAATCGTGGCGGCATGGCCAAAACGAACGCCCGGCATCTTGTCGACAAATCGGCCGGCGATGAAACCGATGATCGGGATCGACAGCTTCTCGGTCATGACCAATTCCGAGAGTTTTTCCTCGATGACCCCGCCGGGTTCGCTGAAAAGCACCACGACTTTGGTTTCCGGATCCCGGTCAAACAGGGGGATCAGATCCAGGAAATTGGACCCCACGACCGGGTCTCCTCCGATTCCGATGCAGGTGCTCTGCCCGATGCCCCGGGTGGTCAGCAGGTTGGCGATTTCGGTGGTCATACCGCCGCTGCGGGAGGCAATCCCCACCGGCCCCGGCATGTAGGCTTTGCGAACATCGGCAGCCGGCCCGCCCGCCATCCCCAGCCGGACCTTTCCCGGAGATATCAACCCCAGGGTGTTGGGCCCAATGACCCTGGCGTTGCGGGCTTTCGCCACTTCCAGGAATTCAATCGTGTCCTTCCGCGGCACCCGTTCGGATACCACCACCGCCAGCGTGATGCCGTTTTCCAGGGCCTCCAGCACCGCGCCTTTGACCAAGGCCGGCGGCACCGATATCACTGCGGCTTCGGCCGAATGCTCCCGCAACGCCTGGCGGATCGTGTCGTAAACCGGAATGCCGTGGACACGCTGCCCCCCTTTGCCCGGGGTGATGCCGGCGACGACCTTCGTTCCGTAGTCGATCATGTCTTTAGTGAAGGAGGTCGCTTCTCTTCCGGTGATACCTTGCACAATAACCCGAGTGTGTTCATCGGCTAAAATGGCCACTGCCTGCCCCCTCTCTATCGATTAGTGGGTGTTCGTTACGGCGATCCTGGCGGCCTCGTCGATGGAAACCGTTCGATCCTGAATAGGGACTCCATATTTCGACAATATTTTTTGGCCCTCGTCTTCCCAGGCCCCGGGGACCCGGAAAACAGCAACCGTTTGGGCCGGGTCCTTGCCGGATTCGAGAATACCTTTGACAATCCCGCGGGCCATCATATCGACCCGGGTGTTGCTGACCACATTCATGATGACGGCAATTTTGTCCACCCCCGGCTTGGAAAGAATCAGTCGGGTCAGCTCCTTGACCTTGAGCACGGATGGATTGCCGCCGACTTCACAATAATTGGCGGGACGCCCGCCATGAGCCCGAATGGCATCGAAGGCGGTCAGAGAAGCTCCTCCGCCGCCGATGATGAGACCCAGGTTGCCGTCGAACTCGATCACCCGTCCGGCCACACCGCGGTGGTCCAGGCTGTCGATGTTGGACGCCAGGCGCTCGAAATCCGACATGCGCCGTTCTCCCTCGACCCGGCCGGCGTCCTTTTCCATGGCCGCGATGTCGGCATGCCGGGACACCGCGTCGTCGTCGACCTCCAGGTGGCAATCCAAGGCGACGAGACGACCGTCGTCCATCAGCCCGAGCGGATTGATTTCAACCACCGTGGCATCATAGTCCAGGAAGATCTCCGCGATCGCGGCCAGCACGGCCGACAACCCGAGGAGTAATTTTCCGGAAACTCCGGCTTCGGCGACGATCTCCCGGGCCCGGTGGAGAGGCAATCGGGAATGAACCGTGAAATGCTCCTTGCGAACCAGCTCCGGCCTGCGCTGCGCCAATTCCTCTATATCCACGCCCCCCTCGGCCGAAAAAATGGCCATCGGAGCCTTGGCCAGGGTGTCGTAAGTGATCGCCATGAAGAATTCCTGCTTCACGGCTTTCTTTTCCTCCATGTAGACGAATTTCGGTATGTATCCCCGGATGTTGCTCTGCAGCAGATGCGAGACCTTTTGCCGGGCCTCCTCGGCCTGCGTGGCCTCGAGGATGCCTCCCGCCTTTCCGCGTCCGCCGATCGGAATTTGCGCTTTGAGCATGACGGGCCCATCGATCGTCAGGGGTTCGCCTTGGCCGACCAACCGCCCGACCGGCAGCGCAATCCGGTACTTTTCCAATATCCGTTTGGATTCGTGTTCAAGCAGCCTCATCGCATTCTCCTGAAAATAAGTTGTGCTGGATTCAGTCCGCCGTCGTCTCCGGTCTCATCGGGTCAAAAGCGTCGACACATCGGGTGCGCGTTCCAGCGCCATGACGCGTTGGCAGAGCGCGTCCGCCCAGTCGTCGGTGATCAGCCCCCGGGTGAGCGCCTTGAACTTTCCAAGCACTTCGGATTCGCTCAGGGGGTTTTCGGGATCGCCCTTCGGGTATTCGACGGCCCCCTTCAGATGCGTGCCCGAACGCATGACGATTTCCACCCGCGCCGGCCATTTCCGGGGGTACACGGCACTCAGTTCCGGGTCGGATCGAATCTGGATTTTCTGGATCATCCGCATCATCTCGGGGTCCCGAATCCGCTCGGCCGTAAAATCCGCCAAGTTGGCATGCCCGAACCTCAGTGCCGAGGCCACACAAAATGGCAGGTTGAATTTGGCCAGGTAAGGTGTCGTGGTCTCGATGTTCTCCAGCAGGTCCAGGCTGCCCTGGTAGACTGAAACGCTGACGCTTTCCACGTCTGCCGGCGCGAGGCCGGCCCCCTGGGTGGCCTGCAGCACCGCATCAATGGCGGAATGCGTATGGCCGCACGAGGCATGGTATTTGATGGAATTGCGTTCGAAATAAAATTCTTTGCCCAGGTTGGCCAGGCACTTGGCCCCGTCGAAATCGCTGGAAGTGGCTTTGAAAAATCCTTTTTCTCCTTCCAGAATCTTACGCGCGCCCGTGAACCCTCGCTGAGCCAAAAGGGCCGAAAGCAGCCCGTTGAGAGCCGCCTTCCCCGTATGCAACTGTTTGCTCATGGCATTGTTCGTCAAAAACTCCCATAGACCGCCGGCCTGCGTCCCCGCCGACCCGTAAGCAGCGATCGTCTGCTCCTCGTCCAATCCGAGCAGCCTGGCGGCACCGGCAGCGGCCCCAAACGTTCCGCAAGTGGCCGTGGTGTGCCAGAATCGGTAGTGACTCGGGCCGACGCTGAGCGCCACCCGGATGGCCGCCTCGTACCCCACGGCGATGGCCAGCAACAGGTCTGCCCCGCTGGCCTTCTCGCGTTCGGCCAGCGCAAACACCGCCGGGATGATCGCGGCCGCCGGGTGCAAAATGGACTCGCGATGCAGATCGTCCATTTCCACCACGTGGGAGGAAGCCCCGTTTGCCAGCGCCGCCAAAAGGCAGTTGCCATAGGACTGACTGGCGATGATCGTGGACTCCGGAGCGCCCCCCAAATCACGGATGACGCTCAGGATGATCTGGACCGGAGTCTCATTGGTTCCGGCGATCGCCGATCCCAGCCAGTCCAGGAAATAGATCTTGAGTTTGCTCACCTGGGATTGAGACAGATCGCGGAAGGACAGACGCGCGAGGGACGCCCCAAGCTGGCCGGAAATGGTGGGTTCGAGCATGGTGAGAGTCTCCTCCGTTGGGACATGGGGGTCTGGATGCATCATGATAGCGAACCTGCGTTGGGACCCGAGCGTGGGCTGCGGGAATCGCTCGGCCCCGCCGGATCGCCCCGTCCTGAGTTTTGTCGACAATATACAATCGATGGTCACATGTCAACCACCATCCGGGCCGTCTTCCGTGGCGGGTTCGGAAGATCCCGGACATGGATCTGGATGTCGGTGTCGTTGCCGGCCGGCACGTCTGCGCGCACGGCCCGGATGGTTTCAACTTGACTTCATCAGGCCGCCTCATTAAAAAGGTTTCGGCTTTCCGCTCGTTCCGCGATATAATTGGAAAGCGCGTTGCGACAACCTCTCGCAGACCGGACCGGGTAGAGGCCGGGTGCCATGCTGAAGCAAAGCCTCAAAATCGTGGAGGGACGGCTGCAGGACTGTGGGGCGGAAGAAGCCCAGGTCCTGGTCTACGTGAAGCCCGACGAGGGCGAGCAGCGCTTCCTGATCGACCGGCTCAAGGTCGATGATCACACCCTGGCCTCCTCGCTCGACCCCGACGAGCTCGCCCGGTTGGAGTTCGAACCCGAGCACGCGGTGGCCATCTTCAAACGCCCCCGCTATTACACCGCCGCGGACCATTTCCAGTTCAAAGTCCTGTCGGTCGGCGCCTTCCTCTTTAAAAACCAGCTAATCGTGACGCTATCGGAGGATATGGCGATTTTCGACGGAACCAAAATCTACGCCCGCATGCGTTCGCCGCTGGACGTCTTGCTGCGAATGATCTACCGTTCCATCTACCACTTCCTCGAACACCTGCGCGTGATCCACACGCTGTCCGACGAGGTGGAGCGCTCGATCAACGAATCCAGCGACAACAAAAGCCTTCTGAACCTCTTCACCTTGGAAAAGAGCCTGGTCTATTTCCTCAGCGCGATCCAGTCCAACGGCATGCTGATCGGCCGGCTCAAGACATCCCAGGCACGACTGGGGTTCACCGATGAGCAAATCGAATTTATCGAGGACCTCCAGATCGAGAACAACCAGTGCTTCAGCGAGTCCAAGATCTACTCGGACATTCTCTCGGGCATGATGGACGCGCGCGTCTCGATCGTGGGCAACAACCTCAACGTGCTGATGAAACGGCTCGCCATCCTGACGGTCATCTTCGGGCTGTTGAACATCCCGGCCAGCATGGGGGGAATGAGTGAGTTCAGCCGCTACGTCGTGGACAGCCTCCAGGTCTCGGCCGGCATCGCCTACCTCCTGTTCACGCTGGGCATGGGGCTGCTGGGATGGCTGTGCTACCGGGTGCTGGCGTTTTTCCAGGTCTTCTCGGTGGAGTCCTCCCCGACCTGGCGCGGCCGCCGTCGCAAAGCCGACGGATCCTGAGATCCGATCACCCCCCCACGCGAACCTCAAGGCCCCGCTGTTCCAGAACGCGGCGCACCTGCGCCACCCGTTCGGCCGGCAGTGACGGCAGCCCGCCCAGGGGGACCTCCCGGTCCAGGCGTTGATACTTGGGTTCGCCCAGCCGGTGGTATGGCAGGATGTCGATGCGCGTGACCCCGGCCAGCGAAAGCGAAAAATCCGCCGTGGCCTCCAGGTTTTCGAGGCGGTCGTTGATGCCGGCAATGAGCGGCAGGCGGATCACCAGCGCTCGGCCCGCCTGCGCCAGCCGCCGGGCGTTTTCCAGGATGAGCCGGTTGTCCCGTCCGGTCAGCCGCAGGTGCTCCGCGGGGTCCATGTGCTTGATGTCGTAAAGGAAGAGATCGACGTCGGCGGCGAGCGCTTCGAAAACCGGCCACTCGACGAAACCGCAGGTTTCGACCGCCGTGTTCTCCCCCTTTTCCTCGTGTTTGTAGCGCCACAGCAACTCGGCGGCGAAGTCGGGCTGGGCCAGAGGCTCTCCGCCGGAGAGCGTCAGACCGCCGCCCGAACTCTCGAAGTAAAGTGCGTCCCGGGCCACTTCGGCCAGAACCTCGTCCACCGTCACTAACCGGCCGATGAGGTTCAGGGCCTCCCCCGGGCAGCGCTCGGCGCACTGCCCGCAACGGTCGCAGCGCTCATGGTCGATGGCTCGGGCGCCGTCGGCGGTCGTCTGCAGGGCATCGGCAGGGCAAGCCGCCAGGCAGAGATCGCAGCCCAGGCAGCGCTCGCGCACCCAGACCAACTCCGGCCGGCTCACCTGGGACTCGGGATTGCAGCACCACAGGCAGTTGAGCGGGCACCCCTTGAAAAACACCGTGGTGCGCACGCCCGGCCCGTCGTGGAGGGTGTATTTGCGGATGTCGAAAATCAAACCCTGCGGGTTTGATTTTTTGGGGGAGGGGGCTGGACGGTTCGTCATGGATATGATTGAGTCTTGAACGTTGACCTTCGACCGGGACCTCTGCCCTATCGCAGCCCTCAAGCTTGGTTTTCTTTTGACCTCTAGGGGCAGCACTCTAATGTGGCGCAGCCACCCTTCTCAAGGCCCGATAGGGCCGCTCCGGCTTCCAGTGTGAACCGCCGCGACGCGCAGCGCCAACTTCAAAGAAGCGGTTTCAAAGCCCCGCATCAGGCCCGCCGGCAACGCGTCCCGTGGAGCGAAAGCGGAGCGTACGTCAGTACGTGAGCATTTCACGCCGCGGGACAACGCAGCCCCCGGGTCTTCGGCGGGGTTTTCAAACCGCTTCAGACACCGTGTTCGGCGCGGGATAGTATCTCGCGCTGGATGTCCTTGCTCAGCAGCGTGAAATAATCCGAGTAGCCTGCCACCCGGATGAGCAGGTTGCGGTGCCGCTCGGGCTGGTCCATGGCTTCGAGCAGGAGGTCGCGGTCAACGATGTTGAACTGCATGTGGTGACCGCCCTGGCTGAAATACCCCCGGATCAGGGCCGCCAGCTTGTGCAGGTCGCGATCGCTCTTGACCGTCTGGGGGTTGATCTTGACGTTGAGCAGCGTGCCGTTGGTACGGGCGTGGTCGAGCTTGGCCACCGAGCGCGTGGCGGCCGTCGGGCCCTTCCGGTCGTGGCCCTGCACCGGGCTGACGCCCTCGGACAGCCAGCTGCCGGCCTTGCGGCCGTCCGGGGTGGCGCCCGTCACCTCGCCCAGGGCGATGTGGCTGGTCGTCGGCAGCAGGTCCACCCAGTACTTGGCGCCCTGGATGTCGGTGTGGCGTTCCACGGCCGTACAGAAGATATCCTGCACCCGCACCGCCAGTTCGTCGGCGCGGTCGTCGTCGTTGCCGTAATGCGGGGTCTTGTTGGCCAGGGTCTGGCGCATGACCTCATCGCCGTCCCAATTTTTGTCCAACGCCTCGATCAGCCGGGCCATCCCGAAGGTCTGCTTCTCGAAGACGTGCGTGCGGATGCCGGAAAGCGCATCGGCCACCGTGCCGACGGCGACCCCGCTCATGGTGGCGATCTTGTAGCGCGAGCCGCCCGCGTGCCAGTCGGTGGCGGTCGCGATGCAGTCGTCGATCACGGCCGAGGTGAAGGGCACCGGGCAGTGGGTGGCGTAGATGTCGCGCACAATGTTGTCGTAGCGCACCTTCATCGCTACGAAGTGCTCCACCTGCGCGGTGAAGGCCGCCATCACCTCCTCGAAGCTCGCAAAGGCCCTGGGGTCCCCGGTGCGGGGGCCGAGCGGCTCGCCGGTCATCCGGTCGACGCCGTCGTTGAGGGCCAGCTCCAGGGCCTTGGCCAGGTTGAAGTAACCGGTCGAGGCCATGCGGTCCTTGCCGTCGCAGAAGGCGGCGACGCATCCGTTTAAGCTGCTCGCGCGGGCGTCGCTCAGGGTCTTGCCGCGGTTGACCATGCCGAGCACCATGACATCCGAGTTGAACATGGCCGGCATGCCCGTCCCCCGCCGGAGCACCTCGCAGCAGCGCAGCAGAAACTTCGGCTGGGTGACGGAGCTGATCTGGGCCGAGAGCCCCGGCTGGGGCAGGAGCGTGTGCTCGAGGGCGTCGAGGCACATGAAGGACAGCTCGTTCACCGCATCGCGCCCGCCCCGGGTCAACCCGCCGATGTTCAGGTTCTGGAAATCCGGGTAGGAGCTCGAGGTCTGAGATTCGCCCGAATCCTTGGCCAGGGTGATTTCGTCGAACTTGACCCACAGGCAGTCGATCAGCTCCTGGGCCTGCGCCGGGGTGATTTCGCCCGAGTCGATGCTGTGGCGGCAGTAGGGGACCATGTACTGGTCGAAACGGCCCGGGCCGAAGGCATGGCCGCTGGTCTCCAGGTTGAGCACGAGGTGCGTGATCCAGAAAGACTGCAGGGCTTCCTGGAAGGTGACCGCCGGTTGGGCCGGGACCCGCATCAGGATCGCTGCGATCGCATCCAGCTCGCTCCGGCGGACGGGGTCGGATTCCAATTCGGCCAGGCGCCGGGCCTCGGCGGCATAACGGCCGGCGAACAGGATCGCGCCCCGGCAGGCGATGATCACGGACTCCAGGAACTGCCGTTTGCGGAGGTAGTCCGCCGCATGGACGTCCAGCCGTCCGAGCGAACGCTCGACATCGGCGACGACCCCTTCCATGCCTTTGGTGAGCACCTTGTCGTAGGCGGCCTGGAAGTGCCCGATCGTGCGCGAGCGGAAATAGTTGTATATCAGGCCTCGATCGTCGGCTTTCCAGATTTCGGCCGGCACGGCTGCGTTGATGCGGTCGGCGATCTGGCGGTTGCGCCAGTGGGGAAACACCTCTGCACGCAGGATGCGCTTGGTTTCGTCGCTGACGTGGAACGGCGTGTCCTTGCGGGTGGACAGCCGGTCGAGGTCGCGCTCAACCCAGGCGCAGTTGATCTCGGGGTAAACCGGCGAGCCCCGGGGCGTCAGGGTTTTCATGCCGACAATCAGCTCGTCCTTCTGGATCGTCACCGGCTGTTCGGCCAGGATGCGGTAGAGCATCTTGCCGCGGCGGATCGCGATCGGCTCTCCCTCGGTCTCCTGATAGCTGCGCGTGACCGCCACCGCGCGATGCGGGTGGACCTCGGGACGGGTGCTGCGGTTGCGCTCGATCCCGAGCAGGACACGGCCGCTGGGCCCAGTGACGGCCGCAGCGGACCGGTCGGTTCCCGGCCTGCGGCTTTCCATCGTGATGGGGGTCATGGTTGCCTCCTGTTCGTAAGCGTCCCGGATGCGGAGGGGGGGTGGGGTTTTGATTTTACGCGCTTGATCGACGGCCGGGACGCCGCTGCCGTTTTCCCCGCCCCGGCCGACGCCTGTTTCATCGCTTCCGTAGCGCGCCGGACATGCTCGCGCGCAAGCGCCTCTGCGTGCTCGGCCTCGCCCCGGGACACGGCCTGGACGATGGCTTTCAGCTCGCTGAGGGTGATCTGGATGGTTGCCTCATCCCGGGGCAAATAGGCATGGATATGGTAGCGGTGGAAGTTGGTGTGCACGGTTTCCAGGAAAAAGTGATGCAGGGGGTTGCCGGCCAGCCGTGCCAGCGCCAGGTGGACATCCCTGTCCGCCTGCATGAAGGTATCCCACTGGGACGGCCCTTTGCGCGCGAGTTCCTCAGCCTTTTCCAGCCGCCGGTCGACATCGCCCATACGTTTGGAATCGGCTTGCAGGGCGGCCCGGTGGGTAACAAGTCCCTCGAGATCCTGGCGGAACTCGGAGATCTGCTCCATCGTGATGCGCTGGGACTGCACGAAAAGCCCCAGGCTTTCCGCCATGGAGTCGGCGTTGATCTCCTTGACGAAGATCCCGCCGCGGTTCCCCTTGCGGACCTCGATCAGCCCCTTCTGCTCCAGCACCCGCAGGGACTCCCGCAGCGTGTTGCGGCTGACGTCGAGCAGCCCCTGCAATTCCCGTTCGGGCGGCAGCCGGTCCCCGACCGCGAGATTGCCCTTCAGGATGGCCGCCTCCACCTGCTGGATGATGCTCTCGAATGCCCGGACCTGGCGCACTTTGGTGAACATAGATAATGACGCTGAGTGTTGAGTGGGTGGTTTTGGGTGCTGGGGCCTTGGGGGCTGGTGTTTCCTAAAGCGCTTGTACCGCAATGTCTTCGGCGGTTCATCCACGCCTGCGCATTCCAATCAACGCACCAAATACTATGACCCAAACCCCATTATCTCAATGGTTCAACCATACTTTATTCCCCCTCCCCTTGTCAAGCTCAATGCCGCAGCCTTTTATTGGGATTTCTTTTTGATGACAAAGTCGATGGCCCCCGCCGGGTCGGGCGCTGCGTCGGTCGCATCGGATGGGATGGTTTGCGGTTGGCCGGCCGCCGGCGCTCGCGCCGGAACGGTCGCCGGTGGCGGCACCGGTTTCTGGACCTTTGCCTCCTGGAGCTGGGATTGAAGCCGGGCATTTTCCCGCTGGGTGTTCTGGATATCGGTTTCCAGTCTCAGCTGTGCGGATTTCGCAGCCTCGAGCCGTTTCTGGAGGTCCGCGGCCGCGGCTTGCCGGGATGACAGCTCGACGCTCATCTGTTCCTTCGCGCCCTTTTCCTTAGCCAAGTCCTTTTCCAGCTCCCCGAATTTTTGCTCGAGCTGAATCCGTTTTTTGTCCCCCTCCGACACGGCGGCTTCGAGCTGGGCCACCCGGTCCCGGGCGCTTTTCAGCTCCTTTGCATCCGCCGCAAGCCCGGTGTTCTGCTTTTGCGCCTCACCCAGGCGGACCTCCGCCGCGCCTTTCTGGTTTGTGATCTCAACCATCTGGGCCTGAAGCCGGGCGTTTTCCTTCTTGATGGCTTCCATCTCCCCTTTGAGACTGGCCTGGTTGGAGGCGGCGCTTTCAAGCTTTTTTTGAAGCTCGACGATGGCGGCGTCTTTTGAGGAGACGTCTACGTTCTGCCTGTCTTTGCCGCTTTTTTCCTGGGCCAGCGCTTTTTCAAGCTCGGCGAGTTTCCGACTCGCCGCCGTCAGATCTTTGTCCTTAAAAGCCGCGGTGCTTTCGAGTTCGGCGATGCGCGACTTGGCGATATTCAACTCCTTTTGGTCGTTTTCATAAACATCGAACCTTGCCTGAAACGCTTTCAGGCGGCCCTCCGCGTCGCTCTTCTGTTTTCGCGACTCCAGGAGCTGACCTTGCAGTTGAGCGATGTCGGACGCTCCTGGAACCGCCTCGGTTTTCTCAACCGTCTGAGACCTGAATTCCGCTCCGGTGCTTTTTCGGCTGACGCCATCCGAATCCGAAAATGGCCGTGTGTTTGACAGGAGGTCGTTGAAGGCGCCTGAAATATAACCATAGCCAACGCCCATCAGAACAAAAACTGCCGCCAGGGCCCAGTAGGAGGCCTTGCGGTTGCCTCCTCCCGGGGCGGGTACCGGCGCGGGGCCCGGGCCCGGCAAGGCATCAGCGGCCGCCTCCCTCGGTCCGGCGCCGGCGGGTGACACCCCATCGGTATCCTGAACCGCGGGCTCCGGCACGGCGTCACGCGGAATCAGCGTGTTCTCCGTGCATTCCCGGATGATGTCCGGCCCGATCGTCTGGAGGTTGTATGAATACCCGCTGAGAAGAGCCTGATCACAGACGATGTTGGTCAGCCGCGGGTTTCCACCGGCGAGCTTGTAAACGGCGCGCATGGCGCTCGATGTGAAGATCGGCTTTTCCGCACCGGCAACCGTGAGGCGGTGAGCGATGTAGGCCTCTGTTTCCGCCTCCGTCAGGGGGTGGAGAATGTGGCTGAAAAAGATGCGCTGGCTCAGTGCCCGGTTTTGCTTGAGCATTCCCAAAAATTCGTTCTGGCCTGCAAAGATGCAGCTGATCACCTTTTTGTCCGGTGCCTCGAAGTTCGAAAACACTCGGATCTGCTCCAGCAACTCCGGCGTCAGTCTCTGGGCTTCGTCGATCACCAGCAGAACTTTCTGGGATCGAGCGGCCGCCTCGCTTATATAGGTTTCCAGGTGGATGAGAAATTCCGCTTTGCCGTGAAACGTTTTGCCCATTTCAAAGGCACTGGCGGCAAAATTGAAAAATTCCAACTCATTTAAAGCGGGGTCGGAAATTTTGGCAAACCGGACGTTGGCCCCGAGCGTTTCCGCAATCGCATTCAGCAGGGTGCTCTTGCCCGTACCGGGCTCGCCGATCAGCACGATGAAGCCCTTGTTTTCCAGGATCCCGTATTTGAGAACGGCAAAGGCCTCCTTGTGCTTTTCGCCCAGCCACAGGAACTTCGGGTCCGGGCCGATCTCAAAGGGCTTCAGCTTCAACTGGTAGTGTTTGAGATACATGGACACCTCTGGTTTACCGGTTGAGCATTTCCTTCACCGCGTCCAGGATGGGGTTGATTTCCCCGGATGGTTTGGTGGTAGGGGCCGGTGGCGGTGCCGCCCCCTTTTTTACGAGAAATTTCTTGACGCAATCATACTGCTCCCAACCTTTTAATTTAAAATCAAGATCGACGGATTTCCATTTGGGGTGCCCGTTTTCGCGCAGCCAACCAATATTCTCATAGAGAATCTTGGAAAATTGCCCTACGGATTCGCAATCCAGGTTTCTGAAGTCATACGATACGAGCACGGCCTTCACGGCGACGGTGTTGACTTCGGAAGGCTGCCACGGATAGGTTCCGGCCGGGATTTTGGTCTGCTGGTAGAATTCGGCCGCTTTCTTGTTCGTGTTCGGTATCAACGCCAACCCATCGGCCTCCACCACGCCCTCGCTGAAGAGCTTCACCGGGAACCCCGCCACATAGAACATGGCGTCGATCTGGTTCGCCTTCAACCTCGATAACGCCTCACTCGTCCCAATCGTCACCATTTCCTTGGGTTTGACCCCCGAGACTTCGAACAGCAGCCGGGCGGTGAGATAGGTGCCGCTGCCGTCCTCCCCGACCGCTACGCGCTTGCCTTCCAGGCTTTCAAAATCGGCGATGTCCTTCTTGCCCAGCACGTGAACCTCTTCGTTGTAGAGCGGAAACACCATTTTCGTTTTCTGCGCAATCCGAATCAGCATCGGGTTGGATTGAACCCTGGAGACGAATGCCAGCACGTCGGACTGGACAATGCCGATCTGGGTTTGCGGCTTCTTGAACACCGCATACAGGTTTTCGATCGACCCGGTGGAAGGCTGAACGCCGAGCTCGATGCCCTTCGGCTTGACCAGTTGCTGCAGGTTCAACCCGAACTGGTAGTAGGTCCCCTTCTCGCTTCCCGTCATGATGTTCATGGTAACCGCGAAGGACAGGCTTGCGGAAACCAGAACCGCCAGCATCGTCACGCATGCAACTGCAAGTCCTCTTTTCATGGCACCAGCTCCTTTTGGGGGGGTCAAAAAGACTATGTTCAGAAGGATACTTTTATCACCCAATTTCTCAAAATTGAGCCATAATTCTCTATATTATTGGTCATGAGTGTCAAGATAAATCTCCGGACATCTCCTATGACCTGCACATCGTAACAACGCTGAACACACAGATCGGAAAATCTGCATCGTCGAAAATTAAAAATTTGGCTTCTGTCTTTTCCAGCCCCACGCCGCCCAGCGCCTTCTTACGCAATAATCAAGGCGTGATCCCCAGCGCATCCCTTTGGAGTCGAGTGTCTGTGCGAAGATGAATGCATGGGATCATCGTCTGGGTTCCGGTGGACCTTCCCCGGCCCCGGCATCCGTTCTCAACGCTTCGACCACACGTTCAAACTGCTTTTCAAACTCGGCAGGGTCGGTTTCCCATCGGGTGAAGTCTGCTGCCAGCCGGGAAAGGATTTCGTCCTTTTTCCCGGACTGCCATTCAGGCTTGAACATGTAGCCATCGAGGTTGAGAGGAATGAGGGAATGGACCTTCTTGCCGCTATCGTTCACCCGCTGCTGTTCTTTCGTAAACGCTCTGTTGATCTCGTTGTCGACCCACCAACTCGTGAGAGATGCCTCCGAACAACAGAGCAAAACCCGGTCCCACCTGCTGATCCCTCGCTCAACCCGTTGAATGCCGTCATCCTTTTGCCGAGCCTGATGTTCATCCAGCCAGCAACGGATGCCTCTTGCCTGGAGATGATCGTGGAGCTTTTCAGCAATGGGTTTGTCAACATGGCTGAAACTGATGAAGCATGAAGAGAATTGAACCGGTGGGTCCATAAGAGAGGGCAGGTGCTGGAGAAAGCTTTCCGGAATACCACAACCTCTCATAAATATTTTCGGGATATCCTCTCCGGAATTGTAGATCGTACTTATGGAAATGTAGGATGGGCCGATATGTTTCACCGTTTCAAGATTTTGCACACGCTTCAAGTCAACATTCACAAATGCAGAATAGCCAATATGGCAATGATGAAAAATGGCCCCGAAAAGATTGGACTCAGTGAGGTTGGCCCCGGAGAGGTTGGCTTCGGTAAAGTTTGCTGTTTCAAGATTGGCTTCCCAGAGGTTCGCCTCAAAAAGATTAGCTCCGATCAGGACTGCCCTGGAAAGATTGGCTCCGGCAAGATTGGCCTTGGTAAGGTTCGTTTTTGAAAGGTTCGCCTTGGTAAGATCCGCGTCGGTAAGCTTTGAACCAAAAAGAAACGCGCCGTAAAGTGTTGCTCCCGCAAGAGTTGCAGAAGAGAGGTCAGCCCGGCAGAGATCGCTTTTGGAAAGGTTTGCTCCGGCGAGGTCTGCCATGATGAGTTTTGCGTCGGAAAGCTCGGCTCCCGCAAGGTCTGCTTCTGCAAGGTTCAGGTTGTAATAGAGTTTTATTCCGGAGAGCTTGGCATTGCAAAGATCAGGTTTAGCCCGAGGGTTCTTCTTCCTCCACCGGTTCCAGGCCTCCACCCCCTGCTTCAGTATTTCAACATGCTCCGGGTTTGCCATGTTTGGGCCTCCGTCACATTTTGGTTGAGAAAAGGGCCATCGATGATTGGAGTCGGCTTTGATGGGAAAAAATAAGGGCTTAGAAATAATCCTAAGCCCTGTTTTCACTGGTGGCGTCCCCAACCGGATTTGAACCGGTGTTGCCGACGTGAAAGGCCGGTGTCCTGGACCTGGCTAGACGATGGGGACGTAATTTGACCTTATGTAGCTGGTGGGCCGTGCTGGACTCGAACCAGCGACTCTCTGCTTAAAAGGCAGATACTCTACCGCCTGAGTTAACGGCCCGCCTTTGAAACGGCTTTTTATATTGATTCTACAGAATTTTGTCAATGAAAAAAACACCAGCGGCGCCGTCTAAACGACCAGTATCAGGGCCAGCCAACCGCCGCCGGCGGCGAGCGCCGCCCAATCCCTGCGGCCGGCCTTGATCTCGGGGCCGGTTCGCGACTCGGTGTAGCCGCGCGCCTCCATGGCCAGCACCAGACGGTCGGATGTCTCGAAAATCCGGCGCAGCAGAGGGATGCCGAACGTCACCATGCGGTAAACGGGATTGCGGCGGTTTTCCACCGCGCGGGCCCGCTGCGCGTCCGTCGTGCGGGAAACCTCTTCGAAGATCAACGGGATGAACCGCACGATGAGGCCCAGCATGGTGGCGGTGCGCTCAGCGGGTACGAAGGGCAGCGGGTTTAAAAACCACTGCACGCCGGCCTTGACGTCGCCGGGCCGGGTCGACGCCACGAACATCGACCCCATCAGAAAAACGAGGATCAGCCGCAGGCAGACCTTCAGCCCGTCGGCCACGCCTTCGCGGCTGGCCACGAACGTCCCCATGGAAAGCACGGCCGTTCCGTCCGTTGAAACCGCCCGGGCGACGAACACCAGGCCCAGCAGAAGCCCCAGCCACCGCAGCTCCCGGGAGGGAACCGAGGGCACCACACGGCTTATCAGAGCGGCCGCCAGAAGCGGCAGGCCGAGCAGCAGGAGCCCGGCACTGCTCGCATGCAGGCACGCCGCCGAGAAGACGGCCAGCAGCGCCAGCTTCATGCGCACATCCAGCCGATGCAACACCGAAGACCCGGGGCGGTAGTGAAACCCGGTCAGTTCAGCCATGACAAAGCCTCCACGCCACATCCAAGCACCCGTGGGCGTTTCACACCGTAGGCTTCCGCCCCGGCAACCAGCACGTGCGGCGGCCCGTCGCCTTCGATTCTCCCACCGCGCATGAACACCAGCCGGTCGGCGTGGGCCAGCACTTTTTCAAGATCGTGGGTGGTCAGCAGAATCGTCTGGCCTGAGCGATGCAGTTTTAGAATCTGCTCGAGCACCTGCCGGACCCCGGGGTAATCCAGGTTTGAAAACGGCTCGTCGAAAACGAGCACCCGCGGCTGCATGGCAAGGACCCCGGCAATCGCCAGCCGCCGCTTCTCGCCGCCCGAGAGCAGATGGGGCCGCTTCTCGGCAAGATGCACCAGCCCCGTCGCCGCCAAGGCCTCCTGCACGCGCCGATCGATCTCGGCGCGGCCGAGCTTGAGGTTCTCCGGCCCGAAGGCCACATCGGCATAAACGGTTTCACCGACAATCTGGCTGTCGGCGTCCTGGAACATCATCCCCACCAGGGTGCGGGCCCGCAGCACGTTATCCGCCACCGAGACCCCTCCGACCCGCACCGTGCCGGAGGTCGGCCGCAGCAGGCCGTTGAGATGCCGCAGGAGAGTGGTCTTGCCGGAGCCGTTGGCGCCGGCGATGATGACGAAAGCGCCTTCCGCGACCTCCAGCGAAACCCCTCCGAGGCCGACGGTGCCGTCCGCAAATCGGTGAACCAGGTTTTCGATTTGAATGATCGCCGGCATGGCCGATTTTATTTTATAATGTAATAAGTTACCCGCAACCATTTTTATGATCGCGGCTGGAAGCCGCGATCATAAAAATGGTCAGGTCAATCTCATCGCCGGGCGGACGGATTTGGCGATGAACGCCGCGGCGGCAATCTTGATGCCGTCCCCCAGCAAAAAAGGAACCATCCCGACCGCAAAGGCTTTCGCGAGCGGCAGGCCGGTCACCATCGCGAGCCACGGAACCCCGCATGCATATAAAACGGCCCCGCCGAGCAGCATCGCCGCCACATCCCGGAACATGCGCCCGGGCTTCCGTTCTGCAATCCATCCGACGAGAAAGACCGCCGGCAGGTACCCCAGCAGAAAGCCGCCCGTCGGACCCGCGATCCGCCCGATCCCGCCCGTGCCGCCTGCGAAAACCGGCAGCCCGCAGATCCCCGCCAGCAGATAGACCGCGACGCTGGCGAGCCCCCAGCGGCTCCCGAGCAAAAGCCCCGCCAGGAAGACGAACATGTTCTGCAACACGATGGGCACCGGGCCGATGGGGATAAACAGGTACGCGCCGGCAGCGGTCAGGGCTGCAAAGAGCGAGGCGTAGATCATCGGCCGCAGCGGGGCCGCCTCCTCCGCCGGCTTTGAAAGCGCAGCCCTATTTTCTTCCCCAGGACGGATCATTTCCGACCCATCCCTGCAAACCACACATCGCTGACCCGTGATTCTTTTGAGGTATTCATGCCTGCAAAAA
>CAVQTH010000024.1:0-303070 GCA_963716325.1 uncultured delta proteobacterium | reverse complement strand
AGTTCCCGGCGGACATGGTCAGGCCCTTTCTCAAACCCCTGGCCGAGAAGCTGGGCATATCGGAAAAGGAGATGCTGTCCTGGGGACAGGCCCAGGGAGCCCACGACAATGGCCCGGTTTCCATGTTCATCCTGGGGGTGCGCCTGGCGGCCGCCTGCAACGGGGTCAGCGAGCTCCACGGCAGCGTCGCCCGCCGGATGTGGGCCCACATCTGGCCGGGCCGCCCGGTGGAGGAAGTGCCGATTGCCCACATCACCAACGGGGTGCACATCCCCACGTTCGTATCCAACGAATTCGGCGGCTTGTTCGACCGCTACCTCGGGCCCGACTGGTACCTGGGGTCCCAGCGGCCGGACAACATCCGGCGCATCGAGGAGATATACAACGAAGAGCTCTGGCGCGCCCACGAGCTGAACCGCTCGCGTCTGGTGCGCACCTGCCGCGAAAAGCTCGTCATGCAGTATCAGCGCCGCAACGCCCCCCGCAAAGTGCTCGAAGCCGTGGACAAGGCGCTCGACCCGGACGTGCTGACCATCGTTTTCGCCCGGCGCTTTGCCACCTACAAGCGGGCGTTCCTGCTGATCCAGGACCCACAGCGGCTGGAGGCCCTTATCAACAGTGAACAACAGCCGGTGCAGTTCATTTTTGCCGGCAAGGCCCATCCGCGCGACAATGAGGGCAAGGATCTCATCCGGCAGCTTTTCCAATTTGCCAACCGGCCCTCGGTGCGCGAAAAATTTGTCTTCCTGGAAAACTATGATTTACATCTGGCCCGGCATCTCCTGCAGGGCGCAGACGTCTGGCTGAACACCCCCCGCCGGCCTTTCGAAGCCTGCGGCACCTCCGGCATGAAGGCGGCCATCAACGGCGCCCTCAACTTCAGCATTCTGGACGGATGGTGGTGCGAGGGCTACCGCGAGGGGGTGGGCTGGAGCATCGGCAACGGCGAGGAGTACGAAGACCACGCCTACCAGGATGCGGTAGAAAGCCAGGCGCTCTACAACATTCTCGAGAACGAGCTGGTGCCCTGCTTCTACGACCGCAAGAAAGGCGATCTGCCCACCCGCTGGATCGAGAAGATGAAAGCGTCGATGAAGATGGCCATGGAAGGGTTCTGCAGCCTGCGCATGGTCACCGACTACGCCGAAAAGCTTTATGCCCCGGCGGCGCGTTGGTACGATCGACTGGTGGCCGACGGCGGAGCGGAGGCCACGCGGCTCGCCGCCCAGCAGGAACGGGTGCGCTCGCTCTGGAAGGGCATCGAGATCGGCCCTCCGGCCCGGGACATCCGCGGGGTGCAGCGCGTGGGGGATTCTTTCCTGGTGACCGCCGAGGTGAGCATGGGCGAGCTGCGCCCGGATGAAATCGACATCGAGCTTTTCTTCGGATTTTACAAGAGCTTCTCGGAGCTCACAGACAGCCGCGTCATTCCCATGCAGGTAAAAGAGGATCGCGGCGCCGGCCGGTATCTTTACAGCTGTCAGATGGCCTGCGAAGCCGCCGGTCGCTTCGGCTTTTCGGTGCGGGCGACGCCGCACGGGGATGCCTGGATCAAACTGACGCCGGGGCTGATCACCTGGGCATCGGAATAAGCACATGAAAGGATCGGCGCCATGAAAACCCCGACCCGCAATCCCAGGGTGTTGGTGGTGACCCCGGAGGTCACCTATCTGCCGGACCGCATGGGCAACCTCGCCTCTTTTTTCACCGCCAAGGCCGGCGGGCTGGCCGACGTGTCGGCCGCGCTGGTGAGCGCCCTGCTGGATCAGGGGGCCGACGTGCATGTGGCTCTCCCCGATTACCGCTCCATATTCAGCGACCGGCTGGTCCCCTTCTTGAAAGAGGAGATCTCCAGCATCCAGCGCAAGATGCCGGACGACCGCGTCCACCTGGCGGAGGACCGGGCGTTTTTCTACATCAACCGGGTCTACTCCAAGTACGGGGATGAAAACATCAAGCTCGCCCTGGCCTTTCAGCGGGAGGTCATCAACAACATCATTCCGCGGGTGCAGCCCGACCTCATCCACTGCAACGACTGGATGACCGGGCTCATCCCGGGGGTCGCGCGGCGGCTGCGCATCCCGTGCCTGTTCACCATTCACAACATCCACACCGTCAAGTCCACCATGGCCTTCATCGAGGACCGCGGCATCGATGCCGCCAGCTTCTGGCAGCATCTGTACTACATGAACTACGCCCCCTCCTACGAGGCCGCCCGGGATTATAATCCGGTGGACTTTCTGACGAGCGGCATTTTTGCCGCGCACTTCGTGAACACGGTGAGCCCCACCTTTCTGCTGGAAGTCGTGGACGGCCTGCACCCGTTCGTCGAAGGACAGATCCGCCACGAGATGGCCAATAAATATTACGCCGGGTGCGCCTTCGGCATCCTCAACGCGCCCGACCCCGCCTTCACCCCCCAGACTGACAAGGATCTCAAAAAGAACTACGGCCCCAAGGACCACACCGCGGCCAAGCGCGAGAACAAACGCTTCCTGCAGCGCAACCTGGGGCTGATCGAAGATGTGCAGGCGCCGCTTTTCTTCTGGCCGTCGCGCCTGGACCCGGTGCAGAAAGGCTGCGGGCTTCTGGCGGACATCTTCTATCGACTGATTTCCACCTGGTGGGACCGGAACCTGCAAATCGTCTTCGTGGCCAACGGCGATTACCAGCGCGTGTTCCAGGACATCGTCAACCAGCACCAGTTCCACAAGCGCGTCGCCCTCTGCGATTTCAGCGAACAGATGGAGCACCTGGCCTATGCCGCCTCGGATTTCATCCTGATGCCCTCGCGTTTCGAACCCTGCGGCCTGCCCCAGATGATCTCCCCCATTTACGGATCGCTGCCCGTGGCGCACGACACAGGCGGCATCCACGACACCATCCGCCACCTGGACGCGGCCGCCAACACCGGCAACGGCTTCCTCTTCAAGACCTTCGACAGCAACGGCCTGTTCTGGGCCATCGAAGAGGCCATGAAATTTTATGAGCTACCGGCCAAGTCGAGAGCCCGCCAGATCAAACGCGTCATGACCGAATGCGCCGAAACTTTCACCTACGAGCAGTCGGCGCGGCAGTACATCAACCTGTATGAAAAAATGCTGCAGCGACCGCTGGTGGTTGAGGAATAAGCCCATTTCAATTTTGATAGGATACCATGGCTCGTCCAACGCGCGCTCCGATCCTGCCCAGCGAACGAATCGTCATGCGTATGGTTCGCCGCGACCCGCTCCTTGAGCCCTATGCCGACATTATCCGCCGCCGCCTCACCCTGGTCGACACAACGGAAAAACGCCTGACGGGCGGCCGCCTGACCCTTGCCGATTTCGCCTCCGGCCACGAATATTTCGGCCTGCACCTGAAGGGCAACCAGTGGGTCCTGCGAGAATGGGCGCCGAACGCCACCCGCATCTTCCTTGTTTCGGACGGGACCGGATGGAAAGAAAAGCCCCCGTGCGAGTTCAAACGCAAGACCGCCGACGGGGTCTGGGAGCTGCGGCTGCCCAAAAAGACATTGCGCCACGGAGATCTGTACCGCTTGAAGGTCCACTGGCGGGGCGGCCGAGGTGACCGCATCCCGGCGTGGACCCGGCGCGTCGTCCAGGACCCTGCCACTCTTATCTTCAACGCCCAGGTCTGGCACCCTGAAACGCCCTTCCAGTGGCAGCACCCGCGCGTCCGGAGCAAGGCCGCCGCACCTCTTGTATACGAAGTCCACCCCGGCATGGCCCAGGCTGAGGAGAAAATCGGAACCTGGTGCGAATTCACCGATAGAATCCTGCCGCGCATCGCCGCGGCCGGATACGACACCGTGCAGCTCATGGCCGTGCAGGAACACCCGTATTACGGCTCGTTCGGCTACCAGGTGTCGAGCTTTTTCGCGGCCAGTTCGCGCTTTGGGACCCCCGAAGAACTCAAGGCGCTCGTGGACGCCGCCCACGGCAAGGGGATCGCGGTGGTCATTGACCTGGTGCACTCCCATTCCGTGTCAAACGAGGTCGAAGGGCTCAGCCGTTTCGATGGGACCCTGCACCAGTACTTCCATGACCTGCCGCGCGGGCGCCACCGTGCGTGGGATTCGCGCTGCTTCGACTACGGCAAAATCCAGGTCCTGCACTTCCTGTTGTCCAACTGCCGCTTCTGGCTGGATGAGTACCGCGTCGACGGCTTCCGTTTTGACGGGGTGACCAGCATGCTCTACCTCGACCACGGCCTCGAAAAAAGTTTCGTTTCCTATGCCGACTACTTCAACGACAACGTGGACGAGGACGCCCTCACCTATCTGGCGCTGGCCAACCGCCTGATCCACTCCCTGAGGCCGGATGCCATAACTGTGGCCGAGGACGTGAGCGGCATGCCGGGGCTCGCCGCACCGGGGACAGAGGGTGGATTCGGCTTCGATTACCGTTTTGCCATGGGCATTCCCGACTACTGGATCAAGCTGATAAAAGAGGTCCCGGACGAGCATTGGCCCATGGCGCATCTCTGGTACGAGCTCACCAACCGCCGCCACGACGAAAAGACCATCAGTTATGCCGAGTCCCACGACCAGGCCCTGGTGGGCGACCAGTCGATCATTTTCCGGTTGATCGGCGAGGACATGTACCGGCACATGCAGACCGGCGACACCCACCTGCGCGTCGACCGCGGACTGGCCCTGCACAAGATGATCCGGCTGATCACGCTTGCCACCGCCGGCAGCGGCTATCTCAATTTCATGGGAAACGAGTTCGGCCACCCGGAGTGGATCGACTTCCCGCGGCAGGGCAACAACTGGTCGTTCAAGTATGCGCGCCGGCAGTGGAACCTCCTGGACGACCCGAACCTGAAATACCGCTACCTGGCGCGCTTCGACTACGACATGATCGGCCTGGCGAAGACTTCCCGGCTGCTCAAGAACCCCTGGCCAAACCTGCTGCATGAACACAACGACAACAACGTCATCGCCTTCGAGCGGGCAGGGCTGGTCTTCGTCTTCAACTTCCACCCCACGGTTTCCCATTTCGGCTATCGCATCTTCGCCCCGCCCGGAAAATACCGCGTCATCCTTGACAGCGATTCCGCGGAATACGGCGGCCACGGCCGGCTAAAGCCGGAGCAGGAGCACTTAACGCTCTTCGATGAGGAATCCGGCCGCAACGCCCTCAGCCTCTATCTGCCCACTCGCACAGCCCTTGTCCTGAAGTTGCAACACCGTTCCGCCATGGCGGGCTCCGATGAGTGATGCCGATATGCCCCGTTCGGATCCACCTCCCACCAAACGCTCCCGAAAAGTCGAACTGTCTTTCCCGGCTGACGCATCGGCCGCTGATCTGAACCCGGCATTTCGCCGCATCATCGAGCGTCTCAATGAGGCGGTCCTGGTCATTCAGGACCACGCCTTTCTCTTTGCCAATCCGAAAGCCCAAGAGCTGCTGGGCTATTCCGAGAATGAGCTGAAATCCGGCACCCTGCACCGGGTGGTTCACCCGGAGGACCTGGATCTCGTGCTGCAGCAGTCCACTGAAAGCGCGCGCAGCGAAAACCCTCGGGAATCCTTCACAGTCAAAATCCTCTCCAAGAGCGGCGATGCCCGCTGGGTGGAGATGCGAAGCGAAGCCTTCAGCTGGCAGGGCCAGGCGGCTACGCTTTGCTTTTTAAAGGATGTGACCGCCCATCACCTGATTGAGCAGAAATACCGACGGGTCGTGAATTCAACGAGCGAAGGGTTCATGATGCTGGACCGCGAATTGCGCATCACGGAGGTGAACCCCGCCCTGCTCTTCATGACCGAATACGGGCCGGAGGCGCTGATCGGGAAAAGCGTGGAAGGGATGTACGAGCAGGGCGGAGTGGAATTTTACTCGGCCAGCCGCGATCACATGAGCTTTGAGGCCAACCTCATCACTCAGGACGGGCAGCATCTCCCCACCCTCTTCAAACGCAGCATACTGCGGGACGAGGCCGGGCAGGTGATCGGTTACCTGTTTTTCCTGACCGACCTGACCGAGCTCAAGGCCACGCAGGATGAGCTGCGCCGGACGGAGCAGCGCTACCACAGCATGTACCGCAACGCGGTGCAGGGCATGTTCCAGAGCGAGCTTTCGGGAAAATTCATCCGGGTCAACCCGGCCTACGCCCGGATCCTGGGGTACGGCTCGCCCGATGAAATGCTGCGCCTTAAAACCAGCAGCACCGAATTTTATTTTGACCCGGCCGACCGGCAGCGCATGGTTCAGGCTTTGAAACGCAAGGGGCTGCTGGCAAACTATGAGGTCAAGCTCCGGCGCAAGGACGGCAGGCCGGTGTGGACGCTTGCCAACTACCGGCTGACTCGAGACGACAACGGGGAGCAGATCATCGAAGGGATCCTGGTGGACCACACCCGGCAGAAACGGCTGGAAGAGGTTCTACGCCAAGGTCGCGAACGCTTCCGAAACCTGTCCCTGCGCGACAACCTCACAGGGCTCTTCAACACCCGCTACCTCTATCAGGCCCTCGAGGGGCTTTTCGAGGAAAACCGTACTTCCGAAGGGCCGTTTTCTCTGATCTTCATGGACATGGACAATTTCAAGCACGTGGTCGACACCCACGGGCATCTGAACGGCAGCCAGGCGCTGCGCGAGGTCGCTCGGACCATCCGCTCCGCCATCAAGAAGCCGTGTTTCGGGGTGGCCTATGGAGGAGACGAGTTTGTCGTTGTGCTGCCAGGGTTCGACAAGAACCGGGCTAAATCCAAAGCGGAATCCATCCGCACGAAAATGAAGCGCACCACTTACCTCACCGACAGCGGCCTTGCGGTGCGGCTGAGCGCCAGCTTCGGGCTGGCGAGTTACCCCGATGACGCCGCGGACAGCAAGAGCCTGCTGGCCCGGGCGGACAAGGCTCTTTTCCGGGTCAAGCAAACCGGCAAGGGGTGCATCGGCGCGGCTTAGTTATTGCTCCGGCAATCAAATACGGCAAGTTCAGCATCTCACGCACCGGCGGAGCGGGGTGCCCGCCGCGGCGAGCCGCCCTCACCAACCGTTTGGCAATTTTTCAGGCGTTAACCGCTGCCACGCCGCCCAGCCGTCTCAAGAATTCTTGTAGCGGTGGTAATATTTCATGACGCGCTCGATGTACTCTGTGGTCTCCTGATAGGGGGGACGCCGCCGTAGCGGTCGACAGCGCCGGGGCCGGCGTTGTAAGCGGCAAGCGAGAGCGTTAGTTTGCCGTTGTAACGGTCCATCATGTCCCGCAGGTAACGCGCACCGCCGTCGATGCTCTGGTTGGGGTCGAAGGGGTTTTCCACGTTCAGCAACCGGTAATTCATTGGCATGATCTGCATCAACCCGCGGGCACCCTTGTGGGATGTGGCGTTGGGGTCGAAATCGGACTCGGCCTTGATGACGGCCTTGATGAGTGGGGCTTCGAGGCCGTATTTCTTGGATGCTTCGGTGATGATGGGGTCGAACTGGTTGGAGTCGAGTTTGCTGATGAAGATTTTGCGCTCGCGCATGAACAGCTTGAACTTGGCCGAAGTGGGGGCGTTGGTGAAATGCATCACCCCGTTCTCATCGATGTAACGGTAGATGTCGGCGGGTGCCGTGGATGGGAGCAGCATCGCAACGAAAAGCAAGCTCAGGATGCCGACGATCTGAAGTTTCCGATGGCTCATGGGTGCGAACATCTTGCGCGTTGGCAGTTAAGAACCGGACCACATTTCCATTTTAACCGAAAACAGCTGCAAACTTCAAGCGTTAAATTGGAATTGTGTGTGATTCTAAACGGATATACAATATATCGGCCGATCGTGGAAAAACTTTAACATCAGAACAACTGGAGCTGATCTGGTTTTCTCTTTCGATGCTTGCCGCGCGGTGATTCATCCTTCAGAAGGCGTTCCTCGATGTGCATGACGAAGGGCGACATTTCGCGGTCGGCGGCCTTGCCGAAAATCCGCCGGCGCCGGGCCCACGTCAGAAAGAGCCGCTCCTTCGCCCGCGTCATGGCGACATAAAACAGTCGGCGTTCTTCGTCGACGTCCGTTCCGCCCCTTTCCGACGACCGCTTGTAAGGGATCAGCCCATCTTCGCACCCGGCGATGAAAACCACCGGGAACTCGAGCCCCTTGGCGGCATGCATGGTCATCAATGCCGCTTTCTCTGCTCGCGGATGATAGAGATCGGTGTCGGTATAAAGGGCGCCGCTGTTGAGAACCCCTTTGCCGGTTGCTCCTGAATCTGCCACCATGGCAGCGAGCCGGTTCAGCGCCTCTCTGGTTTTCTCTTCGGCAAAGAAGGCCGCAACACCCGGATGGTTTATTACGTTAAGAAGCCTCTCCTCTCCTTTCTCGGATGCCGTCTCCCGATCCATGGCGGAAAGCCGAGCAGCCACCTCAGTCAGCTCAAACTGCTGATTCCGGTTTAGACCTGCGATGGGAAAGCGTATGACCCCCGACAACCCATCCCTGAGGCATAGCCGGTTCTTGAAACACCAGTCCTTGAAAGCTGCAAGAACTCGCCGCCCTAACTTGGGGGCGACCACCGCCACGGCATTTTCGAAATCAGAGTAGCTGCCGCAGCCGGATAGAACCTTCAGCAAGGACAAGATCTCGGCGACCCCCCTTTCTTTGAATACCTGGCGCCGGCTGACGGCCTGGAAGGGAATGCCGCAGTTTTCCAACCCATCAGCGATTAATCGGAGTTGGTCGCTCGTGCGAGTTAAAATGGCAAAATCCGCATACCCCCTGGCAAGGGACGGGTGGGCCTCCTTGACCCGGCCGGTGTCGATGGAATGAAAACCGGTCCCGCCCACAAGGCCGTCGATGACGCGGGCAATCGATTCAGCCTCGGCGTGTTCGTTCGCAAGCTCGAGAATGGCGACGGTCTTGGCACCGTCGATGCTTGAATACGTCCTTGATCGTTCAATGCCGTCCCGGTTGATCACCTGGAAGGAGGCTGAAAGAATGGCGCGGGTGGAGCGATAGTTGTGCGTCAGGTGAAGGACTTCCGCACCGGGATAGTCTTCCAGAAACTTACGAAAACATCGTGAATCGGATCCGCGGAACCCATAGATGGATTGATCCGGGTCGCCGATGACGCACAGGCTGTTCTCGCCGGAGCCCGTCGGTACAAGGCTGCGGATGATCCGGTATTGGCCGTAGTTTAAATCCTGGTACTCATCCACAAACACGTGCTGAAAGCGGTTCCGGCAGGAGCGTCCAAATTCCGGGACCTCCAGGCGCTTGGCCGTCTTGAAGATAAGGTCTTCGAAGTCCACCAACCTCTGGCTTTCCAGCAACTGCCGATAGGCGCGGTAGACGGCCGCCACGCATTGCTCCTCAGGAACATGACTCGCCGATTCGGGCAGGTCATCGGGGAGCAAAAGGTTCTGCTTGGCGCGCATGATCCGCGACTGCAGCGCCGGGACGTTCAGGGGTACCGAAATGCCGCTCTGAGCCGCCATGGCCGCCGCTTGTCTGAGCAGATCGATCTGCTCATCATCGTCGATGATCCCGAACGCAGGCTCCGGGTTGTCTTCAAGCAGCAACTGCAGGCACAGGCCGTGAAAGGTGGAGATGACGGGAAGTGTGTGGCTTTCGCCGAGCAGGCCCCTCAGCCGCGATCGCATTTCTTCAGCGGCCCGGTTGGTGAACGTAACGGCCAGCATACGGTCGGCTGAAATACCCCTCTCGGAAATCTGGCGTGCGATACGGCAGGTCAGTGTGTGGGTTTTTCCGGTGCCCGGGCCGGCCACGATCATCAATCTATCTCCGTCGTATTCCAAAATCCGGCGCTGGTCTTCGTTGAGTTGATCGATCCATGACCGTCGGTCTATTGCAGAGGACGCGATGGCTGGAAGATCCAATTGGGTGGGTTTTTCGCCTTTAGGGGAAGCGAACTTATGGGGGTACGAGGTCGGAGGCGCATCACCCGGATGAGAGAAAAGGAACCGCTGCCCTTGAATCTGCGCTCGTTCCTGAACGGTGAAAATCTTGACTCGTCCGTATTCGCCGTCGAAACCCGGGATGATGTCGACTCTCTTTTCGCGCATGCGCTGCACCGCCTCGCCCAGCAACGGAATTCCGGCTTGATCGATATCTTCCGGGTTCAGTTCCTGTAGAATGCGGAGCTCCGGCCCGAGGGTCTCAATGGCCTCACGATAGGCCTGGGAGACCTTTTGGGTCTTCGGCCCCACCTGAAGGATCTCTGACAGCAGGTCGGTCAGGGGAACGAGGTGGTGATAGGGATAAATCTTCTCCGGCCGTTGCCCTGCCGGCCGGTCCGCCAACTCCTCGACCCGGTTGAGAACCCCGATGGTGAGCGGTTTGCCGCATTGAGGACAAAGACCCTGTTGAGCCATCGTTTCCCTGGGCGTCAGGCAAACTCCACAGCTGCGGTGACCGTCCATGTGGTACTTGCCCTCCTCCGGGTAGAACTCGATGGTGCCGGAGAAGCGCTGTGGGTCCCCGCTTTTCAAGGCCTCGCGCATGGCAAAATAAGACAACTCGGTGTCGAACAGGTTGGCTTCACGGCCCACGTTGGCCGGAGAGTGTGCGTCGGAATTAGATACGAGCGTGATCCCATCCAGAAAGGAAACTCTCCAATTCATGGCTGGATCAGATGACAGTCCGGTTTCGGCCGCAAAGATATGGCCGGTGAGATCTCCGAAACAATCGCTGATGGAGTCAAACCCCGACTTGGATCCCAGCATGGAAAACCACGGTGTCCATATGTGGGCCGGGATTAGACATGCATCCGTGGAGGTCTCCAGCACCACCTCGAGTAGATCGCGAGCGTCAAGCCCAAGGATCGGCCGTCCATCGGATTGAATGTTGCCGATTTTTTCAAGCCTCCGGTTGAGATGGCGGACTGCCTCAAGGTCGGGAGCCAACACGAGGTTGTGGTTCTTGCGGGTTTTGCCTTCTTTTTTGTAAATATTACTGATCTCGGTGGCCAGTACAAAACGCACCATTCCTCGACAGTTGGCCGGCACCCTTGCATCCAAGGTTGTTGAAATTTCACTGTTGAGCCGAAACAACCCCGGCTCCGCGGGTTCAAGTTTTTTTTCGATTTCCGCAAACCATGCCGGGTGGCTGAAATCCCCGGTTCCAATCACCTGGACCCCTTTGATCTGGGCGGCTACATAGAGGTTCTCGAGGTCAAGATCTTTGGCCGTGGCGCGTGAATATCTGGAGTGGACATGAAGGTCGGCAATGATTTTCATTGTGAAGATTTGTCTTGTTTAAAATCAGTAAATACGCTATATATTTATGTAATTTTTTTTTGACACTATATCTGGTGGTTTATCCGGGATTTAGCTTATGGGTATTCTTTCATCGGCGGTTTCCATCACCCGCTACCGTGCGGAAGGAAAAATTGAAGGCTCGGTAATGGAAACGATTGCCAAGGGACTCAAGAAAAATGCCATCCTTGAGATCGACGAAGACGCGGTTGAAAAAGCCACCGGGTGGACGTCGTTTGAAACCCCGTTTCAGCCTAATTTTGAAGGTTCCAGTTTTGTTTTTGGAAACCTCTTTATCTTCTCGCTGAGGATCGACCGCAAGTCGATCCCGTCAAAGCTTCTGAAAAAACACCTGACCCTTGAAACATCTAAACGCCTGGCCAAGACCAGTCGTCGGTTTCTGGCGAAGGATGAAAAACAGGCATTGAAGGACAAGGTAACGGCCGACCTTGCCGTCCGAGTTCCATCGACGCCGAATGTATATGATCTGTTGTGGGATTACGAAAAATCATCGGTTTGTTTTTTTTCCAATCTGCGCTCAGCCAATGAGGAACTTGAAACGTTGTTCAAGCGTTCGTTCAATATGTCGTTGATCCGTATTTTTCCTTACACGGCTGCCGACCTTCAAGCCGAATTGACGGACCAGGAGCGCGATGTCTTACTGGGCCTTTCTCCTACACATTTTTCAAACTAATAGCCAACACTAATTCAAGTTTAATCGATGCTGGATCTATCTGTCGCTTATAGTCGTTATCGTTTCCTGGGAGACGAGTTTCTCACGTGGCTGTGGTACCTTATCGAAACCGGACCAGATGCCTTCAGATCAGCCGACCCTGACTGTTTGGCACTGGAGGTCGGCAACAGGGTCGTACTTGAAAATCGCAAGGGTAAATCAATAGAGCGTATAACGATCAAGGGTGATGATGCGGGTTTAGAAGAAGGAAAAATGGCCCTGAAAAAAGGGGCTTTAGTAACAGAGTTGGCATTGGTTTTTAAATCCGGGGACCATGAATGGCAGTTCAGTATCAAAGGCGAAAGCCTTAACTTGAGCGGCCTAAAGGCTCCGGGGCCTGCTCTTCCTCAAAGTCCTGAAGAAATGGAGCCTTTTTTATTGGATAAGACTCAACAATTTTATAAAATTATTATTTTTATTGAAAAAATGTATAAAAATTTTATTAGATTACGAATATCAAGTGGTTGGTCGTCCAAAACAACACCCGCTATTAAAAAATGGGTTAAGGTGGTCGAATAGGAATGATTTTTCTGCAACATACATTAACCCTTCAATGGGATGTCAATAGAATTAGAGTTATAAACAAGGTTAGGTGATATAAAGACAAGGTCACTCTTTCGATCGTAAAGAATAGTTGTTTTTTAACATTATAAAAAATTTTATTTAATATTATATTAATATGTTATTTAATTTATAGACATATTGACACTCCATCATCTTCATCTATATTTTAATTAATTATAAATAGAGAGGGAAACATGAGAGTGACTATCCAGAAATCTCATATTCTGCCGGTGCTTTCCCGAATACAAGGTATTACCGGTCGAAAAACCAACTTGGCGATTACAACCAACGTTTTAATTAGAACCACTGAGTCTGGAATTACATTTTCTGCCACAGATCTTGAAACCGGGTTCGAGGGGCATTACCCGGGAAACATCGAATCCAAAGGGACCCTGGCCATCAGTGCGCGTAAATTTTTTGAAATCGTCAGAGATTTTCCCAGCGAAGAAATTGTTTTAAAGGAGCTTGATAACCATTGGGTCGAGATTGGAAACTCAACTGTCGAGTACCATATCGTCGGAATGAACCCGGAAGATTTCCCGGAGATACCAAAAATTGAGACTGATGATTTTTTCGAAATTGAATCGACGGCCTTGGCCGGGATGATCGCTAAATCCGTCATTATATCCGCAGCAGCAGACGACAGGCGCACTCACATCATCGGAGTCTACGCCGAGTGGTTGGACGATCAAAAAAATAAGCTGTTCCGAATGGTGTCCACAGATGGAAGCCGGTTGTCGAAAGTCGACTCTCTTTTTGAAAAATCTGTAAAATTGCCGATCGGCAAAGGTATTCTCATACCCAAAAAGAGTCTGAATGAAGTTGGAAAGTTTCTGGATGCGGAAGGCATGGTCCGGGTGGCCTTTAAAGACAACAATTTTGTCGTGAAAAAGGATAATGAAACCATCATCATCCGGCTTCTTGAGGGGGAGTTCCCCAAATACGCCGACATCATTGTGAAGCCCACCGCTCATTCGGTGGTTCTGGACCGACAAATGTTTCTGATGATGCTGAAGCGGATGTCCATCCTGTCGTCCGACGAGTATAAAGGAGTCATATTCAATTTCGACACCGATAAACTCACCATATCGTCGACCAATCCTGAAATCGGCGAATCAAAAGAGGACATGCCTATAGAGTTCAAGGGTAAAAAGATCACCGTGATGTTCAACCCCAGGTTTTTCTTAGACACATTAAACGTCATCGATGATGATAAAGTGACGCTAAACATCGACAGCGAGGATCGCCCATGTCTGGTCAGCAGTGAAAAAGACGACACCTATTTAAGTGTCATCATGCCCATGCGGATTTGAAGTAAAATTTTAACAGAGACGGTTTGAGTTATGAATACCAACGGAAATTTCAACTATACCGCAGACAATATCAAGGTTTTGGAAGGTCTCGAGGCGGTCCGTAAAAGGCCGGCCATGTACATCGGCAACATCGACATCGCCGGCTTGCACCACCTTGTGTATGAGGTGGTGGACAACAGCATCGATGAAGCCATGGCAGGCTTTTGTGATTTGATAAACGTTATCGTTCATACGGATAACAGCGTAACCGTGATCGACAACGGCCGGGGCATACCCGTTGGTCTGCACAAAAAGGAAAACATCCCTGCACTTGAAGTTGTTATGACCAAACTGCATTCCGGCGGGAAGTTCGATGACAACTCGTACAAAGTGTCCGGCGGCCTTCACGGTGTCGGGGTTTCGGTCGTAAACGCCCTGTCCGTCAAACTTGAAGTAGAGGTTCACACCGATGGAAGTATTTATCACCAGATCTACTCTCGGGGGGCCAAGACCACCGAACTGACGGTGACCGGCAAGACCCGCAAACGCGGAACCAAAGTCCATTTTTGGCCGGATACGGAAATTTTTACCGTTACCGAGTTCACCAACGACATTCTGATCCGTCGTCTGCGGGAACTGGCTTTTCTGAACAAAGGGGTGCGCATCACCTTCGAGGATGAGCGCTCCGACGTAAAAGAGGAATTCTTATACAAGGGCGGGATCATTGAGTTCTGTGAGCACTTGAACCGCCGCAACACACCGCTGCACAAGCCGATTTACATTGAAGGTGAAAAGAGCGACATCCAGGTCGAGTTGGCGATTCAATACAACGACACCTACATCGACAAAATCCTGTCTTTTGCCAACAACATCAACACGACCGAGGGCGGAACTCACTTGATCGGTTTCAAGTCGGCGCTGACCCGCACCATCAATGCCTACGCCACCAACGGCAACGTCCCCAAGAACATGCAGGCCAAGATCACCGGTGACGACGTGCGCGAAGGCTTGACCGCCATCATCAGCGTGCGCATCCGGAACCCGCAGTTCGAGGGGCAGACCAAGACCAAACTCGGCAACAGCGAAGTCAAGGGTTTGGTCGAATCGTTGGTGAATGAAAAACTAGCGCTCTACTTCGAGGAAAATCCCTCCGTTGCCAGGAAAGTCGTTGGCAAGGGCGCCGAGGCGGCACGCGCCCGCGATGCGGCCCGGCGCGCCCGGGACCTGGCTCGCAGCAAGGGCTCACTCCTGGACGCCACCCTGCCCGGTAAACTCGCCGAATGCCAATCGGACGATCCGAAGGAAAGGGAAATTTTCATTGTCGAGGGCGACTCCGCCGGAGGATCGGCCAAACAGGGGCGCGACCGGCGGTTCCAAGCCGTGCTCCCGCTCAAGGGTAAAATCCTGAACGTCGAGAAGGCGCGTTTCGACAAGATTCTGCAAAGCGAGGAGATCAAAAACATCATCACCGCGCTTGGCACCGGTGTGGGCAAGGAAGAGTACAACATTGAAAACATCCGCTACCACAAGGTCATCATCATGACCGACGCTGATGTCGACGGGTCGCATATTCGTACCCTTCTGCTGACCTTTTTCTACCGCCAGATGCCGGACATGATCGACAAGGGGTTTCTTTACATCGCCCAACCCCCGTTGCTCAAGGTCGGCAAGGGCAAAGACGAGATGTATCTGAAGGACGAGTCGGAGTTGGACGACTGGGTTTTGAAAAAAATATGTGAACAAAAACATGTGACATACGGCCGGGAGCAGAAGGAACTCTCCGGGCACAACCTTTATCTGTTCAGCACGGATCTGGCGGCTTATCTGCAAATTTTAAACAAGCTCGAGAAGCGGGGCATTTCACCCGACGTGGCCGAAATTCTCACCAGCGCCGGATTGGACGACAAGAGCTTTCTTCAGGATGAGCAGCGCATGGCGGGGCTGAAGGATCTGCTCACTCCAAAAGGGTACACCGTGGAGGGCCCCAGCTTCAATAGCGATCGTGGGGTGTATGAGTTGATGGTGAGCAGCCAGCAAGCGGCCGAAACGCTTCTTTTTTCCGGACCGGATTCCAAAATGCATTCCAGTGTCAAAATCGGCCGCGGATTGATCTACTCCAACGAGTTCCAGAAGTGCGTCGACCTGAAGAAAAAGATTTCGAAATACAACGAAGGGCCATTCACCGTTCATTCCAATGAAAAGGATGGGGAGTGGTTCGTCGCCCAAAACAAGGAAGAGTTGCTCGACCGCCTGTTGAAAGAAAGCAAGAAAGGTCTCTCGATGCAGCGGTATAAGGGTCTCGGTGAAATGAACCCCACTCAACTGTGGGAGACCACCATGAACCCAGGGCCCGGGAAACGCAACCTGCTTCAGGTGCGGGTCGAGGATTTTGTGGACGCCGACGAGATCTTCACGATTCTGATGGGCGAGGAGGTCGAACCGCGGCGGGATTTCATCCAGAACAATGCACTCGAGGTTTCGACATTGGATATATGAGGTGGGTATTAAGTCAAACGCTAAAAAAAACACCCAGCCTTCCATAGACCAAAATATCAAAACACCCAGACCCCAATTCATCGAGCCATGAACATCCACCAGATCTCCGCCAGGGACCTGCCCGACCTTTGGTTCCAGGCGGTGAACGACATTCTCGACCACGGCAGGCGTTTTGTGATCGACCGCGGGTCCTACGCCGGGCAGACGCGGCTTGAATACGATTTTTTCACCGGGCACGTGAAGTACCCCGGCACTCAGCCGCTGATCCCCGACATCCCGCCGAGCTGCGGGATTCCCAACCCGGTGGAGCACGATTACATTTACGGCGGAGCGGGTTACAGCCGGGCCTATATCGAATATCTCATGTCCGCTCGCAAGGAGCCCGGCGAGTCCTACACCTACGGCGAGCGCCTGACCCGCGTGCCGATTACCGGCGACAAATTGAATTGGTGGCGCGAGGCCAACACCGAGATCAGCGACCGGCGTGAGGTCGACGGTAAAGTCCTTTTCGAGGAAAACAGCCAACTTTATCTGAACCAGATCGAGTGGGTGATCGACACCTACAAGAAATTCGGCCACCGCAACAACCAGATGGTGCTGCAGGTGGCGCACCCGTCCGACCTCACCCTACTGGACCCGCCCTGCCTGCGTTCGATCGACACACGTATCCAGGACGAAGCCCTCAACTTCGTGGTCTATTTCCGTTCATGGGATTTGTGGAACGGCTTCCCCGCCAACCTCGCGGCGATCCAGAACCTGAAAGAATACATGGCCGGCGAGATCGGGGTCAAAGACGGAGAGATGATCGTGGAGAGCAAGGGCCTGCATCTCTATGGCTACGCCGAAGACCTCGCCAAACTGAGATGTTTAAGAACGTAGATTATGCGCCTTCTATCCCACTTGACCAACTACCCAAAACTCACCCATAGGTGAGTGAAATGTCGGGCGAGGGCGGGTGGATGATCTTCATCTTGCCCTTTGCGATCTCATGCCGCCGCAGCACGTCTGCCACCACCTGGTCCACGCTCGTGAATTTCACAGCGCCGAACACCTTCTTGTAGTGCTCCATCTGCTTTTCAACAACAGGTACGATCTGCGGGTGGCGGCTGAGCTCAGCGACGGTGAATCCCTGCACCTCACCCTCGGACACCAACTCCACGACGTCGTAGTCATAGCCCAGGTCCTTGTAGTCGCTTTGGCCGGGCTCGAGCCCCGCGGTAGGAACGCGGTTCACTATGTGGCCGCCGAGTCCCAGGAAACTCGCCATCTCACGCACCAGGCGCTTGGAGAGCCCTCCGATCGGGCTTAAATGCACCGCGCCGTCGCCGAAGAGGGTGTAGTAGCCGATCCCGAAATCCTCATCCTTGTTGCCGGTGCCGGCAATGATTTTCCTTTCGGTGGCCGCCTTGGTCGAGAGAACATTCGCGCGCACGCGGGAGATCATGTTCCCCTTGTGGAAAGATGCTTTCGAAGGCCTCGGGGTTGGTGGCGCGGAACGCCTCCACTTGCTTTTCAATGCTGTGGGTCTCGCAGCGGATGCCGAGGTATCGGGCCACCTCTTCCGCGTCCTTGATGTCGCCCTGCTTGTTCAGATTGGAGGGCAGGATATAGCCCACCAGTTCGTATTTTGCAGCCGTCTGCCGGTCAAAGGCCCGCTTGATCAGGGCGGCTGTGGTGCTGGAATCCACCCCACCGGAAAGCCCCACCACGCAACCGGTCGTCCTCGTGTACGTGACCTGGCCGATCACAAAATCGCCGATCTCGCCACTGACCTTCTCACAATCCATGCGCGCCAGCTTGATTGACTTCATAAATCATCGCCTCCAGTGAGTATTCATAGTCTTTAATATATTGATTTAATTATATATATGTCAATGTTTTAATATTAATCCTAAGGAAATGGGTTCAGCCTAAGTGGAGGCAAGCCATGATGATGCGGGAGTTGGGAATCAGTATCGGCTTCAGGCCGGTCAGAGTCCGCCTGAGGCAATCTGGTCGGCAAAATAGTGAAACGGCATGACCTCAATGCCGTCCTGGGTGCGCAGGACGGGGCCGTGGGGATACACGATCAGCCGTCGCCTCAGCCCTTTCAACTCTGCCGCGGCGCGCAGGCCCTGACACCAGCTTTCTGTAAAACGGCTCCCCGCTTTAGCTTCAATGGCAACAAAGTGCTCCCCCCGCCTCAGTAAAAAATCGACTTCGGTCGTCAATCCGCTTGATGGAGCCCAGTAGTACATGTCTTCGCAAATCCCGCGATAATCCCGGTAGGCCCGGACAACCTGAGCCACAAGACCCTCGAAAAGGGCGCCGCGCTCCTCGGGCACAATCGGCCCGAAGGAGCGTTTCATCGCGCGCACCAACCCCGAATCACACCAGTACCATTTGGGATGTTTACGCTCGCGGGCGCGCAGCTTGGCTTCATATGCCGGAAGCCGAAAACACAGCAGAGTCTCCTCGAGGATGTCCAGATATCCGGCCACCGTGGTCCGCGCCACCCCGGCGTCACGTGCGATGGTGCTGACATTGATGGTTTGCCCGTGGAAAAGAGCCGCCACGGGAAGGAAACGTGCAAAACCCGGCAGGCTTCTCACCAGGGCTTCGGCCTGGATCTCTTCTTTCAGGTAAAATTGGGTGTAGGCGGCCAGCGTGTCGGCCTTGGCGTCGGAGTCCCAGACAATCGGCAGCAGTCCGTATTTGAGCGCCGATTCGAGTTCGAATCGGTCGCCGAGCTCTTCGGGCAGGAAGGGATGCATCGAACGGCGCAGAGCACGTCCGGCCAGAAGGTTCACGCCGGCACGTTTGAGCTTGCGGGCGCTTGAGCCGCACAAAACGAAACGCAGCCGCTTTTCCTCCATGAACCGGTGGACTTCGTTCAACAACGACGGTAGCCGCTGGATTTCATCGACGACCACCCACCTTCCCGATTTCAAGGCTCGCACCTCTCCGGCAAAAAGGCCAGGGTTGGCCAGAAGCAGCTGGTATTTCTCTTCAGAGAGCAAGTCGATCACATGGGCATCGGGGAAAATCGATCGCAGCCAGGTGCTCTTTCCGGAGCCGCGGGGGCCCATTAGAAAGAAGCTTTGCTTGGGAGGGGTCAAAAGGCGGTTAAGCATGGTTGTATAGGACGTCGTCATTTTTCAATGTATTTTGACAGCATCCTATACAATTTAAAATGGTTTGTCAAAATTTTTCAATGCTATTTGGTCGATCGCCGGACTGGCCGCCGGTCAGGCGGCTGACGGTTGCTCTTTGCGCCGGCGGCCGGGAGGTATTGCCCGCAGGTAAGCGAGTGCGAGCTGCACGGCCTTGTGGTAGTCGACCTGGATGCCGTCGTCCCCAAACAGGTCGCCGCAGCCCAGCCCGATCAGCAGCCGGCGCAGCCCCAGCCCCTCGGTGACCACCAGAATCGGCTTGATGCCGTCGCTTTTGAGCTTGTCGACCATTTCACTCAGGGCAAAAGCAGCGGAAATGTCCATAAAGGGCACATCCAGGCAGTTGATGATCACGACCTTGGTGCCGATCAGCTTGTTGACCTTGTCCTGCATCTGGGCGGTGGTGCCGAAGAAGAAGGCGCCGCGCACCGAAAGGGTCCGCATGCGGTAATCGCTCTCTTCCTGCAGGCCTTTCTCGATGTCCCGCTGCCACTCGGCGGCCGGCACCTCCATGACGTTGACCTGGGTCTGCCGGGCAATCCGGATGGTGAGCATCAGGGCGGCCAGGGTAACCCCGATGGTGACGGCGACAATCAGATCGACGAAGACGGTGATGCCGAAAACCGTCAGCATGACGATCAGGTCCTGGCGCGGCGCGCGGCGCAGCACCTTGAGCATGCGGTAGTCGAGAATGTCCACCCCGACCTTCATCAGGATGCCGGCCAGGACCGGCATGGGGATGTGGGCCGTGTATTTGCCGAGCCCAAGGAGGACCGCCACCAGGAAAACGGAATGAATCATCCCGGAAAGCCGCGTGGTGCCGCCCGCTTTGATGTTGACCACCGTGCGCATGGTCGCGCCGGCCCCAGGCAGCCCGCCGATCAACGCTGCCGCCATGTTGCCGACGCCCTGGCCGATGAGCTCCTGGTTCGAGTCGTGCCGGGCCTTGGTCATCGAATCGGCCACGATGGAGGTCAGCAGCGAGTCGATGACGCCCAAAACCGATAGAGCCAAGGCCATGGCCAGGATTTTCGGCAACTTTTCGGCCGAGAATGCGGGCAGGACCAGCTCCGGCAAGCCCGATGGGATCTCGCCGATGGTCTGGACCGGAAAGGAAAGTGCGGCGGAGAGAAGGCTCATGCTGAGAAGGGCGATCAGCGGCGAGGGCAGCACGCTGGAAATGCGCGCCGGCGTGAGAAAAACAATGAGCATGGTTAATCCGGCCAGAAGAAGGCTGTAGCCGTTTGCCCCGGCGACAGCGCGCGGAAGCTCCATGATGGCGACGAGCGGCGAACCCACGCTGCCGCTGCCGAGCAGGGGGTGCAGCTGGAGCATGATGATGATCACCCCGATGCCGCTCATGAAGCCCGAAATCACGGGATACGGAATGTAGCGCACGAAGACTCCGGCCTTGATCAGGCCGAACACTATCTGCAGCGCTCCGGCAATCAGGACGACCGTGAACACGGCCTGGAGGTCACCCGGAAACGCGGCTACGGCCGCGGCGGTGATCACCGTCATGGGGCCGGTCGGCCCGGACACCTGCGAGGGGGTTCCTCCAAGCAGGGCGGCGAAAAACCCCAGCGCGATCGCGCCGTAAAGCCCGGCAATGGCGCCGGCGCCGCTGGCGACCCCGAAAGCGAGCGCCAGCGGCAGGGCCACGACCCCGGCCGTGAGGCCGCCGAACAGGTCGCCGCGCAGTTGGGACAGAGAATAGTGGATGGGTTTCATTGTCGATTCATTGATGGAATGGGCAAAAAGTTAGCCATACACGGCCAGAGTCCCTGATGCGTGTCGATCGAAAGAATCATATTCTTTATCTGGTTTCTTGTCAAAATTGACAAGTGATACCGATCAGATACAATGGGCAGCGACCACAGCTTCAAACGGTTCGGCGCCCCGGCCGCGCGCCGGCGAGTGTTTCGCCAGGCAGGCCCCATTTTGCAAGGCACCGCAGAGAATCACGCAAATCGCTCTCGGCGAAAACCTCTATTTCTCTACAGGCCGGAGGTTTGCACGGCTTTTAAAAATGCGTGAATGCCGATTTCAGGTGTTCCAGCCAGATATCCACGATTTCCAGGTGTTCGGCGGTTCCCTTTAAAATAGGTTCAACTTTGAACCCTTTTGCAGTCAGGATCGACTTCCAGCTGTCGTCCTCGTCTCCGGCCATATCGTTTTTGGCGTGATCTCCGGCCACCGACATCAGCGGCACGAGGAACACCTTATTGGCCTTGCGTTTTTTGAGTTTGGGAATGACCGTTTCAAGTGAGTTGTTTCCTTCGACAGCTGCCACGAACGCGTTGGAGTCAATCTCCTGGAAAACCTGGTTCATTGCCAGGTAGATGGCGTCGGCGGGATGGTGCTCGGTGCCGTGCCCCATGAAGATCACGGCATCCCCGGCCTTGCGGCCCGGGATGTTTTTCAGAAGGACCTGAGCCACGGTTTCCATGTCCTTGCCCGAGGACAGCAGCGGCCGCGCCACCAGGACTTTTTGGAAGCCTCCTGACATTTGACCGAAGAGGTGGGCGTTCTGGTAAAGCTCATGGAATTCCTCGCCTGGGATCGTGTGCAGGGAGAGGACAGCCACGTGCGTGTAGCCGTCGTCCATGAGCTTGGCGAACGCCGTCTCCGGGGAATCCAACAGTTTGCCTTGCTTGGCGAGCTTGTACCGGATCATCCGGGATGTGTACGCCCACCGCATTTCCACGCCGGGGAACCTCTCCCGCGCCCGCTTTTCAACCAACTCGAAGGCCTTGGCCGCCTCCGGGTCGCTGGTCCCGAAGGCCACCAGCAGAATCGCTTTCATGATGGGCGGTTTCTCGCCGTGCTTGGCCATGGCGTCTGCCGCGCTTAAAAGAAGCAACATCATCACGACCATCGACAGAATCCGCTTTGCACGCATGTTCTCTCCTTCCGTCACATACAGAATCACGCCTTTTTTCATGTCACCTCCTCTTTTGGCAAAAAAAATCCTCAGAGCCATCAATAATCGTCTTCCCCGCCGGTCAGGCGGGCCGTGCCTTTTGCGGATTGAGGCAGCTCGAAGACGTAGGGGAACCGCGGGCGGTCGATCCGTTCCAGGGCTTCGGCCACAAAAACCGCACGGTCGTAGACCATCGCGAAGGGAACTTCGCCGGCGCCTCGCATGTCGGTGACGGGTTGCGGCGCCGGTGTCGCCTGTGCCCGGCCGAAGGCCATGACCCAGTCCCCGTCTTGGAACTCGCGGCCCCCGTCGGCGGCGACCATCACCCCCATGGCGATCGCGTCCGCCAGGCAGCACACCATGTTTCCCCGCAGCAGGGCAAACCTTCCAAGCCCGTCCAGCTGTGCGCTGCGTTTGACGATCCCTCGGGTCACATAGCGCTGGTCCGGCGGCGCCGCCCCTGCCTGCAATAACAGAAATAGCCGGGCCGGATTCGATTTGAGATAAATATCACCGTTCCGGGCCACATGGAGGTCGGGATTGGCCTGCGCTTCGGGCGGCGTGTTGGTAAAAATGGCCGAGCTCGAAACAACGCCCGTACCGGCATGCAGGATCAGCATGCCCAGGACCCCAAAGCACAAGGTGCGCAGCATGTCGGTCCTGCCATCGGGGCGGAACAGGAACGCCGCACCCACGATGCACAAACCAACCGCCGCGGCGGCGGTGAGCAGGCGGAACTTGGGGTTCATGAATGCCGTGTAGGCTTCGGCTTGACTCAGAAACAGCATGTAAAGGCCCAACCCGAGAACGAACACCCCATCCAGGCCCAGAAGGAGCCGTTTCATCAACCTACCTCATCAGGAGACTCAAGAGGTTTGATAAAACAAACACACAGATCACCGGCACGATGATCAGCGTCCAGACGATTTTTTTCGGAAAAGCCGAAAAATACATACCCATCAGCTTGAGGTCCACCATGGCGCCCACGGCCATGAAACTCAGCTGGGCAGCCGGGGGCGCATATACAAAGGAGGCGGCGACAAAGGCATCGGCCTCGGAACAGACGCAGAGCAGAACCGCCAGGAGCATCAGCAGAGCAATAGCCAGAGAGGCGTTGCCCGCCAACGCCTGAACGAGCTGCCAGGGCAAAAAAACCTTAAAGGCCGCCGATGCCAGGGCGCCTAAAACGAGGTATTTCCCCATGTCCAGGAACTCGGAGGCCCCGCTGCTGAGAAGATCCAGAACCTTCCGGCGGCGGCGCCCATCGACTGAAACGCCGTGAGCGCCGTGAGGATGGAGGTGGTTCAAGTCCGGGTGCAAGGTCAGCCGGTTTGAATCAGCAAGAAAATCGGAGGATAGACGGCCGCGGCAGAGCCACCCTGTCAGGGCCGCGCCGCAGGCCACCACCAGGACTCGTGCAAGGACTATTTTAAAGTTGCCGCTGAATGCCACGTAGGTGGACAACAGCACCACGGGATTGATCACCGGCGCAGCCAGCATGTACGTGATTGCCGTGAGCGGCGGCACCCCCTTTCCCAACAGGCGGCGGGCCAGGGGCACCGAACCGCACTCGCAGATCGGCAGGACCATTCCGCCCAGCAGCCCGACGGCCATACGGCCGAGCGGCCCTTTGGGAAGCCGGCGTGCGATTCGCTCCGGGTCCAGGTATCGGTCGACGGCGGCCGACAGCAGGGATCCCAGGAGCAGAAACGGGGCGGCCTCCAGGACGATGGAAACCGCAATGCGCGCCATCAGTTGAATATCTTGAAGCATCATCAGGGCCTTGTCTCCAATGGCTGCCTTCGGGCGAAAGCGGGCGTATCGGTTGCCGGAGTAATAGCCCTTATATGTCAGGGCGATTGGCATGTCACCTGGTTTCGAGTATAACCTTCTCGGCTGGCTCAGCCGAGCGGCTCACTTCCCCGGCGTTCCGCCATGGAGGCTATCAGCGATGAAAATGCAGTCGATTCCATTCGGGACCACCGACTGGTCCAAAATAGAGAAAACCGAGCATGCGGGCATCGGCGGAGTTGCGCTCTGGCGGACGCGACAGTTCAGCGACATTAGAGTGCGCATGGTCGAGTATTCCCCAGGCTATCTCGCCGACCACTGGTGTTCCAAGGGGCACATCCTGCTGGTGCTCGAGGGGGAGCTTGAAACCGAGCTGGCCGACGGCCGCCAGTTCATGCTGAAGGCCGGCATGAGCTATCAGGTGGCCGATGGGGCCGAGCCGCATCGTTCCTCCACGCGTACAGGGGCCACGCTTTTCATTGTGGATTGAGGATGTCATCATATGAGGTGCAGACAATGAAGACCATCGGCCTGCTCGGCGGAATGAGCTGGGAGTCCACCCTGGAGTATTACCGCATCATCAACCAGGAGGTGAAAGCGAGGCTTGGTGGGCTGCATTCGGCCCGCTGCCTTTTGTATTCCGTGGATTTTGCCGAGATAGAAGCGCTCCAGCATCAGGGCCAATGGTCGCAAGCCGGAGCTGTGCTGGTCGATGAGGAGGACAGTCCTGTGCCGCTTTTCCCGACGACGAGGATCCATGCCGTCGCCGCGGTTGACTGCGCCTTGCAGAGTGCAGGCTTAATATGACACGGGTCGTGGGAGAGGAATTCTGATGTCACCCTTCGAAGCGTTTGACCGGGATTTGAGTGCCGAAGAGCGTGCGATCATGAGCGGCCTCACCGGCCCGGCCGTTATTCAGGCGTTCCTGGATTCGATTCCCTACAGCACGGATGAGTTTTACCGCTGCCCGCTGCGGGTGCTGCGGGACCGCACAGCCCACTGCTTCGACGGCGCCATGTTTGCAGCAGCGGCGCTGCGGCGCATCGGCTACCCGCCGCTGATCCTGGACATGCTGTCCAACGGCCGTGACGATGAGCACCTGTTGGCGCTGTTCAAGGATCACGGCGGCTGGGGGGCGGTGGCCAAGTCCAACTTCGTGGGGCTGCGCTTCCGTGAGCCGGTCTACCGCACCCTCCGCGAGCTTGTCATGTCCTACTTCGAGCAGTATTACAACCTCGAGCGCGAGAAGACCCTGCGGGGCTACACCGGGCCGCTGAACCTGAAACGCTTCGACCGGCTGAACTGGATGACGGCCGATGAAACAATGGATCTGATAGCCCAGCGCACCGAAGAGATCCGGCGGGTCATGTTGATCGACGCCGAGATGGAAAAGCGGTTGTCCCCTATGGATGAGCGCTCCTATCAAGCCGGACTGACCGGATCGGACCCCAACGGTATTTACAGGCAAAAGGGTTGAACCCCGGCTGTGTAAAGAAGCCGGACATTCACTTTTTGTCGCCCCGTATTGTAAATCCGGTTTTCTGTGGGAGTGGCTTCCAGCCACGATGAAAGCAGCAAGAAGCCGCTTTCACAATAAAAGGAGCGCAGCCTCGATGAGAGGTTGCGCTCCTTTTGTCGTTTTTATTTACGCTGCGTTTGCTATTTCGGGGGCGCCATGCGTGCTTTCGCCCTGAGAATCAAGGCTTCGCGCGGGTTCTTGGGGACCGGCGGCAGCTTTTCCAGCGGCTTGCGCTGCAGCGTGAGCGCGCCGCTCGGGCAGGTGGTGACGCACAGCCCGCAGCCGATGCAGCGGTCGGTGTTGAGAACGGCGAGAGCGTCCGCCATGCTCAGGGCATCCATCTGGCAGCGATCCTGGCAGGTACCGCAGCCGACGCAAAGCCCCGGGTCCAGCGCGGCCACGAACGGCGAGGCCACGGCGGCCGCCGGCACCGGCTGGCGTTTCAGGTGCTTGAGCACCTGGCAGCAGTCCCCGCAGCAGCAGCAGATGTTGACGATGTCCTGGGAGTTGCTGGGTTGGAGCACCAGCCCCTGTTCATCGGCCATTTTCAGGATTTCCAGGGTCTCTTCCAGGGTGATGAGCCGACCCAACCCGTTGCGTGCGTAGTACTCGGCGCCCCACCCGAAAATCAGACAGGCCTCCCTGAGCTTTTCGCAGCCGGCCCCCTTCAGTTCGTGTTCACGGCGGCAGATGCAGGGGGCCACCAGGAAAGTGGTCTGCTTGCGCACGATTTCTTCAGCTTGCTCGTAGGGCAGCACCTCCATGCCGGCGCTGATGCTCTTGCCGACCGGGATGGTGCGCAGCTGCGGCACGCGGCTGAAGGCCGTGCGGGACAATACCGGGATGTACTCATCCATGTCCCGGATAAATTCCGGGTCGAGGTCGTTCACGTGGTATTCCCAGATGCCAATCACGAACTGGGCGGCCATGTAGACGTGCGGCCGGTCGAGGGCCTCGATGCTGAAGATCAAGCCCCTGCGGGACATCTGTTTGAGCCTGGCCGCAGCCTCCTCTTCCGAAAGACCCGCACGGCCGGCGATGGCGGCCGCCGATTCGAGTTTCATGCCCACATGGATGGCGAGCCCTGCCTCCTCCGGTGTGAACAGCCGCTTTAGAATGCGCAGCTCAACGCCGCTCTCTGTGGCTGGAAAACCTGCCGGAAGACTGTCCAGGTGCTCTCTCAAACGGGTGTAGACATCAGACATCTCGGTATCCTCTTTATATTTTTATATTACGCTATGGCGACAGGGGCTCACGAAGAAACGTGATAGCGCGCATATTTACACGCACCGATTTTTTTGTAAAGGGCGGGATCGGTCTCTTCAAGTTTTAGGCTCCATTGACGCGGCAGCTCACTGCACCCAATATTGTTGTTTAAATGCAGTCTGTTGAGAAATCATTGAGGAAACCGAAACACTTAAATCTGCAGGAATCGACTCCGGGGTCGGCGATATCGTGGACCAGGTCTATCAGGGCTGATGAGGTGCGTCCTGCCCGGCGGGCAGGAGCGCAGGGCTGGGGGGATGGGGATCAAGTTGCAGGCTAAGAGGAATTACTGACGAGCCATCTCACCGGTCAAAAGAAAGCGTTCCAGCTCCGTCTCCAGCACCCTCCAGCCTTTTCCGATTTTTTTGGCCCGGATCTTTCCGGCGGTAATCAGCTTGAGAAACGTGGGCCGCGAAATACGCAGATACAGGCAGGCTTCGCTGGTGTTGAAAACCTGCGTCAGGCCATTCAACGCAGAGCGGCTGCGGCGACGGTCCGGGTTGACCCGTCGGTCGGGAGTCGTTCGGTTGTCCACGGAATTCATTTTTTTCCTCTTTTCCAGAGGTGGCATAAGGATTTTTCGCACCCTCCCTTAAACGCTGTTATTAGTAAATATCGGTCTGAATTTTAGGCTTCTTTAGTCTGGCACGCCTCCTTCTTTTAACATATTAAAATGACTAGAAATATTACCGGGAAGACGGAAGCCTGAAAAAGGTGGGCGATGCCCGCTAAGCCTGAGATTGTCAACCCTGCCACTAATTTAGAAACAATTTAGGCTTCAGCGCGCATAGATGAAGTTGGGGGGATGGCTGACAAAGTGGATGTAAAAAAGACAAGAGGAGGCCAAGGCCCCCTCTTGTTGGTTTTCTCAGGCGAATGGATTATGCCGCCAACCGCCCGCTGCCGATGTTCCGAAATAGGTCACGTATGACATGGGCGCTGGAGGACCTGGGGCAGCGCTGGCTGCCGTCGGTCACTTCGATCTTGTAGGCTGACGCTGGGCGTGGACGCCACAATCGAGTAAGTGTTGCTCGGGTTCAACGCAGGCCGATCATTGGATGCATTCAGGGCGGTATCGGTTATCGTTGTATTGTTCGGTTCAGAGAAATAGGAAGAGATGGCCGACTGGATAGCCGTTGCGTCCGACTCCGCCCGGGAGCAGAAGGCCTTGTTGCGATAGCTGATGAAGTTCGGGATGGCGATCGCCGCCAGGATGCCGATGATGGCGATGACGATCATGAGTTCGATCAGGGTGAAACCCTTTTTCGTTTTAATCATTGCTTTCTCCTCTCTTTGGTTTTTGTAGGATGTTTTGCCGTATTTCAAGATAGCCTGTATCGGGAGCGTGTAAATTACAGCGATTGAATGTATTCGATGACTTTTTGTTTCACCATTTTTTCGAATTCCAGCGAATCCGCTTCCACCGTTTGAAGAATCTCGTCGCCGGGGACTTCTATCTCGATGAATTTCTTATTTTGCTTTAGATTAAAGCTGATTTTCTTGATGCTGATATCCTCTTTCATTTTCTCGCCCTCTCGTTTCTAATTGTTCAGGGTTGCTTGAACGATTCGCGACAATTCTGCCAGCTGGTAAGGTTTTTGGAGAAAGCCGTCGGTCTTGTTCAAAAGATTGCCGTTGCCTTCGCCGCTCAGACTATAGCCGCTTGAAAGCAGGACTTTGGTGCCTGTGTGACGGTCTCGGATGGCGCTCAGTATTTGGTCCGGGTTAATGTCGGGCATGACCATGTCCATGATCACCATATCGATTTTGTTTTGGTTGTGATGCAAAAAATCTACGGCTTCCCGACCGGATTTGGCGGCCATTACATCATATCCCAGACGCTCCAGCATTTTGGTAACAGTCACAAGGACGACTTCTTCGTCATCAATGACCAGCACCGTCAAAGACGGCGCCTGATTCGGGTTTTGATTTTTGTACGGGCAGCACTTGTTTCGCCCTGTGTTTTTCGCATCGTAAAGTGCCTCGTCGGCCATTTTGATAAAACCCTCGACATCGATTTCTCGGTTATTTTCAAACGACGCAATGCCGAAACTCATCGTGACGGAAATCGATCGCTCATCGTAGATTATCTTTTGCGATTCTATGGACTTCCTCAATCGTTCGGCCGTAAGCAGGGTATCTTTGAGGGGCGTCATAGGGAGGATAATGGCAAATTCCTCGCCTCCGTAGCGGGCGATGTGGTCCGAGTCCCGCAGCAGTTTCTTGAGTTGAGCGGACACGCATTTCAATGCATGGTCTCCGGCCTGGTGCCCGAAAAAGTCGTTAATGGATTTGAAATGATCCACATCGGCCATAATGATGGAGAGGGGTGTTTTGTAACGGGCGGCGCGGCTGATCTCCTGGTACAGAATTTCCATGAACCGCTCATGATTATATAGCTGAGTCATGCTGTCGAGACCTACCTGCTGCCGTAGCTGGTCCAAGCAACATGCCTGGCTGTGGACCTGATTCAGGAGTTCACTCGACAGATCGGCCAACTCGCTTCTAGCCGCCTCGATTATTTCGATATGTTTTTTCTCATCGATTTGCAGGTCGAAAATGGGGAAAATACTTTTTACGCCTTCGGCGACCTCCTCGGCAAAGTCGGATTTGTCGACGACGGAGGTGAGTTTGTAGGCCTGAATGTGTTTCTCGATTTCGGCATAGCCGGCGTTAAGGTCGGAGCTCTTGAACAAATCTATGTACAAAGAGGAGAGGTGGAGTATTCTGGTCAACTGTTCAATGTCGTCAAGGGGGCAGGCCAGTCGCTCAGGACAATGATGAAACCCGATCGGGACATTAAAGGTGGTGGGTAGCCCCCAAGAATGGGTGACGAACTCGCCAACCTCCATATGGTTTATTCCCAGAAGGTTCTTTTCGATTTCGTGTAAGGGTCTCCCAATGGACCCTGCTTCGCCGATGACTTTTTCATATTCATCCGGCATGGATTCCACCATGATCAGCATGCCGATGTTCTGCAGAAGGCCGAGGAAAAATGCGTTTTCTCCATGCCGGCGGTTGATTTTTTCGGTCAGCGATTTCGCTGCGACGGCGCCGACGAGGGAATCTTTCGAGAATTGGACGTAGTCGAATGCGCCTTTTCTTTTTGGCGCAAAACCTCTTAGCAGGGAAAAACTTAATGCCAGGTTCTTGACCGCATTCAGCCCAAGGTACACTATCGCCTGATGGACCGAGGTGATCTTTTTTGAAAGGCCGTAAAAAGGCGAGTTGACCACCCGCAACACTTTCGCGCTCAGCGGGCCATCCGCGGAAATGACCTCGGAAATTTCTGCGATGTTGGGTGTTTCCCGCTGCATGGCCTGCAGGATCTTGATCGCCACGCCGGGTAGTGTGGGCAGTTTTCCGATTTTTTTGGACAGGTCTTTTAAGTCATTTTGTGAACCCATTGATTGTCTCCAGATAGAACGATTTTAACGCCCAGCCTCGCTGACGAATACCGCATGTCGTCATCCACCATCGCTTCCTGAAACCTCGGTTAGGTTCGGATGGGTGCAATCCGCCCAATTGAGCTGTCTCTTTTTCCCCAAAATAGTGAGCACGCCACAGGATTTTTTTTGATCGCAATCAAATGCCTGTTTAACGCTTAAGTATGGCGTCGCGTCCGGGCCGGGGTCTTCGATGACCATCGAGGTTACCGTGACTTCTTTTCTGATTTTACTGCACCGGCACTGTTCATATTCAAGGTGGACTTTATTCATTTTGCCTTAAACCATTAGGGCTGGAATCATATTTTCTTTTGCGTAAGGATGGTTCATCGATCCAACGCCTTCAGTTTTCATGCGATGGCATACAGGAAAGAGTTCCAAACCATCACCATGAGATACAAGAAGAGCATGGCCGGAAAAACATCCCTGACTTGGATTCGATCACCGAAGACTTGACTGTTGCTCACAACAAGGAGACACATCACTCCAAAACAGGTCAGCAGAAATTTGCTGGCTAAAAAAAACCAAGGGCCCACCTCCAGGCAGAAGGACATGATTGGGTTGATTTCATGTGCGCCATGATCCAGAAGATAAAGCATCATGAACCCGTCGATGATCGAAAGAATTAAAAGAAGAATGATAAACCCCATGAATGCTGGATTGTACTCATCCACGAATTTGAAGCCTTGTTTGTCCTCTGCTCTCCGCAACGTTTTCCGCCTTCCGCCGAAAATGAAATGTTTATTTAGGCTGATTGGATTGCCCAATTCTTTTGGGAGTCCGCCCGGCAGAGTCACGTGGCGCGTTTTTTCTCTCAGTGACGGCTTGGATTTTTTGAATTTTCGAAGCCGCCACAAAGCCTTTGGGGTGGGCGAATCCCTCAATCAGAACCAAGTCGCCTTTTTTGAAGGCTGTAAGTGGTGCGGCTTTACCATCCAGGTCCAACAGGGCGGTCGAGAGTCTTTTCTCATTTGCGCTCACGTCCAAAAGGCAGATTTCCTTTTCAGCCACGGTCAGAGTGCCCTTTGCGCGGTTGACCTCAGTGATTTTTGCCTGGTACCTGACAGGCTCACAGGCATCGATATCCAATTCTCTGAGGAGCGGGAATTCGTTTGGCTTTTCTGCGCTGAACCCCGCAGATGCACCACAAAGGAGAGCTATTGTCATCCCAAGGAAAATAAGTTTTCTGAAAAAATGAACCGGCATCATGGCAGCAGCTCCTTGGTATTAGTGATTTCTATTCCAATAAAAACGGTGCATGTCCTGAGTTGCGATCGCCGGAAGGCCTGCGATGCCGCCTTCGATCCCGACGAAAAGACGTGCGCCGCCGCCCAGAATGGCAATTACCGGCGCCGATGGAATTGCCGTCCCTATGGCAATAGCCCGGTCTTTTTTCCCTAACGAAACAGGGTTGCCGGAGTTGTCGGTTTCCGAATCGCTGCTGAAATTGTGCATGGATGCGCCGGTCTGATAGTTCAGCGCGTAAAGTCGGGCCACACCGCGGATGGTTGAGGACGCGCAGGGATCATTGAGATCGGGTCCGGCGCTTTCAGACGGCGCATAGGTGCTGAAATAGACCACTCCCCCGTAGACGCGGGGAGATGAGACGATCTTTTCGCCCGGGCTCTCAAGACGAATGTACCACCCGCGGCCGTTTGTAAGGTTGGTTTTGACCTGCTGCTGCTGTTCTGCGGTTCCCAGCTGGATCAGGTCGGCGGTGACATCCACGAGATCCGATTCCGTGAGAACGCTTGTAGAGGCCCAGTCGTTCTTGACGGCGTAAAAACGATTGACTACCGTCGTGTTCCCGGGGTTTTCGCGGTCGCCGGTGCCGAAGAAGATGTATTCGCCGAAGCTCTCCTCGACCGCATCCGGCGCGTAAAGGATTTTGCGCTGGACGCCGTCGGCGGACGCATTGAAAAATTTCTTGGCGGTCCAATTGCCGTCAACCACACTCCGGGTTATGGTTTGCCCGCACACCGTGTAGTTCTCTTCCCGGTCGTCTTTAAGGGCGAACACCTGCCCGCCCAGGTCGCCGAAATAGATCCGGCTCACGATGCCGTCACCATCGTGGTCGAATGCGGAGAGGTCCACGACGGAGTGGGTCATTCCCAGGCTGGGGTGTGTGGTGTGGCTGAATGCAAGGTTGTTCAACACCTGTCCTGTGGCGGCGTTCACGGCAAACACGGCCCGGCCGATGCCGTCCGTGGCGGTCGGCGGCTTCGCATCCTGGTTGTTGTCATAGCCGCCGGCAAAAAGAAAAACCTCGGAGGAGTTTGCCGTGATGTTCACGCCGCAGCCCGAAATTGTTGCCGTGGAGCTGGTGGCGACGGTGGCCCTTTCGGGCCTGCTCCAGGATTGCCCCAAGCGCTCGTAGGTATCGGTATCCGGAGTGTTCGTCGGGTTGGGGTCCAGGATGGTGGGCCCGATGTTGTAAAGATGCCTCGGCGCATCGTAGGTGGTGATGTCAAGAACCGTGTAGTGATCTCCCCCTCGACGCTCCCCGATGATCAGCAGCTTCTGACCGGTCCCATCATAAACAACCGGTGATCCGTCCACAAAGTAATCGTGGTCCGCGTCTTTTAAGCGGTAAAGCCGCCCAAGTTGATCCTGCGGTACAAAACTCCAGAGCTCGCCGCCGGTGGCGTCGTCGATGGCATGCAACAGACCGTCGTTGGCCCCCACAAAGATTAGGGTTCTGGCATCGTTGGTCGTCGGGTTCCCATCCGGGTCCGGATAGATCACCACCGCCGGCTCGGAGTGGATGATGTCCCCGAATTCACCGGTGCGCACCAAGTTGATTAGGCTCTGGCGCTCCACGTCCGTCGCCACATTCAACATCGCGTTGGTGATGGCCGTGTTGGAGGCCAGCAAGGCGTTGGCGGCATGGGTCAACTGCGATTGAGCGCCGGTGTAGGTGTAGACATTGCGGTTTGCCCCGGAATCGATGGAAAGGCTCAACGCCTCGGCCGCACCGCCTTTTTCAACGGACGGCCCATCGTTGCCGAGAGTGGTCCACCACGAGAGCACGTTGTCTTTGATCAGGCCCCCGGGAGTGGTGGCGTCAGCGCCCCTTGCGTCTTTCAGAGTTCCGTCGTTTTCCAAAGCGTATCGTTTTATGTTGCCGATCCAGCGGCCTGTTTGCTGGGGTTTGAAGAACCCGAGATAGATCTTGTCGCCGGCATAAACCCGGTTCATGCGGCTGATGGGCACTACCGGCGCCACGAAAACAGCATTCTTCTCCACGATGCTGGACATGATCTGGGTGAAAGCCTCTGCAAGGGAGGAGTAGTTTTCAGCCGTGAAGTACTCGCCGCCGCCGTTGGCGGCTGTCCTCTGGAGAAGCGACTGGTTGGTTTTGAAGCCGATGGTGAAGGTGGTGATGTTCTGCTTGTCAAACGAGGTTCCGTCGCCCATGGAAGGGTTGCAGTCGTTTTCATACAGGTACTTGGCCACGTCATCCAGATAATCCGAGCCGCTGTCGGGGTAGCTGTCGAACTCGCTGCCGCCGTTGTGGTCGCCGTCGTAGTCGCCGATGATGTCGCCGTTGATGTAGGCGGTGTCGTAAAGCCGGTGGTCGCGGTCCTTGGTGGGCTCGCCGTCGGTCATGATGATGATGTAATTCTTCTGGCAGCGCTCCTGCATGGGCGAGGTGTAGGTGACACCCGAGTTGAACCAGCTTGTTTTCCCGGCGAAATAAAGCCCCGCTTCGGACAGTGTTTCGGCCAGCGGCGTCCAACCGTCGGCGCTGGCGCCGGCGACTTGACTCAGGAGCGTCGCCTTATCGGTTCCGCACGGCGCTACCAGGCGGCCCCCCTGCTCGTAGTTGAAGACCATCATCCCGAAGCGCACTCCCGTCGTGGTGCTGATCAGGTCCGTGAGCACATCTTTGGCGACGCTGATCCGGCTTCGGTTGGCACCGACCCCGGAGGCGATATAATTCATGTAGTTGCCCAGTCTTAATCTCTTCTCGGTGGATCCGCCGCAAGTGAAATCGGGGCCGCCGCGCATGTAGCCCGTTGCATATCCGACTGACTTGAGCTCATCTTTGATCGTATTGCACTGGATGTTGTTCACATTAGCGGTGATCAAATTCCAATCCCAGCGAGAGTGGGACCAGCTCCAGGTGCGCTGGTAGACCCCGCTGCTGTCGTAGGAGCCGCTGTAGTTTATATTTTTGTCATAGGGGTCACCAGGCACATCTTCGGTTGCCATGCTGCCTGATGTGTCGAAAATAATTAATACATTCGGCTCTAATGTTGGATTCGTGACCGTGCCGTAAATCTCGGTGTCGTCAGCCCTCACCGATGCGGCGCAGGAAATGATGACCAGCGCTGTTATCATGACATGTCGAAGCATTTTCGAGATCTCCTGTGAAAAGGATGTGCTTTAATATTTATTGAAAGCTTTCCAGGCCCCGACCTGAATTTGTGAGTTGCCCGTATTGGAAGTACCGGTGATTCCATAGCGCCTTACCTCGAAGTATTTTAGGCTGTAGCCGGACGCCGGCGGCGGAGGGGCTATATGGCGCAGGCGAGGCAAGTGATTGGCTGCTTCACTAATGCTGGGGATCGTTGCCCCGGTTTGCTCGATGCAGCGCGCCTCAACCGTGGCCACCGCCAGGCCATCATGATTGTACGAGGTGACAGTGCTGCCGGCGGCCAGAGGACCTGCCAGCAGAAAATCGTCGGTGAGCCAGAAGGTCGTGCCCGTGTTGTAGTTTTCCAGCGCGTCGACGACCCCTCCCTCGGCTCGGTAGAATTCCCGGGTCAGATCGCCTTCATTCCGAACCACGAGAACTTCCGTGTTCGAGGTCGTGAGAGCCAGTATCCCGGCTATTAGAAGGATGGCTGAAATCAGCATGGAGACCCCGAGCACGAAGCCCTTTTCGTTGCCTAAGATTTTTTTTCCAGTTGAGACCATCCCTTGCTCCTTAGAAATTCCGGCAGCGTATGCGCGTGCGGTAGGTTCTGGAAATCTCCTTGCCTTGGCCGGAGTCTCGAGTCTGGGTCAAAGAAATGCCGACCGAACGAATGTCGGGAATGTTTACCGGCTCAGGGATCAAAGCCCCGTTGCGGTCAAAATAGGTGAAACCGAGACTGCTCACGTTGTCCACCAGGGTTTCGGCCCCCAGATGGTTGGTCTGCTCCAGGCGGCTGCCGTTGAGCGCATAGGTGGTGTTTTCAAAGGGGTCGCTGAAATCGCCGTCGAAATTGAGGTCGGATGCGATCTGGAGTGCGGTTGCGGTGGCGACAATTAATCCCGCGCCGGGCACTCCGAGGGGGTTCAGCCCGGCAAGCTGAATATCCTGGATCAGCGTCTCCATCCCAAACCGAGTGCTCTGCTGGGTGCCGGCTTTCGTGTTCTCGTTTTTGTAGAAGCGGCCCGTGTTGTCGAACCAACTGAATATGGCGCCCAGCAGGATGCTGATGACCCCGATTACGAGAAGCAACTCGATCATGGTGAAGCCGCCTTCGCGCGCGGGGCTTATAAAAAGATCGGGCGGCCGTTTGTGAATTCGATTCATACGCCGTTGCCCTTGGTGTTGGATGAAAGCACAACGCGGTTCGTTTTTCCCCCGCGTTGCCATTGAACGGTTACGGTGATGATCCGGCCCATGATTCCCAGGTTGTCAATGGTCCAGTTGCGGGTGTAAATTCCACCCGGCTGGCCGTTTGCATCGATTTGCGATGCATCGCTGTAGGCTCCCGGAACGAGTGAACTGACGTCTTGATTCTTAAGGATTTCCAAGCGCTCGATGGCCAGCATGTAGGCTTGCGTGTAAATGTTCCCCTTGCTGTTGTTGCGCGCGGTCCCCATTTGTATGGAGGTCGCGGCCAGAACCCCCAGCGCCAGGATGGCCATGGCTATCAAGAGCTCAACTAGTGTAGCGCCGGCTTGGTTCTTATCCGGGCGGTCCCTCGAGGGCATATGGACGTTCCTTTCCATTACTGAATCCGCACAGTTCCCAAGCGATTGAGCGTGACATTCTTCCGACCGACCTTGTTTTGCAGGGGGATGGTCTCAACCGCCGCTACGTCCGGCGGCTGTCCTTTCCCGTTGAATCTCAGGCGATCATCCGCCAAGGTGAGACCCGTTAAATCGACCGTCACACCCGGCGGGAGCTTCCGATACTGAACGAGAGCCTCGCCGCCGTTGCGCATTCCATCCCCTGCCGTGCCCCCTCCTGCCCCGTTGTCCACGAAAATGGTGTAATTTTCAGCACTGAACTGTGCCACTACCGGACTGTTTTCCCGGATGGCCCGAATTTTGGCCATCTCCAGGTCCCCCACCATATTTACCGCTGAACCCCTCAAACGGCTCAAGTTCTGCCAATTTACAATAGAAGGCAAAGCGAAGGCGGCCATGATTGCCGCAATGGCGATTGCCACAGCCAGCTCCAGTATCGTAAAGCCATTGTTGTCGAGTTTCTTTTTTTTCATTTTACTTCTTTCGATAAAACATCAGGCAAAGCTGAAGTCCCTGCGCATAAGCGTTCGTAGCCTGCTTCATAAATCTTATCGGGGCGCTAAGGAAGTTGCTTTAATTGAAATAAGAATGAAGAAATATCGATATGGAAATGATCCGGAATTGAAAAATTTAAGCAGGAAGGAAAAACGATGGGTGGGATCTCAAAGCTATTGCCAGTAGAATATCGACAAAAAATAGATACTCGCTTGGCGAGACGAGCGGATGATGTTTTGGTGTCGAAGGCGGATCGACGACAGGCTTGCTAATATGGCAGGTTCAGGACTTAAGCAGGGAGCGCAGGTTGACCTTTTTGTTCTTGATTCCGAGCTTGACGCGGACATGGTGCCGGTGGGTCAGAATGGTGCTCTTGGAAAGGTGCAGCATCTTGGCAATTTCTTTGTTGGTTTTGCCGTCACGGACCAGTTGCGACACTTTTAGCTCGGAAGGCGAGAGTTTGTATTCCGGCGCCGAAAGCTTGGCATAATTCGGATCGTAGAAATTTTTCAGGTTTTCTTCGATCAGGCCGAGGTACTCAAGCTGATCTGGCTGCATCGGGGTCTGCCTGAGGTTTTCCAGGTAGGGCAGCACCAGGGTTTTGACTCTTTCCCCCAGTTTTTCTTTGGTCAGCGCTGCGTCTTTCTCCCTGTGTTCAAGAAGGACCCGCAGCGCCGTTTCTGTATCCGCGAGTTTCTGGGACGTTGAAGAGACTTTTTCCTGAAGCGCTTCAACCTCCAACGGCGGCCCATCTATTTCCACAGCCAAGCCGATAATTCCCGAGATTTTCCTGTTCTTGCCGATGAATGGGATTTTGTCGATCCGGATAAACTTTATTTTATCGTTTGTTGGGTTTTTCAATAGATTGAAGACCGGTTGGCCGGTGGCGTATACGGTTTCATCCTCCTTGCGCAAGACAGCCATGAGTTCAGGATCATTGACCACGTCATCCACACGCTTGCCGATTAAGTCTTTTGGCTTGAACCCGACCATGGCGGCATAGCTTTGGTTCACCCACAAAATTCTGTTGTCGGTGTCCTTCAGGTAGATGCCGATAGCGCCTTTCTCCATGTATCGGCGCAGCTCAGCCAGGTAAGGCAGTCCGGCAAGGCCCGGCTTAGGCTCACGGGGTTCCGGTAAGTGCGTTGTCAGCTGGCCGGCCGTAGGAGCTATGTTGATGACGGCGAGAAGCCTTTTCTGGGACGAGCTTGGATCGGTAATAAGGCAGCAGAGTTATCGATTCGCCATATTTTTCTTGCAGAAAGCTATCTCCGGCATATGTTGTCGGTTGCCCGCTTTCCAGCACTGCCTGCTCTTTCTCCCAGAGAATATCGGCATATTTTTTGGGCAGATAGTCATAGGCCGTTTTCCCGGTGGCCTTGGCAACCGTTGTTCCTAACGTTTGGCATGCGGCCTTATTCAGAAAAGTGAATTTATGCTGCGCATCCATGGAAATAACCGGATTGGCCATTGCGTCTAAAATCTGAACCAACTGCGCCCTATGAGCTTGGACATCGACGACAGCCGTTGGTATTTTCTCCGGTTTTGACAGGAACATGACGCAACCCTTTTGTCCTGCGGCCTGAACGCAAATAGCTCTGTATCTTACCTGTAAGTCTTCTTGGTTGGACAGCCGAAGCATCAGCGTTGTCCGACTCTCAATGGTACCCTTTCGATCAACTTCCGGCCAGAAGCCGGACCACACTTCGGTGGTCATCCCCGGAGCTAAGGTCTGGATCGAAACACCTACCAATTCTTCTTTGGGATACCCAAGCATATCGCAAGTTGACTGGTTAACGTAAGCGATCTTCCCATCGGGCATCACTCCCATCATGCATACATCCATACTATCAAATCCCGTAAAAGCCGCGTTTAGCTCCTGGCTTTCTTTTGGGATTTGTTCTGAGGAAGAAGGCCGCTTCATTCGTTCACCGTCTGACACATTTCAATTGCTAAAATCTTTTTAAATTCATTTTACTAAATAATATTTAGGAAATCAGTATTTTTTCATATCCAATAGCGTTGAAAAAGGATCGATGTATTATCGATGGAAAGTTTAGGCAAAGGCCAATAGATTTATTTAATTCGCAGGAGCAACAAGGCAGGATTTAGAACATTCTATTCAGGACAGGATATCTGCTTATGCGAAAACCCCTTATATTTAATATTGAATCTATCCATTAAATTTAAAAAGCAAGAAAGCAAGCAGAATTCCTATCTGATGAAGAGGGTGGCGATGGAGTCAGCGAGTTGCGTCCGGCTAAAGGCACTACGACCCTGCCCGAGTATCAATCCTTGCTTCCATAGACCTCAATCGTCGCATGGGGTTGGGCCGGAAAAAATACTCTGAATGTCGTGCCGGTTCCCTTTTCCGACACTACATCTATCAGCCCGTTGTGGTTTTTTACAATTCCATGGACGGATGCAAGGCCGAGGCCGGTTCCATGGCCTATTTCCTTGGTCGTAAAAAACGGTTCGAAAACCCGTTTTAGTGTTGGGGGGTCCATCCCTATACCCGTGTCCGCAACTTCAAGACATACATAACCAAATGGCACGGAATAGCCGAGGGTATCTTGAACTTTATTCGCCGGCACATTTCGGGTCTGTATCGACAGCTCGCCTCCCATGGGCATGGCTTCGACGGCGTTAACAAAAAGATTCAACAGGACTTGCGCAATCTGTTCCCTGTCTCCTTGGGTGGGCCAAAGGTCTTGAGCAAGCGCCGGCGTGATGATGACATTTTTTCTTGTGCGGCTAATCAAGGCGGAGCAATCAAGGATGAGGTCGTTCAGTCTGATCGTCACAACATGGTATTTACCCTTTCCAGCGTAGCCGATCAGTTTGCGGGTTATATCAGCTCCGGCTTTTACCGCCTGATCCATTTTTTTCAACAGGCAATGCTGGGGGTGGCCTTCCTCGATATTGTGAGTTAATAGCGACACACTTCCTTGGATTACCATGAGCAGGTTGTTGAAATCGTGAGCGACGCCGGCAGCAAGTGTGCCGATGGCCTCCATTTTCTGGGACTTCCAGAGTTCACTTTCCAGCATTTTGCTTTTCGTTAAATCCTGGCAAAAAAAGACAACTCTTTTAGGACTGTCGGCTTCATCAGAAATCCTGCAATTCGTCAGAGTTGAAACAACATTGCCGGTTTTAGTTTTAATTTTGTATTCGGATATTGCCTCCTTAATGCCGTTGACCAGGATGTTTGCCTGAAGCTCCGCGAACAGGTGCTTGCTGCCATCCGCAAGCAGGTCAACCACTTTCAAGCGCTGCATCTCTTCCCGGGTGTATCCCAGTGTCTGCTGGGCCGCGCGATTGGCGTACGTCAACTGTCCTGTTATCAGCTCGGCCTCGAAAATCTCCAACGGAGAGTAATCGACAATTTCTCTATATTTTGTCAGCTGTTCCTGCCAGACTGATTCTGAAAATTCCATATCCAGCCGCATCTCAAGCGTGACCATCCTTTTGAATTCTCAATATTCTACATCGTCCCATCAGGCGAAATAAAGAACATCAATTGCCGTAATGATCGGGCCTTAAATTATATTATAATTAAATCAAACCCATATGGTCTTGGCGGAATAGTATTGAAAAAATATCTATAAAAAGATGATAAATTATTGATTGGCGCCATGGGAATGATCGAAAATAGGGCAATCTGAACGGCGAGGTGGACTACCGATGAAGGCGGTGGGTTTCTTACACAGATGCCTGTTATGTCTCTAATCCCTTTGCGACTTGTTGCGGAACTGGCTCAATTTGCTCTTAAAAGATTCCGTAGCTGTGGACTCAATTTGAATCTCATCCCCAGCGGCCGATTTGAATCGAATGCTCAATGAATGCAGCATCAGACGCGGGAAGGTTTTCTGCAAGGGTTTGTCCCCGTAAAGGGTGTCGCCCACGACAGGGTGGCCGATGCTGAAAAAATGGGCGCGGATCTGGTGCTTGCGGCCGGTCAGCGGGTTGACCCGAACCAGCGTGTAGCCCGGCATCCTCTCCGCCACGGAAAATTCGGTGCGGCACGACTTTCCTCGCTCTTGGTCCTCCCCCATCCGGCCGGACCCGAAGCGCCGCAGCGGCTTTTCGATCACCCCGGCATCCCCTTCAACGGCGCCATGCAGCAGTGCCACATACGTCTTGTGCACCTTGCGCTGCTCAAGCTGGAGATTGAGATGGCGGTGGGTTTCGGGGTTTTTCGCGAAGAGGATGACGCCGCTCACTTGTTTGTCCAGGCGGTGGACCACGAAAAACCGGCAATTGAATTTCTCGCTCAGAATTCTGAGAAGCGAGATTTTTTCCCGGTTGCGCTCGGGAATCGAAGCCAGTTTCACGGGCTTGTCGACCGCGATGATATCGTCGTTTTCGAATAGCACCGGGATCGTGTGAAACTCGGTGACGATAGCAGCAGTCATTTCAAGCCTCTCACAGGATCCAAATCCCATCGCTGGGGTCTACCCGATATTCATCCGGGCTTTATCAGTCGAGGATCTTCTGGTAAACTATATAGATACGAATCCAGGCGTGCAACCCCAACTAGGACAAAAGGCCATGTCAACCCCCCGGTTGCGGATCGATCTTGCTAAAATTACCCACAATGCCCGCAAGACGTTGGATATATGCCGTACGCGCGCCATCGACGTGATGGGAGTGACCAAAGGGGCGGCGGGCATGCCCGAAGTGGCCAATGCCATGCTCGCCGGCGGAATCGAGAGCTTGGCCGATTCGCGGCTTGACAACATCGCCCGCTTGCGGGCGGCCGGGATCCAGGTTCCCGTCACCCTGCTGCGGTCTCCCGGCCCACGCGATGCCTCCCGCACCGTGGAGCTGGCCGACGCCAGCCTCAATTCCGATGTGGAAATCGTGGAGGCCCTTGCGATTGAAGCGCGGCTGCAACATAAGATCCACGGTGTGATTCTAATGGTCGATCTGCACACCGGCCGCGAAGGCTTGCCGCCGGACAGGGTGCCGGCCGCCTGCCGCAAGCTGCGGTCGCTTGCGGGTATTCAGCTTCAAGGGCTCGGTGCCTATTTCCACCTGGCGACCGGCAGCGATCTTCATTTTCAAGGATTGCAGGTATTGGTTCCCCTGGCCCGGCAGGTTGAAGCGGAATTGGGCAAGCCGCTGGCTGTTCTGTCAGGGGGGTCTTCGAATATCTTTCGCACCTTTGCCGTGGACGGCCACACCAACCCCGGGGTCAACCACCTGCGCATCGGAACGGCCATTCTGCTCGGGTTCTCCTCCTCTTTGAACCCGGTGACCATCGCCGGGTTTGAGCGCGACACGTTTGTCCTGCAGGCGGAAGTGATCGAAGTGAAAGCAGGCCAGGCCGGAGAGGCGATTCTGGCATTGGGCAGGGTCGACACCGATCCCAAGTTTCTGTTCCCCGTGCGTCCCGGCGTGACCGTGCGCGATGCGTCCAGCGACCACCTCATGGTCCGAATGGACCCGCCGGCCCGGGTGGGCGACTGGGTGTCTTTCCGTCTCGGCTACCCGGCGCTCTGCCGGCTGATGGTCTCGCCCTATTTGCAGACAGAATATGTCAAGAATTGAGGTCGCTACTCAGGTCATAGGGAATCCGCGGGGACAGGCGCCATAATCCTCGGCCTCCTCCCGTACGGACGAATCGGCCCAGCGGCGATCAGAAGAGAGAGTCGAGAATCATTTGGGTCAATGAGTTAGAATTTTGCTCAGGAACAGCTTGGTCCGTTCGCTCTTGGGATGAGCGAAGAACTCGCCCGGCGGGGCGATTTCCATCAACTCCCCGAAGTCCATGAAGCCCACCCGGTGGGACACCTCGCGCGCGAAGCCCATCTCGTGGGTGACCACGATCATCGTCATTCCCTCCCGCGCCAGATTGCGCATGACCTCCAGCACTTCGTTGATCATCTCGGGATCCAGGGCCGAGGTGGGCTCGTCGAAGAGCATGATCTTCGGCCGCATGCACAGCCCGCGGGCGATGGCCACGCGCTGCTGCTGGCCGCCCGAGAGCTGGGCCGGGAACTGGTGCAGCTTGTCGCCCAGGCCGACTTTCTCCAGGACGTACCGACCCTGGTCCTCGGCCTCTTTTTTGGAAAGTTTCCGGACCTTGATCGGCGCCAGCGTCACGTTTTGCAGCGCCGTCATGTGGGGGTAGAGGTTGAACTGCTGGAAGACAAAGCCGATCTCCGCCCGCAGCTTGGTCATGTTGGTCTTCGAGTCGTGGACCTTCATGGTGTCGACGATGAGCTCGCCTTTCTGGATGGGCTCCAGCCGGTTGATGCAGCGGATGAGGGTGCTCTTGCCCGAGCCGGACGGGCCGCAGACCACCAGGACCTCCGCCGGGTCGACCTTGAGGTTGATGCCTTTCAGCACGTGCAACTCGCCGAACCACTTGTGAACATCATTGAACTCGATCATGGTCTACTCTTTTCCCCGGGTATAGCCCACCGACATGCGCTTCTCCAGCCTGTTTGACAGTTGGATGAGCGGATAGCAGATCACAAAATATAAAACGGCCACCAGGCCGAACACCAGAAGTCCCTGGGGTACGCGCTGCACCGTGAGCCAGCCAACGCGGGTTACATCCAGGACCCCGATGGCCGAGACCACCGAAGAGTCTTTGATCAGCAGCACATACTGGCCCACCAGAGGCGGCAGGATGACCCGCATCGACTGGGGCAGGATCACGTGGCGCAGCTGCTGGAACCAGTTCAGTCCCGTGGACGTCGCAGCCTCTTTCTGCCCCAATGGAACCGCCTGGATGCCTGCGGCGACGATCTCGCAGATGAAGCAGGCGGCCAGGTTCGTCAGCGCGATCACGGCCGCCGGGAAGGCCTCAAGCTGGATGCCGATTTCCGGGAAAAGGAAAAAGATGATGAAGATCTGCACCAGAAAAGGGGTGCCGCGGATCACATCCACCCAGGCGCCGATCAGGGGTTTGGCAAACCGGCTGTGTGAGGCCCGAACGATGCCCCAGATGAAACCGATAATGGTGCCGATGATCAAGCTCAGGCCCGAGACGGCAACCGTCATCCACAGGCCTTTCAGGAAGAAAGGCAGGCTGTGAATCAGCTGTTCTATGTAGAAGCCCCACATACGATTGCGCAGGGTTCGAGGGGGACAGGGTCCACGGGAAAAACGGCACGCGTTACCCATGCTTTTTTTCACTTGAACCTTCGACCCCTTGAATCCTTGAGCCCTTCCTTTTACGTTTGCATGTAAATCAGCCTGCGTTGCGACCAGCTGGTCATCCATTTGAGGGAATAATAAATCACCAGGTAAAACACCGCCGACGTCAGGAATCCCTCGGCCGGCATGAAGCGCTCCGAGGTCATGATCTGGCCGGCGCGGGTCAGCTCCGGCAGGGAAATGAGCGACAGCAGGGCCGAGTCCTTTACCAGCACGATGGCCTGTCCCAGCATGGGGGGCAGCGTCACGCCGATGGCCTGGGGCAGGATCACGAAGCGCATGCGCTGGAAGTAGTTCAACCCCGATGAGACCGCAGCCTCCACCTGGCCATGGGGGATGGACTGGACCCCGGCCCGGATGATCTCCGCCATGTAAGCGCCGCTGTTCAGGGTCAGCGCCAGGATGCCGGTGGCTGCCTCCGACATGCGGAGTCCCAGAGAGGGCAGGCCGAAGTAAAAGAAAAAGAGCTGAACCAGCAGGGGGGTTGAACGGATGCTCTCGATGTAGACGTAAGCCATGCGCGAAAGCAGTTTGAATCGGCCGATACGCATGCCGCAGGCGAGAATGCCCATCCCGAGGGCGCCGAGCAGACCTGCACCTGAGAGCCACAATGTGGCGAGAAAGCAGCTCAGGAAAAGCGGCATGTATTCCAGGATGATTCTGAAGTTAAAGGTCTCGAGCATGGCGCCGTTTGCGAAACGTTTTGACGAAGTGGGGCGGCTTTTGGCTATTTATGCCGTCGCGGCAGGATGCCGTTTACACAGGTTTTAAGACCGATTGGAAAATGCAGGCCGCCCATATCAGGCGGCCTGCATGTTCAACAATTATGAAGCCGCTTGCGGCTTCATCAGTGGTCCTTTTTCCAGTCCAGCGTGTTGACCCAGTAATTCAGGTTCTGCTCCAGCCGGCCGTCGAGCCCTACATTGAGGAAGAAGAGATTCACCAGCTCCAGCAGGTCCATCGAGTCGTACCGCACCGCGAAGGCCAGCGGAAGCTTGGAGAGCAGGTCCGGCAGGACCCGGAGGCTGTTGGGCGGGAAATTGGCCATCTGGCCGATCACCGCGGAGGAGTCGTTCACCCCGAAATCAGCCTGGCCCTGCAGCACGGCATCGATCAGAAGGGGCCCGCCGCCCTTGTAGGATTTCAGCTCGGCCTTCGGAAAAGAATTCTTGGCGTCCGTCTCGCCGGTGGAGCCGAGCAACACCGCCGCCTTCAAGCCTGCTTTTTTGGCATCTTCAATGGTTTTTATGGGACTGCCGGCCTTCACAAATGCAACGCTGCCGGTGAACATGAACGGCTTGGTGAAGCCGATCTTCATGGCCCGCTTGATGGTGGGGGTCATGTCGGCCGCCAGGATGTCGGCCTTTTTGGAGAGCAGCGCCGGAATCAGGCCGTCCCAGTCGAAATCCAGGAAGGTCACCTTGACGCCCATGTCCTTGGCCAGCATCTCGCACAGTTCGATGGAACTGCCGGCGCGCTTGCCGTTCTTGTCGATGAAGCTGAAGGGGGGACCCTGGGTCTGGCACGCCACCCTCAGTTCACCCCTCTGGGCAATTTCATCCAGGGTGCCCGCAAGACTCATCGTTGCGAACCCGACCACCATCAAAAACGCGATTAACCATTTGACACGTTTCATGATCTGTTCCTCCTTGTCTTTGGGTTGGTTGCAGTCCTACTCCACCTCTTCCGTGACGACGATTCCCCGCTCGGCAAGGGCGGCCATGAACGGGGCATAAGGGACATCCAGGGCGGGGTTGAGAACGCCTTTTTTCGAAATCTCGCCCGCGGCGATCATCTGGGCGACGATGCTCGCCGGGAAGCCGACGCCCAGGCTCATACCGTAGAGGCCTGATTTCAAGTCGCGTTCGATGACGAGCGAGGTCTTCAGGGTTCTGGGGCGGCCGTCTTTAACTCCCGAAAAGACATTGTACATGGCGACCACGTCTTTTTCACCATCCTGGTAGTGAAGCTGGGGCTCCAGGAGCTTCACCATGAACTGGTGGGGTGTGACGGCACAGTCCAGGCCCTGCACAGGCTCGTCTGAAAGAAGCCCCAGGAGTTTCAAAGGCCGCCAGAACGCGCACCACCCGGGCCAGCGCAGGGCATAGCGGCCGGCCTCCCGGATGCCGGGCGTCACGGCCAGGAGATCGGTGTAGAACACGGCATCGCCGTTCGGCACGGCCTCCATATCCCCGAGCCCCGGGAAACGGATGGTGTGAATCATGTCGGTTTCGTGCTGCTGCGCGGCCGGCACTTCGAGTTTTTTTCCGCCCCGTATGAAAACCGAGGGCCGCTTCTGGGAGCGCAGCACCATGTCGAAGTTCCAGCTGATCTTGTAGCCGAGGGGATTGGTGCAGGCCCTCTTTTCGGGGATGCCGCCGCAGTAGGAGTTCAGCACGTGCAGCTCGTCGAACTGGCGAACGGCATGCCCGCAGATGACGAGATCGATGCCGGGGTCGAGGCCGCATTCCGGCATGAGGCTGACGCCGGCGGCCTTGGCCGGCTCATGCAGGTGCTGGATGGGCTTGCCGTAGTTGGTGCTGACCAGCGGAACTCTGTTTTCTAAAGCCGCCTCGAAGGCGTTGGCCATGAAGGGCAGCGGCAGGAGATCGATGACGGCGTCAAACCCCTGTTTGAACAGGCCCACCAGTGCCTTTTTAGACGAGCCGTCCACCTGGACCGGTTTGATCTTGGAAACGTCGGTGATGGCCGCGAGCCGGTCCCAGTCTTTCAGGCTGACATCCGCACAGGTGATTTCGCGCACCCGGCCGCTGCGTGCCAAGTCAAGAAGCGCCGCCTTGCCTTGCATTCCCAAGCCGCCCAGAACCGCGATTTTCATTGAGTCTCCTGATGATGGGAATAACGGATTGATGAAGGCAGTTAATAGATATTCAGCGCTTTTGTCAACATGGAAATCTGGAGGAAATGCGCCGATTCACGGTGGCAAAGCGTTCGGGATTCTGTTATGCTTGCTTAGAATAATTTGCAGCGAGACGGGACGGTTTGAAGAGAGCATGGAAGACGGCCGGCAAAAACCCGAGAACCTGAAAGCCCGCTTGGATATAATCCGTAGGGCCCTGCGCGAGTTTTTCTATGGCATGACAGTTCACGACCTGGCCGTCGAAACCCGCCACGCCCGAGGCGAGCTCGACCATTTTTTCATGCTGATCGTTTTTGGCGACTTGATCGGACTGCCGATCCTGCCCCCGTATTACTCCATGCGTCTTCTGCCCTACGTGATGCCCTCCATTCAGCGCTGGAAGCGCAGTGCGCTGCGCGAGAGGGATCTCACGGATCTGGCCCGCGTCGACATCTGATGGCCTCGTAAATAGGGCAATCTCTGCGTTGCACTTCATTCCTCGTCATTGCGGCGTATTCGTACGCCTTGACCTTGGCCTCTTTACGAGGCCATCAAATTGGTCCATTTCTGTGTTCAACAAAAAGGCCGGAGCTATCGATTCACTTCGATTAACTCCGGCCCTCGTCATGGTAGGTAAAAAATGGCTATGCGCCGTAGAGCTGGCCCTCCAGGCGGTAGAGCATCGCTGCGCCTTTGACTTCCGTTTCGAAGAGCGGCAGCACGGCCCGCACCCGCTCCCCGAAGATCTGCCAGATCTCCTGCATGTGCTCCTGCTGCATGGCGACGCGGTTGAGCACGAACTCGGCCGCATCTTTGGCCACCTGGTCCTGCTGGATCACGCCGTTGACGATCACCCCGCCCACTGGGATTCCGAATTCGTGGAACCAGTTGATGAAGCGCGTGATCACGGCGATGGGCAGGCTTTCGGGCAGGGTCACGAAGAAAAAGGCGGTGAGCGCATCGTCGGTCAATAGATCCTTGGCCTTGGCCATGCGGTCCTTGAAGCCGAGCAGGTAATCCATCAGGGGGTCGTCTTCCTTTTTCTTGGAGAAAGACAGCAGCTCCCGCAGGGACTTGGCCTCATCGCGGCTTTTCAGCATCTTGTCGACCCACAGCGAGTACACCTTGGACATGCCGAGCAGCCGGCGGGCGTTGGCGGTCGGCGCCGTGTCGAAGACGTAGAAATCGTATTCGTCCTTGAACATGAGATCGGTCATGTTCTCAAACATGGCTGATTCTTCGAAGGCCGGGTTCATGGTGGCCGACTCAATGAACTCCTCGGCCTGGGTGGTGATGTCCGCGAACTTAAGGAACCAGTTGATCTTCTCGCGGATCTCCTTCTTGGAGCGCTCAATGGTGTCCTTGGTGTCGATCTCGAAGGCAAAGCAGTTTTCCTGGTCGCAGACCATGGCGGTCTTGCCGAATACATCCTTCTCCAGCAGGTTGGACAAGCTGTGAACGGGATTGGTGGAGGCGAGCAGCGTCCGCTTGCCCTGCTTCGCCGCCCACAGGGCCGCCGCACCGGCCATGACCGTCTTGCCGACACCCCCCTTGCCGCCGAAGAAGATGTACTTGAGTTTCGGGTGATCCTGCATGAAACGGGTCATGCTGACAGTGATCTGATTCATCTACGTCCTCCTTCCGGTCACAGCGCGCCGAACATATTTATGGCCACTTTCTCGATCATGGGCAGCCCGGTCACGTCACGCTCCATTTCCGGGACCTGCGCCAGAATCTGGTCTTTGAACGTGGCGTCGATCACTTTGAGGTAGTGGTCCTGCATGGTGAGGCGGTTTTTCAGGTACTCGGGGATGTTCTGGGTTTTGAGTTCTTCGGGCAGGACCCGGTTGACGATGTAACCGGAAAGGGGCACGTCGAACTTGGCGAACAGGCCGGCGGCCTTGACCGTGTCCGTGATCACCATCTGCTCGGCGGTGACCACGAAGAAAAAGGCCGTCCGCTTTTTGTCGGTGAGGATGGCCGAGGACTTGTTGATGCGCTCCTTGATGAAGAGCAACTCGTTCAGGATGGCGTCCTCGTCGAGTTCCTTGTCTCGTCGGATGGTCGCTGCCACCTGGTCGTACTCGCGCATCTGCTGGCGCAAATGGGTGATCTTGTCGATCCAGGCATCGTAAACGGAAGCCATGCTGAGGTAGTAGAGAGCATGGCCGAGCGGCACAAGGTCATAGATGTAGTAGTCGTAGCCGCCCATCACGACGATGTCCACCACCTTGTCAAAGATGGCGCTCTCTTCCATGGCGGGCTCGGCCGCGGCCGCTGCGATGTAGCTTTCGATTTCATCCGGGATCTTTTCCATCCCGTACATGTCCAGGATCTTCTTGCGAATCTCCTGCTGGTATTCCTTGATCCGGCGGTCCGCATCGATCTCCTGGGCATACAAGTTGGGCATGATTTCGGTAGGCCCCTTGCCGAAGATGTCCCGCTTGAATATGTCGCTCAGGGACGCCTGGGGATCCACTGAAAAGACGAGGACCTTCTTGCCCTTCTTGGCCAGGTAGTAGGCCGTGGCTGCGGAGAAGGTGGTCTTGCCCAGGCCGCCCTTGCCTCCGAACATGATGTAGCGCCGATCTGGGTACTGGTCGAATATCTTCAATAGAGACATCTATGTCCTCCCTCTCAAGATTGCGCGGCTCAGATCAGGCCAGGCCGTCCGTCAGGTCTTTTTCCCTGAGCATGCGCCGTTTCCAGGTGGAAATCTGCGGCACCACATAAGGCAAGAGCCTGAGCGAGTAGAACGGCGGCAGGATGGGAACGCCCAGCATGTCGCCCATGGTAATCAGAATGAACAGGTGCTCCATGCTGGCCCTGCTCTTCAACGCAAAGCGGGCGGAGTCGTGAGCTGCCACACCGTATACAAACTCCTTGACCGCCTGAAAGATACCGCCCTTTTTTTTCTTTTCCTTTTCCGCCATGGTCCTTTCACCCCCTCTCCATTGGTATCTGCAGATGTTTCCCAAATGGCGGCCGGGCTGTCTTTCAGCCATCACCCGGCCGCCGTATCCCCGCTTGCGGATGCTCCATCATGCTGGAGCGGGCTTGACCTTCAAACCCCGGAAACGGTTGAGCGCCTTGATGCCCTCGAGAGCCAGGATGAGGGCGGCGATAACGAGGAAGAATCCCACGCACCCCATCAGGGTGTTTCCTATCAGCGCTTCACCTTTGACCGCTCCAGAGAACACCTTCGACAGCAGGCTGTACGAGGTGTAAATCAAAGCGGCAATGGTCGTGACGAACATGAAGATCATCGGGTAGAACGCCCAGGCTGCGGACCTGCCCTCGGATATCAGCCATATGCTGATCAGCATCAGGGCGAGGGAGGCCATCAACTGGTTCGCCCCGCCGAAGAGCACCCACAGGTACTGCCACCAACCGGTGAGAACGAGAGTGATCCCGAGCAGGCACGCGACGAAGGTGCCCACGTGGGGGTTGCGGAAAACCGGACTGACATCGCTCAATAGCTCCGAGGTCGCCACCCGCATGAAACGGATGACCAACTGCATGATGGTGATGGCGAGCACGATCATCATGACACTGCCGTAGGAGCTGCCCAGGGTGGTCGAGAAGCCGATCGCGCCCAGGAATTTGGCCATACCGCCGGCAAAGATGGCACCCGGTCCCTTGGATATGGCAGCCGCATACTCGCTAGGCGCAGCATAGAGGGTGCCTGCAATGACGAGGGCAAAGAGGGCCAGCATCATTTCCACGAACATGACGCCTGCGCCCACGGGACGGGCATCCATTTCGTTTTCAAGCTGCCGGGCCGTGCCGGAGCTGGAGACGATGCTGTGCCAGCCGGAGATGGCCCCGCAGGCGATGGTGACGAACATGATGGGCCACATCGGGCCGATCGGGATGGTGAAGGTTGTCACGGCCGGCAGCGTGAAGTCGGGGTGTACGATGAACACGCCGATGATTCCGAAGAGCAAGCCCAGGAAAACGATGTAGGACGCGACATAGTTGATTGGCAGGGCAAACCGCCAGATAGGAAGGACCGCCGCAAAATAGCAGAAGACGAACGCCAATACCGCCCACAGTGGACGGCTGGCGGAAAGCTCCTTGCCGATGAGTTGGTCCGAAGGAAGAACGCTGCCCAGGTAGATGCCGAGTAGTGCGATCACCACGCAAACGACGGTGGTCAGGATGATGTCTTTCTTCCAGCGGTAGATCATCTGGCCGGCCAGGATGCCGCCGATGGTCATGAATAGCCAGGCCATGGGCGCGGCTTTAAGGCCAATGGCCGTGCTGACCACGACGTTGCCGAAGGCGCCGGCGATGAGCAGCAGATAGAAGTAAATAAAGGAGAGCAGGATGCCCCTGGCCCTGGGTGAGATGAGCTTGTGGCTCAGCCCGCCGAAGGAAGCCCCGTCGTTGCGCATGGCCATCATGGCACTCGAGTAATCCTGGACCCAGCCGATGAAAAGCGCCCCTCCCAGAATCCAGATCAAGGCCGGCAGCCATCCCCACTGGATGGCGATGATCGGGCCGATGATGGGGGCGGCTCCGGCGATGGACTTGAACTGGTAGCCGAACAGGATGTTCTTGCTGGTGGGCATGAACTCCACCCCGTCCATGTACATCTTGGCCGGTGTGGCCCGCTTGGGGTCTGCTTTGATGATCCTGGAATCAATGCGTTTGGCGTACACCCGGTAGCCGAAAATGGCGACAGCAAACCCTAAGAGAAGGACGATGACGGCATTCATAAAAGCCTCCTTTCGCGAGGGTCAAGCGTAGCACCCAAAGGCAAACTCCTACGCCATGAGAAAGCCGAACACTTATTGCATACCTGTTTTGGATGTCCTCGGGCTTGGCAGCGGCGGTCAAGGACGTTAAGGATGTTGCGGGATTCTACCTGCGGGGCTGTGAATTCTCTTTCTGAGGGGTGTTGCTGCCGTTCGAAGGGGTGTGCTGAGCATCAGGTTTGCGGCCGCAACGGCCAGCCCCAGCGGGCTTCCCCCAACTCGGAATGTTGCCGTATGTTGTTGCCGGCTAAAGGATCGCAATCACATAGGTTGAAAAGCAATTAAGTTGCCAGGATTTGGGATATCAGAAGTGTTTATAATTATCTGAATTTATTATTTTTGCTAAATTTAACGGACTATCTTGTAGAGCACAGCCGTAGCGCCCCTGTCGAAATATTTTCCAAAATGGAAAAATAGCTGTTACCCCAGGTTGGTCAAAACTTGACAAACATGCCCAGATTAGAGGGTTACCGTAACATAGTATCCTTGTTCTCCGCGTTGAATTAAAAGCACCAGCGAGCTTTTCTGGCGGGATTTAACCAGCGCTTTTAGGAACTCTTCGCGGGTGGCGATGCTGGTGTCATTGATCTGGCGGATAACATCGCCCGGCCGGGCGCCGATTCGCGCCATGTACGCTCCCCCTTTAACTTCAGAGATGACTACGCCTTCCCTGACCATGATCCGGAAGTCCCGGCGGTTTTGGGGAGTCAGCTCTTCCACCTTGATCCCCAGCAGACTCCATGCCAGTTGATCGGCGCGCTCGATGGGAAACTCGCTGGTTTTAATGGAGACCGTCAGGGTCCGACCGCCTCGCCAGATCTGCATTTCGAGCGGTTCGCCGGCGACAGCGGCCTTGGAGGCCGACAGGTAGTCGTCGAGGCCGGCGATCTTCCTGTTGCCCAATGCCAGCAGAACGTCGCTTTCGCGCAATCCGGCCCGCTGCGCCGGGCTTTCGGGCTCGACGGCCTTGACCATCACGCCCTTGCGCCCGGGATATTTCAGGTATTGAGTGATTTTTTCGTCCATTTCCTGGACGACCAGCCCGGTCCAGGCCTGTTTCACCTCGCCGTACTGGATCAGGTCGGCGACGGTTCGCTTGGCCTTGCTGATGGGGATCGCAAAGCCGATGCCCTGGGCCTTGGCATAGATGGCGGTGTTGATCCCGATCAGCTCACCGTTGATGTTGAGCAGCGGGCCGCCGCTGTTGCCGGGATTGATCGAGGCATCGATCTGGATGAAATCCTGGAACACACGTTCGTCGGTGCGGATGCTGCGGTTGAGGGCGCTGATCACACCGATGGTCACCGTGTGCGAAAAGCCGAACGGGTTGCCGATGGCTATGACGGTCTCGCCGATCATGAGATCGTCGCTGTTGCCCATGGGGATGGACGGGAGTTTTTCCCTGGGATCGATTTTGAGCACGGCCAGGTCCGAGTCGGGGTCGGCTCCGATGATCCGGGCCTCGTAATCACGCTCATCCTGCAAGACCACCTTGATGGTTCCTGATCTTTGGATGACGTGGGCGTTGGTCAGGATGAGACCCCGCTCGCCGTCGATGATGACCCCCGAGCCCAGGCTGGTGTGCTCCCGGCGTCGCTCCAGACGCGGGTCCAGGAAGTCCTTGAAGAACTCGTCGAAAAACGGGCTGCCGAACCCCGCAAAGGGGTTGGCGCGGGCGCGGGTCTCGTAGGCGGTGCTGATGTTGACTACGGCCGGGCTCACCTTGCGCACCGCCCTGACTACGGCGCTTTCCCGCAAGTTGTCCGGTGCTGCTCCAGCCCCATAAGGTTGGAGCAGCAGGTGAAGAATAAAATAAATGAAAATAGAATAGAGGCCGATGATTTGGAGCCGATGTCGATGCGCTTTTAAATTTGGCTTTTTCATTGTTTTGAGCTAAATTGATTAATTTTTTGTTAGTTTGACAGGTGCCAGGGAATTCTGCGCTCGGGCGGCTGAATCCCGATAGCGAAGGCCCCTAATCTATACAACTCAAAGACCTTATCGGCAACCTTTTCGACAGAATATGGACAAGCATCTGGATTTTCTCACCACGATCGAAAAACCGAGCCGCTACCTGGGCTCGGAGATCAATGCCGTCCGCAAAGATCCGCACAGGGTCAAGCTGCACGTGGCCCTGGCATTTCCCGACCTTTATGAAATCGGCACTTCCCATTTCGGCTTGCAGATCCTTTATCACATTCTCAACAGCCGGCCTGAGATTGCCGCTGAAAGAGTCTTTGCCCCGGCACTGGACATGGAAGCCCATCTTCGGCAGACGGGGGGGCTGCTCTTTTCCCTGGAATCGCACACGCCGCTGGAACGCTTCGATATCGTCGGCTTCAGCCTGCTCTATGAACTGAACTACACCAACGTGCTCACGATGCTGGAGCTCGGCGGGATTCCATGGCTGGCCGCCGATCGGGATTCGCGCCATCCATTTGTCATTGCCGGCGGGCCCTGCACCTGCAACCCCGAGCCGGTGGCCGATTTCTTCGATGCCATGGTCGTGGGCGACGGGGAAGACGTGATGGTCGAAATTGCCCGCACGTGGCTTGAATGGAAGGAATCCGGCTCTGCCGACCGGCATAGCCTGCTCAAGCGCTGGTCCGAACTGGAAGGGGTTTATGTACCCTCGTTTTTCGATCCGAACTACGACGCTTCCGGGCGGCAGACGGTTGTTCCGCGCTACAAGGAATATTCTAATGTCAAACGGGCCATCGTAGCCGATCTCAATGCGGCGCCGTTTCCCGACCGGCCGGTGATCCCCTTCGGGAAGCCCGTGCATGATCGGCTGCGGCTGGAAGTCTCGCGGGGCTGCACCCGCGGCTGCCGCTTCTGCCAGGCGGGCATGATCTACCGGCCCGTGAGGGAGCGTGCACCCGAAAAGCTGTTTGACCTGGCGCTGGAATCCCTGGCCGCCACCGGGTACGAGGACCTGTCGCTCCTGTCGCTCAGCACCGGGGACTACGGCTGCATCGTGCCGTTGCTGCAGCGTCTGATGGGACGTTTTGCCGACCAGCGGGTGGCGGTTTCACTGCCTTCGCTGAGAGCCGGCACCTTGACGCCCGAACTCATGGAACTGATTAAGAAGGTCCGCAAGACCGGCTTCACCATCGCGCCGGAGGCCGGCAGCCAGCGGCTGCGGGATGTGATCAACAAGAACATCAGCGAGGCGGACATCATTGAAACGGTCCGGGATGCCTTTCAAGCGGGCTGGAGGCTCATCAAGCTTTACTTCATGATCGGCCTGCCCACCGAAACCGCGGAGGATCTCAAGGCGCTGGTGGAGTTGGTGCAGAAACTGCGGGCGCTGAGAGGCCCGGCCGGCCGCCGCGGCCAGATCAACGTCAGCGTTGCCAGCTTCATCCCCAAACCCCACACCCCGTTTCAATGGGCCTCCCAGATGGTGTTGGACGAAGCGCGGGAGAAAATCAACTGGGTCCAGAAGCAACTCGCCGTCCCCGGGCTTGAAGTCAAGTGGCAAAACCCCGAGATGAGCCTGCTGGAAGGCGCCTGGGCGCGCGGCGACCGCAGGCTGGGACGTGTCCTGCGGGCCGCGCACCGGCGGGGATGCCGCTTCGACGGCTGGGGCGATCAGCTAAAGCTCGGCGCCTGGCTGGAGGCTTTTTCCGAAGCGGGGATCGACCCGGGATTTTACACCACGCGTCAACGGGATTTGAACGAGCCGCTTCCCTGGGATCACATAGATACGCTGGTATCCAAGGAGTTTCTCACTACCGAGTGGCAGAAGGCTCTGGACGGGGCCGCGACCGGCGACTGCCGCGAGGGTGACTGCAATGCCTGCGGCAGCTGTGACTTCAAACGCATTCAACCCCGATTGCAGCGCGCTCACTTGCTTCCCGCAGGGAAACCTTGCGGTCGCAGAGGCCCCCGTCGCTTACAAGAAAATCCAGGTTCATTATTCGAAAACGGGCCCGGCGCGTTTTTTCGGCCACCTGGAGCTGGTCAACATTTTCCTCCGGGCCTTGCGGCGCGCGGGCATACCCGTGAAATATTCGGAAGGCTTTCACCCCAAACCCCGGGTGGCTTTTGACAACCCGCTTCCCACCGGCTTCGAGAGCGACGACGAGCGCATGGTGGTCACCGTTCCCCTCGGAGTGTCTGCGTCCGAACTGCTGGAAGGGTTGAACCCGCAGCTGCCGGAGGGCTTGCGCATTCAGGGCTGCAGCGAAAGCATCGAGCCGCCTCCGGCGTGCAGCACGTTCCGGATTTCCCTTGGATCGTCTCTTGCGGAGTCCTTCGGCGGTTGCTTTGCTAAATTCGACCCCGACCAGGAGCTTGAGATTTCCTCGCATAAAGGGAAGTTGAAAAAGATTGCTTTAAAGGATATTCTAAAAGAAGTTCGCGTGGCGGGCCCCGCATGCGTGGACATTACCCTGTGCAGCGAGCCCGGCAAGAACGTGAGGCCGACCGTGCTGCTCAAACAGGTGTTCGGGTTTTCCGCTGAGAACCTGCTACACATTCGGTTCCGGAAGCTCAGGAATCTCACATAGCGCACTGGAATTACGGCGCGCTCCATGCGTTCGGCCATTTTCACCTGGGGGTTTTGATCCCATGTATAAACAGCTCATCATCAACGTCAACGAGCATGAAACACGGGTTGCCCTGCTGGAGGACGGCACCATCGTCGAGCTGCACGTGGACCGCGGGGACGACTCCGACATAGCGGGCAACATTTACAAGGGCAGGGTCCTCAGGGTTTTGCCCGGCATGCAGGCTGCCTTTGTCGATATCGGACTGAACCAGGCCGCGTTCATCTACGTTGATGATGTTTATAATAATAATTTTAAAGATATAGAGCGTTTTTTTACGCTTAGTACCGAAGAGGGTGAGGCCCGTGCGGAGGAAGAAGAGGTCCCTTTTCCGCCCCAAAAGCGTGACTTTTTGATCGAGGAGCTGCTGGTGGAAGGGCAGCAAGTGCTGGTCCAAGTGGCCAAGTCACCCATCGGCACCAAAGGTGCTCGTATTTCATCCAACATTTCCATTCCAGGGCGCTTTCTGGTTTTGATGCCCTCCTCGAGCCACATCGGAATCTCAAGGCGGATTGAAGACGAAGCCGAACGGTCCAGGCTCAAACAGCTGGTGCACGAACGGCGCAAAGACAATTCCGGCTACATCATCCGCACGGCAGCCGAAGGCGAGACCGAAGAGAAGATCGTGTATGAGATAGGCTTTCTTCACAACCTCTGGGAGAACATTCAGCTCAAGTTCGAAACGGCTACAACACCCTCCATGATCTACCAGGACCTTTCCATCAGCCTGCGGGCGGTTCGGGACCTGCTGATCCACGAAGTCGAAAAACTGGTAATCGACTCGAAACCAACCTACGACGCCGTGCTTTCGTTCTTAGACACCTACATGACAAGCCTCAAGGAAAACGTAATCCTTTATGATGCCGCCGAGCCGGTTTTCGATGCCTACAACCTGGAAGGCGACATTTCCAGGGCCCTGAAACGCAAGATTTGGCTGAAATCCGGCGGCTACATCCTCATCGAGCATACGGAGGCCCTCACCGCCATCGATGTCAACACCGGCCGTTATGTGGGCAAGCACAACCTGGAGGAAACCATCCTTAAGACCAACCTCGAAGCGGTCAAGGAAATCGCTTACCAGATCCGGTTGCGGGACATCGGCGGCATTATCGTCATCGATTTCATCGATATGGAAAAAAAATTCAACCAGGAAAGGGTCTTCAGCGCTTTCAGGGAAGCTTTAAAGCGCGACAAGGTCAAGACGCACGTCCTGCCCATGTCGGAAATGGGCCTGATCCAGATGACCCGCAAGCGCACCCGGGAGCCCCTGACTCGAATTTTATGCGAACCCTGTTTCTACTGTGACGGCGAGGGCTATATCGTCTCCCGGCAGTCGGTCTGCTACCATGTCTACCGCGAGATCCTGCGCAGTTCCCGGGATGTGATGGGCCAACGGGTGGCCATCCGAGCCAATCCTAAGGTGGCTGAGTTCCTGCACCGGGAAGAGAACCATTTGATCGGCAGCCTGGAGCGCTCCCTGGCAAAACAGATCGTAATCTACCCGGAACCCCAGTTTCACATGGAGCAGTTCGAAATATTTGAAATTCAGGACAATTAGGTCCATCAAGCGACGCTGGCCTCACTACAGCCCCACCTATTCCTGTTTATTCTACTTGACAGTCTTTGCTTAATATGATTAATTCCAAAGGTTTTTATTCGTCGACCTCATAATCAACCACATTTTCGGCAGTCCTGTCCGGGGTCGCCGGGAAGGCGGCTTTTTATGTGGTCGTTGTGTTTGTGATCGCTGCGATGATGGCCAGCGGGCTATTCGCATCAAGTAAAAAGGACAGACAATCATGAAAAGACCGTTTCAGCCCAGCAGACTGCGGCGTGTACGCAATCATGGATTTCGGAAACGCATGGCCACCAAGGGCGGGCGTCAGGTGTTGAACCGCCGCCGGGCGAAGGGACGCACTCGCCTGGCCGGTTGATACCGCTCGGTCTATGAAGGCGGCAGGTTAACCGACAGCCCGAGGTTGCAACGCCGTTGCGCTTTTTTTTCAAGAAGGCCGATAGGATCCTGAAGCGTTCCGAATTCGTCGGCTTGTCTAATTCCGGCCGGACGGTTCGCGGGGAGTTTTTCATCGCAGTAGTGGCGCCGAGTCGCAGCGAAAAGTCTCGACTGGGGGTCACTGCCAGCCGCAGGGTTGGAGAGGCTGTCCAGCGAAATCGGATCAAGCGGCTGGCGAGAGAATTTTTCCGCAGAAACCGGCAGCGAATCAAAGGCAGTTGGGACATCAACCTCATCGCGCGCAAAGGCGCAGCCGAGCAGACCAACGAGATCATTTTCCTGGCGCTTGAGGATATTTTCACGAGGCTATCGAGGCAGCTTGAAAGCTAACCAGTTGCTGAAACACATATTGACAACTGCAATCCGCATTTATCAGATCGGCCTGTCTCCGCTTTTAGGGCCTTCGTGCCGGTTCTATCCCTCCTGTTCGGAATACGCTCGCCAAGCCATTTTGCGTCACGGACCGGCCAGAGGCTCCATCCATGCGCTCAAACGGCTGCTGCGTTGCAATCCGTTGCATGCCGGAGGCGCTGACCCGGTTCCCTGAACCCGAGGTGTCAGTAACTCCGGTGGGCCGTTGCCAGGCTTCAGTGGCGCCAGAAAAGACCTAACCACCGAAATAGAAAAAGTTTCTTAGGAGATCGACATGGACCAGATGCGGTTGCTTTTAGCGCTTGTTCTCTCTTTTCTTGTCTTCATGCTGTGGAATGTGTTCTTTGGCCAGGAGTCCAAACAAAAACCCGTTCCACAGTTGCAGCAGGAGGCGCTCAAAGAAGAGAAGAAAGAGCCGGCGGCTTCGGCAACGCCATTTCCCGGTTCCAAGGCTGCGGTGCCCGGCCTTGCACCTGCAGTCAAATTGGACCGCGCCGCCCGGCAGATTACAATTGAAACACCGCTTTACAAGACGGTGATTTCCGAGAAGGGAGCCGGCATCACGAGCTTCGTTCTGAAAAAATTTCGGGCAACCGCAAGTGATGACTCTCCCTTGATGAACCTTTTACCCGAAAACGGGAGCATCAACGGGCTGCTGTTGGGGCTGGCGAGCAAAGGGAACAGCACGCTCGAAAATGTGCTTTTCCAAGCCAACCTGGACGGCGATCAATTGGTGCTTATCGATGGATCGCGCGAGGTCGTTTTTAGTTTCATTGCCGATAACGGGCTTCAGGTCGAGAAAGTCTACCGTTTTTCAGCGGATGCCTACATCATGGATTTAGAGGTGCGGTTGACCAACGGCTCCGGCCAACCGGTCAAGGAAGGGCTTTTTGTTGCCTTGCGAAATGAATTTCACGGCAAACTGAGCCAGTATGGTCATCAAGGCCCCACGGTGCTGATTGATCGATCCCTTGAAAATATCCCGATCGATGAAATCGCCAAGAAAAACAGTCTGACCGGAAACATTAGGTGGATGGCTTTGGAAAGCCGTTATTTCATGACCAGCGTCATTCCTGTGGAGGAACAGGCGGCCGCCGTTAGGCTTTCAGTTTTTCCCGGCAACGGGGTGGAGGCTCAATACGTTCTGCCGCAGCAGACCATTGATCCGGGCAGCGGGTTGAAGTTCGAGTTTCTCCTGTTTTTCGGGCCCAAGAGCGTGGATGCGGTCAGAAAAGCCGGGCACGACCTGGATCGCATCATCGACTTCGGTTTTTTCCACATTTTGGCCATGCCTTGTCTATGGCTGATGAACTACCTTTACAGCATCATTCCAAACTACGGAGTGGCCATTATCATTCTGACGATTCTGAGCAAAATCCTTCTTTGGCCTCTGGGTACCAAAAGCTATAAGTCCATGAGCCAGATGAAGAAGCTGCAGCCGCTGATTCAAGAGATCCGGGACAAATACAAGAACGACCGGAAGAAAATGAACGAAGAAGTCATGCGGCTGCATCGAACATACAGCATCAACCCGCTGGGCGGCTGCCTTCCCATGCTGGTCCAGATCCCGGTTTTTTTCGCGCTGTACCGCATGCTCGACCAGGCGATTGAGCTGCGGCATGCGCCCTTTATCGGCTGGATCAACGACCTGTCGGCGCCGGATCGGCTGGGGAGCTTCAATTTTGCGATTCCCTTCATGGATGCGCCCTACGGGATCCCCGTGCTTACCCTGATCATGGGAGCGACCATGCTCTGGCAGCAAAAGTTGACACCCGCGACCGGAGATGCGACCCAGGCCAAGATGATGATGTTGATGCCGGTTGTGTTCACCTTTATTTTCATCAATTTCTCATCCGGACTGGTGCTGTACTGGCTGGTCAACAACGTTCTCTCAATCGGGCAGCAGTATTACACCCAGAAGAAATTCGGCTGATGCCGGGGCACTCAGCGAGGCGGCATCTTCCGCAAGGAGAGGCGTGTTTTTTTCTTTCTGGTCTATGACCGCCGATCAAAGCTGCCCTGCTCGCTACGCAGGGCAGCCGCAGGTTCCATGGACGACTCCACGATAGCCGCCATAGCCACGCCGGCCGGAACCGGCGGCATAAGCATCATCAAGATATCCGGGTCCCGGGCGATCGCTATCGCCTCAGCCCTTTTTCAAAGCCCCTCACCCTCCCCGCTGGATGCAGAGCAGTCGGTTGAGTTCCAATCCCACCGTCTGTACCACGGGCACATAATTGATCCCGCCAGCGGTGCTATCATAGACGAGGTGCTGCTCTCGGTTATGAAGGCCCCGCACTCTTACACGTGCGAAGATGTCGTCGAGATCAACTCCCACGGGTCGCCGGCGGCGATCCATGTCATTTTTGAATTGGTATTGCGCATCGGCGCCCGGTTGGCCGAACCTGGCGAATTCACGCGCAGGGCTTTCTTAAACGGCCGTATCGACTTGACCCAGGCCGAAGCCGTGATCGATCTCATCAATGCTCGCAGCGCCCGCGCCCTTGAGGTTTTTACAGCCCAACTGAACGGGGCCCTGCGGCAGGAGATCCTGAGCCTTCGAGGCGTTTGCGTAGACCTGCTTTCCCGGATCGAGGCCGGGATTGACTTCCCGGAAGACGTGGAAGACAACTTTGACGGCCCGGACGCGATCCGCCGCATTCACGAGCAGGTCGTGGAACCTATCCGGAGGCTTATCCGCCTGCATGCAGACGGCAGGGCGATTCGGGACGGGTTGACGGTCGCCATTGCAGGGCGCCCCAATGTCGGCAAGTCCAGCCTGATGAACCGGCTGCTGTGCAGGGAGCGCTCCATTGTGACCCAATTTCCCGGAACCACCCGGGATGCCATCGAAGATATCCTTGTGATCAAAGGGGTGCCGGTGAGTGTATGGGACACGGCCGGCCTTCAGGAGCCAGGGGACCCGGTAGAGTCCATCGGTATCCAGAAAACATGGGAGCTCTGTGATCTGGCGGACCTGATTCTTTTTGTGTTGGAGGCCCACAAGCCTTTGTCGGAAGAGGATTTTCGCATTTTTTTGAAAATACGATCAAAGTCCGTCCTTTGCATTTTTAACAAGGTCGATCTGTTGGATAAAAATTCGCGCGAACCCCAGCTGCCGCCGGATTGGCCGCATTACCGGAGCGTGTCGGTTTCCGCACTGAAGGGATTGGGTTTAGATGATCTCCGCGCGGCAATCATCCAATCGGCATGGTCGGAAAATGTTCTGGAAGGGGGCGGCAAGATAATGCCCAATCTTCGCCAGAAGGCGCTGCTTGACCGATCTGTCGAAGCGGCCGAAGCGGCCGCGGGCTGTATAGAAGAAGGCGGAACCCCTGAGATCGTCGCGATCCATCTTAAAGAAGCCGTTGATTTTCTGGATGAGATCCTGGGAGCTCGTGTAAAGACCGACATTCTGGAAAACATTTTCAACCGGTTTTGCATCGGCAAATAAAAATGTTTCACGTGGAACATTAACTCCGGCGTTGCAGAAGCGCATATCGCCTTGTTCCACGTGAAACACTCCTTATAATACCGAAATGATACCATGTGGGCACTGCGTCGCCGCAGAGGCACAGATGGACTATGCGAACAAAGAGGGCGGACCGGAAACCTGATGGGAAAGGCAAGTCATGGATTTTGATTTCACTCCCTACTTCGAAAAATATGAAAAACTCGTGGCCGCATCGGATGCGGCGTTTGACCGAGTAAAACAGGCGCATGCCGAATGCGTCCGGTGCAAGGAAGGCTGCTCTGATTGCTGCCATGCCATTTTCGACCTCACCCTGATCGAGGCGCTTTACATCAACCACCGTTTCAAGGAAAAATTTAAGGGGGCCGTGAAAGCCGAAATGGAGGAAAAGGCCAGCCACGCCGATCGCCAGATGGTAAAAATCAAACGGAAGGCGCATCAGGATCTTTTGGCCGGAAAACCGGAAGAGGAAATACTGACCGATTTGGGTCGGGAACGTGTGCGTTGCCCCCTTTTGAACACGCAGGACCTTTGCGATCTATACGATCATCGCCCCCTGACCTGTCGTTTTTATGGAATCCCTACCGCCATCGGCGGCAAAGGGCACACGTGCGGCCTGTCCGGTTTTAAACAGGGCGAGAAATACCCCACGGTCAATCTGGATGCCATCCATGCGCGGCTGCAGGAGATATCCGCCGAATTGGTTCTGGACCTCCAGTCACGCTTCATCAAGCTGGCTGATATTCTGGTGCCGTTATCCACAGTTCTGGTCACCGATTACGATGAGATTTATTTCGGATTTAAAGACGCCCCGGCCGAGGAACCGCCGCCCAAACCTCGGCGGTCAAGGAGGAGTTCATGAGCGAGTTTTCACCCGATGAGGCGGAGCGCCGCAAAAAAATGGTATTCGACGGCATGTCGTCCCGGCGGCAACAGCACATCCTCAAGAAGGGCTACGAAAAATGGGACCCCTTCGAGGAGCCCAAAGACCCCATCGACATCCGCAAGGACAAAACCAAGCGCACTACCCAGATGCTGGTGCGGGAATTCCTGCAGACGCGACCCGGTGAGGCTGAGAACAATGCCTACAACCGCGGTGTTTTGGAGATGGCCCTTGGAATCGTCAACAGCGAGGATCGTTTCCGGGGCATGTTTGAATTCGCCCGCTGGTACCAGGAAATTTTGAAAAAAGAGGGCCTGGAGTAACTCACAACGTTTTTCATCTGCGGCAAGGCCAACTTTATGGCCAAGCATTAACGATAGCCCTCCCGGCGCGACTTGACCCCTCTCCCCCTTTCCGATATACGCGGCATTTGTTCATCGCACGTGATGTTAGACTTCCGTTGATGGAGGAACGCCATGCTAAGAAGAGAGATTATTTTTTTGGTGTTGTTGATGGTCGCGGGTTCTGCGGGAACCGGTGCGATCGCCGCTGAAAAGCCTTTTTCCTTTGGTCTTCTGTTGGTCGGACCCTATAACGATCACGGATGGAGCCAGGCCCACTACGAGGCCGGCAAATATGTGGAAAAAAAGGCCCCCGACACAAAGATGATCTACATCGACAAGGTCAATCCGGCCGATCGCCCGGGCGTTACCATTCCCCAATTGGTGGACGACATGGTGGAGAAGGGCGCGCGCTTCATCGTCGCCAACTCCGATGATATGAAAGACGGCGTCCGCGAGGCGGCGCGCCAGCATCCGGATGTTTATTTTTTGCACATTTCAGGCGATGACGTTTTGACCGGCAAGGCCCCGCCGAACCTGAGCAACCTCATGGGCAAAATGGAATACGGGAAAATGATGGCGGGCTTTGCGGCCGCTCTCACCACCAAGACCGGCAAGATCGGGTATCTCGGCCCGCTCATCAATGAAGAGACCCGGCGCCTAGCCGCTTCCGCCTACCTCGGGGCACGCCATGCATGGGAAACCGTGCTGAAGAAAAGCCCTGACGAACTGAAATTCCAGGTGATCTGGATCGGATTCTGGTTCAACATCCCCGGGGTGACCACCGACCCGACCCAGGTGGCACAGAATTTTTTCAACACCGGCCATGACGTGGTGATTTCAGGAATAGACACCACCGAGGCGCTGACCGTCGCCAAACAGAAAAAGCAGGAAGGCAAGGCCGTCTGGGCGGTGCCTTATGACTATGTCGGCGCATGTCAGTCAGCACCCGATGTTTGCCTGGGGGTACCCTATTTCAACTGGGGCCCCGGCTACATGCATTTTATAAAGGCCGCAATAGCCAAGACCTGGAAGCCGGAATGGTTGTGGCTCGGCCCGGACTGGAAAAATATCAACAACCCTGATACCAGCACTGTCGGCTTTATGGGGGGGACTGGCCTCGCGGCCCCCGTCAAACAGGAGCTCGACAAGTTCACCACCGATCTCGGTTCGGGTAAATTAAACCTCTTCAAAGGGCCTCTCACCTATCAGGGCGGCAAGGCCTGGGTGCCGGCGGGAGAAGCCGCCACTGACAAACAGATCTGGTACATGGAGCAGCTGCTCCATGGCATGACAGGTCAAAGCAGTGCGAAGAAATAGGCTGAGTCCAAGCCAATCTCACTTTAAGGCTTCAAGATCTTAATCCAGATGAGTGCCGATGGCGGTCGCTGCCTTCTGCACTCACATTATTAGTTCCAGCGTGTAACGGACAGGCTGATGCGCGTTGAGCTGGTGGACATCCACAAGCATTACGGGTCGGTGAAGGCGAATGACGGCGTGGGCCTCACCCTTGAGCCCGGGGAAATCCACGGCATTCTCGGAGAAAACGGGGCCGGCAAGAGCACCCTGATGAAGATCCTGTCCGGCTTCGCTGCCATGACATCGGGGGCGATTATCCTAAATGGTCGCCCGGCTGCCTACAGGAACCCGGCTGAGGCCGCCCGCCGCGGGATCGGGATGCTGTACCAAGATCCACTCGATTTCCTCCAGCTTTCGGTGCTGGAAAATTTCATGCTGGGCCACACCGGGAGCCTGCGCTTGCACCGTAAACTAATCCGACCCCATTTTATCAGTCTCTCCGAATCCTTCCATTTCCACCTTAACCCGGATGCCGCAGTAAAAAGCCTCACGGTGGGAGAACGGCAGCAGTTGGAGCTGCTGAGGCTCCTGGCGCTTGGGGTTGAGGTTCTCCTCCTGGACGAGCCCACCACAGGCATTTCAGCGGAGCAGAAGGAGGTATTGTATGCCGCTTTGCGCCGGCTTGGCGCCGATGGAAAATCCGTGGTGCTGGTGTCCCACAAACTCGAGGATGTCGAAGCACTGTGCGATCGTGTCACGGTATTGCGGGGCGGCCGGGTTTCGGGCACGATGCTGCGCCCGTTCGATACGCAGGGGTTGCTGGCGATGATGTTCGGCCGACCGCCGGCGATGCCGCCGCGACTCGTCCATATTCCAGGCCAGGAGGTGTTGAGACTGGATCGAGTGTCCGCCCAGGGCGGGCGCGCCGGGCTGAGGGAATGCACGGCCAGGATCCATGAAAACGAAGTGGTGGGGCTGGCGGGGTTGGAGGGCAGCGGCCAGGAAGCCTTTCTACGGGCGGCAGCCGGGATCACCCCCCCGGCCTGGGGCTCGGTTTATCTGTGCGGCCGAGATATGCTCGGCGGGGATTACCACGAATTCCGGCGCAGGGGAGTGGTCTTTGTCCCGGCAGCGCGGCTGGAGGAAGCACTGATTTCAGGGCTCAGCATTGCGGATCACCTGGCGCTTCAAGCCGACCCATCGACATTTCGTTTGCAGCGTGCTGCGGCGGTTCAGACGGCATCCGCCAAGATAACCGATTTTCACATCAAGGGCCGGCCGGAAACCTTGGTTGATGAGCTTTCAGGCGGGAACCAGCAGCGCTTGCTGCTCTCGTTTATGCCTCCGAACCCGCGGCTGCTGCTCATGGAAAACCCCACGCGGGGGCTCGATGTGGAATCGGTGAACTGGGTCTGGCAGTATATCAGAAGGTATTTGCAGCGCGGGACCGGTGTCGTTTTTTCCTCTGCCGAACTCGACGAAATCCTGATGGTGGCTGACCGCATTCTGGTTTTTTTCAACGGGCAAATCATAAAGGATGTGGCCGCTTCAGAAACCGACGTTCACGATCTGGGCAGGGCGATCGCAGGGAAACTGAGCTCATGACCGCTGCGTCAAACTCAGGCACAAGTTCCATCATCTTAAAACAGGTGCTGGAGATTTTCGTATTGCTTGGGTTTGTTATAGCGTTCACAGTCCTGGTGATGGTCATTACCGGGGCGCCGCCCCTTGCCGCCTGCTACCACCTCTTTTTGGGATCCTTGGGGTCGTGGGTAAAGTTCAGTCACGTGGTCAAGGCTTGGATTCCTCTCACGATTTGCGCCTGCGGGCTTCTTTTCACTTTTCGCATCGGTTTGTGGAACATCGGGGTGGAGGGCCAGATCGTTATGGGTTCTGTCTTCGCCACCTGGGTTTTGCGGATGGGCATGGAAAGCCATGGGGACGGGTCATTCTGGCTCATAGCGGCGCTGGCGGCATCCGCCATCGGCGGTGCTGCCTGGGCTGGAATTGCGGGCTTTTTGAAGACGAAGGGCGGAGTAAACGAGATCTTCGCTGGGTTGGGGCTCAACTTTGTGGCTCAAGCGGTGGTGCTTTGGCTCATCTTCGGGCCGTGGAAGCAACCGGGGGTGGCCTCAATGAGCGGCACCGAAACATTTCCAGCGCAGCTGTGGCTCCAGGTGGCGCCGGCACTGCGGATATCTCCGGCTGCCTTGCTGATTGTTGCTTCGGCCCTTATATTGACGGGCCTTTTGCTGGGTTGCACACGTGTCGGCCTCCGCTTTCGAGCTGTCGGCAGCAACCCCTTTGCCTCTGTTCTTTTCGGCCTGCGGCCGAATCTGCTCATGTTTGTGGCCATGCTGTTTGCGGGCGGTTTTGCAGGCATTGCCGGAAATCTTCAGGTAACCTCATTGTATCACCGTTTGATACCTTCTATATCAAGTAATTACGGCTACTTATCACTGCTCGTAGTAATGCTGGCCAATTACAATATCTGGCTGATTGCGCCGGTGGCGCTTTTCTTTGCCTGCCTTAATGTTGGCAGCATTCAGCTGCCGATGATGCTGCAGCTGGACTCATCACTTGGAGGGGTGATCCAGGGGGCGCTGGTGCTTGCGACGTTAGGCGTGCACGCGTGGCGCAAAAAAAAAGTTTCGGGCAGCGGGTCTCGACCCATGGGTTCTGCATCACGGGATTGAGGGGATGATCGATTTCGACCTCAGCATCATTATTGCCAGCGTGGTCGCCGGTGCAACACCGCTCGTGCTGGCAACGATCGGTGAAACGCTCACGGAAAAATCCGGCCTGATCAACCTGTCGCTTGACGGCTCCATTCTGCTGGCGGCCATGGCCGCTTTTGTCATAGCACTGAAGATGGAAAGCGTCTTGGCGGGCTTTGCCGCCGGGGCGCTGGTCGGTGCGTCCGTCGCTGCAGTGGTCGCCGTGTTCGGGATCTTTTTGCGCCAGAATCAGGTGGCCGTCGGCTTTGTAATGACGCTGATGACCCGCGACCTGGCCTACTTCATCGGCAACCCCTACTCCCGCATCCAGGGCTTCCACACGGCGCCCATGCCGGTGCCCTTGCTCGAGCAGATTCCTTTCGCCGGGGTCGTATTTTTCAACCATCATTTCCCGGTCTATCTGAGCATTTCCCTTGCCGGCGCTTGCTGGTGGTACATTTATCGAACTTCGCCCGGTTTGAAACTTCAGGCTGTCGGCGAAAACCCCAAGGCGGCTCATGCGCGCGGGATCAAGCCCCGGCGAGTTCAACTTCTATATGCGGTTTGCGGTGGGATCCTGGTCGGGTTGGCAGGCGCCACCTTCTCCCTTTGCACAAAGCCGGGTTGGGGCCGTCCCCAGGGTGCTGAGGGCATCGGCTGGATCGCTTTGGCGCTCGTCATCTTCGGCGGGTGGCACCCGGGGAAGGCGGCGGCGGGAGCCTATCTGTTTTCATTTCTCCAGGTGCTGGGGATTTTTTTGCAGGAGTGGCTTCCGAGCATACCGTCGCAAGTGTTTCAGGTGGCGCCGTTTCCTCTGATGATTTTCACGCTGGTTGTCATGTCGTTAGGTCAAAACCCATCCATCCAGCGGCGAGCTGAAAAACAAAAATGGGCCGCGCAGCTTCTGCGTTTTTTTTCCAGCCAGGCGCCTGCCGCCCTCGGTCGGCCGTATCGTCCGGATTGATGCCCGGATCAAGATGGAATCAGGGTGAACCGTCTTTTGGACTGGCGTTTCTCCGGAGTCATGAGATCCAGGCGGAACCTGGGTTTATTCACGCCGGAGGCCGGGTTTCGATGCCGGCGAGCGCGCTCGGTGGCAGAGGCCGCTTTGGGGAAGCGGATCTTTTGGTCGCACGCCTTGCAGTGGACCGCGGAGGCCCCTTTGGGGATCCGGGATCGGCGAATGCGGTACTCCCGGAGACATTTGGGGCAGCGCATCTCAAGGATGGCCTGCCGATCGCGGGAATCGGTATCGTGAGCAGAAGGTTGCCGGTTGCCGGAGGTCATGACCCTGCCTTCATTTCAGCGGTGATGGGCAATAGAGCATCGCAGCGGACGGTGATGGAAATCGGCGCCAAGCAATACTGCGCATGCATGGCGCTGCAAGAAGATATCGGCTCAGGAGGTGAAAAACTTGAGGCGGGCCGTCAGGCGATGGGCCGATTGAACTGCTTCAGGTAGTCTTCCCATTCCATGGGCAGCAACTGTTGTTTGGCGGTGTTGCACTCCTTGCAGCAGGCCACCACGTTGCCCTTTGTCGTTTTGCCGCCCCTGGACACCGGGACGATATGATCCATGGTGAGTTCCCGCGGCAACACCCTCTGTCCGCAATAGTGGCACAGTCCTTTGGCCAGGCGGCGCTTCCACCACTGACTTTCCCGGAGTTCACGGGCCTTGGCGCGTTCGCGCTTGAGGTCGGCGTCTTCCAGGTGCAAAGGGAAACCGTTGGCTCTATCGTTGTGCTTGCCCATGATCTGCCAAACGCACGCGGCTCTTGCTGGAACGTCGGTGGTCCATTCTCTTGCCGGGCTTGATTCGGAACGTTTGCTTTCAACCGCCCTATCTCGGCATCAGGCGCCGACGCGTTTCAGCCACTGGCGGACCTCTTTGCGCAGAATGCGGTAGTAGGCCTCGGACCCCCCCAGCCCCACCCGCCCGAAGAAATAGTTGATTTCAAGGAGCAGAGAGGGCTGCCGAAAATCCTCCTCGGCAAAAATCACATCAAGGCCGGCCAGATTGATCTGCGTGCGGCGGCAAAGACCTGCGACCCATGCTTCGGCCTTTTGCTTCAGAACAAGGTCGGATGTCAAGTCGACTTTTGCGCCCTTGGAGATGCTGGCATGGAACCTGTTCTCTTCCGCATGCGTCCGCCAGTAGGAAATCGTGCGCTCGCCGATCACCGCCACCCGCAGGGAACGATTGCCGGAAAAGATGTATTGTTGGAGGAGAAACCCACTCTGGCCGGAGGCTTCGCACCGGTCGGCATGCTGCAGCAGGTCTTTCAGGTCGGTCGGCGTTTGCAGCAAGAAAACCGTGTCTCCTTCCCCGCCCCAATCGAATTTGAAAACCACCGGGAATGAAGGATATCCAGCATCCGGGTAACGCGTTCGGAATTCGGAGGTGTTTTTAAAAATTTCGGTTTCCGGGTGCGGAATGTTGGTTTCACGAAAGAGCCGGATCTGCCCGATCTTGCCGGGGTATCGGAAGCGCGCATCGTAGTTCGGGAAAACATGCAGGCAATTTTCGCGCGCCATTTGGTATAACTGCTGCGGGCACCCCTGCGGCAAAATAACGGCGTGGGCGGAGCGGATGGCGGCGAGCTCATCATGACCTGGGTTGCGTCCGGCGCAGATGAGGTTGAGGTCGGCCTTGAAAAGTGGATGAAAGGAGACGACCATGGCTTCCGTGCGTTTGATAAAGACGCCCTCCCTTTGTAAAACGGACACCCTGCATCCGTAAAAGCGGCACTCAGTCAAGTATAATGCACTATTCGACAGAAAGGCGTCAATAACGCTTCAATCCATTCCAATCTGGAGCAATCGGGGGGAGAATCAAAAATAAAAAGCCCGCAGCCTTTGATGAAGGGCTGCGGGTTGCAGGAATGGCTGCGGTCAATAGCGGACTTCCATCCAGTAAGTCACTCCCAGTTTGGGACCTTTTTCATGGAGCATCTCGATATTGCCCGTGGAGGAACTCAGGTACTTCTTTTCGCGCTGGTCGTTGCCTGGCAATCCCAGGATGGCGGGCGGCTGGATGTTGCCGAAAAATTCCATGCCGGACGGCGCAAGCGTCTCGGGCGTGCCGTTGAAATTCACATTGACGAGGTCATCCGTGTCGACTTTCAGGTCGCCGGTGATGTCAAAGAGACTGCCTCCGGCCGACCCACCGGTGAACGCATTGATTTCCATGAACATGGAGTTTCCGCCGGGCCCGCAGCGGTCGTTGTTGGGCGTGAAGGCGATGGCGAGCAACAGCCCGTTACGGATGATAACGTCGCTGATGACCCGCTCGCCCGTGACCAAATCAAAATAATATCCCACATGGTTGTCCTGGGTCGAGGCGGGATTTGGTTCCTCCAGCGAGGCACTGTCGGGGTCCGTCTCGGTGACCCAGGCCGGTTTCGTGTTGCCGAGAAACCGGAGCCGACGATCGATTCCACCGATCTTGACCGTGAAAACGCCCTGTTTCTGTTTCAGGAGGGTCACCTTGGCCGGCTGATTGGATAGTTGGGGCGCGGTGGTGCGGCTGGCAAACGCGCCAATGAATTCTTTATTGTCGTCATTGCTCCACTTTTTAGTGCGAAGGTCGTAGACGGTATCCCCGTAGTCCCAAATGCCGTAGACAGACTGCACAGAGGTGTCGGAGTAGTCGCTGTCGCCCAGGTACTTGCCGGTGCCGAAGCAGACGATGAAGCCGTGCTGTTCAGGGTGGTACATAACGTCCGGCCGGGTGGTGATCGGCTGAACCGTGCCGCCCGGGCCCTTGGCTTGGAAGAGCGGCTGCGGGATGCTGTCTTTGCTGAACGCCACTTTCCAGTCGCCGTGGTTTTCCGCCCTCAGGTCAAACTTCCACAGGTTGCCCTTGAGGTCGCCGGCGTAAACGAAATCAGCCTTTTCATCATAAGTGGCATCCACGGCGATGGGGGTCGAAAGACCGTTGTCAGGGCCGGCGCCGGCGTCGATGCGCGTGATCAAGTCCCCGGTTTTCGGGTTGATGATGTAGAGAGCCGATTGGCCGTTTGCACTGTTGTAGCCGTTTCCGAAGATCACCACCCAGGGGTGAGCGGTGCTGTTCGATTTGACGATGACGGGCTTGCTGAACGAATAGCCCATGTCCGGTTCGCTGGTCTTGGGAAATTCCCAAAGCACCCGGGTGGCGAGCTCGGTTTCCGTGGTGATCGATTTTGAATCGGTGACGTTCAGGCCGAAGTACCCCTTGCCGCCGTTTCGCAATCCGCCCACAAGCAGTGTGACCGTTGTCGTGCCGCCGAGAATGCCCTTGCCCTTCTTCACAGTGGGGGTGAGGTCGACGTAAAAACGGTGGGTGTAGGCCGGGTCGGCCAGGAGCTTGAGGTTGCCGAAGACCAGGTTCGGCACATAAGCAAAGATCTCCGCGCCCGTGGCGGCGTCGAAGGCGTGCAGCATGCCGTCGTTGCCGCCGGCGTAGATGAGGTCATCCAGGAACACCGGCGCAGAGCTCACGATGTCGCCCAGTGTCTGAGAGCGGTAGCGGTAGCTGCTGACCTCTCCACCGCGCAGGTATTTCACTTTGTTGCCCGGGTCAGAACCGAGAACGGTCCTCTGGGGGTCGCTCAGCGTGCCTTCGAGAAACGGAACGCCCACGGTGCCGTCGAAGGTGGCGATCAGGCGTTTGTCCCATTCCTTGGTCTTCAGCATCTGGGCCGCCGACCACTTCGGGGCGATGGTGAGGACGTCCCCTGTAACGGCGTTGACCGGGTAGGCTTTGATGTCGCCGGTCCACTCGCCGTCCTTGTTGCTATAGAGCCCTTGGTAGATGAAGGTGTTGCTGCCGACCTTGCCGTGAAGGTAGTCGCCATTCACTGTGACCGAAGAGGACGAGCCGATCAAAATTTCGGATATGGCGTTCATGAGATCGTTCAGGGCGGAGCTCAGCGCCACCGGGTTGCTGGCATTGAAGAACTTGCCCCGGCCGTTCACGGTGGCATGCCACAGATCATCGACCGCCTCGGGTTTGTACGCGGCGGAAGGAACGGTCCACTGGATGAGGTTTTTGGTGGTCTTGTGCCGAAAGTCCGCATCGTAGTCCGCCGGGTTCAAGGAGCCGCTCACGCCGAAGGCGACAGCATAGGTGGTCATGTGTTGGTGGGTGGCCCAGTCGTATTTGTTTTTCGGCACCTGATCGGCAAGGGCGTTGAGGTCTGTCTCGTAATAGTACATGGAGATGTCGGCGAGGGTGTCAGCATGCGTATCGGCATAAGGAGCCCCGTTGTCGCCGTCGGTGTTGCCGTTGAGCGAAGTGCCCAGATCGTCGTAATAGCCATCGGTGAGAATGATCGTGAAGGACTGCTGGCAGGAGGCGCCGTCTGCCGCCGTTCCATAGGGTGCGGGGCCGCTCACAGTGCCCAGGGTTCCGGTATTGTCCTTGAAGTAGTTGCCGATGGTTTTAAGTCCGGCTTTCAGCGGGGTGCCGCCGGCTGACTGGTAAGGATACAACTTCTCAAGCAGCGTGTGCGTGGCATCGCTGACTGTCGCCCCCTGCGTCACGTTTACGTTGGCAAGGGGCAGCACGACTTTTTTGTTGATCCCGTAGACCCCCACCCGGACTTGAGACAGGCTCTTGATTACGTTGGCCAGTGCATTCTTGGCCACGAACTCGCGTCGGCGATAGTAGGTAAACCAGTTGGCGAAGTTCTGCCGTTCCTCGGAAAAGCTGCGGCCTGAGAGCACATCGGCCGGCGGGGTCGACATCGGAGTGAGCGCGGAGAATTTTCCGGCCAGACCCGATCCGGTCACGGTGAACGTGTAGTATTTTTTAGAAGAAGAAGGCTTGTCGAGCAAAACCAGGTAGTGCTTGCTCTCGCTGGCGGAATAAACAACATAGCGCGAGTGAGGAACATTAACGGTTCCGACCGTGTACGATGTGTCCTCCATGTTGAGGGTGTAGCTGCCGTTGACGGGGTGGCTTGCGGGAGTGTCCTTGTTCGCATCCGTGAACGTTACGCTGCCGTAGCTCGGCCACGGCGTGTAGGTTACATTCGGGTTGTAGTACATGGCGTTGGTTTGGTAAAATTGGGTCTGCCAGAGCTTGCGGCCCTCTTGGCCCGCGTACCAGTCGGGTTGGCTGTACGCCTTGTAGACATTGTCGCCTACGTCGTCGAACAGGTAACAGAAGCCGTGAGGGTCGCTGGCCAGATCCGCCGCGCTCTTGTCCGGGTTCGGAAAGCTTCCGTCGTACTGGCCCGTCACCAGGATTTCAAAATTCATGCTCCCGGAATCGTCCAACAGGAACATGATGTTGGCCGGCGGCGGCAGAATCCTCGTGAACATCGGTGTGTCGGAGAGGTCGATTCCCGCCGCGGCATGCGGCGCCCACGGCCCCCCCGCCATGGCAACCATTAAGCCAAGCAGCACTGCAGTTGCACACAAGCCAACCGTCCGTTTATCGGCCGGCACTCCCTTTGATTTTCTCTGCACAGGCATGACCGATATCCTTATGTGTATTCGGCGGAATTCAAGTTCAGTAAGCAGCGCGGTATCCCATCTTGACGATGGCGGAGCCTTCCCAGACACATCGACCGTAAATGGCAATGGCGTGGATGGTGGGCTTGCTCATGTCAAGGGATGAGCCATGCGCGACGCCGTCGTGTCCCACCAGAAAATTGGTGTGACCCAGGTCTACTTCGGATGGCTCAGGAATTACGGTGTCACCGGCTGCAGTCGAGTTGTCCCAGTAATATCTCAAGCTGTCCGTGTCTAAATTGCCGGTGACCATTTCCATCCATGCCTCGGAGTTGTCCTTCAAGTTTCCGTTTTTGGCCAGGCGATCGGCAGCTTCCAGAGCTGCACCTTCGGCCAGGTAGAAGTTCCGCTTGTAAACGACTTCATTTCGGGCCATGGTCACCTCGGTGCTGGCCACGCGCGAGGCTGAAATTCCGATCACCGTCAGAAGGGCCAGAATGACCAGGGCGGCTACAATGGTTAGATATCCGTCTTCATTTTTCAGCAAAAATGGTCTTATCATGGTCCGTCTTTCCAAGTGTAAATTTCCAATCAGCTCACAGACCGATGTTGCGCAGGCGCACGCGGGAGGAGTAGGTCCGCGCCACTTTATTCTTGAGGCCTGCCGGCTCTTCGACGGTCAGCGTGAGAATTACGGATCGAATTTGGTTCCGGTCGTTGTTGTTGGTGATAGCGGCGTCGCCGTTATCCAGAAAGGTAAAAACAGGGGTGCCATCCGGATTGGCGATAACTTTTTCCAAGACGGCCTGGCATGAACCGCTGGAACTATCCGACCCGTAGGTCGCAGAAAGTTCATACAGGCATCTTTTAAGCGTCTTTTGAGCAGCATCGTAAAAATAGGTGACGATTTCGGAGTCGTCATCGAGATCGCCGTCCGGCTCGGGGTTGGGGCAGCCCGAAGATGCTACGGGCAGGTTGCAGCGGTCCGATGAGAACCGCAGCTTTTTTCCACTGGCAGTGATTTCCTCGATTCCAGCGCCGGCCTTCTCCAGTGGGTCCAGTCCGGCCATGCGGATGTCCTGCATGATGTACTCAAGGCCGGCCCGTACTGAGTGCTGGGCGCTGGCAGCGGCGTTTTGGATGGTGGAGGCCCGGCTGAAGTTCATGAAAAAGGCCACCATGATGCCTAACACCGTTGCCGTCAGGCCCAGCGCAACCAAGAGCTCCATCAGGGTGAACCCATCGTTGGAATGAGCGTAGCTGAAGAATACCTTCTTCATGTTCCATTGCCCCTGGTAATGGTCGCCAACTCCACTCTTCGATTTTGGCCGAGATGCTCCCAGTTCACGGTCACCCGAACGCGTCGCGAGGTGTTGTAACCGACCGGGTCATCGATGACCCAGCTGCGTTTGAAAATGCCGCCTTTGTTGCCCCACTCGTCGACGGGGTTGTTCGGGTCGCTGTAATTTGCGGGAACGAGGTCGCCGACCGGGTCGTTTTTCAAAGTCTCCAGCGTCTCAACGGCCAACAGCGTAGCCTGAGTGACAATGTTTCCGGTTGTGTTGGTCCGCGTGGTGGACACGATCATGGTTCCCACCGCCAGAAAGCCGATGGAGAAAATGGCGACCGCGATCAAAATTTCCAGCAGAAGGTAGCCCCTGTTGTCCGATATTGATCGGTATCGGCTCATTTCGGGAAAAACATTACGCTCACATGAGGAAATCATCAGCTCTTAACCTCCACTTTTCCGATGGGTGAGATGGAAATGATCTTGCTCTTTTTCTGAAGGTTGGTGAGCACAATGGTGCAATTGTTGGCCCCGCCCCGGGAGTTGAATCCCGTTTTGTCGCCTGTTACGGTATACTGCGCATGGGTTTTGTCGATCATTACATCGTTCGGTAGACGTTCTTCCTTGATCGGGATCAGGTTGCCGTCCAGATCCTTGTAGCTGATGCGGTATTTCCCCTCCAGCGGGACGAACTCCACGTAAATGTACATATTCTCTTTCGCCGCCGCGGATTTGGCCAATTCCAGGTTCTCTTTCAGTTCAGTGGCCGCTGCCCTCAGACGCATATGGCTGCGCCAATCGATGAGATTGGGTATTGCGACCACACCAGCCAAGGCTAGAATGGCGACGACCACCAGGACTTCGAACAATGAAAACCCCTTGGGAAAATCAGAACGAGTGCTTTTGTTCGGGCAATCGCAAGGATCGGATTCGAGCATGTTGTGGCTGTTTGGAAAGATGCCCTCAAGATACAGTATCAAAGTCGCCCTCATCTCTTTGCTCCTCCCTTTAGCTCGGTGAAAAAGAAACGCTTCTATATCTATTTATGACTCCAATGTCCAATTCACAGTTGACAGTCACGGTTAAGCAAAATTTATTCCACTCGCCATCCATTAAATCTAATAACTAATTTTTTCAAATTGTTGCGTATTTATTACAGGTTTCGAATCGGGGCGCTTATTTGCTTTCTGCAATATTCTGTGAAGTAAGTTTCTTTTCGGTTGTGGAAATCACTTCCTAGAAAATAAAAAACCGACGCCATCCTCTTGAGGGGGCGATCAGGATAAAATTTGACGAGCTTCCGTGGTGACCAACAGCAATTCAGGTAAACGGTCCTGTAGCAGACAGCGTCTAATTCAATAGTCTATTAGGCGGCAGGCAAGATTGTTGTTGACGGCCCCTAAAAACATGTTATATTGCGCTCCAACAACTTGGAATATCGGCGGATCGGGCACCAAATGAGCAGGGGTAACTCTCTGCTTGTTGCTTTTAGGGAAAACCAAACCAAAGGGAACTTGGAGTTTCCTGCTGGGAGAAAGACGTTAAAAAATCTGCTTTTCCAGAGTGGCCTCTTTGCAGAAGGCCTTTTTTTTGGGGCTGTGGACGGCATGCAAACAACCATGGCCGGTTGATAGTAAAAGCGTTATGGCTGGGAATTACTAGCCATGGAGAAAATAAGCGCCATGCGTAAAACGATGTGGGTCATCCTCGGCATCACCTGCGCCTTCAACATCGCTTTGTGGTCCGTGTTCAACCGACCGGAAAATCCGGAACCCGGGTGGTCCGGCACCTTTAACTATGTATCGTTCAGCCCATATCGCGCCGGGCAGGATCCCATCGAAAACAAGTTCCCGACACCGGAAGAAATCAGGGACGATCTGGTATTTCTAAAGGGCAAGACTAAAGGGGTGCGCACCTACTCGTCCTTGGACGGGATGGAAGCCATCCCGGGCATGGCCGCGCGCCTGGGGTTCGAGGTCACGGCCGGCGCCTGGATCGACGGCCGTTACGAGCGCAACGAAGACGAGCTTTATAACCTCATCCAAAACGTCAACCGCTATCCTGCGACCATCAAGAGGGTCATCGTCGGCAACGAGGCGCTCTACCGCAACGACCTCACCGTCCCGGAACTCATCACCTACCTGGACCGGATTCGGGCCGCGGTGAAGGTGCCGGTCGGTACGGCCGAGCCGTGGCATGTTTTTATGAAAAACCCCGAGCTGGTCAACCACGTTGACTTCATCGCCATCCATGTCCTGCCCTACTGGGAAAAGGTTTCTTTCAGCGATTCCATCGGCTGGGTCCTCGATCGCTTCAAGCAGGTGAAGGAAGCGTTCCCCAACAAGCCCGTGTTTCTCGCGGAAGTGGGCTGGCCGAGCAACGGCGAGAATTTCGGCAAGGCCAAGCCCAGCCGGGAGGACGAAGCCAAGTTCCTGCGGCGGTTCCTGAATATCGCCGACCAGCGCAAGCTGGATTACTGCATCATGGAAGTGTTCGACCAGCCGTGGAAAAAACCCCACGAAGGGGTGGTCGGAGCCTTCTGGGGCATCTACGACGTGGACCGCACGCCCAAGTTCTCCTTCCAGGGGACGATTCAGTCCGGTACGCTGATGTACAGCGGGTTCGCCGCCGTGATCGCGGGGGTGCTGCTGGTGTGGTTGTACCTGCGAAACCAGCCGTCGCAGCCCTTCAGCGGCAGGCTGTTTTTCGCAATGCTGCTGCAAACAACGGCGTCGGTTTTAGTTTGGGTGATCGCCTCCCCGCTGATTGGTGAGTTTTTGTTCTGGGAGACGTTCATCTGGGCGTTGCTGCTGCCGATGCAGGCCGGTTTGCTCATGATCATTCTGGTCAACGGCTTTGAGATGTCCGAGATGATCTGGACAGAGGGCCTGAAACGCCGCTTCACACCCCTGGCCGGCGGGGCCGGCCCGGCCACGCCGCTGGTTTCCATCCATGTGCCGATCTGCAAAGAGCCGCCGGACATGGTGATCGAGACCTTGAACGGCTTGGCGGCGTTGGACTACCCGAACTTTGAGGTGCTGGTCATAGACAACAACAACCCGCATCCGGAACTCTGGCAGCCGGTGCAGGCCCACTGTGAAACCTTGGGTGCCAAATTCCGGTTTTTCCACCTGGAGAAGATCGCAGGATACAAGGCGGGGGCGCTTAATTTTGCCCTGCAGCACACCGACCCCGGAGCCGCGCTGGTGGCGGTGGTCGACAGCGACTATATCGTACGCCCGGACTGGCTCAAACTGCTCGTGCCCCACTTCGATCGCCAGGAGGTGGGCGTTGTGCAGGCGCCCCAGGATCATCGCGCCTGGGAGGGCAACCTCTTCAAGGAAATGATCAACTGGGAGTACCACGGCTTCTTTGAGATCGGGATGGTTCACCGCAACGAGCGCAACGCCATCATACAGCACGGCACCATGACCCTCATCCGAAAGTCGATCCTGCTCGATTCGGGCAATTGGGCCGAGTGGTGCATCTGTGAGGACGCCGAGCTTGGGCTGCGCATTCAGAGCCTGGGCTATGACACCGTCTACGTCAAAGAGAGCTTCGGCAAGGGACTGACGCCGGATTCCTTCGGCGGCTACAAGCGTCAGCGGTTCCGCTGGGTCTACGGCGCCGTGCAGATCATGAAGCGCCACTGGCCGGAGCTTTCCCCGTTCAGCCGCAAGAGCGGGCTGAACCTCGGGCAGCGGTATCATTTCATCGCCGGTTGGCTGCCCTGGTTCGGCGATGCCATCAGCCTGATCATGAACGTGCTCTGCATTCTTTGGGCGATCGGTATGGCGCTCTTTCCGAAATACTTCGGGGCCCCGCTGTACGTGTTGATGCTGCCGCCGATCGGCGCCTTCCTGTTCAAACTGATGCATTTTCTGTGGCTTTACGCGGCGCGGGTGCCGTGCACGTTCAGACAGCGGGTGGGCGCTGCCCTCGCCGGAACGGCCCTCACCCATGCCATTGCGACGGCGATCCTGCGCGGCATTTTCACCAAGAGCATGCCGTTTCTGAGGACGCCCAAATGTGAAAGCAAGAGCGCCGTGGTGAAGGGGCTCATGATGGCCCGCGGCGAGGCCTTGATGATGGTGCTGCTTTTCTTTGCGGTGGTGGTCAACTACAACTTCGGCAACGACCAGACCGAAGAGAGACTGATTCGGTCGGCCCTGCTTCTGATCCAATCGCTGCCGTATGCCGCGGCCCTGCTGCTGTCGCTTTTCAGCGTCATGCCCGAAGGCCTGCGGCTGCCCTGGGCGGCCAGGAAACCCGCCCGGCCAGAGGTGGCAGCGGCATCTTCCCGCTTACCGTTGGGGCCGTAGCCGCCAGCCAGTTTCAATTTATTAAAACAAAAAGCGGAACCTGAAGGTTCCGCTTTTTGTTTTAATAGCCGAAGCGTTCGATGGCTTTGGTGTCCTTGCGCCAGTTCTTCTGTACCCGCACAAAAAGCTTCAAGAAAACTTTCGACCCCGTCATCCTCTCGATGTCCTGCCGGGACTCAGTGCCGATGCGCTTGAGCATGGCGCCGCCCTTGCCGATGATGATCCCTTTCTGCGAGTTGCGCTCGAGGTGGATGGTCGCATCGATGGTAATCCGCTTTTCATCCGCGCTCGGTTTGAAGGCCTCCACGGTCACGGCCGAGGCATGGGGGATTTCCTCGCCCGTCAGTCGGAAGATCTTCTCGCGGATGAGCTCGGCAGCGATGAACCGCTCGGTGGCGTCGGTCAAGGTGTCCTCAGGGAAATAAGGCGGCCCGTCGGGCAGGGCTTTGACGATGGCGCCGATGAGCTCTTCGACCTGCGTGCCGTCCAGCGCGGACACCGGCACAATGGCCGCGAAGGACTGGCGTGCCGACCAGCGGGCGATAACCTGCAACAGCTTTTTCTTTTCGGCGACCAAGTCCACCTTGTTCAAAACGATGATGACCGGCAGCTTCTGGTCGCGGATCTTCTCCGCCAGGAGCGCTTCCGCCGTCGGGTCTGGATGGGCGGCATCCACGACCGCCAGCAGCACGTCGGCTTCGCCGATGGCGCCGAGAGCCGTATCCACGATCTTGGCGTTCAGCGGATCCTTGGCGACAAAAATGCCCGGTGTGTCGTAGAAAATGATCTGGACTCCGGGCCGTTGGCAGACGCCCAGGATCCGGTTGCGCGTGGTCTGGGGTTTACTGGAGATGATCGATATCTTCTCGCCCAGGATGCGGTTGAGCAGCGTCGACTTGCCGGCGTTGGGCGCACCGGCAATGGTGACGTAGCCGGATTTAAATGGGGTCGCCTTGGAATCAGAGTCGGTCGTCATATGAGCGGCAGTTTTTCGAAGAATGCCTTCGCCCGCTTGGCTCGCGGGGCGGCGGTTGCAGCGGAGAGATATGAGTGGCCTCCGGGGCTCACGGATCGTTCTTGCGGAGCTTGAAAAGCGCTTCGCTTGAGGCACCCCCCTATACCCTCCTCAATGAACCTGTCAGGCCCGCTCATCTTCGGGCGCCGCCGTGGCCAGATCCACCAGGGTTCTCCACAGCACATCCCGGCCTTGGCGGGACTTGGCGGAGAACAACACCAGTTCCTCGGGGTCGGTCTCCAGCGCGCCGGCGATGATCTTCAGTTGCTTGGCTTGGGAGGTTTTCGACAGCTTGTCGGTCTTGGTGACGACCAAGACCGCAGCGATCTCGCGGCGGGCCAGCCAGTTCAGAAGTTGAGCGTCTTCCTCGTTGGGCGTGCGCCGAATGTCCAGGATGAGGACGACCGCTTTCAGGTTTTCCCGGCTGGAGAGGTATTTTTCGATCATGGGCCGCCATTTGAGGCGTTCCTCTTCGGACACTCGTGCATAGCCGTAGCCCGGAAGGTCGACGAACATGAGCGCGCCGTTCACTCGAAAAAAGTTGATCAATCGGGTCTTTCCGGGCGTGGAGCTGGTCTGGACCAGTTTCCTGCGGCTCACCAGGGTGTTGATCAGGCTGGACTTGCCCACGTTGGATCGTCCGGCAAAGGCGAACTCCGGCAGCTCCTCTGCCGGGTATTGCTGCGGCCGGACGGCACTGATGACGAACTCTGCCGATTTTATGAGCATGTCACATAGCGAATGTTTGGTTGGTTGGTGCGTTGTTCCACGCGGAGGAGCAAAAGTCAACGCTCTAACGCACAAAGGTACAGCGCTTAAGGCGCACAAGAAAGGACATTATCCGCTCAGTTTTCGGCTCTGAGCGCTTTGACGTGAGTTTTTCCCAGAGGTCTGCCGCGCAGCCATCGGGAGCCACATGCGATGGTGAGGCTGCTTCCGGTCAGCGCCGCGTGCGGAAATAGTGCTCAAGCCGGTTCATGGCTTCGGCGATGTTCTCCATGGAATTCGCGTAGGAGAACCGCAGGTAGCCTTCGCCGTTTTGGCCGAAATCGATGCCGGGGGTGACACCCACATGGGCCTTTTCGAGGATGTCAAAGGCCAGCTTGTAGGAGTCGCTGGAGACATGCTTGGCGTTGGCGAACACGTAGAAAGCGCCCGTCGGCTCCACGGTGATGCCCAACCCGATTTCCTTGAGCCGGCGGATCATGAACTTGCGGCGTTCGTCGTAGACCGACTTCATGCGCGCGACATCGTCGCCGGCGCACTGCAGAGCAGCGATGGCGGCCCGCTGCACCATGGAGTTGGCGGAGATGAAGAAATTCTGCTGCAGCTTCTGCATGGGCCGGATGAGCGCAGGCGGAGCAATGACATAACCCAGTCTCAGACCGGTCATGGCGAAGAGCTTGGAAAACCCGTTGAGCACGAAGGCCCGGTCGGTGAATTCCAGGATGCTGTGGTCTTTGCCCTCATAGACCAGGCCGTGATAAATCTCGTCGGAGACGATCATCGGAGCGTCGGGCCCTGCGGTCATGTTGGCGATCTCCTGCATGCATTCGGCCGAAAGCAGGTTCCCGGTGGGGTTGGAGGGCGAATTGATGAAGATCGCCTTGGTGCGGGCGGTGATTTTCTCGCGGATGGCCTCGGGCCGGAACTGGAAGCCGTCTTCCTCTAAGACCGGAACGGAAACCGGCACCCCCTGCACGAACTTGATGAAGTTTGGGTAGCAGGCGTAGTGCGGGTCGGAGATGATGACCTCGTCGCCCGGATCGAGCAGCGCGGAGAACACCAGCAGGATGGCCGGTGAGGACCCTGAGGTCACGATGATCTGGTCCGGTTCGACGCTGACGCCGTAGGTTCCCCGGTAGTAGTGGGCGATGGCTTCCCGCAGCTCGAAATTGCCCATGCTGTGGGTGTAGTGGGTGTGGCCCTCCTCCAACGCCCGGCAGGCCGCGGCCTTCACGCAGGTGGGCGCATCGAAATCCGGCTCTCCAACCTCGAGGTGGATGACATGGACGCCTCGGCGCTCCATCTCCTTGGCCTTCTCGAGCACGTCCATGACAATGAAGGATGTCAGTTCCTGGGTTCTTTTTGAAACCATAATTTTAATTTTTCCTTCGGAAAAATTAGTGTTAACGAATTAAACAAAGTAGTTTTAAGCTGTCCTTTCAGGCTTTAAACCACCTTGTTTAATGGGTACTCGATGATGCCTTCGGCGCCGTGCGCAAGCAGTCGGGGGATGAGGTCGCGCACGATCTCGCGGTTGACCATGATCTCCACGGAAAAGTAGGTTGAGCGGTAAAGCGGGGCGACCGTCGGGGACTTCAGGCTGGGCAGCATGGAGACCACCTCTTCCATGCGCTCCTCGGGCACGTTCATCTTCAGGCCGACCATCTTCTCGCCCAGTAGCGCACCCTTGAGAAGCAGGGCGATTTGCTCAATTTTCAAACGCTTATCAACATCCGTCCAAGCTCCATGGTTGGCGATCAGCTGGGTGTTGGTGCGCATCAGTTCGTGGATAATGCGCAAGCCGTGGGCCTTGATGGTGCTCTCCGTTTCGGTGACTTCGACGATGGCATCCACCAGCCCGGAAACGACCTTGGCTTCGGTGGCCCCCCAGGAAAACTCGATATTTACATCGATTTGGCGTTCGGCAAAGTAGCGGCGGGTAAATTCCACCAGCTCGGTGGCAAGCTTCTTCCCGGCGAGATCTTCCAGACAGCTTATCGGCGAATCGTAGGGCACGGCCAGCACCCAGCGCGCCGGCCGCGCGCTCACCTTGGAGTAGACAAGATCCGCCACCACGTGCACATCGGAGCTGTTTTCGGCGATCCAGTCCTTTCCTGTGAGACCGGCATCGAGAGTCCCGTTTTCTACGTAACGGGCCATCTCCTGGGCGCGGCATATGGCGCATTCGATGAAATCATCATTTATTTCGGGGAAATAACTGCGGCTGTTGACATTGATGTTCCAACCGGAGCGCTTGAAAAGCGAGATGGTCGCTTCCTGCAGGCTGCCCTTGGGGATGCCCAGTTTCAGTTTCTTGGTCACTTTCGATAAACCTCCTTCGGGTCGAACACCGGTTGGCCTTCTATATGAACCGCCCCGTTTTCAACCTTTTTGTAAAAACAACTCCGATGTCCGGTATGGCAGGCGGCGCCGCCTACCTGTTCAACCTTGAGGATCACCGCGTCGTCGTCGCAGTCGATGCGGATTTCGCGCACGCGTTGAACGTTTCCGGATGTTTCGCCTTTCACCCAGAGGCATTTCCGGCTGCGGCTGTAGTAAGTGGCTCGCCCGGTTGTGAGGGTCGCGTTCCAGGCCGCTTCGTTCATGAAGGCGAGCATCAGCACCTCGCCGGTCTGATAATCCTGAGCGATCGCGGGAACCAGGCCGCCGAGTTTGTCAAAGTTGAGCGTGAGCATTCTGGGCTACCATCGGGGCGGGTGTGGAAAAGCCCTCGTACAAATATTGAAGTCGAGAAGGTTCGGCGCTATTATTCACTAAACCGCTGCTGAGTGCTGAATTAAATCACAACCAAAAACTTATCTATTAATATTGTTACACAGCCCAAGTCAATTAATTTTTGTTGTTAGCGGCCTCATTTTCTGATAACAAATCCGGCGTGAATGCGGACGGGTTTCAATCGGCGTAACCGCACGGTTCTCCTGACATGAGGGTCCTGATATTTTCGGAATCTTTCATGCATTTGCAAAAAGGTCCACATTAGACTTAAGAATACGAGTTTGCATTCGTTCGGCGTGAGGGTCTGGCCGCAGGAAGGAGCGCAAGTCCCCACCCGACCCGGTGAAGGCTAACGATCCATGGTTCAGAAGGCACCTGTCCCCCAGAAAAAAGCCCAGCCCCCGAGCTCCAAGAAACGGGGACGCTTCAAGCGGTTCATCCTGTATCCCCTGCTGGCGCTCTTCATCCTCGGGATGCTTGGCGGGCTCGCGCTGGTCGGCGGGTATCAGTACATCAGCCAGGATCTGCCCAGAATCAACTCCCTCATGGACTACCAGCCGTCGATCATCTCCAAGGTATATGCCGACGATCAGCGCATAATAGCTGAGTTTTTCAAGGAGCGTCGGGTGGTCATCCCGCTGAGCGAAGTGCCGCCCCTGCTGGTCAAGGCGTTCGTTGCCGCCGAAGATTCCCGCTTTTTCCAGCACCAGGGCGTAGATCCTCTGGGCATCGTCCGGGCCGCCCTGAAAAACCTCGAAGCCGGAACAATCAAGCAGGGCGGCAGCACCATCACCCAGCAGGTGACGCGCTCTTTCCTTCTGACGCCCGAGCGCAGCTATATCCGGAAGATCAAGGAAGTCATCCTGAGCTACCGCATCGAGAAGGCGTTTTCCAAGGAGGAGATTCTCTTTCTTTATCTCAATCAGATTTATCTCGGCCACGGGGCCTACGGCGTGCAGGCCGCGGCCGAAAACTATTTCGGAAAGCCGGTTCAGGAACTGAACCTGGCGGAGTGCGCGATCCTGGCAGGGCTTCCCCAGGCCCCGACCCGCTATTCGCCCTTCCGCCACCCCGAGCAGGCACGGGCGCGGCAGGTGTACGTCCTCAACCGGATGGTCGAGGATGGCTACGTCACCCGTGTTCAGGCCAACGAGGCGCTGGCGCTCAAGCTGGACATCAAGCCCCGCCGCAACATTTACGTGGAGGAGGTGCCCTACTACACGGAACACGTTCGCCGCTATGTGGAAGCCAAATACGGCACGGATGCCCTTTACACCCAGGGGCTTCAAATCCACACGGCGGTGAACATCGATTTCCAGAAGATGGCCGAGCAGGAGGTCAACCGGGGGCTGCAGGAGCTCGACAAGCGCCAGGGCTATCGCGGGCCGCTCAAGTCGATCCTTTCCTCCGACATCGAAGCCTACATCCGCGACCAGCAGACGGAGGTTGAGAAAACCCCCCTGGAGCCGGGCCGAATCACCCAGGCCGTGGTGGTCCAGGTGAGCGATGCGGCCAAGACGGTGAGTGTGAAGATCGGCAACGACCTGGGGATTATCGCCCTGGCGGACATGGACTGGGCGCGCAAACCCAACCCGGATGTGGCCCATTACGATGCCAAGGTCCGACAGCCAGGCTCGGTGCTCAAGGTCGGGGATGTCGTCCTGGTGAAAATCAAGGATAAGCGCAAGGACAGCCGAGAGCCCTGGCGCCTTTCTCTCGAGCAGGAGCCCCTGGTGCAGGGCGCGCTCCTGTGCCTGGAGGGCGAGACCGGCTTGGTGAAGGCCATGGTGGGCGGCCGCGATTTCAATGAAACCCAGTTCAATCGCGCCATCCAGTCGCGGCGCCAACCGGGATCCTCCTTCAAGCCCATCATCTACGCGGCCGCGCTGGACCGGAAGTTCAACGATCCCAGGAAACTCTACACGCCGGCGACGGTCATCGTCGACTCTGCCGTGGTTTTCGAGGACCGCGTGCGCGACCAGACCTGGAAGCCCAAGAATTACCGTGAGACCTTTTACGGGCCGACCCTCTTGCGGGAGGCGCTGGCCCAGTCGCGCAACGTGGTGACGGTCAAAATCCTGCAGGACATCGGCGTCGACTACGCCATCGATTATGCCCGCAAGCTGGGGATCTCTTCTGAACTCACCCGAACGCTTTCGCTCGCCCTTGGTTCCTCCGGAGTGAGCTTGTTCGAGCTCATCCGGGCCTATTCGGTTTTCGCCAACCAGGGTTTTTTGGTCGAGCCGGTGTTTACCCTGAAAATCGTCGATCGGTACGGGAACGTGCTGGAGGAGGCCGTTTCCGAACGCAGGAAAATCATCGAGAAGGACACCGCCTTCATCATGACCAGCCTGATGGAGAGCGTCGTCCAGCACGGCACAGGTCAGCGGATCAAGGCCCTAAGCAGGCCGACCGCCGGCAAGACCGGAACTACCAACGACATGTACGATGCCTGGTACATCGGCTACACCCCCGAGTACGTTGCAGGGGTCTGGGTCGGTTTCGACAGCGAGGCCCCGCTGGGCAAGACCGAGACCGGAGCCGTGGCGGCCAGCCCGATTTGGCTTGGCTTCATGAAGCGGGTCCTGGCCAATGAACCGGTCAAGACCTTCCAACCGCCGGAAGGGGTGGTTTTCGCCAAAATCGACGCCGAAACAGGGCTGTTGCCTGTGCCGGAATCGCGCAAGACGATTTTCGAGTGCTTCAAGGAAGGCACGGTGCCGATCGACTACAGCAAGCGACCAGGGGAGGTCAAAGAAACAGAGGATTTTTTCAAGAAAGACCTATAATAATTCCCTGCGGCAGGCCGCAGGGAATTATTATAAAAAGCATGGACGCGCTTTAGTGATCGCTGGGATTATAGATCGAAACTAAATTGCCCTCCGAAAGTCCAATCGCATCCTCTGTCATTTCCGCACTTGCAAACACCTTCACTTCTGAGAATCCGAACTCTTGCCGGATGGCCCTGCCATTGGCGTTATTAAGCCCGCGCATGCGCGACACGTTCCGCGGGTGAACACGAATTTCAAGCATCCGGCCCGAAACGGACTTGCAGCGCAAAGCATTCCGAGCGGCAGCCAGGAAACATGCGCTTTGCACCAGGTGGCCGAAGGCCGGGTGAAACGGTCCGGCCACCACCGCTCCTCCTCGGGACAGGCCCTCCGTGGGCTGAAGCCCGGTGCGGATGACCGGGATCCCGTGCTGTCGGAAAAGGCGATAAAGCGGCATCGTCTGCTCGACGGCCTCTTCCACCTCCAGGGGCCGATACCTTCCCGCCCGGTACCAGGTCTCCAAAATGCTTCCGGCCAGGACCAGGGTTGGGTAAATGCGGACGAAGTCCGGTTTCAGATCTGCGATGCGCCGGCCGGTTTCCATGAGGCGGGCCGGGTCGTCGCCGGGCAGGCCCACCATGACTTGCAGCCCCACCTCGTAGCCGGCGGCCCTCAGCAGTTCCAGGGCGGCCAGCGTATCTGCAGCGGTGTGACCACGCCGCGAGAGCTTGAGCACCGCTTCATCCATCGACTGTGCCCCCAGCTCCACGGTTTGCACGGAAAAGGAGGCGATCAGGCTCAAGGTTTTTCGGTTCACGGTGTCCGGCCGGGTGGAGAAACGAATTCCGTCGACCTCCGCTTTGCGTACATATTCCGAGGCTCCGGTCAGCAGTGCAAGGATGCGTTCCTCGGGCAACCCAAGGAAGTTGCCGCCGAAAAATGCAATTTGCGAAATGCCCTGACGGCGGCCCCGGAACCGTAAAAATTCCCTGGCATGGGTCTGCCAATCGCTGGATTCGAGCAAAGCGCCACTTCGGCCGGTGACGGCGGACTGATTGCAAAAAACGCAGCGGTGGGGGCAGCCGGCATGCGGAATAAAGACCGGCACAATGAAGGGGCGGGCCGTCATGAGATCGTCACCGACAGATACCAGATCCGTAATATAATCCGTTAGGGATTGATCAGCTCCAGGGCCTTTCTCGCCGCATCCTGCTCGGCTGCTTTCTTGCTCTTGCCCATGCCCTGGGCCTCGATGTCCACCACGCGCAGTTGCACCCAGAAGGTTTTGTCATGGTCGGGCCCCTCTTCCCGGGTGACCGAATAGCTCGGCATCGTTCCAGGACGGGCCTGCACCAATTCCTGGAGCTGGCTCTTGAAGTCGGCGTGCCCGTTGGCGCCCTCGAGCTGCTGCACCAAAGGCAGAAAGACCCTTTGAACAATCGTAAAGGCAGCCTCGAATCCCCCATCCACGTAGACGGCCGCCATCAGTGCCTCCAGCGTGCCGGCCAGGATAGAACTCTTTTCATGCCCGCCGGACTGGGATTCCCCCTTGCCGAGCTTGACGGCTGTGCCGAGGTTCAGGCTGCGCGCCAATTTTGCCAGCTGTTGCTCGTTGACCAGATTGGCTCGCATGCGCGACAAGTCGCCCTCCTTCAAGATGGAAAAGCGCGTCAGCAGGATGTGCCCCACCACCAGGTTCAACACCGCATCCCCCAGGAACTCCAGGCGCTCATTGTCCCTCAGGCGGGCGTCCGGGACCTCGTTGACGAACGAGCTATGCCGCAGGGCTTCCTCCAGCAGACGTTTGTCCCTGAAGGTATAGTGGATGAGCGTTTCGACAGGGGAAATCGGAGGAATATCCATGGGAAGCTCCTCTTTTCGAAAAAGGCGGGCGGGCGCTTCGGGTCGGCGGTGTCGGGTCAGCTCCCGATCAGTTTCTCGTACAGCTCGAAGGGGACATGGAGGCCTCCTCTGCCGACCCCCATCTGGACCTCCGGTTGGATGTCTCCGTGAAAGTCGGTGCCGCCGGTCATCAGCAGGTCGCAACGCTTCGCCAACTCGGTATAGCGCTGGGTCTGCTCCGGGGAGTGCTCGGAGAAATAGACTTCCAACCCTTTCAGCCCCATGGACATCATCTCCCGCAGGATCTCGTCGAGCTGTTGGTCGCTTTCCAGCTCCAGCAGGCAGGGATGGGCCAGGACCGGGATGCCGCCGGCGGCGTTGATCAGCTCGAGCGCTTGGTTGGATTCAATCCGGAATTTGTCCACATAGGCCGGTTTGCCGTTGCCGAGGTACCGGTCGAAAGCATCATCGATGGTCCGCACAATGCCCTTCTTCACCAACAGCTTGGCGATGTGGGGCCTGCCCGGCTGACCGTCACCGGCCTCGCATTCAACCTCTTCGAGGCGGATGGCAATCCCCAATTTGTTCAGACGGGCAACGATCTGCGGATTGCGGTCTTTGCGCGCATCCTGCAGTTTCTCGAGGGTCCCGTTCAATTCGGGGTCGTCCAGGCGCATTCCGTAACCCAGGATGTGGATGCTGCCGGCGCCGGGATAGGAGGGTGGCGGTTCAGCGCTGATCTCCACCCCTGTCAGAAAGCCGAGCGCTTCAGGGATTCCGTTGAGCAAGGCCTCCCGGGAACCGGCGATGGAGTCATGGTCGGTGATGGAGATGGCTCCCAGCCGAAGGCGCAAGGCGAGGGCGATGATATCTGCGGGGGTAAGCGTACCGTCGGAAGCCGTGGAATGAATGTGAAGATCTATGGAGGGCTGAGGCCTAAATTCCAAGCGCTTTCTCCAGGGCTTCCTCTTTGGCTTTGCACTCGATGCACTGGGTGGTCACCGGCCGTGCCTTGAGCCGTTTGACCGAGATTTCCTCCCCGCACGACTCGCAGATCCCATAGGTCCCGTTTTCGATCCGCTCAAGCGCCTGCTTGATTTTCTTGATCAGTTTGCTCTCCCGGTCGCGAATCCGCAGCAGGAAATTGCGGTCCGCTTCCAGGGAGGCGCGGTCGGTCGGATCGGGGAAGTTCTCATTGGTGATCGTCATGCCGGAGACCGTGTCATCGGCCTGGCTCAAGAGTTCCTGCAGCCTGTTTTCAAGGTATTTCTTGAAAAAATCGATATCTTTTTTTTTCATGGCAGGCCCCGTCAATGCATCGGTATCTTACGTTAAAATCTTAAAACCAATTACTTACCACACCATGTTCACAAAGTAAATACCAAAATGACGGGAGGGGTCACTGATCATCAGGCCGCGGCCTTCAAAAAATCCTCTATCTGAGAGAGGCTGCCGACGTTGTGAACCTTGGCCGGGTAGTCCTTGGGCAGAATTTTCTTCAGCAGACCCGTCAGAACCTTACCGGGGCCGACTTCCACGAAGACCTCGACACCGGCGGCCTTCATGAGGCACATGCTATCGTACCAGCGCACAGGGCTGCAGAGTTGGCGGGCCATGATTTCCCGGATCTCGGCCGGGTCCGTGGCGGCGGCCGCGGTGACGTTCAAAATGACCTCTTTTTGAGGGGCCTGAAAAACCGTTTTATAGAGAGCCGCTTTGAATTCGGCTTCCGCGCCCCTGATCAACTCGCTGTGCCAGGCGCCGCTCACCTTGAGGGGGACGGCCTTGGCACCTTTGGCGGCGGCCATGGCTCCCACCCGGGCCACCGGGTCAGGTGCACCGGTGATCACGATCTGGGTTTCCGTGTTGTGGTTGGCCACGGAAACGATTCCTTGTTTCTGGCCTTCCGTCACGATCGCCTCCACGTCCGCCATGTTCAAGCCGACGATGGCCTGCATCGCGCCGTAGTGCTGGCAGGCTTCACGGTGCATGAGATGGCCGCGCTGGAACACCAGCCGCATCGTGTCTTCAAGGGAGGAGACGCCCGCGGCGTGAAGTGCGCTGTACTCCCCCAGACTGTGGCCGGCGCAGGTACTGAAATCGGCGTTCGCATGACGCAGAGCGACCAGGCACGCCAGGTTGACCGTCGTGAGCGCCGGCTGAAGGTTGACCGTCTGCGTCAGCTCTTCCATGGGCCCTTTGAAGCACAGTCGGGATAAATTTATCTTGGTGATCTCCTCGGCCATGTCGAAGATCTCCCGGACAAAGCCGAATTCCCGGTAAAAATCCTCGCCCATGCCGACGATCTGGGATCCCTGGCCGGGGAACAAAAATGCCGTTTTTCTCATTTTACCGCTTGCCTCCTGCGTCGTTATTCGTCGAGTTTGAATAGTTTGCGAATCGTATCGATCTGCGCCGACTTGTCGCCCAGCATGCCGTCCTTTTTCAGGAACACCGTGGGTTCGTGCAGAACCTTGTTGATGAAGGCCCCCATCATGCGCTGCAGGGCTTCGGCGCCTTCCGCGGACATCCCCTGCCCTTGGGCCGTGCGCTTGATTTCCACCTCCGCCATGGCCTCCAGTTTCTTGCGCAGGGCAACGATGGTGGGGACTACATCCAGCCCTTCGAGCCATTCCCGGAAACGGATGATCGCCTCGTCGATGATGCGCTCGCCCTTGACGGCTTCCTTCTGGCGGTCCTCGATGTTCTCCTCGATGACGCCCTTAAGGTCGTCGATGTCGTAGACATACGAGTGGTCCAGGCGGTTGATCTCGGGGTCGATGTCGCGCGGCACGGCGATGTCGATGAAGAAAATCGGCCGGTTCCGTCGGGCGCGGATGACCGGTTTCACCTGATCGCGGGTGACGACGAAGCCGGGGGCGCCGGTCGAGCTGATGATGATGTCGACCTGTTTCAGGTGCTCCTCGATTTCCTCGAAGCGGATGGCGGTGCCGTTGAAGCGGCGGGCCAAGGCCAGGCCGTTTTCAAAGGTGCGGTTGGCCACGTAGGTCTCGCCGACCTGATGGCGGATCAGGTGCTCCACGGCCAACTCCGCCATTTCCCCGGCGCCGATCAATAGCACGCGTTTGCCATCCAGGCTTCCGAAGATCTTACGGCCGAGCTCGACGGCGGCGTAGCTGATGGACACCGCGTGATCGCCGATGCCGGTTTCGGTGCGGATGCGTTTGGCGATGAAGAAGGCGCGGTGCATCAGGCGGTTGAGGATGACGCCCGCGGTCTTGGCCTCGGCCGCTCCGCGATAGGCTTCCTTGATCTGGCCCAGGATCTGGGGTTCGCCGACGATCATGGAATCCAGGCTGGCGGCCACACGAAACAAGTGGCGCACGGCGTGATCGTTTTCGTGGACGTAAAGGCTGTTTTCGAACCGGGCCATGGGGATGTTGTTGCGGCCGGACATGAATTCCTTGGCGGCCTCGACGGCCCGGGCCTTGTCGTCCGTGACGAGCAGCAGCTCCACCCGGTTGCAAGTGGAATACAGCAGCGCCTCGAGAATGACGGGGGTGCGGCGCAGCGTCTCCAGCGCCGACGCCGATTCGTCCTTGTCGAACGCGATGCATTCCCGCAGTTCGACGGGAGCCGTTTTGTGATTGATGCCGATCAGGAGGATGTCATGCATAAAGAAAAGGGTTCAAGTGTTCAAGGGTTCCAGGGGTCAAGGGCTTAATAGAATTAAAAATCCGGATGTGCATTCATTTCACATGGCTCCTTGATCCCTTGCCCCCTCTATTTGGTGAAGTCTCTGTGATGCCCTTCCATAAATAAGTTCACCCCCAGGAAGGTGAACAGCAGCACGCCGAAGCCCACGATGGCCATGATGGCCGAGCGCCTGCCTCTCCACCCGACCGTCAGGCGTTCGTGCAGGAGGGCGGCGTAAAACAACCAGGAAATGCCCGACCACACCTCCTTGGGGTCCCAGCTCCAGAACCGGCCCCAGACCGATTTGGCGTAGATCAGCCCGGTGATGAGACCGATGGTCAGCAGGGTGAACCCCACCACGATGCAGCCGTAGCCGGTCGAATCCAGGAGGTCCAGGGAAGGCAGGCGCTTGAAAAAGAAGCGATGTTTCTTCGTCTTGATGGAATTTTCCTGGATCAGATACAGGAGGCCGACCCCGCAGGCCAGGGCGAAGGCCGCTTCGCCGATGAAAATGGCCGTCACGTGGGCCACCAGCCAGACGCTTTTGAACAGCGGGGTGGTCTTGGCCGGTTCATCGGGCAGCTGCGACGCGATCACCATGATCAGGGCGATGAACGGCGCCGCATACACCCCCAGGATTTTCAGGTTGTATCGGTAGCTGAGCAGGATGAAAACGCCTGCAATCGCCCAGCCGGCGAAAGACAGGGTCTCCCGCATGTTGGTTGCCGGGAAGTGTCCCTGGCGGGCGAAATCCAGGCCGAGGGCTGCCGTGTGGAAGACAAAGCCGCCCAGCAGCAGAATGAAGCCCGCCTGCTGCAGCCTTTTCCGTTGCAGGAAAAAGTAGGCCAGATAGGCGCCCGTGCTGAACAAATACAACAGGATGCTGACGATGATGGCTGCTTCCATGGGCTGCACGATGGTAAGGGGTTATTAAACCGGCAATTGAATATGCCAACTCCTGTTTGGGTTCAGGCGGACCGGGGTGCCCGCCGCGGCGGGCACCCCGGTCCGCTTCTGCGTGAGTAGTTGGAATTAGAAATATTTACTTTCCGGAGTAATAATCCTTTTTTGAGAGGAGATCTTCCGCGCTCCAGCCTTCCCCCAAAATCTCCGTCAGCAAGCGATTCACCTCTATCATGCGGCCGTCCCGGATCCACGTCAGAATGTCGCTGTGGACGATTTTTTCAAAAAAGGGTTTGTGCGCTTCAGGCGCGTGCGCCTCGGCGAGCAGCCGTTTGCGAATCGCGCCCATCAGCTTCAGCAATACGGCATATTCTTCCCCGAACTGCCGTTCAAGCTCATGGCGCAGTTTTTTCGCCAACGCGGGGCTCTTGCCGGAGGTCGAGACCGTCAGGACGAGGTCGCCCCGCTGAACGACGGCCGGCAGTATGAAGTTGCACTTTTCGGGCCGGTCGGCGATGTTGCACAGGATGTTGAGTGCCGCCGCGTCCGCGCTGACCCGACGATTGAGCTCTTCGTCGTCAGTCGCACCGATCACAAGAAAGATGCCCTCCAGGTCCGAGGCGGCATACGCCCGCTCCCACAGCCTGATGGCGCCGCAGGCGGACAGGCGGCGCAACCCGTCCGTGACTTTCAGGCTCACCACGGTCACCCGGGCCCCGCACGACAAAAGCGTGTCCACCTTGCGGGTGCCGACCCCGCCGCCGCCGACTACCAGGCACCTGCGGCCCTGGACGTCAAGTTGTATCGGATAGTATCGCATAGCGCAAAACAGATACGAGATGCTGAATGCTTGATCCAGGATAATGAAAGGGGGTACGAGCTGCTTTTTTTATCCAGAATCCAGCATCCCGTATCGAGCCTCTCCGAAATGGGCACCCTTTCAATCCAGGGTAATCCGCAGCAAGTCGCTCGCCAAAATGAGCGGTCCGCTGTAGGTCCGACGGCACTCCGCCTCGATGTCCGTCTGGGCGCACACGGGGTAGAAGTGAGTCAGCATCAGGCGGCGGACGCCGGCGCGGGCGGCGATCGCACCCGCCAGCGCGGGAGTCAGATGGCCCGGCACTTTCCGGTTTTCCGGAAAAGCCGACTCACATATCAGAAGGTCGGCCTGTCGCGCAAGATCGATCAGTTGCTCGCTGTAGTCCGTGTCGCCGGAGTAGACCAGGCGTTTGCCGCCGGGGCCGGTCAGGCGAAAGGCCACGCTCTGGGGGCTGTGCTCCATCGGAGCCGTGTCGATGTCGACCCCTGCCTCGCGGAGGTGGTCGCGACCCCCGGCGTCCATCTCGACAATCTTGAGAAGATCGTCGCCGATGTCGATCCAGTGGCCATAGACCTGTTTGAGTCGGTTGAAGAAATCGGCAAAGCCTTGGCCGGCAATGATGGTGAGCGGTTCCGTGCGGCCACCGTCCGGGTACTTGGTGGCGAAGAGAAGCGGGACGAGATCGGCGGTGTGGTCCGGGTGGAGGTGACTGTAGAGCAGGTGCGACAGCTCGAAGATGGTCGTGCCGGCTTCGAGCAGGCGCCGCAGGGTGCCGGCGCCGGAGTCGATCAGCCATTTCCGGCCGGCGGTTTCCACCAGGACCGAGCATGAACTGCGTTCAAGGCTTGGCACGCAGGTCCCGGACCCGAGCACCGTTACCGTGATGTCGGAAGACTCACCCATTGGGGCTTTTCTCCGCGGTCGCCGGCTTGGCGGCGGAAGCTTTGCGACCGGTCCTCTTTTCCGTGCGGGTGATGATCCAGTTCAGCACCTTGCGGGGGTCCTTGAAATCGATGCCGGGCTCTTTCGAATCGACCAGGTTGATCTCGGCCCGGGCCATGGTCTTGTGCCCACCGGCGGAGCCGAAGCTTCCGAAGCCTTCCTGGGCGACCCGGCCCGCGTTTTTGCGAGCGCCGTCGTTACGGAAAATAACCACCAGTTTTTTATCGCATACCCCGGAGATGATGCTCCAGCTCACGGTGTGGATCCGCATGAAAAAATCCGCGATGATCACGCACACGTCAGGGTTGGCCACCGCGCCCAGATGAACGAACACCCGCCCCTTGCGCAGGTGCATGTATTGCAGGGCGGTTTTGAAATACTTGAGATAATCGAGCCTCAGATCGGCTTGCGTGATGCGTCGGGCCAGCTGGATGTTGGTGCGCCGGAACAGGTATTGAAACGCCTGAAGGTCTTCGGCCAACGTCTGGCGTTTGAAGTCGTCCGTGTCCGTCTTGATGGCATGATAGAGCGCGGTGGCCAGGGTTTGTGCCGGAACGATCCGTGCCGCCCGCAGGTATTCGGTCAGAATGGTGGCGGTGGCCCCGTAGGTCGGCCGGATATCTGTGAACGGGGCCTGATAACCGGTGTCGGGATGATGATCGATAATGACCTGCGGATGGAGTGCGGTCATGCGTTCGTTGTGCTTGGGCTGAGAGTCGACGATGACCAATTTGGCAAACTGTTCGGTCCGGACATCGCTAAAGGCGACGAGAGGCACCTTCAGGAGGCGGATCATGGCCAGGTTGTCCGGGCGGTTGACCTGATTGACGTTGGCGATGGTGACCCCGGCCGTCCGACCCGCCAGCAGCCGGCTCACTGCCAGGGCGCAAGCGATGGCATCCGGATCCGCGGAAATCACCACGAGCACCTGGTCGGAGCTCGAAAACTGCTTGAAAAACTCGGGCAGCCTGTCGGCGCTTGACCTTTTCATTCAAGAAGGACCCCTTCGCTCCTTGGGGGGCCATCATAACGGCTGGCGCTGGTGATTACAAGATGTTTGGCCTCGGCCGGCAGGAGCGCATCAGCGCCTGCATGCGAAGACCCGCCCGGGCCGTGGAGCAGCCGGGCGGGTCTTCCACATCACCGTTATTGCGTGGGGAATATAATCCGATCGCCTTCGGCATCGGCCATAACCGTCGAGCCTTCCGGGAACCGTCCTTTGAGGATTTCCAGCGCCAGCGGGTTTTCAATGGATTGCTGGATGGCGCGCTTGAGCGGCCGGGCGCCGTAGACGGGGTCGAAACCCTTGCGCGCCAGGAGTTTTTTAGCGGCCTCCGAAAGCTGCAACTCGATCTTGCGTTCCTCCAGCCGCTTCCGCAGCCGTTCGAGCTGGATCTCGACGATGGCGCCGATCTGCTCCGGCGTCAGGTTGTGGAAGATGATGATCTCGTCGATGCGGTTGAGAAACTCGGGTTTGAAGGTCGACCGCAGCGTGTCCATGACGCGGCGCTCCATCTCCGGCCGGTCCTGCGTTCCCAGCTCCTGGATCCACTGGCTGCCCACGTTGGAGGTCATGATGATGATGGTGTTCTTGAAGTCCACCGTGCGGCCGTGGCCGTCGGTCATGCGGCCGTCGTCCAGGATCTGCAGGAGCACGTTGAACACCTCCGGATGGGCTTTTTCAATCTCGTCAAAGAGCACCACCGAATACGGCCGGCGCCGCACCGCTTCCGTGAGATAACCGCCCTCCTCGTAGCCCACGTAGCCCGGAGGGGCCCCGATCAGCCGCGACACGGAGTGTTTTTCCATAAACTCCGACATATCCACCCGCACCATGGCCTGGTCGCTGTCGAAGATGAACTCGGCCAGGGCCTTGGCGAGCTCGGTCTTGCCGACGCCGGTAGGGCCCATGAAAATAAAGGAGCCGATGGGCCGGTTGGGGTCCTGGAGTCCTGAGCGGGCGCGGCGCACGGCGTCCGACACCGCGGAAACGGCCTCCTCCTGGCCGATCACCCGCTGCTGCAGGCGCTCTTCCATGCGCACGAGCTTGTCGCGCTCGCCCTCGAGCATCCTGCTCACGGGGATGCCCGTCCAGCGGGACACCACCTCGGCCACATCCTCGTCGTCGACCTCCTCCTTCAGCATTTTGCTGGCCTTCTGAAGGTCGGCGAGCCGGCGGTTGGCCCCCTCGAGCTTTTTCTGCAGCGCGGTCATCCGGCCGTAGCGGATTTCGGCGACACGGGCCAGATTGCCTTCGCGTTCAGCGAGCTGGGCTTCCGAGTTGAGCTGCTCCTGCTCTCCCTTGATGGTGCGCAGCTCCTGGATGAACTCCTTCTCATGCTGCCAGTGCGCCTTCATTCGGTCAAGCTCGGCGTTCATCTCGGAGAGCTCCCCTTGCAGTCGAGTGAGCCGTTCCCGGGAGGCCGGGTCGATCTCCTTCTTGAGGGCCTGGCGCTCGATCTCGGCCTGGGTGATCCGGCGCTGGATCTCGTCGATTTCGGCCGGCATGCTGTCGATCTCGATGCGCAGTTTGGAGGCGCACTCGTCGATCAGATCGATGGCCTTGTCCGGCAGAAAACGGTCCGCGATGTATCGATGGGACAGGGTGGCCGCGGCCACAATGGCCGAGTCCTTGATGCGCACCCCGTGGTGCACCTCGTACTTTTCCTTGAGGCCCCTCAAGATGGAGATGGTGTCCGCTACGCTCGGCTCGCGCACCATGACCGGCTGAAAACGCCGTTCCAGCGCCGCATCCTTCTCGATGTGTTTGCGGTATTCGTTCAGAGTGGTGGCGCCGACACACCGCAGCAGCCCGCGCGCAAGGGCCGGTTTGAGCATGTTGGAAGCGTCCATCGCACCCTCGGCCGCGCCCGCACCCACCACGGTGTGCAGCTCGTCGATAAAGAGAATGATCTGCCCCTCGGCGTTTTCCACCTCGCGCAGTACGGCTTTCAGCCGGTCCTCGAACTCCCCGCGGTACTTGGCGCCGGCCACGAGCGCGCCCATGTCGAGGGCCACCAGGCGCCGGTTTTTCAGCGTCTCCGACACGTCGCCGGCCACGATGCGCTGAGCCAGACCCTCGACGATGGCGGTTTTGCCCACCCCCGGTTCGCCGATTAAAACGGGGTTGTTCTTGGTGCGCCGGGAGAGCACCTGCACCACCCGGCGGATCTCCTCGTCCCGGCCGATCACGGGGTCGAGCTTGCCCAGGCGGGCGAGGTCCGTGAGGTCGCGGCTAAAACGCTGCAGGGCCTGATACTTCTCCTCGGGGTTCGAGTCGGTGATGCGCTGGGTGCCGCGGATGTCCTGCATCACTTTGAACAGGGCATCCCGCGTGACGCCTGACCGGGCCAGAATCCTTCCCGCCTCGCCCGCCTTCTCGTCGATGATCGCGAGCAGGATGTGCTCCACGCTGACGTACTCGTCTTTCATCTGGGTGGCCTCGGCAAAGCCGGCCTCCAGCACGGCCTTGGTTCGGCCGGAAATGTAGGCCTCGCTCAAGCCCGCACCGCTCACCTTCGGCAGGCGTTCGACCACCCGCTGCGTATCCGCGGCGATGGCCTCCGGCGCGACCCCGAGCTTGCGCAGCATGGCGACCGCGGTACCCTCCCTGTCGGCCAGCATGGCGCTCAGCAAGTGCTCGGGCTCGATCTGCTGGTTGCCGTACTGTGCCGCCAGCGACTGCGCTTTTTGGATAAGCTCTTGTGATTTAATCGTAAATCGGTCAAACCGCATCTTTCCTCCTCAAGGCTTTGATAAAATTGAGCTTTATTGGTCTAAAATTTGCATAAAAGTAATCACCCTGCTTCTCATGTCAAACCGCTGAAGGTGATCGAATCAGACAAACGGTGTCCTAAATCCGGCAGCGTCCTGAATGTGCAGCCAGGAATTGGACTCCCGATGACGTCGCTTTTTGGCAATTTCGTGGGAGCGGCTTTCCAGCCGCGATTCGGCTGTCGCAGCCGGGGCTGCTTTGGCGACGTCGGCTCATCGAGGCCGAAGGGCCCTCCCACAGCTGGTTGCCGACGGGATGGCAGGGTGCGCCATAACCGGCGTTTTACATGGCCGGCCCCCAGGCATGCGGGGGAGGGTCGCGGCGCAGGCTCTCATAGAGGGCGATGCCGGCCGCGGTGGAAAGGTTCAAGGAGCGCGTGCGCTCCGTGATGGGGATGTAAAAAGAGGATGCGGCGTAGCGCTCGAGAAGGGCCCGGGGCAGCCCTCTGGTTTCAGAGCCGAAGACCAGAAATATGCGCGGCAAAGACGGCATGGACCAGAAAGGCCGGGTCCCCGCCTTGGTGAAAACCGCCACCTCGGCGTCCCGCGGCGTCAGTTCCTCGGCCAGCGCATCGAAGCTGTTCCACACCCGCAAATTCACCCGCTCCCAGTAGTCCAGCCCTGCTCGCTTCACCTCTTTGCTCTCCAGGGAAAAGCCCAGCGGTTTGATCAGATGCAGGCAGGCATTCGCAGCCAGGCAGGTGCGGCCGATGTTGCCCGTGTTCCAGTGGATCTCAGGTGCAACGAGAACCACGTGGCGTTCGGGTTGAATTAGCTGAGCAGGAGGCTTCGCGTCGTTCATCGCCAAAAACGATCCGGGTCCATCCATCGCAGGCTGCTATAGCCGGCGCCCGCACACGGGGCAAAACGCATACTCGGCTGGGAAATCCTTCTTGCAAAAGCGGCAGACTTTACCCGCTTCCGTCGATGTGGGGGCGGCTTCGGACTCGCGCACGGGCATTTCACAACGGTCGCAGATGAGCATCGGCTCGCCGGTTTTCACTTTCAGCACGGGGATGAAAAAAACACTCAGGTAGTGATCCACGCGTTTGAGGCGCGCCTGGTGCAGGCCGCAGCGTGGGCAGCGTCGGGGGATTTCATCCAAGACCTTGATCCTGGGCTGAACGCCGCCTATGAAAAAGAAGAAGCTTTCTATCATGGTGGATAGTTCGGTATTCAGGTATTTGGGTGTTTGGTCGGGTGGCTGGTCTGGTATTCGGTTTTTCGTTGTTTTCTAAAATACCAAAACACCCAGACACCCAGCTCCCCCATTTTCTAAAAGTCCCGCGGTTTGCAAATTATCTCACGCACTCTCAGTTCGAAGAAATTGTTCTGGTGAGCCGGTTTCAACACCAAGGCTGTGTCCGCCCCCCGCCCGGAGCCGCCGACGGAGACGATATCCTGCCCGCTGAGCGCCCCGGCATCCGCGGCCATGACCGCAACCTCCACCGCCACCTTGGTGCCTTGGCCGAAGAGCTTGAGGGTGTCGGCCATCAGCAATACGGGGTAGACCCCCGAATGCCGGGCGGCCACCGAGCGCTCGATCCCGGACAACGAGTGGCTGGCGGTCACCACCGCCACCCCCTTGCGTTGAAGCTCGCCGCGCACATCCTCGGGCATGACGCTCTTGAACGGCTCCTTGAAACCGCAGTGGTAGGTCACCACCACGATCCGCAGTCCTTTTAGGATTTCTATCGCCCGATAGGCCGTGTCGCCCTTCGAGGTGGCCAGCACCGCTTCGGTGATCCCCAGCTCCCGGGCACGCGCGGCCGCAAGCTCCAGGGTCCTTTCCGTGTTCTCTTTTCCCGGTTTTTCGAAATACATTCCGTCCTCCTCGGCAGCGCAGGGGCTCCCGCCTGCCGCTTATTTAAGGTGCGGTTCATTCTATATGGATTTAGACGCCAGTCAATATGCGGGTTTGCCCTTGACATGGGGCACCAACTCGTCTATTAAAATTTTTCCATCGCCTGATCATTTTGCCGTGTCAATTACCCGTAAGCTTGCTGGTATTAAAACCGATTCCGAGAGGCAGACTAGCGTCGTCCATATGGCAGAGGGATTGGTCAGCCTGATAACCAAACAGCGCTCCGCAATCATTTCCAAATGGTTTGATTCCGCGATTCACGCCTACGCACCGGACACCGCCGCATTCATCAAAAGCCAGAAAGACCAGTTTGCCAACCCCGTCGGCAGCCACACCCTCAAGGGCGTGGAAGTCCTGTTCGACCAGCTCGTGGGGGGCATGGACGCCGGCGCCATCACAACATACCTGGATCCGATCATGCGGATTCGCGCCGTGCAGAATCTCACCCCCGCACGCGCCACCGCTTTCATCTTCTCCCTGAAAAACATCCTTATCGACATGTTCGGCAAAAATTTTCAGGATATCGGCATGACCCGGCAGTTCCTCGAGATCGAGATGCGCATCGACCAGATGGCCCTGGCCGCCTTCGACATCTACATGGCTTGCCGGGAAAAGATCTATGAGCTCAAGGCCAATGAAACCCGCAACCGGACCTTCAAGGCGTTCGAAAGGGCCGGTCTGATGTCAAAGGATCCGGGAGAGGTTCCGGATGCCTGACGAGCTGTGGTCAACCACATTCCGTGACGTTTCGACGGGCCGGCTCCGGCCGTGGAAACGCAGATTGTCTGCGAGGTGTTGATCGATGAACAAAAAGTACATGTTCGCATTCATGGCCGTGCTGGTTCTTTTCCTGATCGCGTGGGTAGGGGTGTCCATCGGGCTGCAGTGGCTCTTCGGGGTCGCCATACCTTACCTGGCCGTGCTCGTGTTCGCGGTGGGTTTTGCGCGCAAGGTGATGGGCTGGTCGCGGTCGGCCGTGCCCTTCGCGATCCCCACCACCGGGGGGCAGGCGAAATCCTTCGACTGGATCCAGGACGCGAAGTTCGACAACCCTTCCAGCAAATTCGGGGTGTTCATGCGCATGGTCTTCGAGGTCCTGACCTTTCGCTCGCTGTTCCGCAACACCCGCACGAAACTCAAGGAAGGCAAGCTCTTCTACCAGCTGGAAATTTTCCTGTGGCTGGGGGCGCTGGCCTTCCACTACGCGTTTCTTACGGTGCTGTTGCGCCACACCCGGTTTTTCCTGGAGCCGGTGCCGTGGTGCGTGCAGTTGCTCGAGACCATCGACAGCTTCTTCCGGATCGAGATCATCTACCCCCAGTTCCAGTTCGGGCTGCCGGCCGTGTACCTGTCCGGCATCGTGTTGCTGGCCGCCGTCGCCTACCTGGCGGTGCGCCGCATCGTCATCCCCACGGTTCGCTACATCTCGCTCGCCTCGGATTTCTTCCCGCTGATACTGATCTTCGGCATCGCCTTCAGCGGCATCATGATGCGCTACGTCACCAAGATCGACATCAACGCGGCCAAGCAGCTGACCATGGGGCTGGTGACCTTGCACCCGACCGTTCCGGAGGGGATCGGCGCCATCTTCTACATCCACCTTTTCTTCGTTTGCACGCTGCTTGCCTATTTTCCCTACAGCAAGCTGATGCACCTCGGCGGAATTTTCCTTAGCCCCACGCGCAACATGCTCGGCAACACCCGGGCCTACCGCCACGTCAACCCTTGGAACTCTCCCGTTCATGTCCACACCTATCAGGAATACGAAGAGGAGTTCCGAGAAAAAATGGTCGAGGCCGGGCTGCCCGTGGATAAGCCGCTCGAAGCCACCGCGGAACCAGCGGCAGAGAAGGAGTAAGACATGGCTGAAGCGAAACCGAAACCGCAAGACGTTCTGGACCTGCTCAACTACCAACCCCCCCGGACCGACTGGATGGACACCCCGGTCGAGATCCGCAAGGGGATGTACTGCTACGCCTCCAACCCCAAGAGCGTGGCGAACCTGGGGCTTCCCAACGCCCGCCCGTGGAACCCATTGGAGGACGACTGGAAGCTGCCGGAGAACTGGCAGCAGATCATCCACGAGGGCTTCAAGGAGCGCCTGGAGCGCTTCCGGTCCTTCAAGGTGTTCATGGACATTTGCGTGCGCTGCGGCGCCTGCGCCGACAAGTGCCATTATTTCATCGGCACCGGCGACCCCAAGAACATGCCGGTGCTGCGAGCCGAGCTATTGCGCTCGGTCTACCGCAACGACTTCAGCCGCATGGGAAAGATCCTGGGCAAGTTGAACGGCGCCCGGCCCATGAGCCTCGATGTGCTCAAGGAGTGGTGGTACTACCTGTTCCAGTGTTCGGAGTGCCGTCGCTGTTCGCTCTTCTGCCCTTACGGCATCGACACCGCCGAGATCACCATCATGGGCCGCGAGCTGCTCAACCTGCTGGGGCTCAACATCGACTGGATCGCCACCCCGGTGTCCAACTGCTACATGAACGGCAACCACCTGGGCATCCAACCGCACGCCTTCAAGGACATGCTTGACTTCTTCGTAGACGACATCGAGGAGAAAACCGGCGTGCGGGTGAAGCCGAAGTTCATGAAGAAGGGGGCGGACATCCTGTTCATCACCCCCTCCGGCGACGTTTTCGCCGACCCGGGCACCTACACGGCCATGGGCTACCTCATGCTGTTCCACTACCTGGAGGAAAAATACGGGCTGGATGTCACCTGGAGCACCTACGCTTCGGAGGGCGGCAACTTCGGCTTCTTCACCTCGCATGAGACCATGAAACGACTGAACTCCAAGATGTACGCCGAGGCCAAGCGCCTGGGGGTGAAGTGGATCCTGGGCGGCGAGTGCGGCCATATGTGGCGGGTGATCAACCAGTACATGGACACCATGAACGGGCCGGCGGACTTCCTCGATGTGCCGGTGAACCCGATCACCGGCACGCGCTTCGAGCAGGCCAAGTCCAACAAGATGGTGCACATCACCGAGTTCACCGCGGATCTGATCCGCAACGGCAAGCTCGATCTAGACAAGAGCCGCAACGACCACCTTAAGGTCACCTACCACGACTCCTGCAATCCCTCGCGCGGTATGGGCCTGTTCGACGAGCCGCGCTACGTGATCCAGAACGTCTGCAACCACTTCTACGAAATGCCGCCGAACACCATCCGCGAGCAGACCTTCTGCTGCGGCAGCGGGTCGGGTCTGAACGCCGGCGAGAACATGGAGCTGCGCCTGGCGGGAGGACTGCCGCGGGGCAACGCCGTCAAGCATGTGCACGACACCTACGGGGTCAACACGCTTGCCACCATCTGCGCCATCGATCGGGCCGTATTGCCGACCCTGGTGGATTACTGGGTGCCGGGGGTGCAGGTCTCGGGCGTGCATGAAATGGTGGCCAACGCCCTGGACCTGCCCGGCCAGAACGAGCGCACCACCAACCTGCGGGGCGAAGAACTCGAGGAACTCAAGGCACAAGCGGAGGGTGAAGCCGATGAATGATAAGAAGCTGATTATCACCGGACTGGTCGTTTTTCTGATCATCGTCCTGTTCCCCTTCTGGTACAACCGGGGCAAGGCGGTGCCGCCGCCCGAAGTCAAGCTGACGGACAAGGCCAAGGCGGCCAAGGAGTGCGTGCTCTCCAAGGAGTACATGAGGGCGGAGCACATGCAGATTCTCGATCTCTGGCGCGAGGTGGTGGTCCGTGGAGGCCAGCGCGTCTACACGAACCCCAAGGGCAAGGAGTTCGTCATGAGCCTTTCCAACACCTGCCTGGACTGCCATTCCAACAAGGCGGATTTTTGCGACAAGTGCCACAATTACGCATCCGTCCGGCCATATTGTTGGGACTGCCACATCGAACCCCCGAAGGAGAAATCGTGATGGATACCAGCAGACGTCATGTTCTACAGTTGTTGGGGCTTTCGGCTGCGGCCTTGGCGGCACCGCCGGTGCTCGATGCCCTGGCGGCCGGACCGCCGGCGGCCGAGCCTAAGATCGGCCCCACACGTAACGCCCTGACGGCCAAGCAGTGGGCCATGGTGATCGACACCCGCAAGTTCAAGTCCGAGGCGGATGTCGAGCCGCTGGTCGAGGCCTGCCATACGATCCACAACGTGCCCAAAATCGATTTCAAACGCTGGGAGATCAAGTGGCTCTGGGCGACCGAGTACCAGCATGCCTTCACCGGGACCACCTCGACCCGGTTTATTGCGGATGAGGTCGCCCGCCGGCCGTACCTGGTGCTCTGCAACCACTGCGAGAACCCGCCTTGCGTGAGGGCCTGCCCCACCAAGGCCACCTTCAAGCGGCCCCAGGACGGCATCGTGATGATGGACTTCCATCGCTGCATCGGCTGCCGGTTCTGCATGGCGGCCTGCCCCTTCGGCGCGCGCAGCTTCAACTACCGGGACCCGCGGCCCTTCATCAAGGAGACCAACAAGCTGTTCCCTACGCGCATGAAGGGTGTCGTCGAGAAGTGCAACTTCTGCAACGAGCGCCTGGCCGAGGGCAAGCTTCCCGCCTGCGTCGAGGCCTCGAAGGGCAAGCTCGCCTTCGGCGACCTCTTCGACGAAGGATCCGAGGTGCGGAAGCTGATCCAAACCAACTTCACCCTTCGGCGCAAGGTCAACCTGGGAACCGAGCCGGCGGTGTACTATATCGTGTGAGGTGACGAATGCTTGAACTAGCCGTAAAAGGATCTAAGAGATACTACGGGTGGATGGTCTTCCTGCTAGGCTTGGCCGGGATTGGGTTCCTGGTCTACCTGAAGCAGCTGGATTTCGGCTTGGGCATCACCGGCATGAACCGGGATGTGTCCTGGGGGTTCTACATCGCGAACTTCACCTTCCTCGTCGGAGTGGCGGCCGGGGGCGTCATGGTGGTGCTGCCTTACTACCTGCACGACTACAAGGCCTACGGCAAGGTGACGATCCTGGGCGAGTTTCTGGCGATCGCCTCGGTGGTCATGTGCATCACCTTCATTCTGGTCGACCTCGGCCAGCCCATGCGGGTCATGAACGTGCTGCTCTACCCGACGCCGAACTCGGTGCTGTTCTGGGACACGGTCGTGTTGAACGGCTACCTCTTCCTGAATCTGATCATCGGCTGGAACGTGCTCGAGGCCGAGCGGCAGGGAGTGCATTACCAGAGCTGGTTGAAACCGCTGATCTACATCTCGATCCCGTGGGCGGTCAGCATCCACACGGTCACGGCCTACTTGTACTGCGGCCTGCCCGGCCGGGGTTTCTGGCTGACGGCCATCCTGGCGCCGCGCTTTTTGTCCTCGGCCTTCGCCTCGGGGCCGGCGCTCCTGATCCTGCTCTGCCTCGTCATCCGCCGGGTCAGCAACTTCGATCCGGGCTGGAAGCAGATCCAGTCGCTCGCCGTCACCGTGGCCTACGCCATCTGCATCAACGTGTTCTTCCTGCTGTGCGAGGTCTTTGTCGCCTTCTACAGCCAGATCCCCGAGCACATGGATCATCTCAAGTACCTGTTCGTCGGCCTGCACGGCCACGGGGCCTACGTGCCGTGGATGTGGGCATCGATGACGCTGATGGTCATCGGGATCATCCTGCTGGTGAACCCGGTCACGCGCAAGAACGAAGGCGCGCTCCTTGTGGCGTGCCTCTGTGTGTTCTTCGGCTGCTGGATCGACAAGGGCATGGGCATGATCTCGGGCGGTTTCGTGCCGAACCCGCTGCACGAGGTGAACGAGTACATCCCGACGCTGCTGGAAGGACTGATCACCATCGGGGTCTACGCGCTGGGCTTCTTCGTGCTCTCGATCCTTTTCAAGATCGCGGTGTCGGTCAAGGAGGAAGTGCGCGCATAAAAAGGGCTGCGCCCTTTTCATATCAGAAACAAAAAAGAGGGGCTCTTCCGGTGCGGAGAGCCCCTCTTGCATTGCAGCCTGTGGAATCTACAATTTTCGGCGCAGGTTATAAGCAATATTGCATTTGAAATTAATGAGTTCAGTTGAATAGCTGACGCCCTCTTTTCAGACGCTGTCTTGAATCCTATATTCTTGAAAAAGCAACGCCGCTTTCGATTCGGGCGAGGCAGCGATAGAAATAGTGCCTCGGACCCGGTGCGTCGTCCAAACGACTCATGGGAATAAAACTTCAACGGGAGATAGCCATGAACCAGAGAGCAAAGAAACTGGCCGAACGCCTGCGTGCGTTCGCGGAGGATGTGATCGCTTTTGTCGAAGGCTGCTCGGAAAATGATTGGAAGAAAGTGTGCACCGCGGAGGAATGGCCGGTGGGAGTGACCGCCCGGCACATCGGGGCCGGGCACTTCGAGGCCGTCGGCCTGGTCCGCATGCTGGTGAGCGGCCAGACGTTGCCGGAGATCACCATGGAACAACTGGTAGGAATGGCCAACGAGCACGCCCGCCGGAACGCCGAGTGTACGAAGGAGGAAGTCTTGGGAGTCCTCCGCCGCAATGGCAAGGCCCTTGTCGACTATGTGGCGGGGTTGTCGGACGCCGAGCTGGATCGCACCGGGCACCTTGCCCTTGCCGGAGGCGAAGTGACCGCGCAGCAGCTGATGGAGATGGTCATGCTCCAGTCGGGCGGCGAGCACCTTGCGCACATGAAAGCCGCGCTGCAACCTTGAAAATCCGGTCGAATCGACCGAATTTTCAAGGTATGACATGCCGCTCTTCCGGGGCCGAGGAATGCCCCTGAGAAAAACGGCTATTGATCCTGTAGGGTAATTTGTGCAGAATAGCGCATCGGTACGCCGGCATCGGTGCGCAAGCGGGGCATCTTGATTTTACGGCTCTGGGAGAACATTGGGTTGCTGATATGATCCACAACTTCAACATCGCGCTGATCCAGCTGGCGCTGGGCGGCACCCCGGAGCAAAACCTGGAAAAGAGCCTCGCCTGGGTGCGGAAGGCCGCCCGGCAGGGCGGGCAGGTGATCTGCCTGCCCGAGCTCTACCGCTCGGTTTATTTCTGCCAGAAGGAAGACACGCGGTATTTCGATCTAGCCGAGCCTCTGCACCAAACGTCGTTTTCCGCTTTCAGCGCTGCCGCGAAAGAGCTGGGGGTCGTCATCATCGTGCCGTTCTTCGAGAAGCGCGCTGCGGGCCTATACCACAACAGCGCCTACATCATCGATTCCGACGGCAGGGAAGCCGGGCTCTACCGCAAGATGCACATCCCCGACGACCCCGGCTTTTATGAAAAGTTCTACTTCACGCCTGGGGATCTCGGGTTTAAGGCGGTCCCCACGGCGTTCGGGAAAATCGGGACCCTTATCTGCTGGGACCAGTGGTACCCTGAGGCTGCCCGCATCACGGCCCTGCAAGGCGCCCACGTGTTGTTCTACCCCACGGCGATCGGCTGGCACCCGCACGAGAAAGAAGAGCACGGGGCCCGGCAGCACGATGCCTGGATGACGGTTCAGCGCGGGCATGCCGTCGCCAACGGCATCTACGTGGCGGCCGTCAATCGCGTCGGGTTCGAGCAGCCTGAAAAGGATCAACCCGGATTGGAGTTTTGGGGGACATCGTTTGTCGCCGGCCCGCAGGGCGAAATCATTGCCCGGGCATCGACGGACCAGGAAGAGATCCTGGTGGCCGGGGTTGACCTGGAGCGGATGGAAGACGTGCGCCGGAATTGGCCCTTCCTGCGGGACCGCCGCATCGATGCCTTCGGCGACATCCTGAAACGCTACCTTGACTGACGGTATCGATGAGCAATCTGACCCGGCGGCTTCCGGCGGAGTGGGAAAAACACCAGGCGACCCTCCTGGCGTTTCCGCATGACGGCAAGGACTGGCCCGGCAAGTATGACGCCGTCAAATGGGCGTTCGTTGAGATCATCCGGAAGGTGGCGCCGCATGAAACCGTTCTGCTGGTGGTGAAATCCCGGGAGCAGCGCGACCGCGTGGCCGCCATGCTCAAGCAGGCCCATGCCGATGTGGACCATGTCCGCTACATCATCCTCAACACCAACCGCAGCTGGATGCGCGATTCAGGCCCTGTCGTCGTAAAACGCTCCGATGGAAAACGCGAGGCGCTGCAGTTTCGTTTCAACGGGTGGGCCAAGTACCCGAACCATCGTCTGGACGCAAAGATTCCATCGGCGACGGCCGCTGCCCTGGACCTTCCTCTGACGCAGGTGCGCTACGATGGCAAGCCGGTGGTGCTCGAAGGCGGTGCCATAGAAGTAAATGGGTCCGGCACACTGATCACGACCGAAGAATGCTTGCTGGATGCCGACACCCAGGTGCGCAACCCGGGCTTCTCCAAGAAGGACTACGAGGCCGTCTTCAACCAGGTCCTCGGCATCCGCAATGTAATATGGCTGGGCGAGGGCATTGACGGCGACGACACCCACGGGCATGTCGACGATATCTGCCGTTTTGTGAACCGCAACACCGTCGTCGCCTGCGTGGAGAAGAACAGAATCGATATCAACCACAAACGGCTGCGGGACAACCTCGAAAGACTCAAGCGCGCCCGGCTGGAGGATAACAGCCAGCTGCAGGTGGTGCCCATTCCCATGCCGGGCCGGATCGATTTCGAGGATCTGAGGCTCCCGGCCAGTTATGTCAATTTCCTGATCACCAACGGGTGTGTGCTCGTCCCGACTTTCAACGACCCGAACGACGGCAAGGCGCTTGGAATTCTATCGGAACTGTTCATGGGTCGTAAAGTGATCGGGATCCACGCGGTGGATTTGATCTGGGGCTTGGGAACCCTGCATTGCCTGAGCCACGAAATCCCGGCGTGAGTGTGGTTTCACATTTCTTTATTGGGCCGCCTGCCAAGACCGGTAGTAGGTTTCGGCGTTGTCGACGAATCCGCCGTGCCTGGGCTGCCATCCCAGAAGGCGCACGGCCTTGCGGCCGTCCGCGTGCTGGTCCAGGGCCAGGCACTCGGCAAAATCGCCCATGGTCTTGGCAGCCTCGGCCACGGGGATATACTTGATCTTGCCGGTGTATCCGGTCACCCGGGCCACCGCGGTCAGCATTTCGCCGACACTCCAGCGGGAGCGGTCCGTGATGTTGAATACCTCCCCGTACAGCCCGCTTTCACCGGCGCGCAGGTAAGCGTCCGCAAGGTCGTCGGCATGAACCATGGTCCAGCGGTTGCCCCCGTCGCCGACCGCCGTCAGCGCCTTTTCCTTGACCGCGGCCGCAAACCACATGCCCGTGAGCCCGCCCTGGTAGCCGTAGACGCAGCCGGGGCGAATGACGAGCCCGCGCACGCCGGCCGCATTGAGCACCAGTTGTTCGGTGGTCGGCCGCCGGGCGACCAGCTTCGGAGGGTTCAAAGGGGCGGTCTCGTCGACCAGTGTGCCCCGGGTGTTGCCGTAGACCCACACGCCGCTTGTGTAGATGAGCGTCTTGGGCGGTGGCCCCTGTCGGGCGAGAGACAGCAGGAACTCCACCGTCTGCTTGTCGAGTGCAAATGAGTCGGTCTGGTAATCGACCGCTGCATGGATCAAAACGGAGCAGTTCTGCGCCGCCTCTGCCCAGCCTTCGGTCTTCTGCATGCTGCCAACCACCGGCCGGATCTCGTGCCGGGAGAGAATCCGCGCCTTTTCTTCGCTTCGCGTCAGCCCCCATACGGCATGGCCTGCCCGGCGATAGGCCATGGCGACATTGAAGCCGACATATCCCGTTGCCCCCGTGATGAATACGTTCATGGTTTCCCTCCTTAATTGGATAGAGTTGAATATCCGTGTGAACTTTCTGTTATTCATCGCGGCGCTGTTTGGCAAGTGCGGCAAGGTTTTCACGCACGTGCGAAATGGTGATTGACAATCCGAGCCCGTTGTCGTATAAATATCAAAAGGTATCCGAAATACCTGTTATTTGTCAGGTAAAAATCCAGTCGTCACAAGCCCATTGGATTTTTGTCGAATCCAATGGGCTTTTTTTATTCACACATTCATCAAGAAAGAAGAAACATTAATGAGTTTTGAACTGTTCAACCTGCATTCATCCATCACCGCCGGCGTGAAGGCGCTCGGCTACGCTACACCCACCCCCATCCAGCGTGAAGCCATCCCTCCGGTCATGGAAGGCCGGGATGTGATGGGATTGGCCCAGACGGGCACCGGCAAGACCGCGGCCTTTGTGCTGCCGATCCTGCAGCGCCTGCTCCCAGGGCCGCAAGGCAAGGTCCGCGCGCTGATCCTGGGGCCCACCCGGGAGCTGACCGAACAAACCCACCAGGCCATCGGGCAGATGGGGCGCAGCACGCGCATCCGCAGCGCCGCGGTATACGGCGGCGTCGGCATGCAGCCGCAGCTAAACGCCCTGCGTCGGGGGGTGGACATGGTGGCGGCCTGCCCCGGCCGGCTGATGGACCATATCCGGCGGGGCACGATCGATCTGTCCCGCGTCGAGGTACTCGTCCTGGACGAGGCCGACCAGATGTTCGACATGGGGTTTCTGCCGGAGATCCGCAAGATCCTGAAGCATCTGCCGCGGAAACGCCAGACGCTTCTTTTTTCCGCCACCATGCCGTCCGACATCAAGAAACTGGCCGACGAGATCCTGCACGACCCCGTGCGGGTGCAGATCGGGCAGACGGCCCCGGCCGAAGGCGTCGCGCACACCTTTTACCCGGTGGCCGTCCAGTCCAAAGACGCCCTGTTGAAGAACATCCTGGACACGACTCAAACCGCTGCGGTGCTGGTCTTCACCCGCACCAAGCGGCGTTCAAAGAACCTGGCCCGGCTGCTCGAGGAATCCGGCTACGAGGCCGCGGCCCTGCACGGCAATCTCAGCCAGACCAACCGCCGCAAAGCCATGGACGGGTTTCGCAGCGGCCGCTACAAAATTCTGGTGGCCACCGACGTGGCCGCCCGCGGGATTGATGTCCGCAGGGTTTCGCACGTGATCAACTACGACATCCCGGGGACGGTGGACGCCTACACCCATCGCATCGGCCGCACGGGCCGCGCGAGCGATACCGGGGATGCGTTCACCTTCGTCTGCCAGGAGGACCAGGGACTTCTGCGTGCGATCACGCACCTGCTGGGGGACCGGGGCAAGTATCGCGTCATGGAAAGGTTCGGCGGCTCCGACCGACCGCGCGCCGGCGCGACCGCCAGCGAACGAGCGGCAACGCCGCGCCGACAGCCCTATCGCCCCGTTCAGCGCCAAGCCGCGGAGCTGGTCCGCTCCCCGGAAGGCGCGCAGCGCTTAATCAACCGGGTCCGCCCGGTCGAACATGGCAAAAAAAACAGGAGGGGGCAACCCGCCCCCTCCTGTTTTTTTGTTCGATTGAATCAGTATGCCGCGTGGCGGAAGATTTCGCCTTCCACGAGGTAGATCACCTCTTCGGCGACGTTGGTGGCGTGGTCGGCCAGCCGCTCCAGGTGGCGGGAGATCAGCAGCAGGTTGATGTAGTACCCCACCCGCTCCGGCAGGTCCTGGATGGCCTGCTTGATCTTGTCGTAGGCCTCGTTCTTGATCTGGTCCACCTCGTCGTCCATGGTGATCACCTTGTAGGCCATGTCCACATCCAGGTTGACGAAGGCATCGAGGCTCATCTTGAGCATGCGCTGGACTTTTTCAGCCATCACGGAGTAGTCGAACATGAACGGCGGCTTCGGCCGCTTGGCGATGACCTCCACCCGCTGGGCGATGTTGACGGCCTGGTCGCCGATGCGCTCCAGTTCGTTGTTGATTTTGATCACGGAGATGATGAAGCGCAGGTCGACCGCCACCGGCTGGTGCAGGGCCAGGACCTTGAGGCACTCCTCCTCGACCTCGACCTCCATGGCGTCGACTTCGTAGTCGGCCTTGATGATGCGCCCGGCGATCTCGCCATCCATCTGATCGACGGATTGGACTGCCAGACGGACACGGTCCTCGACCAGGGCGCCCAGGGTGAGAATGCGCTTTTTGATGCTTTCCAATTCCTTGCGGAAGTGCTTGGTCATAAACTCGTCCTTCCTGAACCATCGGTTTGCGGATATTTTGGATCATCATACCAAAAATTTAGACGAATGTGAGAAAATGGTTAAGATTTGGTTAGCCGCACCCGGAGTGAGTCCCCTTGATTGTTCACCGAAATGGACGCGGCGGTTTTAATATAGAGATGATGCGACGCCCAGATTCTGCCATTCACCCACGCCGGCCGTCATAGCGATTCGCAGTTTCAGCGCCTGATCAACAACTCATGGTATCCTAATACTACCCTAACACGCGGCTGGTATCGGTCCCCCAAACGTGATGGTTTTCAAACGGCGTGCATGGCCGAGGAGGCAGTTATGGCGGACTGGCTGGTGGCGCTCATCATCGGGGTGTGTTTCCTCGTAAGTATACTGGCGATGACTCGAGGATCCTCCTGAGCTGCGGCATGCGGCGTCCCGCGGCGATAGGACCGGACGCTTGCGTCTTTTGTGAGACGAGGCTCACTTACGCAACACCTGCGATCCCGTGATCGATCGTTCTCTCTGCCCATCGGCGTTGCATGGTGTACCTCATGAATCATTTGAACAGCGGGGTAGCGCATGTCGGATCAACTGAACGTGCTCTTTATCTGCTTGCACAACAGCGGCCGTAGCCAGATCGCCGAGGCTTATTTGAAAAAACTTGCCGCCGGGCGTATCCAGGTCGAAAGCGCAGGGTTGGAGCCTGCGGCGGCCGTCAACCCGCTGGTGGTCGATGTGATGAAGGAAGACGGTTTCGACCTCTCCCACCAAAAACCTCAGAGCGTCTTCGAACTTTTCAAACAGGGCCGGCTTTTCGACCATGTTGTTACCGTCTGCAGTGAAACGGAACTCCAGTGCCCTACCTACCCCGGCATCACCCGGCGGTGGCACATGCCGTTTCCGGACCCTTCGAAAGCAACCGGCACTCGTGAAGAACAGGTGGCTCAGGTTCGCGCGATCCGGGACAGGATCAAAATCTGGCTGCTGAGCCCCGGGCCCGATGATTTCGTCTCCCAGGCAAGGCTCTTGGATTGAGGGCGATGTGCCGCTGAGCGCCCCGTCTTCTTGATATTCTAATCTCCTCCTAATCACAGGCTAATCCGCAACGCCCAGAGTGCCCTCCTATGCAACCGCGCGAGGGCTCATGGCGACAGCACCCCAACGTATAAGTGCCGAGGTGACAGGGGCAGGTCCGGATCCCCGCATCCATCCTTCGGCCGCTGTCATTGAATCCGTCATCGGCAGCTACACGGACATCGGGCCCAATTGGACGGTGATGGAATCCCGCCTTGGGGATTACAGCTATCTTGCCGGCTCGGACGGCACGGTTATCCACACCGACATCGGCAAGTTTTGCTCCATCGCGTCTCACGTCGTCATCAACCCCGGCGACCACCCCATGCACCGTGTCACTCAGCATCACTGCACCTACCGCCGTCGGCGTTACGGGTTCGCGGCCTCCGATGATAGGGAGATTTTCGAGTGGAGGCGCCGGCGCAAATGCCGCATCGGGCACGACGTGTGGATTGGAGCCGGCGCCAAGGTCATGGCCGGGGTCAGCATCGGTACCGGCGCCGTGGTGGCGGCCGGCGCGGTGGTGACCCGGGATGCTGCACCCTACCAGGTGGTGGCCGGGGTTCCGGCCCGGCCTCTGCGGCTGAGGTTTGCTCCTGCGGTCATTGAAAAACTGATGACCATCGCCTGGTGGGACTGGGACCGCCGTACCCTGGAGCAGCGGTTTGACGACTTTTCAAGCCTGGAAAGGTTTATCGAGACCTATGGATGAATTACATGCTCCGGCGGGTACGGGAGTCCTTGCCGCAACGACATCGGGAAGGCCGGCGCGAATAAAAGAGCGCCTGCTCGCGGCAATTGCCGCAGCCGGTCTTGACGAGATCACGGCCATGCTGGACCGGCTCTGGTCGTCAGGGGAGTTTCGCGTGCAGCGCGCACCGCGGGCCGGCGTGGTGATGTACACCGTGCGTGATCCGTTTGACACGCCTTTCCACCTCGGCGAAGTGCTGGTCAGCGAGGCCGTTGTGGATTTTGACGGGCACTCAGGCTACGGCGCGATCTGCGGCGATGAGCCCGAACGGGCGCTGATGTTGGCGGCCGTCGAGGCAGCCGAGCGCAGCGGCCGTGCGGAAGTTCTCGGCCGCATCGGCGAGTTTATCGGCAGGCTTGAAGTAAAACGCACCGAAGAGAGGGGTCTCTCCTCCAAACTGGCCGCCGCAACCGGAGTCCGGTTCGAGGCCATGAAAAAAGAGACCGTGGATTTCGGTTCTCTGGGCGGATGAGGTAAGCGGAGCGCATGGATAACATCGGTCGTCGCAACCAGAAAAACTATCGCAGCCTGCTTAAGGCCATGAGCCGCCCCGGCCGGGTCTTTCGCCTGGAAGCATTGGGTGCGGTGTCGCCTTTTGCCGCTGCGATGGCCGTCGGAGAGTGTCTGCTGGATTCGGAGGTGAGCCTCTGCGTGATAGGAAACGGCAGTGTCCAGGCCCTCCAGACGGTCCTGGTCGCTGCCACCCAGGTGCGGACGGAATCCCTGGAAACGGCGGATTTCATCTTTGTTTGCGGGGTGCAGAGCCAGGGCGGCGTGCGCCTGGCCAAACGCGGCCGTCTCGAATCCCCGGAAGAGGGGGCGACGTTCGTGTATTGCATGGATTACCAGCCGGCGTGCGTTTCAGACCGATTCCGAATCAGGCTGACCGGCCCTGGAATCGCCGGGCAGGGCGGGATTGCGCCGGAGATGCGCGGGGTTCCGGTGGAGGAATTCCAAGAGCTGACGGCCGTCAACGCGGACTACCCTTTGGGGGTGGATGTTTTCTTCGCCCGGACCAACGGCGAGTTGATGGCCCTTCCGCGCTCGACCCGCATCCACGTGAGGTGACGGCATGGGCTACGTGGCAGTCAAAGGCGGCGCTGCCGCCATCGAAAATGCCGAGAAATTTTCCCTGGTCCGGCGCGCCGGCGGTGCGTCCGCCCTGCTGAAACCGGAGCAGATCCTCGAGCAGCTTCATTTCGCCGTAGACCGGGTGATGGGCGAGGGGTCTCTTTATGCTCCGAACCTCGCAGCGCTCGCCTTCAAGCAGGCCGCCGGCGACACCTTCGAAGCGGCCTTCATCCTGCGCTCCTATCGTACCACGCTGCCGCGGCTGGGGCCCTCGGAGCCGATCGGAACCGAAGGCATGCGGGTGATCCGGCGCATTTCGGCCGCCTTCAAGGACATCCCCGGCGGGCAGATTCTCGGGCCGACGCCGGACTACACGCTCCGGCTCTTGAACTTCGATCTGCAGGATGAATCGCCAAGCCGAACCCGGCAGCAGATCCGACAGTTGTTTCAAGACACGCAACGGCTGGACCCGCTGCCCGAGCGATTTCCCAAAGTGGTCGAAATGCTCCGGCGTGAAGGCCTGCTGGTGCCCCGCAGGCACGGGTCCGGGGAAGGCAACGGCCTGGTTGACATCACCCGCCAAGCAATCTCCTACCCGGCCGCCCGCAGCGCTCAGCTGCAGACCCTGGCGCGGGGCGAAACCGGCGGATTGCTGGCCCTGGCATACTCCAACATGCGCGGCTACGGCTCGGTGCACCCGGTGATCGGGGAACTGCGGGTGGGGTTTCTGCCGGTTCCCTACAAAAACCCCTTCAGCGGTTCGGTGGAGTGCATCGGCGAGATCCAGGTGACCGAGGCCGAAGTCATCTCGCGCATTGCGGAGGCCGAAGGTTCCGCCTTGTTCAGCCTGGGCTACGGGCTGTGTTTCGGCCACAACGAGACCAAGGCTATTTCGATGGCGGTCCTGGACCGCGCCATGGCCGGCGAGGAGCCTGCGGCGCCATCCGAGGACCAGGAGTTCGTGCTGACCCATGTGGACGGCATCGAGTCCATGGGGTTCTGCAACCACTACAAGCTGCCCCATTACGTCACATTTCAGTCGGAGCTGGACCGTCTGCGAAACATTCAGGCCGGGCAGCGGCCAACCGAGGACACCCGTTCATGAAACCGAGCTTGCCATCGAAGGCGACCCCGCTGCCGGCGGACTGGCGCGACAGCGGTTCTCCTGCCAGGGGCCGCTATTCCTATGCCTTCCTCGACGAAGGCGCCAAGCGTGAGATCCGGCGCAAGATGCTCAAGGCCGTGGCCATCCCCGGCTGCCAGGTGCCTTTCGGCTCGCGCGAGATGCCGATTGCCAGGGGCTGGGGCACCGGCGGGCTGCAGCTGACGCTGGCGCTGATCGGCCCGGACGACGTGCTCAAAGTCATCGATCAGGGATCGGATGACAGTGTGAATGCAGTCAATATCAAGAAGTTCGTGAGCCGGGTTACGGGCGTAACCGTTACGACCGACACGCGCGCGGCGACCCTGATCCAGACCCGGCACCGCATTCCAGAAGAGCCTCTGCGGCCGCACCAGCTGCTCATCTTCCAGGTACCCATACCGGAGCCGTTGCGCCTGGTGGAGCCCTCGGAACGCGAGACCCGTCGCATGCACGCCGAGGCGGACTACAGCCGGATGTGGCTCTATCTCTTTGAGGATATCGTCAAATTCAACGAGATCACGGTGGGTGCCCGTTACCCGGTCCTGGTCAATCGCCGCCATCTCATGGACCCCAGCCCCATCCCGCGCTGGGACGTGGCCAAGCTGAACCAGGGGGAGGCCCTTTTCCTTTTCTGCGCCGGGCGCGAGAAGCGGATCTACGCCGTCCCGCCCCACACGGAGGTGGTGCCGCTTTCGTTTGAGGATTTCGCCTTCCGCGCGGAGGAATTCGGAGGACGACGCTGCGGTCGCTGCGGGTCACCCGGGACCTATCTGGACGAGTTGATCGACGATGCGACCGGCCGACGGACCTACTCCTGCTCGGACACCGCTTTCTGTGAAAAAGTCCGCAGGCGGGGCGGCGTCAGAGGGTCAGATGGTCCGGGGGAGGAGTCTTCGTGAAGCCGATTCTTCAAGTCCGGAACCTGACCAAGCGCTACGGCAAAGGCTGCCCGGAATGTCTCGGGCTGACAGGCCCCCTGCGGGAGACGAACCAATGCCCGCGTTGTCTATCGATCCTGGCCTGCCGCGGGGTGTCTTTCAACCTCTACCCGGGCGAGGTGCTGGGCATCGTCGGCGAAAGCGGGTCCGGCAAGAGCACCGTGGTGCGCCTGCTGCATTTCGACTTTGAGCCTACCAACGGCGAGTTCTTCCTCCGTCTCAACGGGAACGGTGGCACGGACCGGCCGCCCGGGATCGATCCCGGGCAAAACCTCTTCGCCCTGAGCCCGTTTCGCCGGCGGCAGGTCCGCAACGAGCTGATGGGGATCGTCTATCAGAACGCCCGCATGGGCCTGCGCATGAAAGTGAGCGCCGGCGGCAACATCGCCGAGCGCCTGCTGATGGCCGGCTGGCGCCATGTCGGCCGGATGCGGCAGCGGGCGGCCGATCTGCTGGCTCAGACCGAAGTGCCGGTCCAACGCATGAACGAGCTGCCGCGAAATTTCTCCGGCGGCATGCAGCAGCGGGTGCAGATCGCCAAGGCCCTATCCACCCATCCGGCGGTGCTGCTGTTGGACGAGGTCACCACCGGCTTGGATGTCTCGGTGCAGGCACGGGTGCTGGACCTCATTCGATCCCTGCAGCAGGAGCTGGGAGTTGCGACCATCGTGGTCTCCCACGATCTCGGCGTCATCCGTCTTCTGACGTCGCGCACCATCGTCATGCGGCACGGGTGCATTGTCGAGGAGGGCCTTTCCGACCAGATCCTCGAGGACCCCCAGCACCCATACAGCCAGTTGCTGGTAAATTCGACTTTGTAACGAAGGAGGTGTTTGGGTTTTCAGTTATTTGGGTGTTTATAAAAAACACCCCGGAAACCAAATGCCAAACACTAAAGACTACTAACACCCAGACACCCAACATGCTGACCGTCCAGAACCTCGAAAAGCGCTTCGTTTCCCACTTCCTTAACGGTAAGGAGATCATCGGTTTCCCCCGCGTCTCCTTCCGGGTTCAGGCCGGCAAAGCCCTGGGATTGTCAGGGCCGAGCGGCTACGGCAAAAGCTCCGTTCTCAAGTGCATCTACCGGACGTACCTGGCCAGCTCCGGCAGCATCACCTACGACTCCGCGGCCGGCGGCCGGTTGGACCTCACCGCCCTTTCCGAAAACGAGATCCTGAAGCTGCGGCGGACCGAACTGGGGTATGTCACCCAGTTCCTGTCGGTGCTGCCGCGCGTCCCGGCCCTGGACGTCGTGGCCGAGCCGCTGGTGGCTGCGGGCGTACCCACCGAGGAGGCTCGCCAGCGCGCCCGTGGTCTGCTGCAGCGGCTGAGGATCGATTCCCGGCTGCACGACGCCTACCCCTGCACCTTCAGCGGCGGGGAGAAGCAGCGCGTGAACCTGGCCCGTGCGGTCATTCGGCCCTCACGGCTGCTGCTCCTCGATGAGCCCACGGCCTCGCTCGACTCCGAGGCCATGCAGGTCGTGCTCGATCTGCTCTCGGAGATGAAGGCCCAGGGGACTACCATGGTCGCCATCTTTCACGACCGTTCCATCATGGACCGCCTGATGGACGACATCTACGGCATGCCGGAAAAGGAAACGCATCAATGACACACGACACCCTCGCGGCTCCCAACATGACCTTTCGCAATGTCCGCGTGGTCACACCGGATGAAGTTTTATCGGATGCAGCGGTGGTAGTGGAAAAGGGGATCATCCGCGATGTCACCACACGCCCCGGCGCTCCGGCAGGCTCCACGGAGATCGACGGCCGCGGCCGCCTGCTGATGCCGGGGTTTATCGACATCCACAGCGACGTCATCGAAAATGCCATCCAACCCAGGCCGGGCGGCCGTTTCCCGGTGGACGTCGCACTCCAGGAGCTGGACAAGCAGTTGGTGGCCTGCGGCGTCACCTCCATTTACCACTGCCTGTGTTTCCTGCACAGCGACGAGAACCCGCCTTTCCGCAGCGCCGAGATGACGGATTGCCTGGTCCACCAGATTCATGATCTGAAAGGCGGCTTCAGCGCCCGCACCCATATCCATGCCCGATATGAGATCACCAACGACGAAGCGTTTTCCCAGGTGGAGAGCCTGATCAGCCGGAGGCTGATCCATTTCTTCTCCATCATGGACCACACCCCCGGCCAGGGCCAGTTTGCCGATGTGTCCCACTTCCGTACCTATTACTCCAAAGCCCGGGGATTGACCCAGGAGCATGTCGATACGATCATCGAACGCCGGCTCGAAGCCAGCCGTCGAATCGATTGGGCGGGTCTCGAACATCTGGCGCAGACCTGCCGGAACAACTCGATCCGCATCGCGAGCCATGACGACGACTCCACCGAGAAAGTGGCGGCCGTCAGCCGCCTGGGGGTGACGCTATCGGAGTTTCCGGTGAACCTCGAGGCCGCCCGCGCGGCCCGCCGGCACGGCATGCTGATCTCCCTGGGGTCTCCCAACGTTTTGCGCGGCGCCTCGTTGACCGGCAACCTCTCCGGCCGCGAAGCACTGACAGCCGGCCTGGGCGACATCCTTTGCTCGGATTACGCCCCCATGTCGCTGCTGCACGCCGCTCTCCAGCTGCACCGTGAGGGAATCACGGACCTGCCCGCGGCTGTGCGGCTGATCACCCTCAACGCCGCCCGGGCAACGGGCATCGATCATCTAACCGGCTCCATCGAGCCGGGGAAGGCCGCAGACCTGGTGCTGGTGGACGACCGCCGCAAGGTCGCCGGCGTTGCGCGCACCTTTGTGGCCGGCCGTGAGGTGTTCAGCGCCGGCGATTGAAAAAAAGGAGTGTGTATGACCCTGGTTGCCTTGGATCCTCTCGAATATGCTTTACCTGCCGCCTTTGCCGACCGCGTAACTGAAACGGCCATCAGCGCCGCCCGGCGCGCTGGCGCCATCCAGCTGCACCACTTTCGCAACACAACGGTGCGCTGCACCCGGCTGCTTCACGACGTCAAGCTTGAAACCGACCAGCTGTGCGAGAAGGCGATCATCGCGGCCATCCGCGAACCATTCCCGGACCACGCCATCCTCACCGAGGAAAGCGGTGAGCTGCCGGGATCCGGCGAGTGCACCTGGATCGTCGATCCCCTGGACGGCACGGTGAACTTCTGGCACGGGCTGCCCTTTTTCTGCGTCTCCATCGCCTGCTACCGCAACGGCGGCCCCGCGAACGAAGGGGGCGGCCATGCGGGACTTCCCGGCGCGCCGGTGGCCGGAGCGGTCTTCCTGCCTTTCAGTCAGGAGCTGTTCATCGGAACGCCCGGCCGGGGCGCCTTTCTTAACGGACGGCCGATACGGGTCAGCAATGCCGAGCGGCCCAGCGATGTGGTTGTGACGGTCAGCTTCGGCAAAACGCCGGAGATGATGCAGCGCATGACCCGAAGGCTGGATGGCTTGCTGCCGCAGGTGCGCAAGGTGCGTTGCCTGGGGGCGGTGGCGGCCGAGCTGGCCTACGTCGCGGCGGGTTTCCTGGGCGGGCTGGTCTATGAAGGGATCAAGCTCTGGGATTTCGCTGCCGGGAAAATCCTCCTGGAGGAAGCCGGCGGGTTTCTGGAGGCCGAGGAAACCGAACCGGATCAGTGGCGGATCATGGCCGGCACGCCCATGATCCGGGACTCGCTCAAGTCCGTGCTGGACTGCTGAGGCGACAGCCGATATCGACCGCTTAACCAAGAGGCTTTCTAAATCGGAAGCCGGTCACGAGGTACCCCTCGCGTTTGTAGAAGCGGTGGGCGTCGGCGCGGCGGGTGCTGCAGTTGACAATGCCGGCGGCCGCCCCGCGGGCGCGGAGCCAGGATTCTGCGTGCGCCAGCAGGAGCGCACCGATGCCCTGACCGCGATGATCCTCTGCCACACTGAGTGCGGTCACTCGGCCATACCGGCCGTTCATCTCGATATACACCCCCATCATCGCCGCAACGACCCCAACGACCTGTCCTCCCAGCACCGCCACCGCTGCAAGGTAGTCGTTTCGCGGGAGTATATCCCTTAACCGAACAGCCATCTCATCCTCCCGGGTGGGATATCCCAGCTGGCACATCAGTGCGGCCAGAGGACAGGCATCGCAGGTTTCGGCTTTGCGGATGGAGAGGGAGGGCGAGGCAGCTTCGGTTTGGGTGCGGACAGCCTCTCGCGACCCCATCGGCTCAGATAAACCGCTTGCGGACATAGGCCGACCCCAAATCCAGCAGGCTCACCACCAGCACCAGAATGATCAGCATGGCCGCAGTCGCCCCGTAGTTGAAGCTGCGGATCGCGTCCCACAGGAGCATGCCGATCCCGCCCGCTCCAACCATGCCCACGACGCTTGCCGAGCGCACATTGGATTCGAACCGGTAGAGGGAATATGAAATCCACAGCGGCACCACCTGGGGGATGATGCCGTAGGCGATTTCCTGGAGTTTGTTGGCTCCGGTGGCGCGGATGCCCTCCACCGGCTGAGGGTCGATGGCTTCCACCGCCTCGGAGAAAAGCTTGGCGAGCGTGCCCAGGGTGTGCATGAAGAGCGCCAGCACCCCGGCAAAAGGCCCCAGCCCGACTGCGCTGATGAAGAGCATGGCGAAGATCATCTCGTTGATGGAGCGGCAGGCATCCATGACACGGCGCACCGGCTGGTGGACCCAGGCCGGCGTCACGTTGGCCGAGGAGAGCAGGCCGAGGGGGACCGCCCCGATGATGGAGAGCAGGGTGCCCCAGATGGCGATTTGAATGGTTATGGAGGTCTGGTACAGATAGGCCCGCCAGTCATTGAAATCCGGTATCAGAAATCCTGAAAGGTAGGCCGCCATGTTGTTGCGGTATGCATACAAATCAAGCGGGCGCATCTCGGAGCCCTGCCAGGCCCAGGCCAGCACGACGGCGAGCACCAGGGCCGCCAGCAGGCGGAGCAGCTTGCGGCTTAAAGGGGTTTCGGGAATCGTGAGGAGAGGGCTGACGGCGGTCATGATGAATTCACCAGGGGAGCGCCGCCGAAGGCTCCGGCATGTGGCCGGAGCCCCCGGCGGGAATATGATTAATTGAATTTTTCGCTGAGCTTGGTGTAGGACTGAATCTCGGTCAACTGCTTGTCGATCTCGGCCATCTTCTGGGTCTTCTCGGCGGCGGCCATGTTGTCAGTGCTCTCGAGTTTCATTCTGTCCTTGGCGAAATTGATTTCCATGATCGGCAGCAACTGGAGGTTGGAGGAGTCCTGGAAGGGCGCCCAGCCGGAGCTCATGTTTTTCAGCACCGCGAGTTCCTTTTCCTTGTCCGCCCCGATCCGGCCGTAGGCCAGGAAGAAGCCTTTGATCTTGCTCTTCATCTCCTTGGGCAGGTCCTTGCGCCACACCATGGGGTCGCTCGGGATCAGGGGGCTTTTCCAGATGGCGCGGACGTTTTTGATCTGGTCGGGGTGGGCCTTTGCAAACTTGTCCCAGTTCTCGGTGTTGTTGGTGGCGAAATCCACCTGTTTGTTGGCGACAGCCATCAGGTTGGTCTCGTGGTTGGCGTTGCGCACGAGTTTGAAATGTTTGGCCGGGTCGATGCCGCGCTGACCCCAGATGTAGTAAGTCGGGATGAGATAGCCCGAAGTGCTGTTGGGGTCGCCGTTGCCGAAGGTGAGGTTCTTGCCGTCGCGGATGATCTCGTCGATGTTCTGGTAGGGGCTGTCCTTGTGGACGACGATCAGCGACCAATAGCCCGGGTTCCCGGTCACATCCACGGTCTGCACGAACACTTCGCCGCTGGCACGGTTGACGGCCTCGATGGCGGACTTGTTGCCGAACCAGGCGATATGGACCTTGTTGAAGCGCATCGCCTCGATCACGCCGGCGTAGTCAGGCGCTATGAACAGCTTGACAGGGACCCCCAGGGCTTTCTCCATGTCGGCCCGAAACGGCTCGAAGCCTTTCATGGCCGAGGAACTGGACTCGGTCGGGATGATGCCGAGGGTGATCTCCTTCAGGTCTTCCGCCGCTGAGACGGCGCCGGCCGCAAAAACGGCCGCAGCGATCAGTGCAATGAATACGTGAAGCGCTTTTTTCATTCTGTTTCTCCTTTCAATAGGGGTTAATGTGGATGTCTGATTCTACGTAAAAACGGTGAATCGATTCGATGGCGGGCGTCATCAAATCCCGGCGGCAAGGGCCGCAGGTTGACCGCACACGCCGATGTTCAAAGGTGTGGTCCCGTCGAGGTCGAACTCGGCCGACTGCAAGCCGTAGATGTTGCGCAGAGCGATGGCACTGAGTTCGGCGCTCGGGCCGTCGTACACCACCCGGCCCTCCTTCATCGCGATGGAACGCGCACAATATTGGAGGGCGAACTGGACCTGGTGCAGGCTGACGAGAACGGTGACGCCGTCGTGCCGGTTGAGGGCCGTCAGGCATTCCATCACCAGGCGCGCGGACTCCGGGTCCAGGGATGCGATGGGCTCGTCGGCCAGGATGATCCGGGCGCGCTGCTCCATGGCCCGGGCGATGGCCGCACGCTGCTGCTGGCCCCCCGAGAGCGTGCTGGCCCGCTGGGCCGCGTATTCCGCCAGCCCCACGCGGTGAAGCGCATGCATCGCGCGCAGCTTCTCATCCCGGGAAAACCAGCCGAGCAGGCTGCGCCAGGTGCCGACCCGGGCCAGCATACCGGCCATCACGTTGGTCAAGAGCGGCAGGCGGCCCACGAGATTGAACTGTTGAAAGATGAAGCCGACCTCGGAGCGGATGTGCCGGATGTCGGCGGTGACGGCGCCGTTTTTCTGGACCTCACGGCCAAAAACGCGGATGCTGCCCGAGCCCCGATCGCCCGCGACCAGTCCCGACACATGCCGCAGCAGGGTCGACTTGCCCGACCCGGAAGGCCCGATGAGGGCGACCATTTCACCCGGGGCCACGCGAATGCTCAACCGGCGAAGGGCCTTGCGCTTGCCGAAGGTCTTGTTGAGGGATTCGACCTCGATGGCGGCGGAATCAACATCTGGTTTGGACATGCGACTCTCCTTTTCTCGTGCGGATCTCAATCGACGATCGTCTGAATGCTAAAGGCGCTGTATGAGCGTTCGATGAGGAATCGGTGTTTTTTGAATGTGAGCAGAGGAAAGAAGAAGGATCGATTGCAGGCTTGCTTGCAGGGCAAGGTCGAAGGGGCTATAAATTAAGGACGGCTCCCATCGGCTGGAACCATTTTTACCAGGAGTTTTCGTTTGAGAATTATCTTTTTTGCGGGTAAAGGCGGGGTCGGAAAGACCTCCGTGGCGGCCGCTACCGGCGTGCGCGCGGCGGAAATGGGCAAACGGACCCTCGTCATGTCCCTGGACGTGGCGCACAGCCTGGCGGACATTTTCGATCTCGATAAAGAGCTGCTCGACCGCAACCAGGGTCGTCCGTTCAAGATCACCGACAACCTCTGGATCCAGGAGATGGACATCCAGGAGGAAATCGGCCGCAACTGGCGCCAGATCCACGACTATCTTTCCGGGCTGTTGAACACCTCGGGCTTGGATGAGGTGCTTGCCGAGGAACTCGCCATCCTGCCGGGCATGGAGGAGATCAGCCTTCTGCTCTACATCAACCAGTATGTGCGCCGGCGCCGGTTCGACGTCATCCTGCTCGATTGTGCGCCCACAGGGGAATCGCTGCGCTTCATCAGCATCCCCACCACGCTTGGAATGGTACATGACAAAAATTTTCCGGATGCAGCGCACCCTTGTCAAGGTGGCCCGGCCTCTGGCCAAACGTTTTTACGACGTTCCGCTGCCCGACGACGGGTATTTCAAGGCGATCGAGGATTTGTGCGAGCGCCTCAAGGGGGTCGATCAGGTGCTGTGCGATCCGGCCGTCACGACGGTGCGTTTGGTCGCCAATCCCGAGAAAGTCGTGCTCAAGGAGACTCAGCGCGCCTTCATGTACTTCTGCCTTTACAAGATGTGCATCGATGCGGTGATCATGAACCGCATCCTGCCCGCCCAGGTGCGGGATGCCTATTTCGCGGACTGGCGCAAAGATCAGAAATACAATATCCGCAAGGCGGAGGACTATTTTCATCCCGTGCCGATCTTGCCGGTGGACCTCTTCGGGGCCGAAATCGTCGGCTATGAAAGCCTCAAGGCCCTTTCCGACCGCATCTATGGCGCGACCGACCCCCTGGAGCGCTTCGTCGCGGAGGAGCCTTATCGTTTGATCAAACTGGACGGGCACTATTGCCTCAGGCTGAAGCTGCCCTTCGTGGTGAGGGAGCATATCGACTTGAGCAAGATCTCCGATGAGCTCATCCTGCGCATCGGCAGCTACAAGCGCCACATCCTGCTCCCGAAACAGGTGGCTGCACGCACCACGGTAAAGGCGAAAATCGAGGAGCCGTACTTGAACATCACCTTCAGCGGAGGGACGCATGAGTAAGGAAAAACGCAAGAAAGAAACCGCTGGCTGCCCCGTCGGCAGTTTTTTTAAAACCATGGACGAGATCTTCGGCGCCGGTTCGGACATCGGCGACCACCTGCAGCGCTCCCAGCTTGAATTGCTGAAGGCCATCCGGGCCTGGGCGGACGGGCGGATTGAACACCTCGAAAAGCAGCACCCTTCGAAGCGTAAGAAAAAGGTGACTAAAATTGAGGTGGGCTAAAGAAAAATACTATCTTCTCATAAAAAACTAGTGCTGTACAAATTGTAGTCTAACCTGAAGCGTGAAAACTACCAAGTTACTTTAGGTATATTAATGATTTATTTTCTCGACAACTGAGCCAGCCTCAATTATTTTCTCTCCATACACCCTCGCGGTATTGCTCCGATGGCAACGTTTTCGTGATATTCTATTGCGTCATCTAAATAAGCAACCGCGAAGTCAGGTAAAAACAACCCAACCTCACAAAGCTCACCAAGGAGGCTCACCATGAATATTTTTGGAATCAGTGGCGGTGTGGCGATGGGCGCGGCGGCGGTTTTGCTGGCCCCGATCGTTCTGCCGGTGATCTCCGGCGTGTTGAAGCCGGTGGTCAAGGGTGTCATCAAAGGCGGGCTCCTCGCCTATGAGGGCGCGCTGGTGGCCTTGGCGGAAACCAAGGAGACCCTCGAAGACATCGCCGCCGAAGCCAAGGCGGAGATCGCCGCCGAATCCAAGGCGGGGATCACCGAGAGCCATAAAGCCCCAGCCAAAGCAAAGAAGCAAGCCGCCTGATCGGTTAAACGGTGCGGACTCGGAAGTGAAAGGACCAACCCGGTGGACCTGCCCGAGGCATCCATCAGCCATCAATCTGTCGATCGGCTGCGAATCAAAGTCGCTTCCCGCAAGGGAGACGCGGGGTATTTTGCGAATGTGGTCAAGAGCCTGTCCGGGCTGCGGAAGTTCGAGCACCTCGCGGCGAACCCCCTTACGGGGAGCGTGCTTTGCGTCGATAATAAACTTGACACCGAGGAGTTAGCCGCCCATGCCCGCGAGCACAAGCTTTTCGAATTGAAGATCGGCGATAGCGCTGATATTCCGGTCATGCACAGCATCGTCCAACCGGTGGCGAGCATCGACCGGTCGCTGCGCTCGATCACCGGGGGGAAAATAGATCTTCCCAGCGGTATTTTCTTTGCACTTCTCGGCACCGGCATCTACCAGCTGGCGCGGGGCCGGTTCATCATTCCGCCCTGGTACACGGCTTTCTGGTATGCATTCGGGCTTGTCTCCATGTACGTGATCGAAAAGGCCGCCAAGGGCGAGGCTGCCCGGCAAGCCGATTGATCCCTGCCACGAATTTCTAACGTCAATCTAATAAAACCCTAACTCACGTTTGTGACTTGTACAGAATTTACATTTGCTGCCGCGGAGGGTTAGGCGTCATCTTCTTTCAGAGCGCTTCGGTCATCGGTTGCCCTTTGGCGGCCTCGCAGGCAAGGCGGTAGTTGTGATTGAGGCCATTCACACCAAAATCGAGGGTCGAGCCCGGTTCAAGGTCGAAGGGCTTCTCGGATCCGATTCTTTCAAATGCTTTCTCGAGCAGCGCCTCGGCCTTGAAAAGGACATTCTTTCGGCCTCGGCCAACACCCTCACCGGCAATATCCTGGTCAGTTACAATTCCAACAACAACCACCACACCATTGCTTTTCTGCTGGAAGACATCCTGATCGACGCCCAAAGCGCCCCGGCAGGCAGCGATGTTTCTAAATCCCATGCTACCCGTGCGGCTTCTGTGCGGGCGCTATCCAAAGCGCGGCAGCTGCCCGTCGCGACCCTGAAGCGGTTTCTCACCCCGCCCGAGGAGGGCAAGGAACAGGTTAAAAAGCCCTGGCACACGCTTGAAGCGGAGGCGGTCGCTTCTGTCATGCGCACCGACCCGGCGAACGGTCTTGCCGTGGCGGTTGCCGACGAGCGCCTGAAGGAGCATGGCCCCAACCTTCTGCCGAAGCCGGAAACGCGCTCCGGCGTGGAAATCTTCTTTGAGCAATTGAACTCCCTGCCCGTCTATCTGCTGGGTGCCGCGGCCGGCATATCGGCGTTGACCGGCGGGCTGGTGGATGCGGTCGTCATCAGCGGGGTGGTCCTGGCCAACGCGGTCATCGGCTATTTCACCGAAAGCGGCGCCGAAAAAACCATGGACTCCCTCAAGGAGCTGGTGCATCCGACGGCAGACGTCATCCGCGACGGTCGCGAGATCCACCTGGCGGTGGAGGAGGTGGTCGTCGGAGACGTGCTCGTGCTGAAACCCGGGACCTACGTGGCCGCCGACAGCCGCATCCTTAATGCCCATCGGCTGAGCGTCGACGAATCCATGCTGACCGGTGAGAGCATGCCGGTGCACAAGGACGCCGGGCGCCTGAAGCACGAGAACACCCCGCTCGCCGACCGGTCCAACATGGTCTACATGGGCACACTGGTGACGGGCGGCCAGGGCCTGGCCGTGGTGGTGGCGACCGGCCGCTTCACCGAGGTCGGCATGCTGCAGGCCATGCTCTCGGAAACCGATACGCCCAAGACTCCGATTGAGCTGCAGCTAACCCTGATGGGCAACCAGCTCGTCATCGCCTGCGGCGCCATCTGCGGAGTCGTGTTCGGGATCGGGTTCGTGCGCGGGTACGGTCTTATCCAGATGCTCAAGTTGGCTATATCGCTCGCGGCCTCGGCGGTGCCTGAAGGCCTGCCGGCCGCGGCCACCATCAATTTCGCCATGGGCATCACCGACTTGCGCCGCCATGGGGTGCTCGTGCGCCGGCTGAAGGCCGTGGAGACCCTGGGGGCGGTGCAGACGGTCTGTCTCGACAAAACAGGGACCATCACCGAAAACCGCATGTCGGTCACGGAAATCGCCGCCGGCCGCAGCCGGCACGAGGTTCGTGGCGACCGCATCGCGCCGCTTTCCGATGGGCGCGACATTCTGGTCATCGGTGAAATCCGCCACCTGCTCATCGTCTGCGCCCTTTGCAACGAGATCAAAATCACGCGCCATGACGAAAACGGCAAGGTCGAGCTGTTCGGCTCCTCCACCGAGAAGGCGTTGATGCAGGTGGCGCTGGAAGCCGGCATCGACATCGTCGGCCTGCAGGACGATTTCAGTTTCGTGGGCCTGCGGCTGCGGTCCGAAAACCAGCTTTACATGAGCAGCCTGCACTCCTGCCCCTCGCAGGACTGCCGCTACATCTTCACCAAGGGCAGCCCGCACGAGGTGCTCGATCTCTGCGACCGCGAGATGGTGGACGGCCGGGTGGTCGTGCTCACCGAGGACCGCCGGCAGGAGATTCACATCGCAAACGACCGTATGGCCGGCCGCGGCCTGCGGGTGCTCGGTTTCGCTTTCAACCGCTTCGGCCTGAAACAGGAGATCGACGAGACCGCGCCCATGGTCTGGCTGGGGCTGGCCGGGATGTCCGACCCCGTGCGGAAGGGAGTCAAGGAGCTGATCGAGGTCTTCCACCGCGCCGGCATCGAAACGGTGATGATCACCGGCGACCAGAGCACCACCGCCTATGCCGTGGCCCGCGAGCTCGAGCTCGGCGGCGAAAAACCGCTCAAGATCCTGGACTCGGCCGAGCTCACCTCCCTTGACCCGGAGCGGCTGCAGGCGCTGGCCAAGAACGTGCACGTCTACTCCCGGGTCAGCCCGGCCCACAAGCTGCGCATTGTGCAGGCCCTGCAGGCCGCCGGGCGGATCGTGGCCATGACCGGGGACGGCATCAACGACGGCCCTGCGCTGAAAGCGTCCAATATCGGCATTGCCATGGGCGAATCCGGTACCGACGTGGCGCGCGAGGTGGCGGACATCATCATCGAGGGCGACAACCTGGAGCACCTGGTAGAGGCCCTGCGCGGCGGCCGCACCACCTACGGGAACATCCGCAAGTCGGTGCACTTCTTCCTTTCGACCAACATGACCGAGATCCTCGTCATGTTCACGTGCATGGCGCTGGGGTTGGGGTTTCCGCTCAACGTCATGCAGCTTTTGTGGATCAACATCATCTCGGACATTTTCCCGGGCCTGGCTCTCTCGCGGGAGGAGCCGGAGCCGGACATCATGGAGCAGACGCCGCGGCCGGCCGGTGCGCCGTTGTTTTCAGGCAGCGACTTCCGAAAAATGGCGTTGGAGTCCACCATTATCAGCACCGGCGCCCTGGCGGCTTACGGCTACGGCATCAGCCGCTACGGCCAGGGGCCCCGCGCCGGCTCCCTGGCCTTCCAGGCCCTGGTTTTCGGGCAGCTCCTGCATGCTTTCAGCTGCCGCTCCGAGCACCACAGCCTGTTGGGGAAAAATCGCCCCCCGACCAACCCCTATCTCAACGCAGCCGTGGGCGGTTCGCTCGTGCTGCAGGTGCTGACCCTGTTCATCCCGGGTTTGCGGGGCTTCCTGGGGCTCACGCCGCCGACTGTCATTGATGCAGCGGTCATCGGCGCGGCCGCACTTATGCCGTTCCTTGCCAACGAGTCCCGCAAACTGGTCCAATCGAATCCTACCAAAGAGGTGACAACGTGATCTTCACATCCGAATCCGTCACGGAAGGCCATCCGGACAAGCTCTGCGATCAGATCAGCGACAGCATCGTCGACCACTTCTTGAAGCAGGATCCGTATGCCCGGGTGCGCGCCGAATGCGCGGTGTCGAGCGCCATTATCTTCATCGCCGCGCGCTACGCCTCCGACGCCAAAGTCGACTTTTCCTACCTGGCGCGCAAGGTCATCCAGCGGATCGGCTACGACCAGCCGGATTTCAACGCCAAGATTTGTAGCATCCTCTCGGCGCCCCAGGAGCTGCCGCTCAACATGGCGAGTCGCTTCGATGAGGAAAAGCTCTCGGATGAGGAGATCGACCGGGTGGCCGCCAAAAACCAGGTCACCCTCTTCGGCTTCGCCTGCGACCAGACCCCTGCGCTGATGCCGCTGCCGATCATGCTGGCCCACCAGTTGTCCCGCCGGCTGGCGGAGACGCGGCACCAGAAGACCCTTCCCTACCTGCTGCCGGACGGCAAGGTCCAGGTGGCGGTCGCCTACGACCGCCTCCGGCCGGTGCGCATCCACAGCGTCACGGTCATGGCGAGTCTCGAGCACTCCAAGCAGGTGGACCCGAAAAAACTGACCGAATCCATCATGGACACCGTGGTCAAGCCGGTTTTCAAGAACGAAAAAATCAAGCCGGACAAGGAGACCCGGATTCTGGTCAATCCCGACGGACCTTACCAGGGAGGCCCGACCCACCACTCCGGCCTGACCGGCCGCAAGAGCGCCGTCGACACATACGGCGAGTACGCCCGGCACAGCGGCGACGCCCTCAGCGGCAAGGACCCCATGCGGGTGGATCGTGTCGGCGCCTACGCCGCGCGTTACGCCGCCAAGAACATCGTGGCCGCCGGCCTGGCCTCGGAGTGCGAAGTCATGCTCAGCTACTCCATCGGCATCACCCGGCCGGTGAGCCTGGAGGTCCAGACCTTCGGGACCGGTAAAATTCCGGACGACAAGATCCGGGATTTGCTGGAGCGACACTTCGAGTTTCGCCTGGCGGGCATCATGAAGCACTTCCGTCTGCGCTTTCTTCCGTCCAAGCACAGCGAAGGGTATTTTCAGCGTCTGGCCGCTTACGGCCATTTCGGCCGTAGCGACATGGACCTGCCCTGGGAAAAAACCGACCGCGTCGACGCACTTAAAGCCGGGTGACCTGCTCGCTCAGCCCGAACATTCTATGAAATGTCCGGATTAGGAGACCCACCATGAACTGGTTGTTTCTCTCCGTCGCCGCGCTGGGAATCGCCGCTGTGGCCTTGCACCGGTACAAGCCCTGGCTGGAACAGATCCTCCGACCGGCGGCGGAAGCCGGCGCACGTGAGCCAACCCTGCGCAAAGCCACTCCCCTCGATCGTATGATCGACACTTTGCGGCATGAAAAGGACCCCTTGGAGCGCCACCGGCTGCTGGGGGAGATCGTGGAGGCAAGTCACCGGCAGCGGGCCGACACCGCCGTGAACAAGGTGTTCCTGCGTTTTGCCGGCATGCACGTGCAGGAGCTGCCGAAGATGGCTACGGCAATGAAGGCGGCTGGCGGCGGCCGGCTTCCGGCAGTGCCGACGTTCTCGCTTCTGGCGGCGGCGCTGGAGGAGGACGGCCGGTTCGAGGAAGCGCTGTCGGTCTGCAAAAAGGCCGCGGAATTGGGTTTGACCGATGGCACCCAGACGGGGTTTGCCGGTAGGATCAGAAAGCTTCAGAAGAAGGTGAAGGGCGCCCACCCCCACGCGAAACGGCCGAGTCCCGGAACCGCTCGCACCCGAGGCAAGCGCAAGAGCTAAATTAATGCGGCGGGTGTTTCAATGCCGGGATCTTAACCCTCATCCGGCCGGGGACGCAATGATAGCAGCTGTGCATGGTTTAAATGCGCCTCCCTCTCCAGCTTTAGAAACGTTCGGCAACTCGGGTACTCGGAGCAGCGGAAACGGATCGTGCCCCCGTGGCGCATGTATATGTGCATGGGTTTTCCGCAGACCGGACAGGCCGGCCGCTCCTGGACTCGCAGGCGATCCGGGCGCTTGAGGCTGAACTGCCGGCGGCAGACCTGACAGAGGTATCGTCTCTTGCCGTTCGCGGTTTTTCCGTACCGGTAGATAGCATCAGACCGGCAGCGAGGGCAGCAGACTCCGTTGACCAATTTGCGCTTCGCCTTTCCGGGCCGGTCCGTTCGCGGCCGCTTCGCCGATTCCGGCCGGTCCCACCCGATGCCGATTTGTGTCTCGGATACCGTCTGCATCTTGCCTTTGCCGTCCTTAAGCATGAGAAAGTTTTGTTAAGAGGGTGATAGCTTCGTGTTAAAGGTCGGTTGCCGCCCGGGAAGGTCACAATCCTCGTCTCGGGCGCCGTTCCGGGTTGAAGGTGGCGAAGATCTCCGCATCGCCGGCGCTCTTGCCGCGCGGCTTGACTTCGTAACGCATGTAGTCGATGAATTGCTTGATCCGCTCGGCATATTCCCTGCCGCAGCGCTGCCGGGTGACGGAGTCAATCCTCGGCCGCAGAAAAAGGCGTTCGGCTGCGGTGGCCTCTTGATCGGCCAGGTGAATGATCTCGAAGTAGTTTTTGTTCCGAACGGCCCCGGCAAAGTCCGAGAATTTGCATTCCTGGGAAATCATGACGTCCTCCTGATCGATTGCTTGGCGATCGGGGTTCCAGCAGAAGTCGTCGTGGAAATCCAACCGCAGACGCTGCTCCCCGGGTGCCCATGTTTATTGGTCAGTTTGGTTTGAGGTATTGATAATACCGTTGTGTTAGGGTTTGATTAGAAATGCGGCCTGGCCAAAAAATTTATTTAAAAAAACCTCCGGCTGTTTTAAGAACAATTGAAATGCCATGCGAAGCTGGAATACGTCTTTTCCCGGGATGAGCGCCCATGCGGATGAGAGCAGATTGCGAGCTGACAGAAGGCGAGGCCGCTGCGGTTGAGGTGATCCATCAGATGCCCGGCAGGGCCAGATTCAGGGTACCGGCGTTGAGAAAGGACCGGCGGACGGCGTTTTTTCTGCAGCGGGAATTGGAGGAATGCCCTGGGATCCGGCAGGTCGTGGCGAGCCCTGCCACGGCGAAGGTGCTGGTCCTTTTTGCGGCCGGCCGTTCGGCGGCGGGTGTCGCCGGCGTGATCCGGAAGATTCTGGCGGGGTGCACGCCGGGCGACTTGGCGGAAATCGTTCCGGCGAAAGGTCAAAGCCGGCTGAGGGAGGAAAAGACGCTGCAGCCGTGGCACACCATGGGCGGCGATGACGTGCTGCGGCATTTTGATTTATCTGCGGGCGACGGTCTAAGCAGTGCCGTCGTCGACGAGCGTCGATCCTTTTACGGGAGCAATACCCTCCCGGGGACCGCGTCGCGAAGCCTGCCGGCGATCTGGAAATCCCAAGTGACTTGTCTGCCGGTCGTACTGACAGGTGCTGCCGCGCTCCTTTCGGCTCTGACCGGCGGAATGGCCGAAGGGGCGCTGGCGCTGATGATTGCCCTCATCAACGCCGCCATCGGCACGCTGTCCGAGAACCGATCCGAGCGCATCCTGGATGCGGTGCGCGAATCCGTGGACCTGAGGTCCCGGGTGGTTCGCAACGGCCGGGTGGAGGAGGTTTCCTTCGATGACGTAGTGCCGGGCGACGTGCTGGATCTGCAGCCCGGCACACGCATCCCGGCGGATGCCCGCCTGGTCCAGTCCGAGTATCTGAGCGTGGATGAAGCGGCACTCACAGGCGAAAGCATCCCCGTGCAGAAATACGACTCGATCCTTTCCGATGAGTCTCTGCCCATCAGTCGGCGCTTGAACATGTTGTTTCGCGGCACCCTCGTTGTGGAAGGCAGCGGCCGTGCCGTGGTGGTCGCGACGGGCGGCGACACCGTGCTGGGCCGGCTGCAGGGATTTCTGGGTTCGGTGTTCCCGCCCGAGGCCCTGGTCGCACGCGATATCCGGATGCTCTCTCGGCAATTCGTTCTGCTCGGGCTAGGGGCGGCGGGGGCTTTCTCGCTCCTGGGGCTCTTGCGCGGACACAGCCTGCTCGGCGTTTTGCGGGGCGGCCTTGCCCTGGTGGCGGGCGCCATCCCGGCGGGGCTCTCGACCCTTACGCTCAGCGCCTTTGCACTAGGTCACCGCGAGCTGAGGCAGAACCGGGTCCTCGTGCGGCGGCTGCGGGCGCTTGGAAACCTGGCCTCGGCCCAGGTCGTGTGCTTCGACAAGACCGGGACCCTCACCCGCAACCGGATGACCGTCTCCTCCCTCTTTGCCGGCATGCGGCCGGTGGGGATATCCTCCAAGGACTTCCCCGCGTCCGGGGCCCCGCCGGCTTTCATGGGTGATCCGGACACCGCATGGCTGCTGTCTCTGGCCGCGCTGTGCAACGAGGCGTTCATGGTGCATGAAGGGGCCCAGTCGTTGGAAGGATCCTCCACCGAGAAGGCGCTCATTCGGCTGGCGGAACGCGCGGGCATCAACAGCACCTCTTTCCGGGGCGATCACCCCATCCTCGAGATCCGCCACCGCACCGAACAGCACCCGTTCATGGTGACGATTCACCGCTGGACGGGGTCTCGAGAGCTGGCGGTGATGAAGGGCAGCCCGCACGAGGTTCTGGAACGCTGCGCCTTTCTCCACAGAGACGGCGAATGTCTGCCGCTCGGCGAGGCGGAACGCGCGCGCATCGAGGCTGAGAACTCCAGGCTGTCGGGCGACGGGCTGCGCGTGCTGGGCGTTGCCTACCAGTGGGACCCGCAACAGGACGTGGAGGCCTACCATGCGGAGACCGGCCGGCTGGTGTGGGCCGGCCTCGTCGGCTTGGCAGACCCGGTGCGCCGGGGCGCGCGCGAGTTGGTGCAGGGCCTGCACCGGGCGGGGATTCGCACGGCGGTCATCACCGGCGACCAAAGCTTGACGGCCCATTACATCGGCCGGGAACTGGGCCTGGCCGGTAGTGAGCCGCTGCGCATTCTGGACTCCATGGACTTGAGCGGCAGCAGCCCCGACGGCCTGCGCAGCGTCGTGACTCGCACCCATATTTTCGCACGCCTCAGCCCTACCCAGAAGCTGCAAATCATCCAAGCGTATCAGAGCGCGGGCATGAGTGTCGTGATGGTGGGGGACGGATTCAACGACGTATTGGCGTTGAAGGTTGCGGACGTGGGCATCGCCATGGGCCGGGAGGGCGCGGAACTGGCGCGCCGGACCGCAGACCTTGTTTTGGAGGATGACGATTTGGGAAATGTGCTGCGGGCCATCGCCAGCGGCCGTGCCTTTTACGGCAACATGCGCCGCAGCCTGCTCTTTGTGCTCGCCTCCGCCCACATGGACGTTCTGGCGGATCTTCTGACCCGCAGCGGGTTCGGAGGACGGGGGCCTAGCCCGCTGCAAAGCATCTGGGGCAACCTGGCCTGCCTGGCGCTGGCCCTGGAGCCGACCGCCGCCGACGGAAAGGACCGCCCGCCGCCGGCCGATGCCCTGATCACCCCCGAGGAAGTGCAGGCCACCGTGACCGACGCCCTGCAGGTCATGGCCGCCGCCGGGGTCACAACCGGTTACGGGTTGGCGCGCTACGGAATGGGGTCGGAGACCGACCGGCTGCTGTGGCGCAGCGTTTCCATCAACCAGCTGCTCTATGCGTTTGCCTGCCGCGAGGGCAACGGCGCCTCACCGCATCGCCCCAACCGTCTGCTCCAGGCTGCCTTCTGGGCGGCGGCCGGCGGTCACCTGCTGGCCACGCTGCTGTCCGGAGGACCGGGACGGGCGGCCGGCAACGCCCTTGCCCTGGGGGCGAGCGCCTGGCTGTCCCGCCTCATGACGAAGCCGGCGGCACCCCTTCCGGCACCAGCGGAGGAACCTTTCCCGCCATCCCTCGATGCATAGCGGCGGTCCCGATCAGGCCTGCAGATTGACTGCGCCGGCTTCCCGCTCTACCGCGGCATCGTGATGCGCGAGCAGCGCGGCCAGGCCGGCGGTCCCCATGTAGCGCTGAAGCGTTTTTCGGTCGGCTCTCAGCAAATCCACCACAATCAGGCCGTCCATGACGTCACCGAAATTCCGGTCGATGTTGAAGGCCAGCAGCTGGCCGCCCAGGTTTAAATAGTGGCGCAGAAGGACGGGGACGTCTTTCTGCTGGAACTCGATGTCTCCGATCAGCGCGCAGACCTCCTTGAAGTCCTGAAACAAAACATTCCGGGAGATTCGGCTGCACCCCGGCACCCGGATCGGCTCCAGGCGGGCCGGCTTGCGCGGCTTTACCATGAGGGCCAGGTCCTTGGCCTGACTGTGCTGCAGCAGCGTGGTGGCAATGAGGCGGCGGGAGAGATCGCTGTAATCCCGGCTGATGCTGACCGGCCCGAACAGCATGCGGTAGCGCGGGTTGCGGGCGACGAAGCTCCCGATCCCCTTCCACAGCAACAGCAGCGAGGAGTAGGATTTCTGGTACTCGGGCCGGATGAAAGAGCGCCCCATCTCCAGCGCCGGTCCGATCTTCCGGAAAAATTCCATGCGGCTGTGGAACAGGGTACTGGTGTAAAGGCCCTGCTTGCCGTGCCGCTCGATGATTCGGTCCGTAGGGCCCAGCCGGTAGGCGCCGACGATCTCCGCCGCCGCTTCGTTCCATATGAACACATGCAGGTAGATGGAATCGAAGCGGTCCAGATCCAACGGGTGGCCGGTGCCTTCGGAGGCTGCGCGGAAGGAGACCTCCCGCAGCCGCCCGATCTCAAGCAGCGCATGCGGGATCTGATCGGAGGTCGCCTGCCAGACCGCGAATGGGCCGTTGCGCGTCAGCAGCTGCTCGGCGGGCAGCCGGGAGACCTCCTGCCGCAGGACGATCGGGTCTTGCGGCGGCGCCAGAGGCTGCAACTTGATTTCTTTCGAACTCCCCGGCAGCATCGGCAACCGCAGGATCGGCCGCGGTGTGTAGCCGAGGATGTAGGTCCGCCATCTCAAATAGTCCACGAGGGCGGAATCATCCGTGTAGTGCTGAAGCCAGCGATAGGGGATCGCCGCACCGATTTTCAGCTGTACGGCGGTGCCGCGCTTGTTGAGAAGCTCCCGGGCGAGCAGCGCCGTGCGCAGGCGGGGATGGAGGACCCCGGCGGCCTGGAAGGCGGCCCGGTTGCGGCCGCGGAAAAAAATGGGCACCACCGCGGCTTTTGCGCGGCGCACGATGGTCCCGACCGCGGGGCTCCAGGACGGGTCGGTGATTTCGCGGGTGGCGAGTTTGATGTGAGAGACCTCGCCGGCCGGGAAGACGAGGAGCATGCCGCCGCCCCGCACCCAGCACACGGCATCGCGCAGGGGTCCGATGTTTGCGAAAGCCGAGCCCGGCCGTTTGAACGGGTCCACGGGGATGGTCAGCGCTCTCATCTGGGGAACGCGATTCAGGAGAAAGTTCGCCATGATCTTCACGTCTTTGCGGACGGACAACAGGAGGTCGGCGAGCAAAATGCCCTCGATGCCGCCGAACGGGTGGTTGGCGACGACCACGGCCGGGCCTTTGGCAGGGATATGCTCCCGGTCTTCGGCGGCCAGATCGGGGCGTACGTTCAATTCGGCGAGGACCCCGCGCATGAAAAGATGAGGATCGGTTTGATTCATCAGATCGCCGTAAATCCGGTCGCACTCGCTCAACCCTAGCACATGTTCGAGCGGCCGCACCAACAGGGACAGCAAGGCGGTCATGTCCCGGTGGGTCCGATGCGAAAGAATGGAAAATATCCTGTTTTCAGAATCAGTGGGCGTCATCGCAACTCCTCCTTAAAAGGCGTTTCCAGAAAGACGATCCGTCCGGTTACTTTTTAATCGAGAAGCTTGCCCGCCGACGTCCTAGTTCCGAATTAGATTCATGCTAATTTTCGATTCACCACTTTTTCTTGATGCTTTCCAATCCCCTGCCGGTGCTCGTCATCAGCGCAGCCGTGTCCACCCTGAACGGGAAGGGTCTCAGCGGTTTAATCAACATTTAGTGGGATCTTAATTGAGGGCTAACAAGATGTTGATTCAATTAAGGCATGGACAGGATACATACCGAAACCGAGACAGGCATGATGCAAGCAGATCTGCATGTGCACTCGCGACACTCGACGCGGCCGTCCCAGTGGTTCCTTCAGAAAATCGGCTGCCCCGAGAGCTTTACCGAGCCGCTTCACCTCTACCATATCGCCCGGCGGCGGGGCATGACGCTGGTCACCGTCACGGACCACAACAAAATCGAGGGCGCCCTCGAGATCGCCCATTTGCCGGGGGTTTTCCTCAGCGAAGAGGTCACCTCCTACTTTCCGGAAGACGGTTGTAAGATCCACGTCCTCGTGTACAACATCACCGAAGCCCAGCACACGGACATCCAGAGGCTGCGGGTCAATATATTCGATCTTGTTTCATACCTGAAGCAGGCCGCCATCACCTGCGCCGCCGCCCACCCGCTTTATGCCGTGAACGACCGCTTGACGCCGGATCATGTTGAAAAACTGCTGCTGCTTTTCAAGATTTTCGAGCTGAACGGCGACAGCAGCCCGGTCAGCAACCGCTGCGTTGAGGAAATTCTCGGCCGGCTTACTCGCGAGGAGATCGACCGGCTGGCAAACAAGCACGACATCGCCCCCCTTTGGCTGGAGCCGTGGACCAAGTGCCTCATCGGCGGATCCGACGATCACAGTTCCCTCAGCATCGCCTGCAACTACACCCGGGTGCCGGGGGCCGCCTCGGTAGCGGAATTTCTGGACGGGATCGTCAAGGGCCGTGCCGAAACCGTTCAGAGACCCTCGTCGCCTCAGAACCTGGCCCACAACCTCTACAGCATCGCCTACCAGTTTTACCGCCACAAGTTGGATTTGGGGCAGCAGGTCCCCCACGATTTCCTGCTGCGTTACGTCGACCGCAGCCTGCGCTGCACGGGCGAGGAGGACACCGGGCTTCTATCGCGGCTGCACCTGCTCTGGCAGTACCCGCGCCTGCGCAAGATCAAGGGCAGCATCCCCGGGCCGCTGGCGGAGCTGCTCAAGAAAGAGTCGTCCCGGTTGATCCAAGAGGAACCCGACCTGTTCGTCCTGCCCCGGAAAGGGGATCGGAATTCCCAGCGCGTAGAGGCTCGCTGGTTCCGCTTCATCAACACGATGTCCAACCGGATCCTGCTCGGGTTCGCCAACCACCTCATGGATCATTTTTCCGGAGCCAATCTTTTCAGCATTTTTCACACCATCGGATCCGCCGGAGGGTTCTGTACGCTGCTGGCGCCCTATTTCGTAGGATTCGCTCACCACAACGCGCAGCGCGAACTCTCCCGCTCGGTCATGAACCGGCTGGGCCCGCCGACTGAAATCAAGCGGAACACGTCATGCGCCGTTTTCGCCGAAAGCCTTGCGGAGGCCCGAGGGGCGGCTTTTTTTTCAGTTGAAGCGCATGCACCGGCGAACGGGTTGATCCTGACCTGCGATGCCGCAGCGGGCCCCGGCGTGCACACCTTCGCGCCGATCGGGGTCTATGAATTCAGCGATGGGCCCGGCCACCGTCTCATTTACCCCCCGGTCCTGGAAATGCTGGATTACTGCTTTGCGAAAGACATCCGGCGTCTGCATGTGGCCGGTGCCGGGCCGACCGGCCTGGCCGGGCTTTTCATTGCGCGGTTCCTGAAGCTGCCCATCGAGGCGACCTTTACCGACGTCATTCCGCGCTTGGCCCGCGCCGTTACCCGCGACGGGTTCATCGAGGATTTGACCTGGAAATATCTGATCTGGTTCTACAACCAGGTGCAGACGGTCTTTGTCCCATCGCGCGGGGTCCAGCGGGATCTGGAAGACAGAGGCGTGGCGCCTGACAAGATAAGGATTTTCACCTCGGAGGCCCACGCCGATATTGCGCCGTTCCGCACATCCGGCGGCGGCGATCCCCCAGCGCCCAGCGAGCTGAATTATCGCCTCCGCCGAGGTGCGATCTGAACATCCCTCGCGTTCCGTCCGTTTACCATTTTGATCGTCTCTTGACCCTTCCGATGTCTCGGGGTTTGCGATCCCGACGTTCATCCAGGCCGCTCGGTGCGACGGCATGCAGGCCTCCCGCCCGGTCGGGCCGAGACAGACCCTTCCCAACCAGCTGAGGTGAGACCCCTATGGAACAGCAGAAAAATTACATCATCGACACGAATGTGCTCCTGGAGGACCCCCTTTCGCTCGTGAAGCTGCGCAACGGGAACGAAAACCTCATCTTCATTCCCTACCACGTGCTGCTCGAGCTCAATAAATTCAAGAAGGACCCCAAGCTGCGGCACATCGTCGCCCGGGTGGTCGAATACCTGGTTGAAAACCCTGACGCCTTCAAGGTGCTCAGCGCCTCATCCGTTGCCGACCCCTTCGCCAACCTGGCAGATAAATTCATCCTGGACGAAATCCAGGCGAGCGGGGTGGAAAAACCGATTCTGGTAACCAATGACCGGATCTTCCAGCTCCAGGCGCGGCTGCGGGGCATCGCGAGCGAAGTCTACAAGGAATCGGTGCCGTTCAAGTCCGAGGCGGAATATTTCACCGGGTTCGTTTCGAACCGGGAGGAGATGGTACCCAACGCCTTCCTGTGGAACGAGCAGGGCAAGCCCGTGTTTTGCGGACCGTCAGGCGAGAAGATCATCGACTACCAGCACAAGGTCTGGAAGGTGAGCCCCCGCAACATTTATCAGAACCTGGCCATGGAACTGATGACGCACCCTGACATCCAGGTGGTGTCGGTGCAGAGCGAAGCCGGCTACGGCAAAAGTTACCTGGCCCTGGCGTGCGCCCTGTATCTGGTGCTCGAGCGCAAATCCCACGCGAAGATCTACGTGATCAAGCCGATGATCGAAATCGGCCAGAAGCTCGGATACCTGCCCGGCAAACTCGAGGAGAAGATGGAGCCCTACACCCGCTACATCGCCGATCTGCTCGCCAAGCTGCATCGCCTGCGACCGGCCAACAAGCTTTTCGTCGACTCCGACGTCTACCCGCCCCAGCTCAACTCGAGGGCCTTTGAAATCCTGCCGCTGAACTACATCCGGGGCATAAACATTGAAAACGCAGTGGTCATCATCGACGAAATGCAAAACATGTCGCGCTCCGAGTGCCGCACACTGCTGTCGCGCATGGGTGAGGGCGTCAAGTGTCTTTGCCTGGGCGACATCCGCCAGGTGGACAACCCCTACCTCAGTCCGGAGAACAACGGCTTGAACTGGGTCGTGAAGAAGTTCAAGGGAAGCCGGATCTACTCGCACATCGTGCTCAAAGGGGAAAAATCGAGGGGGCCGATTACGGATCTCGTCATCACCACCGGCCTGTGAGAGGCTATCAGGAAAAAAATCGTCGCCTAACGAAAGCATAATGCGGCGGAGATAGGATAGGAGTTACTGCTCAGGTAGATAGGGTTCAGGGTTCGGGTGAGAGAGATGGAAGCATATCGGCGGTTGGCAGACAGGGGTCGTTTATTAGAGGCTCTGTCGTTGACCCATGCCCGAACCTTGAGGTGTTGCGGTTAAGGCTCAAAAGAGGAGCAGCCCATGCGAACCATCGTCAACAGCATCACGCGCTGGGACATCCTGTGGTTGACCGCCATCTTCGGACTGCACGGCCGGCGGCTGGTGGGCTTCCTGATGCCGCGCATCTCCTGGACCGGCAACGGATACGGCTACCCGCTGCTGGCTGCCGTTCTGCTGGCGGTGGAGCCGGCCATCGGCCGCGTGTTTCTAACGGCGGCCGTTGCGGCCTTTGCCATCGAGCTTCCCGTCTACAAACTCATCAAGCAGTCCGTCAAACGCGACCGGCCTTGCGAGATCCTGCCCGGGGTTGAAGGCCGCGTGACGCCCGCCGACCAGTTCAGCTTCCCTTCCGGCCACACCGCAGCGGCCTTCCTGGTCGCCACCCTGCTTGGCAACGCATACCCTTATTTTTTTCCGATCGCCGGCACGTGGGCCCTGGCCGTGGGTTTTTCGCGAATATACCTTGGCGTCCACTACCCGTCCGATGTGGTGGCGGGCATGTTGCTCGGTGTATTGAGCGCGCTGCTGGGTATTGCGGCGGCCGGCTGACATGGGCTTGCGGATCCTATACGGCGTCCAGGGAACCGGGAACGGTCACATCAGCCGTTCGCGCGAGATCATCCGCAATTTGAAAGCCGACGGTCACGAGGTGCAGGTGATGCTGAGCGGAAGGGACCCGGCCCTGCTCTGGGACATGGAGGTGTTCGAGCCCTTCGGCGCCGTGGAGGGACTGACGTTTTCCACCCGGCGCGGACGGTTGCAATACTTCAAGACAGCCCGCCGCCTGAACTTTTTCAAATTCTACTCCGACATCCGTCGCTTCGACGCCCGGGGTGTCGATGTGGTCATCACCGACTTCGAGCCGGTCTCCGCCCGCATCGCCCGTCGCCTTCGCCTGCCCTCCATCGGCATCGGACACCAATACGCCTTTCGCCACAGGATCCCCATCGCCGGTTACGATCCCGCCGCGGTGTACGTCATTCGCCATTTCGCCCCGGCCGACCACTGCCTGGGGTTGCACTGGCATCATTTCGACCAGCCGATCCTGCCGCCGGTCATTCCGAACCACATGCCCGCTGAGATAGAACCGCTCCCGGCCAAGATCCTCGTCTACCTGCCGTTTGAGGAGATAGAGGACATCCGCCGGTTGCTGGCGCCTTTCGAAGCCCACCAGTTTTTTGTTTACCACCAGCTTCCGGCATCAACCGACGAAGGCCATCTGCGCCTGCGGACTTACTCGCGGCAGGGCTTCCTGAAGGACCTGGCCGAAAGCAGCGGGGTCATCACCAATGCCGGGTTTGAGCTGGCCAGCGAAGCGCTGCACCTCGGGAAAAAAATCCTGGTCAAACCGCTGGCCCGGCAGATGGAGCAGATGTCCAACGCCAAGGCGCTCGCGGTGCTGAATCTGGGGACCGTGATGAAGCGGCTGGACGGAGAAACGGTGGACGGTTTTCTGGCCAAGCGGCCGGTTGCGGCCGTGCGATATCCCGACGTCGCGCGGATGATTGCGGACTGGATCGGAGCCGGCAACTGGACGGATGTCTCCGGGCTTTCACGCCTGGCGTGGGAGCGGACGGTCTTCAATTAGCCTGAAGAATTGGTTGCGGCGCGCCGCGGCGGGCACCCCGCTCCGCTTCTGCGTGAGGTGATGGTATTAGACATATTTACTTGCCGGTGCAACAACATCGCGTTCCGATCATCCTTCCTCAATCCTCACCATCCCCGCCCCGCCGTCGATGGTCACTTGCGCTCCTTCGGGGATGAGATGGGTGGCCCGGCTCACGCCGACGATGGACGGAATGCCGAGCTCCCGCGCGACGATGGAGCAGTGGTTGAGCAGGCCGCCCTCTTCCATGACGATGCCGCCGATGACACTGAGGATGGGCGTCCACCCCGGGTCCGTGTGGCGCGCCACCACCACGTCGCCCCGCCGGATCTTGGCGGCGGCGGGGTCTTCCACGATGACCGCCCGGCCGGTGACACGGCCCGGGCTGGTCCCGATGCCGCGCAGCAGCGTGCCGCCGTCGCAGAAATCATATTCGGGGCGGCCGTCCACCCAGAAGGTGCCGGGGTCGACCGGATTCAGAAACCGTCGTTGGCGCCGGGAGGCCAGGTTGGCGGCTTCCTCCGGTTTCATCCGGCCGGCCGCCATTTTCTCGATTTCCAGCGGTTTCAGGAAAAATATGGTGTCTCCCAGCCCCGAAAGCCGTCCCAGGGCCAGCAGATCGCGGCGAATGCGAAAAAGCGCTTCATCCAGCAAAAATCGCAGCTCCTCCCTCAAGTCCAGGAAGCGGCGCGTCACCCCGGCAAGAAGCTTGAGGGCCAGCCTGAAAACAATGCCGGGAGGATTTTCTTCAGTGACCGGGAGAACGGCCGGTGGTGCGGCCCCGCCGGCATGGGGGTGGCGCACCAAAGACTGGAGAATGCCCACCACCTCCTCCGGCGCTTCGGCCCAGCGTTTTATCAGCAGCGTGCGATGCCGGGACCGGAAACCGTAGCGCTGCAGAAATGCGTGGACCTGCGCCTGAAGGTCGACCGGCAATGAAAAGGCCAATTGAGCAGGCGGCTCCGAAAGGAAGCGTTCTTCAAGGGCGGGGTCTGAGCCGATGTGCAGCGCGGTCTTTCGGAACCAGGTCTCGATGCCGATGGTGACGTTGTTCGAGCCTCGGCTGATAAGCCCCAGGAATCCGGCGCCGGTCATCTGCAGCCGGTCCACCGCCAGCCAGCGCAGAACCCAGGTGAAGAGCGTCGCATGAAAATAAGGCCATTGGTTGTTTTCCTGGATCAAGGCCAGCGTTTCGAGGTCGTCCTGCAACCGCTCCAGCAGGGTGGCTGCTGAGGGAGCTGAGCCGGGCTCCTCCGGCCTCATGCGGGCTCTCAGGCGGAGGATGGTGCGCGGGGCGCACCGCAGGCAAATGAAGGGAATCATCCCGGGTTCTATCAGGGGCAACAGGGTCATCCTGAGAAAGATGAGGGCCAGGGTCCAGGCCCGTGGCGGTGGGATGTCGCTGAGCCGTGAGCCGGCCGGCAGCAGGGTGGCAAGATCTTTGAAACGCAGCGGCCGCGGGATGTGCGTGATGACGCGGCGGATGCTGTCGCAATTGACATACAGATAGCCATCGATCACCGTCAAGGCCGGCAGCACCGGGGGGATGCCGGTGAACCGGGCGATACGGGACAGATCGAACCGCGGTGCGTGGCTGAGCATCACCTCGGCCATGAAAGGTTCGAGCCGGTCCGCCCACAGGTCGTCGGCGATCTTACGGGTCCAGGTGCCCTCCGGCGGCCGCATCTCCTCCGACGCCAGCGCCGTAATCGGCCGGACCTGGAGCAGCCAGAGCATTTTGCCTCGATCCACCGCCCACTCCATGTCGAGCGCCTGGCCGCCGTAGGATTCCTCCAACCGGTTGAGAAGCCCGGCGATCTTGCGCCACGGCGTTTTGCGGGACAGCCGCAGGTAGGGAGGCGAGCCGCTTTCGACGGACACGCGGCCATCGCGGTGAACCCGCGCGCGGCAGGGCGACCGGTGCCCGCTGACCAGGCCTTCGGCATGCCCCTTGACGGCTTCGATCACCATTTCATCCCGTTCGGGGCGAAGCGGGTTGCGGCTGAAGGCGACACCGGCGACCGAGGCGTTCACCATACGCTGGATGATAACGGCCAATAATGGGGTTTCGGTATCGGATCCCTGCAGGGTCACCGCGCGGAGGTAGCTGCGCACGGTTTCGGACCCGGCGCTTTCCCAGCACGCCTCGATGCGGCGGAGAAGATCCTCTTCGCTGTCCACCTCCAAAAAGCTCCTATATTGACCGGCAAAGCTTTGGCCCGCCAGGTCCTCGCGTGTGGCCGACGAACGGACGGACACCCCTTGCCGGATGTCAAGACGGCGGGCGGTTTCGATGGCTTCCTCCCGCAGGCCGTCGGGCCAGCTGCCGGCGACGAGAAAATGCCCGTGCGCGTTGGTTGCGATCGCCACGGCTTCGGGAACGGCAAACCCTGCGCACGCTGCCCGGGCGAGCGCGGCGAATTTGCTTCCGACGATCTGGGGATCCAGCGCCTGCGCGTCTTCGAACCCGACTATAAAAACCATCCGGCCTCCGGTCATGGGAATGGATAATCGAGTCAGTTTGCCAGAGTCATGTTCCGCCCGGGTTAGGCTGTCGTTAGTTTTTGGTTCCACAATCGGAAGAATCGCAGTTTTCTCACGCAGATCTCATAAAAACATAATTTGCACCGGCTACCCTCGTTGGAGAAAAACGGCAGCCCGAGGCTGCACCCCTATCGACCGCAATACCCAAAAAAAAGGAAGGGATCCATGACCAGTCCTTGCCGAACCTGCTCCTTGTGTGAATCCGACAAGAACAACCCCACCTGCTTGAAATGCAGCAAACGTGTTATGTACGTGTCCGCCCTGGGCCGTGATCGGTGCTTTGCCTCCTGCCGGTCGGACCTGGAGACCCCCGTCCCCCGCTTTTCCCTCATGTCGCGGCAGGCTCAGTTCATGGCGGCGAGCCCGGGAATTCACTACGAATGAAGCGTCGGGGCGAAAACGCGCGGGGAAAGGCGCCTTTGCCCCGCAGAAGGTTAATGAAATGTTAGCTCAATCCTAACAAGAACCTAACAATTCATCCATACATTTTCCGTCCGGTCAGCATCGCGCAATCAAGGAAAGGATTTCAGGTCCATGGCGCCTGTTTCATTGCTGGTGGTTTTGTTGGCACTCTCAACGGCTGCCTACTTTTTCGGCCGGCGCAAAGCCTTCGCCCTTGACGGGCGCGCCGAGGGAGCGGTCAAGATGCACTCCCGGCCGACCTATCACGGCGCGCTGGCGGCGCTGTGGTGCGCCATTCCCGCCCTGCTCATTTTCGGGTTCTGGCTGGCCTTTGAGAACCAGGTGATCACCCAGCTGGTGGTGAAGGACATGCCGGAATCTATCCGCAGCCTGCCGGCGGACCGACTGAACCTGGTCATCAACGATATCCGCAACATCGAGAGCGGTAGCTTCGTTTCCCAGACGAGCAACCCCGCCATGCAGGCCGCGGCCGAGCATTACCGCAGCCTGCGGTCCATCAGCCGTCATGCGCTGGCGGTTATCACGATCGCATTGATGGTTGCCGCCGCCCTGTTCGTTCGAAGTCGGATTGCATTGGGCTTGCGAGCCCGCAACCAGGTGGAGGGTATTTTCACTGTCATCCTGGTCGCCTGCTCCACCGTCGCCATTTTTACCACCATCGGGATCATTTTGTCCGTTCTCTACGAAGCCATCCGGTTTTTCACGGTCATCCCGATCACCGACTTCCTGTTCGGATTGGACTGGAGCCCCCAGATGGCCATCCGCGCCGACCAGGTGGGCTCCTCGGGGGCCTTCGGGGCCGTGCCCGTCTTTTTGGGGACCGCCTTGATATCGGCCATCGCCATGGTGGTGGCGGTCCCTGTCGGTCTGATGTCCGCTATCTACCTGTCCGAGTACGCCGGCAAGCGTCTGCGGGCGGTCGCCAAACCGCTGATCGAGGTGCTCGCGGGTATTCCTACGGTGGTTTATGGTTTTTTTGCGGCCTTGACCGTGGCGCCGTTCATCCGTGAAGCGGGGGGCGTGCTGGGCTTGAGTGTAGCATCGGAGAGTGCGCTTGCGGCCGGTTTGGTCATGGGCATCATGATCATTCCCTTCATGTCCTCGCTTTCCGACGACTTCATCAACGCGGTGCCGCAGTCCCTCCGGGACGGGTCCTACAGCTTGGGGGCCACGCAATCGGAGACCATCCGGAAGGTGGTCTTGCCGGCGGCGATCCCGGGGATCATCGGCGGCGTGCTGCTGGCGGTGTCCCGGGCCATCGGCGAGACCATGATCGTCGTCATGGCGGCGGGCCTTTCGGCCAACCTGACCATTAATCCGCTCAAGGCGGTGACCACCGTAACCGTCCAGATCGTGACGTTGCTCATCGGCGACCAGGAATTCGACAGCCCCAAAACGCTCGCCGCCTTTGCGCTGGGGCTGGTCCTGTTCATCGTCACCCTCTGCCTCAACATCATCGCCTTGTACGTCGTCCGAAAGTATCGGGAACAGTATGAATAATCCTTCTACCGCATCGGTCGCCGCAACGCCCCGGCGCACTATCGACATCGTCAACCGCAGCCTCAAGCGTCGCTACCACGCCGAGCGGCGGTTCCGATTCTACGGGCTTGCCGCCATCGTGCTCAGCATGGTGTTCCTGGCCCTGCTCTTTGTCAGCATCGTCGGCAAGGGCTATTCCGCGTTCTGGCAGACTTCCGTTCGACTCACGGTCTTCTTCGACCCCGAAGTGCTCAAGAAGACACCCTTGTCAATGCGGACTACGCCGCCCTTGTCCGCGAATCGCTCTTTAAAACGTTTTCCCCAGGTGGAGGGGCGACAGGATAAACGCCAACTGAACGCGCTGGTCAGCAGCGGTGCGGTCTACCAGCTGCGCTCCATGGCTTTGAAAGACCCCGACATGATCGGCAGGACCATCGATGTCTGGCTGCCGGCCGCCGCCGATGTCGACATGCTGGTCAAGGGTCATTTCCGGCGGGACCTGGCTGAAGGCGATCGGCGGGTTTCGGATCAGCAGATCGCCTGGATAGACCGGCTGGAGGCCGAGGGGCGATTAGAAAGGAAATTTAACACCGCTTTCCTAACGGCTGGTGATTCGCGGGAGCCGGAACTGGCCGGTATCTGGGGGGCGGTATCCGGTTCCTTTTTCACCCTGTTGATCACCCTGGTCCTGTCGTTCCCAATCGGGGTAGCTGCCGCTGTTTACCTGGAGGAATTTGCCAAAAAGAACCGCTGGACCGACCTGATTGAAGTCAACATCAACAATTTGGCGGCGGTTCCCTCCATCGTGTTCGGGCTGCTGGGGTTGGCGGTGTTCCTTAATTTTTTCGGTCTGCCGCGCTCGGCACCCCTGGTCGGCGGACTGGTGCTGACCCTGATGACGCTGCCCACCATCATTATTGCCAGCCGCTCGGCGTTGAAGGCCGTGCCGCCGTCCATCCGCGAGGCAGCCCTGGGCGTGGGCGCCTCCCGGATGCAAATGGTCGTACACCACGTACTGCCGCTTGCGCTGCCGGGTATGCTGACGGGCGCCATCATCGGCATGGCACGCGCCCTGGGGGAGAGCGCGCCGTTGCTGATGATCGGGATGGTGGCCTTCATCGTGGACATCCCCAAGGGCGTCACCGACCCCGCAACGGTCCTGCCCGTTCAGATTTACCTCTGGGCGGACAGCCCGGAACGGGCCTTCGTGGAGCGGACCTCCGCGGCCATCATGGTGCTGCTGGCATTCCTGGTGGTAATGAACGCCGGGGCCATTATCCTGCGGAAAAAATTTGAACGCCGTTGGTAAGCCGCCTGCGAACGGCCTGCCCAACCAATTTCTAACATTCGTCATCACCGGAACCTATCAATCGGTGCCTATTGCTTTCGAACACAGCACGATTCAGTTCGATGTTGGATATCTAAACCCAAGGAGGAATCAAATGAAGAAAGCAGTTGTATTTGCCATCGTGGCCGCTTTGGTCGCGGCGACGGCGGGCGTGGTCCATGCGCAACAGCGGGACAGCATCAGCATCGTGGGCTCATCGACGGTCTACCCGTTTGCCACGGTCGTTGCGGAAAAATTCGGCAAGGCCGGGTCGTTCAAGACCCCCAAAATCGAATCCACCGGTACCGGCGGGGGCTTCAAGCTTTTCTGCGGAGGCGTCGGAGTTCAGCACCCGGACATGTCGAACGCCTCGCGGGCCATCAAGGCCTCCGAGTTCGAGACCTGCCAGAAGAACGGCGTGGCGGAGATCGTCGAGGTCAAGATCGGCTATGACGGCATCGTTGTGGCCAACTCCAAAAAAGGGGCGGCACTGAAGCTGACCACCAGGGATATCTTCCTGGCCCTGGCAAAGGAAATCCCGGATCCCAAGGGCGCGGGAGGGCTTGGTGGCCAACCCGTATAAGACGTGGAAGGAAGTCAACGCTTCGCTTCCGGACGTCAAGATCGAGGTCCTCGGTCCGCCGCCGACCTCCGGGACCCGCGACGCCTTCCTGGAACTGGGAATGGAGCCGGGCGCTCAAAAGTTCGAGAGCTTGAAGAAGCTTTCCAAGGACGACGCCAAAAAGTTCCAGAGATCGCCACATCCATCCGTGAGGACGGCGCCTACGTCGAAGCCGGTGAGAACGACAACCTCATCGTCCAGAAGCTGGGCGCGAATCCCGAACGCACTGGGCATTTTCGGGTTCAGCTTCCTGGACCAGAACAACGACAAGATCCAAGGGGCCTCGGTGGACGGCAACCCGCCGACCTTTGAGAATCATCGCCAGCGGGAAGTACCCGATGTCCCGGCCGCTGTTCTTCTACGTGAAGAAGGCCCATGTCGGGGTGATCCCCGGCATCAAGGAGTACCTGGCGGAGTTCACCAGCGAGAAGGCCTGGGGCAAAGACGGCTACCTCAGCGAAAAAGGCCTGATTCCCCTGCCGGACGGCGAGCGCAAACAGGTGGCCGATACCGTCAAGGCGCTGAAAGCCTTGACGGAAGTGAAATAAGCGTTCCCCGTTTCACTGCGGGCAGGCCAAAAGCATCCATTGGCATTGGCCTGCCCGACTTTGCGGCAGGGCTTTACTTATCCTCTGCCTTAGTAACTTTCGGGGCAACGAGATATGCTCTCATTGACACGGGTGGAAGAAACCGCCTTGGCAGGTACGATGGCTGAGACCCGCTCCAAAAGTCAAAGTCGGCGGCGATGCCGGCAGACCCCGCGTCAGCCGCGAAACGGCGAGACCGTCGGCGCCATCACGGTCGAAAACCCACGCATGGTCTGCCGCAACGTCAACGTCTATTACGGCGACAAGCAAGCCATTAAAAACCTGTCGATCGACATCGGCCGCAACGAAGTCCTGGCCATGATCGGGCCCTCGGGTTGCGGCAAGTCCACCTTCATCCGCTGCCTGAACCGCATGAACGACACCATCGACGGCTGCCGGGTGACCGGGAGAGATCGTCTTGGACGGGGTCAACATCTACGACAAGAACGTCGATGTCGTGCCGCTCAGGGCCCAGGTCGGCATGGTGTTTCAGAAGCCCAATCCCTTTCCCAAATCGATCTACGAAAACGTGGCCTACGGCCCCCGTATCCACGGGCTCAGCCGCACCAAATCCGAGCTGGATGAGATCGTAGAAACGTCGCTCAAGAAAGCCGGGTTGTGGGAAGAGGTCAAGGACCGTATGGACCAGCCCGGGACCGGGCTTTCCGGCGGCCAGCAGCAACGGCTTTGCATCGCCCGGACCATCGCGGTGAACCCCGAAATCATTCTCATGGACGAGCCCTGCTCGGCCCTCGACCCGATCGCCACGTCGGTCATCGAAGATCTCATGCTCGAGCTGCGCACCCAGTACTCCATCTGCATCGTGACCCACTCCATGCAGCAGGCCGCGCGGGTGTCCCAGCGCACGGCCTACTTCCACCTGGGCGACCTGATCGAGGTCGGCCCCACCGAACGGATTTTCACCAACCCGCGCCACCAGCTCACGCAGGACTACATCACCGGACGTTTCGGCTGATGATCCAGGCTGCGATGAACGTCTCTTCTGCGGCAGACGTGCGTCTCGTCCGTTTGGATTCCGTCGGCCTTGCATCCAGGCGCTATCGATCTGCCCGGATATGACACGAAATGATTTCCAACCCCCTGTGTCCCGAATAGCGGCAAGGAGCAAATGGCTTCGCGCGAAGCTTTTCGGTGATAGGGGACGGGAACGCGGAGTTCAGGAAAGTTTATGGCCGCGGGGCAGGGCAACCAGGGTGTCCGCGCAGGTGAAAAACACGTCGATTCCAAAAGGGAGATACCGCCGCTGGTCGTCCCAATCCGACCAGAAGCGTAACGGGAGCCCGGTCGGCCTCAACAACAGGCGGCAGCCCCCGCCGGACACATTGCGAAGCCTGCCGTTCGGTGCGGAAAAGCCGGGGACTTGCAGGATGAGAGAGGTGGACCTCTCGAGCCGGTCGTCTTCCCCGAGGTGAAACCGTCCGAGAGATGGAACGCAAAAAGGGTCGGCGATGAAAGCAACCCTGGCCATGCACGGCTCGGTCACGAGGCTGCAGGTGCAGGTCTGCTGGAGCCAGTCCGCCGGCTCGGAGTCCCAGTGAAGGTCCGTCCACACCGGTGTTTCCGGGTTGACCCAGGTTGCCAGGAGTGCCGCCGAGGCGCTGTTCAGCCGCCAGGGAAGGCCATCGGACGCCGGCAGGCGGACGGCTGCGCCCGGGTGTTTCAGGGCGGTCAGGACAGCCTGAAACGTGCCGGGAGCAGTATCCTCCACGTCGACCGGCAACCACTGGATGGCATGTGAGCTGACCACGGTTGACCTCCTGGCTGAAAAAGCAGGTTGTTTTTTTTGCGTTTTTTACTGCAGAGTTGTTAGGCGGGAATTAAGAAAAGGCTAGAAATTGATGGACGCGCAAGAAGTCATCAGAAATTGGGAAGATATTACTCCGTCTAAACAGGTGCAACTCAAGCCGATGTCAGGCGGAGCGGGGTGCCCGCCACGGCGAGCCGCAACCACCCATTCAACGAACCAACGCACGGCAGCCAGCTCGCTCCATACCAATCCGGACAGCCCCAGAGGACCGACCCTCACGGAGCCGCCGGCCGTCGCTGCCTGTCTGCGGTATCCGTAAGACGGCTGGGGGGCGTGGCAGAGTCGTTTGAAAAATTGGTTGCGGCTCGCCGCGGCGGGCACCCCGCTCCGCCTGTGCGTGAGTTGCTGGTATCAGACATATTTACTTGCCGGAGTAATAAAACACGGTCAGGAGTGCTCCAGATCCCGCGGCAGGTGGATGGTGAAGAGGCTCCCTTCGCCCAGGCTGCTCTCCACCGTGACGTGGCCGCCATGGGCCTGGGCGATGTGTTTGACGATGGCCAGCCCCAAACCCGTCCCTCCTGCAGCCCGGCTGCGAGCCTTGTCGACGCGGTAAAAGCGTTCGAACAGCCGGGGAAGATGCTTTTTCTCGATGCCGATCCCGTGGTCCCGCACGCTGAGCTGGATTTCGTTTCCGGAGGTCCTTGCCTGCAGCAGCACCGCCTTCTCGGGGTCGCTGTATTTGACGGCGTTGTCCAAAAGGTTCACCACGGCCTGCTCGAGGAGCACCGGGTCCACCGCTGCCGCAAGCCCCTCGTCTCCGCCGAGTTCGATCTGGATTCGCTTTTCGTCGGCCCGCGGCCGGCAGATCTGAACGGCGTTCTGGAAAATGTCGCGCAGGCGGGTCTTTTCGCGTTTGACGTCGCCGCGCTCCCCCTCGTTTTCAATCCGCGAGAGCATCAGCAGGTCTTCGATGATGGTGTTCAGCCGGTCCACGTGCCTGGAGATGATGCCGAGAAATCGTTCCGCCTCCTCCGGAGTGGCGTCGGTGTTCTGGTGCAGCGTTTCGACGAATCCCTTGATCGCCGTGAGGGGCGTCTTGATTTCGTGGGAGACGTTGGCGACGAAGTCACGGCGCATGTCCTCCAGGCGGCGCAGCTGGGTCACGTCGCTGAACACGACGAGCATGCCGATCGGCTCCGGCCCCACGTCGAGCAACGGTGCGCTCTTGATGTTCAGGATGCGCTCGCCGTTGCGGTACACCGCGATGTCGTCCTCCACGGGGGTTCGGCTTTTCACGGATCGGGCGACGAACTTCTGGATGGCGAGGTTGCGGATCGCCTCCGGGATGCTGCGGCCCCGGACTTTTTCAGGGTCGATGTCGAACCACCGTGCCGCGGCCTGGTTCACGCTGATGATGCGCTCATCGCGGCTGATGGCGATGACGCCCTCCAGCATGCTGGAGAGCACGGCCTCCAGCTGGTTGCGCTGACTGACGACGGTCTGCATGCGGCTTTCCAGCTGGGCCGCCATGCGGTTCAGGGATTCGGCCAGGCCGGCCAGCTCCTCGGAATTGGGTATCGCGAGGCGGTGCGCCAGTTCGCCCTCGGCCAGGCGTGCGGCTCCCTGTTTGAGCTCAGCCATTTTCCGGCCGTATTGCCGGGAAATGGCGAGCGTCACCCCAAGTGCCAGGAGGGCGACGATTCCGCCGATGACCCAAAACTCCGTGCGTATCCGTGCGACCTGGGCTTCCATTCGAGCCAGCGGGATGGCCGCTCGAATCACACCGATCGGCTGCGAATCCATCTTGACGGCGACGGCCACGTAGACGACGTTTTGCTGCAGGGTGTTGCTGAAGCGCCGGGAGGTTGCCTTGCCGTTTGCCAGGGCGCCGGCAATCTCCGGCCGGGCGGCATGGTTGTCCATGTTCCGGGGCGTTTCCCACGTGTCGCCGATGACGGTGCCGGAGGGCAAAATAACGGTGAAGCGTGTTTCAGAGGCCTTTCCGGAGATCTTGCAGATAGCATCGACGGCGGCCGGGTCAGGCGGGTCGAGATACCGAACGATCTGGTTTTCAATCAGGCGTGCGCGATCGAAGAGCTCGACCGCGGTCTCTTCTTCAAGAAACGCATCCAGCGAGTGCGTAAAATACCAGCCGGCCGCCACCAGGGCGCCCAATGCAATGAAGATGTAAGAAAAAAACAGGCGCCAGACCAGTTTCCTGGGTTTTCTCATGGCTTTTCCTTGAAGCGGTAGCCAACGCCGCGCACGGTTTCGATGTAACTCCCGTATGCCCCCAGTTTTTTGCGCAGGCCGACCACCTGAACGTCCACGCTGCGGTCGGTGACCGGGTAGTCGCTGCCGCGCACGGAATCGACGATCTGGGAGCGGGTGAAGACCCAGCCCGGCCGGCGCGTCAGGACACAGAGCAGCTGGAACTCCGTGTAGGTCAGCTCCAGGGCTTTGCCGCCGGCCAGCACCGTGCGGCGTCCCGGATGGATTTCGAGCTCGTGGATCGTGATGACCTTGGTGTCGTCCAGGGCCGGCCTGGACCGGCGCCGCAGCACGGCCTTGACCCGCGCCGTCAGCACCCGCGGGCTGAACGGTTTGGTGATGTAGTCGTCGGCCCCGATTTCAAGCCCGGAAACGACGTCTGCGTCCTCGCCCTTGGCGGTCAGCATGACGATCGGCACACCCTTGGTCCTGGCGTCGGCCTTCAGCGCCTTGGCCACCTCCAGTCCGTCCAGCCCCGGCAGCATGAGGTCCAGCACGATCAGGTCAAACGTTTCGTGTTTGGCCTTCTTCAACGCATCCTCACCGGTTGCCGCCAGCGTCAATTGGTAGCCTTCGCGGGTCAGGTGGAAGCGGACCAGTTCCAGTATGTCTTCTTCATCATCGACGACCAGGATGCGCTCTTTGGCCATGCCGGTTCATCCTTATTTAGGTTTGACTTAGATTAGCGATATTTCGGATGCTGATCAATTTATTTGTTCCAAATTGGCGTACGGATAGAAAAAGGTTAAATTACGGTTAGAATGACAGAAAATCGGTGAGGCGGGTTCTTTTTTGTATTAGCGGCAACAGGGGACCAACCCGGCAGCCGCTTCGGAATGCTATAGTACCTCCCTTCAGCATCTGACTTGCAAAGCGCTTGAAGGTAGTTTAAGTTTTTTAAAATTATCGGCTAATGGAGGTCTCCCGGTGACCCTGGAACAGGCAGTGCGTGCCCGCAAGCTCCTCGGCAAGTTGGGCGCTTTGGTTTTTTTGCTCTTTTTCGCTTCGCTGCTTGACAGTTGTGTCGCGCGGTTTCGGGAGCCGCTTTTTACCGTGCATTTGTTGCCGGGCGGAAGCGAACTGGTCGACGGGCAGGTCGACCATGACCTGAAAGAGCCGTCCCAGTTGCGCGTCGAGACAACATCGGAAAGCGTTCGGTTGAAAATCGACCGGTTCCAACCCAGCTTCTGGCTGGGGGGCAACATGTGGGTCGGCGACATTTCGGCTGCAGCCGATGCAGCCGCCGGCACCTACGATTTGCGCGTGTTTGCGCCCAACCAGCCGGCCAAACCGCCGGTGGCGGCCTTTCGTGCCGTCGTGTATCCGGACTACGCTGCGCTGCGGAAAAGCTATTTCTCCCTCATTCGACGAACCTTCGACGTGCACCCGGGCATGGTCTCCCTGGCCTGCATCGCCGCACTTGGATTCGTCATGGGCATGATGTTTCTGCTTGGCCGACGCGTGGAGCGATTGCTTGCGGACCAGGGACAGGCAGAAATTTTCATGGTGAAAACAGCCGCCGGCGGGTTCGAGGTCTGGTTCGGCCTCGGGAGGCGCCACGGCGTCGAACCGGGCATGCGAGTGAATATCAGCACCGAGAACGGCCAGCCGATTGGCCATGCCGTTGTGCAGCGCGTGGAAACGGAGAACAGCATGGCGCTGGCCGACGGGCGTGCCGAACGGTTGCCGAAGGGTGCGATCGCTGCGCTGCCGGCAGCCCGCACCAGAAAGAAATAGGGAGGTATCCTATGGAATATGTAGTCATTGCCGTCGTTTTGCTGGGTTCCGTCCTCATCGGGTTGCAGATCGGTGCCCGCATCCGGAAAAAGCGCAAACCATAGGGCGTTGCGCGATCCGCAAGAGCTCCCTGCCGAAATTCCCACCGCTCGTTGCATCGTGGTTCCCTTAAGGTTTTGAAAAATTGACCGAAAACAACACCAAGGGGAACCCGGTGAACGGCATCGACACCTTTGATTCGAACCAGGTCATTGGAGCCACCCTCGGCAGCGCCACGATCCTCATGGAGCTGGCGCGGGGCTCCATGGGAGTGGTGTTCGCCGCCTTCCAACAGAGCCTGAAACGCCGCATCGCGGTCAAGGTCCTGCCGCAATGCATGTACACCGAGGAGTCCGTTCGGCTCTTCGAGCAGGAAGCCGAGGCGGTGGCCGGGTTGTCGCACCCCAACATCGTGCCGATCTACGAAATCGGCGAAGCGCCGGGCTTCCGCTGGTTCACCATGCAACTGATCGAGGGGGCCTCCCTGGCGGCCATGCTCCGGAAAATCGCCGGGAACCCGGTGCCGTCGCGGCGCATTCTGCCGATCCGGACCGCTCTGACCATGGTCCGGCAGATACTCGAGGCGCTGAGTTTCGCTCACCGCCGCAAGGTGGTGCACCGGGACATCAAGCCCGAAAACATCCTGGTCATCGCAGAGTCCCACATCCCCGTCATCACCGACTTCGGGATATCGAGGATCGTCTCCGCACCGGCCGATGCCATGCAGACACCGCGGGGAAGCCCCCTTTACATGGCACCGGAGCAGATCCTCAGCGCCGACACCGATGCCCGGGCGGACATTTATGCCGTCGGCATTCTGTTGTTCCGGCTCCTGGTCGCGGCGCTGCCCCTGATCGCCCACGCATCGGCCGATGAGCTTCTGGCGGCGAAGCTCTCGGGCCAGGGAATCTTCACCCGCGCTCCGTCTCAGGCCAACCCGCGTCTGCACCCGGACATGGATGCCGTGGTGGCCGCGGCCACGACCCATGACCCTCGCGCGCGCTATGCCTCCGGCCGGGATTTCCTGACAGCGCTGGCGGGGTATGAACGCAAACACGTGGGGCCGCAGTGACCATGCTGAACACGGAGTCCATCAAAAAGGGGTATCACAAGGCGGGAAAATCGTTCGTGCTCTTGTTCAACCGCGTTTCCATGTACGGGCCGGGGCACCCGTTTTCAGTCCAGGCCGTCGACGAATTCTTCCACTCCATGCAGGATCTGTTGCAGGCCACCTCGCCGGTGGTCCTGATCTACACCCGCAACCAGTTTTTCCTCGAGGATGAGCCGCTCGACCGGAACCTGAATTTTTTTAAGATGGCCTCGCATTTCAAGAAAAACGAGGTGACGTCCATCTCGATTGAAAAAGGCCTGCAGAAGGACGAAGTGGAGAATTTCGTCAAGATTTTCCTTGACCCGCGCAGCTACCCGGGCGCGGAGGCGATGCGGAACGCCGCCGCCGCGCGGCAGGTCCGCAACATCCGGATCAATCACATCTTCTACCAGAAAGTGACCGAGGACGACCAGGTCGTCGCGAAATCGACGGCCGCAAAAACCGAGCAGCTCAGCGGTGAACTGGACACTTCCCATGAGGTCCAGGACGCGTTGAGCATGATTGCCGGCAAGCTGCTGATGGAGGAGTTGGATCAAAGCCTTTCGCTCAAGAGCCTGATGGCGGACCCGGGGGCCCTTTCCCGCGGCATGGTGGAAAAAGGCCTGGCCGAGAGCCTTGGCGGGGGAACGCCGCGGGATGCGGCGGGGCAGCCCTACTCGATCACCCGGCACTTGGGTGCACTCGGCGCCGAGATCCGGCAGGTCCTCGCCGGCAACGCCCCGGTGGCGCTGCCGGAGCTGGCGGAAGCGCTTCTGAGGATGAAGCGCGAGCTTTTGAGAGAAATCGAGGCCCAGAAATCCGTCGGCGTCGCGCTGGATCCGAAAAACGAGATCCGGGACCAGGCCGAATCCGTCACCGACACGGTGATCATAGAGCTGATCCGGAAGGAGTACGACCAGGGCAAGACCCCGGTGGAACGGCTCGCCTTTATCCTGGAGCGCATCCTGCCCTTCCCCGAGGACCTCGCGCGGCTGCTTCCCAGAATCAGAGAATGCCTGTTGGGCGAAGGCATGCCGGTGTCGGACTTCTCGAAGCTGATCCAGCAGATAGGTGTCGACCGGCAAAACGAAGGCATCGTCCAGGCGGTTACGCAGGCCGCAGAGGACATCGGGGTCGATGGGGACGATATCCTGGACCGGTTGAAATCGGACCCCTCCGGCTTCACACGGCTTTTGTACCTGGCCGCCGAAATCGAGAAGGAGTCCGGCAGTTCCAAGCCGCTGTGCGACATCCTGGTCGACCACCTGGAGCGCATCGCACCCAAACTGGCCGGCCGCCAAGCCGGCAGCGGCACGGACGCCAGCGAGGAGGCGCTGCGCCGGATGATCATCCGGTTCAACTCCGGCGTGGTGGACAGCCTGCGCGAGGGCTATGTCGACGCCCAGTTCGTCGGCGACGTCGAACGGCGCCTGCAAGAGCGGCTCGAGGCCAGCGTCGAGGCCATCCGCTCGGAGCTTTCGCAGTACAAGGCGGCGCTCAAGACCAGCGGCACGGACCGCCGGTCGCTCCTGCAGAGCCTTGAAGACGGTCTTCCCGAAGCGCACGCGCTCAAACCGATCCTGCGGCAGGTCGGCGCGGACTTCCGCGCTCAGAATCTGGATGAGAACGACTTCCAGAAAATCCTTGAACTCATCGATGCCGCAAGGAAACGCACCCGCAAGGCCGAAAAAAAGATCGATGAAGTCGTTTTCAGCAAAAGGCACACGCGGTCGCTTCTTGAAATCGAAATAGCCCGCGCGAGCCGTTACGGCACCGACCTGAGCGTAATTGCCTTTTCGATTTACAAGGCGGGCGGCAGGCGGTCGGGCGGCAGCCGGGAGGCGGCCCCGGCCGACGCCACGACCGCGATCCTGAAAAAATTCCGGGAAAAGCTTCGCAACACGGACTGGATCGGAATCGTGAGCAGCCGGTTGTTCCTGGCGGCGATGCCGATGACGACTTACAAGGAAGCCCACTTGGCGTCGCGGCGCCTGCTGAAATCGATGAACGCCGAACCGGTATCCGTCTCTGGCCGGCCGGTTCCCTTTAAACTCGCCGGGTCGGTGGTCCACTACGACAGCCGGCGGATGCCCGACATACGGGCCTTCATGCAATTTGTCGAGAACGAGCACGTGGAGATGGCGCACCGGCTGCGCAACCTCCAGGATTTCATGTGATGTGAGGTGAATCAGATGGCGGTACTCTCGCTCAAATACAAAGGCAGGGGTTTGGAGAGTTTTCCGATCGGCATGGGCGACACGTTCATCATCGGGCGCGAAGACGGCAACGACATCGTGATCGACAACCTGGCGGTGTCATTCCACCACGCCAAGGTCGAGTCCATCGGGGACGAGTTTCTGCTCATCGATCTGCACAGCGAGAACGGCACCTTCGTCAACGAGCAGCGCATCAAGGCGCACTGGCTGGCCGACGGCGACGTCATCACCATCGGCAAGCACACGCTGAATTTCTCGGACCCCAAGAACCAGGCGCTCCCGGACAAAATTGCAACGTCGGTCATCCGGACGATGCAGATGGACACCACAAAATTCCGGGAGATGCTCCGGAAAAACAACATGGCCGTTCCGCGGGAGGCCGACGCAAAACGTACCGTCGTTCCCATGCTTACCTTTCTCGGCGAGTCTAAAAAGGATTTTCAGCTGGGCGACCGGCCGGTCAGCATCGGCAAGGACCTGACCGCGGACATCCGGGTCCGCGGGATGTTCGTCGCCGGAAAGGCGGCGGTGATCAACCGGCTGGAAGATGGATGGTACATCAGCCGTGTCGGGGGCCTTGTCCGGGTGAAGCTGAACGGCATCCCCGTTGAAAAAGCCATGCGGCTCCACCGGTTGGACGTCATCTCGCTCGGCAAGCTGAAAATGCAGTTTCTGGAGCGTTCGTGAGGCGAACGTGGGCTGCCGCAAGCGTCTTAAAGGGCGTGCTTGCAGAAGGGGAAAGAGGATAAGCGACCCCCCTTTATATATAGTACTCGGTTTTTTCGGTCACGGTTGTCTTGATGAGATTTAAGGTGTCGGTCAGGACGGCGATCACGTTTTCACGGATGTCGCCGGCCACGACCAGGAACATGACATCGTCGCCTACGGCGAGGTCCCGGTCTTCGGCGATGGCCACCCGGATGTCGATGATCCCGGCGCGTTTTTTCTGCTCGGCCAGGATGCGATCGAGGCGGCCGTGATCGACGGTGACCCGCAGGCCTTTGACTTTGCGGCCGTCGCGGCTATGTCCCCGCACCACACCGTTGTGGCAGAGCAGCATGCCGGCCTTGGAAAAACCGGGATGCCGGCGGATGTCGGCGATCATGCCGGTGAGATCCATTCAGCCTCCCTTTTGATTTCACTTTTCACGAACCGTTCGGCCCGCGCCAGGTCTTCCGGGGAGTTGACGTTGAAAAAGGACCGAAGCTCCGGATCCTTTTGGCGCAGCACATCCTCGGGGATTTTTTTAATCCGTTTTCCGGAGAGGGCCATCTGGATCTTGAACTTGTTTTGAAGGATGTGCTCTTCCGCAGCTTTCAGGCAGCGTTGCGAGTAGGCCGCACAGAGGGGCTCAAGTCCCGCGGAGGTCTGGGGGATAACGAGGTCGATCCCCGGTTCGAGACTATCCAGCACTGTTTCAACCAGTTTTTTTTCCAGGAACGGGGTGTCGCAGGCCGAGAAAAACGCGAAGGGATGCCTGGCGTAAAAGAGCCCGGCGTGGATCCCCGTGAGAGAGCTTCGCACCGGGAAAACATCGGTCACAATCAGCGCGTCCCATTCAAGAAACTCGCCCGGGTTGTTGGTCACCAGAATAATCTCGTCGAAAAGCTCCCCGTAGACCGCAAACAGGCGATCCAGGATGCGCATCCCGCCGACGCGCAGAAACGCCTTGTTTTCGCCCCCATAGCGGGTGCTCAACCCGCCGGCGAGAATCACCCCGGAACACGGCTGTCTCATCTTGTCTCCATCCTCATTTCATGGAGCATAAGTAAATCCGCTGTCTAAATCAAGGGCTTATGATCGGCGAACCGAGCATAAAATGGAAATTCGCTTCTCGATCCTGGAGGCTCGATAGAAGAATCCCGGAATGAATTCGGTCGCGGTTTTCAATAAGACTGGCTCCCTGGGCGAATGCAAAAACCGTTTGATCTAATGCAGCCGGGTGGAGTACAAAAACGGTAAGAAACCCTGTCGAACAAGGATGGAAATCCATGGGAACCGCCGAGCACAAGCATGAGGCCCCGAAGAAGGTGACGATCGCCGTTCTCACCCTGTCCACCACCCGCACTATCAAGGAAGATACCAGCGGCCAGTGGATGAAGGAGATGGCTTCCGGGATCGGTCACGAGGTCGTCTATCACCGTGTCATCCCCGACGATGCCGCCACCATAACGATGACGGTACGCGAGATCACCGAGAACCTGGAGCCGCAAGTTCTGCTGATGACCGGCGGCACCGGCATCACGCCGCAGGATGTGACCATCGAGGCGATCAGCCCGATGTTCACCAAGGCGCTGTCGGCGTTCGGCCCGCTCTTCGCCCAGCTCAGCATGCAGGAGATCGGCTCGGCGGCCATCATGTCCCGCGCCACGGCCGGCCTCATCGGGTCCACCGTCGTCTTCTGCATGCCGGGCAGCCTGAACGCCTGCAAGCTCGCCTGCACACGGTTGATTTTCCCGGAGCTGGGGCACCTGGTCAAACACCTGAAAGGCGTTTGAAGCATACGCCGCTGCCTCCCCTTGCGCCGCAGGCGCGGCGTGATCCGGGAGCCGCCCGCCCATCCGCTCCTGTCATGGTCACGCCGCTTGCAATTTAAGAGATAGCTTCATATAAATGCGCACGATGTGCTCCGGGTTGAGATTCCTCCCCGCATGCGTAACAGGCGGGGATACTTTTTCATTTACGAGGAGGGTGGGATGGCTGAAAACAAGGCCAAGACGAAGGTGTGCTCCTGGAACGAATGGGACCCGCTCAAACACGTGATCGTAGGCCGCGCCGACGGCACAATGGTCCAGGCGCCGGAGCCGGCGGTCGAGCGCGACTGGCCGCAGTACGGGTTCCCGCTTGGGACTTACGGCCGGCTGCCCAAGGAGATGGAGGACAAGGCCAACGAGCAGCTGGACAACTTCGCGGCGATTCTCGAGAAACGGGGCATCCGGGTCGACCGCCCCAGCCCGCTCGACTTCAGCCAGGCGGTTCAGACGCCGGACTGGAAGCAGGCCACCATGTTCGGTTGCATGCCGCCCCGCGACGTCCTGCTCACCGTGGGCAACGAGATCCTCGAGGCCACCATGTCCTGCCGCAGCCGCTGGTTCGAGTACATCGCGTACCGGCCCCTGCTCGAGAGCTATTTCCAGGAAGACCCCGACTTCCGCTGGGAGGCGGCGCCCAAGCCGCGGCTGACCGAGCGCACGTACAAGAAGGATTACTGGAAGACCTTCAACACGATGAGCGAGGCGGAAAAGCTCGAACGCACCAAGGCGCGGGACTGGGGGTTGACCGAGGCCGAGCCCTGCTTCGACGCGGCCGACGTCGCCCGCTGCGGCCGGGACCTGATCGTGCAGCAGTCCACGGTGACCAACTCCGCCGGCATCAGCTGGCTCAGGCGGCACTTCCGCAACCACCGCGTCCACTCCGTGATCTTCAAGGAGGACGCACCGATGCACATCGACGCCACGTTCGTGCCGCTCCGGCCGGGGCTGGCGCTTTCCAACCGCCAGCGCAAGCCGCTCACCCCTGAGATGGTGGATCTTTTCAAGAAAAACGACTGGCAGATCGTCGAGTGCGCCAAGCCGGCCCACGACAAGAAGGCGAAGCTCTCCTTCTGCAGCGTGTGGCTGTCGATGAACATCCTCATCCTGGACCCCAAGACGGTTTGCGTCGAGGCCTCCGAGAAGGAGCAGATGGAGCAGTTCGACAAGCTGGGCTTCGAGGTGGTCCCGGTGCCGTTCTGGGACGTGGCGGCCTTCGGCGGCGGGTTGCACTGCGCTACGGCGGATGTGTACCGGGAGGGGACGCTGGAAGACTACTTCCCGCACCAGATCCCGGGCTTCTGACAGGCTGATGATAGCCGCCCATCTGCGGCGTTTAGCTTGCATGGCCCTGGGACGGCGGCGTACGGCATGTACGCCTCGTCCCACGCCATTTGCGCGCCTTGCATCTCGACATTTCTAATCAACCAAGGCATTCAACGATAACGGGCCGGAGATCGCTGCCGATGGCGGTGGGTTGGCAACCCTCAGCGGCGGCATCCTGCGCATCGATCGCTCCCATCTCAGCAGCAACACCAGCCGTGGCTTAGAGACCGATCCCAGTATTTAAGTCCTGGCCGGCGAGATCGAATCCGCCGATTCGCTTATCGAATAGCGGCGTGCGCAATAAGAGCCTCCCCCTTTCCGGGAGTATCACCAAACTATAATATGGACGCAAGGGGCTTTTCTTGTTACAGACAGCCTATCACAAGAGAATGAATTGCGCCCATATTCAAGAAAAGGATACTTATGACGGGGTCCTGAACATCGATCAGAGCGGGGCGTTACGTCAACCAGCCGACCGGCTATCGGGCGTTTATGCCCGCGCCTTTGCCGCCATACCCTCGCGCATGTTCAGTTCGAAACGATCCACCCGTTCCTTGATGGCAACGGCCGCGTCGGAAGGTTGCTGATCACTTTTCTTCTGACCGAGCGCGGCATCCTTCACAAGCCAGTGCTATACCTGTCGCACTACTTCAAGCAGTATCGACAAGCTTACTACGATCATCTACAGGCCGTGCGCGACCGTGGCGCGTGGGAGGAGTGGCTCGCGTTCTTTCTGCGCGGGGTGGTCGAAGTTGCGGGGGAAGCCGCCGAGACCGCCCGGCGCATCCAGCAGCTGCGCGAGCAACACCGCGCCGCGATCACGGCGCAGCTAGGCCGCGCGGCTGGCAACGGGCATAAAATCCTGGAGTCGCTGTTCGATCGTCCCATCCTGAGCGTCCACGACGTTCAAAAGATTACCGGAACGACCTATGCTGCCGCCAACAGTCTGATTTCGCGCATGGTCAAGCTTGGAGTGCTGGACGAGATGACGGGCTTTGCCCGAAACCGCCGATTTCGCTTCGCGCCCTATATCAAACTTTTCAGCAATGCCAACCTCGAAGCAGATGAGGGTATCTAAGCCAGTTTGCTTTCCTGTAAGCGAATGGCCGACGTTGTTCGAAGCCGCATCGAGTCCCGAGGATTGTGGTTTTAAAACGTGCAGATATAGATCGGTAAGAGTTGTTATTTGCCGATTGCCGATTTTGAGTGCTTTCATCCGACAAATCACAAGGTGGTGCATCCTTGTGATATAGCCCCCACCCCGGCACAATTTCATTTGATTTTTCTCATCTGACCAAGGTATATTTTACCTGAATTGTTAACTTCCCACCTTCCACCGGACCTGAAGCGGACTCTGGTTTGGTTAAGCGGTTCGGACATCACTTCTCCTGATCGGTTCTCTAATACCTTTGTTCTGTTGGACGAGTTTTTAATCGAAGTTTAGGATTGCCATTCATCGACCTAACCAGCCGCAGCAGCGGATCGCCCATTGTGGGCTTGCTTCGATCACCGGTTGATGGGCGACCGTTCAGCATTAGCGTTGGCCCTCAACGCATTATGTCTTGGGAGACATTATCATGGAAAAAGTCCTCTATGAGAAGAAAAACAGGATTGGTTACATCACACTGAACCGGCCTGACGCCCTCAATGCTCTTGATGAAGAGATTAACAATGAGCTCTGGTCGGTCTGGGTAGACTTTGCCAAAGACGAATCACTGGATGTAGGTATCCTCACGGGTGTTGGTAGAGCCTTCTGCTCGGGAGCTGACCTGAAGACCTTCATACCCAAATGGGAAAAGGCAAACATGCTCGACGTTCGGAAGAATATTTCGACTGGCATTGGAGGTGGAATCACACGAGGACTGCATCGAATTTCGAAACCCGTTATCGCAGCGGTCAATGGCCATGCAATTGGCGGGGGGTTTGAACTCGCCCTGGCCTGCGACATTCGCATTGCTTCGGAAAAAGCCAGGTTCGGTGTGTTCGAAGTACGCTACGGCCTTCACCAAGGCGATGGTGGCATCGTTAGGCTTGTCGCGATCGCTGGGCTTGCCACCGCTTTGGAACTCTCGCTCACGGGACGTGAAATCACAGCAGAAGAGGCGTATCGGCGGCGCCTTGTTAACAAAGTCGTTCCGCATGAGAGCCTCATGACGACGGCTGAGCAGTATGCATCCATAATCATGAGCAACAGTCAACAGGCAATCCGATCCGCCAAAGAAACGATTCTTGACGTGATCGGTCGCACTTTAGAGGACGCGCTCCGCCTTGAGACGATCAATGCGTACTCCAGCTTGGGCGACTTCAGCGAGGCGAAGAAGCGACTGGCCCAGTTTTATGGCAGGGAAAAAGGCAAGGAGAAGGCCTAAAAACGGACTGAACAGTGGACTGGATGCAAAAGGAGGTATCATGGCCGGTACCATAAAAAAAATGTGATTAAGCGCAGAGGGATCGAATTCGAGTTGAAAATGCCCAAAGCGCGGCAGGTCATTCTGATGGCCGACTTCAACCAGTGGAATCCCAACACGCACCCCATGCGCAAGGGGGAAAATGGCGTGTGGCATAAGACCGTGATGATTTACCCCGGCCGCTATGAGTACCGCTTCTGGGTTGATGGGGAGTGGTACAACGACCCCCTCAACACGCTGAGATGCCCGAATTGCTTCGGCAGCGAGAACAACATCATTGAGGTCTTGTCATAAAAGCTTTACTCCGAAGCCTATGCTTCAATCTCGCCGATTCTGGGGATATCACAAAAAACGCGACCCCCAAAAAACCTGCGATACTCTGCTCACTCAAGACTGAAATAGTAAGTTGCCCCATATTGAGGAATTTTAAAGGCCATTTTTTTCTCAAGATACGGATAAGCAGAACCACGAGAAGCTCGGCTGCACTGAGAAAGGGTGAGTCCTTATGGTTTGGTGCGATTCGTGATAGGAATCGCAGGGTATGCCCCGGGAAAAAGTCGGGTCAAGTAAAGCCGATCGAGAACGCAGCTTGAAAGGCAGGCGCGTTAGTGGCCGTATGCTAAGTCTGGATACGTGATGAAAACCTACCATGATATAAAATCGGCAGCGTACATCGATGCCATCATCTACTATGCTGAACCGCTGCTTGGTATTCGTTTCACGAGCGTCAAGAAATATCGGTATAGTGCCCTATGCCCATTCCACGCTGACACCAAAGACAGTTTCATGGTGTATGTCAATAAGAATGATGAGGTTCGGTTCCATTGTTTCGGTGCTTGTAAGGGAGATTGGGACATTTACGACCTGATCATGCTGCGGAAGAAATATCGGTTCAGAAAGGCACAGCAGGTTTGGGCTGAGCATCTGGGTGTCACGGATTTCAAGCTTGATGATGGCTACAGCTCCTGTATTCCTGAACCTGACGAAACACCGGAGCCCGATGATACGGTTGTTTTTATCGAACCGAAGAAACTTGATGAGAAGATTATTGCCGCCTTGAATGATGCCGCCAACTTCTACAATGACCTTTTGATCTCAAATGAAGACCGGTTCAAGCACATTTGGGATTATCTTGCCCGCCGGGGTGTCGAAAAAGACACCGTAGGCAAGTTCAACATCGGCTACGCCCCGCCATACAGCGATGAACGGCACCGAGGCAGGGCACTCATAGCCGGCTTCTTCCCACGCTTTGAAAAGGATTATGGGGCCTTCAATGCGTTCTCAGATGGTGGGTTGGTCAGATTGTTGAACGATGGGACCGTGAAGGGATACGGATACTATGGCCGGCAGATCGATTTCAGGCGGAAAGATCCGTTTTCAAGGAATTACGGTGATTATTTAGCCGGGCGGATTGTGTTTCCAATTTATGATGCAGATGCCTGCCCGATAGGATTTGTCGGCAGACGCCCAGACGATAGGGGCGTTCGCTGGCTCAAGCACCAGACTAGAGCAGTTCCTCTTTCCGCCAGGGGCTGGCTTTATGGCATTGAAAAGGCAGGGCGGTATATCCGGCAGTACCGGACGATCATACTGGTGGAGGGCATCTTTGATTATTTTGCCTTCTACAACCTGCTCCAAGGCCAGGACAAACCGGTGGTGGTTTCGACATTGGGTTCCTATCTCACTCCCGAGGCGGCGAACATTCTCAAAGGCCTTGATATTGAGCACTTCATTGTCGCGTACGACTGGGACGAGGCCGGCAGAAACGGCATCGAACGGATTGCAGCCAAATCAGGCGGGTGGGTCTATTTCCTTGGTGGTCTGGCAGAAGGTCAGGCCCCATACGATATGTTGAAACCGGTAGTCAGCGCCATAAGCGGATTTTCCCTGAAACACCTGAAAACCGACGCGCAATGAAGAAAAAGTTCTTTCGGACAACCGCAAAATAAATACGGGTGAACATCGGATTGGGCAATGTCGATTCTGGTGCAATCATCCATTAATGAATAATTGCTTATAAAAGGGGAACGTCGGAAATTTTTTCTAAACAAGCCTATGAAATGGGTGCCGATTCGAAATAGGCCGCTTAAATTTAGAAGTAGATCAAGGAGTGAAATCTATGGATTCCAATATTTCTTGTTTCCAATGTTTACAATGAAATCGACTTGTTATATTGACAGTTGAAAAAGGGTGCGTATATTGGATAGGAGTATAATATTAAGAAGCCAAAGCAAAGGGGGAATAATTGGGCAGAAGAAGCATTACAATATTCAAAGGCAAAGATGAGCGACTATTGGCGCAGATAATGCAGTCTGAGAATGGGGAGTATGAGATATGGGAAAGAGAAAGACTGAATAATGTGCTGCCTGGCTATTTGCATAAACGTACAGGTAAACGTTCGAATTTAGCTGCTGCCCGGGCGACAGGCAACAGGATCGTTTCTCGATATAATCAGGATCAAGCGTAAGGATAGATTGAAGATACCTCAAGCCGTCCTCATGTTTCGTCCTCGGTTTTGGGGGTTCCAAGTTAACTGTGTATCGCATACACTTTATTTAGGTATTGCGTACGCAACAGTTGCCGGCAGGAAATCAACCCTTTTGAGCTTCTTTAATATGGCAGGCGAGTGCGCCTGATGAAAGGATGCGAAGATGGAAATGAAAAAAGTGCTGGCGGGATGGAGCAATATCTGCCCTGGCTGTAACATTGGGCGCAAATATCCAGATTCCTTTATTGGCAAGAAAGTGAGGAATCACTGGAAAAAAGGTTGCTTCTTGCATAACGCCTATGTTGAGGTGTACGGCAGTGACGAGCCCCCAAAGAACAAAAGCAAGGAAACCCCCGACGATAAATGAATTTGCGATTAGCCGTGAGGAAGGGGCTGCTATGCATCTGTGATATTCGACGTATCCCAAGGCAACTCGATTTTGTAATATGGTCTTAATGTGAAGTTGATGGAGATGGCAATCAATTACAGCATCGATTGAATTGAGGCCATCCAGCGTGATAGTGGCGATGGACCCCAATGATTACACCCTGATGGATGGAATAAACTCTGAGTTGAACACAGCCTCGAAACAAATCCGAAATTTCTCTAAACTGAATATTTGATACCATTGACTTTATACAATTCCTGATTATCTTAATGGTACATTTTAAGGACCACCCAACTTCAACAATTATAGAAGAACCTAGGATAGCTACTGCCATCCAGAGGTTAAATCTAAAAAGGGAAGGTTAGAGGTGGCCTTGAAAGATGTCTCTCAAATGTGCGTGCATCTTTTTCGGTGTTCTATCGTTCGTAAGGTAGGAGGTCGAGTAAAATAACGGCATTTAGAGAAACATCGTGGTGTAAGGCAGGCCATAATCGGTTCTGCCTTTTTTATTTCTGTACTTACAGAGTCCACTTTTGCCTGAAAGCTCAATGGTCCTGCCATGACTCACTATTTGCCTAACACACCGAATTATTAAATTTAGTTAGCGAATTTGTGATTTTAAGCGGTTTGACAAAGATGATCGCCGTACATAACTTGGAATACAACTAGAAATACGAAACACCTTCTCCTACTACTTTCCAGCAAATACCGGTAGATAGTTACCGGAGCTGACCAATCGCAACAGCTGGCCTTCTTGCGATCCTCTATTTCATAATTTATTTCCGTGCATTCCATTCTTAAGTCATACTTAACGGCTTTTTCGCCAGAGTTTTGCTATAAACCTTAATATGCATAAATGGTTATTGAAGAAGGAACACAATGGACGCTCAAGCAGAAAGGCGAATCGAGCAACGTCATGCTTGCAAAGGCACCATGAATTGGGTTTATTTCAACAAGGAGTGTTACGGTGCTGCAAGGGTTCTTAACTTCAGCCAGAAAGGCAGCTATTTTGAGACAGGCCAGCCTCTCATTCCCGGATCGACGGTTCTCATCCACGTTTTTAAATGCATGAATTGCGTTGACGTATCAAAAACCCCTGCGAATCTGCGATGGAACGCCCTGGCTGAAGTCAAGTGGTGCCAGAAGCTATCCGACAGTGACAATACACCCTATGCCATCGGTGTAAGATACCATTATACCCTCTGAGGAATTTCCATTATGGCTGTTGGCAAGCTATCATGGCTCTTCGCTGAACCTATAATATATACGGATTTAGAAAGCTACGTGGTTGGATATGAATGAAAGCCAGTCATTGAAAGATAGAAGGGCCTTAGATCCATTGCTTGACCGAAGATCTGGTGGCGACAGGCGCAAACTCCATGATTTAGAGTTTTTTAAGGGAGGCGGTATCGAAAGAAGAGGTGGAGTTGAAAGCAGACAAGCGGAAGACAATAATGTTCAATCTGGTAGTGTTAGCCAGGCTCCAGCGTATGTTCAAAACAAGATCACCAGTCGAATGAAGGCAAATTGACCTTAAATTCTAAAGAAAGGAGGACCGACATGAAAGCAGGAAAGAAACTCGAATTCGTCAAAGCGATCCATCCTTCACAACCTGAATGGGAATATTATCTTCCCAAAGAGGACAAGGCGTTAATCAAAAAGCTATCTAAAAAACCGATTTTCCCAAAGCTCTGTGAACGTCCCTGCACATCAATAATCACACTATTTCCGAAAGACACGGTTGATGGGCATACGGGCAAGGGCTACCACATGATCAATATAAGTGGATACCGGGTGATCAACGCCTATGTCATTTCGGATCCGTTAAACAGCACCAATCAGCGCGGATTCACACTGGAGTTGAGCTTTGCACTGAATGATTTTGTTTACGGGGTTGGAGTGATTGGTGAGACAAGTTATTTTTTCAATTTTGACAGTTATTTTGACCCGGGGACACTTAGCCACAAACTTCAGCGCTGTGAGACCAATGACCTCACCACAGCCGGAGGATTGCCTTTGATTGGAGGGATTGACTTGACGCACATCCTGAGAATTCCAGTCATGGGGCCTTATGTCCGGGCAAGCGTTTTTAATGAAGACGGGACAGCAAGAAAGGCGGAAGTGAAGGCGTATCTTTCCACCTGAGATCTAACAAGAAATTCTACATTCGGGACCACCTGCCGGAGATCATTGGCAGGTGGTCTTTTTTTGATCAGTTGAGAATCTCACACTCACAGCTAAGTTTCCGCCCAATCCGCTCCTGAATCATATCCAGCGTCTCATAAAAATCATACCCCTCCCCTATACAGTGCCCCTCCAGTATTTGAAAGGCTTTCCACTCTCGGTTCCGTTTATCGTGGTCTTGACCGCAGCTGTAGAAGCTGTGACGGAAGTTGCCGTTGTGGTCCATGACTTGAATCTGTTTCAAGTGGGTTTTTAAGAGCTCGAGATACTGCCGGAAAAATGGCTGAAAATATTCGTCCTGGCTCAGGCGGAGAAAGGTATGGTCTGGGGTGAGGGTTTTGGGTGGCATTTTTGAAGTTTGTTCTGCGGGCGGCTTAATATCGGTGGCTGCAAACCGTACCAACAAATAGTTCGACCAGAGAGTAATAGGCTATCAGATGCAACTGATGGGGGGCTTTTGAAAGGCAAAGAGTTGTGTTGTCGCCTCATCACTCGGTCTTCTTCTTTTTCTCCCCAGTGTTCACTCCCTGGTTGTTCTTCCCCTTTCCCGGGGTTTTGGATTTGTTGGCTATCACAGCATAAACAGCAGTGGGCAGTATCATCAAAAGAACCCAAAACACCCTGGCGACTAAAACGGAGTTGGACAGTTCCTTTGATAGGTAATTAGTTCCGACAACATATACCAAAGCAACCAGCAGCAGAACTCCAATGTACAAAAGAACACCGAAATCTATTGTGACCCCACGCCAATCATGTTGTTTTCCTAATCCCATGAAGATCTGGCAGAGAGCATACAGAACCCCAACTCCGAAGACGACCCCAATAATCCATTCCTCGTTTATTTCGATCATTGGTGTCTTTCTTGGTTTGGGTCATGGTCAGTCTTTTTCAAGAGGTGTACTGGAATATAACAACTCCGAGTATGTGGTTCAAGCAGGTGATAAAAGCGATTTGAGGTTTTGAACCTCGAATTCTAAAGAATAACTGTGCGCAGTGTGCTAATCGTTTGGTAGGGGGACATGTTTTTTTTGGTCGAGGCGTACAGCAGCCACGGGGCGGTCCGACTATTACGAGCAGGGTGCCGGACCAGGCGGGCATACGGGCCAGGTCTTTGCGGCTTGGGATACTTTCATGGCTTACCTCCTTCAGTTTGGGTTTGACACGGATGGGCCGACGGAGGTAAAAATAGGATATACGGAATTAATCTGCAATGATTTTGAATTGTTGGATGATCTTAAATATCATCCGACATTTCACCGAAGCGCCAAATCTGTGATATGGGCCTATTCACGCATTTCTACGGACAGGAAAACGAAATTCCGCATCTTATGCGGGTCAATCTAATTACTGTTGGCCAATCAAGAGAGGAATTCAGATACGTGACGGACAAGGTACTAATCAGAAGTGAAACGAGCGCCGATGTCAGCGCCATCGCCGAGGTCACGGCCGCTGCGTTCAAGACTCTGGCAATCAGCAATCATACGGAGCAATTCATCATTGCCGCACTGCGTGCCGCCAAGGCGCTCACGGTCTCGCTCGTAGCTGAAGTGGATGGGCGCGTAGTGGGGCATATCGCATTCTCCCCGGTGACGATTTCCGACGGTTCCCCGAACTGGTACGGACTTGGACCTGTGTCGGTATTGCCGGAATGCCAGCGAAGGGGGATTGGCAGCGCGTTGATACAGGAAGGGATATCACGTCTGAAGGACCTTGGTGCCCGGGGATGCTGCCTCGTGGGACATCCGGAGTACTACAGGCGCTTCGGGTTCCAGAACATCCGGGGGCTTGTCCATGAGGGAGTACCGGAAGAGGTCTTCTTCGCCTTGTCTTTGGATGGCCATATTCCGCAGGGCATCGTTGAGTTTCACGTGGGATTCAAAGCGGATGGCCAACAAGAGGGTGCAGGCGACGCGCTACCCGCGCGCACCTGACCCTCGATGTTGAAATATCACAGTAAACTCGACTCCCAAGAAAGCTGAGTTTATGACAGCAAACTACTGATGTGTTTTCTATCATGCTGCAGGCGATATCCGGATGAAATCGCGACCTGAAAAGTGCAGCAGGTAGACCGTAGTTGAAACACATGCGAAAACTGCTGCTCCTCCGTAATGCATATGTTATCGCCAAGGGGACTGGGGCCATCGGCCGACTTAGGCTTTTAGCTTCTTACCGGCGCTCCAGGCCCTTCCCACCTCCGCCCCCACGCGCCAGTAGTGGTTGTCCGGCATGGTCAGCGTGAACGGGTTGATTTTTTTGACGTCCGGCTTGCCGTCGGTCAGGAAGCGCTCTTCGGTGTAGGCCTCCACGATGTCGCCGATGTAGAGGGTGTCGAAGGGCAGCTTGACCGCCTGGTTCAGGCGGCAGGCCATGCAGACGGGGCACTCCCGGATCAGCGGGGCGCCGGGCAGGCTCCCGTAAAAAACGTCGAAGAGCTTCGATTTGTCGACCTTCCGGCCGGAGACGATCCCGCAGTAGTCGGTTTTCTCCATCAGTGCCACGTCCGGCACGTTGACGCTGAAGGCGCCGTTGGCGTCGATTCCCGTGTTGGTGTAGTGGTCGCCCAGGGCCACCATCATCATCGGCGGCTTGAAGTTGGCGCGCGTCACCCAGGCGACCGCCATGAAGTTGGGCTTGCCGTCCACCACCGCGCCGACGATCATCATCGGCATGGGGTACACGAAGGCATTGCTGTCGATCTTGATTTTTTCCATGTCGCCCTCCTGTGATCCGGAACACGCTTGCTCCGGTACCCTTGTTGACTCTATTCGCGGCTGGAAGCCGCTCCCACAAGCAGGTTATCGAGCATCGAGTATCCGGCATCCGCCTTTCTAAATCTCCAGCACCATCCCCACCTCGTCGCACTTGAAATACTTCGGGCAGCGGCTGCACTCGCCCCAGACCTTGGGCGGCAGCTCGTCGCGCAGCTTGCGCGTGAAGCCGAGCCGGGCGAAGAACTCTTCGGACAAGGTGAAGGTGAAAAGGCGTTTGACACCGAGCTGCCCGGCCTCCCCCTTCAGAAACTCCACCAGGCGCCGCCCCAGGCCGCGCTTCTGGTAGTCGGGGTGGATCGCCATGGAGCGAATCTCGGCCATGTCGTCCCAGAGCACGTGCAGGCCGCCGCAGGCGACGATCCTGCCTTCATGGCCTTCGTCATAGATCACCGCGAAGTCCCGGATGTTTTCAAAAAGGTACTGGGGGCCGCGCGGCAGCATCAGGTTCTGGGAGGCAAACCCGTTCACCAGCTCGAGCAATTCCTCCACATCGGAGATGCGCGCCTTGCGGATCGGGAAATAGTCCTCCTCGTGCCCGTTGAGCACATCCGGGTAAGAGACCTTCGGTCGTTTGTCCTCCGGAACCTCTTCCGGCGGCGGGTCTACAAAGTCGTTGGCCATGGTGAAACCTCATCCACGAATTCAATAATACGCCCTTTACGAACCCTTCAATTCTTTTGCATTTCTTCTCTTTTGCAGTTCAACGCATGAGCGCCGGAACGGCGCTCATTGATAATATTCCTGCAGGCATCGATACTCGTGCGGGCCCCTCTGGTTGGCCCGCAGGCCGCGCACGATGGCCTCGGCCGCCGACAGCGTCGTGATGAAGGGCACCCGGTACTTGATGGCCGCCCAGCCGATGGCGTACTCGTCCTGCCGCGCCCGGTGGCCCAGCGGCGTGTTGATGATCAGGCTGATGGTGCCGTTCTTGATGTCGTCCACCACGTTGGGCCGGCCCTCGCTGACCTTGAGCACCGGTTTGACCGGGATGCCCCGACCGCCGATGAAATCGGCCGTGCCGTGGGTCGCGACCAGATCGTAGCCCAGCTTGTGCAGGTTCTCGGCGATGGGAAGGATGCGCGCCTTGTCGTTGTCGTTCACGCTCAGGAACACCTTGCCGGTCTTGGGCACCGACACCCCGGTGGCCTCGAAGGCCTTCATGACGGCGCCGCCGAAGGTGGGGGCGATGCCCATGACCTCGCCGGTGGAGCGCATCTCCGGCCTGAGAAACACATCGGCCTTGTCGAAGCGGTCGAAGGGAAAGACCGACTCCTTGACCGCCACGTAGGGCAGGTCGGTGACGAAGCGCGCCCCCAGGTCGTCCAGCTTCTTTCCGGCCATGACCTGCACGGCGAGTTTGGCGACCGGGATGCCGGTGGCCTTGCTGACGAAGGGCACCGTGCGCGAGGCGCGCGGGTTCACCTCGAGGATGTAGAGGGTGTCGTAGAGGATCGCAAACTGGATGTTGATGATGCCTTTGACCTTGAGGTGGCCGGCGATGGTCCGGGTGGTGTCGATGATGTCGTCGCGCTGCTCCCGGCTGAGGAGGTAGGGCGGCAGCACGGCCATGCTGTCGCCGGAGTGCACCCCGGCCTCCTCGATGTGCTGCATGAGCCCGCAGACCTCGGTGCGCTCGCCGTCGGAGATGGCGTCCACGTCGAACTCGTAGGCGTCCTCCAGGAAGCGGTCGAGCAGCACGGGATGCTCCTCGGAGGCTTTGACCGCGCGTTGCATGTAGTTCTCGAGCGAGCCCATGTCGTAGACGATCTCCATGGCCCGGCCGCCGAGCACGTAGGAGGGCCGCACCATGAGAGGGAAGCCGATCTTCTTCGCGACCTCGAGCGCCTCCTCCACCGAGGTGGCGGTGGCGTATTGCGGGTGCGCGATGTCGAGCGAGTCCAGCAGCGCGCCGAAGCGGTCGCGGTCCTCGGCGAGGTCGATGGAGTCCGGCGAGGTCCCCCAGATGGGCACCCCGGCCTTCTCCAGGGGCAGCGCCAGCTTGAGCGGCGTCTGGCCGCCGAACTGCATGATGACCCCGTCGGGCTTTTCCAGCTCGATCACGTTGAGCACGTCCTCGTAGGTCAGGGGCTCGAAATAGAGCTTGTCGGCCACGTCGTAGTCGGTGCTGACGGTCTCCGGGTTGCAGTTGATCATGATGGCTTCGATGCCGAGCTGCCTCAGGGCCATGATCCCGTGCACGCAGCAGTAGTCGAACTCGATGCCCTGCCCGATGCGGTTCGGGCCGCCGCCCAGGATGATCACCTTCCGCCGGGTGGACGGGACCGACTCGGTCTCCTGGTCGTAGGTCGAGTAGTAGTACGGGGTGAAGGACTCGAACTCCGCCGCGCAGGTGTCGACGATTTTGTAGGAAGGCATGACGCCGGCCGCCTTGCGGATGCTGCGGATTTCCTTTTCGCTCTTGCCGGTCAGAAGCCCGATGTGCTTGTCGGAAAACCCCATGCGCTTGGCCTTGCGCAGGGTCTCGGCCCGCAGGGTGCTGCGTTCGGCGTACTCGCGCGTGATCACATCCTCGAACTCGACCAGCTGCCGGAGGTTTTCGAGAAACCAGATGTCGATCCCGGTCAGCCGGCTGATCTCCTCGGGCGTCATCCCCAGGGTGAGGGCCTGCCAGATCTTGAGGATGCGCTCCGGGGTGCCCGAGCGCAGGTCGTCCATGAGCGCCGGGCGCGTGATTTTCTCGATGGCGGCGTTGTCCCGGGCGTGGAAGCCGGACCAGCCGTTCTCGAGCGAGCGCAGGGTCTTGTTCAGCGCCTCCTTGAAGGTGCGGCCGATGCCCATGGCCTCGCCCACGGATTTCATCTGCGAGGTGAGCCGGTGGTCGTTGCCCGGGAACTTCTCGAAATCCCAGCGCGGCACCTTGACCACGACGTAGTCGATGGCCGGCTCGAAGGAGGCCGGGGTCTTGCGGGTGATGTCGTTGGGGATCTCGTCCAGCCGGTAGCCGACGGCGAGCTTGGCCGCGATCTTGGCGATGGGAAAGCCCGTGGCCTTGGAGGCGAGCGCCGAGCTGCGCGACACGCGCGGGTTCATCTCGATCACCACCATTTCGCCCGTCTCGCGGTTGAGCGCGAACTGGATGTTCGCCCCCCCGGTTTCGACCCCGATGCGGGCCACGATCTTCTTGGCGGCGTCCCGCATGTTCTGGTACTCGACATCGGTCAGGGTCTGGGCGGGCGCGACGGTGATGCTGTCGCCGGTGTGAATGCCCATGGGGTCGAAGTTCTCGATGGAGCAGACGATGACGAAGTTGTCCGCATGGTCCCGCATGACCTCGAGTTCGTACTCCTTCCAGCCGAGCACCGACTGCTCGATCAGCACCTCGTGTACGGGGCTCGCGGAAAGCCCCCAGCGGGCGGCCGCCGGGAACTCCTCGCGGTTGTAGACGACACTGCCGCCGATCCCGCCCAATGTGTAGGAGGGCCGGATGATGAGCGGAAAGCCGATCTGCTCCGAAATCGCGATGGCGTCTTCGACCGTGCGCACGATGCCGCCGTCCGGCACCTGAAGACCGATCTCGCGCATGGCGTTGCGGAATAGCTCGCGGTCCTCGGCCAGCTGGATGGTCTCGAGATTGGCGCCGATCAGCTCGACCCCGTACTCCTCCAGGACCCCGCTTTTGGCGAGTTCGACGGCGAGGTTCAGGCTGGTCTGTCCGCCGAGCGTCGGCAGCAGGGCGTCGGGGCGCTCCTTTTCGATGATTTTGGCGATGGCCTCGGCCTGCAGCGGTTCGATGTAGGTCCGGTCCGAGAACTCCGGGTCCGTCATGATGGTGGCCGGGTTGCTGTTCACCAGGATGACGATGAAGCCCTCCTCCCGGAGGGCCTTGCAGGCCTGGGTGCCGGAATAGTCGAACTCGCAGGCCTGACCGATCACGATCGGTCCGGAGCCGATCACCAGGATCCGTTTGATGTCTTTGCGTTTAGGCATGGAACGTTTCCATTTCCTTGATGAAGTGGTCAAAGAGATACTGGCTGTCGTGCGGGCCCGGCGCGGACTCGGGGTGGTACTGGACCGAAAACGCCGAGAGCTTCTTGTGCCGGAACCCCTCCAGCGTCTGGTCGTTCAGGTTGATGTGGGTGATTTCGACCACGTCCGTGGGGAGGCTCTCGATGTCGACAATGAACCCGTGGTTCTGGGAAGTGATCTCGATCGCGCCGGTGGGCAGGTGCTTCACCGGGTGATTGGCGCCGTGGTGGCCGAACTTGAGCTTCGTCGTCCGGCCGCCCAGGGCGAGGCCCAGGATCTGGTGGCCCAGGCAGATGCCGAAGATCGGCTTTTTGCCGAGCAAAGCGCGTACGGATTCGACCGCGTAGTCCACCGGCTCGGGGTCGCCCGGGCCGTTGGAAAGGAAGATCCCGTCCGGTTTCCAGGCCAGGATCTTCTCGGGAGGCGTCCGGGCGGGGAACACCTCCAGCTCGCAGCCGGACTTGTAAAAGGAGCGCAGGATGGAAAACTTCACCCCGAAATCGTAGACCGCCACCCGGTATTTTTTCTTCGGGGTCGGAACCGGCGCTTCGCCCAGCGGCCAGGCGTAGGGTTTGTCCGTGGTCACGTCCTTGACGATGTCGCGGCCGACGAGCTTCTGCCCGCTGCGCAGTTGCTCCAGCAGGGCGGGCAGCGGTTCATTCGATGTGGTGATCATGCCCATCTGCGCGCCATGGTCCCGCAGGTGCCGGGTGAGGGCGCGGGTGTCGATGTCGTGGATCCCCACCACCCCGTGGAACTGCAGGTAGTCGTCGAGCGAGCGGTTGGCCTGCCAGTGGCTCACGATCGGGCTGAGCTCGCGGATGATGAACCCCGCGGCGTAGATGCGCCGGGACTCGAAGTCCTTGGGGTTCACCCCGTAGTTGCCGATCTGGGGGTAGGTCATCGTCACCAGCTGGAAGTGGTAGGAGGGGTCGGTCAGGATTTCCTGGTAACCGCACATGGCGGTGTGAAAGACCACCTCTCCGACGGCCGTCCCGGGCTTGCCGAAGGAGAGCCCCTCGTAGTGGGTGCCGTCTGATAGCAGCAAACGAGCGTGCATGGCTTTTTCCTCGGGATTGGCTGATTTTGGTTTTTAGGTGTCTTGGTTTTTGGCTAAACACCGATATACCCAAACATCTAAATACCATTCAGTCCCTTTTAAAACTCGCATAATCCGGCTTGCGGTACCGGCTCTCGCCGCCGCCGTCAATCGCGAGCAGCGCCTCGACCTTGAGCGGCAGGCCGAAGAGCTGGATGAAGCCGTGGGCGTCCTTCTGGTTGTAGACGTCCTCCTCGCCGAAGGAGGCGTAGTCCTCGCGGTAGAGGCTGAGCGGGCTCTTGCGGCCGGCCATGACGATGTTGCCCTTGTAGAGCTTCAGGCGCACGGTGCCGGTGACGTTTCTCTGGGTGGTGGCCACGAAGGCGTCCAGGGCCTCGCGCAGCTGGCAGAACCACAGGCCGTTGTAGACGAGCTCGGCGTATTTGACGGCAATGAAATCCTTGTACCGCATGGTGTACTTGTCCAGGCAGATGCTCTCCAGGGCCTGATGGGCCTTGCGGAGGATCGTGCCGGCCGGGGTCTCGTAGACCCCGCGGCTCTTCATGCCCACCAGGCGGTTTTCCACGATGTCGGCCCGGCCGATGCCGTGCTTTCCGCCGATGGCGTTCAGGCGGGTGAAGATTTCGACCCCGGAGAGCTTCTTGCCGTTCAGTCCGACCGGGGTGCCCTTTTTGAAATCGATCTCAATGTACTCCCCCTTGTTCGGCGCCTTCTCGGGGCTGACCGAGAGCTGGTACATCCGCTCCTCGGGTTCGTTCCAGGGGTTCTCCAGGACCCCGCCCTCGTGGGAGAGGTGGAAGATGTTGCTGTCGCGGCTGTAGATGTCCTTCTCCGTCTGGGAGATGGGCACATTGTGCTGCTTGGCATAGCGGATGGCGTCCTCGCGGCTTTTGATTTCCCATTCCCGCCAGGGCGCGATCACCTTCAGTTTGGGGTTGAGCGCCATCACGGTGAGCTCGAAGCGCACCTGGTCGTTGCCCTTGCCGGTGCAGCCGTGGGAGACGGCGTCGGCGCCCTCGGCCTCGGCCACCTCTACGAGCTTCTTGGCGATCAGGGGCCGGGCCATGGAGGTGCCGAGCAGGTAGTCGCGCTCGTAGACCGCGCCCGCCTGCATGGTGGGGAAGACGTAGTCCTGGAGGAACTCCTCGCGCAGGTCCGAGACGATGAGCTTGCTCGCGCCGGAGGCTACGGCTTTTTTATCCAAACCTCTAAGGTCCTCGTTCTGGCCCAGGTCAGCCGTGAAGCAGATCACCTCGCAGCCGCCGTAGTTGTTCTTGAGCCAGGGCACGATCACCGACGTGTCAAGGCCGCCGCTATAGGACAGCACCACTTTTTTCACCTTCTTCACCTTGCTCTTAGCCATGCCGCGATTCCTCCTTTGGAAAAGTCGTCGATTTTGGAAATAAAAAACCCCGGCCGGGGCCGGGGTTTTCGTTTGTTGAGCGGATTGTCAGGTCAATCTTGTCCAACTTTGAAAACACCCGGCCCCAGCCGGCTGGTACGGCGACGGTTACGGGGACGGCGGTTGGACAGTGAACCGAACATCAAATATTCCTTTTTTAATTCGTGTGCGCTTTTATGACAAATGGCCCATCCGATGTCAAGGGGTAATTATTCCTCTTCAAAAAAAGCTCCAGACCATCCTCACCGCCACCGAGATTAGAAAGACCGCGAATACGCGTTTGATGATGGGAACCGGCAGTCGATGGGCGAGCCTGGCACCTGCCGGAGCTGTGAGCATGCTGAACAACGCAATGCCTGCCAGCGCGGGCAGGTTGATGAACCCGAAATTTTGGGCAGGCAGGCCGGAGACCGACAGCCCGGTGGCAATGTAGCCCAGGGTTCCGGCCACCGCTATGGGAAACCCGATTGCGGCCGAAGTACCGATCGCGTGATGCACCGGCAGATTGCACCACGTCAAGAAAGGGACTGAAAGGGTTCCCCCGCCGATTCCGACCATGCTGGAAACAAGCCCGATGAAACCACCCGCACCGAACATTCCGGCTGCCTTCGGGAGCCGCCGAGTTGACTTCGGTTTCAAATTCAGAAGCATCTGCGCTGCCACGTAAAACAGAAAGCAGGCAAAAATCGCCTTGAGAACCGTTGGGGAGAGCCCCGCCGCCAGCCAACTGCCTGAAAGCGTCCCGAGGATGATCCCTGGGGCGATGCGCTTGACGATGTCCCAGCGCACCGCATCGCAGCCGTGGTGCGCTCGAAGGCTGGATAGCGAAGTCAGCATGATGGTGGCCAAGGAGGTCCCCAGCGCTGTGTGCATAATGTGCTCATAGGGGAAACCCTGAGTCGTAAAAAGGAAAACCATTATCGGAATGACAACGACACCGCCGCCGATCCCGAGCAGGCCGCCAAGCAGCCCGGCGAGAGCACCGGCTAAAGGGTAAAGAATGTAGAGAAGCATGGTTTTTAATGCACGTCTAATTGCGTACCGAAAAAAAATGCGATGTCCGGACCCAGGCCGGCAACCGATAATCAGGTGTCGGCTGTCGCCCGGAGTAAACCCAGAGGTGTTCGCGGTTGAACATGGCCACGCCGTAATAATCCGGCACCATCCGGGCCAGTGGGTAATTCTTCCAGTTTTTCAGTTTGCGCTTGGAGGTCGCCTCGAGCAGGTACACCTCGGATTTTCCGAACACCACCACCCAGGCATGTCCCTGGTTGCGGTGCTGGCCGACAACCACGCGGGCGTCGTAGCCCATTTCGATCAGCCAGTCGGCCAGCAGCAGCGCGTGGTCTTCGCAGTCCCCCAGGGCGTTGAAGAAGGCCTCCTGCGAGGTCTGCCACACGTCGGGAATCCCGGCGTAGCGCTTGCTGTCTAGCTGGTACTTCAGGCGCAGACCCATGGCGTAAAGGGGCACCCACGGGTCCTCGGCCTCGAAGGGCGCGTAGCCGACCAGATAGGCATTCACGAAGTGATGCTCACCGTCGGCCCCCAGTGCGGTGGCGGCCATCACCGGGCCGCCACCTTGTTTCCAGTAACGGATGCCGGACGAACGCCGGAGCCCTTCCTGCCCCAGCAGGTGGTGTATCTCTTTTTCGCTCAGCCTGAATCCGCCCTCTGACGCCTGCATGTAATCCCCCTCCCGAAAGGCTGAAGCGCCGGGGTTGGGCGGGGATTTCAGGGCAAGCTTCGTCTGTTTGCTGATCCTGGCGTCCAGCGAGTCGCCAAGATAGCAAAGGCCGATGATCCCGGTGACAAAGATCACGATCAGGGTTTTCAAGAACCTGGCGGAAACCATGCCAAAAACCCGGTTACATCTTGAGGCCGAAGGAGATGATCAAGGCGACGGACAGCAGCACCGTGGAGGAGAAGATGGCCACGGCGATGTTGTTGTTCTTGAGCTCCTCTTCGATCTTGATGTTGGTCAAGAGCTTGTTGTCGATGAAGCGAAGGGCCAATAGGCCGATGGCGAGGCCGAGGACCGTGTAGAGCAGGTTCATGCCCATGTTGACCAGGGTGGCGACCACGAATCCGGATTGCATGGTGATTCCTTTCTTGGAGGAGATAAGTTGCATTTGGAAAGCGAAATTTGCAGCCATGGCGGCTCAATCAAATTCCGGTGCAGAGGTATTATTCATGGGCAGGGTGGTTCTCGCTTTGGGTATAAGTGGACGGCGAGCACAACAGGCATCGCTGGTTGCCGTTTACCATCGGAACCTGCGGTTGTCCACCTCATGCGCATGCAGATGGAGTTCAGAAGGCCTTCTTCAGCCACGGGTAGGGGTCGACAGGAATCATGTCGCTTGCCTGCAGCAGCATCAGGTGCAGGTGGGTGGGGGAACGATCGGCATAGGCATTGGTCCCGGTGCGGCCCAGAATGGCGATCGGCTGGCCGCCGGCCACGCGGTCGCCCAAAGTTGCCGTGATGTCCTTGAGGTGCGCGTAATAGGCAAATACGTGGAGGGCGGGGTGATAGATCCAGAGGTAATTGCCGCCGCGCTTGCCGTTTCCCGGTTCTTGCGGCGTCGGCGTCCACTCGGAAAAAGTTGATACCACGATGCCCTCGGCCAACGCCAGCACCGCAACGGGGTTGCCGGTCCGGTCGTCGAGCGAGTCCTGATTGCCGTCGTAGACGAAGATGTCCTGGGCGGGGTGGCCGATGCGCCGTTTCGGCCCAACGAATTCGTAGCGGCTGGGTCGGAAGCCTTCCCCGCGCTTGCCGCCCACATGCTTCAGGCCGTAGCCTCTCAGCGGGAAGAAGATGCGGCTGTGGAATCGTTCAGCCGGATGCGATTTCTGCAGCACATCCCACCAGTGCCGGATTTCATTAAGGCCGTCTTCGTAGGAAATCTGTTCGTCCCGCACCCGCCGCTCGAACTGCTGCCAGCCATCGATGATGTCAGCATTTGCCGCGGATAGTGGGCGCGGCCCGAGAATCAAAGAGGCAGCAGGCTGCCAGAAGAGGAACGAAATTAAAGGTGTGGCGCAATTGTTTCAAGCGAAGATCTGTTCGGCGAGATCCCGGCGCAGGCGCCGGGAGTGTTCTTCAATGGCGGCAATAACAGCAGGCGCGCCCTCGGTGGCGGCGAGCTGGGGTTTTAGTGCGCTATAGAACTCCTTTTCCACCGTGTTCAACCGGTTGAGGGTCAGCAGGTAATTGGTGCGGTTGTGATAAGCCGAACGCACGAGCGCCTCGAAGGTGTCGCCCTCCGCGGCCAGCAGGTCATCGTAATAGTCGACAAGGGTCCTCAACCAGGACGCATAGTGCTTTTCGAGAGCGTCCGTGATGCCGGATTCCCGGGCGATGCGGTCGATGTTCGGTTTGACGCCCGTTTCCAAGGCCTCAACCGCCAGAACCAGGGCCTTGCGGCGGGTGGTCATGAACTCCTGGTCGAACTTCATGCGGCCGCTCTTGAATCTCTGCATGCGGTAGACGAAGTAAAGGAAAAGAATGGGGATCAGAACCATCCAGAAGCTGACCTTGGGCTTTTCGAACACGGCAGCGCCGATGGCGTTGGCGAAGAGCAGTTCGCGCTGGAGGATCAGTTCCTTTTTGCGTTCCAAGCTTTTCATTGCCGTCCGGGCGGGGAAATAAAAGCGGGTTTAGTTATTATCAATGGCTGAGACTTGGCACGTGATGCCTATTTCCCACGGGGCGTGTAATCGAGGCTGTCGCGGATGCGTTCCGACCCCTCGGCAGGCTCCTCGAAGTCCGTATAATAGATAGCAGTGGCCCTGAGGCCGCGCTCGTCGATCACTTTTGCCATGTGTTTGGCACCAGGCAATAGGTGGGCGAGCGATCCGACGCCGAAGATCAGCGCCCAGATCAGCACGAACCCGACGATCAGCTTAATCCAAGGGGAAAAAGCTGCCTGCGGGGCCGAAGCCCCGCAGGCAGCTTTTTCTGCGCATGTGCAATTTGCGGTCATGTGGTTCAGATCGCTGCGGTGATCTCCGGGAACACGATGTAGAACATGATGTAGCCAATCAGCAGCGTGAAGGCCAGCTGGAAGGTCTGCCCGAAAACATAGAGGGTGATGGGTTTGCCTCCCTTGAAGTACGGCCCGAACTCCTTGAAGTTGGTCTCAAGCCCGATGCAGGTGAAGGCCAGCGCGAAGAACCACTCGCGGGCGATGCGGGTGAAGCCCCGCAGCACGCCGTGGTCGATCATGACGTTGCTGATGTCCTTGCCGACGCTCTGGTCGATGATGGAGAAGACGATGGATGCGATGATGAAGCCGATGACGAACTTCGGGAAACGGTACCAGATTTCCCACCAGCTCACGCTCTTGCCGGGCGTGCAGTCCACCTTGGTGCACCAGTAGATCGCCACGCAGAAGGCCGTGACGCCGATCAGGATGTTCTGGATCATCTTGATCGTGGCGGCCACGTAAAGGGCTTTTTCGCCAAGGAACGCACCGGCCGCGGCCACGGCACCCGTCGAGTCGATGGTGCTGCCCATCCAGGCCCCTGCCAGAATTTCGGGCATCCCGACCAGCTTGGCAAAGGCCGGCTGGCCTACCATGCAGATCGCCGTGAAGACCATGGACAGACCGATCGCGAGGGTCAGCTCTTCTTTCTTCGCCCGGCACGCGGCGGCGGTGGCAATGGCAGCCGAGACGCCGCAGACCGACATGTCGGCCGAGATGGTGATGTTCAGCGTCTTGGAGGGCATCTTTATGACCTTCTGGCCGAACCAGTAGGTCAGGATCAAGGTGATGGGCGTGCACACCCAGGCCACGAAGATGCCCGGCTTGCCGATGGCAAGGATCTTGTTGAAGAGGATTTCGGCGCCGAGCAGAACGAGGCCGGTCTTGATGTAGAACTCGGTGCATGCCGCAGGCATGACCCACTTGGGGGTGCCGATCGTGTTGCTGATGAGCAGACCGAAGGCGATGGCCCACAGCGGGAAGCCGAAGCCCCAGTACTTCATCAGGGCCTGGGTCTCGGCCATGTAGGCCAGCACGGCGAGGAAGAAGACCACCGGGAACCCGATGATGAACTGGCCGAATGGGGTTCCCATGATGGCCTTGCCGATGCCGAAGAATACGCCCAGAATAATGCAAAGGCCGATCAGGTAGGTGATGCGGTTGTAGGGTTTGACGCTGGCCTTGGCACTGGCCTTGGAGGACTTGTCCCTGGCCTCCTGCCAGGCCTTGATCTCCTTGTCCGCCGCTGCGTTAAGGCCGGCGTCTTTGAAGCCGGTGGCCGCTGCCGTCGCCTGGGCGGTCTTGGCGTTAGCCAGGGCGGCATCCAATGCAATCTTGGCCTTGTCGGCCGCTTCCTTGAACGGCGCGCCCATGGCCTTGGCGGTTTCCTCGCTGCGGTAAAGCGCATCGAGCGGATTGGTGTCCCAGTCGCTGGGGGCGGACAGGAAGCTCTGGATGGTCTTGGCGAAATCCTGGTTGGTCGCCCGCATGCCGCGCTTGGCGGAGGATGCGTTGTACCACTCGATGGTCTTGAACGGGGCCTTGGCGGCCTCTTCCTTCAGGACCGCGTTGTACTTGGCGAGGTTTTCGTCCATTTTTTCCGGCGGCCGGGGAAGGAAAATCAGAAGACCGACGATGAGAAGCAGGAAGCCCATCCAGACGGCCATCCAGTCTTCTTTCTTGTAAAGGTCCTTGAGTGAGGTTTTGCCGCTTTCGATGACCACATAGTCCGGTTCCGCGTGCGACGGTGTTTTGGTTTCAGCCATGACTTCCTCCTGAGAAAAGCCTGTGATGAGATGGTGGAAAAGTTAACGCAACCTAACACTGAAAAAATGATTGCTTGGGCAACTGCACTGAATTACACCAATTGGTCAATGCTCAGTGCTATTGATACAATATAAGCTTTTATATCAATGGCAGCCAATTCATGTCAAGCAGTATAGTGCCACAAAGTGTTAACCATGCTTACCGCTGTCCCTATGCAGGCGCGGCCGGAATGGTTACGCTGAAGGCGCTTCCGGCAGGGGAGCTCTCCACGGTGATGTCGGCGCCGTGAGCGCGGGCGACGGCCCGTGCGAAGCTAAGCCCCAGGCCCGCCCCAGCCTGGGAGCGGCTGGGGTCGCTGCGGTAGAAGCGTTCGAAAATGTGAGGCAGGTCTTTTTCTGAAATGCCAACCCCCGAGTCCTGCACGATTACAGAAAGGGATCGGTCCGGGTTGAGCCGGAGCGAGACCTTCACCCAGCCGCCCTCCGGGGTATATTTGATGGCGTTGTCCAGGAGGTTGGCCAGCATGCGCTGGATAAGGCGGATATCTCCCTTCATTTCAATATGTTCCGGCACATCCCATGTGAGGGCGATCTTCTTTTCCTCCGCCAAGGATTGAAAAAGCCCGCAGGCACCCCGCGCCACCGCGGCGATGTCGATCTCCTTTAAGACTGGTTGAGTCACCCCGGCATCGGTGCGGGAGATGAAGAGCATGGTGTTGATCATCTCCAGCAGCCGGTCGCATTCCTCGACGGCCGTTGCGGCCATATTCTCCAAATCCGTCGCCGAACCGCCGCCCGTCAGCGCGATCTCGGCTTGGCCGCGGATGCGGGTGATGGGGCTTTTGAGATCGTGGGCGATGTTGTCGGTCATCTCCTTGATGCCCTTCACCAGCTCCTGGATGCGGTCAAGCATCCGGTTGAAGGTTATGGCCAGCTGGTCGATCTCATCCCCGCCCTTTCCGAGCGGAACCCGTTCGGCCAACCGGCCGTCTGCGATCCGGCGCGCCGTGCGGGTGACATTTCCAACCCCGGCCAGCGCCCGGCGCGCCATGAACCAGCCGATACCCACCGCCAGTGCAAATAGGCCGGCCATGGTCAAGATAAAGATGCGCTGAAACGCCTCAATGAAATGAGTCAGCTCGTCCATGGACTGTCCGAGATGGATGATCAGGCCCGGCCCCAGCAAGGCATAGACCACCCGGATCTCATGGCTGTGGTCGGGGGAGCTGACGGTGGCGAAAAGGGGCTCATCCTGCTCGAGCATGCGGACAATGGCATCGCTGGAGACCGGAATGTTGCGGAAATAGGACATGTTCGAGGAGGAGAACAGCCGACCGTCGGGATACAGCAGCTGGATGAAGATTTTCTTTTCGCCCGCGGCCTGGGAGTCGAGCAGCGCCTGGCGTTTGACGGCCTCGACCCCCTGGAGCACCATCACCGATGAGAAGCTGCGTACCTCCGCCAAGAGGTCTTGATCGGTGCGGCCGCGGAGGGTCGTGGTGATGAGGTAGTAAAAAAAAACGAAGGCCACTGCGGCGGAGAAAAGGAAAATGCCCGCATACCAGATGGTCAGCCGGAAGGCCAGTGTGCGAGGTATGCTACGCAGTCTTTTTGACGACATAGCCCACCCCGCGCACCGTGTGGATCAGTTTGACCGGAAAGTCCTTGTCGATTTTCTCGCGCAGTTTGTAGATGCGGGACTCGACCACGTTGGTCTGGGGGTCGAAGTTGTAGTCCCACACGTTTTCCATGATCATGGTCTTGGAGACCACGCGGCCGGCGTTGCGCAGCAGGTATTCGAGCAGTGAAAACTCGAGCGGCTGCAGCTCGATCCGCTTTTCGCCGCGGAAGACGTCGCGCGTGATCAGGTTCATGGAAAGATCTTCGAGAGCCAGGCGGGTGGGCTCGGCCGCATCGGTGCTGCGCCGGATCAGGGCCTGCACGCGCGCCAGCAGCTCGGAAAAGGCAAAGGGCTTGGCCAGGTAGTCGTCCGCGCCGGTCTGAAGCCCCTTCACCCGGTCCTCCACCGCCCCCTTGGCGCTCAGCACGATCACCGGAGTCTTCACCTTCTCATGGCGCATCGTTTTGATCAGATCGAGCCCGTTCAGCTTGGGCAGCATCACGTCCACGACGGCGGCGGCGTAGGGCTCCGTCAAAGCGAGGTCCAGGCCCTGCTCGCCGTCGGCGGCGTGGTCCACTGCGAACCCTTCGGCTTTCAGCCCTTTGAGGATGAACGAGGCGATTTTGGGGTCGTCTTCGACGAGCAGGATGCGCATAATCGGCCGCCCGATGATAAGGTATTCGTAAACATCTTGTTGTTTAGCGCTTTGCCGTCAGGATACTCGATTCTGGATACTGGATGCTCGATGAGGAAGGCGCTTTATATGTAGTGATTTATCAAGCATCCAGCATCGCGTATCCAGCATCTTTCAGTCGTGATATCTGCCGGCAATAGCAACCCAGCCCTCTTTCAGCAGGATCTCGAGAATCTCGAAGCCCGTTGTCTTCATTTTTCCGACCACCAGGTTCTGGTTTTCGGCAATGATTCCGGAACAGATGAAAATGCCGCCCTTCTTGAGCACCCGGGGGATGTCATCGAGCAACTCCAGGATGATATGGGTCAGGATATTGGACGCCACGATGTCGAAGGGGCCCTTGAACGGCGCCGCCAGAAACCCCTGGCCCAGAAGGAAACGACCCTCTTTGATACCGTTGCGCCGGAGGTTTTCGGCTGCGATGCGCACGGCCAGTTCATCCCGGTCCGACCCCGCCAGCCTTCCCGCGCCCAGTTTGCCCGCAGCCGCCATGAGGATGCCGGACCCGGTGCCGATGTCTAAAAAGGCATCGCCCTTCCGCAGGTGCGCCTCGACCAGCTGCACGCAAAGGGACGTGGTCGGGTGGGTGCCGGTGCCGAAGGCCATGCCGGGGTCCAGCTCGATGACGATCTCGCCCTGAGTTGCATTATAATCTCGCCAGGAGGGTTTGACCACAATCCGCCGGCCGATCTTGTGAGGCCAGAAAAACGCCTTCCACGCCTCGGCCCAGTTCTCCTCGTCCAGCTCGCGATAGCTGATGCGGTAAACCAGCCCGAGGTGGTTTCCCATCCCGGCGATTTGCTTTTCCAAGTCCGCACAGCGTAGATCCATCCGATCGTCTTTGGCGAGGTAGCCGAGGACGGCATGCTGGGCCGGCCGTGCCACGGCATCCTCGGCCCAGTCCTCGCCCGCCTCCAGACTTGGGTCCTCGATCACCACCCCCTGCAGGTCGAAGTCGAAGAACACCCCGGCGATGAGATCTCCCGCCAACTCGGGATCGGGGTGGTCGTAGGTGACTTTAGCTTCGATGTAGTTCATAAAAAGACAGTGTTACGTTTTAAGTTTCAAGCTTTAAGCAAATGATAGAATTCCACCGCTTAAAACTTAACACGTAAAACTTACCACTCTTGCCAATATCCCCCATATGAAAACTTAAACCGGGCTTAAGATGGGGGCTGCCTGAAAGACTTAAACTTTTCCTTCGGCGGATTGAAATAGCCGAACTTGAGGTTCGGACAGCTGCCGCGGATACCCTGGATCAAGGTTTCCATGCCCATGGGCTCGTCCAGGGGCGCAACCGCATCCATGGTCTTCCAGTAGCGGATGGGGTCATAGTTGAGATTTCGCCACTGGATCATGTGGATGGGGTGATCTTCCATGAAAGCCATGAAGGCCTCGGCTTCCGCACGCGTGTCGGTGAAACCGGGCGAGTTCAGGTAATTGATGGAGACGAACTTGCCCTTTGCGAGGGCCGTGTCGATGCTGCGCAGCACATCCGCAAACCCGTATCCCCTGGGCCGGAAATAGGCCTCGTAGCATTCCCTGCGCACGCTGTTCATGCTGACGCGGATGCTGTCGAGGCCGGCGTCGCACAACCGGCCAACGACATCCGGCAGGCTGGCGTTGGTGTTGAGGTTGATGGTGCCGCGGCCGGTGTGCGAGCGGATCATTCGGATGGCCGGTTCGATCTCTTTCGCCGCCGACAAAGGCTCGCCTTCGCAGCCCTGCCCGAAGCTCACCACCGCCTTTTTCACCCGGCCGATGTGATAAAGCGCCACCTCGGCGATTTCACCGGCCGCCGGCGTAAAGGCGATGCGCTCCTGGGTGCAGCTGAAGCCGCTGTTTTTCTGAAGCGACAGACAGCCGAGGCAGCGCGCGTTGCAGGTGACGGCGGTCGGCAGCGGCGCCTCGTACCGGCCCAGGAAGAAATTCTTGCCGGCCGGGCAGCCGTAGTGCAGGGCGCAGGTCTCCAGGTGCAACCGCAGCCGGTTTTCAGGCATGTGTTTGCGCAGGGCCCTGACGCCGGCCCGCACCTCGGCAAGCGGCATGCGGCGCAGATCCTGCCGGGGCTCCCGGTCGACCACGATGGCGGCCGGCCGGAACTTCCCCCGCTGCCAGCCGACGGCGCCGTAGGAAAACAGCGGCAGAAAGCGCGCCCGGGACCTTTCGCGGAAAGCGCTGACACGCGTGATGACGTGCCCCGGCGAATTGAACGCCGCCACGGGATAGATGGACTCGCCGGCGGCATGCGGGTTATTCGGGGACTTCCTCCAATTCCCCGCTGGCCTGGTTGAAGAGAATGGGAATTCGGTCCGGCAGGTACATCAGCTCGCCGCCGAAAGGCATGCCGATGGTCTGGTCCCTCGTCAGGGGCGCCAGATATTCTCCCGCCATCCCCACGGCAGCGTAGCCGGGCAGGTCGAAGATGCGGCCGCTGCTGTCGGCGACCACGGCGGTGAGCCAGTTATTTTCTGCCATCCTGAACCCTTGTGCCCTTGCCGGTCGAGCAGTTAGAAGAAAAAAACGGGTGAACCGGCCGGTGACCGGCTGACTTTACCGCACGAACATCACGCAGCGCGAGGATCTCCCGTCCGCCTTTATCACAAACGGACGCGGCAGTCGGACGTGGGCCACGAACCGGGTCTCGGCCGCCCTCGGCTGGGTGGCGAGCCAGGCCCAGTCCAGCCGGTCGCCCTTTTCAGGGTTCACCGTGCAGTAGGTGATGTCGAGCGTGGTGATGTTGTGGAAAAAGTGAGAGCCCTGGGACGGGTCGGCCCTGAGCTCGGGGGCCGTGGTCTCGATCATGGCCCCCACCCCGCAGATTTCCGCCCAGCTCACGGGGATGCCCAGCCAGCGGTCGGCCGAGCCCCAGCGCCCCGGGCCGGCCAGAAGATACTTGCGCCCGGCCCGCATCAGCCCGGCGTTGAGCTGTCCGATCTCGCGGGCGATCTCGACCGTTCGGGCCGAGTCAAAAATTTCCGGTTTGACGAAGACGATGTCGGCGATGTCCGATTTTTCGCCGTTGCCGAGTGCCTGGGAGGAAACACAGAAGGCACCGGAGGCTTCCTCCTCGGGGATCAGTACCTGAACGTGCTCGGCCCGCGCCGTCATGGGCCGGAGCTGAAGAAAGGCAAATCCCGGGCGCTCGCCTTCGCCGCGGTGCAGATCCACGGCGAACTCCAACTCTACGGGGCATCCCATTCCATCCTGGCCCAGGGCGAGCACCTCGGTCAGCAGCGGCGCCAGCGGGAACAGGTCATACTTCAATATTTGGCTGAAGGTCAGCACCGGGTAGCCCGCCGGGTCGTAGCTCTCCCGGATGCGTCCCTCGTTGGGGAGGAAATACCCGGAAAGCGCCCGCACGGCATCATCGTTCGGCGCATCGACCACCTCGCGTTTTGCCAGGTTGACGTCCTCTCTGATCCCCGGATCGGGGTATGGACCTTCCAGCTTGAGGCTGTAAAAAAAGCGTTGAGATGTGTCCAGGATGTCCTTCAGCGTTGAACGCTGGGGCAGCAGTTGAGGGTGGCGTGGTGAAAAGCGCAGGGCTTTTTCGCCTTCCATCACCGTTTTGCCCAGCCCCAGCGCGATGGTGGCGATGCCCTCCTCAGGCTTCATCGGGCCGAAGGGGTAGTAATTGTGGGACTGGGCCACCCCGGAGATGGCCGGGTAAAAATACCGGCCGCTGGGGCGGCCGACGAGCTTCTGGATGATCACCGCCATTTTCTCCTCCTCGCTGCGGTGGCCGACCCGCCGCGAGAAGGCCTTGGGGCTTCCAAAATAGGTGGATGCGTAGATGAGTTTAATGGCCTCGATCAACTGCCGGAGCCGCACATCGAGGCTGCCGTGGTTGTTGGGCAGCATGCAGGTGCGGTACAGGCCGGCATAGGCGCGAATCTTGGCGTCCTCGAGCAGGCTCGAGGAGCGCACGGCCAGGGGGTAGGTGATCCGGGCCAGGTAGGCCCGCAGGTCGTCGGCGACATGCTGGGGAAACGCCGCTCTGCGGAACGCCTCGGCCACATCCTCATCGGCGGCCTCCTGGGTGGCAAAGCGCTTCAGCTCGTTTTCTCCGACAAAGGCGTCGAAGGCGTCGGTGGTCACCACCAGGGTCTGGGGGATGAAAAGCCGGACGGACTCGAACTTGCGGTGGATGTCGCCGATCCGCTGCAGCAGGTTGCCCATGAAGGCCAGCCCCCGGGCTTTGCCGCCCAGGCTGCCTTTGCCGATTTTGAAAAATTCCGTGTCGAGATCGAAGGCGCCGGCCTCGAAGTTCGCCACGACCCCTTTCTGGCGGCGGCTGCGGCGGGAGCCGACCAGGGAAATCAGGTACTGCCGGTGACTTTCCGCGGTATGAAAATCGGCATTGCGAATGGGACGCAGTTTGCTGGCCAGCGTGATCTCGGTGCGGGCGAACAGCCAGCGCGAGAAATCGTTGCGGTTGCAATGCTGGACAAAGGAGTCCTCCGGGACCTCGGCCATCAGTTTTTCCAGGGTGCGCAAGTTGGCGGCCCGGGCGATCTCCTCCCCGTTCGGCCGGCGAAAGACGAAATCGCCGAATCCCAGCTCTTCCATGAAAAAGGCGTGCACCTCCTCGTGCAGCGTCGGCGAGAGTTTGTGGGCGAAACGGGCCGGGATGGCGCCGGCCCGGCCCGCGTTGGAAGGGTCGGAGCTGGTGAGCAGCAGGGGGATGTCGAACCGCTCGCGTTTGATCCGCTTGAGGAACTCCACGCCGGCGTCGTCATCGGGCCGGCCGTCGCGCGGGTAGCGCACGTCCGAGATGACGCCCAGGATGTAGGGTTCGTAGGTCTCGAATAGGTGCACCGCTTCCTCGAAATTCTCGGCCACCAGGATCTTCGGCCGGGCCCGCATGGTGAGCAGCCGGTGTTCCTCGTTTAATCCCTCTTCCAGCAGGGCCTGGGTTTGAGTGACCACTTCCTTGTAGAGCAGGGGCAAGAGCGAGGAGAGGTAGACCGGCGAATCCTCCACCAGAAGGATGACCCGGATGCCCGCCGAGGAGGTGTCGTGTCCGACGTTCAGGCGGTCCTCGGCGCTCTTGATCAGCGCCACGAGGAGATCGGTGTTGCCGGACCAGACGAAGGTGCGGTCCACGCCCGGCGGCCGCGGGAACTCCGCCCCCGCCGCCTCCGTGGTCGCTGCCAGGGCCTGGTGGCTCAAATGGACCACGGGCAGATCCGGGTCGTGTTTCTTGATGTCGATACCGAGGCCGTAGGCGCCCGCGTCCGAGGGGTTGAGCATGGTGAGCACCATTTCGAATTTGCGGCCGGCCAGGGCCGAAAGGGCGGCCTCAGCCGTGGGCACCCAGATGATGCGCGGCGGGTTGCTCAGATTGAGGCCCCGGTATTCGTGGATGATCCGCTCGGACAGGCGGCAGTCCTCCTCCATGATCCAGGCGTCATACGGCGTCGACACCAGCAGCACGTCGCGCACCTTGCGCGCCATGAGCTCATGGAAGATCTTGAACTTCGGGTCGAAATCCTGGGCAAAGCTGTCGATGGGCAAGGTCATGCCGGCGGTCCTTTTCGAGGGTCGATACAAATTTGTAAATGGTCCCGCCGCAGTTGTCAAATGACGATGGGTCTCTTTTGGATGGGTGTGGGGCAAAAACCTTAACCGCACTCGTTGCTCCTTGCTCGTTACTCTGCTATTAGCTTTTTCAGCTGTTTAATGCCGGAGCAATAAACTGGTCGGCACGGGCACATTTTCCAACCAAGGGACAGAGTGCATCCATGAACACTTCCCCCGACAAGGTGATGGCACTGGATGAAGCGGTGGCGCGCTTTGTGCCGGACGGCGCCCACATCTCCATCGGCGGCTTCACCTGCAACCGCAACCCCATGGCCGCCGTCTACGAGATCATCCGCCAGCGCAAAAAAAACCTCCACCTCTACGCCCATTCCAACGGCCAGGGGGTTGACGAGCTTGTGGGGGCGGGCTGCGTCGCCCGCATCGAGATCGCCTACGCGGGCACCGGCCGCTTCGCCCCGACCTGCATCCGCTTCCGCAAGGCCGTCGAGAAGAGGAGCATCCTCTTCGAGGACTACTCCAACTACCAGATGACCCTCCGGTTCATGGCCGGGGCGATGGGTGTGCCGTTCCTGCCGACCCGCTCCTCGCTCGGCACCGACATCGTCAACCGCTGGGGGTTCTCGAAGGAGCTGCGCCAGGCCGACCCGCAGCTCCCGGATGATAAGCTGGTGGTCATGGAAAACCCATTCGGCGCCTGGGCCGACACCGAGCGGGTGGTGCTGGTCCCCGCCATCCGGCCGGATGTGACCCTGATCCATGTCCAGCAGGCGGCGGCCGACGGCACGGCCCGCATCGCGGGGCTCACCTTCGCCGATGTTGAGCAGGCCAAGGCCGCCCAACAGGTGGTCCTGACCTGCGAGGAAATCGTGGGGCCCGATGCGTTGCGCTCCCACCCCGAGCACAACCAGATCCCGGCGATCATCGTCGATGCCGTGGTTGCCGTCCCCTACGGCGCCTACCCGACCGCGTGCTTTCGCCATTACGACTACGACCCGGTGTTTTTGAGCGACTACCGTACCGCCGCCATGGATGACGTGCGCTTCGGCGCTTACCTCGAGCAGTGGGTGTACCGCAAGAAGGACCACGCGGAACGCATGGCGCAGGTAGGACGCGAGCGGCTGGCCGTCCTCAAGGCCGACCCCCGCACGGGCTACGCCACCGGGCTGCGGCGGTGAGGAACGAAGATTCACTATGATCGTGCAAACATGAGGAACTTATGCCCGACTACACCGCGCGCGAGCTCATGACCATTGCTGCGGCCCGCAAGATCAACGACGGCGAGATCGTCTTCTGCGGCACCGGCATCTCCATGCTGGCCGCCATGGCGGCCAAGCACATCAATGCCCCCAACAGCGTCATCATCTTCGAAACCGGTGCGATCGACTCCCAGCTCGAGGAGATCCCCATGGCCGTGGGCGACTCGCGCGTCATGCTCGGCTCATCCTCCAACAGCGGTCTGGCGGACTCCTTTGCCCTCATGCAGAACCGGACCACGGGCCGGCACGTGGTGGGCATCCTGGGCGCGGCCCAGATCGACAAGTACGGCAATTTAAACTCCACCGCCATCGGCGACTACTTTCACCCCAAGGTGCGCTTCTCCGGCAGCGGCGGGGCCTGCGATGTGGCCTCCTTCGTGGACCGCACCATCATCTTCATGCAGCACGAGCGCCGCAAGTTCGTCGCGAAAGTGGACTACCTCACCAGCCCGGGCTGGCTGGACGGTCCCGAGGGGAGGCGCAAAGCAGGCCTGACCGGGAACGGGCCGTCAACGGTGATCACGGATCTCGCGGTGATGGGTTTCGACGAAAGAACGCGGGAAATGGTTCTCGAAGCCTACTTCCCCGGCAAAACCCCTCAGATGGTCCTCGACAACATGGAGTTCACGGTGGACGTCTCCCGGGCGCGCCCGCTCGAGCCGCCCACCGAGCGGGAGCTGAGGATCCTGCGGGACCAGGTCGATCCCCAGCGGCTGATACTCGGGTAGCGTCGCACCGATGAAGACCTCGGCTCAGGCCGCAATTATGGAGGTAGATGCGTGAGATGTTGGAATTTGCCATATTTGATCGCCGGATCAATAACTTGGAGCGGGCGGTCATGGACCCGGCTTTTCCCCATGGCGACCCTGCAAAGGCGCTGAAACCCATAGGAGATTTGACGAAGATGAAAAGGTTCCTCTGTTTCCTCTCGGCGGTGGTCTTTGTGTTTTTTCTGGCTGCCAATGCGTCAGCCAAAGTAGTGATCAAGCTATCCAATGCCGGTCCGAACAACCCGGACAACCGGACGGTCAAAGCGGTCGAGATCTTCAAGGCCATGGTGGAAAAAGGCACCAAAGGGGAGGTGGAGGTGCAGGCCTTTCATGCCTCGGCCTTGGGCAATGAGCGGGAGTCCCTGGAAGGGATCAAGATGGGAACCATCCAGATGGGCACCCTTTCCTCGGGGCCCGTGGCGGGTTTCTTTTCGCCCGTCATGGTCATGGGCATTCCCTACCTCTTTTCGAGCGCCCCCGCTGCCTGGAACGCCTACGAGGGCGAATTCGGCCAGGCTTTCTCCGAGGGCTTCCTGAAGCAGACAGGCGTCCGTATCCTCGGGATCACTGAGAACGGCTACCGCCATTTCACCAACAACTCCCGGGAGATCAAGGCGCCCAAGGACATGAAGGGACTCAAGATCCGCACCATGGAAAACCCCGTGCACATGGAGATGGTGAAGAGCCTGGGCGGCGCGCCGACGCCCATTGCATTCGGGGAGCTTTACACCGCGCTTCAGCAGAAAGTAGTCGACGGAATGGAGTGCCCCATCGTGCTCATCCATGACATGAAATTCTACGAGGTGCAGAAGTACATGGCACTGGACGGCCATCTCTACGATCCGCTCATCATTTTCATCAACGAGGAATTCTACCAGAAGAAACTGACCCCCGAGCAGCAGAAGACGGTGGCCGAGGCGGCCAAAATGCTCGCGGCTTCCCACAACGGCTTCTCCCAGCAGGCCAATATCGAGGGGCTCCAAAAGCTCAAGGACAAGGGAATGGTCGTCTACCAGCCCACCAAAGAGGAAATGGCCCAGTACCGGGAGCTTGCTCAGCCGGCGGCCCTGACCTATCTGAAGGCACAGGTGGGGCAAGCGTGGGTGGACAAGGCCCTTGCCGCCGCCAAGAAGGGTGAGCTGGCGGTGGGGGACAACCCCGACCAGATCGTCAAGGATCACGTCAAGCTGGCCAATGACAAGTACGCCGAATGGGTTAAAAAATAAGGAAGAGATGATCACCATCACCCGGTTTTTCACCCGGTTGTGCGACCGCCTGCGTTGGGTGGCCATGGCGCTTCTCGTGGTGTCCGGGGCGGTCATGTCCGTCATCGTGATGCTTCAGATCTTCTTCCGTTTCGTGATCTACATCCCCTTGCCCTGGTCGGAGGAATTGGCCCGGTACCTCATGATCTGGACCGGGATGGTGGGTTCTTTCGTTGCCCTGCGGGAGGGCAGACACATCGGTGTAACGCTGGTCGTGGATCGGCTGCCGCCCAAAGCCGCGGCCGGGGTGGCCGTCTTCGTTCAATCGGCGACGATCCTGTTTCTCGCCATCGTGGCCAAACAGGGTTTCGCGCTCGCCCTCACCAATCTCAGCCAGCTGTCGCCCGCCATGCGGATCCCCATGTTTTTCCCGTATCTCGCCGTCCCCGTGGGCGCGGCGATGATGATCATCGAACTGGCGGCTGGGATCTTGCAGGTCTTCTATCCCCCAGAGCCCGGCGTGCGACGGAAGATTTCAGCGGGCACCTTAGATGGTTGATCGAAGAGCGAGGCATCCATGATCACCCTGATGGCGACCATCTTCGCCCTGACCCTGATCCTGGGATTCCCCATCGCGTTTTGCCTGGGGATCACCTCGTTGGTCGTGCTCGTCGCCACGGATGTGCCCCTCCATCTGGTCGCGCAGCGCATTTTCACCGGGATCGACTCGTTTCCCCTCATGGCGGTCCCTTTCTTCGTTCTGGCCGGGGAAATCATGAACGTGGGGGGGACCACCACGCGCCTCATTTCCTTCGCCAACGTGCTGGTCGGGAAAGTCCGCGGGGGGCTGGCGCACACGACGGTGGTCTCCGCCATGTTCCTGAGCGGCATCTCCGGATCGGCGGTCGCGGATGCATCGGCTCTGGGCAGCGTGCTCATTCCGGGCATGGTGAAGCAAGGCTACGACAGGGGCTTTGCGGCCGCCCTCGTCGCCGCCGCTGCGGTCATGGGCCCGATCATCCCCCCTTCGATCTTCATGGTGATCATGGGGGTGACCACCGGCGTTTCGATCGGAGGCCTTTTCGCGGCCGGCGTGATCCCGGGCATCCTTCAAGGCTTCGCCATGATGGCGATGGCGTACTATTTCGCGGTGAAGCATGACTACCCGCGCGATCCCGTGCCCCTGACCTGGCGCCGCGTCCGGAATGAATTCGTGTCCGCGGGGCCCGCTCTCGTCGCCCCCGTGATCATCATCGGCGGGATCCTCGCGGGCGTTTTCACCCCGACCGAATCCGCGGTGGTGGCCGTTTTCTACGGGCTCATCCTGGGGCTGTGGGTGTACAAGGAGCTGCGGGTCAGGGACCTCGCCAAGATCCTGGTGAACAGCGGCATCACCACGGCCGTCCTTCTACTCATCATCGGAATGGCCAACATCTTCGCATGGGTCCTGACCGCCGAGCAGATTCCTCAGAAGATCGCCGACGCCCTGCTCGGGCTCACCCGGGATCCCTATCTCATCCTGCTGCTCATCAACATCGTGTTGCTTATCGTGGGCATGTTCATGGAGGGAGGGGCGGCGATCATCATCCTCTCCCCCACCCTCCTGGCCGTGGCGCAGGCGGTGGGAATCCACCCGCTGCACTTCGGGTTCGTCATGGTGCTGAACCTTTCGATCGGGCTCATCACCCCGCCGGTGGGCGTGCTGCTGTTCGTGGTCTGCGGGATCACGGGGTACCCCTTCGCGCTCGTCACGCGCTGGGCCATGCCGTTTCTGGCGGCGCACCTGCTCACGCTTGCCGTGGCATCTTATTTCCCAATCGTGGTCATGTGGGTCCCTCAACTTTTTGGATACGTGTGAGACCACCATCCTTTATTTTGAAATTTCCGCCAACCCCTGCTCCAGGATCGACAGCCCCTTCTCCAGCTGCGCGTCGGTGATCACGAAGGGAACGAGCACCCGGACCACGTTGCTGTAAGTCCCGCACACCAGGATGATGAGGCCCCGCTCCAGGCAGAAGGCGGCGAGCTTCTTGGCCTCGTCCGCGGCCGGTTCGCGCTTTTCCCCCTTTACAAGGGTCAGCCCCAGCATGGCGCCCAAGCCGCGGATTTCGCCCACGATTTTGTATTTCTTGCGGAAGGCCTCAAGGCGTTCGTTCAGCTTTTTACCCAGGGCCTTGGCCTTGCCGAGCATGTCTTCCTCCTCGAACACCTCCAAGACCGCCAGGGCCGCCGCGGAGGCCACCGGGTTGCCGCCGTAGGTGCCGCCCAGGCCCCAGGGGTGGACCGAGTCCATGATCTCCTTGCGGCCGACGACGGCGGCGATGGGCATGCCGGCCCCCATGCTCTTGGCCACCGTGATGAGGTCGGGTTCGACCCCCCAGTGCTCGATCGCGAACATGGTGCCCGTGCGGCCCATGCCGCTCTGGATCTCGTCGGCCACGAACAGGATGCCGTTCTCCCGGCAGATCTTGACGAGCTCCTGGAAGTAGCCGGGCGGCGGGGCGATGAACCCGCCTTCGCCCTGGACCGGCTCGGCCACGATGCAGGCCACCGCCTCGGGGTTCACGTGCTTGAGGAAAAAGTCCTTCAGCTTCTCGGGCCCGACCACGTCGCCGAAGGGCATGCGGTAGACTTCCGGCGCGAAGGGGCCGAAGCCGAACTTGTAGGGCTTGACCTTGCTCGTCATGGTCATCGTGAGCAGGGTGCGGCCGTGGTAGGCATTGTCGAAAACGATGACGGCCGGCCGCTTGGTGTAATAGCGCGCGATCTTGACCGCGTTCTCGACGGCCTCGGCCCCGCTGCTTACGAACATGGCCTTCTTCGGGAAGTTGCCCGGCGTCACGCGGCAGAGCTTGTCGGCAAGCTTGATGGCCACCTCGTAGGGGTTCACCATGAAGCAGGTGTGGTGGAATTTTTCGGCCTGGTCTTTGATGGCCGCCACCACCTTGGGGTGGCAGTGGCCGATGTTCATGACCCCGATGCCGCCGCCGAAGTCGATGTACTCCTTGCCCTCCACGTCGCGCACGACGGCACCCTTGGCGGATGCCACGTGCACGGGGGTCACGCTCGACACCCCTGCGGAGATGACCTCTGTTCTCAGTTTCTGCAATGCCTCGTTGGTCGGTGCGGTGCTCATGGGATGGCTCCTGTGGATGGAATTTTGGATGCGACGAAAAGAATGAATTCTCTCTATATTGTTCTTCGTTGCCTTACAATCCCAAATATGCGGTGCGAATGTGGGGGTTGTCGAGCAGCTCCCGTGCCGGCCCCTCCATGACGGTGCGGCCGTGCTCGAGGACGTAGCCCCGGTGGCTCAGGCTCAATGAATGCTTCACGTCCTGCTCCACCAGGAGCACGGTGGTCCCCTGGTCGGCGATCTTGCGCAGGGTGTCAAAAATAGTTTTAATCAGGATGGGTGCAAGCCCCAGGGAGGGCTCGTCGAGCATCAGGAGCTTGGGGCGCGCCATGAGGCCGCGGCCGATGGCGACCATCTGCTGCTCGCCGCCGGAAAGCGTCATGGCCAACTGGGCCAGGCGTTCATTCAAGCGCGGGAAAAGCGTGTACACCTCCTTGAGCGTGTCGGCCTTATGCCTGTCGGCGCGCTTGCTGTAGGCCCCGACGATCAAATTGTCCTGGACGGACATGAGCGTGAACAGCCGCCGGCCCTCGGGCACCTGGACGATGCCGCGCTCGACGACCTCTTCGGGGGGCAGGTGATGGATGGGCCGGCCCTCGAAGGCGATCTCGCCCTTGACCGGCTGCATCAGGCCCGAGATGGTCCTGAGCAGGGTGGATTTGCCGGCGCCGTTGCCGCCGATGATGCTCACCACCTCGCCCTCCTCCACCTTGAGGGACAGATCGAAGATCACCTGGACGTCGCCGTAGAACACCTCGATGTTTTTGACCTCAAGCAGCGCCATAGTCCTCCCCCAGATAGGCCTTGATCACCCGTTCGTCGTGGGCGATCTCGTGCGGCGGCCCTTCTGCGATCTTGGTGCCGAAGTGCAGGACCGCGATCCGGTCCGACAGCGCCATGATGGCGCGCATGATGTGCTCGATCACGAAGATCGTCATCCCGCCCTCGCGCAGCCGCTTGATGATCGCCACCATCTCGTCGACCTCGGTCGGCCGCAAGCCCGCCATTACCTCGTCGAGCAGCAGCAGCTTGGGCCGCGTGGCCAGGGCCTTGGCGATCTCCAGGCATTTTCGGTCGGCGATGGTGAGGTTGCCGGCGCGGAGGTCTTTTTTCCCCTCCATGTGAAGTTGGTGCAGCACCTCCAGGGCGCGCTGCTCGGCCTCGGCGCGTTTATCCGTGGTCGCAAACGCGCCCACCATGACGTTGTAAAGGACCGTGCGCGAGGCAAAGGGTTTCACGATCTGAAAGGTGCGGGCGAGCCCCTTGCGGCAGAGGTCCCAGGGCTTCTGGTTGTTGATCTTTGTTCCCTGGAAAAGGATCTCCCCGGTGGTCGGGGGGAAGACCCCGGCCACGCAGTTGAAAAGCGTTGACTTGCCGGCGCCGTTGGGGCCGATCAGGCCGACGATCTCTCCCTCCTCGACATCCAGACTGAAGCTCTCCACGGCCTTGATGCCGCCGAAAAATTTCCTGACTTTTCTCAACTCGAGGATCTTCATGCCGACTCCCTGCCGCCGAAAATACGCCTCATCGCGCGGTTGTATATGCGGGTCAACGGTTCCTGCAGGCCGCGGGGCTGGTAGAACATGACCAGGATCAGCACGACCCCGAAGATGATCAGGTGCAGCCCCGGCAGCTTGTCGCCGAAGTAGATCCGGGAAAAATCGCTGACCGGCCGCAGCAGCAGTGCCCCGAGCACGGGACCGGCGATGGACCCCCGGCCGCCGATCAGCGCGATAAAGGCAATCTCAAAGGAAATGTCCAGGCTCATGACGCTCTTGGGGTGGATGTACAGGGTAAACTGGGCCCAGAACGTCCCGGCGAAAGCGGTTAGAAAGGAGCTCATGGCCATGGCGATGAGCTTGGCGCGCGCCACGTTGACCCCCAGCGCCTGGGCCGCCTCCGGATCCTCGCCGCCCGCCACGAGGTAGAAGCCCAGCTTGGATCGCGAGATGAACCAGGTGAACGCAATGACCCCGGCCAGCATGACGAGGATGATGTAGTAGTAGGGCTCCTTGGTGGCGAACATGAAGCTGGAGAGCCCGGTGTTGAGGGGCGGGATCTGCAGCCCGCGGGGGCCGTTGATCTGAAAGGGCCCCGCGTAGTCGATGTTTTCAAACATCACCCGGATGCCCTCGGCGAACGCGATGGTCGCCAACGCGAAGTAAGCACCGCGCATCTTGAAGGTGGGCAGCCCGATAATCACGCCGACGATGCACGACAGCACCCCGCCGACGAGCATGCCGATCCAGGGGCTGATGCCGTACTGCAGCGACAGGATCGTGGAGGTGTATGCGCCGATGCCGACGAAGGCCGCGTGCCCGAGGGGCAGCACTCCGGCAAAACCGCCCACCAGGTTCCAGCTCGTGGTGAGATAGGCGTAGAGATACAGCAGGATCAAGATATGCAGGTAGGTCGGACTTCTCAGCACCAGCGGCAAACAGAGGGCAACCGCTGCGACCAGAACCAACGGCAGTTTGCGGGTAAGGGATGGGTTCATAAAAAACCCTCTTTTTTCTCCATTTATGATTTCGCCGCAGGCGAAATCATCACCAGTCGTACTTGACCCCAAAAAGCCCCGACGGCTTCAGAAACAAAAAAACAAGAAAGAGGCCGTACACGATCGCCTCGGTCCAGGTGGCCGTCATGAACTGCGGGCCCACGGATTCGATCACGCCGACGATCATCCCGCCCAGGAGCGCCCCCCCGATGCTCCCCAGCCCGCCCAGCACCACGATGATGAAACACTTGATGTCGAAGAGCACGCCGACGGACGGGAAGATGTTGAAAAACGGCACGAGCGAAACTCCGGCGACCCCCGCCACCGCCGTGCCGATGCCGAAGGTGACGTTGTAAATTTTATACTGGTTGATGCCCTGCAAGCTGGCCGCGTCGCGGTCGAGGCTGGTCGCGCGAACCGCCCGGCCCATGCGCGTTTTTTGCAGGAACAGGTAGACCAGCGCGGCCGTGATGATGGCGGCGCAGAAGCCCCAGAGCTTGGGCACTGAAATCATCATGTCGCCGAATTCGAGCATCTTCCCGCGCAGGGGGTTGTCCTGGATGTTGCGGTACTGGGGGCCGAAGACGAGCAGCGACAAGTTGTCCAGGATGTACCACACGCCGGTGGTGACGATAATCACGGTGATGGGCTCGCGCACATCCTTTTCGGCCTTGAAGATGGGCTTGATGATGATGTCCTGCAGCAGGTAGCCGAACAAAAACATGACCGGGATTACGATGATCAGCGCTACGTAAGGGTGCAGGCCGGTCAGAATCACCGCCCAGTAGGCCACGTACATGCCCACCATGAGCAGTGAGCCGTGGGCGAAGTTGATGACCTTCAGAACGCCGAAAATCAGCGTCAGGCCCAATGCGGCCAGGCCGTAAATGGACCCCATGAGGATGCCGTTGATGGTGTCTTCGATGAGGAAGAGCATTAGGGCCTCCGGGTGGCAGGCGGCAACTGACCCCACGCCGTTGGGGCGTGAGGGGGTGTCTTTCAGCCACGATCAACCAGCGCCTGAATCGATACCCCTTTGAGGCGGGGTTCGCACGGAATCCATCAGGCCTGTCTGGCAGAATCCAATGGCTTCGTAACAAGAGGCCAGGCGAAGTCATCCCCGTCTCGTGCGGTGCGGTGTACGCCAGGTACGCCGCACCGCTGCGAGACGCAGCGCAACGCAGGGATTGCCCCTGTTACCGACAAAAGCTACGGCGTGGGGAACACCGGCTTGTAGTTTGCCCGCCGCGAAACCTTGGGCCAGACCGTGATCCGCTCCATGCCCTTGCCGAGGTCGTCGACCTGCACCATCACCAGGGCGGCGAACTTGTTCTGGCCGCTCGGGTCGAACTCGATGGCGTCGTAGCCTACGATCATGGCCGGGCCGCTGGCCAGTTTGGTCTTGGCCAGGGCTTCACGGATGGCCTTCGAATCGGTGGACTTGGCACGCTCCAGGGCGTCGGCCATCACGTACATGGCAACGTAGGCATCGACGGACTCGCCGGCCAGGTTGTAGCCGTAGAGTTTCTTGAACTTCTCGTTGGTCTTGTCCGCGCCGGGTTTGTTGACGTCGGTCTCCCACTCCACGATGTCGAAGAGGTATTTGGCGTTTTTGCCCGCCGCCTTCATGAAGGACGGGTCGGCGTGGCCGCCGCCGCTTGCGATGATGGCCTTGGGCTTGACCTTGTATTCGGCCATGGTGTTGGTGAGCAGAATGGCGTCCGCGGCGTTGGAGGTCAGGAAGAGCACATCAGGGTTGGCGCGCTTGATCTTCTGGACCACCGGGCTCAGGTCGGTCGCGGTGGAAGGATATGGCTCATCCAGGACCACCTTGTAGCCGCCCTGCTGCGCCAGCTTCTTCCAGCCTTCGGCGAACCCCTTGCCCCAATCACCGTTCTCGTAAACGAAGGCCACAGTGGAGACCTTGGTGTTGAATTCCTTCTCCATGTCCTTCAGGAAGGCAAACTGGTCGCGGGTCCACCAGCTGTCCTTGGCAGCGATTCGGAACACGTTCTTGAAACCCTGCTCGGTGATCTTGTCGGCCACCGACACCGGCACGATGAAGGGAATACCGTAGCGTTCGGCCACGGCCGACACCGGGTAGGAGACCGCCGAGTTCCAGCATCCCGTGAGAATGTTCACTTTTTCCGTGTTGATGAAGCGCTCGGCTTCGGCCACCCCCTTCTCCGGCTTGGACTCGGAGTCGGCATAGAACATCTGGATCTTCGCGCCGCCGAGCGACTTGATGCCGCCGGCCGCGTTGATCTCTTCGACGGCCATGTCCTGGGCCTGTTTGTTCTGCAAGCCGACGGAAGCCGAAGGGCCTGAAAGGGGCAGAATGTTGCCGACCTTGATGACTGTCTGGGCCCATACGAGGCAGGGGGCCAGCACCAGGAAAACCGCTGCAACCGTTAACGCAATGAATTTTCTGTTCTTCTTCATTTCGTCCTCCTTTCGATGGTTGGCAAATTGGGCTGAGGGTTCTTGCCGATGACAAGCCGAATGGAAAGTCTATCGGTGATGAAACAATTCCGAATCAAGCCCATCCGGGCGGGAAAAGGGATAAGTCTGCTGCTATCATATCCAGTTGGGGGGGGCAACAACGAAGTTTGAATCGCATTCAGATCATGTTATAGGATTTGCCACAGATCGGTCCTGCCGCCTTTGAGGGGGTAACCCGAGGCCACCCGCTCTGCGGGACTCGATTCGACGTGGCCCCCTGTTGGACCTTGACACCCAAGGTCTTTCTGCGATAGTTGCGAGTCGTGTGATGAGTCAATATCCCGATGGTTACCAACCCATACCAAGGAGGCATTCCATGGTCACCAGCAAGAAGGGTATCTTCCTGATCCTGTGTGCCGTAGCGATCGTGCTGGCCGTTCAGCCGGTGTCGGCCGCGGAGAAATCCCTCAAGGTCGGTGTTTACGGCGGCTATTTCAAGGATTCCTTCGACAAGCACATTTTTCCGGACTTCACCAAGGAAACCGGCATCAAGGTCGAGTCGGTGGCCGAGCCCACGGGCGAGGCCTGGCTCGTGCAGCTGGAGCAGGCCGCCAAGGCCGGGGTGGCGCCGGCGGACGTCAACATGATCGCCCAGGTCCCGATGCTGCGCGGTCAGAAGACCAACCTGTGGAAGCCGCTCGATCTGAACAAGATCCCCAACCACAAGAACCTGCTGCCGGTCTTCATCCACAAATACCCGGACGGCAAGGTGGACGGGATCGGGGCGGTGTCCTGGTACATCACCCTGGTCTCCAACACCAAGGCCTTCCCCGCAGCCCCCGCGTCATGGGGCGATATGTGGGCGGCCGACAAAAAAGACAAGCTGGGCCTGCTGGCGCTCGCCTCCAACTCTTTCCTGCTTGAAATCACCGCCACCACTTTCTTCGGCGGCACAAAGATCCTGGACACCCAGGACGGCATCCAGAAGGTGCTGGACAAGCTCGCCACCCTAAAACCCAACGTGAAGCTCTGGTACCGGGACGAGGCCCAGTTCGAGCAGGCGCTTAAATCGGGCGAGATCCCCATGGGCCAGTACTACCACGACGTCGCCACGCTGGCGAGCAAGGATCACCCGGTGCGCTCGACCTTCCCGAAGGAGGGCGGTGTGCTCGACTCCGGCACATGGGCGGTCACCAAGGCCTGCAAGAAGGTCGAGGAAGCCCACGTGTTCATCAACTACATGTGCCGTCCGGACATCCAGAAGAAGCTCTCGCTGAAAGTGGGCACCTCCCCGACCGTGAAGAAGGAGCTCACCGGTTTGTCGGCCGAGGACTTCGCCGCGGTGTCGAGCGGGATCAAGCCGATCATCCCGCGGTATGACATCTACACCGGCAAGATGAGCGACTGGATCAACCAGAAGTGGACGGACATGATCACCAAGTAATCTGAAAGGGTTCCAGGGGCCAAGGGATCGAGGGTTCGAGTGAACAAGGCTGTTCTCCTTCCACTTGACCCCTCGCACCCTTAACCCCTAAATTCCCTTAAAGCCATCCCGCGGCTGTCGCGGGATGGCTGTTGGTTTTTTATGGCCGGCCTGTTCCTGGAAGACATCCACAAGCACTTCGGCAGCGTCATCGCCGCCCGGAATGTGAACCTGCGCATTCCCCACGGCCGTTTCGTCTGTTTTCTCGGCCCTTCGGGTTGCGGCAAGACGACGCTGCTGCGGCTCATCGCGGGCCTGGAACACCCCACCCGGGGCCGGATCCTCCTTGAAGACAAGGACATCACCGAACAGCCCGCCCACCAGCGCAACTTCGGCATGGTCTTCCAGTCGCTGGCGCTTTTCCCCCATCTCACCGTGGGGGATAACATTGCCTACAGCCTGAGGATCCGCAAAAGGTCCGCGGCCGACTGCCGGCGCCGCATGGATGAGCTCCTCGAGCTGGTGCGCCTGCCCGGCTACGCCGACCGCCACATCTCCCAGCTCTCCGGCGGACAGCGCCAGCGCGTGGCCATCGCCCGGGCGCTCGCTATCGAGCCCCGGCTGTTTCTGCTGGACGAGCCGCTCTCGGCCCTCGATGCCAAACTGCGGGAGGACATGCAGCTCGAGCTGCGCATGCTGCAGCAGCGCCTGGGGGTCACCACCATCCTGGTCACCCACGACCAGCGCGAGGCCATGACCATGTCGGATTCGATCGTGGTCATGGGTACCGACAACCAGGTCCACCAGATGGGCACCCCGCTTGAGATCTACCGCCACCCGGCCGACACCTTCGTGGCGGACTTCATCGGGACGAGCAACCTGCTCGAGGGAACCTGCAGCGGCGGCCGCCGGGTGATAGTTTCCGGGAAACCGCTGAGGGTCGAGGCCATACCGGAAACGGTGAAGGACGGAAGCGGGATCACCGTCTCCGTAAGGCCGGAGGACATCTCCGTGGTGGCCGGCGCCCGGGAAGGCGAGAACCATCTGCAGGGCAGGGTCACCTTCGTGCGGGATGTGGGCTCGAGTGTCGAGATCTACCTCGACTGCAACGGCTTTCAGATCATCAGCCAGTCCACCCCGAAAAGCCGACCGGCGGTCCGACAGGGCGACACGGCCACGGCCTTTCTGCCGCCGTCGGCCTGCGTGGTGCTGACCGCATGATCGGGGATAAGCCCAAGGGGCTGCGCGCCCATCTGCCGATCCTCTACCCGGCGGTTATGCTCGTGGTCTTTTTCGTCATCCCGTTCGGCATCATGCTGGCGGTGAGTTTTTTCCAGCGCGAGCCGGGCGGGTTCTACACGACGGATTTCTCCATCGACAACTACGCGAACCTCTTCACCGAGCTCTTCGGCCGGGTGCTCGCATTCTCCATCTTCATCTCGGCCTTTTGCGCCCTGATCTGCGTGGCCGTCGGTTTTCCCTTCACCTATTTCCTCACGCGCATGCCGCGCAAGGCCCAGGTGGTGTGGCTGGTCATCCTGGTGTCGGTGCTTTCGCTTTCAGCGGTCATCGTGGCCTTCGCCTGGTCCCTGCTGCTCTCGCAGACGGCCGGGGTCTCCAACTTCTTTGTCTGGCTGGGGCTCATGGAAAAGCCCGTCAGCTGGTCGCCGGGCTTCTGGGCGCTGACCTGCGGCATGTGCTACATCGCCTTCCCGTACACCGTGCTGGTGCTCTACCCGCCGCTCTCGCGGCTGGACCCGCACCTGCCCGAGGTCGCCCAGACCCTGGGCGCGTCCCCCGTGACCACTTTCTTCACGGTGGTGGTGGGCTCGCTGCGCAGCGCCATCGTCGCCACCCTGATCATGGTGTTCGCGTTCACCCTGGGCACCTATCTCATTCCCACCATCCTGGGCCGGCCCCAGCACTGGACGCTTTCGGTCCTGATCACCGACGAGGCCATCTACCGCTCGAACCTGCCGTTTGCGGCGGCCATGTCGGTGTTCTTCATGGTGGTGAGCCTGGCGCTGGTGGGTCTGACCATGCTGGCGGGAAAGGGAAGGAGGCCGGCACAGCAATGAACAGAGCCCTGCGCCCGGTGTTCCTGTCGCTCGTGCTGATCTTCCTGCTCAGCCCCATCGTGGTGGTCGGCGGGGTCTCGCTGAACGAGAAGAAAGCCCTGTATTTCCCGCCGCAGGGGGTTTCCCTGGCCTGGTACGTCGAACTTTTCACCGAGGCGGCCTGGCGGGTGCCCATCGAGAACAGCATGATCATCGCCACCCTGTCGAGCCTGGCCGCTCTTTCCATCGCCCTGCCGCTCGCCTACTTTCTCTGGCGCTACCGGGTGTTTTATGCCCGCGCGATCTTCATGCTCGGCGTCGCGCCCTTCATGCTGCCGCCGGTCATCACCGCCCTCGGGTTCCTGGCCTTCTGGGCCACGGTGGGGCTTTACGGTGAAATGGCGGCCACCATCGTCTCCCACGCCATTTTTTTTGTGACCTTGCCGCTGGTCACCATATCGTTGGGCTTCGAGTCGATCGACCGCGAGATCGTGGAGGCGGCCGAGACCATGGGCGCGGATTCCAAGGCGGTCTTCCGCACGGTGGTGCTGCCGATGGTGCGCTCCTACATGGTCTCGGGCTACGCCTTCTGCTTCGTGTTGAGCTTAAACGAGTACATCGTGGCCTACATGGTCTCCGGCTTCACGGTGGAGACCCTGCCCATCAAGATCTTCAACGCCCTGCGCTACGGCTACACGCCGGTCATGGCCTCCGTGACCATCTTCTTCGTCGTGCTGGCGGCGCTGATCTTCGGGCTCATCGGCCGCTTCGGCGACCTGCCGCGGCTGATGGGGGCGCTGACGCCGGAGAGCCGGAACACCTGAACGAGGGTGTAGGGGCAAGAGAAATTGTCAACGGCCCTTGTCGGCCAATGCTTTTTTCAATTTCGCCTGGGCCTGCTTCTCCACCAGAATGGCGCGGCTGACTTTGGCCTGCTTGATTTTTTCGATCAGTTCGTTGAGATCCACCGGTTTGGGAATGAAATCCACGGCGCCCAGCTTCATGGCGTCAACCCCCGTGGACACCGATGGATGACCGGTGAGAAAAATGACCTGAAGCTCAGGGCTTTTCTCCTTGATGCGTTGAAAGGCCTCGATCCCCCCCATCTCCGGCATCATCAGATCCAGAATGATCGCGTCGAAGGATTGTGTTTCCACGATCCGCAGCGCATCAACCGGCGAGGCCGTGGTGGTCACTTCCATGCCGCGATTCCGCATGCGTTCGGACAGAATGCTCAAAAACGCTTTGTCGTCGTCGACTATAAGGACTTTCTCAGCCATGGCATCCCTCCCGGGAGAAGGTTTGTTTGAACTATAGTTAGTTAAACTAAAGGGCCTTTGGCAGCCGCACGATGAGTTCGGTTTTAGTTTCATCAGCCGCAATCGTGGCGTTCAATGCGTGAGGCAGAGCTGAAAGTCTGCCGAGGGCGATGTCCGCTATGGACGCCGCGCTAAGCTGCTCAAGCCTGCGGAACCGGACCAATCCTCCTTCCGTCGTTTTTGCGGCAACTATCTCCACCATCTTTCCTGAGCCGGCGGCCGTCATGGCACAATCGAGGCATGTCCAAAGCAGGTTCAGCAGCCCGAAGGGGAAGGTGGTGACGAGCACCGGATCGGAAGGTGCAAGCGTCTTGATTTCTACGCCCCGCATGGCGGCAAACCGCATCGCCAGCAACCCGAGAAGCGCAGTCAGCTCGCCGAGATCCGTTTCTGTTGAGGGTTCGTCGGCGCTGTGGGCGAACCGGCTCATCGCGGTCACGATCCGGTCCGCTCGCCGCACCTGGTCCTTGACATCGCCGGCTATTTTTTTTAGCCGGGCGATGTCGCCTGGCTTGCCCCGGTCAGCCATGAAACAGATGTCTTCGAGCAATCCCGCGTTTTCGTTGATGACGGCCAGCACGTTCTTGATCTCATGGCTGATCGAAGCCGACATCTTCCCGAAAAATTGAATGCCGGCAACTTCCACTTCATCCGAGCCCGTGGCCATTGGGGCGGCTCCTCAGCGCTGCAGCGCTTCTTTGATCTTGGCGATCAAGTTCTCGATATTCAGGGGCTTCACAAGATAATAGTCGGCCCCCACCTCTGAGGCACCGGTTTCGAAGTCGCGGGCCGAACCATGACCGGTGACGAAGATGAACTTCATCCCCGGGCATTTTTCCTGCAACCGCTTTTTCAGCTCAAGCCCATCGACCTTGGGAATCTTGACATCCAGCACGGCGATATCGAAGGTGCTCGTTTCCACCCGGCGCAAGGCCTCCTCGGCGGATGTCACCCATTCGGCCGCAATGCCTCTCAACTCCAGGCGCTCGGCCAGGGTCGTGACCAATTCCAGTTCGTCATCAACCAGCAGCACTCTCATTTTTCACCTTCCGTAGAGGCGGCATTTTGAGCGGCAAAAACACGGAGAATTCCGTGCCTTTGCCTACCTCGCTTTTCACACGGATTTTCCCGCCGATCTCCTGGATCAGGCCGTAGGTAATCGAAAGCCCCAGCCCGGTTCCGCCGCTTGCGCTTTTGGTGGAAAAAAAAGGCTCGAAGATGCGGTGCATGATGGCTTCGGGAATACCGCAGCCGGTATCGGCCACCGTAACGCAGATAAAACCGTCATCTGACCGCCGGACGTTAATCGCGAGGCGGCCGCCGTCGGCCATTGCCGCCAGCGCATTGTTGATTAGGTTCAGGAAGATCTCCTGGAGCCTGCCCGGGTCGCTTTCGATCTGTGGCACTTCAGGGTCCACCTGCACGGAAACGTCGATGGATCTGAATTCCGCTTCCTTGCCGAGAAAGCCGAGCACATCCTGGACGACTCCGCCGACATCGAGCAGCCGCGGGCGGACGTCCATGTGGCGCGCAAAGTTCAGCAGCCGCCGGGTGATGGCACCACAGCGCTCGACCGAATAGAGAATGGCGTCCACCAGGCCGAGCAGCTTGGAATCTTCCGCGAACTGCCGCCCCAGCGTAAAGAGATCTTTGATGAGCCCGGCCTTCTCGTTGATGATGGCGAGCGGGTTGTTTATCTCGTGGGCAACGCCGGCCGAAAGCCGCCCCAGGGAGGCCATTTTGTTCGCGTATTCCACTTGGTGCAGGGCCATGACCCGCTTGTGGTCGGCTGCGAAGATCTGATTCACGAGGAAGGTGGCGACCCCTAAGACGACCAGCAGAATGATGGTGATGCTGATCGCCAGGAAGACGATCAGCTTCCGGCGGGTCTCGTTCCAGGGCTTCATGAGCGCCGCCTTTTTCTTCACCGCCATCAGCACAAAGGGCGTCTCCTGAATGAAGGCATAGCCGATCACGAGGGGCTCGGCCTGCAGATGGGTTTCCATCACCTTGGTTTTCTCTGCAAATTCCGGGACCTCCAGCGGAAGCCGGTCCAGGGCGTTGCCGAAGAAACGCGACGGGGTTTGCAGGACGCCCTCCCGAGTCACCAGGAAGATATCCCCTTGACCGCTGACTTCGACCTCCGCCAGGAGATCGTTGAATTTCTGGGTATCGATGGAGGCCCGCAGGATATAGAAATTGCCATCCGGCAAATCATGCTTCACGGCCACGACCAGGTGGGGCTGCTGCCGGAACCCCAGAAAAACCTCGCTGATGTGGGCGCCGCTTTCCAGCAAGTCCCTGAACCAATCCTGGTCGCTGTAGTTGATTCCCGCCAGGTTGTAGGGGCCCACGTAGGAATGTTGGAGTCCGTTGTGGTCGATCACCCCGAGGTCGGTGAAGCCGCCGAATCCCTTTTTGAGATTGTCCAGCAGCGCCGTGAGGCGCAGGGGATCGCTCAGCGCCGCATAGGTGTTGTCCTTGTCGATGAAATTCAGGGCCGATTTGCGCTCGGAGAGGAAAAACGCCACGCTGCGCCGGGTATTCGACACCAGACGGGCCGTCTGATAGGAGATGTCGGACTCGATGGCCTGCTGGTTGACGTTGTAGTCCACCACCGTCATGAACACCAGTGGCGCCAGCGCGACCACGGCGGTCAGGAGGACCGCCGACTTCCACATGCGCCGGAAATTGAAAAGATGCTTGTACGGTCCGGCCGCGACGTCCTCATGGTCCCAGAATTCGGGTCTGAGCATGGACCACAGTTTCATGCACACCACCACCTTCGGCTGGTGTAAACGTTAGGGGGTCTTCCGGGCGGCCAGGTTCTGCCGCATTTTTTCATTCGCTTTCTTGAGGGTATCGGTCAGCACCTCGATGTCCACCGGTTTCTGCAGGTAGGCAAAGGCGCCCAGCTTCAGGCAGGTGGCGCGGTCGGCCTCCGATCCGTGACCCGTCAGGATGATCACCTCGATGTCCGGGCGGGTCTGTTTGACCCGCTTGAGCACTTCGATGCCGTCGATGCCGGGCATCTTCAAATCCAGGATCATCACCTCCGGCTCGTCCTCGCCGATCATGGCGAGCGCCGACTCGCCGTCGTAAGCCACGGCCGATCCCATGTCGCGCATCAGCAGCCGTTCGGAAAGCGTCTGGACAAACTCGCGTTCGTCGTCGACCAGCAGCACCTTGGAGGGCAGTTCGAAGTCCACCTTGCGATAGATGTCGGCCTGGTGATAGCCCTTGCCGACCTTCGTGAAGACGGAGCGGACGCCAGCCACCTTGTCGGCGATGGATTTAAGCTCCTCTTCCAGCCGGCTCAACATCAGGACGTGCTTGTTGATTGTGAGCGTGACGGCATCGTTCTCCGCTTCGACTTCGACCTGATGTCCTTCCTTGGCCAGAGCGACCTCGACTTTTGAAGCTTCAGTAATAAAATCACGCACCGCTTGACGCGAATTTTCCGTGGCCCGGACCACCTCACGGCCAAAATGTCTCAGGATAAGGGCCTGGGAATCGGCCGGTGATGTTTTATCCACAGGGATGACGATGTCGTAGAGGGCGGCTGCCCATGGGTCGTTGACATGACCGACCGCGTTTCACCCAGATGGCAGCGTCCTCGTCCTGCTTGTGGATGAGTTTTGGCGGCTTCCTTGGCCGGCACGCCCTGCTGCTGGGCGGCTGCCATCCTGAATTTGAGGTCTGCGATCAGGCACACCCTCAGCACATGGCTGATTTTCTTGGGTATGAGATGTGAGACGAAACCGGCGATGATCAGGTTTTCGGCTGGCAGCAGTTCAGCCATGGCCAGCTTGAGGTAGGCGATGGACCGTTCTTTCTCATGGGTGAATGAATTGAAGACCAATGGTTTCCCGGAAAAGGCCCGGGCGATTTTTCCGGCCGCCAGCCCCGAGATGGCACTAGCGGCCGAGACCACCTCTTCATCCCGAATCAACCGGTATCCGGTGTGTTCGACCAGCAGCCGAGAAATTTCCTGATCGTTGCAATAGCTTCCGCTAAACAGGGTAATCGTAGACATAGGGGGCCTCTTTTTCTTCGATTGGGCGTGGCAGATAGCAGACGGATTTCAGTGGGCACTCTTTCTCATTGCTGCCGCGGTGCGTGGCCTCGTGAATGGAATCGATGACGTGCTCGAGCGTCGGGAAAATATGGTCATCACCTATTTTAGCATCCAGGTGGGTGCGGTTCAACACCTGCATGACAGCTTCGTTGACCCCGCTCAGCGACACATCGACCCCGGCGCTGCGGATGCGGTCCACCAGCAGGGAAAGCGTTTCTTCGCCGGAGGCATCTATGTCGTTGATACCATTGGCTACGATGACAATGTGCTTCAGATCCTTCTTGGCCCGCATCCGATCGGTCACTTGGTCTTCCAGGTAGCTGGCGTTGGCAAAGAAAAGCGGGGCGTCAAACCGAACCAGGGCGATGTGCTCGCATTCCTTGAGCCCGTGGGTTTCGGCGCAACGCAAGGCCTCGTCCTCGTGCCGCGCCAGCAGGGTTACCTTGGGCCGCATGACTTTGTAGAGGAACACGAGCAGCGACAGCACCACGCCCACCATGATGCCTTTGTCCAAGTGGGGAGCGAACCACAAGGTGCAGGCGAAGGAGATGATGGAGATGATCCCGTCCGTCTTTTGGGCCTTCCAGCTGTGGATGAAGCCGGAAACGTTAAGGAGCCCGATCACCGCCAACATGATGACAGCCGCAAGGACGGACTGGGGCAAATGATAGAGCAGCGGCGTCAGGAACAGCAGCATGACCACTACGGCGAGGCTGGTAAACACGCTGGAAAATCCTGTGGCGGCACCAGATTGGAGGTTCACGGCCGAGCGTGAGAAGGACCCGGACGTCGGATAGCTTTTGCCGAGGGCCCCGATCAAATTGGCCAGCCCCTGGCCGATCAGTTCCTGATTGGGGTCGAGCCGTTGGCCGGTTTTCCCGGCCATGGCCTTGGCGATGGAGATGGCCTCCATAAACCCCAAAAGCGAGATGATGGCCGCGTAGGGAAACAAGTGAATCAGCATTGGCAGTTCAATCTTCGGCAGGGAGAAGGCGGGCAGGCCCTTGGGCAGGATACCTATGACCTCCCCACCGCCGATCAGGCGGAGCTCTTCGGTTTTCAGCGCAGCGTTGCCCACTGGGATGCGCCAGATGCGGCCATCGTTCGAATTGCCCGGCGGAACCTCGCCCGCCAGGTAAAAAAGACTCGCGCCATCCGGCAGGACCTGGCGGTGAAACTTCAGGCCCCGCAATTTTTCCCGATAGATGTGGGCTTTGGCCTGTTGTTCCTCCATTTGCAGAGAGATCACCTCCAACTTATGCTTGGCGTCGAGCGTGACGATGGGCTCCGCCGCCTTTTTGGCCTCCTCCAGAAATAGGCTGGCTTCCGTGCGCTGATTACCGAGGGTCGTAATTTCCTTAACCGCCGCGTTGAAATCGGCGATCAACGTCCGGGCCACTGGGCTCTGGATCGAACTCAGGTATGTGGTGGTGTTGTTTTGGAAGCCGACGGCCCAAGAGATGGTCGTGGTGACCACGACGGCCACCAGCACGTTCGGGACGCGAGGGGCGATGCGTTTGAGGGTGTACATGATCCCAAAAGCCAAAGCGCCTATCAGGAAGGTCGGCCAGTGCGTATAATGCTGCGCGACCTGAACCACTGCGATGATGGTTTCGTAGTGGTGTTCGGCCGTGTCCACGGTCACTCCGAAAATTTTGGACAACTGGGAAGTGGCAATGATAATCGCCGCAGCGTTGGTGAATCCGTTCACGACCGGGTGCGAAAGGAAGTTCACCACCAAGCCGAGCCGCAGCACCCCCAGGGTGAGTTGAAACAAACCGACCATGAGAGCCAGCAGTATAGCGTAGGAAATGAAGCGTTCACTACCGACGATGGCCAACGGCGCCAGCGACGCGAAGGTCATGAGTGACACCACCGCCACCGGGCCGGTGGCCAGCTGCCGGCTGGAGCCGAACAAGCGCTGCGATCATCGGCGGCAGGAAGGCGGCGTAAAGCCCGTAGTAAGGCGGGAGTCCGGCCAGCTGGGCATAGGCCATGGATTGGGGAATGAGCACGAGCGCAACGGTCAGACCGGCGATCATGTCCATGCGCAAACTGCTTACCGTGTAACCCTGAAACCATCTCAAGAAGGGAAATACCTTTCGCAGCACCTGGATCTCCTATTTTTTCGATGGGTTAACTTTCAACATTCTGCGGCACGCGGCGAGCAGTTCGTCGTAAAGAGAGCCGGCTTCGTAGAGATTGTAGGTGTTGAATCTCACCACCCCGTCAATCATTGCAAACAGGACCATGGCTGTCTTGCGGGCCGAGGTCTCGACGATGGAGCCGTCTTCCTGCCCCAGACGTATTGCCTTTTCGAAGAGGTTGATGAAACAGGTATAGATTGCCTCCAGGTGTTCGCGGCAGGTTGAATTCACTGCCGCCAATTCGTACGGGAAACGATGATGCAGAAGCATGAACAGCTCTTGTTTGGCGCCGGCGAGATTGAGGTAGAAGGCGACTGCGCCTTCGAGCATCTCGAGCCCGTTTGGGAAATGATGCTCATCGAGAAAGGTTTCAATTTCGAGCAGCAGCTCATCCTTGATTCTTGTTCAGAATCGCCAGGAGGATATCCTCCTTGGTCTTGTAATGATAAAAAATATTGCTTCCGGCGGTTCCAGTAATGGCTGCAACTTCAGCCATGGAGGTTTCCTTAAAACCCTTGGCGGCAAAAAGATGGGTAGCAACCTTCAGAATGTCGATCTTTTTTGGACATGGAAATAATCCTTGACTGACTACTCAGTCAGTTTTATAATGCTTTCAAAAATATGTCAACAAAATTTTTTCACGGCCACGGGCCCTCACGGTCATCAATCGGTGTCAACAGGTTACTCCAGCACCCTTGGTCACTGTTATAACCTCCTCATTGATGGATAGGTGTTAGACAGAAGGCCGAATGTCGGCTTGTTGCTTTCCCGGCATCCCATGCAGGAGACAATCTCATGCAAAAGCTTGAAAACCTGCTTGAACGCATCATCCGGAGACTGAACATAAATCTCAGAGGGTTCGATTTTGATTCGGGGCCATTCCTGAGAGGTTGCGTCCCATTGTCCCAGCTCTTTAAATTCTACGCATTTTATGCAGTGACCACGCACCATCCGATTCATTTCCATTTCAGCAACTCCAATCTGGCGGGAAGCTATTTTCTGGGCAAGTGCAAGGTGGACAACGCCATCCTCTACAAAAGCGACATCCGGGGCGATGAACTTAAATCCAAGGGCGATGCCTTCCTGCACCGCAGCAACAACTTGACGCTGGATCAGGATGAACTGATCTGGATCACCGACAGCTTCCTCATCAAGACTCTCGTTCACAACAATTCTCACGATCCCGAAAATCCGGAAATCTACCACATCAAGAACTCAGCCGCCTGCCACTACGCCAACATTCATGGAGCCCCGATAGAGGGCAGTTTTCTAGGGCATTCGCCACCGTGGACTTGACGGCGCTGCACGGCTGCATGGTGGGCCCTTATGCCTACGTTCAAGTGGGGGAACTCTGGCATCAAAAAGTGGAAGAGGGACAGATCTGGATCAACCAGTACAACAGCTTTGACTTTCGTTACAAGTTTCCTGGAGATACGCTGAAGCGCTATGTCTGCTTGGAGCAGGGGAAACCACCCAGTGGACTTTTCATGGATTTTATCGATGGTCGCAAAAAGGATTTCCGCCAGGTGTTCGACGTGGTCAATTTGGAGCCGAGCATTTCCATCCCGCAAACATCTTCCGTCAGCCGGTATGCAGTGATCAAACCCGAGACTCAGGTCGGCGAAAACGTTCTGATCGCCCAGCGTGCATACATCGAAAACTCTGTCCTCGGCAAAGGCACCAACGCTCAGGAAAACTGTTTCATTATCAATTCCTGGCTTCAAGGCAACAACGTCACCGCCCACGGAGCCAAACTGATCGACACCCAACTTGCAGAAAACGTGTTCGTGGGTTTCAACTCCTTCATCCGCGGGCTCCCTGAGGCAGCGCTGGTGATCGGCAAAGGCACCATCATCATGCCCCACACAATCATCGATTTGAAAGAGGCGCTGTCCATCCCCGCCGAACAGCTGTTGTGGGGTTACATTTCCAACCCGGAGGAGCTCAAACGGCAGAGCATTCCCCTCAAGCAGCTGGCAATCACCACCAGCCCTCTGAAAATTGGCGACATGGAATTCCGAGGTAGCGGAGCTCGATTCGTCGCGGCATTTCAGAACCGCATCAACCACATACTTGAATCCAACGGCGCTTATTTCGACGGCGTGAAAAGCAGAGGCCACGCACAAACAGGGCAAAACGTCTCATACAACATCATCCAAGCATACCCTATCGGTCCTCAGCAAGGCATTTTCCCGACGATCGACATCCAGCCGTAAGCATGCGGACTTCGTTTTTTTTACCCCACCGGTTCGGTCCCGCTTCAACCGTGGGGCGATTTGCGTTGATCAATCCGCTTCAAGCCGATATAAAAACTAACCTTCAGGCTAAATTTTTTATTGGCATGATTAATTCTTTTCAATGCAAAGGGTGTCTTGGAAAAAATCCCTCCCAAACACACGAAGATAGCCGTCTACCAAGGCGATAGCCAGCACGGCGGCATCGCCGGCAGCCTAGCTGTGATGCGGAAGAAGGCTATCTTTGCGGCGATCCAGGGTGCCGGGCTGGTGATCTTCCCGGAGATGTTCCTGACCGGCTACAACATCGGCGACGCCGTATTCAAACTGGCCGAGCCGTCGGACGGCCCATCGGCGGCAACCGTGGGTAAAATCGCCCGGGAGACCGGGGTCGCGCTTCTCTACGGCTACCCTGAGCGGTCAGGCGATCGGATTTTCAATTCCGCATGCCTCGTGAATGCGGCCGGGGAAAGGATTGCCAACTACCGCAAGACCCACCTTTACGGCAGCGAGGAAAACCGGATGTTTCGACAGGGGGATTCACTTCTGGTGGCGGAGCTGGATGGGCTGAAGGTTGGCATCCTGATCTGCTACGACATCGAATTCCCGGAGGCGGTGCGGGCGCTGGCGCTGGCTGGGGCGGAGTTGATCGCCGTTCCCACGGCGCTGATTCAGCCCTTTGATATCGTCGCGCGCACGCTGGTACCGGCCAGGGCTTTTGAAAATCAAGTCTATGTCGCCTATGCTGGCATGTGCGGCAGCGAGCGCGGCCTGGGCTACTGCGGGCTGAGCTGCATCGTCGGGCCGGGCGGGCAGGACCTTGCGCGGGCGGGCACCGAGCCGGCCCTTCTTTTTGCCGACATTGATCCAGCCGCTATCTCAAGGGGCCGGCGGTCAAACCCCTATCTTTCCGACCGGCACCCTGAGCTCTATTCCAAACCCGTGAAACAGGTGCGACCTTCTTCCGCACAATGATCCTTTGTCTATCGGTGGAGATAATAATGGCTGAAATTCAGGTCGATGTCAGGCGGAGCGTCATCTGGCAGATGACGAGCACCGTCATCCGCAGCGGCGGCAGCTGTCTGGTGGTGGATCCTGGGTATTTCCCGCGGGAGATAGCCGATCTTGCGCAGTTCATTCCCAAGCGGCTGAAGGTGGAAGCTCTTCTTTTCACCCACAGCCACTGGGATCATGTGGTGGGCCACGGCATCTTCCCCGGCGTACCGGTCTACACGAGCTCGGTTTTGGCCCGATCAATCTTGGAGAAAGGCGAGCTGGCCACCGAGGCCATGCGCAAGGCCAAGGAATACGACTCCCAGTGGTATGTTGACCGCCCCTGGGGTTATGGATGGCCGGAGGAGGTCCGCGGACTCGACGACGGCGGCTGGTTCAACATCGGCGATCTTGACATCGAGGCTTTTCTCATCCCCGGCCACGCTCCGGACGGCATGGCCATCCGGGCAGAAAACTGGCTGTTCGTGGGAGACTACCTGTCGCCTTGCGAAATCCCTTTTGTGGACAACTTGACGGACTATCGCCGCACCCTGAAACGCCTGATCACCCTCATCGGCTCCGGCATCGACAACGTGATCCCCGGCCACGGGCCGCCGCTTTCGGCCGATGAGGCCTGCCGCATCGGCCGGGAAGACGTGCGCTATCTCGACGCCATCGCCCGCTGCGCCGAGCGCAGCGATTCCACCACCGCAAGGCAAATTCTCCTCCCCCGCGCCGCGGGAGTCTTCGGCATGGCGAATCATCACCTGGACAACTGCCGCAAAGCCGGTCTGGCCGGCGAGTCCGCATTGAGGGGGTCAACGGATTAAACCCGAATGGCGGACGCGTGCAGTGAAACACTTTGACAAACTGGTCTGGTCAGTCTTCCTGGTGGAAGCTGCGGATGATGTAGCCGCCGGACTTTTCGTCCGGTTCGAGTTCCATGAGGCCACGGGTGGCGGCCTCCTCCAGCAGGCGGTTGAAGGAACGGAAGCCGTAGTAGGATTCGGTGAAGCCGGGGCGGCGGCGTTTGAGCGTCTGCTTGACCATCGAGCCCCAGACCTTCTCCCCCGAGCCGCGCTCCTCGGCCAGGGCCTCCAGGGTTTCCATGACGAGATCGAGCGCCGCCTGGGTGCGGTCCTCGGCGTCCTTGTCCTCCTTGACCGCGGGAGCGGGGGACCGGCCGGCCGGCCGCTGGGGTTTGCGCGCGGGCTTTTTGGGGGGCTGTTTCTTGCGCACGAGATCGTCGTAGTAGATGAACTCGTCGCAGTTGGCGATGAGCAGGTCCGAACTGGAGCTTTTGACCCCCACGCCGATCACGATCTTGTTGTTCTCGCGCAGCTTGCTGACCAGCGGCGAAAAGTCGGAATCGCCGCTGACGATCACGAAGGTGTCGACGTGTGCCTTGGTGTAGCAGAGGTCCAGCGCATCGACCACCATGCGGATGTCGGCGGAGTTCTTGCCGGACTGGCGCACATGGGGGATTTCGATGAGCTCGAAGGCGGCCTCGTGCATGGCGGCCTTGAAATCCTTGTAGCGCTCCCAGTCGCAGTAGGCCTTCTTCACGACGATGCTGCCCTTGAGCAGCAGTCGCTCCAGCACCTTGCGGATGTCGAACTGTGCATGGCGCGCGTCCCGCACCCCGATCGCGACGTTCTCGAAGTCGCAAAACACGGCCAGGTTTTCAGTCTCAGGCTCTTTTCCCATCCGATCCTCCCCGGCGGCCCGCAGGTGCCCGGAGGCCGCCGCCCATTTAAAAAAAACGGCCCTTGTGAAATTTGAAAGATGCCTGACTTTCGGCGAAAACGCGGCGGCGGTCAAGGGCTATTTTTTCGTCCGCTTGCCCTGGGGCCGAGAGGGGGGTTATCCTAATTGAAAAACCATGATAGGAGTGAACCTGTTGGATCTTGAGAAAACTCAGTAGTGATTCTTACGGAATGTGACGCCATGAATGGAACCTGCCGCGACAAGATCAAAACCGGACAGCAGGTGCAGATCGTGTTGAAGAAAGACCAGCGGTCCGGAAAGCTGACCCAAGGGGTCGTGAAAGATATTCTGACCAAATCACCGACCCACCCTCACGGGATCAAGGTCCGACTTGAAAGCGGAGCGGTCGGGCGGGTCAAACAAATTGTAGGATAGGAGGTGGCTCATGGCGAAAGCGACGCTGTACCTGTTGAAGCCGGGTTTTCACGACAGATGCGAGTTTCTGGGGCGCACTTTCGGTTCTGCGAGGCCGCACCCATAGCGGGGCGTGAGAGCATGGTGAGGGTCAGCGCGCTATTCCGCCTTCTCCGTCTTTTTGCCGAAGAGCTCGGGGTGGACGCAGACTTGCCAGTTGTAGGTGTGGCGCTCTCCCTGTACGATTAAAACGCCGCATACGGCTTTTTGATTGCAATCGATAGCTTCTATTGCATGAATGGCGGCTTCTGCCGGTTGGGAATGACCGACCGGCGAGATTATGGAAGTAATGATAACCCGCTTCCTTATTTTTCTGCACTCGAAGTCCGTGTAATCGAGATCGATTCCGTTCATGCTCTAATCCTGCTCTCAACCGGCCGCAAACCGGGTTCGAAGTGAAAAAGTTTTTCGTCAAAGTCTAAGCTTCGGCAGGGTTTTTGCGCAACGACCTGAAATGGGCAGACCGGTGGCGTTACCCCCGGTGACTGTTGGAAGCAAACAGTGTGCCCGGCCAATGAGGTATTTTTTATATAGAAAACAAATGGTTGTTTAATCGAATAGCGATGTGGGGTCTTCAGGGGAAGATTTTATATCTTTTTTTACTCAGTTCTATTGCTTGAGGTTATTCTTTTGATTCAGCAATCATTTTCAGTAGTGTCCGGAAACTTCGGCACAGGTCGCTGGGTAAAAAGGGGGCGACATTTGCCTTTATCGCCAGCGGCATCAGCGCGAAAGGCTGCCCAATATGGAAGCCCCGGAGACGATCATGAGAATGGATACGGCTTTTAACACTGTCAGTCTCTCGCCCCAAAAAAGACCCACCAGGGTCACCACCACGATGCTGCCGCCGATGATGATGGGCCCGCCGATTGAAATCGGAACCCCCTGCTTGTAGGCCTTCAGGATAAAGAAGTCGGCCAGCAGCACCGAAAGGCCGGCCAGCATGCACATGACCACGGCATTCAAGGAAACCTTGGGGAATCCCTTGCTGATCACCGGCAGGAAAATCAAAGCTCCGGCGGTAAAGGCCGTCAGTTCGGTGATGAGTGCACCCAGGAGCGGGTGCATCTGGCGGGAGGCGGATGAGATGAAGACGTTCCACAACCCCGTTCCGAGGGCACCGATGATCACGTATAAAATACTCGTCGACATTTACACCATCTCTTTCATGGCGGGATCATGCCGCCAATGTACATAGGTCACCACATGCCGCAAGCCGATCGATTCGGCCAGCAGGATCGAGGCCCGGTTGTCCTCTTGCGCTTGATAGCGCGCCAACCGTCCGGCATGCCCCAGATGGTGCAAGGCCGTCTCCACGACCCTGCGGGCCAAACCACGGCGACGATGGCCGGGGTCGCTGTAGACGCCCGCGATCTCGTGGATTCTCCCGTAATTCGGGAATGTGAAGCACGAGGCTATGGGCTTGTCTTTTTCATACCACGTGAAGGAAAGCGCCTGCCCACTCGCAAAGTGGTCTTTAAGTTCCTCCCGCGAATGGCCCATGGCGACGTAAAGATCCAGGCAGGCGCTGTCCAGTGTCCCCGAAACCGTGACGCCGCCCGCAGGGGCCATCGCCCTGCCGTGGGGCGCCGTGAAGGAGACAAAGGCGTTGGCCCGCTCAAGGCTGAAATGCGCAGCCGCCGCGGCGTGGTGCCGAGGGTCCATGAGCTTGAATAAAAGCTTCTTGCCTGTGGGGACATGCAGCAACAACTCAGGCAAGAGAGCTGGGTGGGCAGCGGCGATGAAAACGATATAATCCGTGCCGGGGTAATTCCGACGATCAAAAGATGAAGCATCTCCGGGGAGCAGCAACAGCGCCCCTGCCGCCTCAGGCCCCTCATGAAAGCGGCACCGGATCGCGTGAGGGTAATAAAACAGCGTCTTGAGAAGAACGATGTTCCTGAGCGGGTCGTGTTCGAGGAATTCGACCGCACGCCGGAGGTGGGCATCCATTAGGATTTTTTGCCACGGACGTGCCGGTGCTTGCGGATGAACTCGTCGATAATCATCTCCAGGTCCGGCTTTCCGATTTCCTGCAGGTTGTAATAAACACGCGTGCTCGGTTTTTTGATCGTGATGATGCGGTTGAGGTCGATGGGAGTGCCGATCACCACCGCGTCGCACGCCGTGCGGTTGATGGTCGCCTCCAGGTCCTTCAACTGCTTGGCGCCGTAGCCCATGGCCGGCAGCAGGGTTCCGATGTCCGGGTAGGTGCGGAAGGTGTCCCGCAGCCTGCCGACCAGATAGGGCCGGGGGTCGACCAGGCCGGCCGCCCCGAACTTCCGCGCGGCCACCACCGCCGCCCCGATCTTCATCTCGCCATGCGTCAGCGTGGGCCCGTCCTCGACGGCGAGGACCTTCTTGCCTCGAACCACGGCCGGGTCGTCCATTTCGAGCACCGAAGCAGCGTCGACGACGACGGCCTTCGGGTTGACCGCTGCGATGTTCCGGCGCACGGTGTCGATGCCTTCCGGACCCGCGCTGTCGATCTTGTTGATCACCACCACGTCGGCCAGCCGCAGGGTCACATTGCCCGGGTAGTAGCTCATCTCGTGACCCGGCCGGTGCGGGTCCACCACGGTCACGTGCAGGTCGGGCTTGTAGAAAGGGAAGTCGTTGTTGCCGCCGTCCCAGAGAATGACATCGCAACCCTTCGGGTCGTTCTCGGCTGCTCGCAGGATGGCTTCGTAGTCCACACCGGCATAGATCACGTTGCCGCGCACGACATGGGGTTCGTACTCCTCCATCTCCTCGACGGTACACTTGTTTTTCGCCAGATCGCCGATCTTCGCAAACCGCTGAACCTTCTGAGCGGCAATGTCGCCATACGGCATGGGGTGGCGCACCGCCACCACCTTGAACCCTTTTGCCATGAGGATCTCGATGATCCGCCGCGCGGTCTGGCTTTTGCCGCAGCCGGTGCGCACCGCGCCCACCGAGATGACGGGCTTCGTGCTTTTCAGCATGGTGTCCTTCGGCCCGGGGAGCACGAAGTTCGCACCCGCCGCCTGCACGATGGCGGCGACGTTCATGACGTGCTGGTAGGAGACATCGCTGTAGGAAAACACACAATCGTCGACTTTGAGTTTGCGGATGAGGTCCGAAAGCTCCGCTTCGGCGTAGATCGGGATGCCCTGGGGGTAGAGCCTGCCGCTGAGCGCCGCCGGATACTTGCGGCCCGCGATGTCCGGTATCTGTGCGGCGGTGAACGCGACGACATGGTAGGTCGGGTTGTCGCGATAGCAGGTGTTGAAGTTGTGGAAGTCCCGGCCGGCGGCACCGATGACAATGACGTTTCTGCGTTTCATGGAGTTCTCCTCTCTTGGTCGGCCGGTCGCCCGTCAGCCGGTCTGCCTACCGGCAAGGCAGCCCCCGGGTGGACCGGCTGACCCTATACCACTTCCGTCCCTGCTTCGCCGGCGATGGCACGTTCGATGTCCTCGAGGTGGCAGATAATACCCCGGTTGCCGGTGGCCCGGTGAAACTGATGGATGGCCTGCACCTTGGGGCCCATGGAGCCGGCCGGGAAATGGCCTCCCGCCTGGAAGCCTTCCAGATCGGCAAGAGCAACTTTGCGCAACAGCTGTTGATCCGGTTTCCCCCAATGGATGGACACACCGGGCACATCCGAGGCGATGATGAAAATGCCCGCCTTGATCTCGCCGGCAAGGACCGAGCTGGCAAGGTCCTTGTCGATAACGGCATCCACCCCTCTGAACTTGCGCTCCTTGCGGATCACCGGGATGCCCCCGCCGCCGCAGCAGATGACGATGAAGCCCATTTCGATCAATTTCTTGATCTCGCGGTGTTCCACGATCGCAAGCGGTTTGGGGCTTGCCACCACGCGGCGAAAGCCCTTGTCCGTATTGACCATGGTGTAGGGCAAGCGTCCTGCCTGCTCCTTGGTGTAGAAGGGCCCGATGGGCTTGGTGGGGTTCTGGAAGGCCGGGTCATTTTCATCGACCACGACATAGGAAATCAGGGACACGAAAAGCTGCTCGGTGGTGATGCCGATCTCCATCAGGGCCCGGTCGAGGGTGGATTCGATCATGTAGCCGATCTGGCCCTGGGTCATGGCGACGATGATTTCAAGCGGCATGTTGGGCACCTCGCGGCAGCTTTCCTGCTGCAGCAAGAGGTTGCCCGCCTGGGGGCCGTTGCCGTGGGTGATCACGATGCGGTAATCCCGGGATAGCCTGGCGATCTGCCGCATGGGACCCTTCAAGTTCGCGAACTGCTCCTCGGCCGTTCCCTTCTGGCCCTTCTGAATCAGGGCGTTGCCGCCCAGCGCGATCAACACCAAGGGTTTTTGCATGGACATTCCTTAATTATTATTACTCCGGCAATAAACAGGTGCAACTTAAGCCGATGTCGGGCGGAGCGGGGTGCCCGCCGCGGCGAGCCGCAACCACCCATTCAACGAACCGACGCACGGCAGCCAGCCCGCTCCATACCGACCCGGACAGCCCCGGAGGACCGACCTCCACGCAGCCGCCGGCCGTCGCTGCCTGTCTGCGGTATCCATGAGACGGCTGGGGGGCGTGGCGGAGTCGCCTGAAACATTGGTTGCGGCGCGCCGCGGCGGGCACCCCGCTCCGCCTCTGCGTGAGTTGCTGGAACAAGACAAATTTACTTGCCGGAGTAATATCAGCCACGCGCGGCACACTAAGCGCCGAGCGTTGCCACCATCACGGCCTTGATCGTGTGCAGTCGGTTTTCAGCCTGGTCGAAGACGATGGAGGCCGGCGATTCAAACACTTCGGCAGTCACCTCCATGGACTCGAGCCCGAACTTTTTGTAGATGGCCTCGCCGATCTCCGTCAGTCGGTCGTGGAACGCCGGCAGGCAGTGCAGGAACTTGACCTTGGGGTTTCCGGTTTTCTGCATGGCCGCCTGGTTTACCTGGTAGGGTTTGAGCAGCCGGATGCGCTCCGCCCAGACATCTTCGGGTTCGCCCATGGACACCCATATATCGGTGTACAGGAAATCGCAGCCGGCGCACCCCCTGGACAGGTCATCGGTGATGGTGATCCGCGCCCCGGTCCCCTTGGCGATTTCCCGGGCCAAGGCCACCAGCTCGGCGTTGGGATGAAGCGCTTTGGGCGCAACCGCACGGTAATCCATGCCCATCTTGGCGGCGGCGATCAGAAGCGAGTTGGCCACGTTGTTGCGCCCGTCGCCCAGAAAGGCGAACGCAACCTGCTTCAGGGGCTTGGCGGTGTGCTCCTGCATGGTAAGCAGATCCGCCAGCGCCTGGGTGGGGTGGAACTCGTTGGTGAGGCCGTTCCAGACCGGCACGCCGGCGCTTTTCGCCAATTCCTCCACGCGCGCCTGCTCAAAGCCGCGGTACTCGATGCCGTGGTACATGCGGCCCAGCACGCGCGCGGTGTCGCGGATCGACTCCTTCTTGCCGAGTTGCGATCCGGTCGGGTCGAGGTAGGTCACGTGGGCACCCTGGTCGTACGCGGCCACCTCGAAGGCGCAGCGGGTGCGGGTCGACGTTTTCTCGAAGATCAGGGCGATGTTCTTGCCCTTGAGGCGTTGTGTCTCAGTGCCGGTCCGCTTGGCCTTTTTCAACTCCATCGAGAGATTCAGAAGAAAGTCAATTTCCTGGGGAGAAAAATCCAGCAGCTTGAGGAAATGTCGGCCCTTTAAGTTCATCAGGTCATCCTTTCACATCGAAAGCAGTCGCCCGGTGCGATGATCGATTCGCAGGCCTCCAGCGGCGTTGCGGGATAAAACAGCAGCCGCGGTTTCGGAGTGCTCCCGGATAAAAATTGGCGGGAGCACTCCATTTCCGGTCGTCAAAGGCTCATTTGCCTTGGTTGATGGTGATGGGCGTGTACTTGTTGGCCTGCAGGCCGTATTTCGCCAGGATCTGGTCGTAAACCCCCTTTGCCTGGAGCCGCTCGATGGCCGCTTTGACGGCATCCCGCAGCTGAGTATCGGTCTTCGTGAAGGGGATCCCCATCAGATCCTCCGTGAAGGGCTGGCCGATCAGCACGTATTGGTTGGGTTCGAGCTTTTGAGAGTACGGCAGGGTCTCCTGGCCCTGGACCGCCGCGTCCAGTCGCCCCGATTTCAGCTGGGTGCGGGCATCGGCGGAGCCTTCGGTACCGACGACCTTGATGGCGGCTTTGCCTTTGGCAACGCAGTTCGCAGCACTCCATTCCTCAATTTTCACCGGCCAGTTCGTGCTGCGGCTGGCGCCCACCGTTTTACCGCACAGATCCTCCTGGGATTTGATGGTGGCGGCGTTCGCCGGGCTGGTGTAGAACTGGGAACCGGTGCGCAGGTAGTTTACGAAATCCGCCACCTCCCGGCGCGTGGGCAGGTCGCTGATACCCTGGAGCGCCAGGTCCACCCGGCCGGTCTGCAATGAGCTGAAAATCTGGGCAAACTCGGTGTCCTGCCATTCGATGGCCACCCCCAGTTCCTTCGCGATGGCCTCTCCGAGATCGATATCAAGCCCCATGAGCTGATTGGTGGCGGGGTCTTTGTAGGTAATGGGCGGGTAGTTGGGCTTGGTGGCGACGATTATCTTGCCGGCCTTCTTGATGCGCTCCGGCAGCTCCTGGGCGGCGGCCTGGGCGGCGAATGCACAGAGGATTCCGATCCAAACGATTTTGCTGAAGTGCTTCATGGTTTCTCTCCTTTCGGTGGATGGATGCAGTGTCATGCCAACACCGCGGCGATAAAGTCTTGCGTGCGGGGGTGCCGTGGATTCACCAGCACCTCCTGCGGGGTCCCGGTCTCGACGATCGCTCCCTCGTCCATGAAGACCACCCGGTTGCACACCTCGCGGGCGAAACCGAGTTCGTGGGTCACCACGACCATGGTCATGCCGGATTTGGCCAGGTCCCGCATGACTTCCAACACCTCGCCGACCAGCTCCGGGTCCAAGGCGGAGGTCGGTTCGTCGAACAGCATCAGTTTCGGCCGCATCGCCAGAGCCCGGGCGATGGCCACCCGCTGCTGCTGCCCGCCGGAGAGCTCGGAGGGATAAGCATCGCGCTTGGCGCTGAGGCCGACCCGGTCAAGCAGGGTCAAGGCTTCGTCTGCGGCCTCGGCACGCGGGCGTTTCTGGACGGTGACCGGGCCCTCGATGATGTTCTCCAGCGCCGTCATGTGCCCGAACAGGTTGAAGCGTTGAAAGACCATCCCGATCGCGGCCCGCTGCCGGGCGATGTCCGTGTCGTTCAGCTCGTAAAGGGCATCGCCCGCCCGGCGGAAGCCGGCCAGCTCTCCGTCGATCCATATGGCGCCCTTGTCGGCCTGCTCAAGCTGGTTGATGCATCGCAGGAAAGTGCTCTTGCCGGAGCCCGAGGGTCCGATGATGCAGAGCACCTCGCCCTTGGCCACCTCCAGGCTGACCGCCTTCAGGGCGCAAAGGCTGCCAAAATACTTGTGGACATCGACTGCCACAACCATGGGAGGGGTGCTCATACCGATCTCTCCTGAGCCCACCGCGGTCCTGGTCCGCACGCCGGGCTTGCCGACACCTTTTGAAAAATGCCTTTCGAGGAAAGATTGCCCGATCGACAGGATCGTGACGACGATCAGGTACCAGATCGCCGCCACGATCAGAAGCTCGATGACGCGCGCGTTGGCATAGTAGATCGCCTGGGCATTGCGCAGGATCTCAGAGAACTGGATGACACTCGCGATGGAGGTGAGCTTGACCATGCTGATGACTTCGTTGCCGACCGGCGGGAGGATCACCCGCATCGCCTGCGGCAGGACGATGCGCCGCAGCGTAATCAGCCGCGTCATGCCGATGGCCTTGGCCGCTTCGGTCTGGCCGATGTCCACCGACAGGATGCCGCCGCGCACGACCTCGGCGGTGTAGGCTCCCTGATTGATCCCCAAACCCAGCAGGGTTGCCATGAACGGGGTAATGACCGTGACGGTCCGGGCATCGAACAGGCCGGGGATGCCGAGGGTCGGGAATACCAGCGCCAGGTTGAACCACAGCAGCAGCTGCAACATCAGCGGGGTGCCGCGGAAAAACCAGATGTAGAACCAGGCGACCGACCTCAATACCGGATTGGGGGACATGTACATGATGGCGAACACCACCCCCAGCACGATCCCAAAAATCATCGCCAGGATGGTCATGATCACCGTATTCCCCAGGCCGAACAGGATCGATTGGGCGGTGAAAAACTGGCCGACCACCGGCCATTCGATCTGCCCGGTGGCAAACGCATGGGCCACAAACCCAAAGGCCGTCAGGATGAACGCGGCAGATATCCAACGGCGGTAGAAGCGACGGGGGATATGCTTCAGATGGGCGATGGAATAGTCGGAACGGTGCGGCCATTCGCCGCCCGAGTCGGAAAGGCTTCCCGCGTTTGGTATGGTGTTCATAGACTCAGAGTCCATTGATGAAAGGATCACTTCCGATTTATTCCTGCGGTTCAGCTTGTCCGGTGGCCCAGCGGCGCTGCAGGGAAATTTTCTCGCGCAGCCGCTGCAATTGGAGAGCAACCTGATCCGGAGCTGTACCTCCCGTCCCTTTTCTGGCAGCGACGGCGGCCGACAGGGTCAACCGGGATTTGATGGCCGGCCCGAGGCGCGGGTCGATGGCCTGGAGTGCCTGATCGGGGACATCCCCCATGCCGACGCTTTGGTCTTCACAGTACTTGACCAAGGCCCCGGTGATGTCGTGGGCGGCGGCAAAAGGTACCCCCTGGAGCGCAAGTCCATCGGCGACTTCCGTAGCCAGTGTGAAGCCCTCTGCGGCCTGCCGGTGAAGCTCCGCAACGTTGACGCGCATCGTCCGCACCATTCCCGTCAGCGCGGGGAGCAGCGTATGCAGCGTGTCCACCGCCTCGAAGGCATAGCGCTTGTCTTCGCTTAGGTCGCGGTTGTAGGAATACGGCAGGGCTTTGAGCACCGTCAGCAGTCCGGTCAGGCCGCCGATCAAACGGCCGGCGCGGCCGCGCACTAGTTCTGCGATGTCGGGGTTTTTTTTCTGGGGCATGATTGAGCTGCCGGTTGCAAATGCGTCGTCCAGTTCCACCCACCCGAACTGACGCGAGGCCCACAAGATAATTTCCTCGGAAAGTCGCGACAGGTTCACGCCGAGCAGAGCGCACACGAAGAGAAACTCAGCCACGTGGTCCCGGCTGCCAACTGCATCGATGGAGTTTTCGCAGGGAGCCTCGTAACCCAGTTCCGCTGCGGACTGCTCCGGGTGCAAAGCAATGGCCGATCCGGCGAGCGCCGCCGCTCCAAGGGGGGATGTGGCGCTGCGTTTGTCCCAGTCGATGAAGCGTTCGCCATCCCGCACGAAGTTCTGAGCGTGGGCCAGCAGCTGGTGCGCAAACACGATGGGCTGAGCGGGCTGAAGATGGGTGAAACCGGGGGCCAGCGTTTCCAGGTGCCGGGCCGCTTGAGATAGCAGAGCACCTTGCAGATTCAATTGCGACGCGAGGATCTCTCGTGCCTGATCGCGCAGGTAGAGTTTTAAATCGTTCGCGGCTTGATCATTTCGCGATCGTCCGGCGCGCAGCTTGCCGCCGAGAGGACCCAGCCGCTCGACCAGGACACGCTCGATGAACGTGTGAACGTCCTCATCCTGTTCCGAGGGTTTCAGCTCGCCGGATTGGAAGGATGCCCCGATCTTTTCCAGCGAGTCGATGAGGGTCTCACCCTCCTCGGCCGTGAGGATATTCGCGCGCTGCAGTTCACGGGCATGTGCCTCGGAGGCGATGAGGTCGTAGGGGACCAGTCTATAGTAACTGGCGTCGGCGCGCGAAAGCCGCATGAGATCCGGATCCGGTCCGGAACGAAAACGGGCACCCCACAGCCGCAGCTCGCTCATGATCTCTCTCCTCTTTCTCTCCAATGCCCCGCCTCGGTCCGCAGCTTGAACGTGTGCTCATGCGGCTGCTTCAGCAGGTGGATTTATTAATAGCCTTCCTCTTTTCGAAAATGGAAGTTATAACCTTCTACATTATAAGCAACTCCTTTATCCGGAATATCCTGGTAGCAGGCCGCCTAAAGTCTTCTTTTAGCGCATCTCCTGTGGTTTGGAAAGCCTGGATAAATTGCACCGGTTTCATCACAGACCCTTTCTTGACGTCTTATGACACAATCCGGAAAAAGGCTGAATTCTGGCTGCAGACATGATAAGAATCCAGAGAAACTCTCTGCCTCCGGAAGGATGCCATGAAGTCGATAACCATTGTCGTGACCGACGGATTCACCCTGAACCCGGGGGACAACCCTTGGAGCGACATCGGGCAGCTGGGGGCGTTGACGGTGTATGACCGAACCGCGCCGCTGGAGCTTGCCCCGCGCTGCCGGGAGGCGGACATCTTAATTGTCAACAAGACCTCTGTCCGCGCGGACGACCTGGCGGCGCTGCCGCTTCTGCGCTTCATCGCTGTTTCCGCCACCGGCTTCGACTGCGTGGACGTGGAGGCGGCCGGCCGCCGCGGCATCCCGGTGTCCAACGTGCCGATCTACGGTACCGATTCCGTGGCCCAGTATGTGTTTTCGGCCGTCCTGCATGTCTGGCACAACATCTCCAGCCACGACGCGGCGGTCAAGGCCGGGGAGTGGGGCCGGCAGCCGGACTGGTCGTTCTGGAAGACGCCGCTGATCGAGCTGCACGGCAAGACCATGGGGATCATAGGCTTCGGCCGCATCGGCCGCCGGGTCGGGGAGCTGGCCCACGCCTTCGGCATGAACGTAATGGCGCATGACGCGTTCACAGGAGCGGACCCGGGCTTTGCGCCGTTCGCATGGGCCGGCCTGGAGGAGGTTTTCAGCCGAAGCGATGTGGTCAGCGTGCATTGCCCCCTGACCCCCGAAAACCAGCGCTTCGTCAACCGCGATCTGCTGCAGCGGATGAAGCCGACGTCGCTCTTCATCAATGCGTCGCGCGGGTCGTTGGTGAACGAGGAGGATTTGGCGGCGGCTCTGAAAGCGGGGTGGATTGCCGGCGCGGTCGTGGACGTGGTGTCGGCCGAGCCGGTCCGGCCGGATAACCCGTTGCTGAGCGCCCCCAACATCGTGATCACGCCGCACCTGGCCTGGGCCGCACGGGAGGCCCGACAGCGGCTGATGTGCACCACCGCTGAAAACGTGCGCGCCTTTCTCGAGGGGCGACCGCAGCATCTGGTCAACGGGGGCTGGTTGGGAAAATAAACCGGCTTCTTTTGCCGGCGCCTTTCATGCTATACAGCGCATAACCGAACCGACACTTTCCCGCGAAAGGATGACTCAAATGGCGGTCCCCAAGCCCCTGCTCAAAGATCAGGCCGAAACGAGCGTCAAGGAAATCTACGACGGCATGCATACGTCCATCGGCAAAATGCCCAACATTTTTGCCGTGATGGCCCACTTTCCGGCCGCCTTGAAACGCTTCGTGCCCTTTTACAATGCGGTCATGACGAGAGGGTCGGTGCCGCACAAACTCAAAGAGCTCGCGTACCTCAAGACCGCCAGCATCAACGCCTGCCAGTACTGACTGCGCGCCCACATTGCTTCGGCGAAGCAGGCGGGCGTTACGGAGCAGCAGATCGAAGATCTCCGGTTCTACCAGAACAGCGCCGCATACGATGATAAAGAGCGGGCCACCGTGCGATTTGCCGACCTGGTGACCCGCGGGGCGGCGGCCATCGACGAATCGGTGCTGAACTGGCTGGGGACACATTATTCCGACTCGGAAATTGTCGAACTGGTCATGGTGGTCGCCCTGGCCAACCTGGTCAATCGCTTCAACGACACGCTGCAGGTTCAGCCGGATTTGGGTTAAGCAATTACCGCGGCGCCGGCGGGCAGATCTTGACGACAATTTGCAGGGGAGGTGGGTATGAGAAGAATTGATGCGTTGCCGCTTGCCATCCTGTTCTCGGTGATTTTTTTCTGCTTCAGTCCCGGCCAATCTTCCGCCCAGGTCAAGGGGCCGCCCACGGAGATGATCAAGGGCGCCTTCCAGGAAGTCCTGCGGACCTGCGACACCAACAAGGACGGCAAGCTATCCCTGCAGGAATGCATGGAGACGTGGAAAGACAAGGCCACGGCCGAAAAGAATTGCAAGTACTGGGACGCCAACGGCGACGGCACCATCACCGAGGAGGAGTACGTCGGCCAGGTGCGCAAAATCATGAAATGAGGGGCGCCGGGAACGCAGGCGACCCTTCATCTCCGGTGTGACGGATCCGTTTCTATCCGGCCCTGCGCCGATCCTATGCTGGTTATTTGCGTCTCGGCGAACTCCTGCTTGAGGGATTCGATCAACTCCTTGACCGACACGATCCGGTCGACACGGTAGGCGTTCTGGCCGGAAAAGACAAACCCGCGCTTGAGATTCCCCTTCTTGGCCTGCATGAGCGCCAGTGCAATGCAATACGGGCTGTTGCGATGGTCGCAGGTGCGGATGCAATGGTAGGGGCAGGTGAACGGGATTTTTTCCCCGCGCTTGACGGCTTCGAGAAACTCGTTGTTGATGGCCCGCCCCGGCAACCCCACCGGGCTTTGGATGATCACGATGTCTTCCTTGTCGGCGTTGACGTAGGCCTGCTTGAAGGCCATATCCGCATCGCATTCGTGGGTCGCCACGAACCGCGTCGCCATCTGCACCCCGGCGGCCCCCATCTTCAGGAACTTGTTGATGTCCGCACCGGTGTAGATGCCGCCCGCGGCGATCACGGGGATGGCCCTGCCGTGTTTCTCTTCAAAGGGCTTCACGGCCGCGAGCACCTCGGCAACCAATATTTCCAGCGTAAACTCCGGCGCGAAAATCTGCTCCGGTTTCAACCCCAGATGACCGCCGGCCATGGGGCCTTCGACCACGAAGGCATCCGGCAGGTGGGAGAGCCTCTCCCATTTCTTGCAGAGCACTTCGGCGGCCCGGCCCGAGGAAACGATGGGAACCAGCTTGGTCCGGCTGCCCTTCTTCAGGTATTTCGGCAGGTCCAGCGGCAGGCCGGCGCCCGAAAAGATGAAGTCGATCCCTTCCTCGATGGCAGCGATGACGATCTCGGAGAAAACGGTCAGCGCCACCATGATGTTGACACCCAAAAGCCCCTTGGTGAGGCTGCGGGCCTTGCGGATCTCGTTTCTTAGGGCTCTGACATTGGCCTCCACCGGGTTGGCGGCAAGGTCGGGCTCACCCATGCCGATCATCGCGGCGGCAATGACGCCGATGCCGCCCTCATTGGCGACGGCCGATGCCAGCCCGGACAGGGAGATGCCCACCCCCATGCCGCCCTGGACGATCGGTATTTTGGCGACCATGTCGCCAATGCGTAATTCCGGTAGTTGCATAAATCGGGGCCCTCTCTATCGTGCAAGGCAGATTTCTTTCTAACCTTCCGGTTTGGGCCTCAAACGCATGCAGGCTTATCTCCAGGCGGTAGGATTAGATATGCCTATTTCTTATTTTCGCTCCTGTCGGTTGCCGGCGGTGGCGAAGGCGCCAACGCACCCAGCCGCTGATAAAGCTCAGCGGTCAGTTGAATTTCAGGCGCTTTGAGCGCCGGTTCAAGCTGCTCGACGCTGCGGGCGCCGATGATGGGGCAGGTGACGGCCGGGTGGCGGGCCGCCCAGGCGACGGCCAGGCTCACCGGCGATATCCCCACCTCATCACCGAGGACTTTCAACCCCTGGGCGGCTTCGAACATCCAGGCCTCGGCGTAGCGTTTTCGGTACATGGGGTTTTCCGCCAGCCGTCCGGCGGCTTTTTCCGGGGATAGACCGTATTTCCCGGTGAGGACGCCTCCACCCAGCGGGTTGTAGGCCATGACCCCCAGGCCGGCGTCCTGCGCAAGCGGTATCAGCTCCACTTCGGCCTGGCGTTTCACCAGGTTGTACATGGGCTGGATCACGCGGATGGGCTGAAAGCCCTTGAGCGCGCACACCCCGAGAGCTGCGGCAATTTGCCAGGCCGCCCAGTTGCTGACCCCAATGTAGCGCACCTTGCCTTGTTGTACAAGTATTTCGAACGCATGCAGGCTTTCTTCTGTCGGGACAAGAGTGTCGAAGCGGTGCGCGAAATAGACGTCGATCCAGTCCGTTTTGAGACGTTTCAGGCTTTCGTCGCATTCCTGGAGGATGTGCCGCCGGGAAAGACCCTCGCGGTTGGGACCGGTGCCCATGGATCCCCCGACCTTGGTCGTAATGATCAACTGGTGCCGCTCCCCGGTGATCAGGTCGCCGAGGATGCGCTCCGCCTCTCCGCTGGAGTACACGTTGGCGCAGTCGAAAAAGTTGATGCCGGCCTCGCGGCAGCGACGATAGATGGCCCTGCTGGTTTGACGGTCGGCCTCTTTGCCGAAGGTCATGGTTCCCAGGCAAAGCTCCGACACCTGTACCCCTGTCGTCCCAAGGTTCACATACTTCATTTCAGCCTAACTCTCGATAGCAGTTTCAATTCCAGTCAACAGCCCGCCTTACAAACCGCTGTCGTTGGGTTGCCCCATGCGCAGGGGGCCGCCGCGGGCCGTCGGCCAGGGCAAGCAGTTGGCGGCCGAGCCGGGCACCGTGAAAACGTCCATGCCGTGGTCGAAGGTCTGCACGAAGATCTCCAATTGGCCGTCGCCTTCGAGATCCACCACCACGTGGGGGGCGTATATGCGGCCGCCGTTGTGGTCGACCCGGTCGAGCAGCTGTCCCTGGCTGTTGAACACATACACGGAGTAGTAGGCGGCAATCAGCTCGTTCTTGCCGTCGCCGTCCAGGTCCGCCAGGACCGGCGAGGCAAACCAGCTGGTTTGTCCGTTCAGCTTCATGCGAAACACCGGCGCCTGGACTTCGCCCGTGCTCTGGCCTGCCGCGCAGACGGGATTGCGCACACCGCCGGTGGCGTTCCCGGTGGGAAGGGTCGAACCGCCGCCGGCCGAATCCGCTCCACCGCCGCTGCCGCCGCAGCCGAACGCCAGGGCCGACAGGCCCACCAGTCCCATCCAAAGACCTATTTTTTTAGTGATTTCATTTCGGCTTCATCTCATCATACTTGATTTTTGGACATAGAGCAGACGGCCAAGGGCAAGACCTCGTTTATGCTGTTTCATGACTCCAGGCGCTGTGCCCCCTGCCCTTTGCTTTCTCACTGGCACCGGCCGCGCAGGTCGATCGGCCAGACGTCCACCACTTTGCCGGCGCGGGCAATGTAATAGCCCTCGAAAAGGTTGACCGTGGGATCGCAATGCGACACCACCAATTCGAGGACCGTTCCGTGATCCGGCAGCAGAGCAACCCGGTCCGGCGCGGCCACTTTTCCGTATTCATCCCCGAACCAGTCATACTGAAGCTTGGCGTATTCGGGGTTCAACACCCGCGGCCGTCCGCCGTCCCGGTAGAGCGCCTTCAGTCCGGCGTCAACGGTCACCTGACGGCCGTGAGGGCCGCTGACCACGGTGGTCAGCATCGTGAGGGCGGGCTGATAATCGGGGGCGTCGGAGCCGTCCGTCGATTCGATGGCCAAGTACTCGGCATCCATGAGCGCGTAGGAGCCGGCCTGCAGCTCCGTGAGCTCCGGCACGGCCAGATCGATAGCAGCTGTCCCCGTGCCCGAGGCGCTGAAGATGGTGCACGCCTCATCCCGGGCCTGCAGCTGCTTGAACACCGCGGCGGCCTGTCTGAGCCCTTCGCGGGATGCCGATCGGCGGTCCTCGTAGCGTGGGATGTGCTGCACATGGCCGGCATAGGCCTGGATGCCGCGCAGCCGCAACCGGTTGCTGGAAAGAAGGCGTCCGGCCAGGTCCAGGGCCTTGCCCGGCGGGACGCCGGTGCGGCGCTGGCCGATGTCGACGTCGAGCAGCACGTCGAGGTGCCGGTCCTTTTCGGCCAGGCGGCTTTCGAGAAGCTCGATTCCGGTGGGGTTGTCGACGACCGCCATCAGAAACGGGGCCCGGCCCAGAAGCGAGACAAGCCGGTTGACCTTCTCCCGGCCGGCGATCGGCCCGGTGATGAGCACCCCCGACATACCGGCATCCACCAGGGCTTCGGCTTCGGAGACCTTGGCTGCGCAAACGCCGATGGCGCCGTTGGCGACCTGCATCTTGGCAAGCGTCGAGCACTTGTGAGTCTTTGCGTGGGGCCGCAGGGCTTTGCCGGCCGCCTTTACCCGCGCCTGCATTTTCTGAAGGTTTTCGTCCAAGAAGTCCAGGTCGATTACCAGGCAGGGCGTATCCAGTTCCAGCTTTTTTCTGCCGATCAAATCCTTATTGGGATGGCGCATCTGTCACAGCCCCTTTTTTTCGAAGAATACAAAGCACAGGATGAAGATAAACCCCAGGATCGGGATGACCGCCCAGGCGCTCATCCCCATGACACCCGGCAGCGTTATCTTGCCCAGGTTCCCCAGCGTCAGGAGATTCTTTTCGAGGTGCGGGAAGGCCTCCGCGTAAAGCGCTGCCCCGGCCGTCATCCCGAGAATGGCGAAGATCGCGTGCCAGCGGCCTTCGGCCACGGCGCCGACGGAGGTCCCCGGGCAGAATCCCATGACCGCCCAGCCGAGACCGAACAGGAGCCCGCCCACGACATTGGCGCCGATCTGGGTGGCCTTGGGGCCGAGCTGGGCCAGGCCGAAAGCGACCGCCAAGTGTACCCCTACCATGCCGACGATGATGGCCGACATCATGAATTTCATGATGGTCATGTCCTTGAGCAGCATGGCGCCGACCTGTTTTTCAAACCGCAGCACCCGGCCCTGCTGCAGGAGGGCGCCGAAGCAGATCCCTGTGATCAGCCCAAGCCAATGCTCGCTCATCGCGCACCTCCCTTCCGACGATACACCAGGGCGGCCATCAGGACTCCCGCGCCGAAGAAACAGGCCAGGGCGATAAACCCGCTCACCGAAAGCTGCATCAGGCCGCTCAGGCCGTGGCCGCTCGGGCAGCCGTCGGCCAGTCGCGCGCCGAACATGGCCACGATGCCTCCCAGAAACGCGCCGACGGCGCGCAGCCCCACGCTGCCGCCGAAGCGCTCGCGCCAGACGGGCGGCACCGCCTCGAGCTTGAAGCTGCCGTCGATGACGGACGCCCCCAAGGCGCCTACGAAGATGCCGACGATCAGCATGAACTGCCAGTCGATCTTGACCTTTTCTTTCAGGAAATAGGGGTTCTTTTTCACGTGCTCCGGATCCACGGCCTGCTCGACGAACCCGGCCGCACGCACAAACGTGGTGGAAGCCCCCAGGTACTGGGTTTTCCCCAGGACCTTGGTCGAGACAATGACGGAAAAGGTTGCCAGAACCCCGACCAGCGCCCCGGCGACATAAGGCCTCCAATTAACTGTAATTTTCATGTTTTTTTCCCTCTGGTTCGCACGGCCAGCCCGAAACAATGGCGACCTGATTTGAGGATCTGATTTGATCATAGTACGATTCGCAGACCGGCTCAAGAATATTGGCAGGCAGGGGCGTAGTCACTTAAAAAATCAGCAGGAAAAACAGAACAGGATCTATGGGTTCCCGTCAGGAGGCAAGCCTGGTCACTGCGCCCAGAAGAACCTCAGCCCCCGCACAGATATCCTTTAGGTCCGTGTCTTCTTCGGGGCAGTGGCTTCTGCCGGCCTTGCTCGGTACGAAAATCATGCCCACTTCGGTCACCTCGGGCAGGATGGACGAGTCATGCAGAGCGCCGCTCGGCATTCTCAAGGTCTTGATTCCCTTCTCGCGGGCGGTCTCCTCGATAAGCTGGACCACCTCTTTTGAAAGGCGAACCGGAGGGGTGTCCGAGCGGGATTGGATGTCGAAGGCGAGCCCCCGGGCCTGGCAGGTTGTCTGGATGACGGATCTAATGCGTTGGGCGGCTTTATCGATCCTCCCCGAATCGAGGTCGCGAATATCGATCGTGAACCGGACCCTGCCGGGGATGACGTTGGCCTGGCCGGGCTCGCAGGTCAGCATGCCGACGGTCGCTACCGTGTTCCCCCCCATATCACCGTCAGCAATCTCCTCGACGGCGGCAATCGCCCGGGCAGCCCCCTGAAGAGCATCATGCCGGAGGCCCATGGGGGTTGCGCCCGCATGATTGGAGACACCCGTCAGGGTGACCACGAACTGCTTGATGCCGTTGATCCCCTCCACCACCCCGATGGAAATCCCCTTGTTTTCGAGCACCAGACTCTGCTCGATATGCAGTTCAATCATGGCCTTTACCATGCCGGGTTTCAGAAGAGTTGTGTCCTCCGGGGCGAGGCCGGCGTTTGCCATCGCTGCCGCAAAACTGCCCCCATCCTTGTCCTTCAACCGTTGCAGATCATCCGGCGCAAGCTTGCCGACCCAGGCCCGGCTACCGATCATCACCGAGCCGAACCGCGAGCCCTCTTCCTCCGCGAAGACGACCACATCGACGGGGTGGCGGTGCGGGACCTTTTGCTCTGCCATCACCCGGGCCACCTCGAGTGCAACCACTACCCCCGCGACCCCGTCGAAGCGCCCGCCATGAAGGACACTGTCGAGGTGAGATCCCGTCATTACCGATGGCAGGTCCTTCGTGCCGCCTTCGAGCCGGCCGTACAGGTTGCCGCCCAAGGTGGTTGCGACCCGGGCGCCGATCTTTTGCAATTCTTCGACGACATGGGCCCGCGCCTGCATGTACGGCTCCGAAAACGTGAAACGGGTGACTCCTTTACCGGGTGTTGCGGTGAAGGAATTGATGATCTCGATGTCTCTCGCGATGCGTTCGATCTGAATTCCCATGGGGATAGCTCCGAGACGGATGTTTCAGGCAGCTTTCAAGGAAGTTGTATTTTTTCGGTGGGAGTGGCTTTCCAGCCACGATAGTCGTGGCTGAAAGCCACTCCCACAAAAGACCAACCTTATTATTCATTTAGGATGGCGTCGCGCGCCATCACCTGCTCTTTAGGATGAAAGTTTGGCCAAGCGCCGGATCGTTTCAATCAGACGCTGATAGGTTTCCTCTCCCAGGCGCAACCTGGGAAGCACGATGGCGTATTCGCCGTCTATTGCGACAAAAGCGCGATCCGGCGTCACCTCGATCCCGCTGATGCGATCCCAGGCCTTGGCCGTCTTCGAACCGGCGCTGACCAATTCCAGGCCTTCCGGGGTTACCCGGAGGGTTCGGGCGGCCAAAGCCTTCGGGTTCAGGCGTGCGTTCACGATCTTGCGCATGGTCCGCCCCACCAGCCAGCGATAGAAATACGGGTAGAACACCAGAAAGAAGGCGGCAAAGGCGCCGAGATAAAGGGCCGGCGCCTTGAGCGCGAGGAAAACATACAGCAGCACTCCCATGAGCCCGATACCCAGCGAAGCCCCGATCCAGCGGATGCGGTAGCGCCGGCGGATGGCAGGGGAGTGCTCCATGTGATGTCTGGCGAGCGCCACCAGGTCGGTCTCATCCAACGCGAACTCGACTTCCATTCCGTGTAATTCCTTGAAAGCAGGTCATGGCGCATTGCGCCATCCGATGTGGGACAAAATCCCCCTTCGCCCCTTTAGCAAAGGGGGTTGGGGGGATTTTCGAAGCAACTTCCTCGGAAGCCCTTTCACTTCTTTCAACGCGGGAAGCCCTGGATGCGCAGGCACACCTCGGCGATGATAACCGCGCTGAAGAACACCGCGAACAGCGTGATCAGGGCCGCCACCACGATGCGCCAGCCCTGCTGGCGGAATGCGTCCAGGTCCTTGGCGATCGAAAGGCTGGTGAAGGCGATGATGGGGGTGGCCAGCGCCAGGAAGTTGACCTTGCCCACCGCCGCCAAGATCTCCTTGGAAAAGGGCATCCCCGGCATGGTGAGCAGCAGCGAGATGGTGCCGATGTAGGCGATGGTCGGGACATAGATCGGCACGAAGCGCGCCAGCAGCACGCCGACGACGCAGATGATAAAAATGAACAGCATGCCGGGCAACGCCGTCACGGGGTCGACCTTGGTGGCCACCCAGTTGCCGATCAGGGTCAGGATACAGATCAGCATCAGGTGGAAGAACGTCCATTTGAGGTCGATCTTGGGGCGCTCCTGCTTCTGCGTCAACGAGAATGTCTTGGCCCCCGGCTCCTTCTTTTTGCCCATGATGCGGTAGATCCATTCCGCAAACGGCAGCCCGATCAGCCAGGAGGCGTAAAGCCCGGTGATGCCGGTGATCAGGTTGCTCGCGGCCGCGAATGCCAGGATCTGGTCCTTCCACTGGGGCAGGGCTTCGCCTAAAGTCGCCGCGCCGGCTGTCATCATGCTGGCGCTGCCGATCCCCATGGCCATGGCCAGGGCCAGCGGGTGGAAGATGGCCGGCGCCGTCAGCGCGAACACGCTGCCCAGGATGCTGAAGAAGGCGGTGCCCAGGACCGTTCCGGTAATGTAGGTCCCGATCACTCCGCGGCCCTCGGGCGAATCCAGACCATAGATGTCGGCGATGAGGCTCAAGTTGGGTTCACGAGCCACCGAGTAGCAGGCGCCTATGACCTCGCGCCTTAAGCCCAGCAGAATGCCTATTGGCATGGCTATAACGATGGCGCCCCAGTTGTTGCCGGCCTCCTGCAGGATCAGGGCGACGCCGGCCTGCAGCAGCTTGGGGACGTTGGGGCCGACCAGCGTGCCGTAGCGGACCATCAGCGGGTAGGTGGCCGTCAGGATGAGTCCGGCGGCCCAGGCGGAATCGCTGAGAGTGTAGACCTTCACCCAGCGGCCGGCTGCCTGCGGTGCGAAGAGAACCGCCAGCCAGATGGTGTGCACGAAGGGGACCAGCAGGATGGTGATCTTCTCGATGGGCGTCCAGCGCACGAAGCCGATCAATTCGGCCAGGATGACCAGGACGAGAGCAACCAGATAGACCTTCATCATTTGGGGGGAGACAAGCCCTGGGGATGCCTGCGGTGGGGACTTGGCTGTTTCTGCCATGAAGAACCTCCTTTGAGTTCAGGGTGTGTTCCGGAGTTGCATGACCGCCGTCGACCTTGGCCGGGTTGGTGTAGGCGACACCATGTCGTTTCTATCAGTTTTAAGTGCCCGTGGAAATCGCGCAGCGCTTTCGGCAGGCCTGAAAGCCGGCCGTCTTTCCTTATTGGGCCATCTGCTGCATGAGGTCCAGGTATTTTTGTTTTGTGAGACGCGGCTGGAATTCTTTTTTCACGCGACGGGCTTCCACGCCCCCGTCGGCCAGCAGGTCGATGACACACATGGCCATCAGTTTAGCCGGCAGCACCACCGCGGCTTCATAGTCGGTGACGCAGAACTCGGCGGTGTGCAGGTGCCCCTTGGTCCCGGTCACGAAGGGGTGGATGACGGGGATCAGATGCGACAAATCGCCGACATCAAACGATCCGCCCATGAAGCCTGCCTCCAGGGCACCCCTGTCGCCCAAGAGGGCTCGGCCGTTTTTGCAGGCGATGTCGGTGAGGTTCCGGTCCTGGAAGATCGGCAGATAGCCGGGGATGTTGGTGATATTCGTGGCCGCGCCCACCGCGTCGCCTCCGGCCTTGAACGCGCGGTCCACCTTGGCCGAGGCTTCAAGGATGGCATCGAGGTTTCTGCCGCGCACATAGGTCTCGAGCCGGACATCCGAAGGCACCACGTTGACCACGTCCCCGCCCTTGGTGATGATCGGGTGGACCCGGATGGCGTCATCGTCCTGGAACGTCTCGCGCTGGGCGTGGACCGCCATGATGCCGATGCAGGCCGCGTTGAGAGCGTTGATCCCGCGGTGGGGGGCGGCCCCTGCATGCGAGGGCTTGCCCTCGTAACGGATGAACTTGGCCATGAAGCCGTTGCCGGAGGCGTTCATGAGAAATGCGGGCTCGGGCATGTCGGCAAAGGCGTGCACCATCATGGCCGCATCCACGTCGTCGAAATAGCCGAGCTTGATCAGCTCCTGCTTGCCGCCCAGGAAGCTGATCCTGCCCTCGGCCATGAGCCCCAGCCGGTATTCGATCTCCAGGTACTCTTCGGCCGGGCAGCCCAGGAATTTCACCGTTCCGGACAGAAAGGGGCCGATCCCTGCACCGACAAGGCCCATGGCGGCGCCCAGCATGCTCGCCACCTGGATGTGATGGCCGCAGAGGTGCGCGGCGCCCGTGACCGGGTCGGCCAGGGGCGATTTCTCTCCATCACCGAATCCAGTTCGCCCATCACCACCACCGCGGGGCCCGCCTCCTTGCCGGCCAGCGTGCCCTCGACCCCGGTGAGGGCGAGGCCTTCCCGGATGGGCAGGTTCAGCTTCTGAAGCTCCTCCTTGACCAGCGCGGCGGTTTTGACTTCGCGGTACCCCAGCTCGGGCTGCTTCAGCATCCGCTGTGCGATCCCGATCATCTCGTCCCGGCGCTGGTCGATGTGCTCGCAGGCCTGTTTTTTCAGCGCTTCAGTTTTCAAGGTGCCTCCTTTTCTCATGCGAGAAGCTGCAGGGCCGCATGCAGGTAGAGACGGGCGGCATCCGCGACTTCCCGGAGGTCCACAAATTCGCAGGTGGTGTGGGCCTGGGCGATGGAACCCGGCCCGCAGATCACGGTGGGGAAGCCCATGTAGGGCGCATCCGAGCCCGCCACGAAGGCCTCCACCCCCGGGTCCTTGCCGAAAATCATCTGGTGGGCCGCCCGCAGCGCGGCCACCACTGGCTCTTGCGGCGATATGTCGTTGGGCGCGATCAACCAGGTGGGCGCGGTGATCTCGTAGACGAAATCCGGGTCGCCGGCGGCCGCCCGGCAGATGCGCTCATGAAATTCCGCATAGACGCTTTCGAGGGATTCACCCGGTAGCGTCCGGCGGTCCACCTCGAGTTCGCAGGTGTCCGGCACCATGTTCACCTGGACGCCGCCATGGATCACTCCCGGCGTGAACCGGCCGTGGCCGCAGAGGGGATGCGGTGGCCGGCCGAGCAGCTCCTGGTTGTAGTCGCCGAAGGCCCTGATCACCTTCGCCATCTTGTCGATGGCATTGATCCCCTTTTCGGGCACGCTCGAGTGCGCGGCCCGGCCGCGGGTGACGATCTTGGTGCTGACCCGGCCCTTGTTGGAAGGGCAGATTTTGAGATTGGTGGGCTCGCCGATGATGCCCTGGTCGGCCATGCGGTCGGACTGGCCGATCGCCTTGGAGCCGAGCATCTGGTACTCCTCGTCGACGATGCCGCAGACGATCAGGTTGCCGTTCAGGCGCGTGCCGGTTTCCCTGAGCGCCTTGACGACGCCGAGATAGGCGGCCAAGGCGGCCTTCATGTCGCAGGCCCCGCGGCCGTGCATTTGCCGCCCTCGACCTTGACGTCATAGGCCTCTGGGTAGCCCGTGGTGCGGGCCGTGTCCATGTGGCCGGCGAGCATGAGGGCGGCCCGGCCTTGTTTCCCGTTGAGGGTCCCGAACACGTTCGGCCGGCCGGGTCGCACTTCACGCGTCTCGACCTTCAAGCCCCAGGGCGGATAGGTGCCCGGCCAGGTAGTCGGCCATTTCCTTTTCGCGATAGCCTTCCCGGGGCGGGTCGTCGAAGGGGTTTTCGCTGCGGATCAGGATCATTTCCTGCAGGATCTGAAACATCCACTTCGGGTCGATGGCTTTTTGCACGTCCTCGAAAAGATCCCGTTGCCATGGTCAGCCCTCCAGCCGGTCGCGCAAGGGGAAGCGGCGGCAGAGATCTTTGACCATCTGCCTCACGCGTTTTTGGATGGACGGGTCATCCGGCGCTGAAAGAATCTGGTCGATCCAGCCGGCGATCACTTTCACCTCCTCCGCCCCCATGCCGCGCGAGGAGATGCCGGGTGTGCCGAGGCGCAGCCCGCTGGTGATCAGGGTGGACTCCGGGTCGAAGGGGATGACGTTGCGGTTGCAGAGGACCCCGGCGGCCTCGAGCGCCGCCTCGGCCTTGTCGCCCTTGAGACCCTTGCCCCGCAGGTCCGCGAGCACCATGTGGTTGTCGGTACCCCCGCTCACCGGGCGGTAGCCCTTGGCGCCGAGCTCACCGGCCAGGAGGGCGGCGGTGCGCAGGGTGCGCTCCTGGACCGCGCGGAACTCGGGGGTCGCGGCCAGGTGGAAGCACACCGCCTTGGCGGCCACGAGCGAGAGCGTCGGTGTGCCCTGGGTGCCGGGGAAGATGGAGCGGTCGATCTTCTTGGCGAAATCCGCCGTGCACAGGATCATTCCCCCGTGGGGCCCCATCAGTGTCTTGTAGGTGGTGAAGGTCACAAAGTGGGCGTAGGGCACGGGGCTCGGGATGACCTTGGCCGCCACCAGCCCGGCGATATGGGCCATGTCCACCAGGAGGTAGGCGGAAACCTCCTCCGCAACGGAGCGCAGGGCCTTGTAGTCGATCAGGCGCGGGTAGGAGCTCGCGCCGGCCACGAGCATCCGGGGCCGCATTTCAAGGGCGAGCTCGCGGATCGCATCGTAGTCCAGTCGCTCAGTCTTAGGGTCTACGCCATAATGCGAGGCTTGGAAGATCCGGCCGGTGATCGAGGCCGCATCGCCGTGGGAGAGGTGGCCGCCGTGGCTCAGCTTCATGCTGAGAATCTTGTCGCCCGGGTTCAGCACAGCCCCGTAGACCGCCAGGTTGGCGTTGACCCCCGAGTGGGGCTGCACGTTGGCGTGGTCAGCGCCAAAAAGCGCCTTGGCCCGCTCCACGGCGAGCTGTTCCAGTTCGTCCGTGACCCGGCAGCCCGTGTGGTAGCGCCGGCCCGGGTAGCCTTCGGCGGTCTTGTTGTTGAAGCTCGCGCCCAGGGATTCCAGGACCGCTGCAGGCGCCGTGTTCTCGGCGGCAATGAGGTTGAGGGTGGATTCCTGGCGTTCGCGTTCTTTTTGAATCAGGGCGGCTACGGCAGGGTCATCGTGTGCGATGAAAGACATGGCGTCCTCGTGTGGGCTGAAGCTGCAATCAGGAAGTGGCGGGTCCGGGTTGTTGATCGCTTGGATATAGTTTAATATGAGGCAACGACCGGTTTGTCAATTCCAAAGCGGGCAAGCGCGATAGAAGCATTCGGACGAGCCTGGAGCCTTGCGGTGACCCCCTCCGATGTGAACGCCATCCTTGAAAAAGCCACAGTCCCCGAGCACTCCGTCGCCTTCATGGCGGCCATGTCCGGTGGGGAGGCGTTCCTGGTGGGGCCTTACATCTTCGTCGCGGCTGAGGACTGGCTCCTGGCCGTGGGCTACCCGCTGGAAAACAGTTACACCCCCAAGGGTTTCGAACAGGCGCTCGCCGAAGCCCTGCGCCGCGCGGCCGCGCGGGACTGCTGGGCCATCTGCCCCGAGCTCCCGGAGCGATTAAAGGCTCAATGCAGCGACAAGGATCGATACTACCTGCTAACCCTCGACGGGGCGATTCCCGGACGCTTGGAGCGACTGGCGGAAAGAGCGGCGACAGCGCTCACGGTGGAAGAGGGCATCACTTTCACGCCGGCGCACCGGCGCCTGTGGGCCGAGTTCATGGGCCGCGTGGCCCTTCCGCCGAACGTGCGCGAGCTCTACGCCCGCACCGAGTCCGTGCTCCGGCGGTCGCCCGGGCTGTCGCTGCTCAACGCCTGGGACCGGGATGGCCATCTGGCCGCCTGCCTGCTGCTGGACTCGGCCCCGCGGCGCTTCACGAGCTACCTCCTCGGGGCTCACTCCCGCATTCACTTTACCCCCCACGCGTCGGACCTGCTCTTCCGCGAAATGATCCGCATAGCGCGCGGAAACGGGAAGGAGTTCCTGCACCTGGGCCTCGGCGTGAACGACGGCATCCGCCGTTTCAAGGCCAAATGGGGCGGCGTGCCGGGTTTGCCTTACGAAATGGCCCGGTGGCGCGAGCGGGAGGGCCTGCGCGAAGGGGTGGGTGATCTCATGCGCATGCTGGCCGCCATGCCGCGGGAGCCCATGTCCAAGCGGGAGTTCCTGGCGAGCCTGCCGCCCCAGCGCACGTTCGCCATGCTCTGGGAGATCGAGAAAAACGGGCGGCGCTCCTGGATCGGCGGCACGGCGCACTTCTTTTGCTACAGCTTCGAGTCATCCTTTCGGGAGCTTTTCGAGAAGGTCGACACGGTGCTGTTCGAAGGTCCGCTCGATCCGGCGAGCCTCGACCAAGTGTCGGCCATCGGGCGCACCCCGGGCCCCGAAAGCTCGCGGGTGGCCGAGGCTTTGACCGAGGAGGACATCCGCCGCCTGGAACGCGTGGTCTGCGGTCCGCGCGGGTTCTGGGCGCGATTTGTGGGCGCTGAACACAAGAACCCCCCGGACGTTCGCCACCTTCTTTCCGACACCCGTCACTGGATGGCTTTTTTCTCGTTGTGGACCAGTTTCCTCGCGCGGCGGGGCTGGACCCAGTCTGTGGACCTGGAAGCCTGGCACTTGGCCCTGGACATGGGCAAGGCCGTGCGCGGCATGGAGAGCATCCCCGAGCAGATCGAGACGCTGGAGAGCATCCCCATCCCACGCATCGTGAACTTCATCCGCAGCTGCCGCAAATGGCCGCGCTACATCAAGCGCAATGTCCGCGCCTATCTCAAGGGCGACGTGGACAACATGTTCGGTACCAGCATCGAATTCCCCACGCGCACCGAGCTCGTCATCCACCGCCGCGACGCGCGGTTCCTGGAACGCATGCGGCCCTTCATCGAGGAGGGGCGCTGCGCGGTCTTCGTGGGCTCGGCTCACATGATCAACCTGCGCGGCATGCTGGCCGAGGCCGGCTTCAGCGTGCGGAGGCGCCGATGATCGGCCCCGACCGTCTGGGATGGGTCACGGCCGGGGCCGCCGTGCCCGAACAGGTGGTGGCTTACGTGGCCGCCGTGGCCGGTTCACGGCCGCGCATGACCGCCGACTGCGTGGGCTACGCGTCCGACGGCACCCTCGTTCTCGTCGGCTATCCCCTGCACGACCCGCGGGATACGAAGGCGATGACCGCAGCCGTGGACCAGGCTCTCAAAATGCCCGGCCTGGAGCGCATTACGGTCATCGGCCCGGCCCGACCGCCCCAGGCGCCGGAGAAAGCCGTGGTTGCACAGGACAGCTACTACGCGCTGCCGGTGCCGGCACCGCCGCCCGGTCAGAAGCTGCGAAACCTCCTGAACCGGGCGCGCCGCGAACTGAGCATCGTTCAGGGGCGCCGCCTGGAGAACGACCACACGGCCCTGGTGCAGCGCTACCTCGACGAACGCCGGCTGGCCGCCGGCACGCGCCACATCTTCGGGCAGCTGCCCCGCTACATCGAGGCCTCGGCCGGCAGCCGGGTCGTTACGGGGCGGCTGGCGGACGGGCGTTTGGCCGCTTTTGCCGTCGGCGAGTTTGCGCCGCTCGCCACCGCCTTTTTCATGTTTTGTTTCCGGGACCCGGAGGTTGCCCCGCCCGGCAGCGCCGACCTGGTGCTGTCGGGGTTGCTGGAAGAAGCGCACCAGCGCGGCCAGACCCGCATGAATTTAGGCCTCGGGGTGAACGCCGGCATCGGCTTCTTCAAGCGCAAGTGGAGTGCGGAGCCTTTTCTGCCTTATGTGGAAGTGAGCTGGGAGGTGAAGCCGCGCGGGTTCATTTCAAAGCTGCGCAGACTTGTGGTAAAGAGCGAGTCATGAAAAAGAAAACGAAAGCGACCGGTGGCGAGGGGTTCCGCGAACCCGGCTTCTGGGAGACCGTCAAAGAGACCTTTCTCGGAACGCGCCGGCCGCTCGACTGCATCCAGGTGGAGGTCACTTCGCGCTGCCCGGGCCGCTGCTCTTATTGCCCCCATACCACCCAGCGCGAGAAATGGCTTTCGCGTGACATGGACATGGAGGCCTTCGGCCGGCTCTGGCCGTTGATGCGGCGCGCCGGTCGGGTGCACCTCCAGGGTTGGGGCGAGCCCCTGCTCAACCCGGTTTTTTTCGACATGGCGGCCTTGGCCCGCAACGCCGGCTGTCAGGTCTCCACCACCACCTGCGGCCTGCGCATGGACCCGGAGCTGGCGCTTCGGATCGTGGAGAGCGGCATCGACATCGTGGCCTTCTCGCTCGCCGGGAGCGACACGGCCTCCAACGCCTCCCGGCGGGGGGTGGACTTCGACCGGGTATGCGAGGCCGTGTCCACCCTGCAGGCGGTGCGCCGGGAGCGCATGGGCGTGCACCTGGAGATTCACTTCGCCTACCTCATGCTCGCCTCCACCATGGAGGCCGTGGCCGGCCTGCCGGCGCTGATGCAGCGGCTCGGCGTGCACGCCGCGGTCATCTCGACGCTGGACTACATCGCCGAACCCGGCCTGGAGGCCGAAGCCTTCACCCCGCAGGAAACCGACAAGCTCGCAAAAGCCGCCGCCATTCTCTCTGAAGTCGAGGTTGAGGCCCGACGCCTGGACCTGGGTTTTCACTACGAGCTTCCGAGCCCGGCGGCTGCCGGCACCGCCTGCCGAGAGAACATCGGCCGTTCCCTCTACGTTTCAGCCGACGGCTCGGTGTCGCCCTGCGTCTACGTGAACGTGCCCGTGGGCATCGCCGACCCCAAACGCCGCGTGTTCGGCAACGTGCGCGATCAGGATCCCGTGCAGATCTGGGAAAGCGCCGAGTTTCGACGCTTCCGCGAGCGTCTCGCCGGCGGGGACCCGGACCTGCCCTGCTGGAGCTGTCCCAAACGGTTCATGACCTGAAGGTGTCCCTATTATGAAAAAACCGATGATGATCGCAGCGGCAGTCGTTGCCCTGGCGTTGGCCGGGTGCGCCGGCGCCCCCCAGAAGCCGGACGCCCTCAACCGTCAGGAGCTGCTGGCCTTTGCCGGCTTCAGCCTGAAGGTCGCCGTTTCGCAGGAGGACATCGATCAGATCGCCGGCATCCCGCAGCGGGAGCTCCTGCGGGTGGCCTCCAGCAGCCAGCCGCTTTACATCTGGGTCGATGCGGCCGGCTGCCGCTGCTATTATGTCGGTGACGAGACGGCGTACCGGCGCCTGGAGGAGCTGAACCGGGAAGCCGGAAGGGAATAGCGGATATTAAACCGGTAATTAAATATGGCAACTCATGGTGAGGCGCAGGCGAAGCGGGGTGCTTGCCGCGGCGAGCCGCAACCATCCATTTAACGAACCAGCGCACAGCAGCCAGCCCGCTCCATACCGACCCGGACAGCCCCGGAGGACCAACCCTCACGGAGCCGCCGGTCGTCTCTGCCTGTCTGCGGTATCCTTGAGACGGCTTTGGGGCGTGGCAGAGTCGCCTGAAAAATTGGTTGCGGCTCGCCGCGGCGGGCACCCCGCTCCGCCTGTTTGCGGGATGTTGGAATTTGCCATATTTAATCGCCGGAGTAATAATAATCAACTCCAAGGAAGAGGCTCATCTCATGAATTATGACACCGCGCTGAGAGGGTACACGGCCAAACGCATCGAGGAGATCGACTCCGCGGACATTCTGGTCGGGGTGCCCTGCTACAACAACGAGAGCACCATCGCGCACGTGATCCAGATGATCACCCACGGCCTGGCCAAGCATTATGGGGAGCGGCGCAGCGTCATCTTCATCGCCGACGGCGGTTCTACCGACGACACCCGGGAGGCGGCCAAGGAGTTCCAGATCAAGCCTTGGCAGGAGAAGGTTGTTTCCATTTACCGCGGGCCGGCGGGGAAGGGCACGGCCCTGAGATCCGTGTTCGAAGCGGCGAACCGGCTCAACGTGTCGGTTTGCGCGATGGTGGACTCGGATCTACGCAGCATCACGGCCGACTGGGTCAAATATCTCCTGGACCCGGTCCTGGAGAAGGGCTACCAGTTCGTGGCGCCGGTGTATGTGCGGCACAAGTACGACGGCACCATCACCAACAACATTGTCTACAACCTCACACGCGCACTTTACGGCAAGCGCATCCGGCAACCCATTGGCGGGGATTTTGCCATTTCGCGGGATGTCGCCAAATTTTACGCGGAGCAGGATGTATGGCTGACGGACGTGGCGCGCTTCGGCATCGACATCTGGATGACCACGAGCGCCATCACCCAGGGGTTCCGGATCTGCCAGGCGAACCTCGGGGTCAAGATCCACGATGTCAAGGACCCCGGGCAGCATCTGGGCCCGATGTTCCAACAGGTGCTGTCTGCGCTTTTCTCATTGATGGAACGCTATGAAAGCTTCTGGAAAGGAATCAAGGGCAGCGAACCGCTGGAAACCTTCGGGTTCGAGGGCGCCTCGGAGCCTGAGCCCGTCAAGGTGAATCTCGATCGGTTGATCGATCTGTTCAAGACCGGCTACCAGCAGCTATCGCCGCTCTGGCGCGACATTTTCGACGAGGCCAGCTTCAAGCAAATCAGCGAAACCGCCGGCATGGACGCCAAGGACTTTCACCTCCCTACGGAATCATGGGTGAAAATCCTCTACGAGCTGGCGGCCACCTATCGCCACTGGACTGTCAACCGCAGCAGATTGGTCGACATGATGACGCCCCTTTACTATGCCCGGGTGGCGTCTTTCGTGAGACAGAGCCGGGACATGTCATCCCGGGAGGCGGAACAGCTGGTCGAGGAGCAGGCACTACAATTTGAAGAGCAAAAAGATTATCTGATCAAGATCTGGGATCAAAAATCCGAGCAGGCGGTAAGAGGTGATCGGAAGCCTAAGCTCGAAGGCTCGGTCCGGAGTTGACGCGGCCGGCGAGTGCCTCATCGCAGATGGTGCAGCCTTTCCACTGCGCCCTCCCCTTTTATGATGACCAGGGTCACATCGTCTTCCCTTTTGGCGCCCGCCTGGAACTTTTCCAGCGTGGTGAGAATGGACTCCAGAATTTCATTTGCACTCAAAGAGCAATTTTCCCGAATGATATTATAAATTGATTGTTTGCCGAACATTTTACCTTTCGGGTTGGCTGCTTCCCAGAGACCGTCCGTGCCAAGCAAGATGACCTGGCCGGGCAGAATCCCGGGTCGGCGATGACCGCTGCAACGGCACTTCTCATCGATCCCCAGCGCCAGGCCCGTGCCGCCCAGCTCCTCGAACGAGTCGGTGGAGGGGTCATAGAGCAGCGCAGGATCGTGTCCGGCCCGCACCCATTCGAGCTCCATTTTCACCGGGTCGATCACCAAGAAGAACATTGTGATAAACTCCCCGGAGTGCCCGACGTCGCTGGTGATCTGGCGATTCACATCGGCCGTGATTCGGTCTGCGGAGCCCGGATGGGAAGCCCGCTGTCTCAAAGAGGATCGAACGGTTGCCATCAGCAAGGCCGCGGGAATGCCATGTCCCGATACATCCCCGACGGCGACCCCCCATTTGGGGCCATCGCTGCCGACCATGGGGATGAAGTCGTAATAATCCCCTCCGGTGTCATCACAGTATATGCTCCTGCCGGCCGCCTCGAATCCATCCGTTTTCAGATCTTGCTTGGGGAAAAGGCTCTGCTGAACTTCCTTGGCCAAGGTCAGAGACTGCTTGATCCGGTCGCGCTCCAGGAGACCCTCGGTCATCTCATTGATGACATCGCCGGCATAGCCGATTTCGTCATTTGAGGTCACCCGCACCTTGGTTTCGAAGAGGCCGTTCTTGACGTTGCGCAGCACATTCGTGATCTCCCCCAGCGGTCGAGTGAGATTGCTGCTCACCAGAAAGGTAACCCACAGTCCGACCCCCATGAACAAAAAAATCTGGCTGGAAATGGCCGTCATCATCCGCTCCATAGGCAAATGAGAGAGGCCGCTGGCCGGAGATGTGCCGCCCAGTTGCTGCAGGATGGCGACAAGCGGAATAATATTGCTGGCCAGCAGCAGAGCGAAGAGCCGGGTCCGGATGCGGATGCGCAGGGTGCCCGGAGTCATCGAGAGGCCGCCGTTCGGGAAAAAATAGGGGGCCACCCGCCTCTGGAGGACGAATTCGAGCACAAAAAAGGCTACGGTCACCGTTATCAACCCGGTAAAAAAGCTTCGGAAGAAAGCCCGCTGGATTAGCCCCCAGCCGGCCCCCTGCGCCCAAAACGCCCCGGAGTAGATCAGCGCAGCTGCCAACCAGATGCAGAAGGACAGGCCGATGAGAAAAAACGGCTCATTGAGGAGCTTCCGGCGGGCTTCGTGAACAAGCTCCTCCGAAACGGGTCTTTTTTGAAAACGTCTTTTCAGGTAATCGCGAATCGGCCGTTCATAAAACAGAATCAGGGCAAAGGGCACAATGAACGAGGCCGGCATGAAAAACCGGTCGATGCGGTGGGTCAGCCGCAGGATTTCGATTGGGAACATATCGGCCGACTGTCGGGTTAGAAAAATGACGACTGCAACTCCAACGACGTTGGAGACGAGGGCTGAAAAAAGCATGGAATTCTTGACCCGATAATAGGCAAGCCTGGACATGCCGGACCTCCTTGAAGCAAGCCTTTCCAAGAACAAGCGAGGGAATCTATTCAGGGAAGCAGAACTACAACTTTTTCGACTTGGATCGCGAAAGCTCCCGGCAGGCCTGTGCGATGTGCTCGAGGCCGAAGCCGTGCTTGTTGAAGAGGTAATCCGGGTCGGCCACCTCGCCGAATTGGTCCGGGATGCCCAGGCGCTTGACCCGCACCGGGTGGTGTTCGCTCAGCACCTCGCAGACCGCGCTGCCCAGGCCGCCGATGATGTTCTGGTTCTCCACCGTGACCACCGTACCGGTTTTTTGGGCGGACTCAATGAGCGTCTTGGCGTCGAAGGGTTTGACCGAGGGGTAGTGCAGCAGGTCGACCGTGACACCTTCTTTTGCGAGCAGCCGGGCGACGTCCAGGGCAAAGCGCGTCATGAAGCCGGTGGCGACCAGGGTCACGTCCTTGCCCTCGTGCAGGCGCTTGGCCTGGTTGGGGTCGAAGGGGGCCCCCTCCTCGAAGAGCTTGGGCATCTTCAGCCGCACGAGCTGCATGTAGGTGGGCTGCTTGCTGGCGGCCATGTGGAACATGACCGAACGCAGTTCGTTTGCGTCGGCCGGGCTGTAGACGTGCATGTTGGGCATGGCGCGCATGATGGACAGGTCCTGGAAGCACATGTGGGTGCCGCCGTTGGGGCCCTGGGTGATGCCGGGGGAGTTGCCGACTATTTTAACATTGTTATTGGCATAGGCGACGCTGATGGTGATCTGGTCGTAACAGCGGCGGGTGGCAAACGCCGTAAACGTGGCGCAGAAGGGGATCTTGCCTTCCTTGGCCAAGCCGGCCCCGACCCCGATCATGTTGGCTTCCTGGACCCCGCAGTTGATGAAATTGCCGGGGTGGCGTTTGGAGATCTCGGGGATCGAGGCGTCGGCCTTGCCCAGATCAGCCTCGAGGCAGCAAACGGCGGGATTGCGCTCAATCAGCTCGTTCAGCGTCTGCGCGTACACCACGCGCATTTCGATGTCATGGTAGTTGCCCATTTTTTACCTTTCCTCGTTTTTGACCACCACCTGGCATTTTTAGGCCCATGAGGGGTTGAAAATTTTTAGTAAGGAAGGTCGCACTTGCAATCCAGGCCGCACATGATGCGCTGGTAAGTGGTTTCATCCGGGATCTTGACGTTGTGGCAGTCCACCAGGCCCTCGGTCTCGCGGTTGCCCTTGCCTTTGATGGTGTGGGCGACAATCATGGCCGGCCGGCCGATGACGGCGTCGGCTTTCCGGATGGTGTCGTAGATGTCGTCCCAGTCGTGGCCGTTGATTTCGAAGGTTTCCCAGCCGAAGGCGCGCCACTTGTCGACCAGCGGCTCGAGGTTCATGATCTCCTCGGTGCGGCCGTCGATCTGCATCTTGTTGTAGTCGCAGATGACGATCAGGTTGTCGAGCCGGTGGTGGGCGGCAAACAGGGCCGCCTCCCAGATCTGGCCCTCGTCGCTCTCCCCGTCACCGATGATGCAGAAAACGCGGTGCCTTTTGCCGTCGTGCTTGGCGGCGAGCGCCATGCCGCAGGCGCATGAGAGCCCCTGGCCCAGGGAGCCGGCGGTGATCTCGACCCCGGGGGTCAGGATCTGGTCCATGTGGCTCGGCAGCCGGGTGCCGTTCTTGTTGATGGTGGTGAGCCAGGCTTTGGGGAAGTAGCCCTTGTAGGCGAGCGCCGTGTAGACGATCGGGCCGGCGTGGCCCTTGGAGAGCACCAGCCGGTCGCGGTCCGGCCAGTCAGGGTTCTCCGGCTTGACCTTCATGATGCGGAAGTACAGGGTGACGACGATTTCCACCAGGCTCATCACGCCGCCGATGTGCCCCACGCCGGAGCGGCAGATCGCATCCGTCACGACGTAGCGGAATTCGGCCGCCAGTGAATCGAGCTGTTCGCGGGTCATTGGTTTCTGGTCCAAACGAGTCCTCCTTCGGAGTCGACGAATCAGGCTCCGGGAATTTGAATGGCGTGATCACAGAGTTTGGCCTGATTACCAGAAAGCGTTGACCATTTCAACCTCGGCTACACCGCGCGGGATTCGGCATACCCGGTTCGACGGGCGTTTGCTTTTCTAACGCACCCATGTAGAATGGCGTCTCTTCCGATGCGGGAGTGCCGTTGTGAACAGCCGCGACCGATTCCGTGAAACCATGCGCTATGGCGCGCCGGACCGGGTGCCGTATTTCGAGGAGGGCATCCGCGACGATGTCCTGCGGGCCTGGCGACGCCAGGGCCTCACGCGCAAATCCGAATTCGAGGCGATGTTCCGGCACGACCGCCGGAAGGAGATCCATCCGGACCTGGAGCCGTTGCCCCGCCTGAAGCAAGGACCCTCATCGCGCGAAGACATCGACCAACTGCGGCGACGGCTCAACCCGGATGACGCTCGCCGCCTCCCCCGGAAATGGCCGAGCCAGGCGCAGGAGTTGAGCCACGGCGAGGACGTGGTCATGCTGCATGTGCAGCGGGGGCTCTTTCTCTCCATGGGGGTTGAGGGCTGGGGGCGATTCGCCGAAGTCATCGCGCTGCTCGGCTGGGACCCGGCCCTGGTACAAGAGACCCTGATGGTCCAGGGGGAGTTTGCCGCCCGTCTGGCCGAGCGGGTGCTCCGCGATCTGCGGGTGGACGCCGCCCTGTTTTCAGAGCCGATTGCCGAAAACCGCGGCCCTTTGATTTCGCCCAGGATGTACCGGGAGATCGTCCTCCCCAGCTATGACCCGCTTCTTAACGTGCTGAAACGTCGCGGGGTGGAGACCCTCATTTTCATCTCCTGGGCCAACCCCCGGCTCCTGATCCCGGCCATCCTCGAGCGGGGGTTCAACGTCCTGTGGGCTTACGAAGTCAACCCTCAGGCCATGGACTACCGGGAGCTGCGGCGGGAGTTCGGCCGGGACCTGCGGCTGATCGGCGGGATCGATTTGGATGTCCTCCACCAGGGCAGGGACGCCATTCGGCGCGAGGTCGAGGAGAAGGTGCCGCCGCTCCTGGCCGACGGGGGCTACATCCCCATGCTGGACGGTCGCGTGCGCGTGGATGTGCCGTTTGACAACTACCGCTATTACAAACGACTGCTTGAGAAGACCATCGGGGTGCAGGCAGTCAGTTGATTGCACCTCGGTGAAACCGCCGCAATAAGGCTCCCCCGCCGGACACTGCCAGACAGCCGATGCCGAGGCTACCGAAGGCAAGCCCCCATGCAAAGGAATCCGCCTTGCCGCCGGTCGCGTCCAAAACCGCGCCGAAGACGAGCGGCGCAACGAACCCAGACCCGAAACCCGCAAACGAGTAAACCGCCATGGCCGCGCCGCGCGCCTGCGGTGGCGTGGTCTCCACCAGCCCGGCGGTCAGCGCGGCGGAATCGGACATGACCGCGATGAAATAAAGCCCCAACAGGACCAGCATGGCCCACCAGGGCCAGGAGCTGGAGAAGCCCGCCGCCCAGGCCAGCAAACCGGATGCCATCATCGCCCAGGGGATGTATCGCGTCCGGCCCAAATGCATGGCGGTTTCGTTGCCGAGGATGCTGACCGGTATGCCCAGAAAGTTGATCAGCGCCGCGGCCTCGGTGGCGCCCAGCAGCGGAGGCCCTGAGCGGGTCAACCCATAGGCGAACAGGATGAAGGCCACCATCCACGACCGCAGTCCGAACAGTTCAAAGCAGTGCACCGCGTAGCGCAGGACGTAGCCGAGCACCGCACGGTCGCGCAGCACGGCAAAGCTGCGCAGCAGCCCCGGACGGGCGGCACCGGAGGATTGCGGGTTCAGGGGGTGCAGGCCGAAAAAGATAAGGATGGCAGCGACGAGAGGCCCTGCTGCAAGCCACCCGAAGGCCGAGTGCCACGGAACCATCCGGCCCAGCCAGCCCGCGAGCAGAAGCGACAGGCTCGTGCCGACGCCGAAGGTTGCGGTGTAAAAGGAGACATAGCGGCTTTGGTGCGGCCCGACCACGCGGTCGGTGAGCGCCTTCAGGCCCGGCATGTAGGTGCCTCCCAATCCCGCGCCGGCCAATGCCTGAAACAGCGCGGCGGTAAAAACCCCCTGAGCCAGAAACGCGAAGGCGAGGTTGCTGAGCGCCGCCAGCAGGCAGGAGCCGATGTAAATCCGGCGGGCGTCGATCCGGTCGGTCAGGGCCGAGAGGAAAGGGACGGCAGCCATGTAACCGGCGAAGAAGGCCCCGCCGATGAAACCGGCCTCCGAGTTGCTGATGCTCCAGGTGTCGCGCAGCAACGCCAGGAAAGCGGGGTAGGCCGCGAAGCCCGTCATGCCGAGTGCCTCGGACAGGCACATCAGCCCCACGATGCGAAATGCCCCTGCGCTTGAAGCCGGTCCGCCGGATATCGAGTTCGCCACTTTTTCACCGCGAGTTTGAGCTGATTCGGGCGAAAGCATAAATTACTTTGGGCGTCGGCTCAACGGGTTTCTGACGGTCAGACAAGATGAACTGGCTTCAACGCTTCAGCGGTCCATCTTGCGTAAAGACTTTAAACGCCCTAAAATTGAGCTGGCAATAACGATTTCAGGATAGTATTTTCAACACGGGGAGAAAGCGCTTTCGAATTCGCCTCCGGATCACCACTTCCCGGTAAAGGTCCAAACGGATGAAAACGAAGACAGCGGACAACGGCTACCAGACCGGCCCTCAGGACGGCGCCAGCGGCAGGGTGATCACGGTCCCATGACCCCACTCCTCTGGGTGCTCAGCCTGATCCTGGTCGGTGTGGGGATGGCGGGCGTTCTCGTTCCCGGGCTGCCCGGGACCCCTCTGGTTTTCGGCGGGCTGCTGCTCGCCGCCTGGGCGGACGGCTTTCAGAACGTGGGCGTCGGAACGATCATCCTGCTTGCCGTCCGTGACCGTCCTTCGCCTTCGGCGTGGATTTCGTTTCCACCAGCCTCGGCGCCAAGCGTGCCGGCGCCAGCCGCGAGGCGGTGATCGGCGCGGCCCTGGGGACGCTGGTCGGGATTTTTTTCGGTTTCGTTGGGATCGTGCTCGGGCCCTTTGTCGGTGCCGTGATCGGCGAATTTCTGGCGCGCCGAAACCTGGGGCAGGCAGGGCGTGCGGGAGTGGCCACCTGGATCGGATTCATCCTCGGGATCGGCGTGAAGCTGGTGCTGGCCTTCACAATGGTGGGGATCTTCGTTCTCGCCTATATCCTCTAACGGAAAAGATGAGAGCCATCGAGCGGCTCTCATCTTTTAGGTTAAGGCAACAGCAAAAAAGGCGTTGGCGCTATTACTGGGCCGGGCCGAAAGAGCTTACAAAAAGTGCCTCGATGGCCTTGCAGCCGTCATCGGTGAGGTTGCGCGTGCCGGTTCCGACGAATGTGTTGTTAGAGATGACCGGAATCTCGGCCACCCACTGGTTGTTCTTCCAGGAAAACCACCCCCGGCGGTCCTGGTCGTAGACACTGGTGGGCCGGTTGAACAGCTTGGCCAGCTCCACCCCCCAGCCGGTGCCGCCTTTCACGGTGCCGTCCGGCTGGATCCACCCCACCGCGAACACCTGGTAGCCGTTGTTGATCATGTGAAAGATGGACTGGATGACCTTGCGGATCTTGTCCGCCTTGGAATAAGTGCGGCCCATGCGGGTGGAGACGATTTCCATGCTGACATCCCCCTTGTCGAGCTCCGCCGGTCCCAGCACCCGGATGCCTCTTGTCCGTTCCGGGGCATGGCCCTCAAAAGAAAAATTGACTTCCTTGATTCTCCAGCGTTCCGCCTGTTTCCCGAACTCGGACTCGGCTCCGCGATGGGCGCCGCTGTAAAGCGTGAACTGCGAACGATCCGCCATTTCTTTTCTCCTTGCTGATTATTTTCCACTCATCGCCGCCGCGGCAGCTTCTAAAAACAACACATCCCGTCGGCAGGACGGGATGTGACGGCTATTATAAGCCGGATTTCAGATAATGCAACCGCGGCGATGGGGCCGGGCATCAACCGGTGATCATGGCCGGATTTCTTTTTAGACTGCGCCGATGGCCTCCTCGAACTTTGTGAGGAAATCGTCGACCTGATTCGAGGCGATGACCAGCGGAGGTCCGATCAGCAAGTGGTCGCCGGCAGTGCCGTCGACGGTGCCGTGGCCCGGGAACATGATGAGGCCCCTCTCCATGCAGGCGTCCATGACCCGCTCGGCCATGTCTTCGTAGGCCCGGGAGTGGGAGCAGTGGAAAGGGTTGTAGGCTAGGTCCGCCGCCTGAGGCGTCAGTACGGCGGCGACCACTTTGACCCCCTGCCCGATGTTGCAGACCAGCGACGAGCCGCTGGCACCATCGATGTAACGTTTCCCAGTTTCGGAAAATTGCACAAGCATACCAGTCTCGCGGCGATGCCAGGGTGAAAGCAGGAGTGGCCTTCCGGGCGATTTGACATGATCCAGAGCTAAAGGTATGGCAGGTGAAAAACAAGGAGAGGAGATCGGCGTTGAAACATGCGGCCAAACCTATGAGCCTTGCAGTTTGTCTGTTGATCATAGTGGCGTTACCCCTCCTGGCGGATGACGTCTACCTGAAAAACGGCAACCACCTGACGGGGGCTATCGTTTCCATGAGTGAAGGCAAACTCGTTCTGGAGACAGATTTTGCCGGCCGGTTGAGCATCGAATGGATTCACGTCGAGCGGCTCTGCACGGATGCGCCGCTCACCGTTGTGCTGGAGGAGGGGCCGCCCTTAAAGGGAACCGCAAGACCTTCCCCAACACCGAACCGACTGGTGCTGGAAGAGGAGTTGCTTCAGGCCCCCGTGACGCTTGAGCTATCCAAGGTCAAGGCCATCAACCCGCCGGATGAGCGGCCGGCCAAGCTTAGCGGCCGCATCAACGTGGGGCTCAATAAGACGAGCGGCAACACCGATCTCGAAAACGCCCACGTCGACTTGGAGTTCCTCGCCCGTACGGTCAGCCACCGGGTGACCCTGGGGGGCGCCTACAACCGCGCATCCGAGGACAGCCGCAAAACTGAAGACAACGCCATGGGCCGCCTGAAACATGACTACTTTCTGACCCGGGAGCTGTATTGGTATTTGAACGGCATGGTCGAAAGAGATGATTTCAAGGAAATCAGCCTGCGGACGACTCTCGGCCCCGGCGTGGGGTATCAGTTTTTTGAGGGCGAGCTCATGAATCTATCGGTCGAGGCCGGCCCGAGCTATGTCTACACGAACTACGCCGGCGGCGGCCAGGACGATTCAGTGTCCGGCCGCTGGGGGGTCAAGTTCGACCGCTTTTTCTTCGAAAAGCTGTTTCAGTATTACTTCTCAAATGAGGGATATGTCAGTGCCTCCGACAGCAGCGATGTGTTCATGTTCACCCGCACCGGGCTGCGTTTCCCCATTCGCGGCGGTCTGTCTTTAAATGCCGGCTTCGAGTGGGACTGGGACAACATTCCCGCCGAGGGCGCCGACAAATCCGACTACCGCTACATCCTGTCCATCGGCTATGGGTTCTGAAACGGCTCGGTTTCCTTTTCCGGGGAAGCTTCCACGCGCTGCAAGGTTTCTCCGATTTTTTCCTGGGGCAGCCATTCCACCTTGCCGGAGCCCAGGTCATAGATCGCGCCGACCACCTTGACCTTGCCCGCCTTGACGAGGTTGCGCACGGCCGGGCTTTTCATGAAAAGGTCATCGACCGCCTGCCACACATTTTCCTCGATGGCAAAAGGAACAATGGCCTCGCCGTGCATGTCCGCATGCTGTTCCATGGCGCGCTTGACCGCCGGGATGATGTTGTCGACGAGCGGCGGTATGTTGCGCTCCAGCGGGTGGCCGTGGCCGGCCACCGCCTGGGAGACCGCCGTGACGGCCCCGCAGCGGGTGTGGCCCAGGATGACGAGCACGGGCGTTTTCACGTGGGCGAGCCCGTACTCGATGGATCCGATCTCATCCGTGTCGCAGACGTTGCCCGCCACGCGGACGACGAAGAGGTCCATGATGCCGGCGTCGAAGATCAGCTCCACCGGGACCCGGGAGTCGGAGCAGGAAAGCACGGTGGCGTAGGCGTAATTCCCCTGGTCTGAAATTCCCGCCAGGCCGATGCGGGTCGGGTCGCGATGCAGGTACGCCGACTTTCCGGCGGAGAAACGTTCGTTTCCGTCCTGCAGCATCTGCAGAATTTCATCCGGCGTGGCCTTGGCCCAGAACTGGGGACCGAAAGGTGCCTGGCCAGGCTTGCCGAAGATCAGAAAGCCGACGAGAAAAATCCCGGCCAGGGTTACCAACACCAACATGACGTTTGCCAGGGCAGATTTATTGCTCTCCATTCGCAGGCTCCTTCGGTGGTTGATGATTGGTTTTTTAAACATCCTGAATGCGTGGGTCAGCCGCCGAGGTAGGCGCTGCGCACGCGATCGTCGGCGATGAGCTGCTCGCCGGTACCCTGCAAAACGATGGCGCCCACTTCGAGCACGTAGGCGTAGTCGGCGATCTTGAGGGCGGCGAAGGCGTTCTGCTCCACCAGCAGCACGGTCTTGCCCTGGCGGTTGATGGCGGCGATGATGTCGAAGACCTCCTTGACCAGCATGGGGGCAAGCCCCAGGGAGGGCTCGTCCATCATGACCACCTCCGCCGCGCTCATCAGCGCGCGGCCGAGCGCCAGCATCTGCTGCTCGCCGCCCGAAAGGGTCCCGCCTTTCTGATCCTTGCGGTCTTTGAGCTTGGGGAACAGCTCGAAGATCCTCTCGATGTCCTTGAGGATCTGCGGTTCGTCGCTGCGGCTGTAGGCCCCCAGCCGCAGGTTCTCCAGCACGCTCAGGTGCGGGAAGATCCTCCGGCCCTCGGGCGACATGACGATGCCGGACTTGACGATGTCCACCGGGTCGCGGTGGGAGAGGTCGGCGCCGTTGTAAGTGATTTTCCCCTTCTTGTTCTTGATCAGCCCGGAGATGGCCCGCAGCGTGCTGCTCTTGCCGGCCCCGTTGGCACCAATCAGGGTGACGACCTTTCCCTTGGGCACCTCGATGGAGATCCCCTTTAGGGCGTGTATGCCGCCATAGTAGACGTGGAGGTCCTGCACCTTAAGCATGGGGAACCGCCTCCTCTCCGAGGTAGGCCTTGATCACTTTGGGGTCCGACTTGATTGCCTCCGGCGGCCCCTCGGCGATGGTCTCGCCGTAGTCCAGGACCCAGATGTGTTCGCAGATGCCCATGACCACCTTCATGTCGTGCTCGATCAGCAGGATGGTCAGGTCGAAGCCCGTGCGAATCTCGCGGATGAAGCCCATGAGCTCGACGGTTTCGTTGGGGTTCATCCCGGCCGCGGGCTCGTCCAGGAGCAGGAAGGAGGGCCGGGTGGCGAGCGCCCGGGCGATCTCGAGCCGGCGCTGGGCGCCGTAGGGCAGACTGTTGGCCTTCTCACCCGCGAACTCCTCCAGACCGACGACCTTCAATAGCTCCCGCGCGCGCTCGGCAACGGCCCGCTCCTCGCGCCGGTTGGCCGGCAGGCAGAGGACGGCCTGCCACCAGCCGGTCTTCTGCCGGAGGTGTCCGCCGATCATGACGTTTTCCAGCACCGTTTCGTTGGCAAAGAGCCGGATGTTCTGAAACGTGCGGGCGATGCCGCTGCGGCACACCCGGTGGGGCGGGGTGCCCGTGATGTCCTCGCCCTGGAAGCGCACCTGCCCCTCGCTCGGTTTGTAAAAGCCGGTGATCATGTTGAAGCAGGTGGTCTTGCCGGCGCCGTTGGGGCCGATGAGGCCAACGATGCCGCCGCGCGGGATGGCGGCGCTGAAGCTCTTCACGGCCGTCAACCCGCCGAAGCGCATGGTGAGGCCCTTGGCTTCCAGAATCGGGTCAGATGCCATGGCGGCCCGCCTTTTTGAAGAATCGTCCGACCGCCCAGTCCCAGTTAAACTCGCGCTTGCCCATGAACCCCTCGCGACGGAAGAGAATGATGAAGATCAGCGCCAGCGAGAAGACCACCATGCGCATGCCCGGAATGCCCGGCAGCTCCCAGTCGCCGAAGTAGACGGGGTTTTCCACGAACCGCAGCCATTCCAGCAGGATCGTGATGACGATGCCTGCCAGGACCGAGCCGGTGATGGACCCCAGCCCGCCGGTCACCACGATCATGAGCACGTTGAAGGTCAAAACGAAGGTGAACATCTTCGGGTCGATCGTGGCGACCAGGCTCCCCAGCAGAGCCCCGCCCACGCCGGCGAAGAACGCGCCGATGGTGAAAGACAAAAGCTTCTGGCGGAAGACATCGATCCCCATGGCCTTGGCCGCGGTCTCGTCGTCGCGGATGGCCTTGAAGACGTTGCCGCTGTTGCTGCCGATCAGCCGGACGATGACAAACAGGGTGAGGACGCACCAGCCGAAGTTCCACCAGAGGTTGGCATAGTCCGGGATGCCCTTGAACCCGAGCGCACCGTTGGTGACCCGCGGCAGGTTGATGGCAAAGACCCGGACGATCTCGGCGAAACCGAGGGTGGCCATCCCGAGGTAGTCGTCGCCGAGCCGCAGGAGCGGTATGCCCACCACCACTCCGAACAAGGCCGCGATCAAGCCGCCGGCGACCACCGCCACAAAAAACGGGGCCTGGGCGGATAGCACCCAGTCGTAAGCCGGCTCCAGGATGAAGAGCATCTCCTTCTGCTCAGGGGCGAGGATCAGGATCGAGCAGACATAGGCGCCGATCGCCATGAATCCCGCGTGGCCCAGGCTGAAGAGGCCCGTGAAGCCGTAGATCAGGTTCAGGCTCAGTGCCAGAATGATGTTGACGGCGACGAGATTGAGGATCTGGATCATGTAGCCGTCCAGGTTGTCCTCGGCCCACCAGATAAAGAGCCCCAGGACGGCAACTGCCAGAACGTTCAGGATGGCGTTGGTTTTCGTGCTCATCAGACCTTATCCTCCAGTCTCTCGCCCATCAGGCCGGTCGGCTTGATCAGCAGAATGACGATGAGCAGGATGAAGGCAAACGCGTCACGGTAGCCGGCCAAGTCCGGGAAAAACGCCACGGCCATGATCTCGATCACTCCCAGCATGATGCCGCCTACGACCGCCCCGGGGATCGAGCCGATGCCTCCGAACACGGCGGCGATGAAGGCCTTGAACCCGGGGATGGCCCCCATGACCGGCTGCAGCTGCGGGTAGCGCAGGGCCCACATGATGCCGCTGGCCGCGGCGAGCGCCGAGCCGATGCCGAAGGTGAGCGATATGATCCGGTTGACCGGCACCCCCATGAGGTAGCTGGTCTCGATGTCCTTGGAGATGGCGCGCATGCCCAGCCCGGGCTTGGTTTTGTAGACGATCCAGACCAGGCCCAGCATGAGCAGTAACGAGAGCCCCGGGACGAAGAGGGTGAGAGGCAGGACGCGGACCTCGCCCATCAGGATCGGGTTTTCCAGCCAGGTCGGCCGGTAGACCGCCCGGGGGATGGCCCCGAAGGCCACAATGGTGAGGTTCTGCAGAAAGAACGAGACGCCGATGGCGCTGATGAGAGCCGAGATCCGGGGCGCATCCCGCAGGGGGCGGTAAGCCACGCGGTCCACCAGGATGCCTATACTGGCGGTGATGATGATGGCCCCTACGATTGCCAGGAACCAGGGCAGGTATAACAGGGTGACGCACCACAGCACAAAGTAGGCGCCCAGCATGAAGATTTCGCTGTGGGCGAAATTGATCAGTCGCAGGATGCCATAGACCATGGTGTAGCCGATGGCGATCAGGGCGTAGAGACTGCCCAACGTCAGGCCGTTCAGGGCGTGCTGTACGAACATGGCCCAGGTCATGAACTCTCCTTTTAGATGCGCATGGGGAAGCGACGGCTTCCCCATGCGGCTTTACGGCGACCCGGGCTGAACGGTTGTGGCCCCCTCCCCCAGCCCCTCCCGCAGAGGGAGGGAGCATCCATGGGCACAAGGGGGGCGGGGTGAGGTGTGTTCACTGACCGTTCACTTTCAGGCCCTTGCTCGGCTATAAAGGAGTCGAGAAACAAGCGTCGGGCCGTCAGCCAAGGCGCATGGAAAAACTATTAAAGCGCAGTCCCGCTGCAGCGGGATGAGCATTTACAAAAGCCATGCAACGCAGGATCACGGCCCGAGGCGCCGTTTATCAACTCCTTTTACAGCTTGGGCGTGATGCTGCCGATGTAAGTCTTCTTGCCGTCTTTGATCTGCACCAGGCCCACGGGCTTTTCGGCATCGTGGGTGGCGTTGATGGTGGTGCTGCCGGTCACCCCTTCGAAGCCCTTGGTGGCGGCGAGGGCCTTGGTGATGGCCGCGGGTTCGGCCTTGCCGGCCCGCTTGATGGCGTCGAGCACCATCAGGTAGGTGTCATAGCCCAGGGCCGCGTTCACGTTGGGCTCCTTGGACGGGTAGGCCTTCTTCCAGTTCTCGGTGAACTTCTTCGCGATCGGGCTCATGTTGGCCATGGACGGGTCGTACGGGAAGGTGGTGTGCACGAATCCTTCCACCGCCGCGCCGCCGATCTCGACGATTTTGGGGTTGTCCATGGCGTCGCCGCCCATGATGCGGAACTTGGCGCCGAGCTCCTTGGCCTGCTTCATGATGATGGCGCCCTCGGCAAAGTACGAGGGGATGAACAGCACATCGGGCTTCTTGCTGATGATCTCGGTCAGCTGCGCCGTGAAGTCCTGGTCGCCGGCCTGGTATTTCAGGTTGGCCACCACCTGGCCGCCCAGCTTGGTGAAGGATCGGGTGAAGAAGGTGGCAAGGCCCACCGAGTAGTCATTGGACACATCCACCAGCAGGGCCGCGGTCTTCGCCTTCAGGTCGGTGAACGCATAGGTCGCCGCACCCGCCCCCTGGAAGGGGTCGATGAAGCACACCCGGAAGCTGTACTTCTTGCCCTGGGTCACCAGCGGGTTGGTGCAGGAGGTGCCGACTATGGGGATACCGGCCTTCTCCGCCACTTCGCCGCCGGCCATGGCAAGTGAGGATCCGTAGGTGCCGATGATGGCGACCACCTTTTCCTTTTCGATCAGGCGTTTGACGGCGTTGGCCGCCTCGACCTTGTCGGACTTGTTGTCGACCACGAACAGCTCGACCTTCTTGCCCAGCACCGTCGGGGCCTCCTTGTGGGCCATCTGCACGCCCTCGAGCTCGAGCTGGCCGCCGAAGGCCATCTGCCCGGTCAGCGGCAGGTAGACGCCGATTTTGATGGTGTCCGCGGCGAGCGCGGCGCCCGAAAGGGCAAAAACCGTGAGAAATGCCAATGCCAGCAGCTTTTTCATGACTCCTCCTTTACGTTAATGATGTGGTTGCCAATGGCCTCTGGGGCCGTATTCGATGTCATTGTTAAGTCCGGCCGGCCGGTAGGCGACCGGCCGAAGATATCGAGTGAATTTGTATCACAACGGCCCTTAAAAACGAAACGAAATCAAACGGCGCGCCATCGCGATACTTCGCCTGCGCTGGCTTTTTATTGTTTCATTATATAAACCATCGCCCGCCGCCTGAGGCGGGCGATGGTTTATTCGGGGAAGATCTTGCCCGGGTTGAGGATGCCGTGAGGGTCGAAGAGCCCCTTGATCTGCTTCATCCAGGCGAGGCTTGCCCCGTGCTGAACCGGCATGTATTTGCGTTTGCCCAGGCCGACGCCGTGTTCGCCGGTGGCGGTGCCGCCGAGCGCGATCGCCTTCAGCACCAGCCGCTCGGAGACTTTCTGCACCAGCGCCCACTCCGCGGGGTCGTCCTTGCGGCCGGCGATGTTCAGGTGCACGTTCCCGTTGCCGGCATGGCTGAGGGTGTAGGCGATGAGGCCGTGGGTTTTGACTTCGGCCTGCATGGCCTCCAGCAGCTCGGAGTAGGCGGTGATGGGCACCGCCACGTCCATGATGAGTATCCGGTGCTCCGGGTGGTTGTGCTGGATCATCTCGCCCAAGGCGTGTCGCGCCTTGAATATCCGGTCGCGTTCAGCCCGCCCCAGGCCCGGACGGAAGTCCCGGCAGCCCTGGGCCGCGCAGATGTCCTTGGCGGAATCCAGCACCTCGGCGAGCTGGCTGGTGCTTGCGCCGTGGAACTCGAGGAACAGGGTCGGCTCCACGGCCAGTCCGAGTTTTTCCTCCTGGTTCATCAGGGCGACGCACTCCGGCCCCAGCAGCTCGAGCGCCGCCGGGTTGAGCCCCGAGCGCTTGAGCTCGTAAACCGTGCGGGCGGCCGCCGGCACCGATGGGAAGGTGGCGACGGCGGCCGAGTACTCGGCCGGGAAGCCCACCAGCCGCATGGTGGCCTCGACCACGATTCCCAGCGTGCCCTCGGAGCCGACGAAGAGATTGATGAGATTGTAGCCCGAGGAGCTCTTGCTGGCCCGGGTGCCCAGCTCGATCAGTTCCCCGCTTGATAGGGCGACCACCAGGCGCATGACGTAATCCCGGGTGGAGCCGTAGAGCACCGTGCGGGTGCCGCTGGCATTGTTGGCGATCATGCCGCCGATGGTGGCCCGGGCGCCGGGGTCCGGCGGGAAAAAAAGGCCGGTGTGACGCAGCTTGTCGTTCAGGTCCTGGTAGACGACGCCGGGCTGCACATCCGCCTGGAAGTCCTCCTCGCGGATGGCCAGAATCCGGTTCATGCGGCTGAAGTCGAGCACGATCCCCCGGCACACCGGGATGGGGTTGCCTTCCAGGCTGGACCCGGCCCCCCAGCCGGTCACCGGAACGCGTTGGTCGCCGGCGTATTTGAGAATCGCGGCCACTTCCGCCGCCGTCTCCGGCCAGATCACCGCCTCCGGCCGGCAGGCGGTGTGGGCTGACTGGTCCTTGGCGTGCAGGTCGAGTACCGACGCACCGGTTGAAAACCGATTCTTCGATACCATCGATTCGAGGTCTTTGAGGCTGGAACGGAGACTGGGCATTGAATTTCACGCGATCCTCCAGATAATTATTGAATCCGCTGCAACCGCATCTTCATATATCACAACCCGCCGCAGCATAGGACAACTTTTTCTTATCTCTAAGATCAATAATCCTCGATGTTTCTTCGGGGATTATTGCTTGACAGCAAAATGGGAATCGCTTAGTCAAATGAAAAAAACAGGAGGTGCGTCGATGAGATCTGTTCGAGGCTTTCTGGTCGTCCTGGTTTCCATTTTTTCCCTGATAATGCTGGGCGGATATTCCTTGGCCGCCGAATTTCCCACCAAACCCATCACCCTGATCGTGCCTTACCCGGCGGGCGGCTCCACGGACGTGGTCATCCGGCCGCTGGCGGAGGCGGCCGGCAAGATCCTCGGCCAGCCCATGCTGGTTGAAAACAAGGGCGGCGGCGGCGGGGCCGTCGGAACCGGCTCCATCATCGGCAAGGAGCCGGACGGTTATCTGCTGTCCGTCGTCGTCACGAGCCTGCATCGGGCCGCGCACATCAACAAACTCGCCTTCGACACGGTCAAGGACGTGACCCCCATCATCCGGGTCGGCGGCTATCTCTACGGGGTCCTGGTGAAACCCGACTCTAAACTCAAGACGCTGAAGGATCTCATCGATTTCGCCAAGGCCAACCCCGGCCAGGCAACCTACATGGCCTCGGGCATCGGCACCGGCGGCCACATCGCGGCCGAAGAAATGGCCACCAACGCTGGCGTGAAATTCAACCACCTGCCCTCCAAGGGCGACCAGGAGTCCTCGGCGTCCCTGCTCGGCGGCCACGTGGACTTCATCTCCACCACCTCGGGCTGGATCCCGCTCGTGGAGGCCGGTCAGCTGAAGCTGATCGCCGTTTATGGCGACACCCGTGTCAAACGTTTCCCGGACGTCCCCACGGTGAAGGAGTCAGGCTACAAGGTGGTGCACGACTCACCCATCGGCATCGTCGGCCCGAAGGGCATGGCGCCCGAACGGGTCAAGGTCCTGCACGACGCCTTCCAGAAAGCCCTGAGAGACCCGGCCTTCCTCAAGGCAATGGGCAGCTACGAGATGCCGGTGCTGTATCAGAACTCAGCGGATTTCACCCAATTCTGGGCGGAGGCTTACGTGGAGGCCGGGGTGCAGGTCAAGAACTTCATCAAGCCCTGACATTGAAAAAAACTTATCTCATCACTCATTTCGTCTGGATGGTGCTGGCCCTGGCCGTCGCCGCCGAATCCGGCCGCTTGGGGTTCGGCACCTTCGGCCGGCCGGGGCCGGGTTTCTTGCCGTTCCTGGCGGCGATCTGCCTGGCCGCTCTGGCCGGCGCCGGCCTGATTCAGACTGTTCTTAAGAAACCGGGCGTCGAGGCCGGCAGCGGTTTTCGCACGGCAGACATCCTCAGGATCGGCCTGGTTACCGCCGTTTTATTCGCCTACGTCGTTCTTTGGGACGTCATCGGGTTCCTATCCTCCACTTTTCTGCTGCTCCTGTTTCTGTTCAGATGCGTAGAGCCGCTCAGGTGGCGGACGGTCTTCGTGGCATCCGGCCTGACCTTGGCGTTCACCTACATTCTGTTCTCGGTTTTGCTCGGAGCCCGCCTGCCGGCCGGACGACTATGGACCTATTTCATCAGCTGATCAGCGGTTTCGTCGTCGCCTTTCAGCCCGTCAATCTTTTTTATTGTTTCCTCGGTTGCCTGATCGGCACCCTCGTGGGGGTGTTGCCGGGGCTGGGGCCCACCGCGGCCATGGCGCTGCTGCTGCCCGCCACCTTCCATGTCGCTCCCGTAACGGCCATCATCATGCTGGCGGGAATCTACTACGGGGCCATGTACGGCGGGTCCACCACCTCGATCCTCGTGAACATCCCCGGCGAGGCCGCCTCGGTCATGACCTGCCTGGACGGCTACCAGATGGCCCGACAAGGCAGGGCCGGCGCGGCGTTGGGGATGTCCGCCTTCGGCTCATTCATTGCCGGCACCCTCGGCTTGGTCGGCCTGACCCTGTTGGCGCCCCCATTGGCCGTTTTTGCCCTCAAGTTCGGCCCGCCCGAATACTTTTCCCTGATGAGCATGGGCATGGTGGTGCTGAGCTTTCTTACCGGCCAATCCATGATCCACTCCCTCATGATGGCCTGCTTGGGGGTCATCCTCGGAACGGTCGGGACGGACACGGTATCGGGCAGCACCCGCTTCACCTTCGGGCTGACCGAACTGATGGACGGCATCGGCCTGGTGCCTCTGGTGATGGGGCTTTTCGGCATTTCGGAGATCATCCTGAACCTCGAACAGCACGTGGACCGCGATGTTTTTAAAACCAAGGTCAAGGGGCTGCTGCCGACCCTTGAGGACTGGGCTCAGGCGAAATGGGCCTTGGTGCGCGGGACCCTGATCGGTTTTTTTCTGGGGATTCTGCCGGGGGGCGGCGCGGTGCTTTCATCGTTTGTGGCCTATGCGGTGGAAAAACGCGTTTCGAAGCACCCGGAGCGATTCGGCACCGGCATGATCGAGGGGGTGGCCGCACCGGAGGCCGCCAACAACGCCGCAGCGCAGTCGTCTTTCATTCCGCTGCTGACCCTTGGGCTGCCCGCCAACGTCGTGATGGCCCTGCTGCTCGGCGCCCTGATTCTGCACGGGGTTACGCCGGGGCCGCTCTTGCTCACCAAGAACCCGGACATCTTCTGGGGGGTGGTCGCGAGCATGTACCTGGGAAACGCCATGCTGCTGGTCCTGAACCTGCCCCTCATCGGGGTTTGGGTCCAGCTGTTGCGGATCCCCTACCCGTATTTGATGCCGGCGATCGTTCTGTTCTGCGTCGTAGGGTCTTATTCGGTGGCCAACAGCATCACCGACGTTTACCTCATGCTGGGCTTCGGGGTCGTCGGCTACCTGATGAAAAAGCTCAAGTTCGATTCCCCCCCGCTGGTGCTTGCCTTCGTGCTGGGCCCGCTGATCGAATACTACTTCAAGTCCGCGCTGATGTTCTCCCGGGGAAGTTTCGCGGTGTTTTTTACCCGGCCGATCAGCCTGGTGTGCCTCATCATCACCGCTGTCATCTTCCTGTGTTCAATCATTTCCGCCCTCCGCAAGCGCTCTCTCCGGCTCCTTCCAAAGGAGCCCTGAACCGTTGTCGGACCGCATAGTTCTACCCTGCAAGAGCTGCTGCGGTTGCAGCTTTCAGTTGAGGCGCCTCCAAAAGCATATTGTATATTCCTACAGCCTAAATCGGAATTAAAGTTTTTCCGCCTACTGCCGAAATCGTTATTAAGTGGTGAGGCCTAAGTCCTTTTCCTTTCAGCTCGGCTCGGCGGCACCGCTCCCTCTGACCTGCGTTCCATAAAGCATTTCAAAGGGCCTCCCACTTTCATCAGCTGTTTCAGCTGAATCAACCGGCCCCTCTGGCATATCCCATGGGGCGGATTCCATCGGGAGGCAAATCGTATGAAGCTTAACACCAAAATCATCATCCTCATCACAACCGCCCTGGTCCTCACAGCGGTATCTTCCGGCCTGGTTTCGACCTGGCAAACACGACAATCAGGAAGCGAGACCATCGCCCAGATCGAGCGCCTGGGACAAGACAACCTCCAGCGCATCAAGGCGGACGGCGAAAAGCAGGCGGCGGCTTTCCGTGAGGAGTTGATGGCGCTCAAAAAGGAATACCTCAAGTCCCAGGTGCAGACCGCCATGAGCATCCTGGAAGCCGTCGTAAAAGATGCAAGTCTGAGCCCTGAGGCCAGAAAGAAGCAGGTCTTTGCCCTCATCAAGGAGTTGCGCTACGGGCCCGATAACAAGGACTACTTCTGGATCAACGACCTGCACCCCCGCATGGTGATGCACCCCTACAAGCCAGAGATGGACGGTCAGGACCTGACCGAGAACAAGGACCCCAACGGGAAAAAGCTTTTCGTGGAATTCGCCAGGGTGGGCAAGGAGTCCGGGGAAGGCTTCGTCGACTACCTCTGGCCCAAATACGGTGCGGACAAACCCCAGCCCAAGCTCTCCTTCGTGAAGCTCTTCAAGGAATGGGGATGGATCATCGGCACCGGACTCTACATCGATGATATCGACGCCATGGTCAATGCCCGGCGGGCAGAACTGGAGCGCCGATTGAAGGCGGAAACCGATCAGCTGAACCAGGAGATTGAGGCGGCCAAAAAGGATATCCAGAAAAGCATCCGCGCCGTCCTAACATGGATCGGCGGGATGTCGTTGGCCGCTTTGGCGGCCATGCTGGTAGTGAGCTTCGTCTTCACCCGCCGCAGCATCACCCGGCCGATCACTCGGATCGTTGCCGGCCTGAACGACGGCGCCGACCAAGTGGCTTCCGCCGCCTCGCAGATCTCCTCAACCAGCCAGCAACTGGCCGAGGGGTCGTCCGAGCAGGCCGCCTCCATAGAGGAGACTTCAGCCTCATTGGAGGAAATGGCCTCCATGACACGCCAGAATGCGGACAACGCCCGACAAGCCGATGATTTAATGAAAGAAACAAAGAGGGTGGTGGCCCAGGCGAAGGATTCCATGTCCCGGATGTGCCGGTCCATGGATGACATCACCAAGGCCAGCGAAGACACCTCCAGGATCATCAAAACCATCGACGAGATCGCCTTTCAGACCAACCTGCTCGCCCTGAACGCTGCCGTGGAGGCCGCCCGGGCCGGCGAAGCGGGTGCCGGTTTCGCAGTGGTGGCGGATGAGGTCAGGAACCTCGCCATGCGTGCCGCGGATGCTGCCAGAAATACCACCAACCTGATCGAAGAGACGGTGAAAAAGGTCAAGGATGGATCTGTGTTGATGTCCTCGACCAACAGTGCCTTCGGCCAAGTGTCGGACAGCGCCGACAAGGTGGCCGACCTGGTAGGAGAAATCGCCGCGGCCTCCGGGGAGCAGGCTCAGGGGACCGAGCAGGTGAACAAGGCGGTTTCCGAGATGGACAAGGTTACCCAGCAGAACGCAGCCAGCGCCGAGGAATCCGCTTCCGCTTCAGAAGAGATGAGCGCTCAGGCCGAAACGATGAAGGCCATGGTGAACGATCTTCTTACCATGGTCGGCGGAGGTCTCCAAAAGGATGCGAACTTGCCCCGGAAGGTGCTCGGCAAAAAGCTGGCGGCAACCGGCCAATTCAAAAAGCAGGCTAAGAAAACGAGTCTTCAGCAGGATAATAGCAAGGACTCGGGTAAATTGATCCCATTGGAGGAGGCCGACTTCAAGGACTTCTAGTCTGGTTTCGCTGGAGATAGTCTTTCCAAACAAACACCCCCGCAGCATGCTGTGGGGGTGTTTGTTTGGATGACGCGGGAAATGCCCATTTGCCGGTGATGCCGGAGCATGATAAAGAATTCATATTTATCCGATCGAAAGGGTGGCGAAAAACACTCCCATGGACGAATCTGAAGGCAAAGATGCGGCTGAGCAAGCGATGAAGGACGGGTACGCCTTTCTGCAATCGGGGGCGTACGAGCAGGCCCTCGCGTCATTCACCCGCGCTGAGGACCTGTTCGGAGAAGCCGGCGACCGCCGCCGCCAGGCAAGAGCCTCTACGAACAAGGCCCTGGTCCTGGTGCAGCTGCAGCGGTTCGACGAAGCCATCGCCGGCTTCAAAGAAGCGCTCAAGCACTTCGAGGAGGAGGACGAGTTCATCCGTGTCGCGGAGCAGTGGGGCAACGTCGGTTCCGTCCACCGGGACATGGGGCAGCCGGATGAGGCGATAGAGCACTACGAGGAAGCGCTGACCATCTACCGCGAGCTCGGTTTGAGGGAGCGGGCAGCGGACCAGTGCACGAACATCGCTTACGCCCGCTTCATGAAAAAGGAATACGCGGAGGCCCTCCGGTGGTACCGCGAGGCGCTTTCCCTCTACATCGAGACCGGCAGTGAAGAGAAGCGCGGCCTCACGGCCGAAAACGTCGCCCGGCTGGACGCCGCCCTCGAGGAGCCGGCGGAATGAAGGGGCTCGACCTTGCCGAGGCCTACTACGGCAGTGTCGGTCTCGCGATGATCCGTGAGCGGTTCAGGGCCTTCGAGGACCGACTCGCGGTGGGCCTCGCCGGCCCGGGGTCGGAGTGCTTCGGTTTCGACGACGAGGTGTCCCGGGACCACGACTGGGGCCCGGCCTTTTGCTTGTGGCTGACCGACGAAGACTTCACCGACATCGGCAGCGAGCTTCAGAAGACATACCTGGGGTTGCCGTTGACCTTCGCAGGGTACGGGCCGCGGCAGGCGAGCCCCGGCGAGGAGTGGCGCGTGGGCGTGTGCCGCACCGCCGACTTCTTCAGGCGCTTCACGGGTCTCGACCGTCCGCCGAGGACGCTCCCGGAATGGCTGCGGATACCGGAACAGAACCTGGCCACCTGCACCAACGGCAAAGTCTTTTCAGACCCCCTGGGCGAGTTCACCCGCTGGCGCCAGGCCCTGCTCGACTATTACCCGGAGGATATCCGGCTGAAAAAGATCACCTCTCTGTGCATCACCATCGCTCAGACCGGGCAGTACAATTTCTTGCGGTCCTTGAAACGCGGCGAGATATTTTCGGCATCGTACTCTGTCGTGAAGTTCTGTGCCGACGCGATCGGCCTCGTCTTCCTCCTCAATCGCCGCTATGCGCCGTTCTACAAGTGGCTGCACCGGGCCGTGCGCGATCTCCCCGCGCTCGGCGCGGAGGTTTATCAGCAGATCAACGTGCTGCTCGCGGAGGAGGACCCCGGCCGCAGGGCCGACGTCATGGAGTCCGTCTCGGTTTTGCTGGCGGGCGCCCTGCGGGAGCAGGGGCTCTCGGATTCGGACAGCGAGTTCCTCCTGGACCACGCCCCGCAGGTTCAGGCGAATATCACCGATGCGCGGCTGAGGCAGCACCTCAGCGCTTAGCGGAACCCCCTCCCCCAGCTCCTCCCGCAAGGGGAGGGGGGTGATTCCGTTCGCACGTACAAGGAAATCGCTATGACCGAGAAAGAACGCATCATCGAAGCCACCCTGGAGATCGAGCTGGCGATGTTCCTCACCGTGAATCCCCAGCAGACGAGCAGCTGCCAGGAATATCCCGAGAGCTTCAAGCTGCACCGGCGCGCCCAGTTCCACCCCTGGTCGGAGGAGGCGCTCGGCAGCTACCTGGACGACTTGCGCCGGGCGAAGGAGCGCGGGGACAATCTCATGCGCCAAAAATACGCCCGCATGCAGGGGCTCCTGCCGCCCGCGGCCGGCAGCACGGTCCTCGAGGAGATCGTGCGGCTTAAGATGGCATGGCAGCGGGCGATGTTCCTGAGCCACCCCGCCGTCATGAGCGGCGCGCGCCCGTTAGCGGACGAGGGCACCCAGGCGCAGATGACCTCATTCGAGACCTACGCGCGCGGGGAGCTCGAAACCTATTCCGAGCGCACCCTGGAGCTGCTGCACCGGGATCTGCTGGCCATGCAGGCGCGCGGTGAGAGCCTGTCGGAGATGGTTTACGACTACCTGGTGCGGGCGAGCGGTTACGAATCGCTGGAGGAGGCCGAAAAGAAAATGAAAGAGAGGGGTTAAGAGTTCAGAGGTGTGCGTTGAATTCTTAAAAAGGGGTGCCGCATGGAGCCATCACAAAAGAGAATTTCCGACCCGGATGTTCGTCACTATGTTTACACGACATTTGCTGAAATCTCCCGCCCGCCGACAACCCTCGAATGCGCCGAACACTTCGACATCTCGGTCGCCGATGTCGAGAGTGCCTATGAGCGGCTGGCGGGCGCCCACCACATTGCCCTCGCTCCGGGGACTCATTCGATCTGGATGGCTCACCCGTTCTCGGGCCTTCCGACGAACTACGTGACCCAGGTAGGGCCTCAGCGTTACTGGGGCAACTGAGCGTGGGATATCCTCGGCATCTCTGCCATATTGGGCAAAGATGCCGTGGCAAACACCCCGTGCGGGTGTGGCGAGTGCCGCGAAAGGCTCGCATTCCCGGTCCGTCTGTGCCGGCCGGTGGATTCGGATTGGATCGTGCACTTCGTGGTCCCGGCCGCCCGGTTCTGGGAAAACATCGGCTATACCTGAGCTACGATTCTCGCCTTCAGGTCGAAGGATCATCTCGACAGGTGGCTGTCGCGGCGGGGCGTGGCGGAAGGCTACGTCATGCCCATGCAGACATGCTGGGAGCTGGCCCAGAGATGGTATGCCGGCCGCATCGATCACGACTGGCAGCGCCCGGGGCAGGCCCAGATTCAACAGCTATTCAACAAGCTCGGGCTAAAGGGAGCTTTTTGGGATCTGGGCGGAAAAACCTGAGTTGAATGAACTCGCAAGCGTCGAACAGTCGTGAGAAGAGTTGACCGATTTCAATCGCTCCGGCAGCCAAACCTGAAAGGTATTTCTATCAACACCATGCTAATTGCACGAAACCTGCCGGAGAAGAACCCCCCAGGGGCCCCCTTTCAGCTAAGGGGTCAGAGGCGATAGAGATAGCGTTTAGAAACCCGAAATTCCGAAGCTCAACAGAAAGTTCGTATATATGGCAGGAATACACTGCGCCGAGGCATAGAATTGACTTGTGACAGTCGATGAGATTAGCAGTTCGAATCTGCCGCTATGCGCAAGTTGAGGTTCACTGCTGATACAACCTATGACTGATGTTAGAAAAGCAGTTAGGCCGTCCCTTAATTGACGGCTCATGACGATAGTGTTACGATAATACTTCCAGTATAGGGGAATCGGGCGACCCATATTTTGGGGCAGGATGGCCTCCGGACCGCAATCATCCCTTTGGGCAACCACCGCCCTTCAAAAGCAGGCTTATATCCCATTGAAGTCAAGGGTTAGCACGCCCCGGAGTTGGTGCGCGTTCCGCTGGCGCGACTGGAATACCGCCGCGTCAGAAACAACCTCTTGCACGCCGAGCGCGTCGAACTGGTGTCGTTCAAGCAGGCGTGACGTCCGTCAATCGCAAAGGAGAGACGGTGCGAGTCGACCGGCGTGAATTCCTGAAGATCAGCCTCGGGGCGACGGCGCTGTTCCTGCCGATGCCATTCGCGTGGGTATGGGCGCAGTCCGAAGGAGCGGCGAAGCTGCTCAAAGCGCCCAAAATGGCGCTGGTGGTCGGGAACAGCAGGTACAAGGATGCGCCGGAGCTGAAGAACCCGGCCAACGACGCCAAGGAGATAGGGGAGACCCTCAAGGCGGCGGGATTCGAGGTCAACACGTTGCTGGATGCCGGCCGGGAGCAGTTGATTGGGGCCATTCGCGACTACGTCCAGGCGATGGAGCAGAAAAAGGCGGTGGGCCTGTTCTACTTCGCCGGGCACGGCGTGCAGCTCGCCTGGCGCAACTACATGCTTCCCATCGATGCCGTGATCGACAAGATTGACGACGTGGGCAAGCAAAGCGTGGACATCGCCCGGCTCATGGAAGGGCTGACCAAGGCCGGGAACCCGATGAACGTGATCATCCTGGACGCCTGCCGGGAGAACCCCTTCGGCAAGGACTTGCGCGTCGAGCAGAAGGGGCTGTCGCAGATGGATGCGCCGACGCACAGTATCCTGGCCTACGCCACGTCGCCGGGCAACGTGGCCTCGGACGGCGACGGCGCGAACGGTCTCTACACCGAGAACCTGCTGCGCGAGATGAAGGTCCAGGAGGCGAAGATCGAGGACGTGTTCAAGCGCGTCCGCCTCAGCGTGCGGAGGAAAACGAACGGCACGCAAATTCCCTGGGAAAGCACCTCGCTGGAGGAAGATTTCTGGTTCCTGCCGCCGAAGGAACTGCGCGAGATTTCCGTAGCGGAGAAGGAGAAGCAGTTCGACGCTGAACTGGCGCTGTGGGAGAAAGTGCAGGATTCGAAGGAGCCCGCGCCGCTGGAAGACTACCTGCGCCGAAATCCGAGCGGCCTGTTCTCGGAACTGGCGCAACTGGCGCTGGACCGCGTGCTGGCGCGGCAGGGCGAGAAGCGCATCGTCGTGGTCTCGGTGAAGGAGAATCCTTATTCCCAGGGCTCGGCTATGGCCGACCTGCGCTACAAGCTGGGCGACACCTACTCCTATCGCGAGCTGGACCTGAAGACCAAGGCGGAGAAGAGGACCTTCAGCATGACGATCACCGCCGTCCGGGAAAATGAGGTGGTGTTCGACAACGGGGTGATCCATGATCTGCTCGGCAACTTGATCCAGCTCCCAGACGGCCGTCGCTATACGCCGCGGCAGGACCAGCCGCTGGAGTTCGCCGTGGGCCGGCGCTGGACCATGCGCTGCAGTATGAGCAACAGCCGTACCGGCAAGAACGACGCGATGGAGGCGGAGTTCCACATTTCCGGCAAGGAGCGCATCACGGTGCCCGCCGGCACCTTCGACTGCTACCTCGTGGAAGGCCGCGCCCGGGGCGTTACCCTGATGAGGGGAGCGCCCGAGACCCTCTGGCGGCGCTGGTTCGCGCCCGACCAGGTCCGCAGGCCCATCGTTCGCGAGACGTTGAGCAAGGAGGAATCGACCCGGGTGGAGCTGGTGTCGTTCAAGCAGGGCTGACCAATCTCGATCCAACTCAGGAGGTATCCATGTTCCTACGCATCCTTGCAGCCGCCGCGTTCACCCTATCCGCCGCGTTCACCTTCCCCACCGGCGCCGCCCAGGCGCAGGCGCTCCAACTGGTCACCGCCGACGAAGCCAAGCTGCCCGCCTCCGCCGCCACGCCCGGCACCCGCGCCATCACGCGCGGCCCGGGCGTCAAGCTCGTCACGCCCGAGAGCGTCTCCGGCACCTTCCCCCTGAAGGTCGAGTTCGCCCCGCACGGCGGCGCCAAGATCGACCCGGCGAGCGTCAAGGTGGAGTACCTGCGGGGCTCCGGCGTGGACCTCACCGCGCGCCTGAAGGCCAGCATCAAGCCCGAAGGCATCGCGGTCGCCTCGGCGCAGGCGCCGGCGGGCGAGCACGCGTTCCGGGTCTCAGTGCGCGACAGCGAGGGCCGCGAGGGCAAAACCGAATTCAAGCTGACAGTGAAGTAGGCACGGTGCCCGATGCGCTGCCCCTACTGCATCTCCGAGATCGACGACTTGACGCTCGCCTGCCCGCACTGCGCGCGCGACCTGTACCTGTTCAAACCGCTGCTGGAGAAGATTACCCAGCTGGAGAAGGCGGTCGCGGCGGGGGCGGAGACGCGCATCGCGGCGCTGGAGGCCGAGGTGGCCGCGCTCAAGCAGGCGGCCGCCAGCGCGGTCCCGGTGCAGCTCGCCGTCGAGAGCGCGGAGGTGGAAAGCTCCCGCCCGGACTATGCGCGCGCGCTGCTCAAGACGCTGCTGCCGGCTTTCGCGCTGCTGGTCGCGGCGCATGGCGTCCTGCTGTTCGTCTTCGACGTCAAGCCGCTCATCCTGCGCGTCGCCACCCTCCTGATCCCTATGCCGTTCGGTTTCCTGCTGGCCTCGCATTTCCCGGGGCGGTTCTGGAAATCGGCCGGCGCGGGCTTCGTCGTCGCGCTGGCTGCGGTCTGGGCGATGCTGGCGGTCACCGCCACGATCGACAAGGTCCCGGTCCTGCCGCAGGACGCGCGCGACCTGCGCGAGACTGCGGAGTATGTGCTCGGCATCGGCCTCGCCTTCGCCGCCGGCGTCATGGTGGGGGAGTTCCTCCCGGCGTTCAAGGAAAAGGGCTCGCCGCCCCACCGCGTGATGCTCCTGGTCGCCCGCGCGGTGACGCCGGACGAGGACGGCAAGCTGGGCATCGAGAAGGCGGGCAAGAAAATCGACAAGCTGATGAAGGTCGCAGCACCCGCCGCCACCGTCGCGGCGTCCCTTTACGCCGGCATCAAGTCGTTCCTCGGCGACCTGGGCTGAGTCAGCCCGGGTTCGGCCTGCGGTCGGGCAGAAGCCCGTGAACCCCGACTCCCAGCAGCAGCACCGGCCTTTTCCCCGCGTCCGTCCGCTCCAGCAGCGCCACCGCCCTGGAGGCGGTGTCGTCGGCGTCCCGCTCCGGCATCGCCGAGGTGCCGATATCCGACCCGCCTTCGAAGCCGAATTTCGAGACATGACTTTGGAAGAGATGATCTGTGAGGGCCTGGAGAAGACCAGAGAACAACTGGTTTCCGTGATTGCGAGCGAACTGGCCTTTCAGGGAAGGCCATTCGTCGTTTTAGTCAAAGAGAGGATGCCGCATTGGGAATTGATTGGACTGGAAGGGGTTCAGAACCCGCCCGCCGTCCAATGGAAGCTTTTAAATACCGGTCGAATGGCGCCGGCAAAGCATCCACAAGCCCTTCGTAAATCAAGAGATTAGCTGGACGTATAAGCGGCCGTTTTACAAGTTTTGGCAGTAGAACGTATCGGGTGTTTTTCCGTCAAGCGGAGGTTGGCGTTCGATCCGTCCCCTTGAGATTTCCGTGGGTCAAAAACCGGTGTTGACGCGGCGACGGTAACGATTCAATTCTTGGTGAACGTGGCTTCGCAGGGCCTGAGTTCGATGCGCGTTGCCTTGCCGCTCGTCGGCGTGAAGGTGCCGCGCATGTGGTAGGAGTATGGCGAGCCTGGGCCAATCTGGCCGACCGTATATTTCGTGTTGGTCCCAGTGAGGCCTTTGGCGTTGATCTCGGCCGATCCGTCGGCCTTGATGACGCCGACCAGGCTCAAGTACCCCGGCTGACCGACTTGCCCGTTCTGCCCGGTCAGCCGGCCCTCCTTGACGTCGCTGACGAAATTTAAGGTGTAGCCTTTGGCAACCTTTCCGCTGTCTGCAACGTCCTCGCAGATGAGGGTGACCGCCCAGCGACCGTCAAAGGCCGTGGATGATCTCGCAGAGGGCACGGCGGGTGGCGCAGTGAGTGACGGGGCAGAGGATGCCTGCTGCTCGGCCTTCAGCTTTTTCAGCCGGTTTTCGGCCAGCGCCTTGTAGCTGCCTTCTGGATATTTCTGAAGGTACGCTTCGAAGTCCGCTGCATCGTTGCTGCGCTCGATGCTGGTCCAGAAGGTCTTTTCGATTTCGCCGAGACCGGGTTCGACGGTGACATGAAAATGGAAGCTCTTCTGCAGGGTCTTCGGACCGTTGACATAAGGTGTCTGGGTTTGCCCGCTGGCCTTTTCGACTTCGGCGCTGGCGGCCGTCAGGACGCCGTCCAGGGTCAGGTCCTTGCCCTTGAAGGCAGTCAGCAGTCCGGCCGTGAATAACCCGTTGCGCCCGGTGCCATCCGAGGCGACGTTGCCGGGGTCGGTGGCGTAGACAATCACGGTGCCCTTCGGGGCGCTGCCGGGGCTGGCCAGCCCGCGCGACTGGCCGGAGCGGAATTTGCCGGTGATCGGATTGTTGCGGCAGGCATCCAGTATCACGATGTTGGCGCCGCTCTTGCCGTTGTCCATTTCATCGAGAACCTGATTGAGGCTGACGCCCTGATAGGGGACCGAGGCTTCGCTTTCGATCTTGGCATTGACCGGAATCAGGTAGTTCTGGTTCTTGACCTGGATGCCATGCCCGGCATAGTAGAAGAGCGCGACTTCGCTGCCGCCGATCTTGCTGCCGAACTCGGAGATGGCCCGGTTCATTCCTTCGAGCGTCTGGTTCTTTCTCTCGATGACTTCAAAGCCGAAACCGCGCAGCGCCCTGGCCATGTCTTCGGCATCGTTGGTCGGGTTCGCCAGTTTCGGCAGGTCAGAATACTGGTAATTCCCGTTGCCGATCACCAGGGCAATCCGCTGTCCCCGGGCGTCGGCGGCAGTGGCCACCGCGACGCACACCAGCGCCATGGCGAGTGCCCGCAGCAAGCGCGAAGACAAGGCTGGAAGAAAGGTGGAAAGCATGGTGTCAGAACATTATGCTCGTTGTGTCGTTGGTGCAATTGGCCTTTAGCGGCCGATACTGTCGATGCCGCTAACCACCGTTAGCCCTGTAGCACCAGCTTTTGAGGTTGTCAATAACAAGAATCCGTCCGCTCAGACCCGTTTTCGCCTGTTTTCGGACAGACCATGGCACATCGGCCGAAGGATGCTTTAGAATCTTTCGCCACGGCCCTCCGATCCGAAAATTGGCGGAAGCTAACCTTTGTGCTTCTGCTGCTCCGCGCAACGGGAGTTTATTGACATTGTGCAAAGATCGCTGCTGAAGTACGTCCCTGAACCGCGCCCGCATTACCCTTATGTCTGCTCAACCGGAAAAATGTTTAGGTGTTTATTATACGTGCCTGACCCGTAACTTTGGCCAAGCCGGATAAATGATGGTTTAGCTAACGCTACCCACCGATTTCCTTGCAGCCCACAATCGGCGAACGTCTGTGTGGATCGATGGATAATCTATCCTACCTGCAGGGTATTGAATTGGTATGGTAAACCGCAGCATTGCCAGAGACGATGGGAGGCGGCTTATCGCGGCTATCTGGCGCAAGCTGACTAATGAAAATCGGGGGCAGGTTGTCGGTACGGCAGCTTTCTTCGGAAGAGAGTTTGTTATGGTACTTGCCTATTGAATTTGATTTGCCCGTGCCTGCTGGAACATGTCCTGGTAAAGCATGGATCCCAGACGAAGCCTTTGGGATTTGGAAGAAACCACGATTCTATCTACATAAAGGAATTGCGGGTAACGTGCGGCGAACCATTCATAGTTTTCGTTGACGTATCCACAGTGATCTTTCATGGCAAGGAGAAAAGCGGCGACCGCATCGTCCACTGTCCCAACTTTGTGATAGGCGGATATGGAATTTAAGTAGCGAAGTCTTTCCACGTCCATTGGGCTTGTGTGTTTTACCTCGTGCGCATTCAGCTCTACGATCGCGGGAAAATCATCGTCTACGGCATCGCGGATTGATATTTTTTTCATGCGGGAAACCTAACGAGATGCACCGATCAGGCGTTCGGGCTTTGCATCGAGTAGAGAAGCCAATCGTCCATGCGGAAGCTGAGGTAGAACCGCATGGCGTGGTCCAGGCTCACGACCTGAATTTCCAGCTCCCCGAAGCCCCGGCCGTGCGGGTGGAGACCCGGATTGTTACGGGCATGCTAAGTGGCCCCCTGTCCCTTCAGCACATCAAAGACTTTCGGGTTCACCACGTTGATAGGAGCACCCGCCGCATAAGCGGTGATCTGATCGAAGATGTCCGAGAACTGGAGGTCGTACTCGTCGCGGGTCACGTAGCCGATGTGCGGCGTGCACACGACGTTTTCCATCTTCAGCAGCGGGTGGTCGGGGTCGCGCAGCGGCTCCTCTTCGTAAACGTCGACGGCGGCCATGCCCGGCCGGCCGGCGCGCAACGCTTCGACCAAGGCGCCCGGTTCGATCAGCGGCGCCCGGCTGGTGTTGACCAGAAGCGCAGTGGGCTTCATGCACGCCAGGTCGTTGCGTGTGACTATCCCCCGCGTTTCCTTGACCAGCCGCATGTGCAGGGAGATCACGTCGGCAGACTCGAAAAACTCGCGCTTGCTCCGCGCGACCTCGTATCCATCCCGCTGCGCACGTTCCAGTGATGCCTCGCGCGCCCACACCAGCACGTGCATGCCGAACGCTCTGCCGTAGCCAGCCACGGTCGAACCGATCCTCCCGTACCCGTAGATCCCCAAGGTCTTGCCGCGCAGGCTGTTGCCGACCCCGATCTGCCAGGTCCCAGAGCGCAATGCAGCCACCTGCTGAGGGATCTGGCGCAGGGCCGCGATGATCAGCCCCCAGGTGAGCTCCGCGGCGGCATAGCACGGGCTGCCGGCATGCATATTGGAGGACACGATGACCCCGCGCCGCGTGCACGCCGCGATGTCGATGTGGGGGTAGACGCTGCGCTGGCTGATGAGCCGAAGCGCATCGAGCCGCTCGAGCAGCGGCGCCCGGATCTGGGTGCGCTCGCGGATCAGTACGAGCGCCTCCGTGTCCCGGAGGCGTTCGGCCAGGGCGTCGATGTCCTGAACCTGGTCGTTCCAGATCGTCACTTCGTGCCCGTCCAGTTTTTGAAAACACGGGAGGGTGCGGACGGTGTCGAAATAGTCGTCGAGGATGGTGATTTTCATGTAAGCCTTTCTTTCAAAGAAGACTTCGATTTTACCATCATCTCAGCTCTTCGGTTGGCGATAGCGGATCAGCCCTTCCTGGGCCACCGAGGCCACCAGCACCCCCTCGCGGTTGTAGACCTTTCCGAAGGCCAGGCCCCGCGCCTTGCAGGCGTTGGGGCTCTGCATCGCGTAGAGCAGCCACTCGTCCATGCGAAACGGCCGGTGGAACCACATGGCGTGGTCAAGGCTCGCGACCTGCATGGCCGGTTGCCAGAAGCTCTGGCCATGGGGGTAAAGCGATGTCACCACCAGGCCGTAATCGGATGCGTAGGCGAGCAGGTACTGATGAATCGCCGGATCGTCCGGCATCTTGTCAATCGCCTTGACCCAGTTGTACCGCACCGGCTCGCGCTTCTCCGGCGCAAAGGGGTTCATGGGGTTCACCGGCCGGACCTCGATCGGCCGCCGGCACAGGAATTTGTCGCGAATGGGGGCGGGGATCTGGTCGGCGATCCGGCCGGCGAGCTCGATCTCGGAAGCCAGGCCTTCGGGACCCGCCACGGAGGGCGCTTGGTCCTGGTGTTCGAACCCGGACTCGTCGATTTGAAAGGAGGCCGCCAGATTGAAAATCGGACGACCCTTCTGGACGGCCACGACCCTGCGGGTGGTGAAACTCTTGCCGTCGCGGATGCAGTCCACGTTGTAGACGATCGGCCGGCGGGCGTCCCCCGGCCGGAGAAAATAGGAATGCAGGCTGTGGGCCCGGCGCTCCGGCGAAACGGTCTGGTAAGCGGCCGACAGCGCCTGGCCCAGCACCTGCCCACCGTAGACGTTGCCGAAGCCGAGGTCCTGGCTCTGGCCGCGAAAAATGTTCTCCTCGATCTGCTCCAGCTTCAGCAGCTGCAGCAACTCCTCAAGAACGTGGGTTTCGACGCAGGTGTCCATAACCATAAATTTCCCAGACCTCTCTGTTTCGGCCCCCTATCCAGACAGGTAGCATTCCCCAAGGATCACAGTTGTTGGCTCTGACCAGGTGATCGGGAAGATGTTCCTGCCATGGGCCGCTGCCCTGAATAAAGATGGGGATTTCTGAGTGCTTGTTTCCATCTTCTGTATAACCGGTCTAAAAACGAATCGGTTTTCCGGGGATCATTTTCATCAGGAACTCGTCGCACGGTATGCACAAAATCCCCTTTATTCTAATTCGTTGCTTTCCTCTGTAAACAAGGCATGTGTCGGCTTCGGGGTAATCTTCTTTGAATGCCAGAAGACCGTTGACCATGTTATCCCTGACCCGATTCGTGTTCTTGACCTCGACGGCACAGAAAGCGCTACTGCCGTAAAGCAAGAGGTCCACTTCGTTGCCGGACTTGGTGCGCCAGTAGTGCAGCCGGGCATCCGCTTCTCCATAGGACGCCCAGGCACGCAGATGCTGAGCGACCAGGCCTTCCAAAGCCGCCCCCTCTATTTCCTGGGGCTTGTCCAGTGGGCCGGCCGGTCGAACGGACCTGAAGATGCCGGCATCGAAAAAATAGAATTTGGGGTGTGACGTCAAATGGCGCCGTGCCCGCTTCGTGAACACGGGCACTCGAAATGCGAGCATTAAATCCTCGAGGATGGAAAAATAGCTCTCGACCGTTTTGCGGCTCACTTCACAATCCCGGGCCACATCGGAAATGTTCAGAACGGCACCATGCGAAAAACTGGCCGACTCCAAAAAGCGGCTGAAATCCCCAAGGCTACGGACAAGGCCCTCCATCTGCACTTCTTCCCGTAGGTACAGACCGGAGTAGGCCTTTAGAGACTCCTCCGGCTTTTTGGCAGAAACTATCAGAGGGACCATTCCTAATCTAAGGCATTTTTCAAGGTCAAAGCGACTGCCCAACTCAGAGGCCATAAACGGATGCATCTCTTTCACGACGGCGCGGCCGGCCAGAAGGTCCACGTCCGACCGCTTTAATTTTCGCGCACTGGATCCTGTCAAGACGAATTTCCAGTTCCGGTGTCTCTCCATGAGATGGTGGACAAGGTCAAGCAACTGCGGTATTTTCTGAATCTCATCGATCACGATGGTTTGGATCTTTTCCTGGGCATAAGCGACCTCCCTCAGTCGTTCCGGTTTTGCCGAGTAGGCCCGAAAATCATCCGGGACGAGCAAATCTATAAAAAGGGCCTCCGGCACCTGTTGGTGAACCCAGGTTGACTTTCCGGTTCCCCGCGGGCCGAACAAAAAATAGCTCTGCCTAGAATCCTGGAAAAATCGCCTGATCGATTCCATTTCACCTTCCTTTTTGGCATATTAAGCGCCAAATTATTCGGCTGCCGACCGAAAAGTCAATGGCTTTGTCAACCGAAGAGAGGCGGCGGAGGAAAAGGTACATTGGACGCAAATAAAAAAAGGAAAAACCAATGAGCAGTCACGCTTTCAAAAAGTTGAGGTCTTGCGGAGGCGGGGCTCTTTCTCCTGTGTGTTCCCCTTTTCCTGCAGCACCTTCAGCCCCGAAACGTCCCGGGCAACAAAAGGAGTCAGTACCCGCATCTGCTCGGCCGTGGCGAAGCCCGTTAGCACGCCGACGGATGCCTTGAGGCCGGCGTTCGCGCCCATCTGAATGTCGTTGAGGGCATCACCGACCATGACGGCCTGCGAGCGGTGGACCCCCAGGCGATCGAGGATGATATGGACCATCTCGGGATCGGGTTTCGAGCGCGCCACCTCTTCCCCGCCGACCACCAGGTCGAGCGCGTCGCCTACGCCCATGAACTCCATGGCCAGCCGGGCACGCCGGCTGACGTCCACCGTCGCCAGCGCCACGCGGCAACCGCGATCACGCAGCGACCTCATCAGGGACACCGCTCCGCCGATCGGCCGGATGAATCCTCCAAGGTCACGGCTTGAGATCTCGTCGGCCCGCTCGAAGGCCTGCTCACAGATCCGCAACGTGTCTCTGCGGCTGACGCCGTCGAGATAATCCGTGGCGGCTTTGATCACGATCTCGCGCTTCTTGAGTCCGACCGGCCCCTCAGGACGCAGGCGCCCGGCCTTTTCATCCACCCCCAAGGACCACCGCAGGCCGGTCTCGTGCTCCCCACCCAGGCCAACCGCCTCGCATATCAGCCGGGCACGCAACGCCACCATTTGCGACCAGTAGTGGTAGAGCTCGATCAGGGTCCCGTCCTTGTCGAAGATCACGAGACGCACGTTATGAATGATCTTTGAGTTGACTGAAAGGTCGATCATAATGCCGGGTATTTTGGTGTTCAGGCTTTTTATGGGTGTTTAAGTCTGTTTGTATTTGGCAAAATACCCAAATACCTAAATACCGACTAGTCCTTCAAAGCCCCCATCGTCAGTCCCTGCACGATGGTCTTGCGCACGAAGAAAGCGAACACCGAAACCGGCAGTACGATCAGGGTGGCGGCAGCGCCGATGCCGGCCCAGTCGATCTTGCCGTAGGAGATGAAATTGTAGACGGCCACCGGCACGGTCTTGGTCTGCGGGCCGGAGAGGATCAGCGAGAAAAGGAACTGGTTCCAGGAGAAGATGAAGGCCATGATGGCCGAGGTGGCGATGCCGTTTCGGACCAGGGGCAGCACGATGATGAGAAAGCTTTTCAGGCGCGAGCACCCATCGATCATGGCCGCGTCTTCCAGTTCGGCCGGCACGCTTTCGAAAAAGGCGACCATGAGCCAGGCCACCATGGGCAGGGTGATGATCAGGTGGGTGAGGGTCAGCGCCGTGTAAGTGTCGATCAGTTTCAGATAACGGAAAATAATGTACCACGGCAGCAGGTAGCTCACGAACGGCGTCATCCGGGCGAGCAGAATGATCATTCCGATCCTGCCCTGCCGGTACTTGGCGATGGAATAGGCCGCCGGCAGCCCCAGCACCAGCGAAAGCCCCGTGGAGAGGGTGGCGATGATGAGGCTGTTCATCAGGTACCGGAAAAAATGGTGCTGCTGGAACACCGCCTGAAAGTTTTCCAGCGTGGGCGTGAAAATGAACTCCGGCGGGTAAGTGATGTTCTGCACGCCGGTCTTTAGGCCGGTCATGATCATCCAAATAAAAACAAACAGCGGCCCAACGCACAGAGCGGCGGCGCCCGCATAGAAGAGCGTTGATCGGACGGTCTTGATGGCTGCTCGTTTCGTCATCGTCTCTCGCCTGCCATGCGGTCAGCGGCCCAGGGCGGTGAGCCGCATCCGGTTCATGACCACGTTGAACACCAGCACAATCATGAACACCACCACCATGAGGGCCGAGCCGTAGCCGGCTTTGAAGAAGCCGAACCCGACCTGATAGGAATACAGGTACAGGGTTTCGGACGCGATGCCCGGCCCGCCCTGCGTGATGGTGTAGATCATGTCGAATTCCTTGAGGTTGTCCAGGGAGCGCAGCATCAGCGCCGCAATCAGCACCGGCCGGATCAGGGGCAGGGTGATGTACCAAAAGATCTGCAGCGCGTTTGCCCCGTCGATGCGGGCGGCTTCATAGGGGTCCGGCGGCAGGGATTTGAGCCCCGCCAGCACGATGAGGGTGATCATGGGGGTCCACTTCCACACATCCACCATCACCAGCGAAAGGACCGCCGTGTGCTCACTGCTCACCCACAGGCTGCCCGGCAGGCCGATGCTGCGCAGCAGATAGTTCAGCACCCCGATCTCGGGGTTGAGCATGACCCGCCAGATCAGCGCGACGGCCACCGGGGTTGCGGCAAACGGGAAGATGTATATGGCCTGGACGGCCTCGCTGCCCCTGAATTCACGGTTAAAGTACAGCGCGATGAGAAGCCCCAGCACCAGCTCAAGGCCAAGGCTCAGGCCGCTGAAATACACCATCACCTTGACCCCGTTCCAGACGCGCTCATCGGTGACCAGCTCGACGAAGTTGTCCAGGCCGATGAAGCGCGGCTGGCCCAGGCCCACGGTCCACTTGGTGAAGGCGAGATACAGGTTGAAGGCGATGGGCAGCACCACGATGAGAAACAGCACGATCACCGCCGGCGCCGGGTAAACCAGCGACTGGCGTCGATCCACGAAGCGGCTCAAGGCGGCGAGGGTATGGCTCATCGTGTCGGGATCGGTTAGCCCCGCCCCCTTTGGGATCGGGGCGGGGAGCATTCAATATAGGGATGTCTTAAAACCTTGCTCAAAATAGCGGATCACGGTCACAGGCAAGGCGCCGGTCGCCGAAAAAGCGCAGCATACGTCTCAGTATGTGAGCATTTTGAGGCGACCGGCAACGCCGCATGTGCCCGTCAGACGCATTTTGGGCTAGGTTTTAGATTTCCATCTTCTTGTCCATGAGCTCGGCGGCTTTTTTGGCCGACTCGGCCACGTCCTTGCCCTGGATGGCGTCCACGATCACCTGGCCGGTGATGTCGCGGATTTCGGGCACGTTGATGACGGGCGGGTTCCACTGGGGCTGGCCGAGCTCAAAAGACTTCTTGGTGCCGGCCGTCCAGTCCGGCTGCTTGTCTCCGGCCTTGTATTCCGCGGAGTCCCAGGCGGAGGCCCGGCCGGCCGGGACGCCGGCCAGCAGTGCGCCCAGTGCGTTTTGTTTATTGGTGGCCCACTGGATGAACAGCCAGGCGGCTTTCTGGCGCTTGGGGTCGCTGTTTTTGTTGATGGACAGGCTCCAGTTGGAGACATGCGGCACGCTGCCGGCCGGGCCGGCCGGGATCACGGCATACCCGACCTTGCCGGCAACCTTGGATTCCTTGGGGTTCTCGTACAGGGACTTGAACACGTTGGCGTCGTAGATCATGGCGGCCTTGCCTTCCATGAAGACGGAGGTGCTCTCGGCCCAGTGCAGCATGGTGCCGCCCTCGGGGCCGTAATTTCTCAGGATGTCGCCGTAGAACTTGAAGGCCGCGACGTCCTGGGCCGAGGCGAAGTTGGACTTGCCCTGGGCGTTGGTCCAGGACCCGCCGAAGCTGTAGAGGAAGTCCACCCACTGGGAGGTTGCCGCAGCGCCCTTGCCGCGCAGGGTGATGCCGACCATCTTCTTGCCGTCAACCTCCTTGCCGTGGAAGAACTTGGCGGTATCCTCAAGCTCTTTCATGGTTGTGGGGACCTTGACCTTGAACTGGTCGAACAAGTCCTTGCGATAGGACAGCAGCGACGTCTCGGCGTTGATGACCACGCCGATCTGCTTGCCGTCGACCGTCGAGGCCTTGGTGAAGCTCGTGAAGAAGTCCTTGGGGTCCCAGCCGGCGTCGGTCAGCTTGGGGTCCTTGATGTAGTCGTCCAGGGGCTGCAGCCAGCCCGCCTTCCAGTAATACAGATCGTCCTGGCCGGGCATGATCATGAAGCCGTCCAGCTTGCCGCCGGCGTTGAGCTCGATGGTGCGCTTGTTGCGGTATTGATCCTCCGGGAAGACCTCGAAGACGACCTTGATGCCGGTCAGCTTTTCGAACTCGGGGATTTTGGGTTCGATAAAGGTCGTAAACGGGTGCTTGTTCATCAGGAACCGGATTTCGGTCCCCTGGAACTGCTTCCAGTCGGCCTGGGCAAATGCGGTCGCGGACATCATCACTGCACACAGCAGGGCCATCGACACTACGCTTGCAGTCCTTCTCATGGTACGCCTCCCTCCTTGATGGGTCTTGGTTGGTGATCACATCTCCGGTTACATGGTCTTCAAACGATGGTCTGCGAAGTCTCCCGGTTGAACAGGTGGGTTTTGAGCATCTTCAGTTCGACGAGAAGCGCCTGACCCACGGCCAACGGGCGTTCCGGGGACTCCATGCGCGCGACAATGGAATGGGGCCCGCAGGTCAGGTACACAAACGTCTCCGCCCCTAAAGTTTCCACCACGTCTGCACGCGCGGCCAGGGTGTTGCCGTTGCCGCCGCCCGCCCCGGGCGCTTGCGCCGCCATGTCCTCGGGCCGCACGCCGAAGACGACCGGCCGGCCGGCATAGGGCTCTATCGTTGACGAAAACACCTCGGGCAGCCTGACCTTGAAGCCTTCGGCCTCGATAAAATAGGCGCCCTGGTCCCGCACCAGGGTGGCATCGATGAAGTTCATGGCCGGGGAACCGATGAACCCGGCGACGAACCGGTTGGCCGGGTGCTTGTAGACCTCCAGCGGCGCTCCGGACTGCTGCAAACTGCCCTTGTTCATGATGAAGATTCGGCTGGCCATGGTCATGGCCTCCACCTGGTCGTGGGTGACGTAGATGATGGTCGCCCCCAGGCGGCGGTGGAGCTTGCTGATCTCGGCGCGCATGGCCACCCGCAGTTTGGCGTCCAGGTTGGACAGCGGCTCGTCGAACAGGAACACCTTGGGCTTGCGTACGATGGCCCGGCCGACCGCCACGCGCTGCCGCTGGCCGCCCGAGAGCTGCTTGGGCTTGCGGTCCAGCAGTTCGTGGATGCCGAGGATGTCGGCCGCCTCCTGCACGCGCTGATCGATCTCTTCCTTCGGGAACTTGCGCATTTTCAGCCCGAAGCCGAGGTTCTCGCGGACATTCATGTGCGGGTAAAGGGCGTAGTTCTGAAACACCATGGCGATGTCGCGGTCCTTGGGATCGACATCGTTGACGAGCCGGTCACCGATGTAGATCTCACCGGAGGTCACGGGCTCCAGGCCGGCGACCATCCGCAGGGCCGTGGTTTTGCCGCACCCGGACGGCCCTACCAGCACCGCAAACTCCCGGTCCTGGATCTGGATGCTGAGGTTTTCGACGGCGGTCACCGACTTGAACTGCTTGACCACATTTTTCAGTGTTACGCTGGCCACCTCGCATCCCTTTCTGAAGAATCAAGGATCTGAGTGTTTTGCCGCTAAATCGAATAGGAGGAAAACCCCCCGTCGATCGGCACCACCACACCGGTCACGAAACCCGAAGCATCCGACAGCAGCCAGACGAGGGTGCCGATCAGGTCGTCCGGCTCCCCGTAGCGGCCCATGGGGGTGTGGGCGATCACCTTGCGCGCGCGCGGCAGCAGCTCGCCCGTCTCTCGGTCGATGTGCAGGAACTTAAGCTGTTCGGTCATGAAAAAACCGGGCGCCAGGGCGTTGACCCGCACCCCGGTGCGGGCAAAATGAACCGCCAGCCAGCGGGTGAAGTTGCTTACGGAGGCTTTCGCAGCCGAGTATGCCGCCACCTTGGTGAGCGGCGTGAAGGCGCTCATGGAGGAGATGTTGACGATGGCCCCCTTGCCCTTTGCCACCATGCCCCGGGAGAAGGTCTGGATGACGAGAAAGGTGCCCAGGAAGTTGAGGTCGAACACCTGGCGGAACCCCGCGGGGTCCAGATCGAAAAAAGATTTAACATCGGGGTCCGTACTTTTTCCCGGTTCGTGGAATTCTTCCGAGGTGCTGCCGCGCGGATCGTTGCCCCCGGCGCCGTTGATCAGAAAATCCGGCGGCCCCCACCGGCGGCAGAGCGCATCGTAACACTTTCTGAGCTGGTCCGCATCCAGCACGTCACATTGATACGCTTCGGCGGCTCCCCCGGCCTTGGAGACGGACTGAGCCCGGGCCTCGGCTTTCTCAAGGCTGAGGTCCAGCACGGCCACCTTCACGCCCATGGCGCCGAGGGCCTCGGCCATGTGGCCGCAAAGATCGCCGCCTCCGCCGGTGATGACGGCCGTTTTCCCGCTCAGATCAAAGCGTTTCAGGATCGCATCTGTCATCGCACCTGCACCTGGCCCAACTTATCCAACATGCCCTTCTGACCTAACCAACTATTACCCAAAAATCAACCAAGCGGGTCGGCCACGGCGGCGAGGAGTTCATACGGCCGGGTCAGGTGGGAATCATCGACACTTTTTTGAGAGAACATGCGGGCGCTCGAAAGAGACTTGCAGATACCGCCAACCGATTAGGAAAAACCCCGGTGCCGGCGGCCAGGCTTTTCCCCCAGCGGAAACATCACCATAAATCCTGCCTGACTCGGTTAAAAGTTGTTTCTGTGTACGGCGAGTTTCGGGAAGGCTGATAGGATGATCTTGTCCGATGTCACCAATTTGATGCCGAGATCTTCCGCCAACGCAATATATTCACAGTCGTAGGCCGAGCATTTTGACCTGGCGGCAAGCTTGAGAATCCTGTTGGATGGAATTGAATATTCATTTCCGTGGAAGAGCAGCTCCGCTTCGCCGGCCAATTGCAGCGCATCATCCAACTTCAAATATCCCTTTCGCAAATAGGTGGCTAAGACGTTCCGGAATTCGCTTCTCCAGAGCAAGGGGGCGGCCCAGTCCGGGTCCTTCAGAAACACAGACTTGGCAGCAGTGGTATGTTGGCCGGGAATGAAAAAATAGGCGATCAGATTGGTGTCGGCGACGATCATGGGCGGCCTTCGGTCCTTGCTTGACGAAGCATCTCGTCCGTCAGCGGAGGGGCTGCCATCCGGTCGTGCAGCGCTTCAATTCGGGCCAGAAAAGCACCGGGGTCCACACGCCGACTTTCCACCGCCTCATGGATGCACACGATGATCTCCCGGTTCACGCTGCGGTTGTGGGATTTCGCCCGCTGCTTGAGCTTTTCATAAAGCTCCTCAGGTATGTTTTTGACGGTGAGCGTGGCCATTTGAACCCTCCCGCAAAATAGAAACCGTTTTGGAACCAATTGTAAACCGCGTGGCGCCGGAAGTCAAACACGGAACAAATCAGGGGGGGGTGAAGCCCCCTGATTTGTTCCTCAGATCGATGGGCGTTCGCTCCGTGCATCAGGCAAACTCGGCCAGGATCTCCTGCTCCACCCGGAAGACGTAGGCGATGATGGCGGCGCGGATCCACATGCCGTTGCGCTCCTGGCGCCAGTAGGCTGCGCGCGGGTCCTTGTCCACCGCGACGTCGATCTCGTAGCGCCGCGGCAGGGGATGCATGATGGCGCAGTGGGCGTGGATCTTGGCGAGGTGCTCCGTCTTGAAGTGAAAGGCCGGGAAGGTCTCGGTCTCGTTTTTAGGGTCGCTGGCATACTCGTTTTGAATGCGGGTCATGTAGATGGCGTCGACCTTGGGCATGACGCTTGCGAAGTCGTCTGTTTCGTGGAAGGGGATGGCATGTTTCTTGAGAAAGGCCTTGATGTCGTCCTTCATGCGGAAGACGTCGGGCGCCACGTAATAGAGGGTGACGTTCTTGTAGTTTTTCATGAGATAGGAGAGCGAGCGCACGGTGCGGCCGCGCTTGAGGTCTCCCACCATGGCGATTTTCTTGCCGTCGAGACCGCCGATCGCCTGAAACTCGCGCTGCAGCGTGTATATGTCGAGCAGGGCCTGGGTCGGGTGCTGGTCCGGGCCGGAGCCGCCGTTCAAGACCGGAACGGGCCGTTCGGTCTGGTTCAGCACCCACGAGGTTTTTTCGGCAAAGCCGGCCTCGGGGTGCCGGGCGATGATCAGGTCCACGTAGCTTGCGAAGGTGCGGATCGTGTCCTCGGGGGATTCGCCTTTCACTTCGGAGCTGGTGCTCGTGCCGCGGCTCTCGGAGACGTTAAGGCCCAGGAGGTAGCAGGCGTTCTGGAAGGACAGAAAGGTCCGGGTGGAGGGCTGTACGAAGTAGAGCATGGCCCTTTTGTGCGGCAGCAGGCTGCTCAGCTTCTGCGCGCCCGCCTTGGTCTTCGCGAGCAGCCGGATCTTATCCGCCAGATCGCAGAGATCATCCAGGAACTGCCGGTCGAACTGCTGGGCGAAAATCACATCGAAGATGCGCCCCTTCAGTTTGTAGAACTCCAGTTTCTCATCCACCGGCTTGCTGTAAAACTCGTCCCACCCCTCGTAGGTCTGTTTGGTCGTCTCGGCGTAGCGCTCCATGGGTCTCTCCTGGCGGTTATTTAAATGGTTAGCATGTTGGTCTGTCGCATGGGTGGGGAATAAGATCTGATTTAAATCATGATCTCAAAATTCAAATTGTGTGTCAAGATATCTGTACGCACATCATGTGGTGGTTTTGGGAGGATTTCGCCACATGAAAAGCCGGATCCGATTAAGAAGGGAAAAGGTCAGGGTCTTCTTTTTCCGCTCATCTGCTCCACGTCCAGTTTCAGGATGGTGGTGCGATTGATTTTTTCTTCCTCGAACACGGGAGTCGTCATCTGGGTGTAATGTCGCATGATAGCTTCAAGGGCTTCCTGTTTTTCAGCTCGCTCCGTTACGAATGAAACCCTCCCCATGCCCACCACGCTCTTGAATTTCATGCTGCAACCGCAGCTAGTGCCTTTCTCCGACAGAAAGAGTTCATGATCGACGTCGGCCCCAAAGCACACGAGATTGTTTCTTTTCAGGATGTCGATCTTCCTGCCTTCGTGTGCGCAGTGGAAGTAGAGTACCAGATTCTTTTCAAGTTTCAGGCCGAAGTTCATCGTCACAAGGTAAGGGACATTGCCATCCGACAAGGCGAGGCGGCAAACATCCGCATTTTCAAGAACGTATAGAAGGTCTGCGGGATCCGTAAGCTCTCTGTCCTTCCTTCTCATGGCAGCTCTCCGACTCAGGGCATGATACTCGAAATGAAGAGGCCCATCGTGGCGCTCACGAAGGCTTTGAAGAACGGGCGACGACATGGCATGCCACCCAGTGATAGGATGACAACTCCAGCAGCGGCGGTTCCTCCGCGCTGCAGATGCCCTCCGCATAAGGGCAGCGGGTCCGGAAATGGCAGCCGGAGGGCGGGTTGATCGGGCTGGGGACATCGCCTTTCAAAACGATCTGTTTGCGCTCGATGGTCGGGTCAGGTACGGGGACGGCGGAGAGCAAGGCTTCGGTGTAGGGGTGCAGCGGTTGTCGGAACAGATCCTGGGTCCAGGCGGTCTCGACGATCTTGCCCAGGTACATCACCGCCACGCGGTTGGAGATGTGCTTGACGACGCTCAGGTCGTGGGCGATGAACAGGTAGGTCAGCTTAAACTTGGCCTGCAGGTCTTCCAGCAGGTTGATGACCTGGGCCTGGATGGAGACGTCCAGGGCGGAGACCGGCTCGTCGCACACGATCAGCTTGGGGTTGAGCGCCAGCGCCCGCGCGATGCCGATGCGCTGGCGCTGCCCGCCGGAGAACTCGTGCGGGTAGCGAGTGGCGTAAAACGGCTCCATTCCCACGGTCTGGAGCAGGTGCGTCACCCGCTCATCGATTTCCTTGCCTTGGGCGATTCCATGGATGAGCAGCGGCTCGCCGATGATCTCGCCGACCGTCATGCGCGGGTTGAGCGAAGCGTAGGGGTCCTGGAAGATGATCTGCATGTTCCGTCGCAGGGCTCGCAGCGCGCCGCCGGTCACCGGGGCGATGTCCTGGCCCTCGAACAGGATCTCGCCGGCCGTCGGTTCGATCAGCTTCACGATGAGCCGGCCGGCCGTGGTCTTGCCGCAGCCGGATTCGCCCACGAGCCCCAGGATCTCGCCTTGGGCGATCGAAAAACTGATGCCGTCGACGGCCTGCACCTGTCCGGCGATCCGGGACAAGATGCCCTTACGGATCGGGAAGTGCTTCTTCAGATTTTTAACTTCGACCAGATTCGGCATGCAATGCTCACTGGAGGTGCGTAGCAAATTCTAAAAGTATCCCTTCCTTTCCGGATCATGCATGAAGCAGCGCACCCGGTGGTTTTCCGAAATCGATAACAACCGCGGCTCGTCCGTGCGGCAGAAATCCCTGGCGTATTTGCAACGCGGGTGAAACCGGCAGCCCGGCGGAAACTCCAGAGGGTTTGGCACTATGCCCGAGACCACCTCCAGGCGTCGTTTCTTGGTGTCCGTCAGGCGTGGGATCGAGTTGTAAAGCGCCTGGGTGTATGGGTGGGCGGGCGACTTGAAGATGGTTAACACATCCGCGTATTCCACCGCTTTCCCGGCGTAAGCCACCACCACGTCCTCAGCGGTTTCGGCGATGACCCCCAAGTCGTGGGTGATCATCAGCACGGCCATGCCGATTTCCTTCTTAATCCGCTTGATCAGGGCCAGGATCTGGGCCTGGATGGTGACATCAAGGGCCGTCGTGGGCTCGTCGGCGATCAGCAGCTTGGGCCGGCAGGAGAGCGCCATGGCGATCATGGCGCGCTGCCGCATCCCGCCGGACAGCTGGTGCGGGTATTCATCCACGCGCTTGGTCGGCGAGGAGATGCCCACGAGGTCGAGCATCTCGATCGCCATCTGACGGGCGCGCGTCTTGCCCACCCCCTGGTGCAGCAGGATCGGCTCCATGATCTGATCGCCGATGGTGAACACGGGGTTCAGGGATGTCATGGGTTCCTGGAAGATCATGGAGATGTCATTGCCGCGGATTTTCTTGATTTCGTCTTTGTTTTTCTGCAGCAGGTCCTGTCCCTCGAATAGGATCTCGCCGCTGATGATTTTGCCGGGCGGCATCGGGATCAGCTGCAGGATGGAGAGGGCGGACACGCTCTTGCCGCAGCCCGATTCACCGATCATCCCCAGGGTCTTTCCCTCGTGGATGCGGAAATCCATCCCGTCCACGGCCTGCGACACCCCCTCGTCGAGGAAGAAGTAGGTTTTAAGGCGGTTGACTTCCAGCAGGATGTCGCTCACAGCGGAGACTCCCTAACCCGGACAAGCCGGAGCTAAATTCGAAATCCAAAGCACGAAACTCGAAACAAATTCAAAAGATCAGATGCCCCGCAGGCGCGGGTCGATCATGTCCCGCACCCCGTCGCCCAGCATGTTGAACGCCAGGATTGTGATGAGAATGCACAGGCCGGAGTAAACTGAAATGCCAGGGGCGTTGATCAGCACATCGACTCCCTCGCGGATCATGTTGCCCCAGGTGGGGGTGGGCGGCTGAACCCCCAGACCGATGAAGGCGAGGTTCGCCTCGAGCCGAATGGCCACCCCGACCCAGAGAGTGGCGGCCACGAGGAGTTCCCCGAAGATGTTGGGGAAGATGTGCTTGAACAAGATGCGCCTATCCCTGGCGCCGAGCCCCTGGGCGGCGAGCACGAATTCCCGCTCGCGCATGGTGAGAAGAGCGCTGTGGGCCATGCGCGCGAAACCGGGGATCATCACGACGCCGATGGTCAGTATCAGGTTGACCAGGGTGGCTCCGAGGGCGGCGGTGATGGCCACGGCCAGGATGAGGTCCGGGAAGCTCATCACCACGTCGATTCCGCGCATGATCATGGTTTCCACCCGCCCGCGGTAGTAGCCGGCGATCATCCCCAACGCCGTCCCGGCGATCATCCCGATCAACACGGATGCGAACCCGATCACGAGTGAAATCCGGCTGCCCCAGATCAGGCGCGACATCACGTCCCGACCGAAATCATCCGTGCCCATCCAGTGCTCTTCATTTCCCGGTTCAAGCCGGAATATCGGGTCCTGGTCCAGCGGGTCGTATGGTGCAATCCAGGGTGCGAAAATGGCCGTCAAGAAAATCAGGGCGGCGATCACGCCACCCGCAATGGCCGTGCGATTCCTGAAAAACGCCAGCCACATCCGCTGACCTTGGGAGATTTCTTTTCGCATCAGTTATATTTTATGCGCGGGTCTACTAATCCATACGCCAGTTCAGTGATCAGGTTGCAGGCCACCACCAGAAACGCATAGAAAACCATGACCGACTGCAGCGTGGTGTAGTCTCTCTGCTTGATGGCCCCGACCAGCAGCTTACCGAGTCCCGGCCGGGAGAACACGATCTCAACCATCACCGAGGACCCGATCAACACGACCACGTAAAGCCCACCCAGGGCGACAATGGGAATCAGGGCGTTGCGCAGCACGTGCTTGTAAAGGATTTTGCGGTCGGAAAGCCCTTTTGAATGCGCGGTGCGGACATAGTCCTCACGCAGGATGTCCAGGATCGAGGAGCGGGTCATGCGCGTGACGTAGGCCGTCATCATCATGCCGAGGGCGAGCGCCGGAAGCGCCACGTGCGTCAGGTTGTCTTCCAGATCCCAGAACTCGCCGCCGCCCACCACGGGAAAAAGTCGCAATTTGACTGAAAAGACGAGGATGAGGAGAATCCCCAGGTAAAAGGCCGGAACCGAAAGCCCGATCAGCGAAAACACCCGGTTGAAGTAATCAACCAATCGGTTGCGGTGCACGGCGGCGGAGATTCCCAACGGGATGCCGAACAGGTAGCCTAAGAAGACCGCAAAAAATGTCAGCTCCAGGGTGTAGGGGACCACGCTGGCGATCTGGGTCGCCACCGGGAAGCCGCTGATGATCGACGTCCCTAGATCCCCCTGGCAGAGGCTTCCCAGAAACTTCAAGTACTGCAGCCAGAGGGGGTCGTTCAGACCCATCTTGGCGCGCAGGGCATCAACGGTTTCCTTGCTGGCCTGGTCTCCTAACGCCGCCACTGCCGGGTCGCCCGGCAGGACCCGCACCACTACGAATACCAGTGTGAGCACGACCAGCAGAATGGGGATGCTGATCAGGATGCGACGTGCGGCGTATTGGAGCATGAGAGCACAGGGGTCAGGGTTTCAGGGTTCGGGGTTCAGGATCAAAAAGAACCGATATTAGATCCTGGATGCTGGATCCTGGATGAGCATCAACATCGAACGATTACCCGGAATCGAGCATCGAAGATGGCAGCTTGAGGGGGGAGGAATCGGGTTCGGGGTTCAGGGAAAACGGATGCTGTCCGACGCCCTGAACCCTGAACCCCGACCCCTGAACCCTCATTTATGTGCCAGAATCCTGGTCTTCTCGGTGATCTGGGGCGAATACGTCTGCCAGGCCCATTCCAGCGGATAGCCCAGATCGACATAGGACTTCTGGGGGAAGGTGTACTTCAGCCGTATGATCGGGACCGACACCACGTCCTTCAGGAGCTGGATCTGGGCCTCCTTCCACAGGGCTTCTTGTTTCTGAGCGTTGAGCTCCCAGCGCGCCGTTTCGATGAGCGAATCGACCGAGTCAACCTTGCCGTCCGCGTTGGCATCCACCAGTCCGTAGTGCGAAAAATTGGTGATGGGCTTTTTGCCTTTCTGAACAACGGATTCGGAAAAATAAAACTGCGTCAGATAGACGTCCTCGTTCGGCCGCCAGGATGCGTAGTAGACGATGGGGCTCGCGTTCTCGCGGATCTTGCTGTGGAACGAGGCGTGGTCCACGATCTTGACCTGCATGTCGATGCCGGCCTTGCGCACCAGGGCCTGGATCGCCACCATCGGCTTCTGGTAGCTGCTGGACATCTCGCTGACGATGGCCTCGGTTTTGATCCCGTTCGGGAAGCCGGCCTCGGCGAGCAGCTTCTTGGCCTGCTCGACATTGTTGTCGTAGACGACCCCGGCCTTGAGCGCCTCGTCCTTGGTCAGCGCGCCCAGCGCGGGGGGCGCGAGCGCCGGGGAGTAGATCGGCACCGCCAGGCTCTTGCCCATGAAGTTGGCGATGACGTCTCGCGAGAGCGCGTAGGAGAAGGCCTTGCGGACCCGCAGGTCGTTAAAGGGCGGGATGCTCATGTTGAAAAAGAGCACCTGGGTTTCGCAGGGGCCGAAGGTGGGGGCTTTCACGTCCTTGAAAGTGGACACTTTTTCGATCCACTTGTCTTCCTTGAGGCCTTCAATGATGTCCAATTCACCGGTCTGAAGCCCGAATTCCCGGGAGCTGACATCCGGCATGAACCGGGCGGTCACCTTCTTCAGCACGGGGGCGCCGCGGAAGTACTTGGGGTTTGCCGCCAGCACCACTTTCTGGCGTGGCTCGTAGGACTCGAACCTGAATGCGCCGGTGCCGACCGGGTTGGTCTTGAACCAGTCCTCGCCCTTGGCCTCGATGGCTTTCTTGGAAACGATGAAACCGCCGGTGTAGTTGGCGAACTTGGCCAGGAACAGCGGGTCGGAGATGGGCTTGTCGATGGTGATCTTGACCGTCATCGGGTCCACGACATCGACGGTGATGCCGCTGTAGTCCCCGGCGTAGGCCGAGGTGTCCTTGTTGGCGGCGCGCTTCAGGGAGAAGACGACGTCCTCCGAGGTCAACTCATAGCCGTTAGGGACTTCCCGCGTACGGATGGAAGAAGACGCCCTTGCGCAGCTTGAAGGTCCACACCTTCTTGTCGGCGGAAACGGTCCAGGACTCGGCGATGTCGGGCTCCAGCTTGACCTGGTTGCCCGGCGGGTAGCGCACCAAACCGTTGAACATCATGTCGACGATGGCGCGGTCGGCGGTTGCCGCCGCGCGGTGGGGGTCGAGGCTCTTGAGGTCGCCGGCATCGAAGGCGATGTTCAGCGCCTGGTCTTTTGCCAGATCGGCCGCGCCGGCGAAACCCGCCAGCAGTCCGGCGATCAAAATGGACAGTAAGGAAATGCGAACACCTTTGCTCATCATTAACCTCCTTACTCATGAACCGTTAGGGGTTGGAGAAGAAGTAAAATACGCCAGCGGGGCTCAAATCCTGATGGATGGCGACGAATCACCCTCCTTTCTTTCGAGTTGAAGAATCGACAGTCCCATGGGCTGAAGACTGTATTAGCAGAACTATCTCAGGTTGAACAAGACATCGTTTTCCAGGTAGACCTTTTCCAACTTTTCCTGGTGCCGTTTAAGGTCCGCGCCGCAGCGTGCGGCAAGCTCAACGACAAAAAAGTTGATCAGGCAGGAGAGGGTCGTCGGGCTGCCGATCAAAGGGATGTGGCGCGAGGGCGCGATGATCGAGAGATCCGCGAACGGGATCAGCGGGCACAGGGCGCCATCCGTAATCACGATCAGCGTCTGGTTGAGGCGCTTGGCGAGCTTGCCCAAACGGATCAACTCGTTGGGGTAACGCGTGGTGGCGAAGATGACCACCAGGGACTCCTCCGGGGCGATGGTGAGGAAGTCGATGCAGGTCGAATCGCTGCCGCGCATGATGTGGACCTTGGTTCGGATCTTCGTCAGCGACCAGCCCAGATAGTAGGCAAAGGTGTAAGACAGCCGGGAGCCGACGACGTAGACGGCGCTGCTTACGTGCAGCAGTTCCACGGCCCGGTTCACCTTGTCGAGGTCGAGGCTCTCGTGCAGCTGCTTGAGGTTGTCGATTTCGGAAAAGACGACCCTGCGGAACCGTTCGGATTCGGGCGCTTTCATGTCGGTAAGGCCCACCCGGTCGATAAGGGTCAGTTCCGTGTCGATGATGTCCCGGAGTTCCTGGAGGAAGTCGCCGTATCCCTTGTACCCCAACTGATACACGAAGCGGATGACAGTCGCCTCGCTGACCCGCGATGCCTTCGAAAGCTCCTTCGTCGTCATGAAGATCACTTTGCGCGGGTTGTTGAGGATGTAATCACCGATGAGGCGCGCCTTGGGAGTAAGGTCCGTGCGGTGTGAGGAAATCTTCTGCAGCAGCATATTGGCGGCCATCGGTATGTCTCCGATGAAATAAATACTACATATGACATGAATAGCAATCAGGGGCTTATCTTGGATCTTATATCTACAATCTCGCCACGGCAGCTGTCAACTAAAATGCGCAAACATTGTTAATATTAATAAATTCAAATAAATTAGGGCTATTATTTTATATTTGATGATGGTATTCGATTACGATCTCAGCAACAAAAACACGCTTAAAGCCAAGGTATAAAATAGTCTAAGAATTGCCATGGAAAATTTTCTTGACAATTTTTATTTTATTTGCGAAATAAATATTTCATTGATTTCACTACTTCCAAAATCCCAATGCCCCAATAAACAACCGAGAAGCGCAAGGTGAGCCCATGTTTCTCAAATTCAACCGGTTGTGGAAAGAGACCCCCCTCAAATCCAGCTATGATGCGGTGATCATCGGCGGCGGCCTCCACGGCTTGGCCGCTGCCTATTTCCTGGCGAGCCGCCACGGCATGACCGACGTGGCCGTGATCGAGAAGAAGTTCATCGGCTGCGGGGCGGCCGGCCGCAACACGGCCATCGTGCGTGCCAACCAGCGCACCCAGGAAAACGTCCCCCTTTACAAGGAAGCCCTCGATCTTTGGCCGGTCCTCACCAAGGAGCTGGACTTCAACCTGATGTTCTACAACTGCGGCAACC
>CAVQTH010000023.1:0-199466 GCA_963716325.1 uncultured delta proteobacterium | reverse complement strand
TGTAGATCTCGTAGAGAAACACCCGGCGACGGTCCCCCGCGTCGACGCATATGTCGAACCGGCGACAGTCCTTCTCCAGTTCGAGCGAGTTGCGCGCCTGCGCGCGCATCGCTTCCATGAATTCCGAAAGGTGTCGATCATCGACTTCCAACAGAACGGTCACGGCGAACATAACCGGCGTCTCCTTCATCACCCAAAGCGTTTTCGCAGTTCCTCCACGGCGTCGTGGTTGAGCACCGCGTAGTTTTCATTCCGCAGCACCAGGAAAAGTCGCGCGGTCTCCTCAAGCTCCTCGGCGTTGTAGACGGCGTCGTCGAGGTCCATGCCGGCGGTGACGGTCCCGTGGTGGGCCAGCAGAATCCCCCGGCATCTGGAAGCCAACCGGCCGGCCGCCTCCGCCAGCCCCGGGTCCCCCGGCGGGTAGTAAGGCACCAGCGGCAGCCGGCCGATCCGCATGACGAAGTAAGGCGTGATGGGCGGCAGCACATTGTCGGTGTTGAGCCCGTTGAGACAGGACACCGCCACGGCATGAGGGGAGTGCAGGTGCACCACCGCGCCCGCATTCGGCCGGGCGCGGTAAACCGCCAGGTGCAGGCCCCATTCCTTGGAAGGCGGGTCGCCGCTGATGCGATTGCCGTCCCCGTCCAGTTTAGAGATCCGGTCCTTCTCCAACCGACCCAGGCAGCTGTTGGTGGGCGTCACCAGCACCCCGTCCGGAAGGCGGACGCTCATGTTGCCCGACCCGCCGCAGGTGTACCGGCGGTCGAAAAGGGATTTGCCGTGCACGATCATCTTTTCGCGAATGTCGTTTTCCGTCATGGCAGCATCCTTACCGATTTCTCGAAGAAGTCGTCATCGCCGAAATTCCCGGACTTCAGCGCCAGGCACAATCGCGGTTCGTCTTCCGTGACCGTCCAGGGCACGCCCGGCGCAATCTCAGGGCCGATGCGCAGCGAACCGACTCTCAGAGCGGCCATCACCGCCCCGGAGGTTTCGCCGCCGGCGACGATGAACGTGCGCACCCCCGCCTGCCTGAGCCGCAGAGCGAGTTCACCCATGGCCTGTTCGACGAGATGGCCGGCGGCCTCGCGCCCCAACTGCGCCTGCACGGCGGCCACCTGCTCGGGTTCCGCCGTGGAGTAGATAAGAACCGGGCTTTCACCGACCCGATCCGCGGCCCATCGGGCGATATCCTCGAGATGCATTTTCCCGGAGGCCAGCTCATGCGGGTCGATGCAAACAGACGGACAGAATGCCGACATCCGCGCGACCTGACGCCGCGTGGCGGCCGAGCAGCTCCCGGCCAGAACCACGATGCCGCCGCTCAGCTTCGGCAGGGGCGCCGGACCGGCCGAGTCCACCAGCAGTCCTGCTCGGTGAAAGTTCAGCGGCAGCCCCATGGCCACCCCGGAGCCACCCGTCACCAGCTTCAAATCGGCGCAAGCTTCCCCGATCGTGACGAGGTGCTGGTTCGTCAAAGCGTCCACAACCACGTGACGGCAATTCCGGCCGGCCAGTTCCTGCAAACGGTCGCGGATGGCCGCCGGCCCCCGGTCCACCGTTGCGTAGGAAATGAGGGCGACCGTTTCCGGATTCCGGACCTGCTTGCCCAGAAACCGGACCAGGTTGGAGTCGGTCATCGGGGTCAGCGGATGATGCCGCATGCCGGAGTCCGAGAGCAAATCGCCTCCGACGAACAGGTGCCCGTTGTACACGGTGCGGCCGTTCTCGGGGAAGGCCGGACAGTAGATCGCGATCTCGGCACCGAGGCGCGCCAGCAACGCTTCCGTCACCGGCCCGATGTTGCCTCTCTCGGTGGAATCAAAGGTCGAGCAGTACTTGAAAAAGATCTGGCGGGCGCCCTGCGCGAGCAGCCAGTCGCAGGCCGCAAGCGAATCGGCGACCGCCTGCTCCACCGGCGCCGTGCGGCTCTTGAGAGCCACCACCGCCGCCTGGGCGTCGTGCACGACCGCGCCGGGTTGCGGCAGGCCGATCGTTTGCACCACGGACATGCCGTGCTTGCTCAGCATCAGGGCCAGGTCCGTGGACCCGGTCACGTCGTCGCCGATGGCACCGATCAGCACTTGCCCCATTCAAGTCCCCCTCGCCCGAATCGTTTCCCTGACTGCAGCCTCTCCGCCTGAACTTACGGCAGCAGCGAAACGGCAACCGATGAATATCCGGCGCAGACACTCCCGATCATGCGCAGGTGTCTTAGCACTTTTTCCTTTGGTTAGGAAGCGGTTGCCGGCTCGCCGCCCCTTCGTTCACAGCCCTGCATTTTTGCTTTCCAAACCTTTTTGGATAGTGCTACATAATAAAAGATGCGACAGGAACACCTCTGTCCATCCGACACCTTTGCTCATGGAAACCTTCATCGGGAAAAAACCGAATTCACCTCGAGGCATGCCGATGACTCACAAAAGCACTCTGCCGCCAAAGACCACCGACGTCATGCAGACCCTCATGCGGGTGGCGCTCGGCGCGGAGCCGGCCGACCTGGTGGTGCTCAACGCCGACTTGGTCAACGTCTACACCGGCGAGATCCAAAAAAACATGGGGATCGCAATGAAAGGCCGATGGATCGCCCGCGTATCCGCGGAGGTTAAGGACACCATCGGGCCGGCCACGCGCGTGCTCGACGCCACCGGCAGGACGCTCGTCCCCGGGTTGATCGACGGGCACACTCACCTGGCCTGGGTCTGCACCGCCGCCGAGTTCATTCCGTTCGCAGCCGCCGCCGGCGTCACCACCGTCGTCACCGAAACCATCGAGCCCTACCCGGTGGCCGGGTTGCCCGGCGTCCTCGATTTTCTCGATTCGTTCCGGGAGCAGCCGATCCGCATCCTGGCCACCGCGCCGGCCATGGTATCCATCAGCGCCGCGGCCAAAGGGGTTTCTGGCGACGACCTGAACCTCCTGCTGCAGAGAGACGAGATTCTCGGCCTCGGGGAATCCTACTGGCAGTCCGTACTGCAGGAACCAGAGGCCTACCTGCCCTCCTTCCAGCAGACCCTCCAGGCCGGCAAGGTCCTCGAAGGCCACTCGGCCGGGGCCAGCGAAAAGAAGCTCGCGGCTTACGTGGCCGCCGGCGTCACCTCTTGCCATGAGCCCATCGACGCCGAACAGGTCCTCGCGCGCCTGCGCCTGGGGGTTCACGTGATGGTGCGGGAGGGCAGCATCCGCAGGGATTTGGAAGCCATTTCCCGTGTCCGCTCAGCCGGCATCGACCTGCGGCGACTGATCCTGGCCAGCGACGGCGCCTCACCGCAGGACCTGATGCAGGGCAAATACATGGATTTCGTGGTCCGCAAGGCGATGGCCTGCGGGTTCACACCGGTCGAGGCGATCCAGATGGCCACTCTCAACGTGGCCGAGCACTTCCGCCTGGACGGAATCCTGGGCGGCATTGCGCCCGGACGATTGGCGGACATGGTGCTCCTTCCGGATATGACCGAGTTCAAGCCTGAGACGGTCGTCTGCAACGGCGAGATCATCTTTGAAGGCGGCCGGCTGCGCAAAGCACCACGGCGACATGCCTTTTCCACGGCAAGCCTGAACACCGTCAAGCTGCCCCGCCGCCTTTCTCCTTCCGATTTCAACATCCGGTCGCCGGCGGGCGTCAGCACCGCGCGGGTGCGGGTCATCGAGATGGTCACCGATCTCGTCACGGCCGAACGGCACCTGGACCTGCCGGTGTCGAAAGGAGAATTGAAGGCGGACCCCGAAAACGGCCTCTGCAAAATCGCCGCCGTGGACCGCACGCACAGCCCCGGGAAGCTTTTCACCGGTCTGATCAAGGGTTTCGGGCTCACCCGCGGGGCCGTGGCCTGCAGCGCGGCCTGGGACACCTCGGACATCGTGGTGGTCGGAGCGAACGATGCCGACATGGCCTGTACCGTCAACCGGCTGGCCGACATGCAGGGCGGCGCCGTGCTCTGCGAGGGCGGCCGCGTCCTGGCCGAAATCCCCATGCCGATCTTCGGGCTTGCGAGCGACTTGCCCGCTGCAGCGCTTGCCGCGCGCCTGGATGCCCTGAAGCAGGCCGCAGCCCGGCTGGGCGTGGCCTTCCCGGACCCGCTGCTGTCCCTGATCGCGCTTACAGGCGCAGCCATCCCCTATCTGCGGATCTGTGAGGAAGGGCTGGTGAACCTCAAGGACGGCAAGCCCCTGGGCCTTTTTGTGACCTGATGGCCGTCACCTTCGTGCACGCGACCGACCCGGACAAATGCGTGTGAATCCGATGAGTCAGCCATCCGCTAACGGAAAGATCAGGCCAAAATACCGTCGGACTTCGAACCCCTTCACAACATGATCATTCTGGAGGATTATAAATGGAAAACAGCGCCGGTATTTCAGCGGACTGGATCAAAGATTTGGTCCGCGATTTCATCGTCACTTCAACCCACAATACCATGCGAAACAATACTGAAGACCCTGCATGGGACGATGCCCTGGTTGGATTCGCCTCCGGTGCGGACCCGATTTGGCAGCAGTACAAGGAATATGTCGGGCCCTTCCACTGGACCCCGTGGGAGGTCTTCGCCCAGCACTGCCCTGGAGAATCGGCAGGCGCCGAGGAACTGACCGTCGTCTCATGGGTCCTTCCCCAGCGAGAGGCGGTCCGCAAAGCCAACCGCAGGGCCAAGAAGTATCCCTCCGAAGAATGGGCCCGGATCAGGGTCTACGGCGAGGAGTTCAATGCCGCCTTGCGTCGCCGGGTGGCGGATCGTCTTAAGCAGGTCGGCTATGCCGCCATCGCTCCGATGCTGGCCCCCAACTGGACCGTCGTCAAATCCGAACGATTCTCCTATGCCTCTTCCTGGTCGGAACGCCACGCCGCCCATGCGGCCGGACTCGGCACGTTCGGCCTGTGCGACGGGCTGATCACTGCAAGGGGCAAAGCCATGCGGGTGGGGTCGGTAGTGGCCAAGATATCGATTCAACCGACTCCCCGGCCTTATTCGAACCACCGCGCCTATTGCCTGTTTTTCGCCGATGGAACGTGCGGCAAATGCATTGACCGTTGTCCGGCCCGCGCCATTACCAAAGAAGGCCACGACAAGGAGAAGTGCCGGCAGCACTTGGCTCGCTCGAGAGAATACGTGAAAAAAACATACAAGTTCGAAGGGTATGGCTGCGGGTTGTGTCAGGTGGGTGTTCCGTGTGAAGCGCGCATACCTGTAAAGGCCGCCCGGGAAGCCCTGGAGCGCGGGGAGTTGCCGCCCCCACCGCCGCCCTTGGCATGAGCTAAAATGGCGATGTCCGAACAGGGATTTTGAGGATGCGGTGCAATGCTATTCAGCAGTCAACGCAAAAGTAGACTGCCTCATCACAAGAAACAAAATCGATTACGTTACCGACATCCTTTCAATCATGACCCCGGAAGAATTCCTTGCTGCAATTGCAGTCTAAAACGCTGAGTATTGCGTCGAACCTACAGATCTGCGCGAATTGGAGAAGTTATTTATGCAGCAGGTTACCCAGGACGACATCATCTACTTCGTGATGACGGATCGTTTTTTCGGCAGGGGAAAACGGACGGTCGAAGCATCGGACACGAGCATCCACGGAGGCACGCTCGACGGGATCATCGAGAAGCTCGACTACCTCATCGAGCTTGGCGTGACAACGATTTGGGTGACACCGGTGTATGAGAACATTGACCGGCACGAGACAACAGAACCCTACCACTACTACTGGCCGCGCCGGTTCGACTGCATTGACAGGCGTCTTCTCGACGGCACCCAATTGCCCACCTCGACGGACATAACCACATTCGGAACCTTCGTTGACACGTGCGAAGCCAAAGGCATGAAGGTGGTTTTAGACATGGTGGTGAATCATGCCGGATACGGGGCGCGCGGACAATTTGACCCCGCTTGGTTCAACGTCAATGGGGTGGGCGAAGTCAAGGGTGAGCTTGCCGGTTTGCCGGACTTCAATCACGACGACCCCCAAGTTATTGACTACTTCATTAAGAACATCGAAGAGTGGATCACCAGGGGCAAGGTCACCAACATCCGCATGGATACCGTAAAACACGTCGAGCCCAAGTTCTGGTACTACTTCAAGTCCCAACTCCGTGGCCAGTACCCTGGCACGTGTCTCATAGGAGAGGTACTGGTTGAAGGGAAAGAGGACATCGGTAAATTGCTTGAGTACCAGAACTACCATGATTTCAATTCGATCTTCGATTTCCCCCTGTGCACGGCCTTGCGGCAGACGCTCATCTATGACGAAAGCCTTCGCTATTGGCTTGCACGCCCGCGGTTGAACCCTGACGAGCCGCTGGGCGTCCTTGACGACGACAACCCATCCAAGGGCGGATACCGCAACGCCAATGGACTGGTCACGTTGGTCGATAACCACGACTTGCAGCAGCGGATTATGAGCCACGCCCGGACCAAACACCCCGGAGGGGGCATCGGGCTCGAATGGGCGATCAGGGTCACTAAGCTTTGCCTGGGCGCTCTTTTCACCATACGTGGAATACCACAGATCTACTACGGCACCGAGGTAGGGCTTGAGGGATGGAAGGCTGCCGACGATCGGGACTTGCGCCGTGATTTTCCATGGCACGTCATCGGCCCCGACAACCACCCTCTGCCGCAGTACCGCAAAGAACAGGTGATCTACGAGTGGACCCGGGATCTCATACGTTTGCGCAAGCAGAATGCAGCGCTCAAGTACGGGACCACCATAACGCTTTGGTCGGACGACCTGGTGTACGCGTTTCTGCGCATTGCCACCAACGATGTGGCCTTCGTCATCCTCAATAACGGATACGCAAAAATGCCGCTTCCCATCCAACTGGATCTGAACCAGTCCGCAGTTCCGCAACGTGTGGTTCGCATGATAGCGGAAGGGCTGAAGCACTGGAAAACCGGGCAGCCCTTGACGGTACAGAATGGCAAGGTTGTGGTTGAGGTCGATGGCAAAACAATTGATATTTTCTGTCGCCAGAACCAATGAAAAGGCCCAGAGTGTCATACTCGGGGCAATGGCTGAGAAAAAACAGGTAACCAAGAAGTGAAGGGTACGCGGTGACCTGCATACCTGCCTTCTACCTCTAATCGGACTATGGTTTTCGAGATTATGTAAGGAAAAACGACCTAAGATAAACCTGCAACCCTAACAACGAAGGACCAAAGAAAACGTTTGGCAAAAGTTACAGATATCGGCCCGGCAAAAAATATATTCACAGATAGCATGCTTCCGGTGATTTCATCCGACCTGTACGTAATAAAATGGTGATTGACTGAAGTTTGTTTCGAGTTCATCATCTGCCTGTTTTTTCTACAAAAACACGCAAGGAGGCAGAGATGAACGCCGAACATGTTTCTGTAGAAGACCGTAGGCCCCAAACTTCTTTCCCCGTCATTCCGTCAACCCAAGGCTCACTCGTTTTCCCACCGTGGATTCCCTCGCAGCCTGTCTCAGAAGAAAGCCACGAACTACGACGCAAGCAAAAGATTATCGGCAGGGCGCTGGAGAAGATTATCGACCGGGGCCTGTGCGGCCATGAGCCGGTCAGAGCGTACCTGACTGAGCTTTATCGGCGCAACTGCCGCCCCAACACGCTGCGGGCGCACGCGCAGACTATCGGCAGCTTTCTTCTCTACCTGAAAGGCTGCAGGCAGGAGCGGCTGGAGGCCATCAGCCGAGAAGATATCGGCGGCTTTGTCGAGCATGAGCAGGACCTGGGGTTAACGCCCAACACGATCAGTATGCGCCTGCGGGGGCTGTACAGCTTTCTGAAGTTTCTGGTTCAGCGCGGAGAGCTCAATGCGGAGGTGCTCGCGCGCAAACTGCGTATCAAGCTACCCGTGAGCCTGCCACGGGCGATCGAGCCGCAGGCGGTGCGGCAAATGCTTGCGGTGATCGATCACCCCCGGGACCGCGCGATCGTTTTGGTCTTGCTGCGCACCGGCATGCGCATTGGGGAGCTGTTGGATACGCGGCTGGCCGATGTGGATCTGAACGAGCAGAAGATTGAGATCATGGTCGCTCAGAAGAGCCGCGTCGGCCGGGTGGTCTACCTCAGTGAGGATGCCTGCGCGGTACTGCGGCAGTGGCTGGTGCATCGATCCCAGAAAAGCGATTACCTCTTTCACGGCATGGGCCGACCGCGGCTTAGCTACGAAGCCGTCCGCGGTCGGTTTGAACGGTATCTATCCCAGGCGGGCTTGGCCGACAGCGGCTACAGCCTGCACAGCCTGCGGCACACCTTTGCCAGTGAGTTGCTCAACGCCGGAATGCGTCTGGAGTGCCTGCAGCAGCTCTTGGGGCACAGCTGCATCGAGATGACGCGCCGTTATGCCCGGTTGACCGACACTACGCGCCGGGAGGAGTACTTCCGCGCCATGGCGCTGATCGAGAAAGGAGGCCTCGATGGCCATTATTGATGCCGTTGTGAACTACCGCCGGTGGCTAAAGCGCCGTAACTGCTCGGCGCACACGCTGCGCACTTACATGAACACGCTGCGGCACTTCGTGCTGTGGCTGGCGCTGCCAATCGAAGAGGTCGGCCCCCGCATCGTTCAGGACTTCATCGATCATCTGATCGCCAGAGGGTTAAATCCCAAAACCATCAACTGCTACCTGGACAGTGTGCGCGGCTTCTACAATTACCTCATCCACGAGGAGCAGGTGAAGATCGTAAATCCCGTCAAGCGCGGCTACCTGCTGCGGCTGGCCCGGCCGCTGCCGCGTCACCTGCGCGATGAAGAGATCCCGCGGCTGTTTGCCGTGATAAACAGCAAGCGGGATCGGGCGATCTTCATGCTGATGCTGCGCTGCGGGCTGCGGGTGGAGGAAGTGGCCAGGATGAGCCTGGCGGCCTTGGATCTGCCGCGCTCGCAGCTGTTCGTTTACCAGGGCAAAGGCAACAAGGGCCGGGGGGTGTACCTGAGCCATGACGCCCAGCGGGCGCTGATCGATTACCTGAAGGCAAGACGCGCCTCGCGGGCCAAAAGCCTGTTCCTGGTAGACAAGGGGCGCTGTAAGGGCACGGCGATCTCCGTGCGCGGCATCCAGAAACGCATGGAGCATTACGCGCGGCTATCCGGTCTGCGGGTCTGCTGCCATCAACTGCGGCACACCATGGCGACCCAGTTGCTCAATGCCGATGCGGCGCTGGTGACGATACAGGATTTGTTGGGGCATGCCCGGATCAGGACCACTCAGCGCTACTGCCGGGTCTCCAATCTGAAGGTGCAACGTGATTATCAGCAGGCCATCGGCAAGGTGATCCAACGTCACGCTCTATGAAAAGACTTGACAAAGAAGAAAAAGAAGAAGATATCAAAAAGTAATATAACATGTAACTAACTAACATCAGTAGAAAAAATAGGTTTTATTACGTACAGATCCGACAAATCACCGAAGTGCCAAATCGGTGATATAAATGACTCCATTCTCATCTTTTCCAATAGAAGCAACACACGTGGCTTGTCGCTACCAATTCGAAGATTTTCTTCGTCCTTGACGACGAACCGACCCGACGAATCAGATATTGATTCAGAACTCTTTTTTCGAGAAAGGAGATCTTGTAACGATGAATTTTGAAAAGCTCACCCTCCGACAAATCACGGCGCGACCGGTTGTGCTTAAACTAGAACGCCCTGTTGTTGCGCGAATTGCCACCATTGAAGATTGGCCGCTGATATTGATTGATCTTCATACCGAGGAAGGTGTCACGGGCCGAAGCTATCTTGAACCCTATATTATAAGATCGATGAGGTATCTGGTGCCTGCTCTAAACGACCTCGGTGATCTGCTTCGAGGGAAGCAGGTTACACCGGTTGAGTTTTTCGAGATGGCTCGTAAATCCCTCCATTTTGTTGGCTATGAAGGTCTTTCGATGATTGCCGCTGCGGGCCTCGACATGGCTGCTTGGGATGCCTTGGCAAAGGCTGCGGGCATGCCTCTCTGTCGCATGCTGGGCGGCTCGGTGGGCCCGGTCAAAGCATACAACAGCAATGGCTTATGGCTGCGCCAACCCGAAGAAGTGGCGGCGGAGGCGGTCGAATTACAGGCAGAAGGTGGTTTTTGGGGTCTGAAACTGCGTATGGGTCGCGACCGCCCGGAGGAAGACATAGCAACCGTTGAAGCTGTGCGCAAATCCATAGGAGGCGATATCCATCTGATGGTTGACTTCAATCAGGGCCTCGACATGGCCGAAGCCTTGAAACGCTGCCACATGATTGACGACCTTGGTCTTGACTGGATCGAGGAGCCCATCGTCTACGACAATCTCGACGGTTACGAGCAACTGACCGCAGAGTTGAAAACGCCAATCCAGATCGGCGAGAACTTCTATGGTCCGAGGGAACTTCACAAAGCATTGATGAAGAAGGCCTGCGATTTGGTGATGCCGGATTTCATGCGCATCGGTGGCGTTACCGGCTGGCTAAGAGCTGCAGCTATTGCAGGGGCAGCGGGTGTTCCCGTATCCACCCATCTTTACCCGGAAGTGGCCGCTCATGTGATGCGGGTTACCGAAACTGCGCACTGGCTGGAATGGCAGAATTGGGCATACCCCATTCTTCAAAAGCCATATGAGATCAGTGGTAGCCTTCTACATATTCCCAACGTACCCGGCGTTGGACTGGAGTGGAATGAGGATGCCGTTGCCGCCAACCGGTTCGATATCTGACGAATGCCGCTGAGGAGCAATTTTGTGAAAGTTGCAGGACCTTCTTGGGTCATGAGTAGGCGAACGATTCTATCGATGGCCGCCAGCCATATCATCAGTCGCTTTCAGCCAACGCAAAAAACCGCGCGGATGAAGTGCAGCGTTGGAAATAGCACCGAAAACATGTATCCAAAAAACCTATTGTACTATTTGCGACCTGCACTGTATCAGATTTCTGAAAACGTGAGATTGACGGTCGCTAACCCAGGCAAGGGGGATATCCCCTTCACTTTGGGTTTGACAAAAACGGACCAGGATAAAAAAAGAATATACGAAATAAATCTGTTATGATATTGAAAAGTTAGATGCTTTAACTACCATCCGACGTATCACCAAGGCGAAAAACTTGTGATATGGACCCGAGGCGATGGCCCCTCCCCGAGGGAGTTCATTCCAAAACCTATCGGCCAATCAAAATTGAAATTATCCATCGAAGTCTACACATAGGTCGATTGGCTAACCTATTCCTATGAGCAGGAAAGACCACTCATTCTTCGCTTGGGGAGTTGGTTTCGGAGTGGCTATTGGAATTTTCGAGTAATTATTTGGTATTCTTTTAAGACCGCACAATGAGGACGGGCCATGAAGATCATGGGGCCAGGGCAGAGGAAATCGCTGCGGGTCATCGGCATGGCGGTTGCGCTGTCGGTCGGTATCGCGTCGGTTGCAGCGCATGCCCAGACCTCCGCTGCCCCTTCCACTACCGCACCGACGGCCCCGGGGGCCGTTCCAACCGCGGAGGTCTCCGCAAAATCATCGGAGGTCACCGCATTTCTGGCCGCCATAGCGCGTAAGTTCGCCCCCAGCGACGAAATACAAGGCATCAAGCGTGCCATTCCCGGTCTCACCCAGCAGATTGATCTGGATATTGCCGATACGTCAGCAATCCTCGGTGACCAACCTCCACTCGCGACCCTGCAAGCCCAGCATTCGCTCTGGCAACGAACGCATCAGCAGATATCTAACGAACTGGCTAAGCTGACCCAGCTCGCCGCTGGCCTACGTGAAGCCCTGGGTCGCCTGGAGAACCTGCGGGAGAGCTGGACGCTCACCCGTGATGGGGCTCAGTACCGACAGGCACCTGCGTCCATCCAGGGTCAGATCGAAACGACGCTGGCGGCGATAGAGGCGTCGCAGTCGCAGCTGAATACACAAGAGGAGGAGGCTCTCGGGATTCTGGGCGAGCTGGCCAGAGAACTAACCCGCTGCGACGGGGAGCTGACGATAATCGCCAAGGCGGAGAAATCAGCAGTCGGGGGCTTTTTCGATCGGGAAAACCCACCCATCTGGGCACCCGAACTCTGGGACCATGCCCTGTCTGTCCTGCCTAACAGAATACAAGTCATCTCTCACGGCGTCTGGCTGAACATCATGCAATACCTGCGGAACCCTTCTCGCGGGATGCCGCTGCATGTGATGCTGTTCGCGGTGTTTGCGGCGGCGGCCTGCGCCGCTCGGCACAAGAAACGCCGGTGGACGGCCGACGGCATCGACGTGCCCTCCGCCATGGAAGCGTTCGATCGACCATATTCCGCAGCGCTGATAATTGCGCTGCTCGTTGCTACGGCTACTTTGTCATCCACCCCCGAGCGGGTAAAAGACGTGCTTTCGGCTTTGACACTTGTGCCGATGACCAGGCTGATACGCCCGGTAATCGATCCTCGATTAACCTCCGGAGTCTTTGCGGCGGTTGGTCTATACCTGCTGGACCTCGTGCGGCAGTCCCTTGGTGGTGCGCTCCTGGTCGAGCAGGCACTCCTGATGCTGGAGAGTCTGGCGGCCATCGCAGCGCTGGGCCGACTTCTTGATGGCGAACGCCTGCGCATTTTGGGCGGTTCGCCTCCGGACAGCGTTCGAGCCCGTTCGGTTCCGTGGTTGATCAAAGGCCTCATGTTGTTTGGGATAGCCGGTTTCCTATCGGCAACCGTCGGGTACACGCGGCTGGCGCGCTTGATTACGCCTGCCATCCTCTACGGGAGCTTCCTGGCCCTCGCGCTATACGCCTTTGTGCGGGTGATCAGCGGCGCGGTCGCCATCGCACTGAGGACCTGGCCGCTGCAGAAGCTGCACATGGTCGTCAATCATTGCGACCTCATCGAAAGACGGATTTCCAGGGTGTTGTCTTTATCGGCCGCGGTGATTTGGGTCAACCGCTCCATCAACTATGTCGGGCTCTTGGACCACGTGCGCTTCGGGTTCGGCGCTATCCTTGATTTCAAGCTGGAACGCCAGTCTATCAGCGTCTCCGTTGAGGACGTCCTTTCCTTCGGTCTCACCGTATGGGCCGCTTACCTGCTGTCCGCCTTTATCCGCTTCGCCCTCCAAGAGGAAGTGTATCCCCGCCGGGGCATTGGGCGTGGGCTGTCCTACGCTTACTCGCGCGTGATTCATTACATCGTGCTCACTTTGGGATTTCTCATGGGGCTTGGGGTGCTGGGGATGGACCTGACCAAGGTGACCGTGCTGGCCGGAGCCTTGGGGGTGGGCATCGGCTTCGGGCTGCAAGAAGTGGTGAACAATTTCGTCTGCGGTCTGATCCTGCTCTTCGAGCGACCGGTGAACGCCGGCGATATCGTCGAGGTGAACGGCCTGCAAGCGGAGGTACGGCGAATCGGCATCCGCGCGAGCACCATCCGCACCAACCAGGGCGCCGACCTCGTCGTGCCCAACTCACAGTTCATCACCGCCACCGTGACCAACTGGACATTGAGCGACCAGATGCGGCGACTCGACCTGCCCGTGGTGGTGAACTGCAAGGCCGACCCAGAAAAGACCATCAATCTCCTCCTGTCGACCGCCCGCGCCAATCCCCGCATTCTGCAAGACCCCGCTCCTGAGTGTCTTTTTACGGGATACGGGGACAACTCGGTTAGTTTCGATCTTCGGGGATGGACGAATCAGGAGAACTGGGCCGCAGTCCGAAGCGAGCTCATGAAAGCCGTTTACCATGCCGTAAACGCGTTGCAGCGTGAAGTCAGTGCATCGGGAGAACCTCTGCCGGACCGCAAGTAGTTTCATAAGCGAGGACGGTCTCCGTCTATCCGCAAAAGGTGTTCTCACTGTTCAGAAAGTTAAGGCGTTTCAGACGGGGAGTGGCATATTGATCAAGTGATTCTAAAAAGACGCCAATCCTTCCAATCTATAGAGACAAGGCCAATAATGACCTCGCCTTCTTTATTCAGATACCTGCCATAACGTGAAATTTCGGAGGCCCAAAAAACTTTCAGATTCCAATACGGCATCTATCACAGGAAAACGGCTATTCTAAAAACTGGGGATATTGACAGCCTGTACGTAATAAATCCTGTTTTTTCTATTAATATTAGTTTGTTATTGCCATTCTTCTCTTCCGCTTTTTCTTCGTTGTCAAGTCTTTTTTCCCCTTCAACTCTGTGATCGGCTGTCGGGTTTAACGTTTGCTGCCAGGCGGATGCGCTGGGGGGATCTCCAATAATCCCCCCAGCGCGGCCGCCGGGTCCTTTCCCATCTTATAGCGCATGTCGCTCCATTACCTGGGTAATCGCCTTTTGGTAGTCCCGCTGGACCTTGAGATTGGACACTTGGCAATAACGCTGCGTGGTCTTGATCCGGGAGTGTCCCAAGAGATCCTGGATCGTCACCAGATCCGCATCGGCATTGAGCAGCTGCGTGGCCATGGTGTGGCGTAGCTGATGACAGCTTACTTTCAATCCGGCTTTCCGGGCGTAGTGCTCCATGCGCTTCTGGATCGCGCGCACCGATACGGGATTGCCCCGGCAGCGACCCTTGTCCACCAGGAACAGACGTTTGACCCGCGAGAAGGCTCTGAACCTCAGGTACTCCACCAGGGCCTGCTGCGCATCGTGGCTGAGATAAACAACCCGGTCCTTGGAACCCTTGCCGTGGTAAACGAAGAGTTGTGAGCGGGGCAAGTCCAGCGCACCCAGCGTCAGCTGGGCGATTTCCTCCACCCGCAGCCCGCAGCGCAGCATCAGCATGAAGATCGCCCTGTCCCGCTTGTGATCGATCACGGCAAACAGCCGCGGGATCTCCTCATCGCGTAGATACCGCGGCAGCGGCCGGGAGAGCTTGAGCACATAACCGCGCTTGACCGGGTTTACGATCGGCACGTTTTCCTCGCGGATCAGATAGTCGTAAAAGCCGCGGATGCCGTCCAGATAGCAGTTGATGGTCTTGGGACTCAAGCGCCGATCCAGCAGGTGGTCGATGAAGGCGAGCACGCTGCGAGAGGAGACCTCCTCGATCGGCTCAGAGAGCCAGATGACAAAGTGCTTGAGCGTGCTCATGTAGTTTCGCAGCGTGCACCGGGAGCAGTTGCGGCGCTTCAAGAACCTACGGTAGTTGATGATCGCATCGGTAATCGCCATGAACCCCATCCTTCTCGATTTTGGCCATCGCCCGGAAGTATTCCTCTTTGCGAGTGATGTCGGTCAGTCGGGCGTAGCGCCGCGTCATCTCAATCGAGCTGTGTCCCAAAAGCTGCTGCAAACACTCCAGCCGCATGCCGGCGTTGAGCAGCTCGCTGGCAAAGGTGTGCCGCAGGCAGTGCAGCGTGTAGCCCTTGTGCGCGAGATCCGCCTGATTCAGAAGCGATACAAAACCCGAGCGTACCACCTCATAGCTCAGCGGGCGGCCGCCCTGGCCGCTGAAGATCAACTCCGTTTTCCAGCGCCGGACCACAAGCCAGTGTTCGAGTGCCTGGCAGGCGTCGTCTGCCAAGTAGACGACGCGGCCCACTCGATTCTTCCGGCTCTCAAAGATCTCGATGCGTTTCTCGGCCATGTTCACATCGGAAAGCGTTGTGTTCAACAGCTCCCCGATGCGCATGCCGGTTCTCAACAAGACCAACACCATCGCCCGGTCCCGGGGCCGTTGGATTACCGCGAGCAGTCGTCGCACATCCTGCGGATCGATGGCCCGTGGCAGGCTGTCGGGAACCTTGACGCGCAGCTTGCGCTTGAGTAGATTCGGACTCAGGACTTCCCGGTCCACCAAAAACCGGATGAAGGCATACAGAGCATCAATGCGACAACTGATGGAAGCAGGCTTGAGTCCGCGGTCCTGCTCCTGCTCGATAAAGACGCACAGGTCCTCGCGGCAGACGAGTTCAAGAAGGTTGCAAGCCTTGGCTTTCAGATACTGCAGGAACACCAGGATGGTCGCAAACCGCGAACGAATCGTGTTGGGCCGGCAGTTGCGCCGGTAGAGGTCCATCAGATACGGGCCGACATGCTCTGCGCCGCAGAGTCCATGGGCGGCAATCTTCTCCAAGGCTATTTCGATGAGAATTTGTTTGAGCAAGACCTCGGATGCGTTCCGCCCGGCATCGCCACAGCCGTCGTTACCGAAAGCCGCTTTTTGTTTCAGCTCACCGTGCGGACTGGGTTGGGAGGGTATAAAACGGGGACTTTCTACAGAAACAACTTCGAGGTTCATCTCTGCCTCCTTTCTTGTTTTTGTAGAAAAAACAGGCAGATGATGAACTTCTTACGCAGATCCGTCAATCATCGTTTTATTACGTACAGTGACAGCTTATCACGCTATAGTTCAGGTAGGTTCAGTCTACACTTCGGCGGGCGCAAAGCATCTTTGGTTATCCAGTCACGTTTCACACTGGATACCGCAAATGGCGAGTCCTTTTCATCGAAGACAATTTGGAGATCATCCGGGTGCATGACACCCAACCTCAATTCCCTGGCACGCTGGATCGCGACCCAGTCCCAGTTGCTGAATTCCGGATCACAAAGTTTTGCATCGGTCCCCCTGAAAACGTGCTTCCCCTCAGGCCATCTAAGGTCCTTGATTACTCCACCGAGGGCATCCAACCACCCCGAGGGTTGAGGTTCATACCGCCCAAGCAGGCCATCGGAGGCCTTCAGCATCCCATAGCGCAGAACAGCCAGGCCCACGACATCCGCGGCGATGATATCACGTGCGGCCAGGACAAGGTTGGCTTGGGAAAAGGGGCGATCTGTATCGTCAGGTCCCCCAGTAAGTATGATCTGACTGGCGTCGGCCACGCACAGCCGCTCTTTTTCAATGTGTGGGAGATGCAAATCCGCTAACTGTTCGTGATAAAGTGGCTCATTTCGGATCGGGTCGTCCTCGTGCAGTCCGTTCTTGATATGCCGCTTGTTTTTGAGATAGTTTAGTTGATGCATCCAGACACGATCATCCGGGCGCATTATGCCGACCCAATTTTTGATCGCCATCGTGTATTGAGACCAGACATGGGTCGAAAGGCGAAAGACGTTGATGATGTGGTCCACTTTGTCCAGCAGATTTGGCACATAAAACCCGGAGGTGGACTTTTTGAGTTTCTGATCGAACAGGCGTGGCATGTACCTTCGCCGCGCCTTGCCACCTGCATACTTGTCTGCCTCTTTCAATTGCCAGCGGACCCATTTGTTGTACAGAGTGGACCCGTGTGAGGAGCTTTCGTCAGCACCGGCTGTAAATTCATGCCGGCGCCAGCCATCCTCCCGGAATGTCGTGATGTGAATGCGATCCCTTGCGTCCAATTCATCGCCTATACTCCTCACGGTTTCATAAATACCGCTTTTTTTGAATGATTTGATAGTATGGTCTTTATCAAACCCTGCAAACTTTCCGGTTTTCCAGTGTTTCGTCATTGTGTGTTCAAAGCCCATTTCGTCTGCCACGTAAACCTTGGCTGCGCCGCGTTCGAGGCACATCCGGACCAGTTCAGAGCAAGATATCGGACTTGAAGTAAACGGAAATTGCCCGGCGGAATTGAGAGAAGGCTTAATTAGCACGGTTTGTCCGGGTTCGAGCCAATCCATGCCTCCGGTCAGCTCGACCACCCGACGGATTGCATCTCCGGTCCGGGATGGATCTGCATTTTCCGCAATTGCTGCGTTGCAATTGGTCTCAACTCTTTTACCCAATTGTTCCATGAGTACCCTCCCAACGAGAAAATGATCCCTGCTTTCCTGTATCCTTGAGTACTTAATTTGTAACCGTCAAATTAACCCCATCTTCACATGCCACGCGGGCTGTGCCATTGTTCACTGCGAGGGGTAGACTGCATGAGCTGCTCTGGCAGGTTGAAAGAATTTGGGGTCATGGCGGATTAGACTTAAAATGGTCGAACCCTACGATCGTCCTTAACTTCACTTAGGCAAACTCGCGGCTCTGCCAGGGGACTCCCGCAGTTTGACAGTTCCGAAGAAAAGTGAAGTTTCCCACGTCGTGAAGCGCTCAAATTCACGAACCAGAGGAGCCTCCATAGGGGCTGGTGAGAATCGTAAGTCACACGCGCTGGGAATGCAAGTATCATCTGGTCTGGATCACCAAATACCGCAAGCCGGTTTTTACAGGCGAGGTAGCTGCGCGGTTGCGGGAGTTGGTGCGTGAAGTTTGTAAGGCCAAAGACGTTGAGATTCTCTAAGGGCATATCTCCCGGGACCACGTTCACATCTTCGTATCGATACCGACGCACATTTCGGTCAGTGATCTGCTCAAGGCCGTCAAGGGACGGACGTCGCGGCGGATGCTGATGGAGTTCAAGCCGCTGAGCCGTCAATTTTGGGGGCGGCACTTTTGGGCTCGAGGCTGCTTTGCGGCCAGTTCAGGCAATGTGCCCGATGAAGTGGTGATGAAGTATATTGAGCAACAAGGCCACGAACCCCCGAACGGCGATTTCAAGATAGACGGTGATCCATAATCTTCAGTCGGCTTTCAGCCGATTCCAAAGCCACCGGCTTTAGCCGGTGCGTGGTTTACTTTGCCAACCAGTTGGTTGTTGCTCGATGTTTCGCATCATAATGCGAACAGCCATTTGTTTCCCTGTGGCATCTATCACAGAAAAACTGACGGGCTGGAACTGGCGACAGCATATTTCAAAATTATCATCTCCCATTATTACCGTCGACCTTTTTCATTTTTTTGTGGAAAAAACAGGAAGTAAATACCAGGCGAGGCATAAGGTCTGGAGGCCGAGCAGGATGGCGAAGCTGGTGTGGTATCCTTGGGGGGAGTAGTTGCCGGAAGCCGTCACGGGAAAAAGGGCGATGACGCCGCCGATTCCCCATTGGGCGGCGAAGGCGGCGACGAAGACCAGGACGTTGAGGCCGGTGCTCACCCGGCCGGCCAGCTGGGGCGGGAAACTCATGGCGAGCGCCGGGTATGGGATGACGCCCGTCGTGCCGACAAAGCCGAAAAGCATCCACAGCGGTGTGGCCCAGTTGACCGGCGCTGCCATCAGCAGCACCTGGATCACCATGAAGAGAGACATCCCCCATACGGCGGTCGTCATCGGCTTGATCCCTATTTGACTGAGTCTTTCGGTGATAAAACCGACGATGACGTAGCCCGCTGTCATGGCCGCCGCCGTCCAGAACAGGACGCCCGCGATGCCGGCGCGGTCCATGCCGGCCATGTCCCGCAGCCAGGGACCGGACCACAGGCCGTGAATGGACATGAAGGCCACCTGGGAGACGACCGTCAGCGGGGTCACGCGCCAGAACAGCGGGCTGGTGAACACCTGCCCTATCCCTTTGAGGGGGTCGCTCAATTGAATGGCGCCGACATCCTGGCGTTTCTCCGGTACCCCCCAGAAAATGGCCGCCGCCACCAGGGCGCTCAGTGCCCCCAGCAGGATGAAAACGACGCGCCAATCCGCGTACCTCAGCGCGAACTCCACCGGCACAGTGGCAGAAAGCGCGCCCATCCCCCCGGCGGCCAGGTGCAGGCCGTTGATTCTCGGCCACAGTTGGGCCGGAAACCACAGGGTGTAAGCCTTTATGGCGGCCATGTATCCGGCGGAAACACCCAGGCCGATCAGCGCCCGTCCGGCCGACAGCCCGAAGAGGCTTGTCGCCATCCCGAAGACCAAAGACCCTCCGGCCGCGAAGACCAGCAGTGCTCCTTCCACCCGCCGCGGCCCGAATCGGTCCAGCAGCACGCCCAGCGGCAGTTGAAACGCGGCAAACGACACGAAATAGGCCGATGTCAAGAGGCCCAAGTCGGCCGGTCCGATCTGAAGGTCCGCCGCCAGGTTGGGCGCGATGACCGCGTTGACTACCCGGAACAGGTAGGACAAAAAATACGCCAACGCGAAGGGAATGAGGACGCGTAATAGCGTTGGAAGGGATGCGTGACTTGGGTGGGTCGCGTTCATCGCGTTGGCAGAGTCAATATTTATAAAATCGTCACATTTTCAAAACATCCGGTTTGAAGGTGAGCGTTGCGAAGTGGTCTTCAACGGTTTCCTCTCTGCGGATCAACTCGACGGTGCCGTCACGCCTCAGCAGCAGTTCCTTGGGACGCAGTTTGCCGTTGTAATTGAACCCCATGGAATGACCGTGGGCGCCGGCGTCGTGGATGACCAGGATGTCGCCGTCTGCGATCGGCGGCAGCTCGCGCTGGATGGCGAACTTGTCGTTGTTCTCACACAGCGAGCCGACCACGTCCACCGGTCCGGCGGGTTTCCGGTCGAGCTTCGCCGGGACCGTGATGTGGTGGTAGGCGCCGTACATCCCCGGCCGCATGAGGGCCGACATGCAGGCATCGACCCCGATGTAGGTGCGGTAGATGTCCTTGCGGTTGATGGCCGTGACCACGAGGGCGCCGTGGGGGCCGGTCATGTAGCGCCCGCTTTCCATGTAGAGCCGGGAGACCCAGCCGTGCTTTGCCTTGAATCCCCGGAAAAGCTCCGCCACCTCGGCCCCCAGAGCGGCGAGGTTGAGTGCCTCGTCCGCAGGCCGGTAGGGAATCCCCAGGCCGCCGCCCATGTTCATGAACTCGAAGCGGATGCCGAGCTCTTTGGACACCCACTCGATCAACTCAAAGAGCATGGCCACGGTCTGCACCATGAAGCGGTAGTTGCGCTCGTTGGAAACCACCATGGTGTGCAGGCCGAAGCGTTTGGCGCCGCGGCCGATGGCCTGGCGATAGGCGTCGACGACCTGGTCATGGGCCAGCCCGTATTTGGCCTCCACCGGGTTGCCGATGATGGCATTGCCGGTGCGCCGCGGCCCCGGGTTGTAGCGGAAGCAGATCAGTTCGGGGAATTTCGGGACTTTCGGCACCAGGTTGATGTCGTCCAGGTTGAGGATGCAACCGCCGTCGGCCGCCGCGACGTCGAACTCGCTGCGGGACGTGTTGTTGGAGGTGAACATGAGCTCATCGCCCCGCGCCCCGATGCTGCGGCAAAGCATCAGTTCGGGCGCCGAGCTGCAGTCGAACCCGAACCCCATGTCCCGCGTGATCTCGAGGATGCGCGGGTTGGGAAGCGCCTTGACGGCAAAATATTCACGGAAGGCGTCCACGCCGGAAAAGGCCTTCTTCAGGGACTCGCCCGTCCGGCGAATCCCTGCCTCGTCGTAGATGTGAAAAGGGGTCCCGAAATGGGCAACCACCTTGTCGATGACGGGATAGAGGCGCTTTTCGAAATCAGGTGACATCGGCATGCTTCAAGTTCTCCTTTTTTTCAGTCTCTGAATGCTGGAATCGTCAAGCGGAATGCGTGCGGTTTCCTTGTAGGTCTGCAAAACGATCATGGTGCGGGTGGATCGCACCTGGGGCAGGGCCGCGATTTTCTCACGCCGTATGCGTTCCAGGCGGACGGTGTCGGCAGCCCTTATTTTTACCATGAAGCCGTCTTCGCCGGCAACGTAGTGGACTTCCTGGATGTCCGGTATGGCGGCCAGCACCTCGCCCAGCTCGAATTCGTCGCTGCCCGGCTGCGGGGTCACGCAAACGAATGCCACCAGGCTGCGGTCAAAGCGCGCGGGGTTGAGCCGGACCTCGTAGCCGTCAATGATCCCCTGCTTCTCGAGCTTGCGGACCCGCTCCAACACGCCCGAAGGTGCCATGCCCACCTGCCGGGCCACTTCGATATTCGGGACCCTGGCCTTTTCCTGGAGAATTTTGAGAATCTTGAGGCTGATATCGTCCATGCAGGCATTTTTGTTGTTATATTTTGAATTTTTCAGACAAATATTTTAAAAAAATTACCATGTCAAGAAATTAATTCACTTTTTTACATATTTTAAGGAATAAACCGCTCAACAGAGATTTTTAACTTGGATTTAGGACCGCCCCCATGGTAAATATTGTATTTCAACAAAAGATTTGGGATATGTTGATTATTTGCAGCGTGCAGGGCAAAAACCGTTTCTGAAAGGAAAAGGCCGATGTACGAATCGCACTACGGATTGAGCAGGAAGCCGTTTGAAATAAGCCCAGACCCTGATTTTCTCTGGTATGGGGAGAAGCACCGGGAAGGTCTGGCCATTTTGAAATACGGCATTCTCGAGAACAAGGGGTTTCTGCTCATCACGGGTGAAGTCGGCACGGGCAAGACCGCTCTCATTCGTGCCATCGAGAAGGAAGTACAGGCTCGCGCCATTATCGTCACCATCCCCGATCCGGGCATGACCCTAATGGACTTCTTCAATTTCATGGCCTCCGAGCTCAAAATGGAGCGCAACTTCAAGAACAAGGGAGATTTTCTGATCCAGTTCAAGAAGCTGATGCTGGATGCGTTCTCATCCTATCGGCGGGTGCTGCTGATCATCGACGAATCGCAACGGTTGAATCACGAGCTGCTGGAGGAAATCCGGCTCCTGTCCAACATCGACTTGGCAGGCAAAGTCCTGATCAATATCTTCTTCGTCGGCCAGAGCGAATTTCGGCAGATTCTGGCCCGGGAAGAAAACCGGGCCGTCCGTCAGCGCATAACGGTCAGCTATCACCTTCCCCCGCTCACGGAAGATGAGACCGGACACTACATCAAACACCGCCTGAAAGTTGCCGGCACGTCGCGTGAGATTTTCACCCCCGATGCGCTCCAGTCAGTTTATCGGTATGCCAGTGGCTTGCCGCGGCTGACCAACATCGTTTGCGACCATGCACTGATGACCGGCTATGTGCGGGGCCTGAATCAGGTCGATGCGGATGTCGTTCGTGAATGCGGCGATGACCTCAAGATCACGATTGGTGCGAGGCCGCCCGCTGAAAAAGCTCAACCCGCAGCTCCAGCTCATCCACCCGCAAAGGAGGCCGTAAGGCCGTCGGCTCCGGCTCCGGTTAAGAGTCAACAACCGCAATCGACGCGCAGCGCTTTTATTTTTGCGGCCTTCCTGGTCTTTCTGGGAGCCGGATGGTATTTCTGGGGAGACAGGGTCTCGGATCAGTTGGCGCACTGGGGCAAGGGGAAAGAAGCCCGCGTGACTCAAGGCTCGACGGCCGGCGAAAGTCCGGGGCGCCTGGGCAGCGCCCCCCCCCTGCCGGTGGAAACCGGACCGCGTGAGCCGAGGCCGGCCGAGGCTTCCGGGGATACGGCAAAAGCCCCGATTCCCCCGGCGCCGGAGTCCGTTTCCGCCGCAGCCCCAAAACCGGAAGCGAAAGAGCCTGCACCGGCCGTCGAGCCGGCCAGAGGCGAGCCAAAAACCGTAGCTCCGCCGCCGGCTGTCACAGCTCCGCCGGCCGCCCAAGCGGCGGCACCCGCCCCGACGCCTGCCGCGGCCGCACCTGCAGCCGCTGAGCCCTTCAAGCTGAAGGATTTTACGGTGAACTTCGCCCAAAATTCAGCGGACATCAGCGGCTCAGCCAGGGAGGTTCTTGCGAAAACAGCCGCGCTGCTCAAAACCAACCCCCGGACCGCCGGAATCATCGAAGGCCACACGGATATAACCGGTGATGCCGCCTACAACAAGCTCATTTCGGAAAACCGGGCGGTTTCGGTGAGAAACTACCTGATCGCGCAGGGTATCGACGCTTCCCGGCTCTCCATTTCGTCATTTGGCTCGGAAAAACCCGCGGACACCAACGCTACGCCTGAAGGGCGCAGCAAGAACCGGCGGGTGGTGATCCGCATCGTCCCGGGCAAGCAGGGATAAAATTCACTGCTCCGGGGGTCCTGCCTTAAAAACCGGCCATCGACGACTCGAACGGCAAACCCGAACACCGCGTGACCGGCTTGCTCGACGATCCCCGTTCCGCCCGCCAGTCGCCAAAGAGCGCTCTGCATGGCCGTCATCTCACTCCCGAGGAATGCGAAAGCTGCGCGCTTCAGCGCAGTTTTTCAACACCCTTGTTAGCGGGTGCGCAGTTTCCATCGGATGACCGAGCTGTCGTAGTCGATGCTGTACTCCACCCGGCTGAGAAAATCCATTCCCAGCAGCCCTCCGTAAATTGGCGTGGGCCCCTCGAAGGCCAGGATCACCACCGGGAAATCCCGGGCGGTGATGGGACCGACCCGCATGGCGTCGACCTTGCCGACTTCGGAGTGGACCGACTGGCCGCCGGCCACCTTGGACTGGCCTTTGGCCAGAGTCATGATGTTCAACTGGTGGGCCACCGGCCGGTAAAGGACCGTGTGGGTGGCGCCGGTGTCCATGATCAACTGGGCGGTCGCCTCCAGCCCGCTGTTGGTGAAGGCGACCGGGACCAGGATCTGGTTGTTGGCGATGGTCACCCTGGTCTCCATGGCCCTCAACTGCTGCTGCTTTTCGGCGTCGGCCTGCTGCAGCCGATCGGCTTCCTTCTGGCGATTCAGCTCCTGAAGATGCATCTCGGTCTGCCGCTGCTGCTCCAGTTCGATGGCCTTCTGACGATCCTGGTCGGCTTCGATCACCTGGATTTTCTGCTCTGCCGGGAGGTGGTCGTATTTTTCACGGTAGCGGCCCACCTGATCCCGGTAAGGCTCCGGGATCTTCCAGGCTTCATCGACGTAATAGGTCCTGCCGGCCTTGTCGGTGTACTTGTAGAATTCGGCAGCAACCGGAGGCCCCCAACAAAGCCCTGCGGCGAATGCAATGACCGCCCAGCGTGCCATGCGTCCACCCATACCGTCATCGTCCCGCTTGGAGGTTGTGTTCACTTGACCCCTCGACCCTTGGCCCCTTGGCCTTCGAGCGCCCGATTCAGGCTGCCCTGCACGTATCCTTCCAGGTCCACCGCGACGTGCGTGAATCCGATGGCTTGCAGTCCCTTGAGAAGTTGAGACCGCACGGCCGGCCGCGTGGCCCGGTTCACATCGCGCGCCGCCATCTCGATCCGCGCCACGTCCCCATGGTGCCTGACCCGGCACCCGGAAAACCCAAGCCCCTGGAGGATTTCCTCGGCTGCCTCCACCATTTTCAGGGCCTCCAGCGTGATCGGCCGACCGTAAGGAATGCGCGATGCCAGGCAGGCCATGGAAGGCTTGCTCCAGGTCGGCAGTCCCATCCGCCGCGACAGCGCGCGGATGTCGGCCTTGTTCAGCCCGGCCTCCACCAGCGGCGCCGCCACCCCCATTTCCTCCGCGGCCTTCAGCCCGGGACGATAGTCCCCCAGATCGTCGAGGTTCACGCCGTGTGCGACCCGCTCAACCCCCATGGTTCCAGCCATGCGGATAATTTCAGCAAAAATGAGCTGTTTACAGGTGTAGCAGCGGTCGGGCGGGTTGGCAGCGAAACCCGGAACCGTCATTTCCGCAAACGGCACCACAATGTGCTTGACGCCGAGCGCTTTCGCCGTTTGGATCGCCTCCCGGATTTCCCGGCGAGAATGGATGGGGGAATCCGCCGTGACCGCCGTCACCCGGTCTCCTATCGCTTCCTGGGAGGCCGCGAGCAGGAAGGTACTGTCCACTCCGCCTGAAAACGCCACGACCAGGCGGTCATAGGCCTTCAGAATTGCAATCAAGCGCTTTTTTTTCTTCGCTCGCGCGGAGTCCGTCCGGGCCATGGCCATTATCCCACATCTCTAAAAAATTGGTGTTTACACGCAACCGGCGATCTTTTATATGGGAGGAAGTAGTTTCAAGACCGCTGAACGTTTTCATCTCACCATTTTTAATTATAAGGCAAACCCCTTATGGCCGCAAAGGAGTTTTTTTGAGCACCCGCCGTTTTCTCATAGTGATCCCCGTGGTGCTCAGCCTGGCCCTGCTGCAGTCCTACTTCTGGGTGCCCACCTACGATGAACAGGCCCGCGGCAACCCCGGCCGCCTGGAGGAGTTCATCAACGCCTCGATCGGCGATGCCAGCATCCTCAACCCGATCCTCTCGGCCGACTCGGCCAGCTCCGAAATCGAAAACCTCGTCTTCGAGGGACTCATCGACCGCGACGAGAACCTGCGTTTCCGCGCCCGCGTAGCCGAGTCCTGGACGGTATCCGAAGACGCCTATTTTTTCGTCAACGCAGCGGTGATTACGCCCGGCTCGACGCATGCCGACGCCGAGGCCGTCGCGGGGCATCTAAAGCGACTGCAGGCCGGCGCGGAGTCTCTGCCCGATCAGGTCCAAGCGGCCCTCGGCAACATCCGGGAAATTGCGGTGGTCCCGCCCCGCACCTATGCCGTCAGCCGGAAGCGCACGGCGGCCGCCGGCCGGGATCCGATGGATCTGCAGATCGAGGTGGCGGCTCCGGCCAGAATCAGACTATCGCTGCGGCAGGTCGACCAGGACCTCTTTACGCACCTAGCCGCCGTCCTGGGGCGGGAGTATTTCAGCTCCTTTCAGCCCCGCCCGCACATCGCCGTGACCCCGTCGATCGATGAAATGGATCTCGACGCCCTGGCGGCGGAGCTGCTGCCGGCCACCGAGCACAACCCCATCATCGAGTTCCGGCTCAGGCCCGGTGTGAAATTCCACGACGGTCAAGCGGTCACGGCGAAGGATGTCAAGTTCACCTTCGAAGCGATCATGAATCCGAAGAACCTGTCGCCCCGGGTGTCCGACTACGAGCCGGTCAAAGACATCCAGGTGATGGATGCCCGCACGGTGCGCGTCGTCTACAAGCGGCTGTACTCGCCGGCGGTGGGCACCTGGGCCATGGGGCTGCTGCCTGAGCACCTGCTGAACGAAGCGGCGCTGCGCCAGGAGGCCTTGCGTTCCGGCAAAGACCCGGCCGTCTTCTCCATGCGCCAGAGCGAGTTCAACCGCCGGCCCGTCGGCTGCGGGGCCTTCGTTTTCCGCGAGTGGAAATCCGACCAGTACATCGCCCTGGACCGCTTCCCGGAATTCTTCGAAGGCGCCCCCAACTACAAACGCTATCTGTACCGGATCATCCCGGACCTGCTCACCCAGGAGATGGAGTTTTACGCCGGCACCATCGACGCCTACGGGGTGCAGCCCTACCAGGTGGCCCGGCTCAGCGACGACCCGCGCTTTCAACATTTCTCGGGCACCTCCTACGCCTACTCCTACATCGGCTACAACCTGCGGCGCGCACCGTTCGACGATCCGCGCGTCCGCCGGGCGCTGGCAATGGCCATCGACGTCGACAGCATCATCGATTTCGTCCTCTACCGGCAGGGCGAGCGCACCACCGGGCCGTTCCTGAAGCAGACCGAATACTACAACCACGCCATCGCACCGGTCCCGTATGACCCTGAGGGGGCCTTGAAGCTCCTGGCCGAGGCCGGCTGGCACCGCAACGCCGACGGCCGCCTGGAAAAAAACGGGCAGAGGCTGCAGTTCACCCTGATCACCAACAGCGGCAACGATATCCGCAAATCCATCCTCGCCATCGCCCAGGCTGCCTGGAAGCAGATCGGCATCGACGTTCGCACCGATCTCGTGGAGTGGTCGGTGTTCATCAAAGAGCGGATCAACAAGCTGGACTTCGACGCCGTGGTCCTGGGCTGGTCCATGGGGATCGACCCGGACCTCTACCAGATCTGGCACTCCAGCCAGATCGGCCCACACCAGCTCAACTTCGCAGGGTACCGCAACCCCGAGGCCGACGACCTCATCATCCGCATCCGGCAGGAATACGATTTCGACCGCAAAGTCGCACTGTGCCATCGGCTGCACGCGATCATCGCCGGCGACCAGCCCTACACCTTTCTCTATGTCGGCAAGTGGACGGCGGTGCTCGACAAGCGTATCGTCATCCAGGAAAACGGCCCGGAGGGCAAACATCGGTATCGCCCCATCCAGCCGACCCGGACGGGCAATTACATGTTCTATTTCAACCAATGGGTTAAACTGGCGGAGATGCCGCATTTCAGTGCAGAGTAACGAGCAACGAGTGGGAAAAACCAGTCAAGGGCTTGACCTCACGGGCTTATAACCTATAACTCGCTCATCGATACCCGCTGCTCATTGCTTTTTACTCGTTACTTTTTACTTGCTGCTCGTTACTCGTTACTCGTTGCTCGTTACTACCCAGGATATCGATCCCATGATCGCCTTCATCGGCCGCAGCGTAGTCCAGAAAATCGTGACGCTTTTCTTCGTGTCGGTGGTGTCCTTCGCCATCATCCACATCGCCCCCGGCGAGCCCAGCCAGGTAGACCCCCTCAACCCCAAGTTCACCCCCGAGATGGTGGAGCGCTTCCGCCAGGCGTTTCATCTGGACCGGCCGCTCTATATCCAGTATGGGTTTTTCTATCGCGACCTTCTCAGCGGCCAAACGCTGTCGTGGAAAGACAACCAGCCCGTGCTCCACAAGATCTGGGAGCGCTTTCTCAACAGCCTGCCGCTTTTCATCGTCGGGACCCTCATCACCTGGACCATTTCCTTTCCCGTGGGGATCCGTTCCGCCATCTTCCGCGGAGGGGCCTACGACCGCAGCGCCACGTTCATTTCCTACGTGCTGATTTCCATCCCCGGCTTTTTCTTTGCCTACATGCTCATCATTTTCGTGGTGAGCCAGTTCCACGTGCCGGTCATCGGCATGCAGACCTTCGGCATGACCGACACGGCCTGGTTTTTCCAGGTCAACGACCGCCTCTGGCACATGCTGCTGCCCTCGATCCTCGGCGCCACGGGCGGCATCGCCGTGCTTTCGCGCTACGTGCGAAGCCAGATGCTCGAGGTGGAGAGCCAGGACTACGTGCGCACCGCACGCGCCAAGGGGCTGCCCTGGGAGATGGTTCACTACAAGCACGCCCTGCGCAACGCGCTGCTGCCGTTCGTGACCATGTTCGGCCTGATCCTGCCGGGGCTCATCGGCGGCTCGGTGATCATCGAGTCGATCTTCTCGTGGCCGGGGCTCGGCCGCATGGCGTATGAGGCGATCCTCGCCCGGGATTACCCGGTAATCCTGACCATCAACTTTATCGCGGCCGTGCTGGTGCTGATCGGCACGTTTGTTTCCGACATTCTCTACGTCATCGTGGACCCGAGGATCCGCCTGTGAGCCCTGAGGTGACTGCACTCGCATCGGGCTTGGAAGAGCCGCCGGCACCGAAGCGCACGCGCTTCGAGGAGGCCTGGCGCTTGTTCCGGCGCAACCGGATGGCCTTGGCCGGCATGGTCATCTTTGCCTTGTTTTTCTTCAGCGCCGTCATCGGGCTGGCGCTGACCTCCGGCAGCCGGCCGCGGTTCGACCCCTCGCTGGTGCGCCTGCAGGAAAAGCTGCGGCCGCCGCTGTCCATGCCCCACGTGGAGTCCCTCAAACCCGAGGAACTGCCCGCCTTTGGCATTTACCTCTTCGGCACCGACGATCTCGGCCGCGACGTCTTTGCCCGCATGCTGCAGGGCGCCTGGGTGTCCCTGACCGTGGGTTTCGTGGCGGTCGGCATTTCGGTGGCGATCGGCATCTTCATGGGCGGGTTGGCCGGGTTCTACGGGCAGCGCCACATCCGCCTCGAACAGCTGCTGGTGACGGCCGTGCTGCTGACGGGGGCCGGCCTGCTGGCGGCCGGCCTGCGATCCTGGGGCGCCCTGCTGCTGGCCGCCGGTCACGCCTGGCTCTTCTGGTCGATCTCGCCCTGGGGGCTTCAGCGTCGGAAAACGCTGCCCGCGGGCTTGAGGTTTCTCCGAAAGAACACCCTCATGGTGGACACGGTCATCATGCGCTTCGTGGACGTCATGCTGTGCTTCCCCAGCTTTTTCCTGATCCTCACGGTGGTGGCGCTCCTGCCGGCCAGCATTTACAACATCATGATCGTGATCGGTTTGACCAGTTGGGAGGGCACCACCCGCTTCGTGCGCGCGGAGTTCCTGTCACTGCGGGAGCAGGACTTCGTGGCGGCGGCCCGGGCGCTGGGCGTGGGCAACCTCCGGATCATCTTTCGGCACATGGTGCCGAACGCCGTCGCGCCGGTGCTGGTTTCCGCCACCATCGGCATTGCCTCGGCCATCCTGACCGAGGCGGGCTTGAGTTTCCTCGGCTTCGGTGTGCCTCCGCCCCACGCCACCTGGGGGAACATCCTTTCCGACGGAAAGCGCTTCATCTTCGACGCGCCTTGGCTGACGTTCATTCCCGGGGCGGCCATTTTGATCGTGGTCCTGGCGTTCAACCTGTTCGGCGAGGGATTGCGGGATATTCTGAACCCCCGTTTAAGAGAGAGAAACTAACCGCTTTTTTCATGCAGGAATCTGACGACATAGTGCTTTCCGTTGAAGGCCTTAAAGTCTACTTCCGCAGCGAGGATGAAGTCGCGCGGGCGGTGGACGGCGTGGACTTCGAGGTGCGGCGGCGCGAGACCGTCTGCCTCGTGGGAGAATCGGGCTGCGGCAAGACCGTGTCGGCCCTGGCCTTGTTGGGTCTCGTCCCCCGTCCGCCGGGAGAGATCGCCGGTGGGCGCGTGCGCTTCTGCGGCGAGGACCTGCTCGACCGGAATGAAGCAGCGATGGAGACCGTCCGCGGCCGCCGCATCGGAATGGTGTTCCAGGAACCGCAGACATCCTTGAACCCGGTCTTCACCATCGGCGAGCAGGTTGCCGAGCCGCTGCGGATCCACTTGTCCCTGCCGGAACCCGAGATTCGCGAACGATCCCTGCAGCTCCTGAACGACGTGGGCATCGATTCACCCGGACAGCGGCTGGCGGACTACCCGCACCAGTTAAGCGGCGGTCAACGCCAACGTGTGATGATCGCCATGGCCCTGGCCTGCGGTCCCGAGCTGATCATTGCCGATGAACCGACCACGGCGTTGGATGTGACCGTTCAGGCCCAGATCCTGCGACTGATCAACCGCCTGCAGCAGTCGCACGGCATGTCGGTGCTCTACATCACCCACGACCTGGGCGTGGTGTCGCAGATCGCCGATCGGGTGTATGTCATGTACGCCGGGGTGATCGTCGAAACCGGTGCGGTGGAGCAGGTTTTCCGGAACCCGCGGCATCCCTACACCCAGGCGCTGCTGGAATCCCTGCCCAGCCGCAAGAAAAGGGGCCGGCGACTCTACAGCATTCCGGGCACCGTGCCGCACCCGGCCTACAAGCCGGCTGGCTGCCCGTTTCACCCGCGCTGCCCCCGGGCGATCGGCGCCTGCCGCGAGCAGGTCCCGGGCATGTGTGCGTTCGATGACCACCACGTGGCCCGCTGCCCGGTGGCGGCCGGACGGAATGCCGCCGACTGGTGCACATATGGATATCCTTCGAATTGAAAAGTTGAAAAAGCACTTCCCGATCCGGCGCGGGTTTTTTCAACGCACCGTCGGCTGGGTACGCGCGGTCGAAGACGTTTCCCTGGCGCTTGCCGGCGGAAAGACTCTCGGGCTGGTGGGTGAAAGCGGCTGCGGCAAGACCACCGTGGCCAGGATGATCCTGAACCTGCTGCCGGCCGATGCCGGCCGGATTCTGTACAAAGGCGTGGATATTTGCGGCTTCTCCGACAGAGACATGAAGCCTTTCCGCAAGCAGATCCAGATCGTTTTTCAGGACCCCTACGGGTCGCTCAACCCGCGCATGACGGTCGGCCAGACGCTCGGCGAGGGCCTGCGCATGGTGGGAACCCTGGGGCGTCAACCGGCGCAGGAGCGGCTCGAGCGTTTGCTGGAACTGGTCGGCATGGCACCGGCCGCCGTCGACCGCTACCCCCACGAGTTCAGCGGCGGCCAGCGCCAGCGCATCGGGATCGCACGGGCGCTGAGCGTGGAGCCGTCGCTCATCATCTGCGACGAGCCGGTCTCGGCGCTGGATGTCTCCATCCAGGCGCAGATCATCAACCTGCTCAAAGACCTGCAGGACCGCCTGGGATTGAGCTACCTCTTCATCTCCCATGACCTGAACGTGGTGGGCTACCTCTGTCACCACGTGGCCGTGATGTACAAGGGCCAGATCATGGAATACGCCCCGGCCGAGGAGATATTCGAAAATCCGCTGCACCCCTACACCCACATCCTGCTCGCGGCCGTGCCCGACCCGGAGGCCCTGAAAAAACCGGCCGTCGCAATCCTTGACAGCGAGCATCCGGGGTCGGCCATGGAATTTCCGGAGGGCTGCCGTTACCAGGTGAAGTGCACGGAGAAAGATGACCGCTGCCGGCAGTTCGGCGGAGAGCTGATCCCGGTCGGCAAAGATCATTTTGTTCGCTGCGGGAAGGCGTAGTCGCACGTGCCGCATGGCGCCCTACCCCATCGGACCGCCTGCGGGTTTCGGCATTCAGCGCTTCCGGCAACTGGATTTTGACATGGATTCAAGATTTGGATATGGCCTTAGAGACTAAGTTCAGGTTTCACCGCACCTCCGTCAGCAAGGAGCCAGACCGGTGTACGACACGTCCTTGAACACACCAAAATCGGAAATCGATGCGCGCATCAACCAGCTTCAGGCGACGCTCAAGCGGCAGGGCATCGACGCCGCGTTGATCCTCCAGAAAACCGATTTGTTTTATTTCTCGGGAACGATCCAGCAGGCCAACCTCTACGTGCCCGCTGACGGAACACCGGTACTCATGGTCAACCGGATTCTGGAGCGCGCCCACGCGGAATCGCCCCTGGAGCGGATCGTGCCCTTGCCGAGCCCCAGCAGGATCCCCGAGATCCTCAGGCAATCCGGCTGCCGGCTGCCCGGTCGACTGGGGCTCGAGCTCGACGTCTTGCCGGCAAACCTTTATTTCAGATATGGCGAAGTTTTCAGAGACGCGGAGGTGGTGGACATTTCGACCGAAATTCGCCTGATCCGCGCTGTGAAATCCGCCTTCGAAATCGCCGTGATTCGCGAGGCCGCGGAATTTTCCGACAGGGTGGCCGGCCGCGTTCCGGCACTGCTGCAAGAAGGCATGACTGAAATCGAGCTGGCGGGGCGCGTGGAAGCCGAAGCCCGCCGGCTGGGGCACCAGGGCATCGTGCGCATGCGAATGTGGGGTGCTGAGCTGTTCTACGGCCACCTGCTCGCGGGACCCTCGGGCGGGGTGCCGAGCTACCACTCCTCACCCACCGGCGGCAGCGGGTTGAACCCGGCCGTGGCCCAGAGCGCGAGCTTCCGGCCCATTCAGCGCAATGAGCCTGTGATGGTGGACTACGTGTTCGCCTACCGCGGCTACATTTCCGACCACACGCGCCTCTTCTCGCTCGGGCCCATCCCGGCCGACCTGATCGAGGCTCATGGGACCATGCTGACGCTGCAGGAGGAGCTCAAGAAACTGGCAAAACCGGGAGCGATATCCGGTTCGATCTACGACGTCGCCCTGCGATACGTTTCCGACCGGGGGTACGCGGAACACTTCATGGGAGCGAGCGGCGAACGCGTACGTTTCGTCGGCCATGGCGTCGGCCTCGAGCTGGACGAGTTTCCTTTTCTCAACGCCGGCCAGACGATGGAGCTCCAGGAGAACATGGTCATCGCCTTGGAACCCAAATTGATTTTCCCCGACCGTGGCGTCGTCGGCATCGAGAACACCCACCTGGTCACAAAGGACGGACTGGAGCAATTGGGGCATTACCCGGGAGAGATCACCGTTGTTTAAAACCGTGAGAAAACGCTGTTGCCATCATCCGGAGGAAAACCATGTCAGCTGATTTATCCCCGCATGAACTGAGAGCGCTCATCCGCAAAGGCCAATGGACCCACCCCACCAGCGGGGCGTCCAAGGGCTACATCCAGGCCAATCTCGTGATGATGCCCCAGGAGCAGGCCTTTAACTTCCTGCTCTTTTGCGTACGCAACCCCAAGCCCTGCCCGCTCCTCGACGTACTGGAACCGGGACGCTTCGAGCCGACCATCGCGCCCGGCGCCGACCTGCGCACGGATCTCCCGCGCTACCGTATCTACGAAAACGGCACGCTTAAGACCGAGGTGGCGGATGTGCGCGACGTGGCCCACAGCGGCATGGTGAGCTTTCTTCTGGGCTGCAGCTTCTCTTTTGAAAACGCCTTGCTGGCCGCTGGTCTTCCCATCCGCAACATCGAAGAAGGCAAGAACGTTTCCATGTACGTCACCAGCCGCGATTGCCGGCCGGCCGGGCCGTTCACCTCGAAGCTGGTGGTGACCATGCGGCCGATGACCCCGCAGCAGGCCATCCGAGCCGTGCAGATCACCACGCGCTTTCACCTCACACACGGCGCGCCGGTGCACATCGGCGATCACGGCGAGATCGGGATCAAAGATTTCTCGCGGCCGGAGTTCGGCGACCCCGTCACCATCCGCCCCGGCGAAATCCCCGTGTTCTGGGCCTGCGGCGTCACCTCGCAGCTCGCGGCCACCTCGGTGCCGCTGCCGCGGGTGATCACCCATTCACCCGGCCACATGTTCGTTTCCGATCTGAAGGATGAAGATTTGACAATTCTGTAACCCAACTCTCACCTTCAAACATTGCCGAATCAAACCGCTTGACAGGTGCAATAGCTTACTATATCCGTATTCAACTTGTCGGAACTGCGGTTTTGCGCCGCTCTCCGGTTTCAGCTCCATCAACCCCACCCCCTGTTGGTTTTTAACCCGATCATGCGAAGGAGGACAGCGATGAGACGTTGGCCAAAGTGTTCACGGATGCTGCTGTGTATCGCCCTGCTGACCGCACTGACATTGCCCTGCGCGGTCATGGCAGCCGAAGAAATCAAAATCGGCGTTCTCTTCCCCCTCACCGGCGGTGCGGCTTCGGCCGGAAGGGAGCTTCGTGCGGGGGCCGAGCTTGCCGCCGAAATCGCCAACAACGTCATGCCGGACCTCAACATGACCATGGCCAAGAACGCCGGAATCAAGAGCCTGGGCGGGGCCAAGATCACTCTCATCTTCAAGGACCACGAGGGCAACCCCACTTTGGGAGCCGACCTCGCCAAAAAGCTCATCCTCGACGACAAGGTCCACGGGCTCATGGGCGCCTATCACAGTGCGGTTACCAAGGCCGTGAGTGGTGTCGCCGAACAGTACGGGGTGCCTCTGATCAATGACTCCTCGACGTCGCCGGACCTGACCCGCCAGGGCTACAAGTGGTTCTGGCGTGCCACCCCCCACGACAACTACTTTACCAAGGATCTCTTCGAGTTCCTCAAGGGCATGACCGAGGGCAAGGTGAAGGGCCTCGCCGCCGTGCCCAAGAAAGACATCACGAACCTGGCCGCGGCTTGCGAAAAGACTGAATGGGGCTCCGCCGTTGCCGAACTGATCGAAAAGTTCGCCAAAGAGTACGGATTCGAACTTAAGAAATCTATGCTCTACGGCGCCAAGGCAACCGACCTTTCCAGCGAGGTTCGCTCCCTGACCGCCGTGAAGCCCGATGCCATGCTGTTCGCCTCCTACGGCTCGGACTCCATTCTCATGATGAAAACGCTCAAGGAACAGAAAGCCCAGCCCAAAGTTCTGTGGGGCCAAAACGCCGGGTTCGAGGTGCCGGAGTTCGTGAACACGCTGGGGGACACCACGATCGGCGTCCTGACCCGCACCGTGTTCATCCCCAAGGTGGGCCAGGTGAAGCCCGTTGCCGCCAAGGTCAACGCCATGTACAAGGCCAAGACCGGAAACGACCTGAGCGGCGCCTCCGCGCGTTCTTTTACCGGTTTGCAGGCCTGGGTCCACGTCTTAGAAAAGGCTGGTTCCCTCAAGCCGGCGGACATCCAGAAGGCCGCCAACTCCATCGAGATCCCGGGTGACGAACTGGTGGTCCCCTGGCAGGGGATCAAGTTCGCCACCACCGGTGAGGACATCGGCCAAAACATCCTGGGCTCCGGCCTCATCGGCCAGTACCAGAAGGGCGCCGACGGCAAGATCGACCTTGAGATCGTCTACCCCTTCAACTTGGCCACGGCCAACATGATTTATCCGTTCCCGAAGTTCTAACAGATTGTTGAAAAACAAGCATCAGACCGTCAGACAAGGCGTGCGGCGATTTGGAAAGCGCAGCATATTCAGCGAGATGGGAGCATTTACAAAAGCCGCACAACGCCGGATCACGGACTTAGGCGCAGTTTTTCACCATTGACCATGGCTGACCCTCGCCACCTTTCGGGTTACGTCCGGAGAGATGGCGAGGGGAGGTGCGCGATTCGGAGGCGCTTCGCTCAATGGACATTCTGGTTGGATCCCTCGTGGCCGGTATTCTCTTAGGGCTGGTCCTGGCCCTGGTGGCCCTGGGCCTCACCATCATCTTCGGGGTGATGGACATCGTCAATTTCGCCCACGGCGAATTTCTGATGATCGGCATGTACACGGGGCTGTTGACGGCTCAAGCCACGGGCATGGATCCGCTGTTCACCCTGCCCGTTGCCGCCGTCATCGGGTTTCTGCTCGGCGTCCTCTGTTATAACGGATTCGTCAAGTTCCTCCTGCGCGGGCCCATGATTGCTCAGCTTCTCGGAACCTTCGGCCTGATGCTGGTGTTGCGCAACCTATCGCTGCTGTTCTTCGGGTCCGAAGACCGCTCCCTGCAGCACGGGCTGCTCGTGGGCCAGAGCTTCGACATCGGCATGGGCATCATCGTCTCGGCCACCAAACTGGCCGTAGCGGTCCTGGCGGTCGCGTCTTTTATCGGGGTGTGGTTGCTCATGAACCGAACCAAGATAGGCAAGGCGCTCACGGCGACCGCGTTGAACCGCCAGGGCGCCCGCTACATGGGCATCCCCACGGAGCGCATGAATGCACTGGCCTGGGGCATCGGCGGCGGCACGGTGACGGTCGCCGGCGCCCTCATCGTGAATTTCTGGTCGGTCAACCCCTACGTGGGCCTGACCTTCACCATGATCGCCTTCACCGTCGTAGCCCTCGGAGGCTTCGGCAGTGTGCCGGGCGCTTTTTTTGCGGGGCTGGCCGTCGGGCTCATCATGGAGATCCCCGGGTTCTGGGACTTTTTCAGCATCACGTTTAATCTCGCATGGATGTCCAACGTGCCCATGATCTCTTTCAAGTACACCTGGATCTACCTGTCCTATTTCGTGATCATGCTCATCAGCCCGCGAGGTTTGTTCGGATGGAAGCACTAAAAAACGCCGTAAATTTCTCCGACTTTCCCCGAATCGACCGTTTCGTCGCCGGGGCCGTTTTTTGCTTCCTCGCGGCCTATCCCATTTTCCCGCATTCCGCCTTTGCCATGGCCACCATGATCCAGTTCTTCATTTTCTCCCTCTACGGCATGGGCTGGAACACCATCGGCGGCTACGGCGGCCAGGTCGATCTGGGCCAGGCCCAGTACGTGGGCATCGGCGCCTACACCACCATGGTGTGCCTGTTGCGCTGGGACATCCCGTTCTGGATATCCATGCCGATCGGTGCCTGCCTGGCCATGGCATGGTCGTTTGTCATCGGCTACCCCTTGTTCAAACTCAGGGGCCACTACTTTGCCATTGCCAGCATCGCCACCTCCCTGGTGCTCAAGGATCTCTTCGAGGTGTGGAAGTTCGTAGGTGCATCGCGCGGCCTTGGAATCCTGCCCTCCAAATACCAGCCGCCGGATTTTCTGCGGCTGATATTCAAGGAGGACGTCTACTATTACTATTCGATCTTCGGCTTTTTCATCATCGGGCTGCTCTTTATGAATTGGTTCCGCAAATCCCGCCTCGGGTTCCAGCTGCGCTCCATCAAGGACAATGAGGACATGGCCCGCTCGCTCGGCATCAACGTTCAATGGGCGAAGATCAAGACCTACGCCATCGCCACCGCCTTCGTGAGCGTGGTCGGTTCCTTTCACGCCGTCTATATCAAAAACATCGAGCCGGAGGACACGATGAGCCTGGATCTGTCCATCCTCATCGCCCTCATGGCCATGCTGGGCGGCGCCGGCTCCTTCTGGGGGCCCGTCATCGGCGCGGGGGTGCTGATCCCGCTCAAGAGCTACCTGAAGGAGTGGCTGGGCGCGGCGGCCGGACTGGTCGGCATCGACCTGATCATTTACGGCCTCATCATCATGCTCATCTCGGCGTTCGAACCCCGCGGGATCTGGGGCATCGTCGAGCGGCTGCGGCGGAGGAAACGCATCTGATGGCCCTTCTGGAAGTGCACAACCTGGTGAAGTCGTTCGGCGGGTTGAAGGCCAACGACGACGTGTCGTTCGATCTGCAAAAAGGCGAGCTGCTTGGGCTCATCGGGCCGAACGGCGCAGGCAAGACGACGCTGTTCAACTGCATCGCCGGAATGTTCGCACCCACTTCCGGCCGGGTGGTATTTGACGGAACGGACATCACCGGCATCGGCGCACCGGCCATTGCCCGGCTCGGGCTGGCGCGCACCTTCCAGGTATATGTCGCTGCGGGCGACCTCAGCGTTTTGGAGAACGTGATGGTCGGCTGCTTCATGAAAACCGCCTCCCCGGCGCGCGCGCGGGCGGAGGCCGCGAGAATCCTTGAAGAACTGGGTCTGAAGGACCTCCGGCAGCAACTGGTCCGCGAGCTGCCCGTGGCGGCCCAGAAACGGGTGACCATGGCCACCGCCTTGGGCACCGTGCCGAAGCTTCTCCTGCTGGATGAAGTCGCCGCCGGCCTGAACCCGAGCGAGATCGATGAGATCATGGCCAGCATCCGCCACATTCACAACGACCTGGGGGTCACCGTGATGCTCATCGAGCACGTGATGGAGCTGGTCATGAACATCAGCCACCGCCTCATTGTCCTGGACTACGGTCGCAAGATCGCCGACGGCGATCCCCGGGCGATCGCCAGGGACCCCCAGGTCATCAAGGCGTACCTGGGCGAGCGTTACGTGCGCGAACACGCGCAGGGACTGAAAGGTTGAGGCCACGCCATGAGCCGTCCGATTCTTGACGTCCGGAACATCAAGGTGCGCTACGCGGGGTTGCCGGTGCTGCAGGGGGTCTCGCTGAACGTGAACGCGGGGGAAACCGTGTGCGTCGTAGGTGCCAACGGCGCCGGCAAATCCACCCTGCTGCGTGCCGTCATGGGCGCGCAACGTGCCTTTGAGGGGCAGATCTTCTTCCTGGGCCGCGAAATCCAGAGGATGCGCACCGAAGAGATCGTCCGGCTGGGGATCGTGTACGTGCCCGAGGAAAAAATGCTCTTCCGGCCGCTGTCCGTTGAGGAAAACCTGCTGCTGGGGGCCTACACCCTGGCCGACCCCCAGCAGATCCGAAAAAACCTCGATTCGATTTATGCGCTGTTTCCGCGCCTGCAGGAGCGCCGCCTGCAGCCGGCTTCAACTCTTTCCGGCGGAGAGCAGCAGATGGTGGCCATCGGCCGGGGCCTGATGTCAAACCCCAGGATCCTCATGCTCGACGAGCCGTCCCTGGGGCTGGCCCCGAAGCTGGTGGACGAGGTGCTGGACACGGTCAGGCGCCTGAAGGCGGAGGGCATGACCATCCTGCTGGTTGAGCAGAACGTGCGCGAAGCCTTGGATCTCGCCGACCGGGGCTACGTGATCCAGACGGGGCGCATTGTCGGCGAAGGCGGGGGGAAGGAATTACTGGCGAGTGACAAGTTTCGACAAGCCTTCTTGGGCATCTGAACGGCTTCGCAAACACCACCCCGAACCCTGAGTTCCGCTTTGCACAACAAACCCGCCGGCCTGAAACAATTGCCCCCATTTCTTAATCCGACACCTTCCATCTGCTAATCACCAATCAGCTTGACCCAGAATGGCCGGCTATCCATGCTATCGGTCGCTTTTTGCGATATGCCCCTTGACATGCTTCACAACGAACTTAGAATTTGTCCCAATTCACAAAGGAGTGTTAACGCTTCTTGGATTTATGGTTTTCTGTCTGATCCCCTGCTGTCTTGAAAGCAAAGATTCCAATCTCCAAATACGATTCCCGAATGCCATCAACCGATGAGACCACCTGCAGAGGTGCAGGAACCAGATGGATCGCATCAACTAACCAAAAAAGGAGAGACTAAAATGAAAAGGGTAAAACTGAGTTGGATAGTGGCGCTGGTTTCACTGGCGTGCCTTGGGTTAAGCACAACCGGGAACGCCGCGGAAATCATTTATCAGGAAGACATCATTCAGAACGTCGTCACCAAGGACGTCCTGGTCCGCACGGCGGACAATGTGATCGTGCTGGTGGACGCCTCCAGCTCGATGGACTTCACCCATCGCAAGTACAAGAAGACTAATTATGTGATGGAGAAGGAGGCGCTTTCCGCCGGGATTTCGCGGCTGCCGGATCTCGGCTACAACGTCGGGGTTTTCGCCTTCAGCCCCGAGTGGAAGGAGATATTCCCGGTGCAGAAGTTTGATGCGGCCAAGCTGTCCGCGGCGATGAACCAGCTGCCGGCCAAAGCCTCGGGGCGGACGCCGCTGTCGGCCAGCCTTGATAAGCTGGAAGGGGTGCTGAAGAACCTGTCCGGGAAGACGATCGTTTACATTTTCAGTGACGGGGGGTGGGAAAAAGCGGCCGGCAGAAAAGACCCCGGCGACAGAACCGCGGACCTCGCCCGCAAGTACAATGTGTGCTTCATCGTGGTCAGCTATGCCGAGGACACCGACGGCATCAAGCGGGTCAAGGACATGGGCAAAGCCAATGCCTGCTCGCGGGTGATTCCCTTCGACTCCTACATCACCAACCCGTACTATGCCTTGGGGCCATTGTACTACACGAAGTCTGAGACGTCGGTAGAGACGCTATCCGAGAAGAAGATCAAGGGGATCAAGGCCGGCAACATCTATTTTGACTACGACAAGTTCGAGCTGAAGTCGCAGGAGAAGGAGGAACTCAACCAGGTGGGCAAATTCCTCCAGACCAACCCGAACGCCTTCGTGGCGGTGCAGGGCTTCACCGACAACCGAGGCACGCCGGAGTACAACATGAAGCTATCCCGTGAGCGGGCCGAGTCGGTGGCGGACTATCTGGTGAAGAACTTCAAGCTGGATTCCGGGCGCGTGACCACCATGTGGTACGGCGAGGGCAACCCCGTGGTCAGCAATGACAACGCGGGAGAGCGTTGGAAGAATCGCCGCGTGGAGGTTGCGGTCTCTGGGCTGTAAAACGAAAGTCCATGCGGGGGGTAAGAACCGGAGCCTTCAGGTTCTGAACCCGCATGGGAGGAACTTCGAATAGGCACTGTCCTATCGCCTTCAGGCGCGGGGCGGTGCCTCCAAACGCACGGCATACCTATCGCTGCCAGGTGAAATGAGAAGGCCATTTCACCTGGCGTTCAAGAATTAACGCTAGTTGTTCAACACCCTGCCTGCCGGACTTGTCCCGGAACCAATTTCACCTGCAATACCGGAGGCGGATGAGGCGGCTGGAGAAGTAAGCGTTTTTTGATTGAAACCAACCAGAAGGCGGCGGCGATTAAGGTAACGCTTCCCAAAACTGTACCTTTGCTTAGCTAAACTCCCCGTTTTCAACTCCTCTCCAAAGATTCGATGCAGGCACGCTGCTTCCGACAGGCTTCAAAATATTTCAGGATTCCCTCAGTAATCCACAACGTTCAGAGGAATAACGGGATTGGTAGGGGACTATTTTTTCAAAAATAAATATGTGGTATGAAAATAAAAACCCGGATACACCCCCTCTTATGAATCCCGTGGGAACCGGATGGCCATCGACCTCACCGGTGTCGAAAAAATCCTGGCCTTAAAAAGAGCGACAATCATGTTGCCGCCTCTACCGTGATAAGGATGCCGACCATGAAAAAACCATCCGGCCTGAAGATGCGGAAAAAAGAACCGGCGGCGCCCGTGCCGCCGAAAGCGCCGCTTCCGCAAACACAGAAGGCATTCCCCATCGTCGGCATCGGCGCATCTGCTGGAGGGCTCGAGGCCCTGGAGCTGTTTCTGAAGCACGTGCCGGAGGGCAGCGGCATGGCCTTTGTCATTGTCCAGCACTTGGACCCGACCCACAAGGGCATTATGGTGGAGCTGCTCCAGCGCACCACCCGCATGCCGGTCGTCCAGGTGCGGGACCGACAGAAGGTCGCACCAGACCGCGTCTATGTGATCCCGCCCAACAAGGACATGTCGATCCTGCACGGGGTGCTGCACCTGCTTGAACCGGCGGCACCCCGGGGCTTGCGCCTGCCGATCGATTTTTTCTTTCGCTCCCTGGCCGATGACTGCCAGACCCGGAGCATCGGCGTCATCCTCTCGGGGATGGGCTCCGATGGCACGCTGGGCCTCAGGGCCATCAAGGAGAAAGCCGGGGTGGTCTTGGTGCAGGCGCCGGCCTCGGCCAAGTTCGACGGCATGCCGCGCAGCGCCGTCGACGCCGGCCTGGCCGACGTGGTCGCCCCGGCGGAGCAACTGCCGGGCAGGATCATCGAGTATCTGAAGCACACCCCCCTGGTCGCCCAGCCCGATCCGTCCCGGGAGGACAAGGCCCAGAGCGCCCTGGAGAAGGTGTTTATCCTGCTCCGGACCCAGACCGGCCACGACTTTTCTCCGTACAAGAAGAGCACCATCTACCGCCGCGTCGAGCGGCGCATGGGCCTGCACCAGATCGACAAGATTGCCACCTATGTCCGGTTCTTGCGCGAGAACCCCCAGGAAATCGAACTGCTCGCCAAGGAGCTTCTGATCGGCGTGACCAGCTTTTTCCGCGACCCGCCGGCCTGGGAGCAGTTGAAGGATGAGGTCATCCCGGCCCTGCTGGCGGCCCACCCGAAAGGCGGGGTGCTGCGGGCCTGGACGCCCGGCTGCTCCACGGGGGAGGAAGCTTACTCCCTGGCCATGGTCTTCAAAGAGGCGCTGGAGCAGGTCAAGCCGGCCGGGAGCTTCACTCTCCAGGTTTTTGCCACCGACCTGGACCGGGACGCCATCGACCGGGCGCGCGCGGGCGTCTACCCCGCCAACATCGCCGCGGACATTTCGCCGGAGCGCCTGCGCCGCTTCTTTGCACAGGACGAGAACGGCTACCGGGTGGGCAAGGAGATCCGCGAGACGGTGGTCTTTGCCCCCCAGAACGTGATCATGGACCCGCCCTTCACCAAGCTCGATCTCCTGGTCTGCCGCAACCTGCTGATCTACCTGGACCAGGGGATGCAAAAAAAACTCATCCCCCTTTTTCACTACAGCCTGAACCCCGGCGGTGTCCTGTTCCTGGGCAGTGCCGAGACCATCGGCGCGTTTACCCACCTGTTTGCCCCGCTGGGCAAAAAAGCGCGGCTCTACCGGCGGCTCGACTCCCGTCTGGGAGCAGAGCCGGTCGAATACCCCTCCTCGTTCGTCCCCTATCGCCCGGATGCCGCGAGCGCGCAGCCCCAGGCGCGGATGCCCGGCCCCAACCTCCAGTCGCTGGCAGATCAACTGCTCCTGCAGCGCTTCTCCCCGGCCGCCGTGCTGACGAACGACAAGGGCGATATCCTCTACATCAGCGGGCGCACGGGCAAATACCTGGAGCCGGCGGCGGGCAAGGCCAACTGGAACATCTTCGCCATGGCGCGCGAGGGGTTGCGCTACGAGCTCGGCACCGGTTTTCAGAAGGCGCTGCGGCAAAAAACATCGGCCGGCCTGAAGGGCGTGAAAGTGGGGACCAACGGCGGGATCCAGACCCTGGACATCACCATCCATCCGATCGAGGAGCCGGCGGCCCTGCAGGGGATGGTGATGACCGTCTTTACGGAGGTGGCCACGCCGCCTGACACCCAGGCTGCGGGCAAACCCTCGCGGGCCTCCGCCCGCAGGGAAAGCCTGGCGGCGCTGGAGCGTGAACTCCAGCAGGCCCGCGAGGACATCCAGGCCACGCGCGAACAGATGCAGACCTCCCAGGAAGAACTCAAATCCACCAACGAGGAGTTGCAGTCCACCAACGAGGAGTTGCAGAGCACGAACGAAGAGCTGACCACCTCCAAGGAGGAGATGCAGTCGCTCAACGAGGAGCTGCAGACGGTCAACCAGGAACTGCAGGCCAAGGTGGACGAGCTGTCGCATGTCAACAACGACATGAAGAACCTGCTCAACAGCACCGACATCGCCACGCTGTTCCTGGACGACGCGCTCGCCGTGCGCCGATTCACTCCCCAGACCACCAGCATCATCAAGCTGATCGCCGGCGACGCGGGCCGGCCCGTCACCGACATCACCACCGACCTGGACTACCCGGAGATGGCCGCGGATGCGCGCGAGGTGCTGCAAACCCTGGTCTTCAAGGAGAAACAGGCGGCCACCCGCGACGGGCGCTGGTTTTTAGTGCGCATCATGCCCTACCGCACCCTGGAGAACCGGATTGACGGGGTGGTGATCACCTTTTCGAACATCACCGCGGCCAAGCGGCTGGAGGCGCAACTGCGGCAGACCCAGGCCGGGACGGGAAAAAGCAAGAAAAAAGGGAGGTCATGAAAAAAGAGAGCAACACTTCAGCGGACGCCGCCGAACTGCGCCGCCGAGCGGAAGCGCGGCTGCGGGAGGATGCGGCGAAAAGCGCCCCGGTGCAAACCCGGGAGGATTTGCACCGGCTCGTGCACGAACTGCAGGTCCACCAAATCGAGCTGGAGATGCAGAACGAGGAGCTGCGCCGGTCGCGGGCGGAGGTGGAGGCGTGGCTGGAGCGCTACACCGAGCTCTACGATTTTGCTCCGGTGGGCTACTTGACCCTCGGCCGCGACGGGGAGATCCGCCAGGTGAACCTGGCCGGGGCGAGCCTGCTGGGGGTGGAGCGCGCCCGGCTGTCGGGCCGGCGTTTTGGGGTTTTTGTGGCCGAGCCGGACCGGTCGGTTTTCGACCTCTTTTTAAAAAATGCATTCGCGAGCCGGGCGCAGGAAGTTTGCGAGGTGGCGCTCCTGAGAGAAGGCAGGGAACCGCTCAACTTGATCATCAGGGGCACGGCTTCGCAGGACGGGCAGGAATGCCGCGTCGTGCTGGCGGACGTCACCGAGCGCAAGCAAGCGCAGGCCCAGATCAAATATCTGGCAACCTTCCCCATGCTCAACCCCAGACCCATCATTGAAGCGGATGTGGCTGGACACGTGCATTTTTGCAACCCGGTCGCCGAAGAGATGTTTCCCGATCTGTATCAGCGCGGCGTGGGGCATCCGTGGCTTTCAGATTGGGAAGCCGTGCTGCGCACCCTCCGCGAGGGGGTGGCGAAGTTAATTTCGCGAGAAGTGCATTTCGACGGGAAGTGGTACCATCAAACGATGCATCTAGTGGAAGATGGAAAGCGCGTCCGCATCTACGGGGCGGACATCACCGCGCGCAAGAAGATAGAGGAGGCGCTGCAAAAAGCCCATGACAATCTCGAAAAGCAGGTAGAAGAGCGGACGGTCGAACTTCGGACGGCTCTTTCTGAAATCAAGACAATGAAAGACCAACTCGAGGCCGAGAATATTTACTTCCGTGAGGAGACCAAGCTGAAAGGCCACTTCGTCAATATTATCGGGCAAAGTGACGGGCTCAAGTATGTTCTCTATCGAGCGGAGCAGGTCGCTCCCACCAACACAACGGTCCTCGTCCTTGGTGAGACCGGTACAGGGAAGGAGTTGATCGCTGCCGCCATCCACAACATGAGCCCCCGTAAGGAACGGCCATTGATAACGGTCAACTGTGCTGCCCTGCCGGCCGATTTAATTGAAAGCGAATTGTTCGGCCGTGAGAAAGGAGCGTTTACCGGGGCCGATACGCGGCAAGTCGGCCGGTTCGAGATCGCCAATGGATCCACCCTTTGTCTCGACGAGATCGGGGAGCTGCCGCTGGAGTTGCAGGCAAAGCTACTGCGGGTGATTCAGCATGGCGAGTTCGAGCGCCTGGGCTCGTCCCAGACCACGAAAGTCGATGTACGGATCGTGGCAACGACCAATCGAGACCTTGAGGAAGAGGTCCGCAAGGGCCGGTTTCGACAGGACCTTTACTATCGGCTCAACGTCTTCCCCATCACGGTCCCCCCACTACGGCAGCGGAAAGAAGACATCCCGCTGCTGGTCCAGACATTCATAGAGCGATATGTCAGGAAATTGGGCAAACAGATCACATCGGTCCAAAAGAAGACGATGAAGACGCTTCAGGAATACCCGTGGCCCGGGAACGTCCGAGAGCTTGAAAGCATCATGGAACGGGCCGTGATCCTGTGCCCCGGGACGGTCTTGCAGCTCGCGGACAAACTGGATATTTCGTCCGCCCCAATGTCATCCGCCATAAGAACCTTGGAAGAGGTGGAGCGAAACCAAATTCGTAAAGTCCTTTCGGAAACCCGCTGGCGCATCGAGGGGAAAAACGGGGCCGCAGCGATCCTGGGCCTTCACCCGAGTACCTTAAGAGCGAGAATGCATAAGCTCGGGATACTCCGGCCGAAAGCCAAGGCGTCGAATTCAGCTTTCCGACTCTCCACAAAGGGCCCCTCAGTCCGTTGAGGTTCCACCAAATATTGAGGCTAAACAGATCGTTTCCCCTGTCTCTACGGCTCTCTCCTATTCATCTAATCCTCCGTTATTAAACTAAGATCCCCAACCTTTGCTTTTTTCCGGTTAGTGGCAGGCCACTTGCAGATACCATTCGGCATTGCCTTCGGGAATTTTGTTAGCCAAATCTAACAAAAATGGAGGTTATCATGAACGCCATTGACTATGGTGAAGGATTGAAAACGAAATTGATCGCATGGAAAGCCAAAATGGATAATCTCATTCAAAAGGTCCCCATTCGTGGGTCGAATGAAAGCGAAAAAGTCTTGCGCAAAAACCAAGACCTGAAAATGCCCAACAGTGAGATGGCATCTCGTATCGAACAGTTCAATAACGAGCGGCCCACGGAGTGGGCTTCACAGATGATAAATATCGACAATGGCCTGGTCGATATGCGTGGCAAATATGTGCTGCGGCCTCGGCTTTCTTGGACAGGGCTTTACGGTAAAGAACCGTGGCCACGGGAGAGAAAGCAATGGGAGAAAATTTGAATTGGACTGAATCCAACCGCGAGAGGAGATTAAAAATGAAACTGTCATATCGGGGGCTTTTTATCGTGTTCTTCCTATCTTTCGTTCTCGGATTGGCCGGTTGTCAACAAGAGGGGACAGCTGAAAAGGCAGGAAAGAAGGTTGATCAAGCGGCTGAAAGTGCCGGCAAAAAAGTTGAAAAAGCAGGTGAAGCGGTAGTCGAGAAAGTCGAAAAAGCCGGAGACTACATGGATGATTCCGCTATCACCGCCAAGATTAAGGCGGAAATTCTGAGTGACCCTCTGCTTAAGGTGTCCCAGATCAGCGTGGCCACCACAAACGGCGTGGTGAAGCTGAGCGGCACGGTTGATTCCCAGCAAAGTATAGACAGGGCGATGGAAATAGCGCGCAGCGTCAAAGATGTGAAATCGGTAGAAAACGGCCTTGTTCGTTAGGGGTGCCGGATAAACGAAAGCACGGACCCAGCCAGCAGTTCATTGATCGGGATGATTTGGGCCGGCACACCGTCAACCCAACAAAAATCGAAGAGGAGGATCGCCATGAAATCAGGCGCAAGGGACGAGGCAGAAGGCAAGTGGCATCAAATCAAAGGCAAAATCAAAGAGGTCGCCGGGGATCTGAGCAGTGACCCAAACTTGAAAGCTGAAGGCAAAAAAGAAGGCAGAACCGGCGAAATTCAAGAAAAGACCGGCGAAATCAAGAAAGTCGTCGGCAAATAGAAAGGAGCCGAACATGCTTTGGACCATAGGTGTCATTCTATTGGTTTTGTGGGCGCTGGGATTGGTCAGCGGCTACACGATGGGTGGGGTCATTCACGTCCTCCTGGTCGTCGCCCTCATTGTGGTGGCGGTCCAGTTTATTCAGGGTCGAAGACGAGTCTGAGGCGTTCGACCCTTGCCGGAGCACCCCGCCCGGTTCTCCGGGCGGGGCTTAACAGGCTGTCTATGGCGGACAGCCCATTTCTTCCAAACTAAATGCTGTAGGAGAAAGGATGGGAGATGGCGGCAAATTTCGAAATATCCGTCGATAAAAAAAGCGAAGGCTTCGGCTTGAAATTGGTGGGCGACTTCGACGCCACGTCGGCATACGAGCTGATCTATGCCATAAAGAAATTGTCTGAAGACATTGTAAAAATCTCCATTCACACCGATGGACTGAAAAACCTCTCGCCTTTCGGCTTGGATGTTTTTCACAAGAGTATGAGCGCGCTGGATGATCGGTCCAGGAAAATTGTGTTCACGGGGAACAAAGCTTCTCACATATCCCGGGAGATCCCCGGAACAGTCAGCGCCGGGCGAATACGTCGACGATTCGGTGATCACGACGAAGGTCAAGTCCCAACTGGCTGGAGATGATTTTCTCAAGTCGTTCGAGATCAGCGTGGAAACCTACAAGGGTGTCGTTCAACTCAGCGGCTTCGTTGATAGTCAATTGGCTGTCAGCAGAGCAGGTGAAATCGGCAGGGGTGTCCAAGGGGTCAGCTCTGTAAAGAACAATCTGAACGTGAAAAAATAGGCGTCAGGGGTTCGTTCCCTTAAGTCGGATGTTTGGACGTCTAAATATGGGAGGCGAGAAATGAAGACTGCTATTTCTACAATAGGATTAATGTTTCTGGTTGTTACCTTGCTTTCGGGATGCGCCACTGCGCCTCAAACATGGCCGGATTATGAAAGGAATGCAGAGAACAAGATGGTTGCGATCCAGGAGAAGATTGGAGATGGCCTGAAAACCGGCAGCCTCACCCCGGATCAGTCACAGATGTATCTGACGACGCTGAAGGGCATTCGAACAGACTATACGAACCTGAGAGACAAAAGGGTCTACCGGGACGAGTGGGACGGGCTTAATGCAAGACTGGATGCACTTGGAGAGGATATCAACAGGGGGTATGCGCGGCCTGCCAGAATTGAAGCGCCCAGGAACGGCGACAGGATTGTCGCACTCCAGAGAAGAATCGACGATGGAAGAATCAGCAAGCGGTTGCCTTCAACAGAGGAGCGGGAATATCAATCCAGATTGGACTCCATTCGGCGTGAGTATATGCGAATGACGGAAGCAGGCCGAAATACTACGTATGAGGAAAGTGCAGACATCTCCCGCAGGCTCGATTCATTGGAAACGGAATTGAATCGGTTTCGGTAGAGTTTTTAAAATAATCGGGCTGCTTGACTTGGCGAGGAACATACCCGGCGGGGGAGATTTAAAATGGAGATCGGAACAAAAATTTTGGTCGTTGATGATAATGATTTCATCCGAATCGGTGTTTCCAAAATGCTGTCACGCCTCGGCTACGTTGTGTCGTCAGCCGATAGCGGCGAAAATGGATTGAGCATTTTTCTCAAGAACATATTCGACATTGTTTTATCGGATTATGAGATGCCGGGAATGGATGGAGTCGCTTTCGCCTGCAGCATCAAAAACAGCTCCCCCCGCACGCGGGTCGTCATCATGACGGGTGCCGGAAAGGAAACCGTATTTTCCAGAAAAAGCGCAGCGGTGGATGAGGTGATTTCAAAGCCATTCACCCTGGCGGAGATTGATGAAACGATCCAGAACGTGTCCGGCAAAGCCACCTTCGCATGATCTATATCCATCTCTGGATCCACCGTGGCTGTAAGCGTATCTGGTTTCGGCATGCTATCCAACCGTTTCAACAGCAAACAATGCTACAGGGGAAATAACCCATATGGCAAACCGCGCTGAAGATATAAATGACGAACCGAAGAGCGCCAGATCCAAAGCGGATTTTATTCGATTGGCCGGTATCGGGCCAGAGCTTGCAGAGTTCCTGACCGAGTTTGTCGAAAAGCCCGATCATTTCTATTCAATACCTTTCGAAAAGCGCCGTGATATTGAAAATCAGATGGACGCAGTTCTATTATCGTTTGAGCAGTAAATGAGATGCTCCCGGCACATAAACGACTGCAGTCAAACAAGGAGGAAATCGCCAATGGCGTCAGCCACGGCATAGCCTTTGTTGGGTGTCTGATCGCCACACCGTTTCTGCTCAGTTCGGCTGCTCGGCCCGGTGATGCCTGGAATGTTGCCGGAACCGCCGTCTTTGCCGGAGCAATGATTTTCATGTACTTGTCATCCACGCTCTATCACCTTCTTCCTGAGAACCGGACAAAACGTGTGCTTCGGGTGCTTGACCATATAGCGATCTTCTTTCTCATTGCAGGTACATATACTCCGTTTACGCTGGGCGTTCTGCGTGGCGCATGGGGCTGGACGCTTTTCAGCATCGTGTGGGGTTTGGCAGTCCTTGGTATGACGCTGAAGATAAAGGGAGCCCTGTGGCACCCCCTCATCTCGACAGGCCTCTACCTGGCAATGGGTTGGATGATCGTCGTAGCGATCCGACCGCTTTGGTTGAAAGTGCCATTGCCGGGCATTCTCCTACTGTTGGCGGGAGGCATCGCGTACACGGGTGGAGTAGCATTCTATGCGGCTGAACGGGTACGCTACAGCCATTTCGTGTGGCATCTGCTTGTCGTTCTGGGTACCACCTGTCACTACTTTGCGGTGCTGCAGTATGCGGTCTGATGGTAGAAGATTTAACTAAAAGAGCCGAAAGGAGGCACCATGCAGGCAACATCCATTCCCAAGAATATCGACCGGTTATTGGCTGAGGCGGATCAGCTTATCAAACAGGTCAATTCCTATGCCATAAGGGATATGGAGGAAGAGCATCGCATCCAATTTGAAGCGCACGCTCAAAGTTTAAAAAAGCTCAGGGCTGAGATTCAGGAGAAGATAGATCAGGAAGGAACACCGGAGGGCGGCGCATACGGCGAGGGAATGCACCAGGCGATTGACGAAATTGTAACGGCCATGAAGAATTTGGGAAGCTATTTTTCATGAGGGAGCGGGCATATGTCAAAAAGCGGAGAAAACGAACCACAGGCAAATTTGATGGACAGGCTTCGCGCCCTGTTCGGCTTCCAAGGCCCCAATAATAAGAATGCGCTGCCGCCGAAAGCGCACTTCAGCATCTGGTATTTTCTGATTGCTGTACTGGCATTTTCCTACATGCAACAATACTTTTTTTCCGGCAAAGTGGAGACGATTCCATACAGCCAGTTCAAACAATACGCAGCTCAAGGCAACCTGGCCAGCCTGAGTATCGGCCCCGAGGTTATCAGCGGAACGCTGAAAGGGACTTCAAGCCAGAAGTTCACGACGGTCCGGGTGAATGACCCCGGGCTTGTGAAAGAGCTGGATGACAACAAAATAAACTACTCCGGATACTTTGAAAGCCAATTACTGAGCACGCTTCTGTCCTGGGTGGTTCCCATCGGCATCTTTTTCCTGATCTGGCGCTTCGCCATGAAAAAGATGGGACCGGGGATGGGAGTCATGTCGTTCAGCAAGAGCAAAGCCAAGATCTTTGCCGAAACCGAAACCAAAGTCACTTTCGCGGATGTCGCCGGTATCGATGAGGCCAAGGAAGAACTCAAGGAAGTGGTTGAGTTTCTGCAACACCCGGAGAAATTCCAAAAATTGGGGGGGAGGATTCCCAAAGGGGTGCTCCTGGTGGGTTTGCCCGGGACCGGCAAAACGCTTCTGGCAAAAGCTGTGGCCGGCGAGGCCAAGGTCACTTTCTTCAGTATCAGCGGGTCGGAGTTTGTGGAAATGTTCGTCGGCGTGGGCGCCGCCCGCGTTCGCGATCTTTTCTCCCAGGCAGCCGCCCAGGCGCCCTGCATCATCTTCATCGATGAATTGGACGCATTGGGGAAAGCCCGCGGAGTGAATGTCATGGGCGGCCATGATGAACGCGAGCAGACGCTGAACCAGCTTCTGGTAGAGATGGATGGGTTCGAAACGAATAAAGGGGTCATCATCATGGCCGCTACCAACCGGCCGGAAATATTGGACCCTGCCTTGCTGCGCCCGGGGCGGTTTGACCGGCAGGTCCTGATCGACCGGCCGGATATCAACGGGCGGGAAGCCATCCTGAAAATTCATTGCAGGCATGTCGTGTTGGGTCCCGATGTTGATCTGCGCAAGATTGCCGGTCTCACCCCGGGTTTTGTGGGAGCTGATTTGGCCAACTTGGTCAATGAGTCCGCCCTGCTGGCGGCCCGGAAAAATAAAGAAACGGTGGGCTCGACGGAGTTCGATGAGGCGATTGACCGTGTAGTGGGGGGGTTGGAGAAAAAAAACCGGGTGATGAATGCGAAAGAGAAGGAAATCGTGTCCTTCCACGAGTCCGGGCATGCGATCGTGGCTGAGTCTGTGGAGCATGCCGACCCGGTGCACAAAGTCTCCATTATTCCACGTGGGATTGCGGCTCTCGGGTATACTCAGCAGCGACCGACCGAGGACCGCTACTTGATGACCCGCTCGGAGCTGTTGGACCGGCTGGCCGTTCTGCTGGGGGGCCGGGCAGCAGAAGAGCTGGTTTTCAACGAAATCTCAACCGGGGCGCAGAACGACCTGCAGCGCGCCACGGACATTGCCCGCTCCATGGTCACGGAATACGGCATGAGCGATCGCATGGGACTGGTGACCTATGAACGGCCTCGCCAGCCCATGTTCCTCCCGGGGAATTTTGCCCAGGGCAATACCTACAGTGAAGAGAAGTCCGCCCAAATTGACGGAGAAATCACGCGGTTCATCGACGAAGCCCACCAACGGGTGAAAAAAATCCTCTCGGAACGGCGGAAGGTCCTAAATGAGTTGGCCCATCTCCTTTCGGAGAAGGAAAGCGTTCAGGGAGAGGAACTCAGAAAGATGTTGTCCGAATCCAAGCCGGAGATAGTGAATTAATATTCCAGGAAGAACGAACATGGCGAATGCTTTGAAAAAACACGTCAAGATTCAAATAAACTACTATCGGCTGAAACCGATAGGTGATTATCGCAGAAAGCGATTTTTGGTTCTTTGATGCACAAAAATTTTAGATTAGCGGACGCAAACCGTCAAAAGTCAAAAGATTCGATCACGGCGATCTAAACCAATCTTGGGGAGTCGTAGAGATTTTGATGGAGTTCGTGAGGTAATCACAAGCAGATTGCCGCTCAGAAAAAAGGAGGTATCCTGTTATTTCAAACTTCGTTTTAACGCGTCGATCTTGTCCTCCATCTTCCGCAACGCCTGAACGGCTTCGTGAATCGACACGGCTTCAAAGGCGACCTCGTCGCCGGGCGTAATCTGACCGAGCAGCGGCAGGTCGGCCGAGATCACTGTCGAGATTTTGCGGTACCCGCCCGAGGCCGTCTCGCCTAAAATGATGATGGGTTGGCCGTCTCCTGGGACCTGAATGGCACCTGACAGAATACCCTCTGAGATGATGGATTCCTCCATCCCTGGTTTTCGGGCGACGACAGCACCCTTCAGGCGGATACCGGTACGGTCGGAGTCCGGCGATACCGTGAATGGAGCGGTCACAAATGTTTGCTTGCCCGCTTCCGAAAAGTGGTCATCCTGCGGACCCCAGACGACCCGCAGGCGCCAGGGCGAAGCGTAGGCGGGAACCGCCTCCGGCATGAAGCCCCTGTCTGCGCAGCGCACGACGTCTTTGACCGGCTCAACGGCAAGAATGTCTCCCTTGCGCAGCGGACGACCCTCGAAACCGCCGAACCCCGAGGCGAGGTTGGTCGACCGGCTGCCCATGACCGGGGCCACGTGGATGCCGCCCGCGACGGCAAGGTAGGAGCGGAAACCGCTCAGGGGCCCTGAAAAGGCGATGGTCTCCCCTTCCCGCACCAGGTGGGATCGCCACCCAGGCAGAGTCTCGCCGCCCCCTGTGCGCGCCTGGAGGTCGCCGCCGGTGACGGCCACCACCGTGTCCCGCAGGACCTTGATCCGCAGACCCATCAGAGTGGTTTCCACCACGGCCGCATTCTCGTCGTTTCCGACCAGGAGGTTTCCCACCCGCACGGCGAATCCGTCCAGCGCCCCGCTGGCCGCGACCCCGTAGCGTGCGCAGCCGAACCGGCCGAGGTCCTGCACGGTGCTCATGATCCCGGGAGACAACACTTCGAATGTGTTCACACCCGCCATTTTTCAAATCTCCACTTGCCGCACGGCTTCGAATTTGACCCGGTCGCCCATCTCCAGCAGCGACGGCAGCTGACGCAAAGGATCGAACAGCTCGAGGGGCGTCCAGCCGATGATCTGCCACCCGCCGGGACTTTCCACCGGGTAGATGCCCGTCTGGCGTTGGGCAATGCCCACCGACCCCTTGGGGACCCGGGTGCGTGGCGTGCTTCGCCGGGGAACAGCCAAGGCCGCCGGCAACTCGCCCATGTACGGATAGCCCGGCGTGAAGCCGATCATGTATACCCGGTAGATCGTTTCTGTGTGAAGGCGGATCACCTCGTCGGTGGAAATGCTGAGATGGTCGGCCACCGCCTCCAGGTCCGGCCCGTAATTCCCGCCGTAAAACACCGGTACGGCGAGCCGTTTCGCCTGCGGCAGTCCGGCGATACCCGGCTGGGCGGTAGCTTCGGCGATGCGCTCCTTCAGCTCGGCCGGCGCGGTCGTCAGCGGATCATAGACGACCAGCAGCGACCGGTAGCCGGGGGCAATCTCGCGCACGCCCGGCAGAGGGGCCTGCCGGAGCTGCAGCATGAGCTGCTGCACGCGACGGTTGACATCGGGCGATATCGTATCTCCAAGTTCCACGAGAATGCTGCGGTCGCCCATGGGCCGAAATCGGGGGAGAGGGTGAACCATGCCGTTCAGTACCTCACGAGTGAAACTCCATGCGAAATGGAGGCCAATTTAATTCAAGATTCTATAGAAAGTCTGCCGGCGGTTTGACGGCGACCCCGACCGCCTTTAGGGTTTCACGGATTTTTTTCACCAGCGCCAAAGCCTTCGGGTTGTCTCCGTGGACGCAGATGGTCTCGGCTTTGAGCTCAATCTCGGAGCCGTCGATGGTTTTGACCTTGCCCTCTTTGACGAGTTTCAGCACCTTGGCGGCCGCCACGTCGTTGTCATGGATCACGGCGCCGGGCAGTTTGCGTGAAACCAGCGAACCGTCCGTGTTGTAGGCGCGGTCGGCGAAAAACTCGAAGGCGACACGGATGCCGCGGCGCTTGCCGATCGATTCCAGCTCCGGGCGGTCGGAGCCGGCCAGCACGAACAGGATCAGGCGCTCATCGAGTTCGGCCATCACCTCCGCCACCGCGTCCCAGATGTCGGTGTTCCTGACGGCCATGTTGTAGAGCGCACCGTGAGGCTTGACGTGCTGCAGCCGTGCGCCCTGACGTGCGGCGACCGCCTGGAGCGCGCCGATCTGGTAGGTGACGAAGTCCTTGATTTCCTCCAGCGTCACGTCCATGTTCCGGCGGCCGAAGCCGACCAGATCGGGCAGCCCCGGGTGGGCCCCCAGGCCGACGCCGCTTTTTTTCGCAAGCGCAATGGTGCGCCGCATGACGGCCGGGTCCCCGGCGTGGTAACCGCAGGCGATGTTGGCCGAACTGATCAACGGGATCACCTCTTCGTCCAGGCCGAGCGTGTAGTTTCCGAAACTTTCACCCACGTCCGAATTGAGGTCGATGGCATTCAGGGGCATGCGGGTATCCTCCACAGGGTTTGAGCGTGCATGGGCGGCCTGACCCGGCACGATCGGGATGCGGCGCCGCGCGGGTCACCACCGGCGCTGAAAAAAATTTAGCACAAAAAAAAGGGAACAGGCAAGACCGCCTGTTCCCTTGAAATTTATCAGCCGCTGAAAGAAGCGATTACCGCTTGGAGAACTGGAACCGCGCGCGAGCCGATTTCTGCCCGTATTTCTTGCGTTCCTTGACCCGCGGGTCGCGCTTCACGAACCCGGCTTTTTTGAGGGTGGTCCGGAGCGCGGGATTGGCGGCAATCAGGGCCCGCGTGATGCCGTGGCGGATGGCGGCGGCCTGACCGACAGGGCCTCCGCCCTGGACGTTCGCCTTGACATCGAAGGCGCCGCCCGTGTTGGTCAGCTTGAGCGGTTGCACCAATTCGAGGCGCGTGGTCTCCAGCGGAAAATACTCCTCCACCGGGAGGTTGTTCACGATGATCGCCCCGGTCCCCGGTGTGAGCCAGGTCCGGGCGATGGACGACTTGCGTTTGCCTGTGGCGTAGTATGACGTTTGCTTTTCCATCCAGTTCCTCGAAGATCGGAAAAATTAGAAGGTGAGGGGTTCAGGCCCCTGGGCTTGATGCGGGTGATCACTGCCCTTGTAAACCTTGAGCTTGGTGTACAGCCGGCTGCCGAGCTTGTTCTTCGGCAGCATGCCCTTTACCGCCCGGCGGACCAGTTCTTCCGGCCGTTTCTCCAGAAGCTCCCGGGCGCTGGTGGTCTTGAGTCCACCGATGTAGCCGGTGTGCCGGTAATACATCTTCTGAACCCATTTCTTGCCGGTGAGCCGGATCTTTTCGGCGTTGATGACGATCACGAAATCGCCGGTATCCACATGCGGGGTGAAGAGCGGGTTGTGTTTGCCCCGCAGCCGCGCCGCCACGGTGGTGGCCAGACGGCCGAGAACGGCATCGCTGGCATCCACGATGTACCACTTGCCCTGAAAATCGCTATCCTTGGCACTGTAGGTGTATTTTTTCACGATTGGCACTCCTGTGAATTCAGAATCGGGTATTTTTATGCAATAATTAACTGCATGTCAAGAAAAAAGATAAAAAATGGTCCTTTACAGAGTAGGTGCGTTTGCATATCATGTCGCCATGGCCCTCTACACGGACCCGGTTGAAACCGAGGTCAAGTTCCATCTGACCGACCCCGCCGCGATGCGCACGCGGCTGACGGCGCTCGGTGCGCGCAGCCTGGGTCGCAGCCATGAGCGCAACATCCGTTTCGAGGATGAGGGCCGAAATCTGATCCGACGCAATTGCCTCCTGCGGCTGCGCCGGGACCGCAAAACCACCCTGACCTTCAAGTCCCCCCCGGCCGATGCCGACCCGGCCTTCAAGCAGCTCGTCGAGCTGGAGGCGGAGATTGCGGACTTCGACGCCATGCAGCGCATCCTGGCCGCGCTGGGCTATCATCCGGAGCAGACGTACGAAAAACGGCGCGAAACCCTTGTGCTGGAGCGAACCACGTTCTGCCTGGACGCCCTGCCCTTTGGCGACTTTCTGGAAATCGAGGGCACCAAGGATGCCATCCTCGATGTTGCCGGCCGCCTGGAACTGGACTGGCGCAAGCGAATTGTATTGAACTACCTTGAAATCTTCGATCTGGTCCGCACGCGGCATAACCTCCCGTTCCGCGATGTGACCTTCGACAACTTCGCCGCCTCCGCTGTTCAGATCGCAACATTACTTCACCTGCTGGAAGCAGGCCCGACTCAGCCGCCCGCAGGCTGAAGCTTGACGGCGTATTCCCTCGCCAGCATCAATTGCCCCTCGTGCGAAAACACATAAAGCACCGCCGCCGTGAAACCGGGAAAAGATTTGGGAACCGGCATGGACTGGGCGAAGGCCTTGGAGTGGCTGATGGAAAAGGTGTAGCCTTTCTGCCCGCCAGAGGGCCGCCCTTTGGGCAACTCGACCCGCGGCATGGCCAACCACGATTCGGGCTCCACATGCTCGCCTTTGAAAACGATGACGACATGCCCGGCAACGGGCTTGCGCCCGCTGCTGGGCGCGACCAACTTGTACTTGATATCGATCGACTGGCGGGCCGGGTCATATTTGGCGCCGAAGCCCTCCACCGCCACGGTGTCGCCCGAATTGATCGGAGGCCGCGCCTCGGAGCCGGGCGAAGCCGTCTCGGAAACCCCATCCGCATCCCCGGCGACGGCCTCGGTGGGGGGGGGCGTTGGAGCGGCACGCTTCTCGGGCTCCAGGGGAGAGCGTTTAAGGTCCCCCACCGGCCGACCGATCCCGGAGAGAGTTTCCTTCATTTTCGTTTCGACCAAGACCACATGCGCCGTCAGCAGGTCTTTCTCGTGACTCAGAGACTCTATCTGCCGGCGCGATTCCTCGAGCCGCTGCTGCAGGTCGCGGCCCCGGCCGTGAAGCCCCTGGTTGACCACCAGCAGGACGGCGACGGCGGCCAGTGCGACAACGAGCACCGCAAGGGTGAGGGCGATGACGGTCTTTATCCGCTTGAAGGCGATGACCTTGCCGTGATCCCCGATGAAGAGCACCGTCCAGCGACGGTGTGCGGGTCCATCGCGGCCTGCACCCCCAAACGGGTGAACTGGATTCGAATCAGTGTCCATCGCCATGACCGCACACCCGCACGGGGTCCCCCCGGCGGGCGTTGGTTAGCGTTTGCGAACTGCCTGCATTTACGGCGATCTCCAGATAGCCCCGGCTGCCGATCAATGCCAGGGGTTGGCCGGCCGCCGCATCGGCATACGTCCGGGCGATCCCCGTGATGACATGGTCTCCGATGACCACCATCAACGATCCACCCCCCTGAATGGTTTCCAGCTGCCGCAACGCCATCGCATCGATGTTGGTGATGAGGTTCCCGAACCGATCGATGTGGATGACCCGGCCGAGCAGGGTGCCGTCTGCAGCCAAACCGGCGCGCAGGCCGTCGATACGAACTGCCCGTGCCGCATCCACCTCCGGCCCCAGCTGCTGCGCCGCCACACCCTTGGACAAATACGCGGCGGCGGGAGCCATGATGTCCCGACCGTGAAAGGTCGGGCGGACCACCGGACGCTGCAACCGGGCGTTCTCCACCCGCCGCAGCCGCAACTCCCGGCCCGACGCCATCACCAGAGACAGCACCCCGTTGTCCGGGGCCAAAAAGCGCTGCCGGTCCGTCTCCAGGTAGAGCATCGCCCGATCGGTGCCCACCCCGGGGTCCACCACCACCAGATGGAGGCTGTCGGCCGGGAAATACCGGTAAGCGGACTCGAGCATGAAAGCGGCCTGCGCCACATCCTGAGGCTCGATCGAGTGGCTGACGTCGACGATGACCGCCGCCGGGTCGATCCCCAGGATCACGGCCTTCATGAGACCGACATATTCGTCGCGGGTTCCGAAGTCGGTGATGAGGCTGATGATCGCCATGTCAGCTGAAGAATTTCTGCTGCACGCTGAATCCCAGATGCCGATAAGCCGATTCGGAGGCTTTCCGGCCGGAGGAGGTGCGCGTGATGAAGCCGATCTTCAGCAGATAGGGTTCGATGATGTCCACCAGGGTGTCGGACTCCTCCTGCAGGGTGGCGGCGATGGCTTCAATGCCGACCGGGCCGCCGTGATAAAATTGAATGATCGTTTTCAGGTACCGACGGTCCAGATCGGTCAGCCCCTGCCCGTCCACGCCCTCCAGCTCCAAAGCGGCCTCCACGGTCTGCCGGTTGGTGACGCCCCGGGATCGCACCTGGCCGTAATCCCGAACGCGCTTGAGCAGCCGGTTGACGATGCGCGGCGTACCCCGGGAGCGCCGCGCCAGCTCGAAGCAGCCCTCCGCGCCCAAATCCACGCCGAGCAGCGACGCTGAGCGTTGGGTGATCCGGATCAGGTCGTCCATGCCGTAGAAATCGAGACTGCGAAAAATGCCGAACCGGTCCCGCAAGGGGGATGACAGAAGGCCGACCCGCGTGGTCGCCCCGACCAGGGTGAAGCGCTTCAGCCGGAAACGGTGGCTGCGCGCGTGCACGCCTTTGTCGAACACGAAATCGATCGCGAAGTCCTCCATGGCCGGATAGAGCAGCTCCTCCACCGGTTTGGGGAGCCGGTGGATCTCATCGATGAACAGAATGTCGCCGGATTCCAGATGGGTCAGGATCCCGATGAGATCCCCGCCTTTTTCGAGGGCCGGGCCTGAAGAAAGCGTCAGGTTGGAGCCCGTTTCGTTGGCGATGATGTGCGCAAGGGTGGTTTTCCCGAGGCCCGGCGGGCCGTGCAGCAGCACATGGTCGATCGGTTCGTGGCGCTGCATGGCCGCTTCGATGGCGATCTTCAGGGTTTCGACCACATCGGCCTGCCCGACGTAATCGGTCAGGTGCCGCGGCCGCAGAGACACGATCTCGGGTTCCAGATCCTCTTCAAGCGCCCGACCGGAGACCAGTCCCTGTCGGTCCTCGGAGGAATAGGAAATGATATCGTCGGTCATGCGATCCCTTTTCTATGGGCCGGGCCGACCCGGGTTCAGCCGGCCGCCGGCGGCGGGCCCGGTTGTTCGCCGCGATAGACTTCCTCGAACAGCGCTTCCGCCGTGGAGATGGCGCTGTTGCGTTTGAGCGCATCGCCAATCATCTTCCGGGCGTCGGCCGCGCGGTGGCCCAACTGCTGGACCATCACATCGATGACCTGCTGGGCAAAATCCGCGACGGGCTGGGCCGGCGGGGGTTGCTCCGCGCGCAGCAGGGCGAATTTGGCCATGCGCCCCTCCAGGGTGGCGACGATTTTCTGAGCCGTACGCTTGCCGATGCCTTTCAGGCGGCCGAGCGCTTCCAGATCGCGCGCCTCGATCGCTCTCGCGATTTCGCTGACGGGAAGCGTCATCGCCTTCACGGCCTTCAATGGGCCGATATCCTCCACACTGATGAAATGCTGGAAGAACTCCTTCTCAATCTCATGATTGAAGCCGATGAGAACCGGTTTGGGCTGGCGCTCCGTCTGCTGGTAGTAGATATGCAGGGCCAGCTCATCGCCGAGGTTCTTTTCGACCAGGGACTCCATGACCACGGCCGGGACCAGAACCTCATAGCCGACCTGGTTGGCGAGGATGAGGACGCGATCGTCTTCTTTTTTGAGAATCTTGCCTAGGAGATACCCAATCACGGTGTCCTGCACCATTTGCGTGCGGTCAATTTCGTGCAACCCGGTGAACGCCGCCGCACGGGATGCGGGGCGCCGCCGGATGTTGGCGAGGCGGCCGCCGGTGCCCGTTTGCGCCCCTCGCAACGGAAGAGACCGATCAGCGCCAGGCCGAGGGCATCCGCTGCATGGAAGGGACGAATGGGACCGGGGTGCTCGAGGTGGCCGCGTACGGCCTTTTCCAGTTGAAGTTTAGAGGCATTTCCGTTCCCGGTGAGGACTTGCTTGGCTTCCCGCACCGGGATCTGGACGCAGCTCAAACCGGCGCGAAACGCGGCGAGCATGACCACTCCGGAAACCTGACCGAGGGTGATTCCTGACCGGGGGTATTCTTTAAGGGAGAAAACGTCCTCGAGCACCACCAGATCAGGGGCCTCATTTGAAAAAAGCTGTTGAAGCTTCGAGAAAATGCAATCCAGACGCTCGGCCAGGGGAATCGAATGGGAGGTGGTGATGCATCCAAACGAATACGCCGCCACCTTTACCCCGCGACCGCTCACCACACCCACACCGGTGGCCGCAAGGCCTGGATCAATCCCCACGATTTTGGTCATGGCGTGGAACCGGTCTCCGGACCGTTGCGTGCGTCTGCCGGAGGTCGCGCGTCGATCAGCGAATTTCCTTCAATTTGTCGGATGCGGCCTTGGCCTCGGGCGATTGCGGATATTTTCGAACCAACTCTTCCAATATCAGCCGCGAGTTCACTTTGTCGCCAAGGGCCAGGAAGGCATGCGCCTGTTTGAGCAGGGCCGCCGGCACCTTGTTGCCCTTGGGGTACTTCTCGATCACCTTCTGATATTCGAGAATGGATTTCTCGTAGGCTTTTTCACGGAAAAAGGTCTCCCCGACCCAGAATTGGGCACTACCCGCGTTGGTTGAAGCCGGGTAGCGCTGGATGAGTTCCTCGAACCCTCGGCGGGCTTGGGCGGTGTTGCCCTGATCGAAGGCTTGCTTGGCCTTGTTGTAAAGCTCTTCCTCGGACGGCACTTTGGCGGAAGATTCGGGCCTTATCCTGGATTCGGGCTTCGAACCGGCCGCGGGAGGTTCAAGTTTCAGGTGTTCTTCGATGCGGGTCAGCCGCTGGGCATACTGACTGTTGGCATCCTCCAAACGGGCCACTTTGTCCTCACGCGGCCTTTCGCCGGTCTCGCCGGATGCCGGCTTCAGCCGCTGTGCGTACTCCACCTCTTCCAGCCGCCCTCGCAGCCCCCGCACTTCATCCCGCAGCTCGTCGATCTGCGCTCGCAGAGAGGCCGACATTTGCCGCAATGCGGTCTCGTTGGCTTCGCGCGCCTTGGCGATTTCCTCGCGCCGCCGGCGCTCCTCGCCCTCACGGAGCTCGATCTCGCTCAACCGGGAATCAATCGTGGTGACATCGCGGCGCGTGACACATCCGAAAACGACGGACATGACCATCAGCGCACAGATCATCGGTTTCCAAAAGCCGTGAATGCTCATAACATTTAACCTTATCACGATCCTTTGCCCAATGCCAGCGGTCGGTTAAACGGACGGCAAACGACGCAGCTTCGCGTTCGTTTGCCGTCTGTAAATGTCAGAAATCTCCTGCCGCAGCGACGGTTCTACCCGCCCCTGCGGCGCACGGATGACGCTCTAGTTGATCACAAAGCCATCGTTGCGGTTTTTCGCCCAGGCTTCCTCGGTGTGTCGGGGATCGAGCGGGCGTTCTTCACCGTAGCTGATGGTGGAAATGCGCTTGGCGTCGATGCCGAGGTCGACCAGGAACTTCTTGGCGGAATCGGCCCGGCGTTCGCCGAGCGCCAGGTTGTACTCCGCGGTGCCGCGCTCGTCGGTGTTGCCCTCGATGAGCAGCTTGGCCGCGGGGTTGGCTTTCAGCCAGTCGGCCTTTTTCTTCAGCAGGGCCTGGGATTCCAGCTTCAACGCGGACTTGTCGAAGTCGAAGAAAATTCGCTCGGTCATGAAGGCCGGAACATCAAGCTTGGCCGGGGCCGGAGCGGGCGCGGGGGCCGGGGCGGGCGCCGGGGCCGGAGCGGGCGCGGGCGCGGGGGCCGGGGCCTGGGCTTGAACTCGTTTCTGACATGACACGGTAAACATGAAACCCGGCAATACCAGCAGCAATGCCACCACAATCCACAACTTCTTTTGCATCGTTCTTCCTCCTTTTCGTGTTAGGGATCTTAGGGTTGATGGTGATCAGTTAAAAACACCTGAGGACCATTTTGGGTTCGTTTGTTCGCCATTCAACAGCAACAGCCTACGCTGGTCGGTTCCGAACGCCGTCATCGCATAAAGTCGCGACGGCCCCTCACGAGTGCTGCTGAACATGATCAGGCTTCCGTCCGGAGACCATGTCGGCGATTCGCTGTCGCCTCCGTTGCGCGTCAGCTGCACCGGGTTACGACCGTCGACGTCGATCACGAAAACCTGGTGAAAACCTCCCACCTGGCTGCTGTAGGCTATTTTGTCTCCCTTGGGAGACCAGCTGGGTTGCGTGTTGTACTTCCCCTCGAACGTGAGCCGCCGCTCGCTGCCGTTGTCCAGGTCCAGCACGTAAATCTGGGGACCGCCCGTCCGGTTTGAAACAAAGGCCAGTTTTCTTCCGTCGGGCGACCAGGTCGGCGAGACATCGCTGCCTCGATTGTTGGTCAGTCTTTTAATCATTTTTCCGGCGCCAGTCAACAGATAAATTTCCTGATCGCCTGAAAAAGACATGGTTGCCGCCAATTCGAGCCGGTCCGGTGCCCAGGCGGGAGTAATGTTGAGGCCTTCCTGGGCGATCACGCTCTCCCGCTTGTCGGCCAGATTCCGGATGTAGATGTCGGGTTTGCCGCCTTTGTAGGAGGTGTAGGCGAGATATTGCCCGTTGCTCGACCATGACGGAAAAAGCGAAATCGAATCGTTGTAAGTCAACCGGGTGGGGTTATAGCCGTCGAAATCGCAGGTGTAGATTTCCTTTTTGCCGGAGCCGGTGGACACGAAGGCGATCTTGCTGTCGAAGATGCCCTTGTTGCCGGTGAGATAGTAAATCACCTCGGCGCAGAAGCGCAGGATCATTTTCCGGGTCTCGGCGGCATTCCCGGAATAGCGTTTCCCGAGCACCTGCCGGCTGCGGATGGTGTCGAACAGGCGCAGCTCCATGGTCACGTTGTCACCCGTCTGCTCGAAAGTCCCGGTGATCAGGAGCTCCGCGCCGACCACCGTCCAGTTCTGGAAGTTGATGTCGGCGGCGGCCACCCCGCTTTTCTGCGGGTCAAAAAGGAAAGCGCCACGGTCGAGAATTTTGAAATATCCAGTAAAATCTAAGACTTCCGGCCATCAGGTCCACGGCCTTTCTGGAATTTTCATCCTCCCTGGGACCGCCTGCCTGATTTTTGAACAGGGGAACGGCGAGAGGAATTTTTCTCAAAAAGGGGTTGCGGATGTCGATGTACTGGTAGGTTTCGCTCTGAGCCCAGGCGGGCAGTATGCTGAAAGCACCGGCCGTGCATACCAGCAGGCAGATCACCCAACGCCTCAATCTCATGGCAGATCCTTCTTCTCCTTCGAGAATATGCTTGTTATGAATTTTTGATGATAGACCATGTTGTCTGTTTTTTCAAGCGATCAACGGATGCCTTCCGGTGTGAAACGGATGGCCACCACCACATAGGGGGCCTTGATCACAGGCGGGTGCGCCGCCACCGGACTGGATTTGACGATGGCCTTGTACGCGGAATCGTCCAGATAGGAATTGCTGGAGCGCTCGGTGTAGCGGATGTCGGTGATCTCTCCGCTGGGCAGGACCTTGAAGACCAGTCCCACCTTGAGGCTTTTGTCTCCACCGGCAAGCTGCGGGGAGAATGCCCAGTTCCGTTCCACCTGGGAGGCGACCGTCGCCCGATAGATGTCGATGGGCTCGATGGCACCCGGTCCGCCACCTCCCCCGCCTGCACCGCCGGCCGGACCGCCGCCGCCGCCTTGGCCGGCCGTCGGCGCAGGCGGGCTTGGACGGCCGGCGCCCGTTTCGGTTTCCCCGAATTTCTTCTTCAAGCGATCGATCGCCGAGGCCACGGAGCTGGTGTCCGGCTCACTCACCTTCTTCTCAATCCGTTCAATGGCGCGTTCGATCATCTTCTGGGAATCCTTGGTCGCCTCCTTGAGCGATTTTTTCTCCTTGACCTTGGGGGTGAGGGACACCTCGGGCTTGGGCGCCTCCGGCACCGGTTTCGGAGCCGGCGCCGGCGGGGCCACGGAAACGGCGGGCTTCTCCGGCGCCGGCTTGGGGGCCTCGACCGGCTTGGGGCTTTGGGACGGCGGAGCGCCGTCGCCGGCCGGCGGCCCGGGCGCCGGTCCCGGACCGGGCAAGGACACCAGGTTCACGCTGATGGCTCCGGGCGGCCGCCGTGGTTTGGAGGAATCCGCCGGGACGTAGATCAGCGCCGCGATCACCAGCGCGTGCAGGCCGATCGATATCACGAGGGAAGACGCCAGGGAGCGGGGAACCGCATCGCCCTCGGCCTCCCGGGATCTGCGTGTGAACCGTAGCTCTTTCATCCCCGTTTCGGTTTCGGCTTCTTGCCATCCTTGTCAGGGGCCGCCGGTTCGGTGACCATGCCCAGCTTGTCCACCCCGGCATCCTTGATCTGGGCCATCACTTGGGCCACCACCCCGTAAGGGACGTCCCGGTCGGCCTTGAGATAAACCTCCGGGTTGGTCCGGCCCTGGAGGATCTTGGCAAGCTTGTCCTGAAGGGTGTCGACGGTCACCTGGAAATCGTTGATGAAGACCTGCTGGTCCTTGTTCACCGTGATCATGAGCTGCTCTTCCTTGGTCTCCAGGGCCTTGGCCGTCACCTGAGGCAGGGCCACGTCCAGCCCCTGCACCATCATGGGCGCGGTCACCATGAAAATAATCAGCAGCACGAGCATGACGTCCACAAGGGGTGTCACGTTGATCTCGGACATGAAGCTGTCATTGTTGTCGCCGGACCTCATCCTTCCTCCTTTCAACCCGCAGGATGTCCCGTTCGATGATGTTCAGGAAATCCGCGGAAAAGCTTTGGAACTCCGTCTCGACGATGCGGATTTTGCTCATGAAATAGTTGAATGCGATGACCGCGGGGATGGCGGCTGCCAGTCCGGCCGCCGTAGCGACCAGCGCTTCAGAAATGCCGGGCGCCACCACCGCCAGGCTCGCCGAGCCCTTCTGCCCGATCCCGTGAAAGGAGTTCATGATCCCCCAGACCGTTCCGAACAGCCCAATGAACGGCGTGGTGTTGCCGGTGGTGGCCAGAAACGGCACCATCTGGGTCATGCGGGTCATCTCCGTATTGATCGCCCGCCGCAGGGCGCGCTTCACGTTGTCGGTCGCCGCGAACCGGGCGCCGAAGGCGAACGTGGAGTGCCCCTGAGCCGATGCGTCGGCTGGATCCAGCGATTCGCCGGCCTGGCTGGTCTTTTTCAGCTCCATGTAGGCGATGCGGAAAATCCGCGCCAATGGGCTTCCGTGCAGTGCCTTGGCCTTCGCAAAGGCGTTCGAGAAATCCCGGCTCTTCCAGAAGTAGTCGCTGAACTCGGCGGATTCCCGGAAGGCACGCCGAATGTAGCGGTACTTGATGACGATGATCGCCCAGGAGGTGACCGAGAAGAAGAGCAGCAACGCCATAACCAACTGAACGACGAGGCCGGCATTGCGGATCATGCCGATCAAATCCATCTGTCCTGCATCCATTGAGTGAGCCTATGCCTCCTTCAGGTTTTTGATGCGGCGTTGATTCGGCTGACCGTGGGGTGTTGGGGATGAGGAAGAGTTCAGCAGGGGTCCTTCGGTATCCATGCCCCGCGGGGAATGCGATCATTCACGACGGATCGGTCCGCATGTTCGCCACACCTCATTCCAGCCGCAACATCGGCCGGAGCTTTGACGCCAATTAGTCAATATACTCTGATCATAAAAAAAGTCAAAAGAGATTTCAGTTTAGGGTTGTCTTCTCACGAGGACCGGCGTAAAACCGGCGCCGACACCCTCTCATCCCTCCGGAGGCGAAATGAAACGAATGGCCGACCTTCTCTTCGAAGCGCGAATGCTCAAGGAAACCCCCCGTTCGGGGTTCCAGTTCCTGGGAGCGGGGCGTGAGTCCGTGGCCGAGCACGCCTACTCGGCCACCTTCATCGCCTACGTGATGACGCAGCTGGAGCCCGGCGTCGATGCCCTGAAATTGATCTCCCTGTGCCTCGTTCACGACCTGCCGGAAGCGCGCATCGGGGACCTGAACTCCGTTAACAAAGCCTATGTGCGTGCCGATGAACCACGGGCGGTTGCCGACATGGTTCGCGGACTGCCTTTCGGAGCACAGCTGAAAGCCCTGATCGAGGAATACCAAGCGGGGGAGTCCCGGGAAGCCCGGCTGGCCCGCGACGCAGACCAGATCGCGCTCATCCTCGAACTGAAGGACCTCAAGGACATCGGCCACGAACCGCCGAACGACTGGCTGCCGCATGTCCTGACCCGGCTCCAGACCGAAACCGGCAAGGCTCTCGCCGCGGCGGTCATGGCGACCCGCCGGGATTCCTGGTGGTGGGAGGCCGCCGCATCCATCCATCGGGTCTGATCGCGCGCAGCGGCGAACGGGCATATTGACACGGGAATTCCAAAGTCATAAAAAGAAATGTCTTGCCATTCGCCGGGAGTGCCGCCCGGCACTCCACCTCACCCTGTCGGAGGATACGCAATGAACTGGTTGACCGCGGCCCTCGGATCATCCGTCGGCAAAAAACTCATGATGGCCCTGACTGGCCTGGCTTTCACCGGGTTCCTCGCCGGCCACTTGGCCGGGAACCTGACGATTTACGGAGGCAAGGCGGCCTTCAACGGTTACGCAGAAAAGCTGCACTCGCTCGGCCCGCTGCTCAAGGTCTTCGAGCTGGGGCTGATCACGTTTGCGGCCGTGCACATCCTGACCGGCCTGTGGCTCTTCCTCCAGAACCGCAAGGCCCGGCCCGTGCGCTACACCCTGGACACATCCCCCGGCGGGCGGACCCTGAGCTCGCGGACCATGCCTTACACCGGCCTGATCATACTGGCCTTCGTCGTTTTTCATTTGGCCAACTTCACCTTCGCTGACAAGACCAAGACCACCATATTCGACATCGTGTCGGCCGCCTTCGCGAGCCCGATCTATGTCGGAATTTACGTGGCGGCCATGGTTGTGGTGGGGTTGCACGTGCGGCACGGGTTCTGGAGCGCCTTCCAGAGCCTCGGCGCCAACCACCCGAAGCTCATGCCGGCGATATCGGCCCTCAGTGTCGCCGCCGGCCTGATCGTCGGTTTCGGCTTCGGGCTGCTGCCGATTTTTATTTCGCTGCGATTCTAGCCGGCACCACGCCGATAGAAAGGACCCCACATGCGCCTTGATGCCAAGATTCCCGCCGGCCCTCTGCCCCAGAAATGGGACCTCCACCGCTTCGAAACGAAGCTGGTCAACCCCGCGAACAAGCGCAAATATGACATCATCGTCGTGGGCACCGGTCTCGCCGGCGCCTCGGCCTCGGCCAGCCTGGCGGAGCTCGGCTACAACGTCAAAACATTCTGCATCCAGGATTCGCCGCGCCGGGCGCACAGCATCGCGGCCCAGGGCGGCATCAACGCGGCCACCAACTACCCCAACGACGGCGACAGCATCTGGCGCCTGTTCTACGACACCGTCAAGGGCGGGGACTTTCGCTCCCGCGAGGCCAACGTCTACCGCCTGGCCCAGGTGAGCAACGCCATCATCGACCAGTGCGTGGCCCAGGGGGTCCCCTTCGCACGCGAGTACGGGGGGCTGCTCGCCAACCGCTCCTTCGGCGGCGCCCAGCTGTCGCGCACCTTCTACGCCCGCGGCCAGACCGGCCAGCAGCTGCTGCTCGGCGCCTACAGCGCCCTGATGCGCCAGGTGGCCGCCGGCAAGGTGAAACTGTTTCCCCGCCGCGAGATGCTCGACATCGTCGTCGCCAACGGGCAGGCGCGCGGCATCGTGACCCGCAACCTCGTCAGCGGCGAGCTCGAGCGGCACGCGGGCCACGCCGTGCTGCTGTGCACGGGAGGCTACGGCAACGTCTATTTTCTATCGACGAACGCCAAGGCCTGCAATGTCACGGCAACCTACCGCGCTTACAAGCGCGGGGCCTTCTTCGCCAACCCCTGCTTCACCCAGATCCACCCGACGTGCATCCCGGTGCACGGCACCTACCAGTCCAAGCTCACCCTGATGAGCGAGAGCCTGCGCAACGACGGCCGGGTCTGGGTCCCGAAAAACGGGGGCGACAAACGCCCGCCGTCACAGATCCCGGAATCCGAGCGGGACTATTTCCTCGAGCGCAAGTACCCGAGCTTCGGCAACCTCGTCCCGCGCGACGTGGCCTCCCGCAATTCCAAGGAGCAGTGCGACCAGGGCAAGGGGGTCGGCGCAACGGGGCTGGCGGTGTACCTCGATTTCGCCGACGCCATCGCGCGCGACGGCCGGGCCGGCATCGAGAAAAAGTACGGCAACCTGTTTCAGATGTATGACAAGATCTCCGGGCAGGACCCCTACCAGACCCCGATGATGATCTACCCGGCCGTGCACTACACCATGGGCGGGCTGTGGGTGGACTACAACCTCATGAGCACCCTCGATGGGCTCTTCGTGCTCGGAGAAGCCAATTTCTCCGACCACGGCGCCAACCGGCTGGGGGCGAGCGCCCTGATGCAGGGGCTGGCGGACGGGTATTTCGTGATCCCCTACACCATCGGCGGCTACCTGGCCGGTTCCCGCTTCGAGGCGCTGAGCACCGATCACACCGCGTTTGCGGACACCGAGCGGCAGGTCCGCGACCAGGTTCAGAAGCTGCTGGCGGTCCGGGGCAAACGCACGGTCGACGATTTCCATCGCCGGCTCGGCCTCATCCTGTGGGACTACTGCGGCATGTCCCGCAACAACGCGGGGCTCGCGAAAGCGCGCACTCTGATCCAGGAGCTGCGCGAGGAGTTCTGGAAAGACGTGCTCGTGCCCGGGACGGAGGCCGACCTCAACCAGAGCCTGGAGAAGGCCGGCCGGGTGGCGGACTTCCTCGAGTTCGGCGAACTGATGGTCCTCGATGCCCTGGCGCGCCAGGAATCCTGCGGCGGGCATTTCAACGAGGCCTACCAGACCGAGGAGAACGAGGCGCTGCGGGATGACGCCAACTTCTGCCACGCCGCCGCCTGGGAGTTTGCCGGCGACGGCAAGGAGCCGAATTTCCACAAGGAGCCCCTGGTGTTCGAAAACGTCCACCTAAGCCAAAGGAGCTACAAGTGAGCACGTCCATCAGCCTGACACTGAAAATCTGGCGCCAGAGAAACCCCGCGGACAAAGGGCGTTTTGAAAACTATACGGCCACGGACATTTCCACGGACATGTCCTTTCTCGAGATGCTCGACGTCGTCAACGAACAGCTGACCCTCGCCGGCAAGGAGCCGGTCGCGTTCGACCACGACTGCCGCGAAGGCATCTGCGGCTCGTGCGGCACCATGGTGAACGGCCGCGCCCACGGCCAGCTCAAGGGCACCTCCCTCTGCCAGCTGCACATGCGCCACTTCAAGGACGGCGACACCCTTGTGATCGAGCCGTTCCGTGCCCGGGCCTTCCCGGTCATCAAAGACCTGGTCGTCGACCGCAGCGCCTTCGACCGCATCATCCAGGCCGGCGGGTTCATTTCCGTCAACACCGGCAGCGCACCGCAGGCCAACACGCTCCTGGTCCCGCTCCCCGACGCCGAGAAGGCCATGGACGCCGCCGCTTGCATCGGCTGCGGGGGGTGTGTCGCCGCCTGCCCCAACGCCTCGGCCATGCTGTTCGTGAGCGCCAAGGTCTCCCAGTTCGCGCTCCTGCCCCAGGGAAGGCCTGAGGCCGCCCGGCGCGCCCTGGCCATGGTCCAGGCCATGGACGCATGCGGGTTCGGGAATTGCTCCAACCACCGCGAATGCGAGAACGCCTGCCCCAAGGAGATCTCCATCGTCAACATCGCGCGCCTTAACCGCGAGTACGTCAAGGCCGGCTTCATCTCTTTGGAGAATTGAACCCCGCAGGCGGAGCTCAATTCCCGAGAAGGGTTTGAACCATCTTGAGCAGCACGGGGATGTTGAAGGGTTTGGCGAGGACGTGCGTGAACCCCAGGGCGGCCAGCTCGTCCAGCTTGGGATGGCCGGGGAACCCCGTGGTGATGATGACCTTCATGCCGGCCAGCGCTGGCTCCGCCTTGATGTTCCGGCACACCTCCAGCCCATCCATCTCCGGCATGAACACATCCAGAAGCAGCAGGTCCGGCCGGTAGGTACCGAGCCGGATCGACGCCTCGATCCCGTTGGTGGCTTCCTCCAGGAGATAGGTGCGCGGGATCGCCAGCGCCTCCATGAGGATCTGCCGGACCATCCGATCGTCATCCACCACCAGGACCTTGGCGGCTTTGCGGTTCAGCACGGTGGGCAAGAGCACCGTAAACGTCGTGCCTCCGGGCGGGCGGCTCTCGAAGCCGATCTCCCCGCCGTGGGCTTTGACCAGGCTGTAGCTGACGGAAAGCCCGAGGCCGGTCCCGCCCTGGGACTGCTTGTCGGTGACGAACGGCAGAAAAATCCGGTCGGCGATCGCAGGAGCGACCCCGCGGCCATTGTCTGAAATGCGCAGATGCACCCGGCCGTCTTTTGCGGTGAAGCCCGTTTGGATCGATATTTCGCCGTGCGGGTGATCAATGGCCTGCACCGCATTGATCAGGATGTTCAGCGCGATCTGCTCGATGTTCTGCAGGTTGCCCTCGATGTCGGGAAGGCCCTCCTGCAGCTCGAGGGTGACCTTGACCCCGGCCTTGCGCAGCGTGCTCTGGCACAGACGCAAGGCGTTGCGGGCGGCGGTGTTGATGTTGAGAGGCGTTTTCTCGGCGATGTTGGACTGCCGGGAGAAATTCTTAAGATCCGCCACGATCTTGACCACCCGGTTGGCCGCCATTTCCATGTCGGCGACCAGCTGCGGCAGATGGTCATTCAGAAAATCGTAGGTGAACCCGCCGAAGGTGCGGTCGGGTTGGCGTTGACGGTGTTCCATAAGAAGCGGCATGAAATCCGCCCACGTTTTCTGAAGCAGCGGCAGGTTGTAGAGAATGAGGTTGATGGGGTTGTTGATCTCATGGGCCACGCCGGCCACCAGCGTGCCGAGGGCTTCCATTTTCTGGGCCTGCTGAAGCTGCTGCCCGGCCTCCTTCAGAGCCTGCTCGCGCGTGTGCACGAGCGCCTCCAGGCGCTTGCATTCGGTGCGGGTGGCTGCCAGTTCCTGCAGCAGGCCTTCCCGGCGGCGGGCGTCATCCGTCATGGCATCCCCCTTTGCCCTTCGGCCGTCAGGACCGCTACGATGCAGTCCCGAACTCGGGGGAGAGGGATGTCGGTGCGCATGCCGGGGCAGAGTCCGGCCATGATCAACCAGTTTTGCGGCTCGGCCACGACGCTTTCGATGAACGGCCAGCGGCGGCACATGCGAGGCTTGACGGGGTGGACGGTGCAGCTCTCGTCCCAGAAAACGCAATAGCCGTCTTCCCGCTGCGCCAGCAGATGCTTCCCGCCGGATCGCCGACAGTATCGTTCGACCACTACGGACGGCTCGGTGCGGATGAACGCCGCAATGGCGGCGATGTCCACCGCGTCGACATAGGTGCCGCCGTACCCCCTGCAGCAGTCCCCGCAGCGCGTGCAGGTGAAAAGCATTTCCGGTTTCACATCATCCGAGGGCACGTCGCGACTCCATGGCTTTCTTGAGCGTCACCTGGTCCACATATTTCAAATCGCCGCCCATCGGGACTCCCGAGGCGATGCGCGTCACGGTCACCGGGAAAGCGGCCAGCCGACCCGCGATGAAAGCGGAGGTGGCTTCCCCTTCCACGCTGGTGCCGGTGGCCAGGATCACTTCCCGGACTCCGCCCGCCGTCACTCGGGCGATCAGTTCACGAATGCGGATGTCGTCCGGCCCCACGCCGTTCATGGGAGAAAGCACGCCGGACAACACATGGTAGACACCGCTGAACGCACCGGACTTCTCCACCGCCGCCAGGTCGCCGGGCTGTTCCACGACGCACACGACCGCGGCGTCGCGCGCCGGGTTACTGCAGATGGTGCAGAGCTCCGCATCGCTCAGGGAAAAGCAGCGTGCGCACAAGCGGACTTTTTGCTTGACCTCGAGGATGCTCCGCGCCAGCTCCTCCACGAGGAGGTCCGAGGCGTACAGCAGGTGCAGGGCCAGCCGTTCGGCGGTCTTCTCACCGATCCCGGGAAGGCGCGCCATGAGTTTGATCAGCTGGCGGATGGATGCCGGATAGTGGTTCATGGGTCACATGAGGCCCGGAAGTTTGAGGCCGCCGGTGAGCTTGCCCATTTCGGAGGAAACCATTTCCTGAGACTTGGCAAGGGCGTCGTTGACGGCCGCCAGCATCAGGTCCTGCAGCATGTCCACGTCCTCCGGGTCGACCACTTCCTTCTCGATCCGGATGGAGACGATCTGCTGGCGCCCGTTGGCGACCACCTTGATCATGCCGCCGCCGACGGCGGACTCCACCGTTTTTTCAGCCAGCTCCTCCTGCATCTTGAGCATGCGCGCCTGCAGCTTCTGCGCCTGCTTCATCATGTCGCCCATCCCTTTCATTTGTCCACCTCCTTGGATATCGTGACATCCACGAGCTTGCCGTTGAAGATTTCGATGGCGTCGGCGACCACCGGATGATTCAGCGTCTCCTGGACCCGCGCCTGGTTGCGATCGCGGCGCTCGTGGGTCGATACGCTGCACTCCTCCCCGGCCGCGACCACCACTTCCGGAGTGCCGCCGAAGATCTCGGCGCAGGCCTTCCTGAGAATCGCCATGTGTTTGTCGCGCTTCAGCGTCGCGCCGACGAAAGAATTGGCCGAGGCGACGATCTCCACCCGTTCCGCCCCCCCGCGTTTGATGCAGCACCGCTTCAACGTGGCCGCCAGGCTGGGCTGGGTGCCGGCGACGAGTTCCACGACCTGCTGCCAGGCCGCCTCCATATCGGCCGTCGGGGTCGAGACCGGGCCGGCGGGCCGGCGGGCCGCCGGCGGCGGCGCGGGCGGATCCGATCGGTCACGGCCGGAGCGGGCATTTGGCGTTCCCTGACCGCCGGATGCCTCCCTCGGTTGCTCCCGGGTCAACGGCGGCGGAACGGCCCCAGCCCCCTGAACCTCCCGGCGCAAATCATCCAGTTTGGTGATGAGCGTGTCGATGGACAGTACCGCGCGCGTCTGCAGAACCTTGAAAAAAACCATCTCCAGCGCCAGTTTGGGCTGGAGCGAAAAACGGATAGCGGCCTCCTCGCGAAAGAGAATGTCTAGGACGTGTTCCAGCATGAACTTTGGAATCCGCCCGGCCTGATCCTGCATCCGTTCGATTTCGTGGTTGGGCAGGTCGACCAGTTTTCCCGGCGATCGGCTGGTTTGAATGACCCAGAGGTCCCTCAGATACTCGAGCAGATCTGAAAACAGTCTCTTGAGGTCGTGACCGCGGTCGAAGATGTCGTCGAGGGTCGCCAGAAACGGCAACACGTCGCCCGCGAGCAGGGCCCCGGCCAGTTCATGGAGTTGGCTGCGGTCGATGACTCCGAGGGTTTCAATGATCTGCTCGTGGGAGATGGTCCGCTGCCCGCCCGAGATCACCTGGTCCAGCAGGCTCAGACTGTCGCGCACGCTGCCGCCGGATTCCCGAGCGATCAGCTCCAGGCTCTCGGCGGCGACCTCCACGCCTTCATTACGGCAGACCGCCGTTAGATGACCGGCGATCGAGGAGAACCGAATGCGCCGCAGGTCAAAACGCTGACAGCGGGACAGAATGGTAATCGGAATCTTATGCGGTTCGGTGGTTGCAAACATGAACAGCACATGGGCGGGCGGCTCCTCCAGGGTTTTCAACAGGGCGTTGAACGCCGGGGTGCTGAGCATGTGCACTTCGTCGATGATGTAGATTTTGTAGGGGCTGTGGGCGGGCATGTACTTGATGGTCTCCCGCAACTCCCGCACCTGATCCACGCTGTTGTTGGAAGCACCGTCGATCTCATACACATCCACCGCGCGACCCGCCGTGATGTCTGAGCAGGAACGGCATTGATTGCACGGCGCCGCCGCCGGCCCTGCCTGACAGTTCAGCGCTTTGGCCAGTATCCGCGCAATGGTGGTCTTGCCGGTTCCCCGCGGCCCGGCGAAAAGAATCGCGTGCGCCACCCGGCCCGCAGACAGGGCGTTGCCGAGGGTGCGGGTGATGTGCCCCTGCTCGAGCACCTCTGCGAAGGTCTGCGGGCGATATTTACGCGCTAGTACAAGATAGGACATATCCCTGAACGTCGGGTTCCTGTCGGCGGGATGAGGAGAACGAGGGCATTCGGTGCGCCGGCGTCATGCCACGCCGACGCTTGCCGTCGAAACAGAACAAAGGAAGTGGCGGAGAGAGTGGGGTTCGAACCCACGGCCCCCTCAGTAACCTGCCGTAATTTATATTTATTTTTTGAAACCCGCTCAGCCATTTGCACTCCATTTGCACGATCGTTTGGATATTAGCACAGAAACGGGTACAGTCAAAGACCACAAAAAAATGGCCGCATAACCGCGGCGACCCCTGGTGAATTTGTTTTTTAACATCACTGTTGAGTCTATGGCGGCGGCTTAAGTGCGTGGGAAGGATTCCCATGCACTTCCGCCATTTTTTTGTTTAATTTCAGCGCCACCACTCCCCGAATTTCTATCCTAAAACTGTCCAAAAAACAAGAAGTTTAGCGGATAGCCCCTGGGCATGGAAACTGCTTAGTGATGGTATTGAATACCTCGATCCTACCCCGCCCCTGTTATCGCCACTCAAACACATTCCAAAATCTGGTTAAATCAAAAACTTTGCCGAAATCAGTCTAAAACTTTATAGGTAGAATAACCCTCTAATATTATGTTGACTTTTTTATTTTTATTTCTTAGAATTACTTTAAATCACAGAAAATAACAGGTGAAATTTAAAGAGGCATGGAAATACATGCTGTTTTCGGTATCAGGAGTTGAGACCAGCCCAATAGTTCCCGTTGCGGTTGCCTTTTTTGTATCTTTCTTCACATCCATGGGAGGGGTTTCTGGCGCTTTCCTGCTCTTGCCATTTCAAATGTCCTTTCTCGGTTACACAAACCCTTCAGTAAGCGCAACAAATCAGTTATTTAACGTTGTGGCCATTCCAAGCGGCGTCTACCGCTACTTCAAAGAAGGCCGTATGGTCTGGCCGCTCACATGGGCCGTCATCATTGGGACACTCCCCGGTGTTTTTATTGGGGCTGTTGTTCGAATTGGGTACCTGCCAGACCCAAAGAACTTCAAATTATTCGCGGCAATCGTCCTTCTGTATATTGGAGTTCGTATGCTGAGGGACCTGATCCGAAAACCTCTTCCCGGCATGGACAAGGCTTCAAGCGAAAAGCGCTTCCAGGAACTTGTTCGTGAACACAGACGCAAAGCGGAAAAATCCGCAATCAAGGGTGGTGAAACCCTCCCGGCTGTCAAAATAATTCAATTCACTCTGCGGCGAGTTAAGTATGAATTTTACGGTGAGCAGTTTGATGTGCCCGTTGTCGGCGTTTTCTCCCTTAGCTTCATTGTCGGTATAGTGGGAGGTATTTACGGAATTGGTGGTGGTGCCATAATAGCGCCATTTTTTGTGTCATTTTTCGGGCTTCCCGTATACACAGTTGCGGGTGCCGCTCTGATGGGAACCTTTGTGACATCGGTTGCTGGCGTCATCTTCTATCAGGCGATCGCACCTTTTTATCCGAGCTTGTCGATCGCACCGGACTGGCTGCTGGGGTCGTTGTTTGGTCTGGGGGGAATCGCCGGGATGTATATGGGTGCGCGTTGCCAGAAGTATGTTCCTGCAAAAGCAATCAAGTGGATGCTAAGCGCTATCATCGTTTTTACTGCACTCAAATACGTATCCGAATTTTTCAAATAGCCATGGTTAGCGCTGATCGATTGGTACTGACAGCTAATCAAGTAGGTGTTTTCCGCGCTTTGATTCGCAAAAATTCTTCTTAAAAAAACCTATCACCCAGCGCATAGTGGCGTTAAGAATTATATCCGCTCCCACCAACAGCCCCACCCCTGCATTTAGCCGATCGTTGATTTCCTTGAAAGTTCAACATTTCTATGACAGCATCAAAAAGTTATCGGTTGCCCATTGAGATTCTAACGACAGGATCCAAGGCATATTGGACATTCATCTCGAATGCCATCCGCTGAAGAAAGCCCGCTGGCTGGATTTTGAGCTGCTTTTCGGCAAGAACGGCGCCTGCGGCGGTTGCTGGTGCATGCTCTGGCGGTTGCCGCGCAAGCAGTTCGAGTGCCAGAAGGGCGAGGCTAACCGGAAAGCGATGAAGGCTATCGTTGAATCGGGGGCCGTTCCGGGCCTGCTTGGTTATTTTGAGGGTCAACCGGTCGGCTGGTGTGCGGTGGCCCCCCGCGATCATTACCCTGCCTTGAACCGCTCACGGATCCTAAAACCTGTCGATGATCAACCCTGTTGGTCGGTTTCCTGCCTCTTCGTTCACCGAGCGTATCGGAAAAAAGGCGTTTCCACCCAGTTGCTTCGCGCTGCCGTCGATCATGTACGTGACCAAGGCGGCCGCATTATTGAGGCCTACCCGGTTGAGCCTAAGGGCGACAAGATGATTGCGCCGGCTTTCGCCTGGACTGGAATTCCGAAAGCATTTGAGTCGGCGGGGTTTTCGGAAGTGGCTCGTCGTTCGCCAACAAGGCCGATTATGAGATTTGATTCAATCCTGAGATAATCAATGACACAACCATTTAAAGAAGTAATTATGGCCAAAGGGGGAAGAAACCAGCAGACAGCAAGGGCCGGAGAATATTACGTCGCTGCCGAACTGAATCGCAGGGGCGCTTATGCAGTTACCTTTTCCGGCAATATGCCAAGAATTGACATTCTTGCTTGTGATATAAACCAAAATCGCACCGTCCATATTCAGGTGAAAACCAAAACGGCAGGCGACTGGCAAAGCACAATAAACCATGGAAAAAAATGCTCAATAAAGAGGGATGAAACATCTTTTTGGATATTTGTCGATTTATCCAGAGGGAAGAACCCACCAGATTTCTATATAGTTCCTGAGTGGTGGGTAAAAAACAATATTTATGAATGCCATGCTGCATATTTGGAAAAAAATCTCGGAAAGAGGCCAGTGTCGCAGGAGTCGACTCACCATTCGATAAATAACCGAAGGTTGGAGCAGTGGAAGGATAAGTGGAAGATTTTAGGGATACTGCCTTAAAAAAATTATTTTAACTGATACAGTTTCAGAGGGAAGCACTTTATGTCAATCCCCGATTACCAAACTATAATGCTCCCTATGCTCCGCCTCCTTAGCGACTCACCAGGAGCGATGTTGATCTGCGCGTTGCTCAGATACCGGCTCCCTCCGCCAGCCAGAAAGTCGGCATAGGTTTCCCTGACCATCGCACTCTGCCCGGACGGGATCCATTTAAAATCATCCATAAGAGCCGTGCTGGTTTCTTGCCGGACCGAGCTCATGCCTCCGAAATTGGTCTTGAGAACAAAGTTAAACCGGATCTGGTTGATCGGGTTCAGATTCGGGACGTTTTCCCAACCCCACTTGAGATCGGTCCATTTCAAATTGATCCGCTTCCAGTAGGCGAGCTCGGAGCCGTCAATGTACCACCAGGCCGAAGCTCCGCCCAATTCCTCCGGCGAAAACTGCCCGTCCACGATCTCAACCCAGAGCTGGTGAACGGCGAATGCGTCGAAGATCCAGCGAACGCCGAAGGAGATCCCCTCCACGGTACGGGTGTCGATCGGAGGAGTCGTCGAGACGCGCAGGCTCGTCGTGTTCGCAAAGCGGGTGTTGATGTGCTGCATGTCCACCCGCAAACATTGGCCGTGGTTGAAGCCGCCCTCGATCCATTCCGCCTGGTGCCGGCTGAGCTCGCCCGCCGTCGCCCCGACCAGCTCCCCCATGTAATAGCGCTGCTCCGGCGTCACCCCCCAGATGTTCCAGTCGATCCGGTCCCCGTCCCAGATCAGGTTCTTGATCTTGGTGAACTGCTCGAAAGACGCCTCCAGCTGCCGCCAGTCGACCGAATTGTCCACGACCCCGTAATAGAATATCTTGTCCAGTTCGTAGGCTCCGGCCGGATCGCTGTTGAGGGCAAGCTGCCAGGCGCGGCCTGTGCCCTGCCCCTTGAAGAGCATCAGGATTTTTCCGGCCGCCGGCGGTACATAGATCGGCCGCCCCCAGCCGAAATAGCCAAACCCGCCCTCGGCGATGTTCGAGTCGATCCGGAGCGTTCCCTTGTCGGTGATCGACGGTGTGAGTGTACTGGCGGCGTCCGTGCCGAAATAGGTCCAGTGCCCCTCGTCACGCACCCGGGAGGGGTCGCGGTTGAAGTCGTCAATGATGGCCTGGTCGCCCGACTCCGCAAACTTTTTCAGGCTCTCGATGATACTCCAGCCGTAGCAGCGCTTGAAGTCGTCCCAGCGAGCGCGGGCCTCCAGCATGACGAGCGCGATCCACTGGTCGGCGTCCGGAGCGGAAGAAAATTTCTGCTTGGCCCCCTGCCGGCAGGGCTGAAAGGCGGGATAGGCTTCGATCGGGGTTTTCGGGGCGAAGGTCTGACCGCTGCCGAAGTAATAATAGACCTGGAGAGCGGTCCCGTTCCCGGGGTCGGTCCCCAGGATGACGATCGTCTGGTTGCCGGAATTGACCGCGCTGCCGCCCTCGAAATAGTTAACCGGGGTTCCTTTCGGAGCGGCCCAATAGCCCTCCCAGGAGAATTCAACGGTCGTGAGCCAGGCCCCGCGGAAGTGGTGCACCCGGCCGCCGCCGGAGGCCTCCGGGATGACGACCTGGCCGTCCTGCGCGGTCAAGACTGCCCCGTCCAGGTTGCCGCGGCGGAGGGTCTCGATCTCCTGGCCGCCCAGGAGGTCGTACTGCCATTGGAGCAGGTGAAAAGGGGTGTTTTTCATTCATCAAGAGAAGGTCCGCCACATGGTAGCGGCCTCGTCGGCGACCAGGTACTTGTTCGCATAGGAGGTGAGAGAAACCGACGTCCCCCCGTCGATCTGGTCTGTCCCGGCGCGCTGGATGGTCACGGTGTTCGCGCTTCCGTCGATCCGTTTGAAAGTCAGCGCCCGGCCGTTGCGGTTGGCGACCCCCTGCATGGTGACAGTCACATTGTTCGACGTTGCGTCGATCAGGATGATGTCGTCGTCGTCAACCACGGTATAGGTTGCGGCCGTGATCTTGGTCAGCTTGCGGGTCAGGCCGGTCAGGGTTTGAACGGTGGAAAGTGTCGCGTCCGAGCGGATCTTAAACTTGTCGGTCCAGGTCGGCGAGGCCTCGGTCCCGGTGTTGAGCTGTACGATCAAACTGCCAGCGGATTCGACCACACGGAAGTCTTTGGCATTCGTCTCGGTGCCGATCAGCCGCAGAGCCGGCGTGGACGTCTTGAGAGCCGCCAGCACGGAGGAAAGCACGTCCGCCCAGGCCGAGCCGGTGTAAATCTGGAAGCGTCCGTCCGTAGAATTGTAGATCAGATAGCCCGCGACCGGCGAGGCCAGCGCGTCACGCTGGGTGGTGGTGAGCCGGGGGACCCGGATGTACTCGTCCCCGCTCTCGGACCACTTGAGCGGACCGGTCATGTCGACCGAGCCGTCCTTCTTCATGGCCGCGCCTTCCAACGTCCCTATCCGCCCCTCCTGGTCGTTGTGGCCGGAGACGAGCTGGTTCAGCTCGGCGTCCATCTTCTGATCGTCGATCGGCATGTTGCTGAGGTAGTCGTTTCCGAAATTGTAGAGTCTCGCAAGCGTGCTCATGCGTCATTCCCCCACTTCCTTGAGTTCCGCGCCAAAGCGATTCATCAGCTCGGCCTTTTCCGCCGGCTTCAGATTAGGATCCCGCAGCGCCCGGTAAAGCGCCGCCTTGAGATCCGAAATCTTCGCCCGCTTCTCGACCGCCGCCTGCATAGGGGTTGGCGATACGATATTAACCCCCATCCAGCGGCCGACCGCCTGCTCCGGGGTGACCTTGCGCCCATAGCGGTCCTTCTCGCCGGTGACCGCCCGGGCCGTGTAGCCGGCAGCGCCCTCGCGGGTCAGCATGGTCGGCGCCCACTTGTTGTAGAGCCATTCTGAGAGCTTGAGAGCCTTCTCGGCCGGGCTGTCCAGCCGGTTGTAGATTTCCCGGCCGGTGAAGGAGTCCCGCGGCGGATCGTCCCCCTTGCCGCTCTTGAGGCTCCAGAGCATATCCAGATAGGGGTTGCCGATCAGCTGCACCATGCTTTCCGGCTTGCCGGAGGCGACCCCCCGGGCGAGTTCAACATGCGTTGACCAGGGGAAATAGTACCCCAGGTTGACCCATTGCAGGTTGCCCTCCGGGCTCTTCCAGGGCAGGACCGCATAAGTTGGATTCTTGCGGACGTACTCGGGCAGCAGCTTTTTCAGCCGCTTGAAATCCTCCTCGGTCAGATCCAGGGCATATTTCGCGGCCTCAAACATGGCGTAGGGCAGCGCCAGGTATTTTGCGATCACCCAGGGGCGTTTCTGGATCGCCTCGGCGATGAGCGGGGTCACCTTGTACGGGTAGGACAAAAAAGGGGCTGCAAACCGCCGGGCCATGCGGACCGAGGGGTCGGCGATGGAGTAATCCATCCCCCACTTCTGGGCCTCGCGGATCGCTTTTCCGACCGACGCGCCCGACTCGCGCTGCTCGATGAACTTGGCGAGTTTAAAAAAGTCGTCGATCTTGCCGTAGTATTTGGCCACGTCCCGGAGCTTCGACACGACCGTCTCAAGCCCCCCGCCCTGCATCTGCTTGAAGGCGGAAAGCACCTCGCCGATCTCGGCCTCGGTCCAGTTGGTTTTCGTGAGCCCGTTCCGGAAGGCTTCCCCGTAGAGCCGGCCCTTGGTCCTCATTTCGTTCGCGGCCTTGGCCATGTAGCCGGGGATCTCGTACCAGGGGATCCCGCTCATGTTGAGCTGCACGAAGTTGGAATAGATGTTTCTCGCGGCGGTCGGTAGGTTGAGCGCGGTCTTGGAGACCTTAAAGGCCGTCATTCCGGCCTCGAAGGCCGAAATCACAGTGTTAAGCGAGGCCGAGGCATGTACCTTGTCAGGGATCCGGCCAATGAACGGCACCACATCCCGGGCGATCTCTTTGCGGACATAAGCGCCGGCGAGCGGCCCGTAATTCGGGGAGTCGGGCATTTCCACGAAATCCGCGGTCAGCTTGCCGGCCTGGGCCTCGGCGTCGGAAACCGCCTTCTCCAGGCGCTGCAGCCGGTCCAGGACCTCCGGCGCCTGGGATTCGCGCGCGACCCGGCGCTGGGCTTCAAGCTCTGCCCGCGCCCTGGCCAGGCCGATCTTGTGGCGCACGGGCTCCCCGCCGGCTGTGCGCTCAAGGAAGAACTGGCCGTTCGGCAAACGCCGCACCTGCACGGGATCTCCCGCCCGGGCATGCCTTGCTACCATCCGGTAGGCCGAGGCTATGTCCGGGAAGCGTCGGATCTCGCCTGCCTCAATCACGGAAGGCTCCCAGACCCACTCTGAATTTCCGGCAATCTGCTCGTAAAAGTCGTGCTTCACGATGTCGGAAAGACTTTTGGAAAGACCGTAGGGCTCGGCGACCGAAACGTCCTCGACCAAGCCGATCGCCTTCCGCTGCTCGTCGGTCAGATCCTTGCGGTGCTTGAGGTAGGTGAGATCCATCCGGCCGCCCCGGCCGGTGATGTTGAACTTGTCGCCCAGAACGTGCTTGAGGTACAGGTAGCGGACGTACTGGTTCTTGTGCGCCTCGAAGGCCTCCGGCGAGAGCAGCCCGCGATTGACCAGCATCTTGCCGACCGTGTTGTTGACTATTTTCAGGGTATCGACCAGCCGCTGAACCTCCGGCGGCAGCTGCACCGCCTGGCCGTCCAAGTAGCGGAAAAGATCAGCCCGAGTCTGCTCATCCAGGCCCTTGGTGCGCTCGAACACCCGCTCGACGATCTTTTCTACCCGGGCGATCCCGCCGAAGCTCTTGTAGCGCGACTCCAGGTAGGCTTCCTTCTGCGGCAAGTTGTGGAAAGGGTCGAAAAACCCTTTGACCTTCGTGCTGGTGAGAAAGTCGATGATCGCCGGGATGGGGATGCCCGAGTAAAGCGTTCCGCCGCTTTTCAGGTTTTTGTATCCGGCCGCCGAGGATTCCTTGACCGCGGCGTTCAAAGGGGCGGATTCGCCTTTTACGAACACGTCGAACAGCTGGAGGTTCTCGGCAGTTGCGGTCTTCATCTGGGTAAGAAACCGCTCCCGGCTCCCGCCGCCCTTGATCGGCTCGTTGCTGAAAAACAGGTAGCCGGCCGCGTTTGTTTTCTCGGCGGATCGGATCAGGTCGGCCGCCACCTCCGCCATCGGCCGGCCCGGCTTGTGCTCCAGGAAGCCCGACACACGCAGTTTGTTGTCGAGCAGCATGAAGCCTTCGGAATCGCGGCCGTAGAGCTCGTTCTTGATCCTCACGGCTTCCTGGGGGAAACTCGCCCGCTCGCCGGGGCGCTGCATGGCAAAAACCCGCTCTTTAATCGGGAGATCAACCTTTCGCACGGCCGGCGGGATGCCCACTTCATCGCCTACCGGTGAGAAGGTTTTCCACTTGGTCCCGGCGATGATGATCGGGATGGTCTCGATATCCGCCAGTTTTAGGCCAGCTTCGATATGCTCAAGAAGCGCAATGTCTTCGCGGGAGGCGAGCGCGCTGCCGCCGGGGTGGTTGTGGGCGACGAAGACCCGCTTGGTGCCGGGGACGTTCATCACCGACCCGATCATTTCGACCGGATGCGCGTAGGCAGCGCTCTTGGTTCCCTTGGAGTACCGGTGGATCTCGAGGATTTTCCCGGCCTCATCGACCGCGACCAGGTAAAGATTTTCCTGCGGGCTTTTGCGGATGTGGGCTAAGAGGCTGGCGGCTTCGGCGGGTCCTCTGGCGTATAGGGAGCCTGCTCGGAGGGATCCGGTAGTTGCCATTCCGGTTCGGACGCGGGCCTGTAAGTCCGCGGGAAGGGAATGACCTTGCGCGGTACCGGCCGGCCCTCGGGGTTTTGCGGGGGCCGAGAAGTCGAGCTGGAGTTGTCGGTAGGCTGCTTTGGGTTCATGGATTTCGTTCCAAACGCCTTCATTATCAGACAGACCCGTCGCAGCGTCAACACCCTCCCCTGCTGCCGGTTTTACGATATCCTGTTTGCGAACCTGCACGCGCTGGCCGGGGGACAGGTTGATCGTTTTGCCGTCCTGCAGGACCACGCCGAAGGGGTCTTTCTCGACCACTTCATAAACGTCCCAGCCGGCTGCGCTGTCGTCGATCAGAGTCAGCTTCCGGCCCTTCGGCAGATCCTCAGCTTCCAGGGTGACGTATTCGCCGGGCGGGGGCTCTTCCGGCTCCCAGGCCATCTCGCGCTCGAATCGCTTTTCGACCTCGGTTTTGAAGCGCTCCTGCTTGGAGGCACCTTCCGCCGCCACCTTGTTTCGGCGCAGGCTGGCGGGATCGCGCAGCACATCGATCAGGTTTTCGTCCGGCCGCAGCCAGCCTTCTTCCCGCAGCCGGGCCTCGGCCAGGTCCAGGTGCTCGCCTGATTTTTTCAGCAGGAACTTGACGGCGACCGGAGCTTCTTTGAACTCGCCTTTGAAGTTGCCGGGGTTGATGCCGCCCATCTTGTTGATCGCGCCGCGCAGGGTGTTGGTTTTATCGATCTTAATCCTTGCAGAACGGCGCAAGGCGCGCTTCGCCCGCTCGGGCGGAATGCCCTCTGGGTAGAGATTTCGAACTTTTTGGGGTTGAATCTGGGGTGCTACAGGCTGGGCAGGCGGGACCGGCGTAGCGGTCAGCTCTGCTTGAGGCTGTCTATCAGGCGCTGACGGTAGGCGGGCGGCCAGTTGTCCTTGAAGATTCCCGCTCTCGCCAGCTCGCGGTCCGAGAGGAACTTTTCCTCCAGCAAGTCCTCCGCTATCCGCGACAAGTCGTCCCCCGCTTCTGGCGGCGACGGCACGGGCGGCTTCGAGGGCTCGCTGCTGGAGGGATTCGAGGCCTCCGAACGCTTCAAGGTCTCGAACAGGGTTGGATCTTTCATAGCGAATCTCACCCCCTTTACCGACATTATGATACTTCATGCCGAGAAAGCTGTCAAAAAGCGCCTGGTCGCCGACCGTGATCTTTCCGGCCTCCTGCTTGAACACCAGCCGGGGGGCGGCCAGATCCACATTGTTGTCCATCAACACCATATCGACCCGCGGATCCCCGCGGAATTCATCGAACAGCGCCCGGAAAGTGGCAGCCGAATTGTTATGCCCCTTGATGGAGGTTTCGACGGGGATCTTGCGAATGGACAGCGGCGCCCCGCTTTCCCGGTCGATGAGCATGTTTCGCATCATCGAGCGCGCCTGGGAGGTGCCCGCATCGATGTCTGTAAAAACCAAATTGACCTTTGCACCCTTCTCCCTTGCCTTGTTGATTGTACTTTTCGCCTCCTCATAGTTGGACATGAGCGAGTCGTAGATCGTGCTGTATCCCCGATCGATGGCTAAGTCGCGCAGCTTCTTGTTGACGGTGGAGCTTTGCTCATGGAAGGCGGAGGCATCCTCTCCGGCATCCCAGCCGGATTTCCTTTTCATTTCGTCGGCATCGGCCACCACGAAGCGGCGGCGGTCAATCCCGAGTTCTCTCGTCCCGCTGGACTTGCCCGCGCCCGGCGGGCCGCCTGTCAAAACGACGGTCTGCGGCCCGGTCGCCTCAGAAGGCCTGGGTTGATCGCGCAGCGTCGATTCGATCATCCAGAACTCATCCCGGGGACGGAGCCTGAGCGGGGACTTGTTTTGGCCCTCCAGCTCCCAGGGGGACTTGCTCGGAACGGTGACGGGAATCGACGGATAAGCCCGGCGCTCAAGAGGCTTGGCGTAGGGCTGCGGCAGTAGGGACGGCGCTGGAGTCGATCCGGTTTGTGCGGGGCCTGCAGATGCGGGGGTCGCTTTCCCCGAATAGACCACCGGCAGGTTGATCTGCTCAAGCGGCGGCGGGGGCGCCGGAGGCGGTTCGGGAAGCGCCGGCCGAGGGGCTTCCAGCCTGGGCGGAGGAGGCGGGATCCGCGGATTGACTGTTTCGCCCACCACCTCCGCCTCGACAACCGGGGCCGGCCTGGGCTTGGCGGAGTACATTTCAACTACCGAGGCGCGCTCCGAATAGGGGCCGGCGCCCGGTCCGGCATACGCTCCCTGTTTGGGAAGCGGCGCCGCCCCCCGTCCCCTGACTGCTTTCAGCGCCGGAGACAAACCAAAAGGCGCCATTTCAACTGCAGTGGCCGCGGCGGTTGCAAGGCCCGGGCTGCCGGTAGCTTCCAGGGTCTTCTCGCCGGCGGCCCCGCCCAGCTCATGCAGCTTTTCAAACGGCCAGAAGGCGACCCCGGCGATCTGCCGGCCGCGTTCGGTCTGGGGCTGATAGATCGTGTATTTCTGGGTTTCCTCGATCGCCCTCTGCGCGCCTTCGAACCCGCCGAAGGGCAGCGCCCCCAGACCCGCGAGCCCCGACAAGGGAAGCCCGTAGAGGCTCGTCAAAAGGGATGCCGTAGTCTCCCCCGCCCCCACCAGCGAGCGCCCGACCTCGCCCGGCTGAAACGATTTCGCGACGGATTGCACGGCTTCCGCGGCCGACGCACCTGGAGTCCCGGCCAGGATCTCGGAAGCCTTTCCGCCGGCGCGCTCCAGCAGCCCCGGCGGCTCCGGGACGTAAGACTCCTTCAGGCCGGCCAGGATCTCGTCGTCCCCCCGGCCAGTGAGCCTGAAGGAGCGCACTTGCCGGCCAAGGTCCGAATACTGCGGGCTGCGTTCGAGCCCGTCCAGGATCTCGGAGGGCCGATAGCCCTGCTGCTCAAACTCGTTGACCTGCTCGAATACCGATCGCGGAACGGGCATCTTACCTGAACCTCACCGGCGGACGGAATTCCGTCTGAGCGGGAGCGGTCCCTGCCCCGGCCCCACTCATGGCGCTTTGCACAGCTTCCTGGGGTGTCATTCCGGCGGCGACGTTCTTCTCCGCCTGAAGCTTGATCGCGTCGTAGCGCTGCTGCACGTCGTAGGGCAGGAAGGACCGGATCTTCGCCTCGTTCGGCTTGCCGGTCATGGGATCCGATAACAGCATCGAGGCGTTGTTCTTGAGCTCCTCCGGCAGGCTCATCTGGGCGAGCGGCCAGAACTGCGCGACCATGGCATCGGTCACTGGAGAATAGGTCGAGGACGGAACGCGGTACTTGCTCTCCTGGCCCATCAGCCCGGTCTCGCGTTCGTATTTGCCTGCCATCGCACCCTTGAGCCGGGCTTCCGGGCCGCGCAGCGCGCCAGCTGTGGCAGCTTGTTCGCCTTTCAGCTGAGCGCCAGCAAGGTTCTCGGCCGCCTGGCTGCCGGCCTGGGTCGCCTGGGCCTCCTTGAGCGTTTTCTCAGCCGGAGTCAGCTTCTCGATCCGGTCGGTTTCTTGAGTTAGTTTGGATACTTCGAGCGCGGTTTTAAACCTCTCCATGATGTGCGGGTCGATCATCATGGCAGTCTGGATCAGCTTCGCCGGGTTTTGCAGGAGCCCAGGATCTTCCTGCAGCGCTTTGGTCCATTTCTCGCGGTTCAGCATTTGGGCCGCCTGGTTTTGCTCTTCGGCCTCCTGCATCGCACCGGAGTAATCAGCTATCGCCCGGCCGGTTGCATACCCCATGATCGGCCCGGAAAAGTCGTAGGGGTTTCTCCCGGCGGTTTGCATCTGGCCATAAAGCAACGGAATTGAGGTTTTCAGAGCCTGTGCACGGTAGGCGGCAGCCGGAATCGGTGGAGAGGGATAAGCGGACTTTCGACTGCCGGCTGTTCCCGGGTTTTGCTGTGTCAGTAAACTCAGGATGCTTGCCATCGTTCGGCCTCCTTCCTTACCAAGCCGGCTGATACGGGATCAGTTGATTCTGCTGCGAGGCCCAAAGGCTCGTCAGATTTGAAAGGTTGGTGGTCGGGGTCGGCTGCCGGGTCTGGGGCTGCGTCTGGCCCTGCTTCATGCTGCTCAGGCCGTAGAGCAGCGCAAGGTTGCTGCCCGCCTGCAATCCGCCCTGAATCCCCTGGTTCGTGTTCGCCCAGCGCGCCATCGCACCCTGCATGGACTGGTCCCAGCGGGCGTTCTGCATGGCGGTTGCGCCCTGAACCCCCTGCTGCGCGATCCCCTGCTGCCGGATCGCCTGGGCTTCTTCCAGGCTCTTGCCCCCGCGGAGCGCTTCCAGGGTGGCCAGGCGGTTTTGAAAATCCTGCTGCGCGAGCGACTCGCGGGCTTGCACCGCCCGGTTCTGGACGTCAACCTGAGTCGCCTGCCAATCCTTTTCGAGCTCGGCGAGCGCGTCCACATGCGCCCGGGATCCGGTCAACCCCCTTGCGGCGAAGTTTTCTTCGAGGTTGCGTTTGGCAATAGCGTACTGGTCCGTCAACGGCTTCATCATCTGGTCAGAGTATGACTGCTGGAAGCGGTCCCATTCGGCGATCCGCTCGGGCTCCGGCGTGTTGAGGCCCGCCTCCAGGCCACCGATCTTTTCTTCGCGGGCCTTCTTGGCCGCCTCCTGTTCAGGGGTGAGCGGGGTCGGGATCCACTCGTAGGTGTTGGTTTCAGAGTTCCAGCGTTGCATCCCCTCTGGGCTGCTGTAGTTCGCCGGAGGCTGGGGCTTTGGGACTTTGGGCTTGTTCATGCTCGTCGCAATTGCGGAAACAATGGCCATCGCAATGGCTGCTGCTACATACCCCCACATTTTGTGTTCTCCTTTCTCAGGCTCGATAACCCGCTTCGTTGTAAATGACCTCGGTTGCGGCCATCGCAAACGGCTTGTAGTTGTCCACGTGCTTAAACCCGAACTTGACCGCCTTCCCCCGGCCGAGGAGCGGAATCATGACGGCCGCGTTCTTGGTGCCGCGCCAGTAATAGGTCCGCCACTTCGCAACCCGCCAGTAGCTGCCGGTGTCTGCTGTGAAGGTCTTGTTGATGGCGATCCGGGACGTAAAATCCATCTGCTCGGTGATGGTGAGCGCACCGAGCGAGCCTTCGCCCAGCACCATTTTGAGCCAGAGAGGAATCTTGATGGTGGAGATACGGCCGAATTTCAGCCAGGGGGTTTCGACGTACATGTCGATCGCCGTGCCGTCGTCGCTGGCAGCTCCCGGGTCGAGCTTGTAGAGGTAGCCGCCGGCGCCGCCGAAAAAGAGATCGTAATCGACGGCGAGCATGGCCGCGGCATCCAGCCCGGTCCACTCCGCCCAGGCCTCGTGGGCGTAGTCGTAGACCAGGATCGAGGGCGGCATGTGAAAGAGGGTCAGCCGCAGCGCAGGATAAATTGCCGCGGAGAGGACACCCGAGGCCTTCATGCGGGCAAGAACCAAAGGTTCAATGTTTTCCGATAAATTGTCTATATTTAACTCTCCTGTCTTAACAGAACGAGTTAGGCTTTTTATCCCGAGCCGGCTGGCAAAAAGCAGGTCGTTTCCGAACCCCACCGGCCGGCCGAATGGGGCGCCCACAGGAAACACTTTCACGAGCCCCTGGTTCTGCGGGTCCGTCCAGGCCCAGACAAAGATCTCGTCCCCCATGACGAAAACGAGATAGCCTTCCCAAACCGCGAGCCCGGTCACCGAGCCGCTCGCGATCGAGACCTGCATAGACAGGTCGATGTAGCCGGCGTTGTTGGCTGAGATCCAGTCGTTCATATCCTGGAGCCCACAGTAATAGATCAACTGCCGGGCGCCCGGCCGGCCGCCGACGAAGAGCCTGCCCTTGTAGGTGATGACGTATTTCGGGACATCGCCGTAGCTCCAGTCGGTGCAGAGGTTGGAGAGCTCCGCCCAGGTCGAGCCGTCTGTCCAGAACGGCAGGTTGACACCGTTGAACACGACCAGCTTGTCGTTGAAAACCGCCGCAGAAACGATGTTGCTTCCGAGCCCGGTCCGGATCGTCGCCCAGGAGCCGTCTTCGTTTTTCTTGAGCAGCGATCCGCCCGCCGCGGCTATCGTCATTTGCGTGCCGTCGCGTTTGCGGTACTGCACCAGGCTTTCGATCCTGAGCCCGCCCCCGATCTGCTGTGAGGCCTTCACCGAGCCCGGCCGCTGCGCCCACAAGCCTTCCTCGTTGATGTAGGCGTTCTTGAACACCGGGCAGAACTCCGGCTTCATGTTCACCGGGTCGGTGATCGTGTTCAGTCCCTTGGAGCGGGGAAAGGGAAAGACTTTCGGCATGGTCAGAAATCCCGATACGGAACGAAGCGCGGCGTCTGCCGACGCTGCTCGACCAGGTAGCTGTGCTTCGTGTCGCGGTGGTCCTCCACGTCGGCCGGCGACACGTCCCCGTCGATGGTTTTCACCTTGGCAACCGCCCCGGTGATCAGAACGTAGTCGTCGAAGGGCGAGACATCGGCATCTGCGGCGAGCTCGGCCGGCTTTTTCTGGTAGCGGACAAAGGCCTTCTTCCCGTTGTTAGCTGCGTCCGGGACGTACCAGAACCAGATCTTCCCGCCGGCGAGATGGCAGATAGCCGGCGTTCCCTGCAGGGTCCGTCCCAGGGTTTCCTCGCCCCAGACGAGCTCGCTCACCCTCGGGATGAGCCGCAGAGCGGGGTCGTTCATGTAGGGGTCGGCAAGGATCCGGTCGTGGTCCGCCGCCAGTGCATAGTCCGGCGTGCCGGTTGCGAGCGTGATCTCTTGGACCGCTTCGAGAAACGGCAATGCGTTGCCCGAGGCGAGTTTGCCGGCCGTCGCATTTAGGGCGAACAGGGCGTTTTGGACGTACTGCTCTGCGTTGGCCAGGGTGGAGACGACCGGCTGCCGGAGCTCTTTCAAGACGGCGTTGACCAGGGCAAGGGCGTTCATCGGGCAAGCTCCTTTTTCAGATCGCTGCGGAACCTGGATAATTCGAAGGCGAGCCCCGGACAGGTCTTTTGCGGGTCAAACTCCCGGTGTCCGAAAACTTTATCCGCCCCGATGATGAACCGCCGGCAGAGCCAGGCGACGAGCTTGACCCCCCTCTCCCACTGCGCCGGCGGCGGCGAACTCGCGTCGAAGCTGCCGACGAAGCAAATCCCCAGGGAGTCGAAATTCTGGTTCTGGCAGTGCGCCCCCATCCGTTCCGGGAATCGCCCGAGAAGGATCTCATAGCCGTCATTCACCAGTTCGACCCCGAAGTGATAGCCGATGTCCGCCCAGCCCCGCTGTTCCACATGAAACCGGCGGATCGCACTCCAGGAGACGGTCCGACCATCCTCGGTGGCCGAGCAGTGGAGGATGATTCGGGTGGGATTCATGCGCGTGGTCATGAGATCATCCTCCACAGCTGGCACGGCCGATCAGAAATCCGATCACGCCTCCGACCGCCGCCCCGTAAAGCATGAAGAAAACCAGGCCGAGCATGACCCCGCTGCGATCCGCTTCAGCCATCTCTAAAATTTGATGATCGACGTTTTTCATTTCGTGACCCCCTTCCATTTTTCCCAGGATCGGAACCCCCCGAAACCGAGCAGCGCACCGAGCACAATGAAGAGGTATTCCGCATCGGGAAGGCCGGGAGGCTTTAGATCCGGTTTCCAAACTGCCGCCGCCCAGCAGGCGAGCGGATGGACGATGAAGACGTAGCCAAGGGCCGCGTTGCAGATCCAGAGTGTGGTCGGCCGCGCCCGCCGGACGTATGGATCGGGACTCGCGGCCTCAATCTTGTTAATGTCGATCTGGCCCATCTTCTCCGCATGCTCCTGATCGCGGAGCCTGTTCTCAGCTTCGAGGGCGATCGTTCTTAGTGCGAACTCGGCCTCCAGCTGCTTGTCGCGGTCTGGGATCAGCTTCTTGATGATCTCGATCCCCCCCTGGACCACCTCGCCCAGGATCGGAATGGCGGATATGAAACCCACGTTCACTCGTCCTTGTGATTATTCAGGATCCGGTCGATCCGGGTGGCCAGGTTGCGTAGATCCTGGCTGGTGTCCATCCGCAGCTGCCGGATCTCGTTTGCGGTGTCCTGCCGCAGCTGGCGGATCTCGTTGACCATGCCAGTGCTACAGGCGTCATGGATCGCCTTGTCGAGCTTGGACTGCTCCACCCGCTCCAGGCGACGGTTGAAGCCGAAGATCGTAAAAAGCAGGGTGACAAGGCTCGTGATGAACCCCACCCCGGCGCTTGCCCCCAGCTCCTCAAGACTCGGCATGTTCCTGTCTCCGTTGGGCGCGCCGTCCCCGGCAGATGCCCTTCCGCACGGGCGGAGCGGAATCAGGTTTGGTTTCCTCCGGTTGACGATCTTCCGATACAGGTCCGGCCTCTTTTTGCGCCTCCCCGGGGCCGCACAGTCGGAAGATGTCTCCACATTCGGCCAGTAGGACCTTGCCGTCTTCATCCTCCACCTCGCATACCGGGGCGAATCGGTATTCCTTGCCCCAGAACCGTGTGAGGGTCTTTGCAGGCTTCGGTCCGTGGTATTCGATCAGCATGAAAAGACCTCGCGTTGTTGGATTTCGGCGGGCGCCGAGCGCGGCAGCCCGCCGGCTAACGGTTTACTGTTGCATGGCGTAGAGAGCCGCCAGGCCGATCTTGCCGACCGCGCCGGTGGCAGGCGCAGTGGATACCTTGGCCACCACGTCGGTGTCGGCGGCGAGCACCTGGCCGAGCTTGGCCGGGTTGCTCATGCGCGACATGCCGCCGGTTTTTGCAACCCCGTCGGCGTAGAAGAAGAGATCGGCGGTCGTGCCGTCCCCGACCTGAAGCATCACCGCGGGCGTGCCGTTGGTGTCGAGGTCGTCCGCGCTGAGGAGCATTTCGAGGAGAACGGCCCCCTTGGGCAGGGTGAACATCTTCACCGTGTCGTTTACAACCGGAGCGGCGGGAAAGGTGAACTCGGCAAAAACGCTGGTCACCTCCCCGACAACGCCCCGAGGGGGAACCTTGTTTGTGATTCGAGAGCTGTTATAGGCGGTTGCCATTTTGCGTTTCCTCCGTTGTTAGGAAGGCCGGCGGGACAGCGCCCGCCGGCGTTAGGGGTTTTCATCAGTCAACCGCGATGTAGGAGTCGAGCGCGATCAGCGCATAGTCCTCGTTGTTGAACTTGGGCTTGGCAATCGCCGCGATCGTGGAGATGGCGAAGCCCGCCTTGCGGTTGTAGTCGAAGGTCTTCTCGTCCCAGGTGGAGCCCTTGGCGACAGCAAGCGCACCGGCATGAGCCCCAAGGAAAAGGGCTCGCGCGCCGGGCAGGTTGCCGCCGGCGCCCCAGGTCGAATAGGTCTTGATGCGCTCGTACTCGTAGATCACCACTCCGTCCCACATACCGAGCGCCCCCGAGAAGATCGGGTTCTTCTCCCCGCGGACGTTCGCCTCGCGCTGGGCCTGCTGCCAGGCGGCTTCAGCCTTCAGCGCTTTGGCCTGGTAGGGGTGCAGCAGGCAGAGGTAGTGGTCGGCTCCGTTGACCCGGATGGGCCGGATCTTGGACTCGGCGTTGTTCGTGCCGATGGTGGCGAGCTGGGCCTTGCGCTTGGCGCGGGAAAGAATCGTGGTGGAGAATACGTCAGAGGAGTCGATCGTCGCGTCGCTCGTCGCGTCGTTCGCGTAGAGCACCCGGTTCGTGGTCGGACTGGCGGAGAGCACCTCGACGAAGGTCCGGTCGATCTTTCGCATCAGCCAGTCAGAAAGGGCGGCCTTCGCGTCCTTGCGCATGTTGACCGCGACCTTCTGCTCGGCGAGGCGGCCCTTGAGGCGGACGGCGTGCGCATATTCCTTGAGGGCGAGGCTCACGTCGTAGTAGATCAGCGCCTCCTCGTTGCCTTCCAGGATCGCGTCGTCTTCCACCCCTTCCCCCACGAGCGGGGTCAGGAGCGAAATGTTGTACTGCCCGCCCTTTTCGCGCTTGAGCTCGTCGGTGTAAAAAATGGGGGAGTTTTTGTCGTCGGAGGTTTTGTTGAAGAATTTATAGAAAAACGTCCCCTGGAGAGCGGCCATCCAGGTTTCTTTCGCCCAGAGCTGTTTCATGCTGGGGCCAATCGTTTCAGCCATTTCAGGATCCTCCGTAAAAGTCGGTTGTTTCGGGTTGAAGCCTCGCGGGGTAACGGTCCGCGCCGAACAAGTGACTTTTTACGGGTGGTCTCCCGAAGATGGCCTTTTACGAGTTGGCCGGCTCGATAGCTTTGGGCTGATGACGGGTTGCCCGTCCCGATTGAACGAAAAGCCTGTTATCCGATGCCGAGCAGCCGGCGCCGGGTCTTTTCCGGCAGCTTCGCCCACTCCTGAGGGCTGAGCTTGGCGGCGGCCTCGACGCTGATGTCCTCCCCGTCACCGGCCCCTGCTCCGCCCCGTTTGCCGTATGCAGCGTCCGAGAGGCCGGCCGGCGGCGGGCTGCCGTCGCCCGTTTTTTTCAGGCCGGCGAGCGCTTCCCGGCGGCCTTCCTCGCGAGCCGCTGCGATCCGATCGTCGAGGGTCATAAAAACCCCCATGCGGTAGGCGAACTCGGCCGGATCAGGCGCCTGCAGGAAGAGGTTGAACATGCTCGGATCCTGCTGGATGGTTGGCAGCACCTTGGCAACCACTTGGTCATAATCCTTGTACCGCCCGCGGGCCTGCTGCTCGGAGAGCTGGGCCTTCACCTGCCGGAGCTCCTGGGAAATCGGGGAAATCTCCTTGTCCAGGACTGGCTTGACCAGCGGGGTAATCGCGTCGTCGTCCTCTTCCTTTTTCGCCGGCGTCTGGGGCTGAGCGGCGGCGTGCCTGGCCTGGAAGATGTTGAATTCAAGCAGGCGCTGGGCTTCCTGGCGCTTGGTTCGCTCCTCGATCAGGGCGCGTTTGTAGTTCTCGACCTCCTCCTGGAGCCTGGCAGTATCCAGTGCGGCTGGCTTCTGCGGGGGCGGCTCCTCGGCTTTGCTCCCGGCGGGTTCTCCACCCTCATCAGGTTCTGCGCCGGGTTCGTCGTCGTCCTCAATAGTAGAGAGATCTTCTTCCAGGTCGTTGTGCTCCAGGTTTTCGGCTGCTTCGCTCATAAGGCACCTTTCGTGGGTTGATGGTTAAACCTGCCCGCCCGCTCCCGCCGGAATTGGAGGGACCGGAGCTGGTGGACTCGCGGCCCCTCCGTTGCCGCCACCGGGGAAAGGAGGCAGCCCCCCCGGGATTCCTGGCGGCAGCTGCGGCGGCAGCATCTGCGGTTGGGCGAGTTTTTCGAGAATCTTTTCCTTGCCCGGAATATCGCTCGCCTCAACAATTAGATCGTCCGGGATTGGCACACCGGCCTTCTTCATCTCCATCAGCATCATGAAGTTGCTCATGCGCACCGAAGGCGATGACGGCGATTGCGCGGCCACCAGGTCGTATTTCAGAATGTCCGCGTTCTTGATCGCAGTGATTAGCTCCGGGACCGCTTCCTCGCCCAGGATCCGACCGATCTCATCCTCCGGCATGTAGGCGATGATCCGCGCGGCGATCCGCCGGGCGACCTCTTTCAGGGCAAGCCGGAAGTTGTCGAAGATCTGCGCGATGACGGTCAATCCCTGCCGCATGCGCAGGTCGATTGCGACCCCGGACTGCGTGGCCTCCCGGATCCCGAGCAAATCCGAGTTGACCCCGGAAATGGCCTTGATGTCGTCCTTGCTCTGCTGCTCCATCTGCATCACGGCCGCCGGCAGTGCTGCCGGCTGGATGCGCTCGTAGGTGGTGCCAGCTTTTTTGAGCGCGGTCATGCCCGGCCTGGAACCGAAGGCCTCCAGCTGCGCGAGGAGCTCCGCATCGTCGGCGATCCAGCCGGAGTTGGCCGACGTGTTGATGATGTGAAGGGTCTGGGACCGGCGCTTGTTGACCTCAAGCTGCGGGTCGACGATGTTTTTCACGACCCCGTAGTCGCACTTGCGGCCCCGATAGCAGAAGAATGGCACCAGGGGATACCGGTTGTCAGGCAGCGTGATCGGCCCCTCCAGGACCGCGGAGCCGGAAAGCCGGGCGCACTTGATGACGCGCCGGTGACGTTCGATGATCTTCACCCCGGCGATCTCCGCGGCCGCTTTCTTGGCGGCTTCCTCGTCCTGGACCTGCTGGACATCCCCGGTGTTTCCGTCCATGACGAATCGGACCGGCTCGAAGTCTTCCCAATGGGCCTCGATGACTTCCACGTCGTCCTTGCCGGCCTCCTCCCCCTCGTAGGTGCCGGCCGGCTGCGCGTCGGAGGCTTCTCCGTAGTCGCTTTCGCCGTCGTCGACCAGTTTCTGAGCCTCGCGGATCTCAGCGATCGTCTGAAACTTGTCGGCGAATTTTGGCCAGAGGCGCTTTGCGGTCTGAATCGGCACCCGCTTGATCCTGAGCAGCCAAGGGCAGTCCGAAAGATCGCGCTCGACCCCGCGGGGGATGATGACCTCGTCGGGGTCTTCCTTGCGGACGACGATCTCCCCGTTCAGGAAGTCGTCTCGGTAGCTCATTTCGGTGACAAACCAGCCGCGGCCGGTGACCGTTCCGTCGAAGAACACGTCGCCCTGGCGCATCTCAAGATCGTTCCTGTCGCAGACGTACTTGACGAGCTTGGTCATGGCCTCGGCAACTGGCGCGTCGTTCTCCGTGCGCCCAATGAACTTCAGATCGACCTTTTCCTGGCGCTGCACGCCGCACAGGAGATCGAGCTGCGGCCGGGTCAGGTTGATGGTCAGCGCCGGCCGCCCCTCCTCCTTGAGCTTCTGCCGGTCCTCGGCGTCCCACTGGTCCCCATCGTAGAAGTCGAACGCGATGTTCGCCTGCTTGGTGAACGCCCGATGGTAGCCGGAGGCCTCCCGGCGCCAGCGGCGGACCTTCTGTGCGATCGAATTTACGCCGCCATCCAGCTCCGCAGGCTTTGCTTCGGTGTCCATTGCGTTTCTCCTTCAACAAACCGCGGGCCGCCGACCGCATAAGTCCTGAGCCCGTCGCAGGCATGCGAGCTCCAGTCATGCTCGGGGGTCAGGCCGTAGATCCTGAGCTTCTCGTCCCATTCCCGGTGGTAGGACCGCAGCGCCAGGATCCCTTTCGCGCACTTGGTTTTGTCGATCCAGCAGGAGCGCAGAAGCACCCGGACCGCCTGGATCCCGTCCTGCAGCGGCAGCTTCGGGGCAACCTCGAACCTGATGCCCAGGCCCTCGGCAACCTCCTTGCGGCTTCGTCCGGTGCCGAGCTCCCGGACCTCGATGTCATGCGGGCCGATGTGCTTGCCGTAGGTGTAGGGCTTTTCCCTGAGCAGCTTCGCGTAGTGCTCCAGGCCTGCGCCGTGGCCCTCCTCGTAATCGATTAACCGGGTTTCGCGGCCGGCGCGTTGGATGAACCAGATCGCCATCGCGTCGTCGATCCCAAGATCCCAGGCCGTGTGAACCGCCAGCGCCGGATCCCAGGGGACGTTTGTAAGGCGCCCGTCCCGATCGAGCTCCTCGATGGTCCGGGCAAAAATCGTCCCCGAGCGTGGGGAGGTCCAGCTGCAATAGAACTCCTGCCGGGCGAGATCCTCCTCCATGCCGTCGCGGATCTCAGCCTCGTACTGCTCGCGGGAAATGACCGGCAGGCCGTCTTCGCGCCGCGTATCGTCGATTGTTAGCAGCGAGGAAAACCAGGCCTCGGGGTTCTTCTGCGCGATGTTCCAGAGATCGAAGCCGTGGTTCATGCCGCGGGGGGTCATGTTGAAGATCGCCCAGCCGCCGTTTTCGATCAGGATTGGCCGGACGAGGTTCCAAGCGGATGGGTCCTGGAGGGAATACTCGGAGAAGACGCAGCCTCTCGGGTTCGGGCCGACGACCTCCGAGTGATCGGTCCCGATAACCCGGATGATGCTCCCTTTCGTGAGCTCCAGACGCATTTCGGTGTCGCTTTTGCCGGCGATGAGCTCCTTCGGCACATGATCGAGGGTTCGCAGCCCTGTTTTGTCGATCCCCTCCCAAAGGATTTTGCGGCCCTGGTTCAGCTTGGGGAAATAGTAGTAGTAGTTGCCCGGCTCGCGGGCTGCGCGCTTCACCAGGTAGTTGAAACAGACCTTGTCCTTGCCGGCGCGCCGATGCCACACACAGACCGCCCGTTTGCAGCCGCGGTCCATCGCAGCCACGAGGGGGATCTGATACGCCCGCGGCTCGAAATTATACGGGATTCGCTGGCGGATTGTTTTGGTCGGCGTTGGCATAATCAACGATCTCAAAAACCACGTTGCCGGAGAGCTCGGTCTTCTGTCTGTTCGACCATTCCTCCGGCAGCCGGTTGGTCAGCCAGAATCGGGCAGCCTCGGTGTCCGGTGGGTAGTGCTTGGTCGTCGGGACGATCACGGGCTCGCCTTCGTACTGGAAAATTTTGTCCTCGGGGTGGGAGTAACCGCAGGCCCGGCGGTAAAGGGAAACGACGACCTTCTGATCGGCGAGCTGCTTGGAGGCCTTCAGCTGCTCTTGAAACTCCGGGTCCTTCTGCCAGTTGTAGACCGTCTGGACTGCCACGTCGCAGGCGATCGCCAGCTGTTCGACTGAAAGCCCCTCCTCGGCAAGCCGGAGCAGTTTGCGTCTGAGCTTTGGCGTCAGTTTGCTGGGCCTGCCATTGGCCTTTCGTTTCTTCTTCGCAGCCATCGCGCCCCTTATGCAAAGCCGGCGGGGGCTCGCCCTTCATTTGCGGCCCTTGCCTGAACGGCCCCCGCCGGCAGCTGCGGGAGAATGGCCGGGAGGGAGATGGAGGCTTCTGGGAGGGAAGCGGCCCGGCCATGTTGCGTGCATATTTTCGCATGTCTGCAAATACCGTCAAGCCGCCCGCGTCGGTGCCGACGGCGCCGTCGATTTCGATGATTTCGACAGTGCTGCCGTATCAAACGACCCCGATAACCGTTCGGTTGTGTGGTAAACGTGGCCGCAGGATTTGCAACGACGGATCCGCAGGTCGGCGCCATCGTCAAACGGCACCTTGCGCAGCATGGTCGATTTGTCCTCTCCGCATTTTGGGCAAAGCATGGCGTTTTCCTCCTTGAGTGGCTATTGGTTCGGATGAAATCGCTCAACCCCGGGCCTGGGCATGAGCCGGCTGCAGGGATCTGATAGCGCTTGTACGTTCAGCTTCGGTTTGTTCCATTTCGGCCACCTCAAATGCCTCTAAAAAAGGGGGTTTAATCGACGTAAGGGTTCTGATAGGCCCGGCTTGGGAAGCTGCCGGGTTGTTTGACAGCCGGCGGAGGAGCCGGCTCGTAGGGCTTGGGGTAGATGTCTATCTCGTAGCCGTGGGTCTTGAGCTCAAGGGGCCAGGCGGCCGGGATCTTCTCGCCGAAAACCCCGCGCCAGTTGCTGCAGGCAGAGCAGCGGAAGGTGAAGCGGAAGGAAATTCGCACGCCGGGTTTGACCTCGACGCGCTTGATGCCGGTAAAAAAACCGTGCCCGTTGCAGTAATTGCAGGGGGCGAGGGAATGAGCTGCCACCTGCTGATTTTGGTGGCGCCAGGTTTCATATACTTCCTTGACCGCCCGCGGGAAATTCCGCGGCCAGCCGTTCCAGGAGTCAACCGCAATCGGGTACATGCCCCGAAAGGCGATTTCCGGGATATGCTGCAGAAAATCATAGGCGGCATCGATGCGGGGATGATACTTACTCCAATCAAGGTCAAAGATGTCGATCAGCTTGGCGGCGAACCTCAAAAACTCATCGTAGGTTGAGTTTTTCTTATCGTTCACCATTTCAGCAGGTCCTCCGGAGGGCGCGTTTTATCTACTTTCCCGCGGTTGAATCGCATTTCGTTCCGGACCCAGGTCCGCCAGGCAGCCGTCCAGTCGAGCATGACAGACCCTTTCGCCCGGTGGTGGTCGCAGAAGTGGGCGAACACGGATTCAACCCTGTTTCCGTTGATGCCCTGCCCTTCGGCGTAGACTTTCAGTTCATCGGTGAGGGAGAAATCGGGCGGAAGCTGCCGGCGTTTTTTAAGCGGATTTTCTTCTTTGTTATCAGAACCGAGCGAGGGAGGCGCGTCTAACGCGCCCATTCCCTTTTCTTTAAAATTATCTTTAGAATTTTCTTTATAGGTAAAGACACGCTTTTCCGTGTTGATACAACACGGTTTTACGTTTCGGCTTAACACGCTTTTTCGTGTCGACACGGTTTTCCGTGTTGGACTCCATAGCCGGTATCGCTTCTGGATACCCAATGTAGTCAGACAGTCAGGACTCAGATCGACACGGTTTTTCGTGTTGACAACCATATTCGCCCTGGTCAGCCAGCGCAGGGCCTCAAAGACCCTTTGCTGGCTTGTGTTCAGCCTCCGCGAAATTTTGCGCTGGGTCGTATCAAACGTTTTGCGATGGTAGCCGTAGGTCATACGCAAAATGTAGTCGAATACCCTGCGGACCTCGCCCGGCATCCGGATATCAATCAAAGCCTCAAGCAGCTCATTGGCTATCCGGGTATAGCCGTCCTCAACCTGCGGGCTGTGTTCGGCTTCCTTTTCCGCTCCCATCGTCTTACTTTCGTCTACCCCGCTACGGTCCGGCGATGAACCAGAAATTTACTGACAGAACAGATCCTTTCTGGTATCTTCGAACCGCGTGTGATCGATCAGGGAGGGGTTGGCACACAGCGTGGGCAGGGAGAGCAGGAGGCAGCATCGGATGACTTCGGACTTTGGTCGGTCGAGAATCACGACCGCCCGGTTTATCCATTCCGAGAAGGATTCGCAGGCCTTGAAGTTGTGAATCACTTCCTTTTTTCCCGCCATACTTCCCCCTTTCTGAATCGCACCTTGGATAGGCAGGACGCCGAAAGCATTTTGGAGCTTATAACGGCTCCGCACCTCCGGGCTTAGGCCGCGTCGCGCTGGTTGTTGGCCAGCTCGATGATCCGCAACATCAGGCTGCCCGGCGGCTCGCTGCGGCTGGTTTCGTAGGAAGCCACCCGGCCCCGCTTCACTCCCAGGAGCTCAGCGAACTGCTTCTGCGTCAGTCCCAAAACCTTTCTGGTTTGCTTGACAATATTTGCAGTGTCTTTCATGGTTTGGCCTTTTTCATAGAACGCTAACAATATGTCAATTATATTGACATTAAATGTTACTGTCAAGAACATTTAGGAGGAGCCATGTTCAATCCTGCTATCCTAAAAAAATGGTTTAAAAAGGCAGGCTTAAAGCAGCGCGATGTCGCCCTTGTCTTTGGCTTCAAGACCCATTCTTCGATCACTCAAAAGCTGAGCGGGGCGACTCCCTGGACGGCCGACGAGATCGGTAAATTGTTGAGCATGATGAAAAACAACCTGTCCGCGAAGGACATGGGAGAGTGCATCAAGGATATTTTTGGGACCGACTTTGACACGCCTCAGCAATCATCAGAATTATTAAATCTTTACAAAGAGTTAGCAGAGTCAAGGAAAGAACTTTCAGAACACAAGGACAAGATCCGTAATTTAGAAATCACCTTAACCCATATTTCTCAACGCTATTTTCTTGACCGCCGCACCGGAGATCCGCCGGAAGTGAACCCCAAAAAGCTGCGCAGGCCCATCGTACCGTCGAACAGCGAGGCGACCAACAACCGGGCCGCATAGCCACCCTCCAACAAAAGTGCCCGCATCGGAATCGGACCAGGCCCGAAACATTTCCTAACGGCTCCCCGCCCCTGCTTTTTAAATCCATTCAAATGTTCTTGACACTGACATTTAATGTTATTATAATTGACATTAAAAGCCGGAAAGCTGCCCCTCTCGCATAGCGGTTGCGGCGGCAAGTAGGGCTTTCTGGCGGGCAAGCGAGCACGAGCCGCAGCCGGTATCCGCGGCCCCAGCTGTGAGCCCCGCCGCTCTCAGATGCGACGGATTAGGCTTCCGAGCCGTTAAGTCCTCGCCAGGCAGAGCAACCGGATTCAGGAAGGTTTTTCAGCACCAACAGGATAGGTGCGCCCTATCCAGGGCAAATGACCCATGAAGATTCTGAGCGTGACGGAGGTCCTGCGGCCGTTTTCTGATTTTTCCGGCGTCCCTCCAAAAACCCTTGAGGAGGCGGCGGCCCGTGGCAGACGGATCCACGCTGCAGCTGCTGCCCGCCTCTCCGACGTGTTCCAGGTGACCCCCCTTGAGCCTGGCGACGAGGGCTATCTGCAATCGCTTGAGACCTGGCTCGATGAAATGGTCCGGGACGTGATCGACGTTGAGCCCGAGCTCGTCGACGAGGCCCTGGGCTACAAGGGGCATCCGGACCTGATCTGCCGGCTTGTTTCCGGCGCCGGGGCCGTCGTGGACTACAAGACCCCGGCCGTCGAATCCCCGACCTGGAAGTCGCAGATCGCAGCCTACCGGCACCTATCGTCGAAATCCTACCGGCACCTGGGGCACATGCTGCGCCCCCTCGCCGTCGCGCTGATGCTGCGGCCGGACGGCGGCATGCCCAAAGCCGTGATCTACCCGTCGAGCGACCGGGACTTCCAGGCGTTTCTCTCCGCGTTGACGGCGTATCGTTACTTCCACCCATGCAAGGAGGCAGACCATGATTGATTTTTCGGCGGCATTGAACCCTGCGGCGGAAACCGAACATCAAGAGCCGGCGTTCGAGCGCGGCGTCACTCCGCTTGACCGACCAGGAAGTCATCTTCTTCATGCACATCTGCCGCGCCCGCAGCCTCAATCCCTTCAACAAGGACTGCTATCTCGTTAAATACACGAACGACCCCGCGGCGATCATCGTCTCGATCGACAAGCTGCGCTACCAGGCGCGCAAGTCGGAGGACTGCGTCGGATGGAAGTCCGGGATCATCGTCCAGAAGCAAGGCGGCGAGCTGCGCTATTCCAACGGTCTGATTCTCGAGGGCGAGAAGCTGCTAGGCGGATGGTTCGAGGGCAAACCGCGGGGCTGGGAGGACCTGTCGCATGAAAAGATCAAGCGGTTTCTGAACGCCATCCCTAAATCCCCCAAGTACAAAAAAAACATCCAGGCGCTGCTTTTCGAGATCCTGCGGGACGCACGAGAAAACGGGTATCTTTCGCAAGTGCCGGCGCTGATCCCCATCAAGCTCGACCAGAAGAAGATCAAATACCTCGACGCCGACACACAAGCGGCCGTTCTTGAGAAGATCCCGGTGAGGCATAGACCGATCTATGCCTTCCTGTTTGCAACGGGCTGTAGGGTCTCGGAGGCCCGTGCATTGCGGAAAGCTGACGTGCAGCGTGATTGCATCGTCATAGCGGGGACGTTCGCGCCGAGCGCGGACGGCGGTGAGGTCTGGCAAATCGTCAAGCAGTCGCGAGAGGAGGCAATACCGCTTACAGAGGGAGCACGGATCGCCATCGAGGCCGCCGGCCAAAACCTCACGCCATACGTTTTCATCAATCCGGACACCGGGCGCGTCTACAAAAAGAACATCTACGATATATGGAACGCGGCATGCAAAGAGGCGGGCGTAGGATACTTTCCGCTGAACAACGCGGGGAGGCACTCGCTTGGGATGGCCCTGTCAAAGGCAGGCGTCGATATGAACCAGATCAGCGCGCTTCTCCGCCATTCAAACGTAGCAATCACGAAAAAGCACTACGCCGAGCACGACATGGGAGTTTTGAAGAAGGTAGTGGACAACGTTCGGGCGATGAAGTGACGCGCGCTTTCGCCCGCGGGAACCGCCGGCGGATTCTCTAAGCTGAAAGCGGCAATCGCCTGATTCGGATCCGGCCGGGCTGCACCGTCACAAGCGCGCCGTTTTCCAGATCCTCTTTGCTGCGCAAGACCGCCTCTCTTATTACGTTCGCCGCCACCGGCCCCGTCAATCCCTCGATTCGTATGCGGATCACCGAAGGAGAGACGGCTTTCGAAAATGCAAGCAGAGAATGAAAGTCGGCGTCCAGAGTGACGACCACACGGCCCTCCTGCCGTCCCCTCTGGAGGATTTCATCGTCAGCAGCGGCCGCAAGGCCGATTTCGCCCACGTGCAGCGTGTCGATCCCGCCCTCTCTTAGCAGCATGGCCGCCGATCGGGGCAGCCCTTGGTCAAGCAGCAGTTTCATGGTTCAAGGGCAGCTCGACGATTCGGTCATCCAGGTAGGTGGCCACATAGGTCAGCGCTTGACGGATATCCTCATCCTCAAGCTCGGGGTATTCCCGCAGCAGCTCCTTGCGATTGGGATACAGCGCCGCCAGCTCCACAATGCGCTTGACGGTCAGGCGCATGTTCCGAACGCACGGCTGCCCGTTCATTTTGTCAGGGTCTATTGTGATGCGGTCCAGTTTCATCTCGCAGTCCTCCTACGAATATTGTTCTTATACCACATCCGCAAAAATGAACCAAACGCGATCGAAATAGAAGGTATAACCGCATGGGAAAAGATAAGGCGGCTATGCAGAAAATAAAATTAGGCGGAGGGCGAAATGGAGGTATTGAATGGGGCAGCGGACAGCGGTCGGGGGGTGAGGCGATTTGCATTCCATTTGCACCTCATTTGTACCCCCCTCGACACAAAATATACAATTAAATCAGAAAGTTAATGGCGGAGAGAGTGGGGTTCGAACCCACGGTGCCGTTATTAGCAGCACACACGATTTCCAGTCGTGTTCCTTCGGCCAGCTCGGACATCTCTCCGCAAATCAGCAATGTTTTAAAAAACGCTCTCAGCGACCGTAGCCCGGTAAAACCACCGCCCGCCATCCCGGCCGGCTCGCCGGATCAACGGCTGGATGGATGGCGGAGAGGGTGGGATTTGAACCCACGGTGCCGTTATAAGCAGCACACCGCTTTTCGAGAGCGGCGCCTTCAACCACTCGGCCACCTCTCCAGGGTAAATCGCAACAAACAATAACTTTTTCTTTTATCTTTTTTACCGGGTGATGTCAACCACACATCAAAGGCATATGCATCAAACGCGGAACATCGCCTGCATCTCTTCTGTGTATTGGCCGTCCCCATCGAAGACGATCAATGCCGGAGAAACCACCATCCCGGGTCCGCCGTCACGGACCCCTTCCACCAGCACCAAACGGGCATCTTGCCCGTCCGACGAGTGAATGTTGCGCAAGCGCTTCGGTTCGATGCGCTCGGCCCGCATGTGGGAAAGAAGTTCCGCGATGCGACCGGCCGCGTAAATCACGGTGAAGCGGCCGCCGGTTTTCAATAGCTTTCTGGCCGCCCGCACGACCTCCGGCAGCGTGATGGCGATCTCGTGGCGGGCCAGTGCCCGCTGCCGGTCCGGGTTCACACGACCGGAACGCCCGCGCCGGTACGGCGGGTTGGAGACCACCATGTCCACCGGCCCTCCGACCCGCTCCGGGCGGATGTCCCGCATGTCGGCGCACACGACCTTCACCCGCGACGCCATATCGTTCTCGCGGACGTTTTCCTCCGCCAGGGCGGAAAGCGTCGCCTGGAGTTCGACGCCCCAGATGCGAACGCCGGGCCGGCGGAACGCCAGGATCAGCGGAATGATGCCGCAGCCGGTCCCCAGATCCACCACCGTCTCGCCGGGCGTCGGGTGCACGGCGCCCGCCAGGATGACGGCGTCGATCGAATAACGGTACCCGTGGCGGTGCTGCTTGAGCCGGAGACGACCGTCGAAAAATGAATCCTGGGTGACGCCGTCCATTCAGAAAGACCCGATTTTAAATTTGATCTCGCTCACAACGGACTGACCCAGATCGTCGTTCAGCCGTGCGAGAAGGTCGCCTTTCAGATACTGCAGGTGGTGAAGCCAGGTGGAACTCGTGACGTGCACCAGCAGAATGGACCCCTTGAAGGCCGCCGGCCGTGCATTGCGTGCGATGTCCGCGCCGACCACGCGGTCCCACACCCGCCAGATACGCAGCATCCCCTGCTCCGCCTCGGGGCGGAAGTGTTTGAGCACCTCGGTGAGAACCCCGCCGATGTGAACCGCACTGCCGGTCTTCTTGTCGCCTGCGTTCATGGGTTCCCATTATGACGATAGCGATTCCATCCGTCAATCGCTTGGGTCGAAGAAAAGTGATTTCTCTTGACTTGATGGGAAGGGTGCCTTAACAGTAATGGGGTCGTCCGCATTTTTCTCATTCGCCGCAGCCTGCGCCGGCGGCGGTATCGGGCCATGGGCCATCTCCGGAAGCTCTGCGACCAATGAATCATTGAGAACAAAGGAAACAGGCATGAGTTGGGACTGGGAAAAACTAAAGCAACAACAAGGCGGCCGCGGCGGCATCCCCCCGCAAGTAGACGAGATGTTCAAGCAGTTCAAGAACTTCAAGCTGCCCGGCGGTCCGCTCGCATTAGGGGTCATCGTGGTCGCCTTGCTTGCCCTGACCTCCTTTTACACGGTGAACCAGGACGAAGTCGGGATTGTTCAACGCTTCGGGCGCTATGTCGAAACGACCCAGCCCGGCTTGAATTTCAAGCTGCCGCTGGGCATCGACACGGTCTCCAAGGTCAACGTCAAGCGGGTCCAGACCGAAGAGTTCGGCTCCGCCGCCGTGGAGGTTGATTTCCGGCCTCGCGCGAAGCCCGGTACGGACCCGGGCAGCGTGGCGCTCATGCTGACCGGCGATCTCAACGTGGCGGTCGTCCCGTGGGTCGTGCAGTTTCGCGTCAAGGACCCCTACAACTACCTCTTTAAAGTTGCCAACGTGCGCCAGCTGCTGAAGGACATGTCCGAAGCCACGATGCGCCTGGTGGTCGGGGACCGCAGCATTAACGAGGTCATCAGCAAACGCGACGAGATCGCCATCGAAGCAAGGGAAAGCCTCCAAAAAGAACTCGACCAGGCCGAAACCGGAATTCACATCGTCACGATCGAGATGAAGAAGACCAACGTGCCGCCGTCGGTCCAGCCCTCCTTCAACGAGGTCAACCAGGCCACGCAGGAAAAAGAACAGATGATCTACCAGGCCAACGAAGAGTACAACAAATTCGTGCCCTCCGCGCGCGGCGAAGCCGACCGCACGATCCGGGAAGCGGAAGGCTATGCCCTGAACCGGGTCAACCGCGCCAAAGGCGATGCGGCCCGGTTCCGCGAGACTTACGAGGAATACCGCAAGGCCAAGGATGTCACCAAACGGCGGCTTTACCTGGAATACATGCGCGGCGTGCTTCAGAAAATGGGCCCCAAGTACATCGTGGACCCCGATCAGAAGGCGGCGCTGCCATTGCTCAACCTCATCAATCCGGCGGGTAAATAATGAAACTCAAAGGCGTGTGGATCGTCCTGCTCCTCGCGGCAGGTATCATTTTGTACGACTCGGCCTTCACCGTCAGTGAAACCGAACAGGTGGTGATCACCCAGTTCGGACGGATCGTCGGCGACGCGATCAAAGACCCGGGCCTGAAGTTCAAGCTGCCGTTCATCCAAAAGGTGCACGTCTTTAACAAGAACATCCTGGAATGGGACGGAGAGCCGGGGCAGATCCCGACCCTCGACAAGACGTTCATCTGGGTGGACGCGTTCGCCCGCTGGCGTATCGTCGACCCGATCAAGTTCTTCCAAACCGTCAACAACCGGTCGAATGCCGTCAGCCGGCTGAACGACATCATCGACCCGGCCGTGCGGAACTTCATCACCTCGCACAAGCTGATCGATGCCGTGCGAAAATCCAACCGGGAGCTCGACACCGCGGAGGTCGGCTTGGAGGATCTGGAGAAAAAGCCCCAGAGCCATTACAGCATCACCATCGGCCGGGAGAAGATCACCCAGGGGATCCTCGAGCAGGCGCAGCCGAAAGTAGACCAGTTCGGGATCGAGCTGGTGGACGTCAAGATCAAAGGCATCAACTACGTGGAAGAGGTGCGGAAATCGGTCTACGACCGGATGATCGCCGAGCGGAAGCAGATCGCCGAAAAATTCCGCTCGGAGGGAAAGGGCGAGGCTCAGAAGGTTCTCGGCCAGAAGGACAAGGAGCTGCAGCAGATCACCTCAGAGGCCTATCGCATCGCCCAGGAGCTCAAGGGCAAGGCCGATGCCGAAGCGACCCAGATCTACGCCGCCGCCTATGGGCTCGACCCGGAATTCTACTCGTTCCTGCAGACCCTCGAAGTCTACAACGACTCCCTCGACAAGAGCAGCTCCGTCGTGCTGTCGACGGATTCCGAGCTCATGAAGTACTTCAAGGGGTTTCCTTCAAAGTAGCCATAAAACGGCACCGGCAGCGCTTGGCTGCCGGTGCCGTTTCGCATTGACTAAAAAGCTGCAGGGTTACCTGCTCCTTCTCTGATGGCGCGTCTTGGCCAGTAATTTCTTGTGTTTGTGCTTTCGCATCTTTTTTCTGCGTTTCTTGATGACACTGCCCAACCCCTCACCCCCCCTCGCCTTTCAAATAATTCAAATTAGGGAAAGCTTTGTTTAACACAGCCGTGCCGCCGTTGTCCACAGTTTTTTGGCGCTTGGAATCGGCGCGGCGAGTGTGGTATAGTCGCGAATGCAACGGACCGGCGCCAGGTCGGATAGCCGCCACCCAGCCGGCTCCGTTCAGAACGAATGGGGACCGCTGGTTTCAATTCTCTGGTGGACACCGGGAGGGGTATCATGGAAACTGCATCTTCCATGCTGGCGGTAAGCGTCGGCACGGGTGGGGCCATTTTTGTCGGTTTTGCTCTCTTCTGGTTCGTGCGGGTCTATTTAAAAAAACGCACGGCCGCCGGGCCTGCATCCAGCGTTAAGCCCCCCACGCCCCTGCGAGCGGCGTCATGGGAAGAAAAACGCTCCCAGCCTCGCCTGGCGGTCTCGTGGCACGCCGTCTTCGCCAGCCACCGCGGGAGCTCTCCGGCGCAGCTCAAAGACATCAGCCTGGGGGGCGCCTTCGTGGCCTGCGCCAACCCGCTGCCGCTCAGCGAACGTTTTCTCATTACGATGGATCTCCCCGGCCGGGGGCCGTTGGAACTCAAAGCCGAGGTGGTCTGGTCCAACATCCATGTCCCGGCGGACCGGGTGATCAACCGCGGCATGGGAATCCGTTTCATCGACAACACAGAGGAAAATCGGAAGATATTGTCGGAAGCTGTTGCCGCAGCCCTTCGGTCGCCGGCGGTCGCCTGACACGTCTGCCAAAATAAAACCAACCATCCCGAACGTGCCTCGATTCATGGACATCAAACCCATATTCAAACCGGACCAACTGTCCGCGGTCACTCATGCCGTGGGCACGGCTGAAGATTTGGTGAGCAACCACTACAAAATGACAACCAGCGAGTGGCTGCGCCCCAAATACGATGTCCGGACGCTGGCTGAATTGGAACCGGGTGAGGTCGTCGACGGGCCCTTCGCCCAGATCATCCGTTACCGCGGCCGCCCGAAGCAGGCATCGCTGAGTTCGGCCACGTATGATTTCTACAAAATCTGCCTCCAAGACCATGCCATTCTCGCCGCGCTGCAAAAGAACCCCGCACTCCGCCTGCTGCCGTTTGCCCTTTACATCATCACCCACGAACTGATTCACATCGTGCGTTTCAGCCGGTTTCTCCAGGGATTCGACGCCTCGCCCGAGGAACGCCTGGCGGAGGAAAAACGGGTGCATGAAAAAACGCACGCGATCCTGCAGGGTGTGAGCCTGAACGGCCTGCCGGCGGTCCTTGAGTTTTATGATGACTGGCGCACCGTCTACGAACAAATTGATTACCATCCTTGACAAATACCCCCTCGTGCCTATATTAACCTCCGCGAGAATTTGAGAGAACTTTGATGGGGGAGGTTTTGCTTTATGCCGATCTATGAATACCAGTGCAGCAAGTGCGGAAACATCGAAGAGGCGATTCAGAAATTCTCGGACAAGCCCCTCTCGAAGTGTCGCCACTGCTCAGGAAGACTTCATAGGCTCATTTCCCATAGTACGTTCCACCTCAAAGGCTCAGGCTGGTACGTTACCGACTACGCCAATAAATCCAAAAACTCATCGTCCAAGCCTCAACCATCAGAGTCCGCCCAAGCTGATTCAGCCAAACCCGAGAAGAGCGAAAGCACGTCCACCGGTTCCGATTCCTGACCGGGCTCCTGTTTTTTGGCGGCCGATTCGTGCACGCATCAAACTAAATGGTCGAGCGGATTTGCGCTCACGCATGGTGATATGCAGGAACCACACGACACGAAGGGAGGTGGCGTCAGAAAGGTTACCCCGAAAAATAAGTTCCGCGAAAACGGCGTTCTCAAGTGGAACACCATTTGGCAAGTACCCCAAATCGCATCGAGCATGTAAGGAGATTGTGTGCCATGAAACTAAAACCTTTGCAGGATCGAATTCTGGTTCAACGCATCGAGGAGGAAAAAACCACCAAGGGGGGCATCATCATCCCCGACACCGCCAAGGAAAAACCGGCGGAGGGCAAGGTGATCGCTGTCGGCAACGGCAAGGTCGGCGATGACGGCAAGCGCATCGCGCTCGAAGTCAAGAAGGGCGACCGCATTCTGTTCGGAAAATATTCCGGTGCGGAAATAAAAATCTCAGGCGAAGAATATCTCATTTTGCGCGAGGACGATGTACTCGGCATAATCGAATAAGGAGGAATAGAAAATGGCTGCAAAAGTAATCAAATACAGCATGAAAGCTCGTGAAGCGATGCTGAACGGGGTAAGAACCCTCGCGGATGCGGTGGTGGTGACGCTGGGCCCCCGGGGCCGTAACGTGGTGATCGACAAAAGCTGGGGATCGCCGACGGTGACCAAGGACGGCGTCACGGTCGCCAAGGAGATCGAGCTTGAAGACAAGTTCGAAAACATGGGAGCGCAGATGGTGAAGGAAGTCGCCAGCAAGACCAGCGACATGGCCGGTGACGGCACGACCACGGCCACGGTGCTGGCGCGCGCCATCTACGAGGAAGGGCAGAAACTGGTGGCGGCGGGAAACAACCCCATGGCCATCAAGCGCGGCATCGAAAAGGCCGTCGAGTCGATCGTCAAGGAACTCAAGGCTCTCAGCAAGCCGACCAAGGACCAGCGGGAGATCGCCCAGGTGGGGACCATCTCCGCCAACAACGATGAAACCATCGGCAATATCATCGCCGAGGCCATGAACAAAGTCGGCAAGGAAGGCGTCATTACGGTCGAAGAAGCCAAGGGCATGGAGACCACTTTAGAAGTCGTGGAAGGCATGCAGTTTGACCGGGGCTATCTCTCTCCGTATTTCATCACCGACCCCGAGAAGATGGTATGCTCTCTCGACAATCCCTACATTCTCATAAATGAGAAGAAGCTCAGCAACATGAAAGACCTTCTCCCGGTTTTGGAAAAGGTCGCCAAAATGGGTAAGCCGCTTCTGATCATCTCCGAGGACGTCGAGGGTGAGGCCCTGGCCACCCTGGTGGTGAACAAGCTGCGCGGCACCCTGCAAGTGGTGGCCGTGAAAGCGCCCGGCTTCGGTGACCGCCGCAAGGCCATGCTGGAGGACATCGCGATCCTGACCGGAGGCCAGGTGGTGTCGGAGGACATCGGCATCAAACTGGAGAATGTGACGGTTCAGGACCTGGGCCGCGCCAAGCGGATCACGGTCGACAAAGACAACACCACCGTCGTTGACGGCGCCGGTGCGCGCCAGGCCCTTGAGGGCCGGGTGAAACAAATCCGCGCCCAGATCGACGAGACGACGTCGGATTACGACCGCGAGAAGCTCCAGGAGCGCTTGGCGAAGTTGATCGGCGGAGTCGCGGTCATCAACGTCGGCGCCGCGACGGAAACCGAAATGAAAGAGAAGAAGGCCCGGGTCGAGGATGCTCTCAACGCCACGCGCGCGGCGGTTGAAGAAGGTGTCGTGCCGGGCGGCGGTGTCGCCCTGGTGCGGTGTCTGGAAGGCCTCGAAAAGCTGAAGGTCAAATCCGAGCAGAAACTGGGTGTCAAGGTGGTGGCGCGGGCCATCGAAGAGCCGCTGCGCCAGATTGCCAACAATGCCGGCTTTGAAGGGTCGGTAGTGATGGAGAAAGTCCGTTCCCAAAAGGGCGCTTTCGGCTTCAACGCCGAGAAGAACGAGTTCGAGGACCTCATGGCCGCCGGTGTGATCGACCCCACCAAGGTGGTTCGGCTCGCTCTGCAAAATGCCGCATCGGTTGCCGGCCTCATGCTGACCACTGAGGCCATGGTGGCTGAAAAACCGGAAGAAAAGGCCGACCACCCCATGCCGGGCGGTGGCGGCATGGGCGGCATGGGTGGCATGGGCGGCATGGGCGGTATGGGCGGTATGATGTAGCCCCCCGACTGCCTTAATTTACAACTAATCGGAAAGCCCCGGTGACGGAGTTTTGTCACCGGGGCTTTTCTGTTCCATCCCCCACATGGCGCTTGCGCCATTCCACGGCGCCATTGCAGATTCACTGCCGCTTAAATTAATAATTAATACAGAGTGTTTTCAAGTAAATGCCTTTCTTGCTGAAATGATGGCCGAATATCATACCTTCGGCACAAATATTGCTTTTTTAATCGAGCGGGTTACAGAGAGCGGGAGGGACGACAATGATCCTGGGGCAGCACCATCCAGGGACGCCCCCGCGCATTTCCATTCAACCATTCCAAAGGCGTGTGGAGTCTTCCATGAACCGAAAAGAAATCAAGCAATCTGTTGGAGCGGCAAGTTTGATTTGTTCAATTATTTTGGTTTGTTGTGTGTATGTCCAGGCAGCTGATCCACAGCTGACCGAAACGGAAAACGGTTATTACTACACGGTTCAAAAGGGCGACACCTTGTGGGATCTCTCCAGGCGTTTTTCAAGTACCCCGTGGGTTTGGCCTGAGTTGTGGGAGGAAAACAGCCAGGTCATCGCGAACCCCCATTTGATTTACCCGGGCCAAAAGCTCAGGCTCACCCGGCTGAAGGGCGCTCGCGCGACAGGCCCGACGGCCTCGGCGCAGCCGCCCCTGGACGGAATTTATTATTACTACTCATCGGCTGACCAATATGGTTTTATCCGCAAGGTACCGGTTGCACCCCATGGGACGATTTTCAGATCCCGTGAAACGGGCCTGACGATGATCAGCGAAGGCGATATCATTTACATCAAGCCCGAAGGCAATGCCGCCCTCGCCAAAGGCTCAGTCATGACCATTTTCAGAACCTATGACCCGATCCTGGACAAGCCTACCAAGGAATTGATCGGCACCCAGCACCTGCTGTGCGGTATTGTTGAAATTCTACAAAGAGAGCCGGATTACGCCATCGGCAAGGTGCTCAAGTCGTATCAGCCGATTGTTCTCGGTGACAAACTCATGCCCTATGAGAAGCGCTCCCCACGCATCGGCATTCAGAAAAGCCAGGCGGGCATCGACGGCACCATCATTGTATCCGAGAACCATTCGAACATGTTCGCCGAATTAGCTACTGCCTTTATCGACCGCGGCAGAATGCACGGCATCCAACCGGGTCAGATCTACAGTATCTATTACCGCGATGAAAACAATTTCGGGACGGCGGCGGCGCCTAAAAACATTGTCATCCCGGTAGATTACGGCGAGCTGATCGTTCTGCACGTGGAGGAGAACACCGCCACCGTTCTGGTCACCGGCTCCGACAAAGAGTTCTTTGCGGGCACCCGTGTGCGGACGCCGCTTGCCTCCAATTAAAAAATGGGGCGCCCCGGAACGGGGCGCCCCATTTTTTTTGTCTTGAAATGTTTTTCGAGAAACCCCGGAAGACGAGTATGGAAACGCCGTTATCGCTCCACGCAGGAAGGATCTGATCATAAGGCCTCAAGGGTCCCCGCGGCCAGGAGCAACTGCCGGCGGCTTGCCATGATCAGCCCTCCGAGGCCACCCGGCTCGGCATGAGGAACGGGCGGCCTGTTGTTCTCGGGTTCTTTGAAAAGGTTGCTGCGCAGCGCTGCGGCAGACAACCGGCTCTGCCGGTCATAGGCTTAAGATCCCAGATTTATTTACCTTGCCTCACCCGCATAAAAAACGTGCCTCCCCTTTGGGGAGGCACGTTTTTTTTCGACTGACCCTGGTTTCGGCTGCCTGTCCTAATACCCCACCTTGAAAACCTTCGACGCCCGCACCTGGATCTGCTGGGTGATGTTGGCGTTGGATGTAATCTCATAATAAAAGCGCTCATACCCCTTCTCATTGCCCTCCGGAGCATCCGACCCGCCCTGGATGTAGGCCGGATCCAGGAAGGCCACCTTGTACCAGTAAGGAATGTCGTACTGGCTGATGGTGCTGTTGTCCGGCGTCACGCCGGCAAGGCTGCTGGTATTTGAGTCCGGAGCCGTGTTGGCGCCGAAATTCTTAACCGTGTTGTCGTCGCTGTCGGTATTGACCCAACCCGGCGGCGCGGCCCGGTTATCCAGCCACAGGGCGCCCTGGCGCCATCCGCTGTCTGCCAGGTAGAACTCGACCTGGTAGTTCTGGTTGTTGGCCGCAATCTGAACCTCGGTGGAACTGGTGTTCGTGCTCGAAATGCCGATGAGCGTCAGCAGCACCAGCATGATCATCGCCACGACAATGACCGAACCGTTCTCGTTTCGCAGTGGTGTCACGATGGATGGCATGGATCCGACTCCCGTCATGTTCGGCCGGCGCCCATTGGACGGTGGCCGCGTGAACCTACATCATGTTGGTCTTGATGAAATCCAACCGGATCTCCTTGACCCGTTTCCCGTTGACATTGGAACTCACGTGGATCTGAACGCATTTGTGACCCTGGAAGTCTGCGCCCAGGCATTCATCCTGGACATCCCAATCGATCCGGAGGTGGCCGGTCTCCCCGGCCTCGTCCACTCGACCGTCCAGGTTGTTGTCGATGCCGTCGGCATTCTGGGCCTTCTGATAGCTGCCGGCTGCCAGGTCGGCATGATCATAGGCCAGGGCCATCAGCTGCTCCGCCTTGGCGGTGGCCACGGTGATGTTTTCCGTTACTCCACGTGCCACCACGTTGGTCTTGATGGAGGAAAAATGCATGCTGAAGATCGCAAGCAGCCCGATGGAAAAAACCGCCAGGGCCACCAGCACTTCAATCAGGGAAAACCCGGTTTCCATGTCGGCATTGCATTGTTCGGAATTCAATCGCCCGTGCATAAGCGCCCGTCCTTTTCCCGTCATTCCACGCCGCTGTTGCGAACTCTGACCTGGGCCGTCAGGATACGGTTGTTCGTGAAATCGGCCTTTTTCTGGTTGATCAGAGGATGGTGGCCATCCGCGATCGCCTTCGCTTCGATGGTGATCCGCACGGATCGCAGGTTGTTGTTCAACGCCAGCCAGCCGGCTGCATTGTCTGCGGCCGGCGGAGCAAGAACGCTCAACGTGTCATCCAAATATTCAAAGGTGAGCGATTCGATATTTTCGGCAATGGTTTTCCAGCCGGTCTGCGGACCGTAACGTTCGATCGCGCCGTTGTTCAACCGAAACGCGACCAGTTCGCTGTCCAGGGCCTCAAGGTTGACACAACTCAGGTCGTTTAACGGATAGGTCGTGCATTGGGTCCCGTCGAAAAGGCTGGCGGTGTCGTTGAAGGCAAAGGCGATGGCATTTGCGCCGGACATCGCGTTGGTGTAGCCCGTCCCACAGGCGCCGGTCAAACGGCCGTCCTCGCAGAGTTCCGTGAATCTGCCATGGACCCCCCGCCGCTGTTTGCCGTCCGCTGCTTCCTCCACCCTCAGGTTGCGGGCCGGGTCGAATCCGGCCATGCGGATGGTCCGTTGCATGATGTAAAATGTGTTGCGCAGGTTTTGCTGGGTGTCCACCACGGCGTTCTGGGTAACGTGCGACATGAGCTGCGCCTTGTAGACGCCGTACATCCCCGCCAAGGCGATGGAGGAAATGGCCAGGGTCACCATCAGCTCCACCAGGGTGAATCCGCGCTTATCTCTTTTCATCACCTTCATGACATGGTCCGCCGATCATTTGGATTATTGAATCTTGATGCTGCCGCCCGCACTCAGGGTGACCTTTTTATCCGGATAGCGTCCGCCATTCGAGATGAGCACTTCGCCGGACTTGTCCGCCATTCCCTGGCCGTTGAAATTAAACGAAGCGCCCAGGGATTGGGATGCGGGCTCTTTCAGGTCGACTCCCTTGGGCATCCGCACCGCGCGCACGGTGTCGGTGCCTACCGTTATGCGCACGAGGTTATTGGCGTAGTCCAGCGTAACCAAGGTGGTTGCATTGCGTTTCACAGCGGTCAACCGTGCGAACTCGAGGGTCCCCAGGATGTCCCGCGCGGCGCTTCCCATGCGGTACTTAGGCAGGTATCCGATGAGACTCGGCATCGCGATGCCGCACACCAGGGCGATGATGCCGATGATGATCATGAGCTCGTTGAGGCTGAATCCGTCATTTTTCCGCAGCATGTCTTTCACCTGTTTTGCGCTGTTGGATGGGACTTGCCAACAACTTTAGCAAATTGCATGCCACCTCTTAGAAGCTGCTCTTGTCTGTGTGTCTCTGCGGGCAGACGGGCTTCACCCCTACCGTATTTCGAATTAACTTATTGTAAATACTTATTAATATTTAATAATCGTTCGGGACCGCCCCCTGCGATGGATTTATCGAAAATCCCCCGAAAGGAGGGCGTCGGCCGGCCATCCTAAAGAACATTTAAACCGTATAAAAGAAGTTAATACCGAAGCTGCTTCGGTTTCATCGAGGTCGAGCAGCTGCCGAATTCCTGCGCGACGCTCTCTGGCCTTCTGCGACGGGTTTATAGCTCGTTTTCTTTTCAGCCGGTTTTTCGATTTTTTGGACTACTGAGGCGACCATGAACCCATCAGGGTGCTGAAAACCTTTCACCAGCACGTATTGACCCGGTCGAAACGCGGCCCGGGGTTCCGGTTTGCCTTCGATGTTCAGATAGGAGGTCTTGATCCGCTGGCCGCCCTTGTCGAAGTCGATCTCACGGATTTCGCGCTCGACCACCACCAAGGTCCCCTTTTCAGAGTTGACCTCCATGATTTTGGCCCGGATTTTGATGGGTTCGCACTCATCGAGGTCAATGGTTCTCACAATGCTCACCGTTTCATTGACCTTCTGCTCCGCGGACCAGGCCGGGGTTGCCGCCAGGCCGATGAGTACCAGAACGGCCGATCCGATGCCCTGCCACGATGCGATCTTGATTGTCATGAAAACTCTCCTTTGCATCAGAAGATCTGGTTCCAGTAGTACCGGTACATGTCCTGGGTGGCGATGGTCGGCAGGCTGACGATGCCGCCCTCGACGCCGATGAAAAGGCGCGCGCCGCCCGAGAGAACGGCGATGACCGGCGCCGAAGGGATCGCGGTGCCCACCGATAGCGACCGGTCCAGCTTGCCGAGGCTCACGGCGTAGCCGGAGTGGTCGGTTTCAGGCGTCGCGCTGAATTCGTGCACGGCCCCTCCGGTTTTGTAGTCCACGGCGTACAGTCGGGAGACGCCGCGCACCGTCGATGCCGCGCAGGGGTCCGTGGGGTTGATGCCGGAGTCGTCCGACGGCGTGTAGGTGGTGAAGTACACCACACCCCCGTAAACGCGCGGCGATGAAACCACTTTTTCCCCTGCGTTTTCCAGCCGGATATACCAACCCTTACGAGTCTCCAGGAGGGTTTTGACAGCCGCCTTTTCGGCGGCTGTACCAAGCTGGATGTCGTTGCTCGTGACGTCCACCAGGTTGGATTCGGTGTACGGGGCGGTTGCCGTCCAGTCGTTCTTGACGGCATAGAACCGGTTGACCATGGTGGTGTCGCCCGGGTTTTCCCTGTCTCCGGTGCCGAAGTATATGTATTCGCCGTGGGTGCTGGGCGGGTATTTTTCGGCCACGGCATCCGGCGCATAGAGAATCTTGAGCTTGTTCCCGCTCAGCGTGGGGGTCTGGAACAGCTTCATCCCCGACCAGACGCCGTCGACCACGTTTTGCGTGATGGTCTGGGAACAAGGCGTGTACGTCTGGACCTGGTCGTCCTTCAGCGCAAAGACGGCCCCGCCCAGATCGCCGAAATAGATGCGGCTGACGATGCCGTCACCGTCGTGGTCGAAGCCGGAGACATCCACGACGGCATTGCTCAGCCCTAAAGTCGAATGCGTGGCCGGCGTGAACTTGAGGCTGCTGACCACGGCCCCGGTCTCCATGTTCACGCCGAACACCGCCCGGCCCAGGCCGTCCGCTGAAGTTACCGGATGATTGTCCTGGTTGGTGTCATAGCCGCCGGCAAACAGGAATACATCGGCGGTGCTGACCGTGACGTTCACTCCGCAGCCTGATTCGGTCACCGTGGACCCGGTGGCCACTGTGACCTTGTCCGGCCGCGCCCACGATTGCCCCAGGCGCTCGTAATTGGTGGGTGTGGGGCCGAGAATGTCGGGACCGATGCTGTAAAGGTAGCGCGGGGCGCTGTAGTCGCTGATGTCAAGCGCCGTGTAGGAATGGCCGCCCCGGCGCGAGCCGACGATCAGGGTTTTTTGACCATTACCATAGTGGACGGTCGGTGAGCCGTCGACGAAGTAGTCGTGGTCGGCGTCGTTCAGAAGGTAAAGCCGGTTTAACTGATCCGGCGGAACGAAACTCCATAATTCCTGCCCGGTGTCGTCGTCGATGGCGTGCAGCAGCCCATCGTTGGCACCGACATAGATTACGGTTCTGTCGGTGTAGACCACCACCGCCGGTTCGGAATGGATGACATCGCCGAACCATCCATCGCGAACGGTGGTGAAAAGGTTTTCGCGCGCCGTGTCATCCGCCACGTTGAGAAGGGCCTTGGTGATGACGGTGTTGGCAGCAACGAAGGCGTTGGAGGAGTCGGTCAGCGCCGCCTGGGTCCCGGTGTAAGTGTAGACGTTGCGTGTCGCCCCCGATGAGACCTGGAGGTTCAACGCTTCGGCGGCACCGCCGCTTTCCACCGCGGGGCCGTCATTGCCGAGGCTGGTCCACCAGGAACGGGCGTTGTCCTTGATCAACCCGTCAGGGGTCGTTACCACGTCGCCGTTGGGATAGGGGCTCTTGGCGTCCACGAGGGTCCCGTCCGGTTTGAGCCCGTAGCGCTTGATGTTGCCGAACCAGCGTCCGCTCTGCTGGGGCTTGAAAAAACCGAGGTAGATCTTGTCGCCGGCAAACACCCGGTTCATGCGGCTGATGGGGACCACCGGCGCCACGTAGCAGGCGTTCTTCTCGACGATGCTCGACATGATCTGATCGAAGGCTTCTTTCAGCTCCGAGTGATTCCCCGCCGTGAAATAGTCTCCGCCTCCGCCGGCGGCCGTTCGTTTGAGCAGCGAGTGGTTGACCTGGAACCCGATGGTAAAGGTGGTGATATTCTGCTTGTCAAAGGAAGTCCCGTCGCCCATGGTTGGGTTGCAGTCGTTTTCATAGAGGTACTGGGCGACGTCGTCCAGGTAGTCCGATCCGTTGGATCCATAGGCCGAGCAGCCCTGGGTGGGGTCCCAATATTCTCTGTGGTTGGTCGGGTCGCAGGGTGTCTGGTCGTTGTTGTAGTCGCCGATGAGGTCGCCGTTGATGTAGGGCGTCGCATACAGGCGGCTGTCACGGTCCTGGGTGGGTTCGCCGTCGGTCATGATGATGACATAGTTCTTCTGACAGCGTTCCTGCATGGGCGAAACGTAATGCCCCCCGCTGTAGCTTCCGGATGGAAATCCGCCCGAGTTGTACCAGCTCGGTTTGCCCGCGAAGTAAAGCCCGATCTCGGCCAGGGTCTCGGCCAGCGGCGTCCACCCGTTCGGGGACGCATCCCACAGAGAGGTCAGAAGCGCTGTCTGGTCGGCGCCGCACGCCGCGATCGGACGACCGCCCTGGTCGTAGTTGAACACAAACATTCCGAAACGGACGCCGGTGGTGTTCAGAATGAGGTCCGTCAGGACGTCCTTGGCCACATCGATGCGCGGCCGGGTGGTGTCTCCGATTCCTCGTGCGACATAATTCATGTAGTTGCCGATGCGCAATCTCGGTCGCGGGTCCTGCAGGCTGCCGCAGTTCAAGGTGGACATATTGAGCCGCGCCTGCGCGTACCCCTTGGTGAGAAGGTCGTTTTTGATCGAAGGGCAAATGATGCTGTCGATGTTGTTGTTAAAAAGAACCCAGTTGCCGCTCAGGCTGTTGTACCGGTACACGGCGTTGGCCGAATAGGTTGCGCCGTTGTATGGGTTTGAGTAGTCCGTGGCTGGAGCATAAGGGCTGCCCGGCACATCATCGGTTGCCATGCTCCCCGAGGTGTCGAAGAGGATCAGGACGTTGGGCTCGAGCGAGGGGTTGTTGATCGTGCCGTAGATCTCGGTGTCGTCCGCCCACAGAATCGGGGTGCAGCCGAAGATCGCCAGAAGTGTAACCAGTACATATCGTTTCATGCCGAAGCCTCCTTTTCGCAAGCGACTGGAACTTAGCATCAATACTTGTTGAAGACCTTGTAGGCGCCGACCTGGACCCGCGTGTTGCCGGTTTCCGAGGTGGCCGTGATGCCGTAGCGGCGCACCTCGAAGTATTTCAGGCTGAAGCCGGAGCCTTCCGGCGGCGAGGAGATGTGCCGCTGTGAGGGCACCGTGTTGGCGGCCGAGCTGAGCCCGGATACCGGCGCGCTGAGATTCTCGTTTGGGGGAGAAGGAGGGGCCACTCCCTCTTCGACATTATCGTAAATGCAACGTACTTCGACCGTTGCCACGGTCTGGCCGCCGGAGTTGGTCGATGTGCGGACCACCCCCGCCGTCGTACGCGCGGCGAGCAGAAACGCATCGGTCAGCCACTCCATGGCGCCCGTATCATAATTCTCGATGGCGTCGATCACCCCTCCTTCGGCATTGTAGAATTCGCGGGTGAGTTCGTTCTCGTTGCGAACGACGTGCATCTCCGTGCTTGACGTCCAGAGGGCCAGGACCCCGGCCAGCAGCAAAATGGCCGAGATCAAGATGGAGGCGCCGAGCACGAAGCCGTTTTCGTTGCCGAGAATGCGTCGGGCGGTATTCATCATGGCGGACTTGTGCCTTTCTCACATGTTGCGGCACCGGACCTGGGTGTCGTAGGTCCGGGAGACCTGCTGGTTGCGCCCCGCGGGACGGCTGACGGTCAGCGTCATGCCGACCGTGCGGATGTCAACCAGGCGGGCCGCCAGGTTGGCCGGGGGGATGGCGGTCCCCGTGTCGTCAAAATACGTATACGCCAGTGCGGTGACGTTCTCGAGCAGCACCTCCGTGCCGAGGTGGTTGACCTGCTCGAGATTCGTGCCGGACAGTCGATAGGTGATGTTTTCAAACGGGTCGTCTACATCCCCGTCAAAGTTGACGTCGGCCGTAAATTGGAAGCTTGTGGGGGTGGCCGCCACAACCCCGGCGCCGGCGGTGCCCAGGGGGTTGAGCCCGGTCAGCCGCATGTCCTGGATCATCGTCTCCACGCCGATGCGCGCGCTTTGCTGGGTGCCGGCCTTGACGTTCTCCGCGGTGTAGGAACGGCTGAGCCGTTCGAACCCCGAGTAGATGGCGCCGAACAAGACCGCCAGCGCGCCCAACACCAGCAGCATTTCCACCATTGAGAAACCGGCGGAGGAAACGCACCGGGAAAACTTAGAATCTCGGAAACGGGTGTCTGCAGAGCCGTTCATGGTCATACACCGCTGCCTTTGGTGTTCGATGAAATCACCACGCTGCCAGGCGCCCCCCTGCGGTTCCACTGCACCGTTACCGTGATGCGACGGGCCCCGGTGCCCAGGGTATCGATCGTCCAGCTGCGGGTGTAGATGCCACCGGCCTGTCCGCTCGCATTGACGGGGTTGTTGGGGTCCTGGTAAGGACCGCCGGCCATCAGCAAATCGACATCCTGGTTCTTGAGATTCTCGAGCTGGGCCTTGGCTAGCATGTTGGCCTGGGTGTAGATGTTTCCCTTGGTGTTGTTGCGTGTCGAACCGAAATGCATGGAAACGGCAGCCATCATACCCATCGCGAGGATGGCCATGGCAATCAACAGCTCGATGAAGGAAAACCCCTTGGCGTTTTTAAGATTGAAAACCGCTTGGCTCATAACATCATTCCCTGTGCCTATTGAATTCTGACGCTGCCGAGCCGATTGACCCGGACGTTCTTGCGGCCAGAGTCGTTCTCCAGCGGGATGAGCACCGCGGCGGCCGCCAATTCGGGAGCCTGCCCCCGGCTGTCGAAGCAAATCCCGGGCTGCGGCAGGATCAGATCCGCCAGCGAGACCCTGACGGCCGTCGGCAACCGGCGATCCTGGATCAACCCCTCGGCTCCGTCACGCGTTTTGCTGGCGGTCACGCAGGAAGCGCCGTTGTCGAAAAACACCTGGTATCTGTTCTCTGAGAACTGAATGCTCACCAAGGCCCCTTCGCGGATCGCCCGGACCTTGGCCATTTCAATGTCGGCCATGAGGTTGATGGCCGCGCCCCTCAAGCGAAAGGCCTGCAGCCACTTCAAGAACGACGGCATCGTGACGGATGCCAGAATGGCGACGATCGCCAGTGTGATCGCCACCTCGAGGGCCGTGAAACCGGAATCGCGACGCATGTGCAGACACTCCTCGCATGAATTCAAGGGCTGATTCTTCAAAACTTGTGCCATGTCATTCGGGTGGGTCCCGCAGAAAGGTGGGCAACGCTTTCTACAATTGAATCGTGCGGAAGTTAACTGTTCGATAAATCGAAGCAATTGTGATTCTTTGAGCCTTGCGGAGAGAATGGAAAAAGGGCGTCGGCGCTGGCTCAAACGGTGTGGCCACCCTCCGGCGGAAGGTCCCGGGTTATTAACTCTATTAATGGGTTATAAAAACTTTTTAGAGCCGGAGAGGCTCGAAAAGGAAGGGTCCGAAGAAGTGGATGAAAAGGACCGACGGAGGAGGGCCGTCGATTACAAACGGGGAACTAGGAGTTCAAAAATGAATCTGCTCGCAGGCCGGGAACCATGGCGCCCTGCACCCTTGGGGGATGCCGCTCGCCGGTTTTCAGCAACCCTGCAGGTAGGCCACTGCGTTTCGGAAGATCTGGATGCCGACGGTCGGGCCAACTCCGAACGGCTTTCCCTCGCGTTTCGCCGCTTCCCGTTCCCGCAGCCAGTCCGGGTGGTTGGTCCAGTCGTTGTAGGCCTCGGGGTGCGGCATCAAGCCGAAGACGCGTCCGGTCGAGTCGCAGATGCCTGCGATGTCTTCCACGGACCCGTTGGGGTTGTAAGGGAAGCGGCCGCCGGCCGGGCTTCCGTCCGGGAGCGCATAGCGCAGAACGATCTGGTGGTTCTGCGTGAGCCGCTCGATCACCTGGTCGTCGGCGTAAAGCTTGCCTTCCCCGTGGCGCACCGGGAGATCCGCCAATCGGATTCCTTTCGTGAAAAGGCAGGGCGACTGGGGGTTGACCGCCAGGCGAACCCACTGGTTGCGGAAGTTGCCGCATTCGTTGTTGATGAGCGCCACCGAGCGCGAGCGGTAGTCGCCGTCAAAGCCCGGCAGGAGCCCCAGATTCACGAGGGCCTGGAAGCCGTTGCAGATGCCGAGCACCAGACGGCCCCGCTCGACGAAGTCGAGCAGGCGCCGGCCGAGATGGGTCTTGAACCGTACCGCCTGGATGACCCCGGCGCCGTGGTCGTCCCCCCAACCGAACCCGCCGATGAAAACCAGGACGTGATGGTCTTCCAAGCGCACGGACCCGTCGATGACCGAGTTGATGTGGACCCGGTGAGCCGCGGCGCCGGCCTGTTCGAAGGCGTGCGCCGTCTCATAGTCGCAATTGAGCCCGTATCCGGTCAGGACGAGGACATTCACCTTCGCCATTCCATCACCTCCGATATCAAACTAGATGCCCGAAGGGTTTCTGCCACGATGCCTTCAGATCGGAAACGGCGACGGATACCAGCGCCTCGCCGTGCAGCCCATCCACCCTTAGCAGCGGCTCCGCCGTGACCGTGCCGATACAGGCGCAGGCCAGGCCTTTGAAAGCGGATTCAAACTCGCTGCGCCGGCGAGGGTCGACGGTGACGATGAAGCGGCCGGCCGACTCTGAAAACAGCAGGGTATCGTTGCGATGAACCCCCTCGACGGGGACCCTGCCGGCATCTACGCGCATGCCCAGGCCGCCGCCCATGGCCACCATGGCCAGGTGGACCCCCAGGCCCCCGCGGTAGACCCCGTGGACGGAAGCGGCCAACCCCGCTGCGATCGCACGGTGGAGCGCCCGGTAAAGCGGCATGAACTCGGCGCTGCGCACCTGCGGCACGTTCAGGCCCAGGTACCCCAGATGGGCGTAATATTCGGAGCCGCCGAGCTCGTTGCGGGTCAGGCCGGTGACGTAAACCAGGTCGCCGGCCAGCTTGCTGTCCATGGTGACGCAACGGTCGATGTCGGGGACCCGCGAGATCGTCGCAAACTGCATGGTTTCCAGTGCGGACACCTTGTGCATTTCGCCGTAACGCCCCGCCAGATGCCCGTCCACGTACATGCTGTCTTTGCCCGACAGCAGCGGGATTCCGTAGGCGAGGCAAACGTCCCGCAGCGCCCGGCAGGCGCGCACCAGTTGGGCGGCCTTGAACTTGCCGTCGGGGTTGCTCTCCGGGTCATACTGGATGTTCGGCCAGCAGAAATTGTCCACCCCGCCGATGTGCTCGACGTCGCCGCCCACGGCCAGCACCCGGCGCACGGCCTCGTCGATGCTGCAGGCGACCATCGGGTAGGCGTCGATGGCGGAATAAGCCGGCAGCAGCGCCTGGGCGAAGGCCAGCCCGCGTTCCGATCCCAGGATCGGTCGCAGCACGGCGGCATCGCTGTTCACATCCCGTTCGGCGCCGGTCAGAGGCTTGATGACGCTGGTGCCCTGAACCTCGTGGTCGTACTGCCGGATGACCCACTCGGTGGAGCAGATGTTGGGGCGCTCCAGCAGGTCCAGCAGCAGCCGGTTCATGTCGGCCGGCGCCTTGAGGACCGGCTCGAACAACCCCCGCCGCTGCGGGGATGCCCATTCGGCCTCGAACTCCCACTGGGGGAAACCGGCGGCCAGCAGGTCCATGTCCACGTAGGCGCAGGTCTTCCCGTTGTAGGTGATGTGCAGCCGGCCGGTGTCGGTGTAGCGGCCGATCACCGTGCTCTCCACCGCGTGCCGGCGGGAGAGCGCCATGAAACGTTCGGCGTCTTCCGGACGGATCGCGACCGTCATGCGCTCCTGGGATTCGGAAATCCAGATCTCCCACTGGTCCAGGCCGTCGTATTTGAGAGGCACCTTCTCCAGCGCCACATCGGCGCCGTTGGAATATCGCGCGGATTCTCCGACCGACGAGGAAAGCCCGCCGCCGCCGTTGTCGGTGATGAACTGGATGAGGCCGGCATCGCGGGCCTCCAGCAGGAAGTCGTGCATTTTCTTCTGGGTGTACGGGTCGCCGATCTGAACGTGGCCGGCCGGTGTGTGCTCGGAGAAAACCTCCGAGGAGGCGGTGACGCCGTGGATGCCGTCCTTGCCGACCCGGCCGCCGCACATGATGAGCAGATCCCCCGGAGAGGTTTTCTTCTGGTCGGCCGGCAAGCCGCCGACACGGGCCGGCATGATGCCGACCGCCGTGACGAACACCAGGCACTTGCCCATGTACCCCGGGTGAAACAGCACCTGGCCGAATGCCGTGGGGATGCCGCTCTTGTTGCCGCCGTCCCGAACGCCCTCGATGACCCCGTCCAGCAGCCGCCGAGGGTGCAGCCGCGGTTTCAACGGCCCGGCGTAGTCCCGCGGCCCCACGCAGAACCCGTAGCCGCCCATGACGAGCTTGGATCCCTTTCCGGTGCCCAGGGGGTCACGGTAGACGCCGACGATGCCGGTGATGGCCCCGCCGTAGGCTTCCATGTTGGAGGGCGAGTTGTGGGTCTCGCCGGTGATGACGTAATGATGCTCATCGTCCAGGCGCCCGGCGCCGGCGTTGTCCCACAACACCGACACGACCCAGGGTTTCTGCGCCGCCAGCTCCAGGGTCGGCGCCTCGATGCAGGTCTTGAACAGGTTGTCGACCGTTTCGCTCCGCCCCTCGTCCAAATCCCGGTAATGGAACAAGCCGCGGAACGTGTTGTGGTTGCAATGATCGCTGCGGGCCTGGGAGATGTACTCCAGCTCGACATCCGTCGGGTCCGACAGGCCCATGGCCGCGCGCGCCGCCCTGACGCCGGGGTCGGAGAAGTAGGCCCGGATCACGGGGATGTCGTTCGGGTTCAAGGCCAGGTTGCGCTCGTCGCTAATGCGCTGGAGGGTGGCGTCGCTGTCGATGGGGACCACGGTCACCGTCGGGCTGTGGTCCAGCCGCACCTTGGGGATGATGATGCCGATGCCCTCGGCAGGATCCCATTCCCGCGCAGACCAGACCCGCCACTGCTGGATGATGTCGTTGGCGAGCAGCCCCCCGGCGATCCGTTCGACATCCGTCCGGCTGAGGGTCTTCCCGCTGACGCAGTAGCGTTTGGACGTGTAGACCGCCTCGCCGGCCTTGAACCGTAAACCGAGAAGATCCTCGATGGCCTCGACCGCTGTCGCACCCGGGTTGTCCCGCACCCCCGGCCGGAACCCGACCCAGATGATCCACTCGCCGTCGAGGACCAACGGCCGGTAGGAAGACACCTGGGTGACCGGGTTGGCGAAGATTTCATGCCGGATGCGGTCCAGTTGCCCCGCGCCGAGGTCCGCATCGACCGTCAGAACGTTCACCGCCCGAATCCGGGCCGCGTCGATGCCGAAGTACGCCTTGGCTTTCTTGCGGATGCCTTCGCCTTCGGGGTCGATCAAATGGTCTTTGAGGGTGATTTCCAGTCGTGAGGGCATGGAGTCCTTCTCCGTCATGAGCTGAAAAACAGCCGCGTGATGTCGTTGTAAAACACGAGGATCATCAGCATGATGAGGATGACCATTCCGACCTGCTGCGAAATCTCCCGCACTTTGACATTCACCGGACGGCCGATAATGGCCTCGATCACGAAGAACAGCAGGTGGCCGCCGTCCAGAACGGGAATCGGCAGCAAGTTGATGACCGCCAGGTTGACGCTGATGACGGCAATGAATTGAAAGAGGCTGCTGACGCCGGCCTTGGCCTGATCGCCGGCCATCTGGGCGATCATGATCGGGCCGCCGACGGTGTCGATGGAAATATCGCCGGTGATGAGCTTGGTCACGATCATCACCATCAACTCCACGATGCCGTAAGTCTGCCGCAGGCTTTCCTCCGCCGCCTGGAAGAAGCCGAGTTTTCTGGAATAGGTCTCGCCGGCGGTGCCGATCCCGATCACGTAACGCTTGATGTTTTCTCCCAGCAGATTCTTGGACGTGATCAGCTCGGGGATGGCCCGCAGAACGAGGCTGCCTTCGGGGCGCTCCACGGTGATCTCGAGCGGCTTGCCGCCGCTGTGGGTGATGCGCTCGGCCATCGCTTCCCAGGTGTCGACCGCAACCCCGTCGACGGCGGTCACGAGGTCCCCCTTCTTGAACCCGGCGATCTGGGCCGGAGAGTTCTCCTTGACGGAGCCGATCGAGGACTTGAGAATCATGACCCCCGACACGAAGGAAATGACCCAAAAAATCAATACCGCCAGCAGGATGTTGAAGAACGGGCCCGCGAAAACGATCAGAATCCGCTTCAGGACGTGCTTGTGGGTGAAGGAGAGGGGGATGAGGTGGGGGTCAAGGTCTTCGTCCGGTTCCTCGCCCACCATCTTCACATAGCCCCCCAACGGGACCAGCGACAGACGGTAGTCGGTGATGCCGACTTTCTTGCCGAGCAGCCGCGGTCCGAAGCCGAGGGAAAATTTCTCGACGCCGACCCGGAACAGCCGGGCGATGAGGAAATGGCCGAATTCGTGGAAAAAAATAAGAATGCCGAGAACAATTAGAAACGCAAACAGACTGTTGGTCATAAGGCTCGGGAACCCACCCTTTCATTGATTTGATGGCGCCTGACGATTTTATAGGGCTCAACCCATGGGGCGGTCAAGGGTTCCGGAGAAAAAACGCTGTCATCCCGCGACCAACTCGCCGGCGCTTTGACGCGCCCAGAGATCGGCAGCGATGATGGTTTCCAGTGCAGGGTCGTCCACGCCGGCGTGGACCGCCATCGTCCGCCCGACGATGCGCGGTATGTCGTTGAACCCGATCCGCTTCTCCAGAAAAGCGTTGACGGCCACCTCGTTGGCGGCATTGAGCACGGCCGGCAGCGTACCCCCCTGCCGGCAGGCATCGAAGGCCAGTGCGAGACACGGGAATTTTTCGAGGTCCGGTTCCCTGAACGTCAGATCGGCGCCCCCCGAGAAATCGGGCAGCGGCTGCCCCAGGGCCAACCGCTCGGGGTAGGACAGCGCGTAGGCGATGGCGGCCTTCATGTCGGGGATTCCCAGTTGGGCGATCACCGCGCCGTCGCGGAAAGCGACCATCGAATGAATGACGCTCTGCGGGTGCACCACGACCCGAATCCTCTCCTGCGAAACGCCGAAAAGCCACTGGGCCTCGAGAACCTCGAGACCCTTGTTCATCAGGGTGGCGGAATCGATCGTGATCTTCGCACCCATGGACCAGTTCGGGTGCTGCAGGGCTTGCTCCGGCGTGATGCCCGCAAATTCCCCGGCCGGCCGGTTGAGAAAAGGGCCCCCGGAGGCGGTCAGCAAGATCCGGTCGACATCCTCCCGCCGCTGGCCCTTCAGGCACTGGAAAATCGCGCTGTGCTCGCTGTCCACCGGCAGGATGGACACCCCGCGCTCGGCCGCGCGCCGCGTCACCACCGCGCCCGCCATGACGAGGGTTTCCTTGTTGGCCAGAGCGATGGTCTTTCCGGCGTCGATCGCGGCAAGCGTCGGCAGCAGGCCCGCGGCGCCGACGACCGCGGTCAGCGTCAGGTCGGCCGACTCCCAGGCCGCCGCCGCCGCATACCCGTCCTCGCCCTGCAAAATGCGGGTGCGACAGTCGGCCGGCAGCAGCGTTTTCAGTTCCCGGCGGCCGGCCTCGTCGAATACGGCGGCGACCTCCGGTTGGAAGACCCGGATCTGCTCTGACAGAAGCGTCAGGTTGCGCTTGGCCGCCAGGGCCTTTACGCTGAAGCGTTCGGGAAACATTCGGACGATGCTGAGCGCATTGCGCCCGATGGAGCCGGTGGACCCCACTATGGAAAGCCGTTTCATAAACCTCAGCGTCGAATCGTCCCCCGCCCCAGGCCGAAAGCGTTCAAGCGCAGACGACAACCATCCTGAACACGAACGCCACCGGAGCGGCAAACAGCAGCGCATCGATGCGGTCGAGAACTCCGCCGTGGCCGGGCAAGAGCCCCCCCGAATCCTTGACGCTGGATGCCCGCTTCAACTCGGACTCGAAGAGGTCCCCCACCTGTCCCGCCAGCCCCACCGCTGCGGCAAAGGCCAGAGCGGCCGCCCAACCGACCTCCGGCAGAAAAAGGGCCTTTCCCGCCATGCCGACCGCCAGATTGGCCGCCAGACCGGCCAGCGACCCCTCGACGGTCTTGCCCGGGCTGATGGCCGGGCAGAGCTTGTGCCGGCCCCAGAGGGTGCCGGCGTAAAGCGCGGCGGTGTCGCCGGCGAAGATCACGGCGCACAACAGAAAGATCCAGACCGTGCCGCCGGGAGCCGACCGCAGCAGGATCAGGAGCGCCAGGGGCAAAGGGATGTAGCAAACCCCCTGAATCTGTCGGGCGACAGCCTCCAGCACGGTCCGATCGGATGGAAACCGCTGCAGGGACAAGAGCCCGCAGGCGACCCCATTGAGGCTCAGCACGGCCAGGATGATATCCGCCCGGCCGGCATGCGCAGCGAGGATCACGCCGAGACCGGCGGTGTAACCGGCCAGAACCAGGGGTTGCGTCAAACGTCGGGTGTCGGGCGGTCGGACGAGGCGGACATACTCCCACTGGCAAGCGAAACAGCCCAGGCCGGCCAGCAGCGAAAAGGTCGCCCCTCCCGCGATCACGCAGGCGATCAACACCGCCAGCGCGGCCAAACCGGTGACCCAGCGTTTGAGGTGGGCTTGACCCTTGGCTCCTGCTGTCATGGAATTCCTTCGTATTAGGGCGCCCGCGGTTCAGACGCGTCCGAACCGCCGCTCCCGGCTCTGGAAGTCTTTCAGAATCTGCTGAAACAACTCAGGGGTGAAATCCGGCCAGAGCGTGGGGGTGACGAATATCTCCGTGTAGGCGAGCTGCCAGAGCAGAAAATTGCTGACCCGCATGTCGCCGCCCGTGCGGATCAGCAGGTCCGGATCGGGGGTGCCGGCCGTGTCCAGGCGGGCGGACAGCAGCTCCTCGGTGATGTCCGCCGGTCGCATGCGGCCCGCCTGCACCTCGACGGCCAGCGACTGGGCGGCCCGTGTGATTTCGTCGCGCCCGCCATAGCTCAAGGCCAGGGTGAGCTGGAGGGTGGAGTTCTGCCGGGTGTCGTTGACAGCGGCGGCCAGCGCCTTCTGGACATTCTCCGGGAGGCGATCCCGGCGGCCGATGACATGCAGCCGGATTCCGTTCTTGAGCAGTTCCCTCAGCTCGGATTCCAGGAAACGACGCAAGAGCCCCATCAGGGCGTTTACCTCGGTTTTCGGGCGCTGCCAGTTTTCGGTGGAAAAGGCGTAGAGGGTCAGGAAGGGAATGCCCCGCTCACGGCAGGTGCGCACCGTCGTCCGCACCGCTTCCGCCCCCTTCTCGTGCCCCTGGATGCGGGACAGCAGCCGCTGTCTCGCCCATCGTCCGTTGCCGTCCATGATGATGGCCACGTGGGCCGGGAGCCCGGTCGCCGCGCCCGCATCGGAGCCGGCGGAAGGCGGGTTAGAACTCAAGGATCTCTTTCTCTTTTTCTTTGTAGCACTCGTCGACGAGCTTGATGTGCTCGTCGGTCATCTTTTGAATCTTCTCCTGGGACTTGAAGGCGTCGTCCTCTGAAATCCGGCTGTCTTTCTTCAGCTCTTTGACCATTTCATTGGCATCGCGCCGGAGGTTGCGGACCGACACCTTGTACTCCTCGCAGATCTTGTGGACGACCTTGACGAGCTCCTTGCGACGTTGTTCGGTCAAGGGCGGGATGGCAATCCGCACGATTTTGCCGTCATTGGACGGGGTCAGCCCGAGATCGGATTTCAGGATCGCTTTTTCGATTTCCTTGATGACGGTGGTGTCCCATGGCTGAATGGTGATCAAGCGGCTTTCGGGCACGGCCAGGGTGGCCAGCTGGCTGACGGGGGTCAGCGTGCCGTAGTAATCGACCTTGACCCCGTCCAGCAGCGACAGGGATGCCCGCCCGGTTCGAACCCGCTTCAGGTCCTTCTTCAGGGCGGCGATCACCTTCACCATGTTTTCCTTGCTGTCCTGGTAAATGGAATCGATCATGGTGCTCTCCTCAACCTCCCGCGACGCTTAGGTGTTAATCCGGGTTCCGACGCCGTCTCCGCAAACCACTTTGCGGATGTTGCCCTTGGTCTTGAGCTTGAAGACGGCCAGCGGAAGATCGTTGTCCATGGCCAGCGAGATGGCCGTCATATCCATCACCCGGAGCTGCCGTTCCAGCACCTCCATGTAGCTCACCTGTTTCAGCAGCTTGGCGTCCTTGTTCTTCACCGGGTCGGAATCGTAGAGGCCGTCAACCTTGGTGGCCTTGAGCAGGATTTCGGCATGAATCTCCTGGCCGCGCAGCACGGCCGCCGTGTCGGTCGTGAAATAGGGATTGCCGGTGCCGGCGGCGAAAATGACCACCCGACCCTTCTCCAGGTGCCGGATGGCCCGGCGCAGGATGTAAGGCTCCGCCATCTGGTGCATCCCGACGGCGGTCTGGACTCGGGTCTGAATCCCCTGTTTCTCCAGCGCGTCCTGCAGGGCCAGGCTGTTGATCACGGTGGCGAGCATCCCCATGTGGTCCGCCGAGGTGCGGTCCATGCCGTAGGAGCTGGCGGCGATGCCCCGGAAGATGTTCCCGCCGCCCACGACGATCGCACACTGCACGCCGATTTCCACGATGGAGCGGATCTCCTCGGCCACATACCGGATCATGTCCGAACTGATGCCGAACTCCTGGTCGCCCATAAGGGCTTCGCCGCTGATCTTGACGACCACCCGCTTGTACTGGGCCTTGTACACGGCTGTTTACTCCCCCACCTGGAAGCGGACAAAACGTTTAACGCTGATGTTCTCGCCCATCTTGGCGATGAGGTCGTTCAGCAGATCCCCCACCGTGATGTCGGGGTTGCGGACGTAGGCCTGGTTCAGAAGGCAGCTGTCCTCGAAAAATTTCTTGAGCTTGCCCTCGACGATCTTCTCGATGACCTTCTCCGGTTTACCGGTCTCCCTCGCCTGCGCGGCGTAAATCTCCCGCTCCTTGGCGATCACCTCGGGCGGCACGTCCTCGGGTCGGACGCCCAGCGGGTTGGACGCGGCGATGTGCATGGCGATGTTTTTCGCGAACTCCTGGAACTGCTCGTTCTTGGCCACGAAGTCGGTCTCGGAATTCACCTCGACCATCACGCCCAGCCGGCCGCCCATGTGGATGTAGGTGGCGATGGTGCCTTCGCTCGTGGCCCGGCCGGCACGCTTCTGCGCCGTGGCCAGCCCTTTCTTGCGCAGGAACTCCACCGCCTGGTCCATGGCGCCGTCGGAGGCCGCCAAGGCTTGCTTGCAATCCATCATACCCGCCCCGGTTTTGTCCCGGAGCTCTTTCACAAGCTTCGCACTGACCTCAGCCATTATTCGTCTCCTGTCGTCTGGGCGTCGCCGCGATCCGATGCGTCAGCGCCCGCTGCGGCGGCAGCATCCGCCGTGGAGCGCCGAATGACTTCCACCACCGGGCCCTGGCCCCCTTCGGAGATCACCTTGCGCTCGCCGGGTTTCAGGTCAACGGCGGCGCTCAGCGGTTTGGCTTCCTCCGGCTCCGTCTTGTCGGCTTCCGCCTGCATGCGTTCGTTCCATTTCTGCTTGCCCTCGATGCAGGCATCCGCCATGCGGGAGGTCAACAGGCGGATGGCGCGGATGGCGTCGTCGTTGCCGGGAATGGGATAATCGATTTCATCCGGATCGCAGTTGGTGTCGACCACGGCGACAATGGGGATCTTCAGCCGCCGGCCTTCATGCACGGCAATGGCCTCGTTCTTGGGGTCGATGATGAAGATCGCTCCCGGCAACCGCTCCAGGCTGCGGATGCCGCCCAGGTTGCCGTCCAGTTTTTCGCGTTCCTTGGCAAGCTTCAGGCGCTCCTTCTTCGGGAACAGATTGATGGAGCCGTCGTTGTGGATGGTGTTGAGATAGTTGAGCCGCTCGATGCTTTTGCGAATCGTCTGGAAGTTGGTCATCATGCCGCCCAGCCAGCGGTTGTGAACGTAAAACATCTCGCAGCGGTTGGCTTCCTCGTAAATGGATTCCTTGGCCTGCTTCTTGGTACCGACGAACAGGACCGACTTGCCGCTGGCGGCGGTTTCCACCAGGAAGTCGTAAGCGGTCTTGAACATCTTGACGGTCTTCTGCAGGTCGACGATGTAGATGCCATTGCGCGCCCCGAAAATGTAAGGCTTCATCTTCGGGTTCCACCGTTTGGTCTGGTGCCCGAAATGAACGCCTGCTTCGAGGAGCTCCTTCATGCTGACATACGCCATTTTAATCTCCCTTCCGTTCGGTTTTTTTCCACCGCCACCGTCATTCCTGCCTCCAGTCCCGACGTCGGGACACCGGGAGGCACGTCCGGCGACGTGTGTGATGGGGTCATGAACCTTGGTTCTCTAAAAGAGATTTAGATATCAATAATCTTATGGTGTTGCAACATCTTTTTTGTGCACGGACACCACTCGCTCGCGGCCGCTGTAGTCCTTGACGCATTCGAATCCCGTGTAGTGTCCGGACGGCTCGACCAGCTGTTGCACGGCCCGCCTCTGGTCGCACCCGATTTCCAGGAGCAGCCTCCCTCCAGGTGCGAGGTGGCGGTGAGCTTCGGCGATGATCACGCGATAGCTCCGCAGTCCGTCCGCGTCCCCGTCCAGGGCCAACCGCGGCTCGTGGCACGCGATCTCCGGCTGAAGCCCGTCGATGGCCCCGCTCGCCACATAGGGCGGGTTCGAGACGACCAGGTCGAAGACGGCCCGCACCGGTTGCAGAGCCGAGAACCAGTCGGCTGCCCAGAAAAACACGTGATCGGAGACCCCCGCCGCCTCGGCGTTGCGGCGGGCGACGGCCATCGCCGCCGGCGAGAGGTCGGAGGCGAAGTAGCGATGCCCCGGCGCCTCGGCCGCGAGCGCGAGCACGATGGCGCCTGAGCCGGTCCCCAGATCGAGGACCCGGGCCGTGCGGCCGTTCGGAAAGGCGCTGAGCGCGGCCAGGGCGGCTTCCACCAGGCCCTCGGTCTCCGGCCGGGGGATGAGCACCTCCGGGGTAACCTTAAGCTCGAGCGTCCGGAACCCCTTCCAACCGACGATGTAGGCAACGGGCTCCCGGCGCAGGCGTCGGCGCAGCAGTTCCTTAAACGCGGCGAGCTCCGTCTTCTCCAGGGGCTGGTCGTGGTGCATGTACAGCTGAACCCGCTCGGTATGCAGCGCATGCGCGAGCAGGATCTCCGCGGTCGCGCGCGGGCTGTCGATGCCGCGCTCCTTCAGATAGGGGGCGGCCCACTGCAACACTTTCAGGACCGTCCATTCAAGGTTAGCGGCCGGCGGTGGGTTCGACATTCTGCAGCGCCTGGGCTTGATAGTGCGTGGTCAGCCCGTCGATCAGTTCCTGCATGGCCCCTTGCAGGACGCTGTCCAGCTTGTAGAGGGTCAGGCCGATGCGATGGTCGGTCACCCGGCTTTGCGGGAAATTATAGGTGCGAATGCGGCCGCTGCGGTCGCCCGTCCCCACCTGGCTCTTGCGGTCCTCGGCCCGCTTCTGCTCCTGCTCCTGGATCTTCATGTCCAACAGCCGTGAGCGCAGCACCTTGAGGGCCTTGTTCTTGTTCTTGAGCTGCGATTTCTCGTCCTGGCAGATGACCACCAGGCCGCTCGGCAGGTGCGTGACCCTCACCGCCGAATCCGTGGTGTTCACGCTTTGGCCCCCCGGGCCCCCCGATCGATAGACGTCGATGCGCAGATCGTTGGGGTTGATCTCCACGTCCACCTCTTCGGCCTCGGGCAGCACGGCCACCGTGACCGCCGAGGTGTGAATGCGACCCTGGGTTTCGGTGGCAGGCACCCGCTGCACCCGGTGGATCCCGCTTTCGTATTTCAAAACGCTGTAGGCGCCTTTGCCCTGGATCATGGCGATGACTTCCTTCACCCCCCCCACCCCCGTGGGGTGATGCGAGAGGACTTCGACCTTCCAGCCCCGGTCCTCGGCATAACGGCCGTACATGCGAAAAAGATCGCTCGCAAACAGAGCGGCTTCCTCGCCGCCGGTCCCGGCCCGGATCTCCATGATGATGTTCTTGTCGTCGTTGGGGTTTTTCGGCAGTAGAAGAAGCTTGAGGTCGTTCTCGAGGGTTTCCTTTTCGGCCGTGAGCGACGTCAGCTCGTCTCTGGCCAGGGCCCGGATATCGGCATCTCCGTCGTTCAAAAGCCCGCGGCTCTCATCGATCCGATCGGCCACTTCGCGGTAGCGGCGGAACACCGTGACAATTTTGCCGAGCTCGGCGTGCTCGCGCACGGCCTTCTGATAAGCGTCCCGGTTGCCGATGACGGCCGGGTCGCTCAGCTGACGCTCCAGTTCGTTGTAGCGCTGTTCGACGCCTTCCAGTTTGTCGTACATGAGGTGCACACCGTGTCCGCTTCACATGCGAAAAGCCCGGCCGGTCTCAGGGATCGGGTGGTGTCCGATCCCTGAGACCATCGGGCTCATGCGAGACGTCCATGAGATGGGTGAAGTGCCGAGGTTCGGACGCCCCCCGTTGGCGGGGACGTGCGGCGGGAGCGCTACGACGCTTTTTCCTTGCTCTGGAATTTCTGGTACTTCTTGCGGAAACGCTCGATGCGTCCGGCCGTGTCCACCAGCTTTTGCTTGCCCGTGAAAAACGGGTGGCAGCCGGAGCATATTTCCACGGCGATGTTGTCCTTGGTCGATCCGGCCTCGATCACGTTTCCGCAGGCGCAGCGGATCTTGGTGTCCTGATACTTCGGATGGATGTTCTCTTTCATTATGGTCAACCCCCCTTGCTGAATTCCCGCCGGTTAGGCGTTCATCGAGTTCATAAATTCTTTATTATTTCGCGTCCCCTTCATTTTTTCAAGTAAAAATTCCATGCTGTCCACCGTGTTGAGGGTGGTGAGCAGCTTTCGCAGAATCCAGACGCGGTTGAGCACTTCCTCCGGCAGCAGCAGCTCCTCCTTGCGGGTGCCCGAGCGTTTGATGTCGACCGCCGGGAAAACGCGTTTGTCCGACAGCTTGCGGTCGAGCTGGATCTCGGCATTGCCGGTGCCCTTGAACTCCTCGAATATGACCTCGTCCATACGGCTGCCGGTGTCGACCAGGGCGGTGGCGATAATGGTGAGGCTGCCGCCTTCCTCGATGTTGCGGGCGGCGCCGAAAAAACGCTTGGGGCGCTGCAGCGCGTTGGAGTCGACACCGCCGGAAAGTATTTTTCCACTCGGCGGCACCACCGAGTTGTGGGCGCGCGCCAGGCGGGTGATGCTGTCGAGCAGGATGACGACATCCTTCTTGTGCTCCACCAAGCGCTTGGCCTTCTCGATCACCATCTCGGCCACCTGCACGTGCCGCTCGGCGGGCTCATCGAAGGTGGAACTGATGACCTCCGCGTCGACCGTGCGTTCCATGTCGGTCACCTCCTCCGGTCGCTCGTCGATCAGCAGCACGAAGGGAACAACGTCCTTGTGGCTCTTGATGATGGCGTTGGCGATGGCCTGAAGCAGCATGGTCTTGCCGGAACGCGGCGGGGACACGATCAGGCAGCGCTGCCCGAACCCGATCGGGACCATGAGGTCCAGAATGCGCGTCGAGTAGTTGTCTGCGTCGCTTTCCAGGCTCACCTTGCGCTCGGGATAGAGCGGAGTGAGGTTGTCGAAGAGGATCTTGTCGCGAGCGACTTCCGGGTCCTCGAAATTCACCGCCTCGACCTTGAGCAGAGCGAAGTAGCGCTCGGACTCCTTGGGCTGCCGGATCTGGCCGGAGATGGTGTCCCCGGTGCGAAGGCTGAAGCGCCGGATCTGGGAGGGTGACACGTAGATGTCATCCGGCCCCGGCAGGTAGTTGGAACTGGGCGAACGCAGGAAGCCGAAGCCGTCCGGCAGGATTTCGAGGGTGCCCTCCCCGTAGATCATGCCGTTTTTCTCAATCTGGCCCTGCAGCAAAGCGAACATCAGTTCCTGCTTGCGCAAGTTCGATGCGCCCTCGATGTTGAACTGCTTCGCCATCTGCATCAGTTCGTTGATCTTTTTCTCTTTGAGTTCGGCGATGTTCATTGAAACGATTCCCCTCGATTTCATGGCGGACGCTCGGATGCATCCGCGGGTAGTCCCGGCGCCCGAGGCAGCCGGTGCGGTTTTATTCGGACGATTTCCGATTCTGTCCTATGTGATTGCGTCGTACAGAGTTGCAACCTCAGCCGGGGCGACCATCCACATAAACACCAAAAGATGCGTGCACCCTTGCTTGGGATTAATCAACCGACGTGCCTTGATCGAGTAGTTAGCAGATAGGATCCATGTCGGTTGTAAAGGAGGATTTTAGAGCGTTAGAAGCAAGAGAATCCTGCCGGATGGCGGGTTAACCTTTTTCTCTGAACTATGTGTATATTTTTATATCAGAACCCCCTGACTGTCAAGCAGTTTCATGTTTTCGATCATAAAAAACCGTGTTACTATTCCTCCGGCGTTCGGTGGTTCAGCCACGCACTCACGCCCGACGCGGGCTTGCTGTGCCCCGAAAGTCATTGCCGGATGCCGCCGGAGGAATATGCGGCATTATTGCACCCCGGGGGGTTCCGCACGCCTGGAAAACCCAAGGTCGAAGGTCGTCTGGCTGCCTATTTTGCTGAGCACCGCCCGCGTGCCGCGGCCTCTGCATTGACCACCGGGAACGACTGGATTCGGGCGCTGGAGTTCGTCCCTTCCCCATTTCACGAAGCTCACCAATAATAAAAATCCCACCGGTCCCCGGTGGGATTTTTTTTAACGCGAGCCGTCTATTTCTTGAATTGATCCAAGGCGGCAAAAACCTTGTCGCGGATTTCCTCCACCTTGCCGATGCCGTGGACCTTGACGTAGTGCGGGGCTTTGGTGTCGCCCGATTCCTTCCACTTTTTGTAGTAGCCGATCAACGGCTCGGTCTGGTTGTGGTAGACCTCGAGGCGTTTCTTGACAGTCTCTTCCTTATCGTCGTCGCGCTGGACCAGAGGTTCGCCCGTCACGTCGTCCTTGCCCGCCACTTTGGGAGGGTTGAAGATGACGTGGTACGTGCGCCCGCTCGCCAGGTGCGCCCGCCGGCCGCTCATGCGCTTGACGATCTCCGCGTCGGGGACATCAACGTCGACCACCGCGTCGATCGGGACCCCGGCCGCCTTCATGGCGTCGGCCTGGGGGATGGTCCGGGGGAACCCGTCGAAGAGGAATCCCTTCTTGCAATCCGGTTCCTTGATGCGCTCTTTGACCAGCCCGATGATCACATCATCCGGTACCAGCTGCCCCGCATCCATGACGGCCTTCGCTTTTTTGCCCAAGTCGGTGCCGGCCTTGACGGCGGCGCGCAGCATGTCACCGGTGGAAATCTGCGGAATCTGGTATTTTTCCTTGATGTAGTTGGCCTGGGTGCCCTTGCCCGCTCCAGGACCGCCGAGCAGAATCAGACGCATGGAGACCTCCTTCTGAAGATGGGGTGATAGAAACAAGTGGCTGATTTTGTTGGGAGGGGAGTATGGCGGAAGGAAAACGGAGTGTCAAGACAATTGTCGCGGATCGATCGGGCGGATGGTCGCCACATTTCTCTTGTCAAAGGAGAAATAATTCATTATATATACGACCTCCATTACATTTGCAGACTATCCGCCGGGGAGGAACCATTGCGTCGTTTCCGACGGCACGAAAGGGGCGATACAGTTGAAGGAAATCGAAGTCAGGGTCATCGACAATGACATCGAAAAAGCAATGCGCATTCTGAAGAAGAAGATCCAGAATGACGGCCTTTTCAAGCGCTTGAAGCTGAAGAAGAGCTACGAAAAGCCGAGCGAATTTCGGCGACGCAAGCAACGCGAAGCGCAGCGAAGGGAACGCATTGCCGCGGCCCGGGCCGCACGCAGACGCTAACCCCCGAAACCCGATGAACCGAACCCGGTGGGATCCCCCACCGGGTTTTTTCATGCCGATGCCGCAGCCAAAAGACAGCATTGCCTGCCTGGAGACCCTGTTCCGCCTCAGGCGTTTCGGGATCAAGCTGGGGCTTGCCACTATTCGCCGGATGCTCGCCGGCCTCGGCAACCCCCACCGGCGTTACAAAACCATCCACATCGCCGGCACGAACGGCAAGGGCTCGGTGGCGGCGAGCCTCGCAAACATCCTCCGATGCTCCGGCTATCGGGTCGGGCTCTACACCTCGCCCCACTTGGTGCGTTTCAACGAGCGCATCCAGGTCAATGGAGAGCCGATCACGGACAAGGACATCGTCCGGCTCTATCGAAGGGTCCACCGGGCGCTTCCAGGCGGCCGCGAGCCGACCTTTTTCGAGTTCACCACCGCCATGGCCTTCGACGAGTTCGCCCGCCGCCGGGTCGATTGGGCCGTGATCGAAACCGGCATGGGCGGCCGCATGGACGCCACCAACGTGATCACGCCGGAGCTGGCGATCATCACGAACATCTCCCTGGAACACCGCGAGTACCTGGGCGCAACGATCCCCCGAATCGCAAATGAAAAAGCCGGCATCGTCAAACGCCGTCGGCCGGTCGTCACCGGGGTCCGGCAAGCTGCCGCGTTGGCCGCGCTGCAAAAGGCTGCGCAAGGCAAATCGGCCCCGGTCTACCGGTTGGGCCGCGATTTCAGCTTCCGGCGCAGGGAAGCCGGCAGATTCACCTACCGCGGCATCCACCAGGTCTGGCCCGATATGGCCACGGGCCTGCAGGGTGACTACCAGGCGGGAAACGCCGCACTGGTGCTCGCCGCCTGCGAACTGCTGCTGAACAAGACCCCGCGGGTTTCCCTTGAAAGCATGCGGGAGGGGCTGCGGACGACGCGCTGGCCGGGCCGGCTCGAAATCGTTTCGGAAAAACCGCTCGTCATGCTCGACGGCGCCCACAACCTGGATGCCGCCAGACAGCTGGCGCGCCACCTGCGCAGGCATTTCAAGGACCGCGATATCACCATGGTGGTCGGCATCCTGGACGACAAGCCCTATGCGGCCATGCTGAAGCTGCTGCTGCCGATGGCCTCCCGCGTAATCGTCACTCAGGCCAAAACCAACCGAGCTCTTCCGGCGGGAAAAATTGCCGCAACGGCCCGGACCCTGGTGGCGGATGTCAAGGTGATACAGGATGTCGGCCAAGCCCTGGCCCACGCGGTTCACTCTGCCGCCCCGGAAAGCCTGACGCTGGTGGCAGGCTCCCTCTATGTCGTGGGCGAGGCCAAAGCCGCTCTGGAACACAGAACCGTGCAACCCGGTTGAACCATTTTTTTTCACGCTTGACTAAGGTGCCCGCTTCCATTATTGGTTTCGGGTGTCGTTGTTATTAAACGCGCCCGTAGCTCAGGGGATAGAGCGTCAGCCTCCGGAGCTGAAAGCCGCTGGTTCAAGTCCAGCCGGGCGCACCACTTTAAAACACAAAACCCGCCCGGTGGGGCGGGTTTTGTGTTTTGGTCGGAATCTTCCCCAACCGCCTTCTTTTGAGTGGAGAACGATCCGTGAACCGGCGTGAACCTTGGGTTTCGTTGGCTGCAGGTGCTCTGGCAAAGGCCCATGACCGCAAGCGGATTTCCCGCGACACCCTGCGGCGTATCAATGAGGCGCCGGTCGTTTGCATCTCTGCCATAACCTCCTTTGAAGTCGGCATCAAATACCGCTCGGGGAAGCTTAAACTGCCGGTGCCGCCGCCGCAGTGGATGGCCGGGATTATGGAGCACCACGGCCTGGCGGCGATAGACGTGGCCACCGACATATGCCTGAAGGCATCCGAACTCCCGCCGATTCACGGCGACCCCTGCGATCGGTTCATCATCGCCAGAGCGCTCCTGCAAAATGCGCCCGTTGTGACGGCGGATAAACGCTTTGATCAATACGGAGTTGAGGTCCTGATATAGGCGGCCTGTTTCGGCGCCGCCTACGGGTGCTTCGGCAGCAGCGCCGCCACGGGGCAGACATCCACGCAGGCACGACAGGCGCCGCAGGAATGAGATGATATGGAGGAAATGCCGTAGGTCCCTACCACCGTGTCGAAGCCGCGCTTGGCGAAGGTCAGAATCAAGTCGCGGTGCTGCCCGCGGCACACGTGCACGCACCGGCCGCAGAGCACACACCGGTTGGGGTAGTAATTCAGGCAAGGATGGGTCGAGTCGACCTCCGGTTCCTTCAAGTACCGATCGAGGTTTCCAGGAGTCAACCCGACTTTTAGAAATTTCGCGATCCGCTGCAGGTCGCAGCGGCGATGGGCGGGGCAGTTTTTGCAGGCCACCCGGTGCACGGACAAAAGCAGTTGCAACCCCGCCTTCTGCAGCCGACGCACAGCCGGCGAGCCGGTGTCGACCGCCAGGGAGGATTCGACCGTCACCGAGCAGGCAGCCACCGGCTCCTTTCTCCCCTCGATGTCGACAAAGCACAACCGGCATGAAGCCGCTGCCGGCTTCATGTTTTCGAGATAACACAAGTGGGGGATGTAAATTCCTTTGGCGAGGCAGGCGGCAAGCAGGTTGGCGCCAGGCTCGACATTCAGGATCCTCCCATCGACCTGTATGGATATGCTCGCCGGCATCTTCATCCTGATTTCTTTGTGCTTTCAGCTTCCAGCGTCGAGCATTTTTCTTCCATCGGCGGCCGCTCTATGACGGGCGCCAGCTGCGGCGGCGACACGCGCTTGACCGCGTCGTACTCCGGCGGGCAGGCCACCACGCACTCCCCGCACTTCACACACTTGCTCTGGTCGATGCCGCGCTTGCGGTCGCGGGTGATGAAGACCGCATCCACCGGGCAGCAGCCCTCGCACGCATTGCAGCCCCGGGCGCACTTTTCAAGATCGATGTAGTAGGCGATCAGCGGCCGGCACATCTTCCCCGGGCAGCGCTTCTCCTTCACGTGGGCCTCGTAGTCGTCGAAGAAATACCGCAGGGAGGTCAGCACAGGGTTGGGGGCCGTCTTCCCCAGGCCGCACAGGGAGCCGTTCTTCACATCCTCGCTCAACCGCTGCAGCCGCTCCAGGTCGCCCTCGCGGCCCTGGCCCTCGGTCAGGCGCTTCAACAGCCCGAGCAGCTGACGGGTCCCGATGCGGCAGAAGGTGCATTTGCCGCAGGACTCTTTCCGGGTGAAGTCCAGAAAAAACCGCGACACGTCCACCAGGCAGGCGTCTTCGTCCATGACGACCATGCCGCCGGAGCCCATCATGGCGCCGGCCTGCGCCAGTGAATCGAAATCAATGGGCGTGTTGAGATGCGACTCCGAAAGATAGCCGCCGGAAGGCCCGCCGATCTGGACCGCCTTGAATTTCTTTTTCTGGGGGATGCCGCCGCAGATGTCGAAAATGAGCGTCCGCAGGGAAGTCCCCATCGGGACTTCCACCAGGCCGGGGTGGACCACGCTGCCGACTACAGAAAAAACAGCCGTCCCCGGGCTCGCTCCGGTGCCGATCCGGCGGAACCAGTCGGGCCCGTTCTGCAAGATGGGCGGCACGGCGGCAAAGGTCTTCACGTTGTTGATCACCGTGGGCCGGCCGTTGAGGCCGCTTTCAGCCGGATACGGCGGCCGGGGGGCGGGCATCCCGCGGAAACCTTCGATCGACCGGATCAGGGCCGTTTCCTCGCCGCAGACAAAGGCCCCGGACCCCTGGAACACCTCGATGTCGAAATCAAGCGAAGACCCCAGGACCCCCTGGCCCAGCAGCCCAAGGTCCCTGGCCTGGTGGATGGCGTGAGTGACGGTACGCACCGCCAGGGGGTATTCGGACCGGACATAGACGACCCCCCTGCCGGCGCCGACCGCGTGGCCGCAGGTGATCATCCCCTCGAGGATCTGATGGGGGTTGCTCTCTAAAAGGGTGCGGTCCATGTAGGCGCCGGGGTCGCCCTCATCGGCGTTGCAGATGACGACTTTCTCAGGTCCCTTTGCTTCGCGTGCGAGCGCCCATTTGCGACCCGTCGGAAAGCCGGCTCCGCCGCGCCCACGCAGGCCTGAGGCCGCGATGGCTTCAATGATGCCGGCCGGGCTCCGCTCCAGCACATCCGCCAGGGTCGCGTAGCCGCCCTCGGCGATGTAGTCGTGGATGTCCTCGGGGTCGATGCGGCCGCAGCGCTCCATGATCAGGCGCGTTTCCAGGTTGAAGCGCGGGAACTCCATGACCGAGGGGATGAGATCGTTGGCGGCCGTGGCGCCCAGGATGTGCTCCAACCGCGGGTCCCCCTCCTTGAGAAACAGCTTGGCCAGCATGCCGGCTTTGCCGGCGCTGACCTCGGGGTAAAAGATGGGCGGGAAGCCGGACCCGGGGTGGTCGATGATGACCACGGGCTCGGCATAGCAGTGACCGCAGCAGCCCACGGTGTGGATCCGCGCCGTGATTCCCAATTGGACCAGGGCCTCTTCAAAGGCGGCCTTGGTCTCCTGGGCGCCGGCGGCGATGCCGCAGGTGGCCATGCCGATGTGGATTTTCGGAACCGGCGCTTCGGCGAACTCCCTGCGCCGCCGGTCCGCTTCATCCTTGAGGCGGCTGAATATCTGATGGGGGGCTGGGCTCATGCGGGTCTTTTGCGCGCTGCTGTTTTTCCTTTTCGATCCGGACTTTCAGGACGATGCCCTCCACCTTGCTGGGCTGCATTTTGCCGCAGAGAATCTCACCGACGAGGGCTACGGGCGCCAGAGCGCAGCAGCCCACGCAGGCAACCCGGTCGATGCTGAATTCGCGATCGGCGGTGGTCTGGCCTTCCTTGATTTCCAGCTTGCGCTCGAAATTTTCAAGAATGATCTCCCCGCCCTTCACGTGGCAGGCCGTCCCCAGGCACACTTTAATGGGATGCCGGCCGGGGGGGGTAAAACGAAACTGGTTGTAAAACGTGGCAACCCCGTACACTTCGGAAGCGGATATCTCCAGGTGCTCGGCCACCAGCCCGATCGCCGCCGGCGGCAGATAGGACAGGGTGTCCTGAACGAGCTGCAGCATCGGAATAAGCTTGCCACGCGCCCGGCCCATGGCATGCAGCCGGGACTTCAACTCATCGAACGTGGCCGACGCTTCTGCGCTCAGACCCGGACGCTCGTGGACGTTTATGGAGGGCACATCCATCCGGAGGCGTCAACCAAACAAAGCCAATCGCAAATAGTGGGGTTGGTTCGCAGCCATCATAGGGTCTCGATCGCGCCGAGGGCGAGCTGAAGCCTTTCCCGCAGCAGAAAACACAATCGCTCCAGAACGGCGAAGCCAAGCCGGATATCGCCGGTCATCAGGCGCCTCAGCTCAGACCCTTTGAGCACCACCAGCAACGCGGGTTTCCGGCAGACAGCCGACAGCATGAGGGTGTGCCGTTCATTCAGCAACGTGGACCAGCCCCCGAAAATCTTACCCCTTCCCAGCATGGCGACCGCCACGCTGCCGCTTCGGGGCCCGACACGGACGGCTCGCTCCAGGACGACTTGGCCCTCGGCCACGATGTACAGGTCTTCGCCGAGGCCGCCCTGTTGGTAGACACTCTCACCGGCCTCGTAGCGGCAGACCCGGCAGATGGGGGCGATGCACTCGGCCTGTGTCCGGTCGAAGCCCTTGAAAAACTCGCACTCCTCCAGAACCTTTTGGATGGCTGACATCTCCATGGCTGACCTCACTCTGGAGGTTCTGCAGCGGCCCGGCCGCACTCGGACACGGTGTCATAGATCTGCAGCAAACGGTTTCCCAGCGCCCGGGCCAACTGCTTGTAGAAGATGAAGCCGCTCTCCGGGTCGTCTTCAAAAATCGTGATCAGGCGGTGTTTGCTCATTTTCAGAACCGCGCTCGGCCGGCGGCAGACGGCCGACACCGTGTGGCGTTCACGCCCGATCAGGCTCGACCATCCGAAGACCTCACCGAGAGCGGCGACGGTAAACAGCTCGGCCCCGTCATCCCCCAACCGCAGCCGGATGTCGCCCTCCATGAGGATGCAGAGAAAAACTGCCGGATCATCCCGGCGGTAGACGAATTCTCCCGCCGCGTACGCGTGCCGGGTCCCGGCCGCCATGATCGCCTTCAGAATGACGGGGTTCAGCCCCACGAAAAGATCCGCTTGCCGCAGCTGCATCGCCCTGCCCCCCCTTTCGGAAAGGTGTTGAGACGGCATCCCCGATCGTTTTCGGTTTTCTACATGCCGCTCAACCGGATGTCAATTGCGATTAACTCAAAACAGGTCCACTTTTTTATTGAAACCCCCATCCCAGGGTGGTATTAGGAAGCCTTTTCGTAATTTTGAGGCTGGCAAACTACGGCTCTCCGGGGAGGTAGTGATGGATAACTGGACATTCGGTTTTACAATGCTTGTCGTCGGGATGGGGGGTACGCTGGCGGCCCTGGGCGCGCTTGCCTTGATGATGGGCCTCTTGAAGAAGATCTTCCCCGTCAAAGAAGAAGAATCCAAATAGGATTCTGGAAAGCGAGATCATACCATGTTCGAAGCGATTGTGAATGGGTTGAGTGGTCTGACGGCGGGTGCCGCCAATCTGCACTGGTCCAATCCGGTGATGATTGCGATCGGTTGCCTTTTTCTTTTCCTGGGGATCAAAAAAGACGTCGAACCCCTGCTGCTGGTGCCGATCGGCTTCGGTGCCATCCTGACCAACATCCCGCTGGCCGGGTTGATGGAGGAAGAGGGCTTCCTCCGGGTCATCTACAACATGGGGATCGCCAACGAGCTTTTCCCTTTGCTCATCTTCATTGGCATCGGCGCCATGACGGACTTCAGCCCCCTGCTTGAGAACCCGAAGATCTTCCTGCTCGGCGCGGCCGGGCAGTTCGGCATTTTTCTCACCATCGGCCTGGCGCTGCTGTTCGGCTTTGACCAGCTGGACGCGGTAGCCATCGGCGTCATCGGCGCCTGCGATGGTCCGACCGCCATCTATGTATCGTCGAAATACGCCCCCCATCTGCTGGGGGCCGTTTCGGTGGCGGCCTACTCCTACATGTCGCTGGTGCCGATCATCCAGCCCCCGCTCATGAAAATGATGACGACTCAAAAAGAGCGGGAAATCAACATGTCGGAGCTCAGCACCACCACACCGGCATCCAAGGCCACCAAAATCGTCTTTCCGGTGGTTGTGACCATCTTCGGCGGCCTGATCGCACCCATGGGCCTGCCGCTGCTGGGAACCATCATGCTCGGCAACCTGCTGAAGGAAAGCGGCGCGGTGAGCCGGCTGGCCAAGGCCTCCGAGAACGAGATCGCCAACGTGGTGACCCTCTTCCTCGGCATTTCCATCGGCGCGACCATGGAAGGCCGGGCGTTCCTGAAAGCCGACACCCTGATGGTCCTGGCGTTCGGCTTTGTGGCGATTTGCCTGGACACGATCTGCGGGGTGGGATTCGGCAAGCTCATGAACCTCGCCACCGGCGGAAAAATCAACCCGCTGATCGGCGCTGCCGGAATTTCCGCCTATCCCATGGCAGCGCGGGTCGCCCAGAAAGAAGGGCTAAAATACAACAAATTTAATTTTCTGCTCATGCACGCGGTGGGCGCCAACACCGGCGGTCAGGTGGGCTCGGTCATGGCCGCGGCCATCATGCTGTCGGTGTTGAAGGGGATGGGGATCATTCCATAGAATTTCCCCAAGAAGGCACGGGCAAAAATAATAAGAAGAGCCGGGGCGGCTGAAAAGCCGCCCCGGCTCTTCTTATTATTTTCCGTAGAGCTTGAGGTAGCCTTCACGAAGCGAAGCGCTGGCGTCGTATACGCCCTTCTTGTATTTCTCTTCCTTCAGGTCGATCAGCCGGAACTGCTTGGTGTCATGGTCCGACCGGATGACGGAACCCGCGGGTATCCATGTGTTGGCCGGCACTGTGGTACGCATGACGACCGACCCGACCCCCACCCAGACCGATTCCTCGAGAACGGAGTCGTAGACGACCGCACGGATCGCAACGAAGGAATCCGCCTTGATGGTGGCGGGGCCGTGCACGACGACCCCGTGGGAGATGTTGCAGCGCGGCCCGACCGTGAGCACGGTGCCGGCACGGCCGTGGATGACCACCCCGTCCTGGACGCAGGCGTCTTCCTCGATGATCACCGGGTGCACCTTGCCCTTTTCGTCCATTTCATCGGCCCGGATGACCGAAAGCGGCCCCACGTAGACGCGGGGGCCGATGATCACGTTCCCCATGATTTGCGCACTAGGGTCCACGAATGCGGTGGGGTCTATCTTCGGCCAGTCACCCACCGGGTTCGGCCGTATTCCGTTTTTAGGCACCTGTGAAGTCATCGATGATCCTCCTCTCCTTTTTGATAACGTCGCGTCAACCAGTCCAGCCTGAGCCGGAGGCAAAAATATGAGATCAAGATAATAGTAGAAGTCGGAATTTCCTGTCAATCGCAAACATCGGAAGCAGTTCGATTCTTCCGCCCCCGCCGGCGGTGCGACCAAGGCGAACCCGATAACCGACCGTCAGGCGACGGCGTAATAGCCCTTGTACCAGGCGATGAACCGCTCGATGCCCGTCCGGATGGGGGTGGCCGGCTTAAAGCCCACATCGGCCATCAGGTCATCCACGTCGGCATAGGTGGCCGGCACATCGCCGGGCTGCATGCCCAGGTAGTCCTTCCTGGCCTTTAGGCCGAGGACGTCCTCGATGGTCTCGATGAAGTGGTTGAGCTCCACCGGCTGGTTGTTGCCGATGTTGTAGATCCTGTATGGCGCGTAGGATGTGCCGGGATCCGGCCGGTCGCCGCTCCAGGCCGGGTTGGGCGCGGGCAGACGCCCCATGACGCGGACGACCCCCTCGATGATGTCGTCGATGTAGGTAAAATCGCGCTGCATGCGGCCGTGGTTGAAGACCTGGATCGGCCGTCCCTTCAAAATGGCGTCGGTGAAAAGAAACAACGCCATGTCCGGCCGCCCCCACGGCCCGTAGACCGTGAAGAACCGCAGCCCGGTGCAGGAGAGCCCGTAAAGATGGCTGTAAGTGTGGGCCATGAGCTCGTTGGCCTTTTTGCTGGCGGCGTAAAGGGACACCGGGTGATCGACGTTGTCGTGCACCGAAAACGGCATCTTCGTGTTGGCGCCGTAGACCGAACTCGAAGAGGCGAACACCAGATGCTTCACACCGTGATGCCGGCAGCCTTCCAGGATGTTGGTAAAGCCGATGATGTTCGCTTCGATGTAAGCTTGGGGATTCTTGAGGGAGTAGCGCACGCCCGCCTGGGCGGCCAGGTTTACCACCACGTCGAAACGGTGGGCGGCGAAAAGACTCTCCATGCCCGCGCGATCGGCCAGATCGAGACGGGCGAAGGTGAAGCGAGGATGCCCTTCGAGCTGCGCCAGGCGGTCCTCTTTCAGTTTAACGCTGTAGTACGGGTTCATATTGTCGAGCCCGACCACGTTGATTCCGTTGTCCAGCAACCGTTTCGAAAGCTGAAAACCGATGAACCCGGCCGCACCCGTTACAAGAACATTTATATATTCAAACTTCATCTTGGCTCCTTGTCTCTTCCGGACGCTTTCGTATGGCTGAGGTAGAACCTCGGTACCAGTCCAGTGTCAATCTCAGCCCACTCTCCAAGCTCACCCGTGGAAGAAACCCCAGATCCGCGGCCGCGGCATCAATGGCGGACAGGGAATGCGGAATATCCCCGGGCCGCGGAGGCTGGTTGACGGGTTTTGCCCCGGAACCGGACAGGGCCGCGATCATTTCCCACAACCCGCTTACCGTCAGTGACTTCCCTGTGCCGACGTTGAACACCTTGCCCGGGGCGGAAGAGGATTTCGCCGCCGAGATCAACGCCTGAACCACATCCTCCACGAAAACAAAATCCCGACTGTGGCGGCCGTCGCCGTAAATCAGGGGCGACTCGCCTTTCAACGCCTTGTTCATGAAAATGGAAATGACCCCCGAATAGGGCGACGAGGGATCCTGCCGGGGCCCGAACACATTGAAAAAGCGCAAGCCCACGGTTTCCAGGCCATAGAGCGACTGATAAACGCGCAGGTAGTATTCCACGACGAGCTTTTGCACGGCATAGGGGGTCAGGGGTTTGGGCGGCATGTCCTCGCGCTTGGGCAGAGCGGGATCGTCCCCGTACACGGCGCTCGAGCTGGCAAAAACCACCCGCCGCGCCCGGGCGCCCCGCGCCCCCTCGAGCACGTTCAAGGAGCCGGTTTCATTCACCGCCGCGGATCCCAGGGGGTCATCGACGGTCTTGGGCACGGAGACCACCGCGGCCAGATGAAAGACAACCTCACAGCCGGCCGCCGCTTTCTCAACGATCCTGCGGTCGCAGATGCTGCCGCGAATGAGGGTGATGCGGCCGGCCACCGGCGCCAGGTTCGGTTCCCGGCCGCTGGAAAGATCGTCCAGAACCGTGACCCGGCACCCGCCGGCCACCAGGGCTTCGACGAGATGAGACCCGATGAACCCGGCCCCGCCGGTCACCAGGGCGCTCTTAAAACCAAACGACATGCATGCCCCCGTTCCGAAATGATTTTGCTGCAGACTCCTTCAGATCCTACCCCAATCGAGATGAAAACTCAATTTGGATGACCGCCGGCTTCACATGGGTGATTGTGGCCGCCGGCCATACGAAAAAAGCGGCCCTGACCGCTCTTGACTTTTATGCCCGTTGAATCTAGGTTACCCATACTGCGACATGATCAGACGAACCCATGCCATGCGGCACGCGTTTCATCAAGGTGCAGGCCGGCATTTATACATCAGCCCGTGACGAATTCAAACAGAAAACCACATGCCGCATATCCAACTCAAGCTTTACGCCACGCTTCAGATGTTCAGGCCCACCGAGGGTGAGGCATATCCCATATCTTCAGGCATGACCGTCCGGGATCTTCTCATCCGACTCAATCTGCCGACAGAAAAAGCCAAGTTGATATTCATCGATGGCACAAAAGCCGAGCTTTCTTCGCGGCTGGAGGGCGGCGAACGAGTGGGCATCTTTCCGCCCGTCGGCGGCGGTTGAACCTTGTTGCCCCCCAGAAGGCACATCCCTGAAATTCAAGAGCCGCATGTTCGGCATACTGACCAATATTGGGCAAAATCGAATAACGTAGCCGGCACCCCATAATAATTTGCTTTTAATTCCAATTGGTTATTTTTTATGCGCTCATGGCAGTGGTTTTGCTTTTAGTTACGGCAGGCGTGATGGAAATTTGAAATATCTCATAACTTTTAGGAAGGGAGAAATCAGCATGCGTCTTTCGAAATGGTCTCTTCTCATGATTTTGCTGGTCGGACTGGCCTTGGTTGCAGGGCCGGGAGGTTCAGTCTTTGCTCAGGAGAAACCGTATCCTACCAAGTCGATCACCTACCTGGTGACCTTCGACCCGGGCGGGCAGTCCGACCGCGAGGCCCGCAGGCAGCAGCCCATCCTCGAAAAAAGCCTCGGCCAGAAAGTCATCGTCGACTACAAGGTCGGCGGCGGCGGCGCCCTGGGGTGGAGCGAACTCGTCCGCTCCCAGCCGGACGGCTACCTGATGGCCGGGATCAACATTCCCCACATCATTCTGCAGCCCTTGCAGCAGCAGACCGGCTACACCACCGAACAGATCGTTCCCGTGGCCATCTTCCAGCGCACCCCGCTGGCCCTGGCCGTGCTGAAGACCAGCCCCTACACGAATATCAAGGAATTCCTGGCCGCGGCCAAGGACAAGCCCGGTGACATCAGCATCGGCGGCTCCGGGACCTTCTCCGGCCACCACGTGGCCACCCTGCGTCTGCAGAAGATGGCCGGAACCAAGTTCAATTACGTTCCCTTCACCGGCGCTGCCCCGCAGATCACGGCCTTCCTGGGCGGTCACGTCAACGCCATCTTCGGCAATTCCGACGACCTGGTGAAACACGCCGATTCGATCCGGGTGCTGGCCGTGGCCGACGACAGCCGGTTCTTCGGATTCCCGGGCACCCCCACGTTCAAGGAATCGGGCGTCGATTTGGTCGAATCCATCGACCGCGGCATCGGTCTGCCGCCGAAAACCCCGGACACCATCGTCAAGAAACTCGAAGCGGCCTTCCTGCAGATCGCAAAAGACCCTGCCATCCAGGAGCAGATGAAAAAAGAGGGCTTCGTGCCCCTGGCGCTGGGCCATCAGGAGAGCAAGGCCCACATCGAGAAGATGACGGCGATCTACAAGGACATCGTCAAGGACATCAAGAAATAATGCGGGGGCCGCGTAGTGCTTAAGACCAGACGATCCGGCAACATCGCCTGCGGCGTCTTCCTGGCCCTCTTAGGCCTCGCGGCGGCCTGGGCCTCGACATCGATCGACGAAGGTGCGGGGGGGCAATTACACCCCCGCACGTTTCCCGTGCTGATTGGGGTGCTCCTGTTCCTCGGTGGTGGATTGCTCGCCTTTGCAGGGTGGATGGATAGACGCACGGGAAAAACCATCGACTGGCCCGACCGACGGGGGTGGAGGCTCTGGTCGCTCGCCCTTGCAGGCCTCATCACTTATGTCGGGCTTTCGCTGCCGCTCGGATTCCTCGTTTGCAGCTTCCTGTTCGTCGCCGGCTTCATTCGGTACTTCGGCCGGTACAGCCTGTCGGTGGCGGTCGCCTGGGCCTCGGGCGTGACCGTCTTCGTTTATGTTGTTTTTATCCGCTTGCTCGAACTGACCCTGCCCATGGGTCCCCTTGAGTTCTTGTCCTAATTCCGCCCCGGCCTCATGGAAGGCCGGTCCATGCCGACGTGTTGAGGAGTTACAATGGAAGCATGGTCTTCCTTGATGGACGGTTTTGCTGCTGCATTGACCCCCTACAACCTGCTTTTCGCCCTGATCGGCAGCATTGCCGGAACGCTGGTGGGCGTGCTGCCGGGCCTGGGGCCGACGGCGGCCATCGCCATGCTGCTGCCGCTCGCCTCGCATCTGGACCCGGCCCCTGCCATCATCATGATGGCGGCCATATACTACGGAGCCATGTACGGCGGGTCGACGACCTCGATCCTGGTGAACATCCCCGGCGAAGCCTCCTCAGTGCCCACGGCCATGGAGGGCTACCAGCTCAACCTCCAGGGGCGCGGCGGGCCTGCCCTTGGCATATCAGCTTTGGCCTCGTTTGCCGCCGGCACCATAGGTGTGATCGGCCTCACTTTCTTCGCACCGGTGCTGTCGCGCGCCGCGCTGGCCTTCGGGCCGCCGGAGTACTTCGCCCTGACCTTTCTCGGCCTCAGCCTGGTAGTAAGCTTGTCGGGACTGGATCTCGGCAAGGGGCTCCTGTCTGCGCTCCTTGGGCTGCTGACGGCCATGATCGGCCTGGACCCGCTGACCGGCGTGGCGCGGCTGACGTTCGGCTCCTTGGAGCTCATGGCCGGCATCGACTTCGTGCCCATCATTATGGGGCTTTTCGCCATCAGCGAAATACTGACCAACGCCGAAAAAGAAACCAAGTGCATCCTGGAGGCCAAGCGCATCGAGTGGCTGCCCACCTGGCAGGACATAAAAGATACCTGGGCCGCCACAACCCGCTCCGGCGTCATCGGCTTCCTGGCCGGCCTCATCCCGGGGTGCAGCCCGGCCGTGACCTCTTTCATGGTCTACGATCTTGAAAAACGCTTTTCGAAGCACCCCGAGAAATTCGGACACGGCGCCATGGATGCCGTGGCCGCCGTGGAGGGTTCCAACAACGCCACGGCCAGCGGCGGGTTCGTGCCACTCTTCGCCTTCGGCATCCCGTCGGGCCCCGCCCTGGCGGTGCTGCTCGGCGGGTTCCTGATGTACGGCCTCCAGCCCGGGCCAAGGCTCATGCAGGAGCAGCCCGCGCTGCTGTGGACCATCATCGCCAGCATGTACATCGGCAACGTGATGCTCCTGGTCCTCAACCTCCCGCTGGTGGGTGTCTGGGCGCGCATGGCCTTGATCCCCTTCCCCATCCTTGGGCCGATGATCGCGGTCTTCACGCTGATCGGCGCGTACAGCCTGCGCCACTCTTTCTTCGACCTGTGGATCTGCCTGCTCTTCGGCGTGATCGGCTACCTGATGCGCAAGTTCGATTTCCCGGTAGCCCCCATGGTTTTGGCCACGGTTTTGGCCAAGCTGATGGAAACCTCCTTCATGCAGTCGATAGTGATGTCCAAGGGGTCGCCGCTGATTTTTTTCACGCGGCCCATCTCGATCGCCTTCATCCTGCTCACGGTTATCTCGATCGTCAGCGGAATCCTGCTCCGCAGGAAAGCCAAAACCCAGCAGGTCGAGCTGGAAGAGAGCGACTCCTGAAAATTCGGCCTTCGGCCGAATTTTATTGGGGCTGTAATAGAATGAAGTAAAGCGACAACGACCGGGCGCTACGGACAGGAAGCGCCCGAGTGAGGTCAATCCCTACCGGAAATGGAGCCTCTTAAATAATCGTCCGGTTTGATGTTCAGCTTCTTGATGCGGTATTGGAGCGTGGAGCGCGGCAGGCCCAGGAGGTGGGCGGCGCCCCTCTCGCCTCCGAGCATTCCGCGGGTTTTGGCGAGTGCTTTAATGATGTGCTGTCGTTCGCTGTCCCTCAGACTGGCCACTTCGTCTGGAACTCTCTGTCCTTGCGGTCTTGCGGATTCGAGTATTTTTTCCACGTCATCAGCCGAAATCCGGTCGCCCGCCCGCAGGATGACCAACCGCTTGACGAGGTTCTTAAGCTCCCGCACGTTTCCCGGCCATGGGTATCCGCACAGGCGTTCCAGGGCGCGGTGGCTGTAAATCGGTTCCGGGCGGTTCATCTGCCGGGCCTGGATCAGAGTCAGCTGCTTCATCAGCAAAGGGATATCCTCTTTCCTCTCCCTGAGCGGCGGGACATGAATCGAAACAATGTTCAGCCGGTAAAACAAATCCTCCCGGAACGCTCCGGTCCGGATGCTCTGCTGCAGATCCTTGTTGGTGGCGGCAATGACCCGGCAGTCGATCTGCACGGGCCGGCTGTCGCCCACGCGCTCGAACTGCCCGTCCTGCAGGATGTGCAGCAATTTGGCCTGCAGGCCGATCGGGAGTTCGGCGATCTCATCCAGGAAAATGGTGCCGCCGTGGGCCAGCTCGAAGCGGCCGAGGCGCTTGTCGTTCGCGCCCGTGAAAGCGCCTTTGGCATGGCCGAAGAGCTCGCTTTCGAACAGCGACGAGGCCAGGGCCGGGCAGTTGGTCTTGACGAACAGGTGGTTGCGGCGCGCGCTCAGGTTGTGGATGCAGTGGGCCAGGTAGTCCTTGCCGGTGCCGGTCTCGCCGGTGATCAACACCGTGGCGTCGGTGTCGGCCGACTGCTGCAGGGTTTTCATGATGCCCGCCATGGCCGTCGAGGCGTAGAAGAACTCATCCTGCTGATAGTCGTCGCTGCTTTGCAGCAGAAAATCCTTTTCGCGCTCCAGGCTCTTGTTCAGCTTCTCAAGCTCCGTGTAGGCGAGCATGTTGTCGACGGCGATCGCCACCTGTCGTGACACGTCGGTCAACACTTCCGTGAGTTCCGAGATGTGCTCGGGCGCGCTGCGGAACGAAAAATGGATCGACCCCAGGATCCGGTTGCGCACCAGCATCGGGAACGCCATGGTGGCGTTGAGGCCGGCCTCGACCATGGCCCCGATGGAGGACAGGTCGGTGTAGCGGCACAGGTCGTCGATGATGGTCGGCTGGCGGGACTGAACCACCATGCGGGCAATGGCACCGTCGGCAAGCGGCCGGCTGAGCCGCGTCAGGCCGCCGCCGGGCTGAACGCCGTCGGCGGCAGCGAAATAGCTGATGGACTGGCTCTTGGCGTCGTACAGGTTGATCGCCATGCGGTCGAAGGCAAAATGCTTGCGGAGTTCTTTGGCCAGCGCCTGGAAGAGGTCCTCCCGGTTGGTCCGGGTGACCACGGCGTTGTTGATTTCAAGCAACATCTTGTAGCGTGTCTCGGCATTCCAGCGCATCTCGCACCTCTTAGCTAATTTGAGGTTTTTCTGCCGAAAAGGCAAGCAAAAATTCGGCACTGCGCCGAATTTTGGGCACAAACTTCCGGCGGGCAACTCTCCGGATTGTTTTTATCCAATTATTTTAATTAAATAAGTTTGTCGCGGGCATGGCAGCCCTTTTGCACATGGATTTGCAACGTCTAACAGGATCAAAATAATGGTCGAACTCAAATACGGCAAAGGCAAGATAAGGGTCAGCATCCCCGAAAAGGCTGCCGTCTCGATTCTGGAGCCGCTGCGGGCGCCCGTGCTCGCATCCGTGCAGGCTGCTTTGGATTCGGCCTTGAGCCATCCGACCGGCTGCCCGTCCTTGGAAGCAATCCTCGACGCGCGCCGTCCCGGGTCGGTGGCCATCGCCGTCCCGGATGAGACCCGCCCTGCCCCACTCCGGGAGGTATTGCCCCACCTGCTGAGTCGCATTGAAGCCAAGCTGCCGGGGCCCCTGGCAGAGCGTGTCACCCTGTTCATCGGCGGCGGCCTGCACCCCCCGGCGGATGCCGGTGCCATCGAACGGATCCTCCCGGCAGGAATCGCCAGGGGCTGCCGGGTGGTGGCCCACGACGCCCGCGCGGCCGCCATGCGCGACTACGGTGCCACCTCGCGCGGCACGCCGGTGCGCATCAACGCCGCCTATGCTGATTCCGATTTCAAGGTGGTGATCGGGCAGGTGGACCCGCATCAGTTCGTGGGATTCACGGGCGGCGCCAAGGGGGTGGTCATCGGCTGCGCCGCCCCGGAGACCATCGAGAAGAACCACAGCCTCATGTCCCAACCCAACGCATTCGTGGGCCACCTGAAGGGCAACGCGGTGCGCGAAGACCTGAGCGAGGCCGGCGAGATGGTCGGGATCGACCTGGCCGTCAACTTCGTCCTGGATGCGGACAAAAAGGCCGTGCACCTGAGCGCCGGAAAACCTTCACAGGTCCTGGACTCCTGCGCGGAGATCTGCGCCAAGGTCTACGGGGTCGCCATCGAAGACAAGTTCGACATCGTGGTGGCTTCCTGCGGGGGCTACCCCAAGGACATCTGCCTCTACCAGGCGCAGAAGGGGTTGAACCTGGCCTCGCAGGCGCTGAAGCCGGGCGGCCATATCCTGCTGCTGGCCGCCTCTCCCCAGGGCGTGGGGGACGACATTTATTTCGACTACGTTTCGCAGTTCACCTCGCCGGAAGAGGTAATCCGGGATTTCAAGTCGAGCGGCTTCCGCATGGGGGCGCACAAGGCCTATCTCTTCGGCCGCACGCTCGTGAACTACAACGTGGCGGTGTTCTCGGACCTGGATCCCGGCATCCTGCGCAAGTGCCACCTGCGGGCGGCGGACCCGGCGTCCGTCATTGAGGAGTGGGTGTCGTCCTTCGAGGGCACGCCGCGAGTGGCAGTCATCCCCAATGCCAACACGACCTATTTCTATAAGTCGGCTGGAAGTAAACCATGATTAGAGAGTATTTTCGAAGCCATCAAGATTTTGTTGGCAGTAATTTTTTAACCCAGGCGGCCTCGTTCAAAGCTCGAATTCAAGACGTGAGCGTTCCCTTCCCCGGGGCAAAGCGCAATGCAGAATCCGGGCTTTCAACGATGCCGTCAAAAACGACAAGGAGGAATGGCACATGATTCAATTTCTGGTTCACGAGGAAGCCGACAATGTCGGCGTGGCCACCGTCGACATCAAGGCGGGGGAGAAGGCCGGCGGGCTGTACATGGACAGCCAGAAGAAGGCCCAGGTCAAAGCCCTGCAGGACATCCCCCTGGGGCACAAGATCGCCCTGATCAAGTTCAAGAAGGACGACTCCGTCATCAAATACGGCCATGACATCGGCCGCGTGGTTGCCGAGATCAAGATAGGCGAACACGTTCACATTCACAATCTGAAAACGAGGAGGTGGTAACCATGGCCAAGCTCAAAAACCCGAAAGTCTTCGCCTATCGCCGGGAAAACGGCCGTGTCGGCATCCGCAACCACGTGGTCATCCTGCCGCTGGACGACCTGAGCAACTCCGCCTGCGAGAAGGTGGCCTACAACGTCAAAGGCACCAAGGCCATACCGCATGCCTACGGCCGGCTGCAGTTCGGCAAAGACCTGGAGTTGTTCTTCCGCACCATGATCGGCACCGGGGCCAACCCCAACGTGGCCGCCGTGGTGGTGATCGGCATCGAGCCCGATTGGACCCACCGCATCGTGGAAGGCATCGCCAAGACCGGAAAACCCGTGGCGGGCTTCAGCATCGAGCGCTTCGGCGAGTTCAAGACGGTGGAGATGGCCTGCTGGAAGGCCAAGGAATACGTGCAGTGGGCGAGCGAGCTGCGCCGCGAGCCGGTGGACCTCAAGGAGATCTGGGTCAGCGTCAAGTGCGGCGAGAGCGACACCACCAGCGGTCTTGCCTCCAACCCGACCGTCGGCAACGCCATCGAGAAGCTGGTTGCCATGGGCGCCACCACCAGCTTCGGTGAGACGAGCGAGATCACCGGCGCCGAAATGGTGTGCAAGAGCCGCGCGGCCAATCGCAAGGTCGGCGAGCAGTTCATGGCCGCCTTCGACGCCTACCAGAAGATGATCGACGACAACAAGACCGACGATCTCTCCGGCTCCCAGCCCACCAAGGGCAACATCCGCGGCGGCCTGACCACGATCGAGGAGAAGGCCTTCGGCAACCTGCAGAAGATCGGCAAGAAGGCGAACTATGTCGGCGTGCTGGACAAGGCCGAGGCCCCCACCGGCCCGGGCCTGTGGTTCATGGACACCTCCAGCGCCGCGGCCGAAGCCGTGACCCTGTGGGCCGCGGCGGGCTTTGTCGCCCACTTCTTCCCCACGGGCCAGGGCAACATCATCGGCAACCCGATCGAGCCGGTGATCAAGCTGACCGCCAACCCCATCACGGCCAAGACCATGAGCGAGCACGTCGACTACGACTGCTCGGCCATCCTGCGCGGCGAGATGACGCTCGACCAGTCCGGCGACAACCTGCTGCAGATGCTGGTCCGCACCTGCAACGGCCGCCTGACGGCCCAGGAAGCGCTCGGGCACGAGGAGTTCGTTCTGACCAAGCTGTATGAAAGTGCGTGATGAATGGTTGCCGCCGGGAGAAGCTCCGGACGAGCTTCTCCCGGCGGCATCGGGTCGATCGCTGTTCATGCTAACGGTCCACGGCAGGTGATCACCGGAGCCTGCCCATCTGGCTCCGCACCTCCGGGACTCAACCCAAGGAGGGCTGTCATGCAATTCGGATTCATCGGCGTCGGCCAGATGGGGGGCGGGCTTGCCCGCAATCTGATTCGCGCCAAGAAAAACGTGTGGGTGTTCGACCTCAACCCCGAGGCTGTGAAGACCACCCTGGCCGCCGGCACCACCGGCCGGGCCGCCGCAAAAATCGAAGAGCTGGCTGGAGCCGACGTGGTGTTCACCAGCCTGCCGCTGCCCCAGCACCTGGAGTCGGTCATGCTGGGGCCGAAGGGGCTTCTCGGCCAGATGAAGCCCGGCGCCACCTACATCGACGTCAGCACCATCGACCCCGCCACCGCCCGCAAGCTTTCCGACGCGGCGGAAGCCAAAGGCATCCACTTCCTCGAGTGCCCTCTCGGCAAGACCCCGGCGCAGGCCGAAAAAGCCGAAGAGCCCATCTTCGCCGGCGGCAAGAAAGCCGTTTACGAGAAAATGCTGGATACCCTGAAGATCATCGGCAAGCCCGTCTACTACCTCGGCGAAGTCGAAGCCGCCTGCGCCCTCAAGCTGATCAGCAATCTCATCGGCATGACCAACCTGGCGGTGTTGACGGAAGGCATCCGCATCGGCGAGAAGGCCGGCATCGAGCCGAAGTACCTGCTGGAGCTGCTCAACGACACCGGCGCGAAAAGCTTCCAGATGGACGTGCGCGGGCCGTGGATCGCCGGCGGGGATTTCAAGAGCCGCTTCGGACTGGACCTGGCGTTGAAGGATGTCCGCCTCGGTTGCGAAATGGCCAAGAGCCTGGGGCAACGACGCCAGAACGATGCAGGTGGCCCTGGACTATTTGAAAAAGGGCAGCGAGACCGGATACGGTAAAGAGGACTGCAACGCCATATACAAGATCATCAAGTAATCTTCGGCAGCGGAATCCCCGGGAGCTCCCTTTCCGGGATCCCCGGGGCCAATGCCCACCCGGTCCCATGAGGCCGCCTGATTGGAAGGTAGGACTATATGCCCAACGGCTATAACGGAAAAATCCTGCATGTGGATCTGAGCAAGAGGTCCTGGAGCGTCGAGGAACCCGAGGAAAAGTGGTACCGCACCTACATGGGTGGGTCCAACTTCATTTCGTATTACCTGCTTCAAAAACCTGAACCCCGGAACCGACGCGCTATCACCTGAGAACATTCTGATCTTTGCCTGCAGCGTGGTTACCGGCGCCCCCCTCTCCGGTTTCAACCGCTACACGGTGGGCGCCAAGTCGCCGCTGACGGGCGCCTTCGCGGAAACCGAGGCCGGCGGCTACTGGGCCCCGGAGCTGAAGTTCGCCGGCTTCGATGCCGTCGTGATCCGCGGCCGGGCGGCCAAGCCGGTTTACCTCTGGATCCATGACGGCAACGTCGAAATCAGGGATGCCGCCGGGGTTTGGGGTCTCGACAACTTTCAGACCCTGGAGCGTCTCAAGGATGAGTTGCAGGACAAGCGCATCCGCGTGGCCTCCATCGGGCCTGCCGGCGAGCGGCTGGTCCTCTATGCCTGCGTCCAGAACGACATGGAGCACTACAACGGGCGGACCGGCATGGGCGCCGTCATGGGCTCCAAGAACCTCAAGGCCATCGCCGTCCGCGGGACCTCCAAAATGAAGATGGCGGACCCTGAAAAGGTGAAGGAGATCGCCCGCTGGCACAACGAGCGCATCAAGACCCATCCGCCGAATGTCGGGCTCTCCAAGTTCGGGACGACCGGTCTGCTGAAAGGCATCAACGACGGCGGCTTTCTGCCCACCCGCAACTTCAAGGACGGAGTCTTTGAGGGCGCCGACAAGATCTCCGCCCCGGCCTATCACGAAACCATCTTTCACTCGAGCAGCACGTGCTATGCCTGCGCCGTCCGGTGCAAACGCCGAGTGGCCTTGAAACACGACAAATACCCCCTCGACGAGCGCTTCGGTGGAGCGGAGTTCGAAGTCCCTGGCGGCCCTCGGATCGTTGATCGCCAACGACAACCTGCCCGCGGTGGCGCGCGGCAACCAGCTCTGCAACCTGCTCGGCCTGGACGTCATCTCCGCCGGCGCCGTGGTCGCCTTCGCCATGGAGTGCTTCGAAAACGGCATCCTGACGGAAAAGGACACGGGCGGCCGGCCGCTGAAATTCGGAGATCCCGATGCCATGCTGTGGCTGATCGAGGAAATCGCCGGCCGGCGCGGCATCGGCGACGTGCTGGCGCTCGGCGTGAAGCGCGCCGCGCAAAAGATCGGGCGCGGCGCGGAGCAATACGCCTTCCACATCAAGGGCCAGGAACTGGGGTTCCACGACGGGCGCGGGAAAACCGGCATGGCGATGGGTTTCGCCCTGTCACCCACCGGTGCGGACCACATCGAGACCCCGCACGATGTGGCGTTCCAAGGCGACGGCGTGAGCAAGCTCTTCCCGATGGGCCTTTTCGACCCCGTCGATCCGCTGAAGACCGACCCGGCCAAGATGCGCTTCTTTTTCATCGGCCAGAAGGCCTGGGGGATCAACAACGTCTTGAACCTCTGCAACTTCGTGTCCGTTCCCATCCACGCCATGACCTTCGGCCGTCTGGTGGAGGCCGTCAACGCCATCACGGGCTGGGATGTCAGCCTGTATGAATTGGTCAATGCCTCCGAACGCTCCAACGTCATGGCCCGGGTGTTCAACAACCGCGAAGGGTTCACCCCCAAGGACGACACCCTGATCTCCCGCTGGTTCGAGGAGATGCCGAGCGGCCCCTTGAAGGGCAAGCGCATCGACCCGGAAATTTTCAGGGATCTCGTGCAGCTTTACTACGACATGTCCGGTTGGGATGCTCAGGGGCGCCCCACCCGGGGCAAACTTGTGGAACTGGGCCTTTATTGGCTATTGGAAAATTGATTGGAAATGGACGTCGAGATCAGGCTCTTCGAAAGTCTGAAAAAACACCAACCCGAGGGTGCGAAGGTGCGACTGGCAGCAGGTTCGCGAGTTAACGACCTGCTTGATGCTCTCGGCATTTCAATGGATGATGTGGGCATCTTGATTATAAACCAGTCGGACGGCCGTTTTGACCAGCTTCTGCGAAACGGCGATGTGGTCACCCTCATCCCCCCCATTGGGGGTGGTTAATCCCGTATGTGCCTCAGTGACTTTCTGATTGAACGAGGGACACACGACAAAAGCGTTTGCCTGGGAAGGAGATAGAAGCAGACATGCGTAACCGTGAACATGGGCGCGGGGCGGGTGCAGTCTCTTTGCTGCTGCAATCCAACCCCAAAATGTGAATCCAGTTTCCAACAACACCAAGAAGGGAAGGATGGCCATGAAAAAAATCACCGCACGATTTGCAGTCATCAGCATCGTATTCTGCGTTTCTCTGGTACTCGGGATCTCGGGCGCCATTGCCCAGAGCAAACCTATGGTCCGGGTGAGCGGGCAACCGACCATGCACGGGATGCCCACCTGGCAGATCATGGAGCAGGGGACCAAGGATCTGCCCATCGATCTCACCTACACCCTCTTCCCGTCCGGCGCCCCCCAGGTGGAAGCCTTGGCGGCCGGTCAATGGGATGTGGGAGCCATCGGGACCGTACCCATGATGATGTCCAGCATTCGCTACGGGGCCCTGATGATCGGCATCTCCAACGACGAGTCGGAGACGAACGACCTGTGGGTGCGGGCGGACTCCCCGCTGCTAAAGACCAAGGGCGCCAACCCGAAGTACCCCAACCTTTACGGGACCTCCGCCGACTGGAAGGGTAAGAAAATTCTCTGCACCACCGTTTCCACCGGCCATTACGCGCTGTCTTCGACATTGAAGGCCCTCGGCCTGACCGACAAGGACGTCCAGATCATCCAGATCGAGCAGGGCCAGGCCGTCGCCGCCTTCGCCTCCGGCCAGGGCGACATTCTCCAGATGTGGGCCCCGTTCAGCTACATCGCCGAGGGCCGGGGCTGGAAAAAAGCCTCCTCCGGCGCACGCGCCGGTGTCATGATTCCGGGCGCCATCATCGTCCGCAAGGAATACGCCGAGAAGAACCCCGACCAGGTCGTCGCGTGGCTGGACCAGTACATGAAAATGGTCGCCAAGATGAAAACCGACCACCAGTGGGGCACGGAGCGCCTGCACAAGTATTTTAACGAATACGCCGGCGTTGAGCTGTCAAAAGAATTCGTGGCCAAGGAGTTCGAGCTGCGGCCGCTCTTCACCCCGGACGAGCAGATCGGCCTGCTGACCAACCCGGAGAAGACCAAAGCCTGGATGACGGCCATCGCCCAGTTCTTCGTGGACCAGGGCCGCATCACCAAGGAGGAAATGGACCGCTACGTTAAAGCCAACTGCTTTATCGAACCCAAGTTCATGGAAGCGGTTGCCGCAAAGTGGAAGAAATAGCCCGCTGGCGGTTAGAGCCCACTGTCTGTTGCCGGGAGGCCGGTTGACTCCTCCCGGCAACGATTTCACCCTTGAAGGTCGATACGCCCATGGAAAACGTCTGCAAACTACCGCTGATCCCCCGTGAACCGACGCCGTACATAACGCACCTAAAGGCTGCGGCCAAGGACAACACCATTTCCATCATCAGCTTCCTCGCCTTCCTCATCGCATGGGAGCTTGTCTGCCGGCTGGGCATCATCGGGCCTTACCAACTGGTGCCTCCCAGCCAGCTCGTGTCCACCTTTATCATGAAGCTCACTCAAGCCAACCCCGACGGCGGCACTCTGTTCGCGCACACGAAAGCCAGCCTGATCGTTGCCCTGACCGGATTCGGTTCGGCTGTGTTGATCGGGGTCCCGCTGGGGCTGTTTATGGGTTGGTACAAGCCGGTGGACATCATGGTGACGCCCATTTTCGATGCGGTGCGCCCCATCCCGCCCATTGCCTGGATCCCGCTCGCCATCATCTGGCTGGGAATCGGTCTGCCGGCCAAAGCCTTCATCATCTGGCTCGCGGCCTTCGTCCCCTGTGTGATCAACTCGTACACCGGGATCAAGCTCACCAACCCGGTGCTCACCCGTGTGGCGGAAATCTATGGGGCCTCCAGATGGGAAGCTTTCTACAAAGTAGGCGTCCCTTCGGCCATCCCCATGGTATTCACCGGCCTCAAGCTCTCGCTCAACGCCTCCTGGACCACCCTTGTGGCTGCGGAGCTACTGGCCGCTTCCGAGGGCTTGGGCTACCTGATCCAGATGGGGCGGCGCCTGTCCATGCCCGACATCATCATCGTCGGCATGCTGACCATCGGCTTCACCGGCGCCATGATGTCGTGGGGTCTGAACCTCATCGAAGCCCGTTTTGCATCCTCAAAGAGGGTCAACCTATGAGCGCAGCCGCCATTTTAAAGAAGAATTCCAAGCTGTTTCTTCCAGTTCTGTCGATGTCCATCTTTCTCTCCATTTGGCAGGTGCTGCACTGGATCATCGGCGGGGAGTTTCTGCCCTCCCCCTACCAGGTCTACCTGGAGGCCATGCGGATGTTCTCGATCAAGATCGGCGGGAATAGCGTATGGATGCACATCTACTACAGCCTGCGGCGGGTTATCCTGGCCTATCTGCTGGGGGCCGCCACCGGACTGCCGCTCGGCATGTACATGGGTTGGAACCGGACCTTCGACAAGGTGGTCAAGCCCGTCTTCGAAGTTCTGCGGCCGATTCCTCCGATCGCGTGGATCCCGATCGCCATTCTGTGGTTCGGGATCGGCGAGGGACCCAAGATTTTCATCTGCTACGTGGGCGCGTTCGTCATTTTCGTTCTCAACTCATACACCGGCATGCGCTACACCGACCCGTTGTTGATTGCCGCGGCCCGCACGTATGGCGCCACCCGGCGCCAGCAGCTCTTCAACGTGGCCATCCCCGCGAGCATGCCCTCGGTGTTCGCGGGAGTTCAGAACGCGCTGAGCATGTCGTGGATGTGCGTGCTGGCGGCCGAGCTGGTGGGCGCCCGCGAAGGGGTGGGCTACCTGATCATCCAGGGCATGGACATGTACAAGCCGCCCATGATCATGGTTGGCATGATTATCATCGGCATCATCGGCGCTTCGCTGGCGGTTATTCTTAGACGGTTCGAAAGGGTGGTTTGCCCATGGCGCAGAGACCTAACATAAAAATCGAGTGCCGGAACGTCTCCAAGAGCTTCGTCACCGAACAGTACACTATCAACGTTCTGGACGACATCTCGCTGCAGGTCGAGGAGAACGAGTTTCTGGTGGTACTGGGGCCGGGGCAATCCGGCAAGACCACCCTGCTCAACTGCATGGCCGGAATCATCATGCCCGATGCGGGGCAGATCCTCTTGGACGGCAAAACGATCACGGGCCCCGGACCGGACCGAGGCGTCGTCTTCCAGCAGTATGCCCTCTTCCCATGGAAGACGGTCATGGATAACGTTTCCTTCGGCCTCTACATCAAGGGCGTCGAAAAGTCCAAGCGCAACGAAGTCGCCCAGAAGTACATCGACCTCGTCGGCCTGCAGGGATTCGAAAAGTCCTTCCCACACCAACTTTCCGGGGGAATGAAACAGCGCGTGGGGCTGGCGCGTGCCTGGGCAAACGGCCCCGAGGTGCTATTGATGGACGAGCCTTTCGGGGCGCTGGATGCGCAGACCCGCTATGCCATGGAAAAGGAAACCCTGTCGATCTGGGATAAAGACAAGCGCACCGTGGTCTTCGTTACCAACAACGTCGAGGAGGCCATTTACCTGGGCGACCGGGTCATCGTCCTTTCCTGCATGCCCGGCCGCATCAAGTCGCAATATCCGATCGACATCCCCAAGCCGCGGGAGTACACGGACCCCAGATTCCTGGAGATGCGCAGGAAGATATCCGACGACACCGAACTTTCCCTCTAGGAGGCCTGCTTAGGCAATGACCACCAAAGAAGATTACGCCCGCGAGAAAAAGGTCAAGGTCAGCGTAACCGACCTCACCAAGTGCTACGACGAACTGCTCGTCCTGGACGACATCAATTTCGATATTTATGATGGCGAAATGCTATGCATCGTCGGCCCTACCGGGTGTGGGAAAACAACGTTTCTAAACACCCTGGCCCGCTTCATCCCGGCCACCAAGGGCGAAATCCTGGTTGATGGGGTGCCATCCAACCCGCGGTGTCACAACATCGCTTTCGTCTTCCAGGAAATCTCCAGCGTTCCTTGGCTGAGCGTGGAGGACAACATCCGTTTCGGGTTAAAAATCAAGAAACTTCCCGCCGACGAGATCGAGCGCCGGGTCGAAGCCATGCTCGAACTTGTGGGGCTGAAGCCCTTCCGAAGGAATTTTCCTCAGGAGCTGTCCTCCAGCATGGAGCAGCGGGTGGTGATCGCGCGCAATTTCGCCCTGAACCCGGACCTGCTCCTGATGGACGAGCCTTACGGCCAGCTGGACATCAAGCTGCGCTACTACCTCGAGGACGAGCTGATCCGGATCTGGAACGAATTGAAGAGCACCGTGCTGTTCGTCACCCACAACATCGAGGAGGCTGTGTACCTCGGCCAGCGCATCCTGGTGCTGTCGAACAAACCGGCCAAGATCAAGGAAGAAATCATCGTCGACCTCCCCCGGCCGCGCAAGTTCGACGACCCGGAGTTCGTGAAGATAAGGGAGCGCGTGACCGAGTCCATCCGGTGGTGGTAGTCGATCGGAATGAGCTTCCTTGATGGTCTGTTCAGCCTGAAGGGCAAAGTCGCTCTGGTCACCGGCGCCAGCTCCGGCATCGGCCGGGCCATGGCCCAGGCACTGGCCCGGGCAGGTGCGGCCGTTGTCCATGTGGCGCGGGGCGAAGATGAGTTGAAGTCGGCAGTCGCCGAGGTGCTCGCCGGTGGTGGTCGGGCCGCCTATGCCGCCGGTGATTTGAGCCGGATCCATGCCGTGCCTGACCTTGTCGCTGCATCGCGCGCTTTCTTCGGCCCCCCGGATATCCTGGTCAACGCCGCCGGCGTCAATCCGCGCAAACCATGGCAGGAGGTCACCGAAGAGATTTGGCGGGATACTCTGGAACTGAACCTGGGCACGCCTTTTTTCCTGGCCAAGCTGCTGATCCCAGACATGCAGAAGAAGGGCTGGGGCAGGATCATCAACATCGCCTCCCTGCAGTCGGTGCGGGCCTTTCCCAACGGACTGCCCTACGGCACCTCAAAGGGGGGAGTGATCCAATTGACCCGCTCCATGGCCGAGGCGTGGTCGGGCAACGAGAGCGGGATCACCTGCAACGCCATCGCCCCGGGGTTCTTCAAGACCGGGCTGACCGCACCTCTTTTCAAGGACGAAAAGGTCATCGACGCCCTGGTGCGCCAGACCATCATCGGCCGCAACGGCATGATCGAGGACCTTTACGGATTAACCGTCTTCCTGGCCTCCCCGGCCTCCGGGTACATAACCGGCCAGACCATTTATTTAGACGGCGGCTGGTCGGCAAGGTAAATCCTGATCGGGCACATTAAGATTGAACGGCCTTGAAAAAGCCGCAAATTGGTTCTAAGATTCCGCCTCCTTGACCTTGTCCTGAAGATTGACCTGTCACTTTCCATTTGATCGAGGTTGCCTGCCGTAAGCAATATTGCACTCATGCCGTCATTGAATGGTTAAACGGTCTCTCATATCAATTCGCCTTGGAGGTGCCGAATGGGCTACAAAAGCGGACGTCATTTTCTTCAGATCCCAGGGCCGACCAATGTGCCTGACCGGGTTCTCCGGGCCATCAGTCAAGCCACGATCGACCACCGGGGGCCCGAATTCGCCCAGCTGGCCCTGGAGGTTTTCCAGGGACTGCAAAAGATTTTCAAAACGACCGGCACGGTGGTGATCTATCCTTCCTCCGGGACCGGGGCCTGGGAAGCGTCGCTGGTCAACACCCTGTCTCCCGGAGACAAGGTGCTCATGTTCGAGACCGGGTATTTTGCCGCGCTGTGGCGCAATGTGGCCTTGAAACTCGGGCTTGAGGTCGATTTCGTTCCCGGCGACTGGCGTCGTGGGGTTGATCCGGCTGTCGTTGAAAAGAAGTTGGCCGCAGACGGGGACCGGAAGATCAAGGCGGTGACGGTCGTCCATAACGAGACCTCGACGGGAGCCGCCAGCCGGGTGCACGATGTCCGGAAGGCGATCGACCGCGCAAACCACCCGGCGCTCTTAATGGTGGATACGATCTCTTCCCTTGCCTCTATCGACTATCGGCATGATGAGTGGGGTGTGGATGTGACTGTCTGCTGCTCTCAGAAAGGCCTGATGCTGCCGCCGGGTTTAGGCTTGAATGCAGTCAGCAGCAAAGCCTTGGAGGCTTCTAAATCGGCGAAGCTGCCCAGGTCCTACTGGGATTGGGAAGCGATGATTCGCGATAACAAGGTGGGTTTTTTTCCTTACACGCCGGCAACGAACCTGCTCTACGGCCTGCGTGAATCGCTGCGCATGCTCCTCGAGGAGGGTCTTGAACGTGTTTTCGCCCGGCACCTCCGTCATGCCGAGGCCACCCGGCGTGCGGTTCGCGCGTGGGGACTTGAAATTCTCTGCTTGACCCCGGAAGAATACAGCCCCGCGCTTACCACCGTGGTGATGCCGGAGGGCCACGATGCGGATGCGCTCCGGAAGCTCATTCTGGAGAGATTTGACCTGTCCCTTGGAACCGGATTGGGGAAACTGAAAGGAAAGGTCTTTCGCATCGGACATCTGGGAGACTTCAATGATTTGATGCTCGCCGGAACGCTGTGCGGGGTAGAGATGGGTCTCTCCCTTGCAGGCATCCCTTTTTCAAAGGGCGGGGTGGCGGCGGCGCTTGACTTCCTTTCAGGCCGCTGAGCCGTTGGGAGGAGGAAAGATGAATTTTTTCTATCAGTCGCTGGCTGCGGCGGCAGGCATTTCTCACGTCAGTGCAGGGATGAAAATCAACCTTAGAGTTGACCTGCTTCTCGCGCACGACGGAACCGGCGGCAAGCTGATTCAGGCCTGGGAAAAAGCCGGCCGGCGAAAAGTCTTCAACGGGCAAAAGGTTGTCATCACTCTGGACCACCAGTTTCCGGCTCCCACGGCGGGCGCCCGCGCTCTGCACAAGCAACTCCAGGATTTCGCCGCACAGGAGGGGGTCAAACTGTATCGTCATGGAGAGGGCGTCCTGCACCAGGTTGTTGCGGAGCATGAAACGCCCTGGCCGGGAATGATCATGGCCGGAGCGGACGGCCATGTCTCCACCTCGGGCGCCTTCGGTGCAATTGCCTTTTCTCTCAAACCCGAAGAGATGGTTCCGGTCCTGGCCACCGGGGCTTTGGAGATCGTGGTTCCCGAGGTGTTGAGTGTGGGGATCCATGGAAGTTTAGCCCCGGGGACAGACCCCCACGACCTGGCCCTGACGTTGACCGGTTTAATAGGCCGTGGCCGTGCGCGGGGCAAGGCCGTGTTGATCTCAGGTGGGGGAATCTGGGGTCTTTCGTTGGATGGGAAGATGGCCGTCTGCAACCGGATAGGGGAAACCGGGGCTGTCACGGGCCTTATCATTCCCAAAGAGGCGGCGGGGCGGGACGAATCCGTGGATGTTGCCGTCGCCGCCGGGGAGATCGTACCGGTTGTTGCCAGTCCCCCCGACCCAACCAACATTCGCCCTTTGAAGGAAGTGGCCGGTCTCCCCGTGACCCAGGTGATCGTCGGAGGCTGCACCGGGGGCCGCATGGATGACATCAAAGCCCTTGTTCAGGCCATGAGGGGCCGCAAAGTCAACCCGGATACCGCCCTTTTTGTGACCCCGGCCTCCGCAAGTGTGGCAGAGGCCATGGAGGGCGCTGGCTTGACCCGTGCCCTCCGGCAGGCGGGGGCCGTGATCAACCCTCCGGGCTGCGGCCCTTGCCCGGGGCTTCATCAGGGGATCCTTGCCGCGGGCGACCGGGCCGTCGCAACGAGCGTCCGCAACGTGCCGGGCCGCATGGGCGCCCCGGAGGCCGAGATTTACCTGGCCTCCCCTTATACGGCCGGGTTGGCCGCGGTAGCGGGTGCCCTGGCGGTCGATTGACGGCATGAATGCTGATTGCAGAAAAAGACGGTTATGGCGCGCTGCGCCATCCGATATGGAACGAAATCCCCCCGGCCCCCTTTATCAAAGGGGGTTGGGGGAATTTCGGAATCGACTTCCGTGAACGTCATCCCACTGCCGAAAAGAAAGGAGAAATGACGAATGGATGTTCCTTTAATATCGTTGATCGCCCTGTTGATCGCCATCGTCGTAAGTGTAACGACCTCTCTGAACATCGGGACCCTGGCCATAGGGTTAGCGCTGATCGTGGGCAATTATATCGGCGGCGTGAAGATCCCCGATATCATAAAGGGGTATCCCACCAGCCTGTTCATCCTGCTGGCAGGGACCACCTACCTTTTCGCGATTGCGCAAACGAACGGGACCTTGGAAAAAGTAACCAAGTACGCCATCAAGGCCGTTCGCGGGAATGTGGCCATGCTGCCCGTTGTCCTCTTCTTCCTCGCCTTCGGCCTCTCCGCCATAGGGCCGGGCCAGATCACGATTTCAGCCCTGCTCGCTCCTCCGGCCATGCTGCTCGCGGCCGAGGTGGGGATCTCCCCCCTCCTGATGGCCCTCGTGGTCGGCAACGGGGCCCAGGCAGGGGCCATGTCGCCCCTTGCGCCTCCGGGGATCATCTCGGCCTCAATTCTCGGAAAGATCGGCTTGACGGATGTGGGCATGGTCCTCTGGATGAACATGCTCATCTGCCACGTGGCGGTCTCCATTCTTGCATATTTCCTCTTTGGCGGAATCAAGCTCCTGCGCACCAAGGACACCGGCCAGCGGGAATCGCTGCGAAGCCTCCAGGTGGAACCCTTCGACCGTTCCCAGATTTTCACGATCATCGGCGTCTTCATCCTGATCATCGGTGCCGTCTTCTTCAAGTTGGATATCGGCATGGGCGGGTTCATGCTCGGGGCCCTGCTTTCGTTGTTCCGGTGTGTTGACGAAGGCAAAGCCATCAAGGCCATGCCCTGGGGAACCATTCTCATGGTGACGGGCGTGACGGTCCTGGTTCAATTGATGAGCACAGTAGGTGGGATAGACCTCTTCGCGGCCTTGATCGCAAAGATGTCGACGGCATACACCGTCACCCTGGTAGCCGGATTCTGGTCCGGCCTGGTGTCGGCCTATGCAAGCACTACGGGCGTGATTCTGCCGGCCTTTCTGCCCATGGCCAAACCGCTGCTGCAGCAGGTGGGCGGCACGGACCTGATGGCCCTGCTCTCATCCATCATCGTCTGCGGGTTTGTGGTGGACCTCAGTCCCCTCTCCACCACCGGCGCGGTCTTCATCGCGAATTGCCCGCCCAAAGAGGACAAGACGAAACTCTTCCGCAACATGCTGATCTGGGGATTGTCGATGTCCGTCGTGGGTGCGGTGGTCTGCTGGCTGGCCTTCACGGTCCTTGGACTTCCCTGAACCCGGATGGTTGAAGAGCAAACTGCCCTTCGCCGGGGAGTTTGCTCTTCACCCGTTGCCTGTTGATAGGGTCTTGGTCAGGGCGTCCATCCCGGCCATCAAGTGGCATGGGTTTCTCTCCTGAGGCATAGTTTTTCACTACCGAACATGAGATTCGGCAGATACAGCTTGATTTCCGGATTGAATTTCAAGATGTACTTCTATTGGGCCGACGCGGGGACGGCAACAAAACGCGTCGGTTCGAATGTCAAGACAGCTCAAGAATTCCTGGGCGCACGAAAGAGATTCCGGCCGCCTCCATTGTGACGGAAGGATAGAGCACCGGGCGAGTGATCGGCTCGATCCCTTTCAGTGTTGTCAGGATCGTGTCCTCGGATTTCGTCCCGGTGATGGATGGGTTCCAGGTGAAGCCCTGGTTTTCCTGGATGATGTCCGGAGTCTGGAAATTCGTGCGGTAGTCCCGGCCGGTGTAGCCGATGGACCCGCCTTGGTGGTGCCATTTCCACTCATCCGGGTACCCCTGGGCACGATAGGCCTCGATGCCCCGTGTGAGAACTTCTCGTGCCGGAACACCGGGTCGGGTGGCCGCCATGAACGCGCAGTCAATTTGCACGTTGGCCAGATACTTTTGTCTCAGATCGTCCGGGAGCTTCCCGAAGCGAAGGAAACGCGTCAGGGAAACGATCAGCCCCCATTTCCGAGCGTTCACCGAGACCATGAGATACTTTTTGATTTTCCGCTCCGTGGGGATGGGATGCCGGAAGTTCGACACCCGGTCGTCGGCGGCGGACATGAGCGTGATCGGGTCGATGCGGTCCTTCCAAAGCTCGCCGCAGAGCCGGGCGACGACCTCCGACTCCTTTTCCCCGCGGCGGGTTTCCACCATCGTCTTCTCCAACCCCATCGAGACCCGCTCCCCCAGCCATCGGTAGCGTTCGACTTCATCCGGCGTGAGGGAATAACGCAGCCGGGCGATGTCTTCCGGCAACACCTCGGCTTCGGGAAAGCCCGCGTCGCACCCGATCTTACCCACCCCGGCCAGTTTTTTGATCAATTCCGTCTCCGAGTCTTCGTGCCAGGGGAAAGACGCAATCGCGTACCCCTGCTCCTCGAGCCTTTCTTCCCCGGCCATGCGCGGGGCTTCGATGTTGCTGCACACGACGAACTTTGCGTTCTCCGTGATCAGGAGGGCAGCGACCCCCATCTCGGTGGCGATCCCCACGAGGTTGAGGCCGCCGCCCGTCATCCATGAAAAATTGGCCTGCCGCTTGAGGAGCAGCGCCTTCAGCCCCTTTGACCCCATGAACTCCCTGACCCTGCGTTCCTTTTCGCGGATTTCATCGCTGCTCGCCATACGCCCTCCTGGACAGGGTGTTGAAAAACAAGCACAGTTCTTAAACACTCTGCTACTGGGCCAGAACTTCCGCCCACGTCGTGACCGGCCATTCCGTCTTGAAAAGCTGCTCCACGGCCGGCTTGCCCTTTTCCCGGAGAGAGTCCGCATCCGGCACCACCACCTGCATCCCCTTGCGCTGGAGCTCGATCAACAGCTTTCTCTCCTCCTTCTTGATTCCCTCGTTGGCCCAGTCCGTTGCCTGCGCAACCGCTTTCACGACCAGGTCCTGGTCGGCCTTCGCCAGCCCGTCGAAGAAGGCCTTATTGATCAGGACTCCACCGGTCTGCACCAGATGGTTGGTAAGGGTCAGGTAATTCTGCACCTCGTTCAGCTTGAACGAGGCGATCTGCGGCAGGTCCCCTTCGGAGGCCTGGGCCTTGCCGTCTTTGAGCGACGCGTAGAGGTCCGGCAGCGGGATCGGAACCGGGTCCGTGCCGATCTCCTTCCACACCGCGATCCAGGTCTTGACGGTCGGAAGCCGCAGCTTCAGCATGTAGAAGTCGGCCGGTGTGTAGAGCGGCTTCTTGGAAGTGGTCTGCCGCAGCCCCCGGTAGACGATGCCGAGATACTTCTGGTTGCCGTTCTTCTCGACCAGCTCACGGGCCTGTTTGCCCAGGGAGCCCTGCCAGACCCGCATGAAATGATCGAAATCTTTCATGACGTACGGGGCATTGAAAAAAAAGTACTGAGGCGCGGAGACCTCGAGCGGCCGCCCGCCGGTCGCCTGCATCTCCACCTTCCCCTGGCTGCACCAGTCGTTGATGTCCTCCTCGGACCCCACGCCGGCCTGGACCTCCACCAGCAAGCGGCCGCCGCTGCTTTTCTCGAGAATCTCTTTGAACTGGTTCCCCGTTTCAACGAGGGTGTGCCCGGGTTTGAAGGGGCTCGCCCAGCGGATAGTGGTCTTCTTTTCCGGTGTCCCCGCCGGGGTCGTACCGGCACAGCTGCAGACCCAAATGCAGACGGCTGCCAACATCACCAGAACAACGATCTTGGAACCCTTCATGGCGCCCTCCTTTCAGGTGGACATCACTTCTTCATTTCTTTGATCAGTTTGCCGAAGAACTCATCGTCCCTGGCCATCAACGCGCCGAAGTCCTTCGGCCCGAGGTAGGAAAGGATGACCGACATCTCTTTGGCCCTGGCCTGGAATTCGGGGTCGTCCATGGCTTTCTTAAAGCTTTCGTTCAGTTTCTGGATCACATCCTGCGGCGTGCCCTTCGGCGCGGCGAGCCCCCGCCACATCCCCATGGTGAAGTTGATACCCTGCTCCTTGACCGTCGGCACGTCCGGGAACATGGCCAGCCGCTTGTCTGCAAAAAGAGCGATGATCTTCAATTGACCGGCCTTGATCTGGGAAACGCCTTCGGGCGGCGTCACAGAGACCGCATTGACGTGGCCCCCCAGCAAAGCCGTAACCGACGGCCCGCCGCCCGAGAAGGGGATGTGATTCAACTTGATGCCGGCGGCGTTCTCAAAGGCCAGCGCCACCAGGTGCACCCCGCCGCCTGCGCCGGAGTTTCCGACCGTGATCATGTCCGGATTCTTTTTGGCGTAGTCGACGAACTCACGCAGGTCTTTCCAGGGGGCGTCGGAACGCACCAGAAACATGGAGGGGTCGCTGACGACGTTCAGGATGGGCTCGAAGTCTTTGTAGGTGAAGGCCGTGGCTGTCTGGTGAGGCAGAATGCAGAGCGGTGTCACGGCCGCCGTGAGCATGTAACCGTCCGGTTTCGCTTTCATGCCGTCGGTGTAACCCACCGCACCGCCGCCGCCCGGCCGGTTGACGACCACCACCGTCTTGTTCAGGTATTTGCCTGCGGTTGCCCCCAGAGCTCTGAAAATCAGGTCGGTCGCACCGCCGGCCGCCCAGGGGATGATGACTTGGACTTCCTTGGTCGGAAAGTCGGCGGCATGCACGGGGATGCTCCCCGCCAGGAAGAGAACGAGCAGAATGGCTGACAATCGTTTCAGCATAAAGGCCTCCTTATTTAACGTTTCGGCGTACAGGTGAGTGTTTGGCGCACACGGCACGGCTTTTCATTTTGCCGGCACTGGGCCTTTGGACGAACCTCCTTTCCCCAGCCGCTTGAGGCCGAGTCGAAAAATAGGAATGACAAGGAAAAGGGCCGTCGCCAAAAGAAACGCCAACGAGATGGGACGGTCCGCGAAGGTGCTGAAGTCGCCATGCGAGATCATCAGGGACTGGCGGAAGGCCACCTCCATCCGCGGCCCGAGCACCAACCCCAGCAGCAGGGGCGCCCCCTCGAACTTCCCCTTGCCGGCCATGAACCCGATCCCGCCGAAAAGCAGCATCACCCAGATGTCGAAAACCGAGTTGTTCACGGAATACATCCCGGTAATGCAAAAAAGGATGACCAGGGGCAGCAGAATTCGTTTCGGGATGCGCAGGATGTTCGCAAAGAGCGGCACGAACGGGAGATTGAGCAGCAGCAAAATGAAGTTGCCGATGTACATGCTGGCGATCACCCCCCAGAAAAGCTCCGGGCTCTCCTTGATCATCATGGGGCCGGGGGTCACCCCATGGATGAGCAACGCGCCGAGCAGGATCGCCGTCGGCGGGGCAAAGGGGATGCCCAATACGAAAAGCGGGATAAAGGCCGCCTGGCAGGCGGCGTTGTTGGCCGATTCCGGCCCGGCCACCCCTTCGATCGCCCCTTGCCCGAACTCCTCAGGGTGCTGCGAGATCCGTTTCTCGATCATGTAGGAAGCGTAGGTGGCGATGACCGGTGCGGGTCCGGGGACCAACCCGACCCCGAACCCGATCCCGGTCCCCCTCAGAATGGCCTTGATGGATTTCCGCAAATCCTCCAAACTGGGGAAAAGCTCCCTCAACCGCGGAACCAGCACCTTTCCCTCGAGCAGCTCGGCGGGCTTCTCCACATTGGACAGGACCTCCCCGATGCCGAAGAGGCCGATCGCCACGGCCACGAACTCGATCCCGCTCAAAAGCGACATCGAGCCGAAGGTAAACCGCGCGTCGCCTTTGACCGGATCGAGGCCGATCGTTCCTATGATCAATCCGATCAAAGCCATCATCAACGATTTGAGCAGGGAAGTCCCGGTCACATTGCTCAGAACGATGAACCCGAACACCATGAGGGAGAAGTATTCAGCCGGCCCGAAGGCCAGCGCCGCCCGGGCCAACGGCGGAGCGAACGCCACCAGGCCGAAAAGCCCGATGCTCCCCGCAATGAAGGAGCCGATGGCGCAGATCGCCAGCGCCGGTCCGGCCCTTCCCTTCTGGGCCATGCGGTAGCCGTCGATGCAGGTGATGACCGATGCGGTCTCGCCCGGCACATTGAGGAGGATGGATGTGGTGGATCCACCGTACATCGCCCCGTAGTAGATGCCGGCCAGCATGATGATCGCTGAGGTCGGGTTCAGGCTGAAGGTCGCGGGTATCAGCAGGGCAATCCCGGCGATGGGGCCGATCCCCGGCAGAACGCCGATCAAGGTGCCCACAATAGCTCCTATCAGGCAATAAAAGAGGTTGGGAACCGTGGTTGCGATCCCGAACCCGCCGGCAAGCTGTTGGAGCGATTCCAGCATGAGCTACTCTTATTGATGATCCCTCATAAGCCCAGCACCCCCTGTGGAAACGGAATCTGCAGCCACTGCACGAAGAGAAAATGGGAAATCGCCCCGGCGGCCAGCGCGATGAGCAGATTCCGGCGCCAGTAGCGGCCTCCTAATATTTGCAGCAGCGCCATGACCACCATGAACGCCGTCGGGGCGTAACCCAGATATTCAAGAAAACAGGCCGCAAAAGCGATAACCGCCATGAAGCCGAGCACCGGCTTCACGGAACCTGTGCCCTCTGGAGTTTTTCCCTCCCGCTTTCCGTCCCGGCGAAGACGCATTAACGCCGCGAGGGTGAAGATCGATGCAAGCACCACCAGGAGAAGCCCCAGGCACAAAGGGAAAAGGCCGGGGCCGGCCGCCCGGAATGTCCCGAGGGGCATCTTCAGGGAGAGATAAACGGTCAGAGCGCCAAAACCAAAGATGAGGGCCCCACCCCAGGCATCGTTTCTATTCACGGCCTATCACCCTTGAACGCAGGGTCAGCTCATTTTGCTCGCACGGCTGCCGAAGGATGACTGCGTTTGCGTTTGTGCTTCAAGAAGTCCCGCCGAATCACGTCTTCCACGTATTCAAGGTGTTCCATCATCCGGGTCTTTGCCGCCTGCTGGCTTTTCTGTTTAATCGCCATGAAAATGCCTTGGTGCTGCTGGTGCAGAAAATCCTTGCGTTCCGGTCCCAAGGCGAATTTTTTGGCCTTGAAATAGCTGTTGAAACTGGCTCTGAGCCCTTCCATGATATGAATCGCAATCACATTGTGCGACGCCGCGGCAATGGCGGAGTGGAAGCTCAAATCCGCTTTTTCCCAGGCCGCGTCCCCGGGCTGGAGCTTTTCCATCCGTTGCAGGAGATCCAGCATCGCACGCAAGTCGGCGTTTTTGGCAGCAGCGGCGGCTTTCTCGGCACACCAGCATTCGAACAGTTTGCGGATGTCGATAAATTCCAAAATTTTCTCGGCCTGCTCCTCCAGGATGATGGCAAGCGGTGTCTTCAAATGTTCTTTGACGGAGGAAACCACCACGGTGCTGCCTCCCTGCCTGACCTCGATGAGTCCCATGGTTCTGGCTTTGTTGATGGCCTCGCGGATGGACTGCCGGCTGACCCCCATGTCCGCAGCCATGTCCCGCTCGGAGGGCAGTTTTTCTCCCGGCTTCAACCGGCCGTTGGCGATCAGGGACACCAGTTGCTTGTAGACGGCATCCGGTATTTTTCGGGGTGTTACCGTGGAAAACAGATTCTGCTGTTTTCGGGGAGGCTTCATCCTGGATTCTCCTTCGCGAATTGAAGATCGGCTCGCTTGTTTACTTTTTTCCAGGATTGAAATAGGATCGGCAAAACTGGACGGACCACTTGACCATCAGCTATCAGACCTAATTCCGGCTGTCAAGAAATTTCGCTTCGCCGGCGAGGCCCTTCCGATGAAGTCGATTGCAAAATCACCCAACCCCCTTTGCTAAAGGGGGCGAAGGGGGATTTCATTCCATATCGGATGGCCCAGCGCGCCTTGCCCTATCTCCAACGAAGCAACTTGTCTGAACCCTGTTCAAGATTATGGAGGGCATTACGATGCAGAAACCGATTCGGGTGGGAATGGTAGGCTGCGGAAACGCCGCGGTCTTTCATTACGCGTCGTTCCAGCGGGTGACCGGCATCCCGGTGGAGGTGGTGGGGGTCACCTCTCTGCAGAAATCGCGGCGTGAGGAGTTTGCCGCCCGGCGCGGGATGCGGGCGTTTGATTCGCTGGCAGAGCTGCTGTCCGAGGTGGACGTCGTCGACAACTGCACCCCGGGGTATGCCCACGAACCGGTTTCCATTGCGGCCTTTGAAGCCGGGAAGCATGTGATCGTCGAAAAGCCGTTCACCGGGTATTACGGGCCACCCGGTGACGACGCGTTTGCGGGAAACCGCTTCCCAAAAGAAACAATGCTCGCCGAAGCCCTTTCCAGCTCTCGACGCGTAATCGCCGCTGCACTAAAAAACCGCAGAAAGCTGTGCTATGCTGAAAACTGGATCTATGCCCCCGTTGTCCAAAAAGAGGCCGAGATCCTGTCGAAGGGCAAAGGTCAGATCCTCTGGGCTATAGGAGGGCAGTCGCATTCCGGAAGCCCCTCCCCGGCCTATGGGGTATGGAGGCTCTCCGGCGGCGGCTCGGTGGTAGGAAAGAGTTGCCACCCGTTGAGCGCGCTTCTCTACCTGAAGCAGGTCGAGGGCCTGGCGCTATACGGCAAACCCGTCCGCCCGCACAGCGTCAGCGCCCGCACCCACGAGATCACCCGAGCCCCGGCCTTCGTGAGCAAGGGGTTCCTGCGAACCGACTACACGGACATCGAAGACTACTGCCAGATCCATCTCACCTTCGAGGACGGGATGGTGGCCGACATCTTCGCCTCGGAAATCGTCATGGGAGGAGTGCACAACTGGCTGGAGATTTTCGCCAACAACCACCGCGCCCGCTGCAACATGAGCCCCAGCAACGCCATGGAGCTTTACAACCCGCGGGAGGAGCAGCTGGCCGACGTCTATCTCATGGAAAAGCTCGGCACCAAGCAGGGCTGGTCCAACCCCGCACCCGACGAGTACTCCACCTTCGGCTATCCCCAGGAGATCCAGGATTTCATGGAAGCCATCGCCACGGGCAGAGAGCCCACGTCGGGGATGCTGGCGGCCAGCGACACGGTGGGAGTTCTCTACGCCGCTTATGTCTCGGCCGAACGCCGCGGCGCTGAAGTGGAGGTGCCGCTCGACCCGACGCTGGGTTAAAAATCAAAAAACCAGGTGGCCAGCTTTGACTGGGTTTTGATCAGATCAACTCATGAATTAAACCACAATCAAATCTGCCAAACCCCACATAGCGACATGATATCGATATCCCAAATACCTTTTTTGCTCAAATTCTGTACTTGCTTATGGATTTGGGACTCAACTATTAAACTGTTGCCTTTATACGCCACTGAATGCAGAAAACCCGCCGTCCACGGCGACGACGGTGCCGGTCACGAACTCGGCTCCCGGAGAAAGCAGCCAGAATAAGGCCCCCAGGAGATCCTCGGGCTTCCCAAACCGCTGCATGGGGGTGTGGTCGATGATGGACCGGCCGCGCGGCGTGAGATCGCCGGTCTTTTCGTCGTAAAGCAGGAAATGGTTCTGGCGGGTGTGAAAGAACCCCGGTGCGATGGCGTTGACCCGGATTCGCGGGGAGTACTCCTGCGCCATGTGGACGGCCAGCCACTGCGTGAAATTGCTGACGCCCGCCTTGGCGGCGCTGTAGGCAATCGTACGAGTCAGCGGCCGGAAGCCGGCCATGGATGCGATGTTGATGATGTTCCCCTCCCTCTGCTCCGCCATGATATGGCCGAACACCTGGCAGGGGACGATGGTGCCGATCAAGTTGAGATCCACCACCTGTTTTAATGCATCCTCCGGCAGGTCGAAAAACCGCTGGCTCGGGTTGGTGGTCGCTCCGGGGACGTTACCGCCGGCGGCGTTGACCAAGGCGTGAACCCGGCCGAAACGGCCCTGGATCTCCTTCGCAGCCTTCGCAAGAGACTCCTTGACCAGGACGTCCGCACGAACCAGGGCCCCGTTTCCAGGCCCTTCCTCGAGACGCCCCTTCAACTCGCCGGCCCGCGATGGATCCCTCGCCAGGACCACCACGTTTGCCTTCGCGCGCGCAAGGGCGACCGCCATTTCGGAACCCAGCACCCCGGTCCCACCGGTCATGACAATGGTGCGTCCGCTGAAATCATACCCTTTTCGCAGGTCATCATGTTCCATCGCTCTTCCCTCGCTCATCCTTGGCCGCAGCCAGATCGTTCTGAAGCCGGGCGATGTCGTCAAAAGAGCCGGCTGCCGCCTCATAAAGTTTCGTGTACAAGGGATAGACCCGCTCGTAGACGGCTGTATTCTCAGGAACCGGCCGGCATGCGTGGCCGTGGTTAACCCACTCCCGGATCTCTTCCATGGATCGGACGCACCCGGCGGCGAGCGCGGCCCAGAAGGCTGCCGCCAGCGCCGACGTCTCACCCCAGGCCGGCACGTTCAGCTCCCGCCCCAGAATGTCGGCCATCACCTGCAGCCACAGCCGGGACTTGGTGAAGCCCCCCGAAGCGGCGATCTGCTTCACATCGACGCCGATTTCATGGAGAACCTCAAGCAGGCTCTTGAAGCGGAACCCGATGCCCTCCAGCAGCGCCCGGGCCACATGCCGCATTTCGTGCTCGAGGCTCATCCCGAAGAACGCCCCCCGGGCATTCAGATTCCAGTTGGGGCTGCGTTCACCCGCGAAAAACGGAAGGCAGACCAAGCCCCCGGATCCTGCGGGGGAGCGGCCGGCGAGCGCGAGGATGTCTTCAAAGGTCAGCGGCTGTCCTGGATGGGTTTGATTCAGGCAGCCCCGCAGCCATGACAGCGCTACGCCTCCGTTGTTGATCGCACCGCCTACCAGCCAGTGCCTCTCATCGATGGCATAGCACCAGCTGCGTGCCTTGGGGTCCAACACCGGCCGCGGGGAAACCACCCGCAGCGCACCACTGGTTCCAATCATCAAGGTGGCCTGGGTGGGGCCCACGGCGCCGGCGCCGATGCTCGAGTTCACTGCATCGGAGGAACCCATCACGACCGGCGTGTTCACGGGAATCCCCAACTGAGAGGCGACGTCCGGCTGCAACGTGCCCAAGCGGGCGGAGGGTGCGGCCAGAGGGCAGAGCTGGTCTTTGCGGATGCCGGCCAGGTCGAGGGACCGCTCGCTCCACTGAAGGGTGTTGGTGTTAAGAAAACCGGACCCTGCGGCCAGCGAGTAGTCGACCTGCCAGGTGCCGGTCAAACAAAAACCGACATATTCCTTTGCGGAGACATAACGCCGGGCATGCTGAAAAACCACCGGCCGATTTTCGCGGAGCCACATGACCTTGTAAAGCGGGTACATCCCGTGCGCGGGGCAGCCGGTTTCCCGGTAAAGGGTCCTGCCGGCCGCCGTGGCGGCGACGGCCCTGGCCTGCTCAACGGCCCGCCCGTCCGCCCAGGTGATGACGCCCGTCATGGGATCACCACGGCCGTCCACGGCCATCACGCTGTGCAGGGCGCCGCCGATGCTCATGCCGCCGCAGTGATCCGGGCGGGCGCCGGGCTGGCTCACCGCCTGACGCACGGAAGCGATGGTCGCTTTCACCAAATCCAGCGGGTCCTGCTCCTGCCAGCGGTCATGGGCCTCGGCGCCCGAGTACTCGGCCACCCCGAAACCGAGGACCTTGGCCTGCTCATCGACCACGATGCTCTTGCAGCTGCCCGTACCCAGGTCTATGCCGAGAAACCACGAAGAACTCTTCATACGCCATCCATGCCCGTGTAAACATCAGGATTGACGACATGCGCCGGTCTTTCACCACGCAAAACCGCCAGGCAGGCATCGAGCGCCTTCCGCCCCATAGCGTTCACCGCTTCGTCCGTGTGGGCGCCGGTGTGGGGGGTGACCATTACCTGCGGCAGCCGGAGCAGAGGGTGATCAGCTGCCGGCGGCTCATTACGGAAACAATCCAGTGCCGCCCCGCGCAGGTGCCCGCTCTCGATCGCCTGTCCCAGGGCTGCCTCGTCGATCAATTCCCCGCGGGCCGCGTTGACCAGAAAGGCGCCGGGTTTCATTTTCCGGAGAAACGACTCGTTCACCATGCCTGCGGTCGCCGGGGTGGCGGCCGCGTGCAGGCACACAAAATCGGATGCCGGAAGAAGCACATCGAGAGGCACGAGGCCGGCACCGCATCCGGAAACCGCCTCTGGGCTCACGAAAGGGTCTGCGACAAGAACCCGGCACCCGAATGCCGAAAGCCGCCGGGCCGTCTCGCGGCCGATGGACCCGAACCCCACCAGCCCCACGGTCTTGCCCGCCAGACCCACCCCCGCGATGCGGGGCCACTGCCCGCTGTGCACTTCCTGGTTCGCCTGGCAGATCCGGCGGCCGAGCGCCAGCATCAATCCGATCGTCAACTCGGCCACGGCGGCCGAGTTTGCACCCGGTGTGTTGGTGACCACGATCCCGCGTCGGGTTGCCGCCGCCAGGTCCACACGGTCATAACCCACCCCGTAGCGGGCGATCACCTTCAACCGGTCGGCCGCCGCAATGACGGAGGCGTCGATTGCGTCAAGGCCTGCAATCCAGCCGTCGATGTCTTTGACCAGGTTCGTCAACTCCGGCGCGGTGAGGGGGCGCTTTTCAGGGCTGTAGCGGACCTCGCCGACCGTTCGCTCGAGTTCGGATCTCAGCGTGAGGTCTTGGATCCCGAACGTCGTGGAGGTCACCAGGACCCGGCAGTCGCGAAGATTAATCGATTTTCGCTGTGGTGTGGCTGTCACGGAAAAAATCCATGGCTGAAGTAAACTGCAAGGCTGCTGTATGAGCGCTGATGGTGGCTGAAAGCCACTCCCACTAAAAATATGTTCAGTAATGCTTCAGCCTGCTTCGATCCCGAAGTAGGCTGAAGCATTACGAAAGCAAATGTCCTGGACCATGCCGCCGAGCAGGTCCATGTCATCCGGAAGTTCCCCGTTCTCCACGTCGTTGCCGAGCAGGTTGCAGAGCACCCGCCGGAAGTACTCGTGCCGCGGGTAGGACAGAAAGCTGCGCGAGTCGGTCAGCATGCCCACGAACCGGCTCAACAGCCCCATGTTGGAAAGCGTGTTGACCTGCCGCTCGATGCCGTCCTTCTGGTCGTTGAACCACCAGGCCGACCCGAACTGCATCTTGCCGGGGAAGCTTCCATCCTGGAAACACCCGATCGCAGCGGCAACCACCTCGTTGTCGCGCGGATTCATCACGTAGAAGATGGTTTTGGCGAGGCGATCTTCGCGTTCCAGAGCGTCCAGGAAACGGGCGAGGCCGCGGGCCAAATCGAAGTCGCCGATCGTGTCGTAGCCGGTATCGGGCCCGAGGGTTGCCATGGTCTTGCTGTTGACGTTCCGCAGCGCCCCGAAGTGGAACTGCTGGGTCCACCCCTTTTCGGCGTCCATCCGCGCCAGCTCAAGCGTTACGGCTGACTTGTATTTCAACGCTTCAGCAGGCGTCGGCCTTTTTCCCTGTCGTGCCTTTTGGAAAGCTTTGTCCACATCCTTCGCCGTGTAATCTGCGGCAAAGGGATGTTCGATCCCGTGGTCCGAAAGCCGGCACCCTGCCAGATGGAAGAAATCGTGCCGGCGCCGGACCGCCTCCAGGAATGAACCGAAATTGTCGACGGCAAGTCCGGCGGATGCCTCCAGCCGCTCGACCCACGTGTTGAAATCGCGCGGCGATTCCACTGCCAATGCCTTGTCCGGGCGGAAGGCGGGCAGGACCTTCACCGGAAAAATACGTTCCGCCTTCAACCGCAGATGATGCTCCAGTGTATCCGTCGGGTCGTCGGTGGTGCACACGACTTTCACGTTCATGCGCTCCAGTATGCGCCGCGTGCTGAAATCACCGGTGCGCAGCATGGCCGAACATTCCTTGTAAATCGCTTCCGCCGTTTCGAGGTTCAGAAGTCTCCCCGAAACTCCGAAGTGGCGTTTCAACTCCAGGTGGGTCCAATGGTAAAGCGGGTTGCGCAGGGTCTGGGGCACGGTGGCGGCCCATGCCTGGAACTTTTCGGCATCGCTTGCGTCCCCGGTGATCAACCGCTCGGCGATGCCGTTGGCCCGCATGGCCCGCCACTTGTAGTGATCGCCCCGCAGCCAGATGTCGGTGAGGTTCTCGAAGGTCTTGTTCGCGGCTATTTCCGCCACTGGCAGGTGACAGTGGTAGTCGAAGATGGGCATGTTCTCGGCGAAATTGTGGTAGAGCGCCCTGGCTGTCGAGGTCTGCAGAAGAAAATCTTCAGTGAGGAAGGGTTTCATGGTTCACTCCTTTGTCGCGGGCCGTTCCAGGCGGTGGAGGATCTCGCCGGCGTGGTCCACGAACAGGATCCCCTGGTCTTCCCTGTTCATGTAGTCCGCGAGATGGATGTGCCGGGGGTCCATGTAGCCGACGTTGATCCGGCGGCAGACATCCTTCGGGATCGAGGTTGCGAAAACCAGGTTCACATCGGCTCTCTCGACGCCGTCCGCGTACGTGCCGGTCCCGCGGACGTGGGTCAGATGCGCCAGCACGCCCCGCGGGACACCCTTGAGCCGGTCGATGTGGTCCAAGAGGTATTCCCGGATGTGATAGCCGACGGCCTCGATGTAACGGCCCCACGTCCGGGACACCTCATGGATATGGGGAGCGTAAATTATAAGGGTCCCCTGGTCGGCCACGACCTGTTCGAGCTTGTACATGACCTTGCCGGCGGTCCAGATTTCGTCGTACATGGCGGGAGCGGCGCCCAGCACAAGCTTGAAGGGCTTTCTCTTGGTCACGATGTGAATCCGTGAGGACAGGTCCGCCGCCCGTGACCAAACCGCGCGCGTGTCCCCCGCATACAGCCCGCACAACCCCGCGCCGTGGTTGACCACCATGGCCAGGCAGCGAACGGGTACACCGATCATGTCCAGCGCCCGGTCGATCACGCGCCGGACCGGCGTGTCCTTGATCCCGATGATTTTCTTGGTGCTGATGACCGCACCCAGCCAGTGAAAGAAATGCAGAAACTCGCCTCCGGATATGCCGGGAAAAAGATACTTGGCCCCGCCCGAGTAGCCCACCACCTCGTGCGGGAATACCGGTCCGGCGATGAGCACCAGATCGTAATCGAAGATGCGTTGGTTGATCTCGATCGGCACCTCTTCGCTCAGCAGCCCTCCGGAGATCTCTTCGACGTCAGTGGGTGCCAGGGTCCCGATGCGCCGGAAGGTGTCCGCACGGTCCCATTCGTGGTTGTAAAAGGCTGAGCGGGGGAAGTCCTGCTGGGGATGCGTTATGCCGTAGAGCGCCAGGATGCTCTGCGGCGACAGAGGGGTATGGGTGCCCAGGGCGACCATGAAATCGAGACGGGCACAACGCTCGCCGATGGTCTTGCGGATGGCCCGCACCATCATCGGCAGCGGGCAGGTCCGCGTGGCATCCGGCGTGAGAACGAGAACCCGCTGGTTCTCATACAACCCGGCCGGGATCCCCTCCAGGATAATGGATGCCACATCCTTTTCCAGCAGCACGGCATCCGGGCTGCCTTCACCGATGGTCATGGGGTGGTCCTTCAAAGTCGATTTTAAAATCCCCCCAAACCCACTTTTTTATAGGGGGCGCCAGAGGGTCGCGGCGTCTCTCCCCTTTTGAAAAAGGGGGCCGGGGGATTTCGTTCCATGGGTCAGTCCTTGACCCACTGGGTGTGAAAAAATTCACCGCGCGGCCGGTCGACTCGCTCGTAGGTATGCGCGCCGAAGTAATCCCGCTGGGCCTGGATGAGGTTGGCGGGCAGGCGGGCGCTGCGGTAGCCGTCGTAAAAGGAGAGCGCGGCCGAGATGGCGGGGACCGGGATCCCCCGCCGCACCGCCTCCATCACCACCCGCCGCCAGGATCCCTGGCATTTCTTGACAACGCTTCTGAAATAATCGTCCAATAGCAGGTTCGGCAGACCGTGATTCCCGGCAAAGGCATCCTTGATCCTTTCCAGGAATGCGCTGCGGATGATGCAGCCCGCGCGCCACAGCAGGGCGATTTTCCCGAGGTCCAGGTTCCACCGGTATTCCCGCGCCGCTTCGCGCATCAGCATGAACCCCTGGGCGTAAGAGACGATCTTGGAGGCCAGGACCGCGTTACGCAGGTCGGTCACGATCGTTTTCTGTTCTCCCGTAAACGTGGCCCGGGGGCCGCCGAGAAGCGTGGAAGCGGCGACGCGCTCGTCCTTGAGGGCCGACAGGCAGCGGGCGTAGACCGCCTCGCTGATGAGGGTCACCGGCATGCCCAGATCCAGGGAGTTGATCCCCGTCCACTTGCCCGTGCCCTTCTGTCCGGCGCTGTCGAAAATCTTCTCCACCAACGGCTTGCCGTCGGCGTCCGTGAACGCCATGATGTCCCGAGTGATCTCTATCAGATAGCTCTGCAGGTCGCCGGCGTTCCAGCGGGCAAAGATCCGGTGCATCTCATCGTGCGGCAGCCGCAGCCCGTCGCGCATGAGGTGATAGGCCTCGGCGATGATCTGCATGTCGCCGTATTCGATACCGTTATGGATCATCTTCACATAGTGCCCGGCGCCCTCCTCGCCCACCCAGTCGCAGCAGGGCGAGCCGTCGGGTGTCTTGGCGGCGATGGCCCGGAACAGGTCCCTCACGAGCGGCCAAGCCTGGGGGTTGCCGCCCGGCATGATGGACGGCCCGCGCCGGGCGCCCTCCTCGCCTCCGGAAATGCCGGTGCCGATGTAGAGAATCCCCTTGGTTTCGCAATATTTTGTCCGGCGACTGGTGTCGGTGAACTGGGAGTTGCCCCCGTCGATGATCAGGTCTCCGGCCCCCAACAGCGGCAGGAGCCGGTCGATGAAATCGTCCACGGCTTTGCCGGCTTTCACCATCAGCATCACCTTGCGCGGACGCTTGAGGCTTGCCGTCAGCCCTTCCAGTGAATGGGCCCCGGCCACCCGGGTGCCCTGGGCCGGACCGTTCAGGAATTCGTCGACCTTCGCGATGGTCCGGTTGTAGACGGCAACGGTGTAGCCGTGGTCGTTCATGTTGAGCACCAGGTTCTGGCCCATGACCGCCAGGCCAATCAATCCGATGTCCGCCGTTTTCTCCATGTTGATTTGCATGGGCGAATTCCCTCTGATTTCTGATTTAAAATAAAAGATGGTCCGGAAATCTCTATGATATATGCGATAGCCTGTCAACTTGACGAATGCGGAGCCGAATGATTTCTCCGGCAATCCAATATGCCAAATTCCAACATCTCGCGTATAGGCGGAGCGGGGTGCCTGCCTTCACCCGAACATGAGTTGGCATATTGGATTGCTGGTTTAATAGCTGCTGCAGAGAAATGCTTCCGCCGGGACGTAAACCCGACGCGACTTCAAGGAACAGTTGCAGTAGAAGCGATGGGTTGTTACTATCAGGCTCCTTCATATTCCGGGGGCCGACTCGCACCATGGCCGCCCGTACTGCACCTTCAGGCGGAGGGACACAATGAACACCACCAGCCTTGATTTCGAACGATTGGCAGAGGCCAGGACCTTTCCGGACCAGACCCCTTACAAGAGCCTGTCCGTCCATCACATTCTCGAGATCTCGTGGCGGTCAGGCGTACGCGGCCGGGAAATTGAAATCACGGCTCTTGAAAACGGCATCGTCCCCGAGCGCTATGCACGGAACATGCGGACGTTCTCCCTCGCCGACCAGGCGACGCTGCTGAAGGCGCGCGTAGCCGTGGTGGGCCTGGGCGGTCTGGGCGGTGCGGTGACCGAAATCCTGGCCCGCATGGGTGTGGGCCGCTTGACGCTCATTGACGGCGACAGCTTCGAGGAGAGCAATCTCAACCGCCAGCTCCTCAGCACCATTGCCCACCTGGGACAGCCCAAGGCGCAGGCCGCTCGCCAGCGGGTTGACCAGATCAACCCGTCGGTTGAATGCACCGCGTCGGCCGAGTTTCTGAGCCCGGAAAACGCCGGCGAACGGCTCGCCGCGTGCGATGTGGTCGTGGACTGCCTGGACAATCTGCCCGCGCGCTTCATGGTGGAAAACGCCTGCCGACGTCTCGGCCGGCCGATGGTATCCGCGGCGGTCGCCGGGGCATCCGGCCACGTCACCACCATTTTCCCCGAAGACCGGGGCCTGCGACTGATCTATGGCGAACCGCAGAACCTGCCGCTCAAGGGCGCCGAGACCGCCTTGGGGACGGTACCCTTCTCCGTGGTTTTTCTGGCGTCTTTGGAATGCGCAGAGGCCGCCAAGATCATTCTGAAAAAGGGGACCCCTTTTCGAAACAAGCTGCTGGTGGCCGATCTGATGGACGGCGTGATGGAAGTGATGAACCTGGCCTGATGTCGTGGGCCGCGACTCGTCCTTAAACCGCCGGCCGGCCCCGGCTTGACAGGCCCAGGACTTTCCGCCATACTTTCCTGACCTTAAGCCGTCTTCACCAAAAAGTTAAAATGGGATGTGGGTTGCGTTCGGCCCATTTCCGGGGAGGCACACATGCATCGGTTGCAAAAATGGGGATATGGGGCCTGGGTTGCGTTCGGTATTCTCGCAGCCGCCTGCGCCTCCTCCAACGTGATGAACGTCCAGTATCAGCTGCCGGCGCTGGCTGGAGGCCCTATCCCGCGCAGCGTTGTGGTCGTCTTCGAGGACGCACGTAAAAACAGGGCGTTTCTCACCCCAAGCGCCCGGGAGGAGCTGGAGGGGTTTTCCGACGTGTACGCCCTGACGGTTTCAAAGCCCGGCCGGGGCAACGAGCTCAGGGGGGCCTATCCCCTCGGCCCTCTGTTCACTGAAATCCTGCGCTATCGGCTGGAGGATTCCGGGGTGAAGGTGATGCCGCCGGGGGCCAACGCCGACGCGGAATTGAACGTGGTGCTCAATGAATTCCAGCTGGATTTCGGAGACCGGAAGTGGAGTGCATCGGTCGCTTACGAGGCCCGGCTGCTGAAAAATGGAACCCTGCTCAGCATGCAGGCGGTCACCGGCAGCGCCGAACGGGTCATGTTCATGAAAAAGGCCGATGCCGAAAAGGTGGTCGGTGAACTGGTGAGCGACACGATCAACCAGATGGACCTGACCGGGCTTTTCAAACGGGCCGGCCTGTAGGAGACGTCGCATGGAAGAGATGGCTGCGCGCCTGGGGCGATTCAGCACCACGGGCCGCCTCTTCACCCTGGTGGATGAGTTGCCGAGGGACAAGCAGCTGATCCTTCTCAAGCAGCTGCTGGGGGACCGCATCACCACCCATCTTTTCAAGTTGGTTATGGAAATGTCCGAAGAGCAGCAGACGCGACTGTTGGAGCAGATGCTCGATTTCCCCTTCAGCGAAGCGATGGTAACGACCCTCACGCTGGATGACGATGACGCTCTGATCCGCCAGATGCAGCGCACGTCCTGCCGGCTGCGCGCCGTGTGTGTCCTCGATGCCAACACCTTTGACGGCACCATCACCGACATCAGCACGGTCGGCATGTTCATCAAGACCGAGCGATCCTATCCCCCGGGCAAACCGATCCGCATCAGCTGCCGCTTGCCTGGCCTGGAAAGGCCGTTGATCCTGAACGGCGAGATCCTTCGCAACGAACCCGCCGGCATCGGCATCCGGCTCAAATCCCTTCCGGCGGATCAGGAAAAAGCGATCCTTGCCTTCATAAACGGCACGCGGCCAGGAGTGTAACGCCGCACGCCCTCTGCCGGCCCTGCCCTTTTTCCATGCCGCATCCCATGATAGAGCGCCGCATGCCGTTTATCGGAAGGCACCCTTGCGGTAGAGCCTCCAGGACAGCACACAGAGAGCTAAAATCGGATGCTGCCGCAGGCGCGGCGGCACCTCCACGGCTACCCCAGTATGGCGCTCGATCTTCCACAGGATGTAGTCCAACCCCCCGGCGAACGTGAAGGCCCCCTTCAGCAGCCGCAACAGCGAAAGAACCTTGCCCTGAAGAGACCGGACCTTCCACCCTGCCCGGCAGATCGTCCGTCGCCCGGACGAAATGCGGGATTCATAGCCGCCCGCAGGCCCTTCGACGCGATGGGCGGGAAACGGCAGCACCGGCAGCGCAGCCGCAGTGATCTCCTCGTAATAGTCCGAGGAGGCCTGAAACAGGCCGGCCACCTTTTCAGGCCGCTCGGCCCGCAGCTCGGCGCGGTAGCTCAACGAAAGCCCCTTGAGCCATAGATCTTTGACGGAAAACTGCGCGGGCAGGCAGGGGATCACCCGGCTCAGAAAGGTCACGACCGCCTGGCCTAACGCCGCGCGCACCCGCTCGGCCGCCTCAGGGCTGCGCGCATAGAGGAGCGCCGTGGGCTGAGCGAACCGGCCCCACAAATAGGAATGGAACCAGGCGGGCGAGACCCCGCGCTCCAGGTCGGCCAGGGACAGGATGGAGTACTTGGCCCGCACCACGCGACCGTCAGCGGAAATTTCCAGATAGAATACATTGGGCGGCAGGAGTTTGTTCAGAAGGGCCCATACCCCCGATCCATAGGCGCTGCGGTAGCGGTCCACGACCGCATAAAGGTCCACCATCCCGCCCCGATCATCCCCCGAGCGCAGGCAGGATCCATAGAAGACGATGGCCTGCACGGATTCTCCGTGTTGGGCCAACACCCTCTCCGCCAAGGCCTTCACTGCATCCGCAGCGGGTTGGGCGGCCTTGCCGCGGATCAAGCACATCATCGGCTCGGGAATGGGCATGCTCACAACCTTAAAAAGTCCGCGACGCCCCCGTCCTGAATGAGGACCGGACCCGAACGCGGGTCGGCGGAAAAAAGCTCACCGTCTATGGCAAACCCACCGTCCATTTCCAACTGGATTTCGCGGGCGTTACAGCTGAGATAGCCGTTATCGGGCGTAGCGCATGAAGTGCCGCGGCCATTAATCAGAGCGGGCAGCGCGCGCAGCAGCCGCCGGGGTCCGGCGCTGACGGCGGTGAGTCGCAGCGGTCCGCCGCCTTGGCTCCAAAACGGCCGCAAGCCCAAAATTAACCGGTCGAGCGTGGTGATCAGCAGCAGCAGAACGTTTTTCGAAATTGCACCGGAGCGGTCCGCGCGGATGGCGGTGGACACGGGCGCCACCAGTGCGTCCTGCCGCCGGGCCAGCGCCCAGAGAAACCGCGCCAGGATCAGCAGGTGGGCGGGGTCGCCGCTCAACCCCATCCGGTGGACTCTCGAGTGGAAAAACTGAATGCCTTTGAAGATACAGGCGGCCCCGAAAAATAAACCGTATAGCGGATGCGGGCAGGAGGGGGACTGTACCTTCAGGATCGACCTCCGCCGAACCAGCGCCTCCCCCTCCCCGTGATGCGCCCAGTTCATCAGCCGCCGCAGGGCGGCGACCCGCTGACCGCGCAGCCCCAGATCCTGGTGGGTCATGTTGGTCGTACCGCCGCACAGAAGCGCCAGCAACGGTAACGGCTGAAACGCGCGATGATTAAAAAGTGCGGTCAGCGCCGCCTGAATGGTCCCGTCGCCGGAGTTCACCGCCACCAGGTTCAAATCGTTGCGTGCGAAGTCAGCGAGGGTCGCCTGGACTTCTTCCGCGGTGCAGACCTCGCGATGCGGGATATCGGGGTAGTCCAGCAAAAAGCGGCGAATGCCGTTCAGCCCGCCGCGCCGGTTCCCGCCGCTCAAAGGATTGCTGATCACCCCCACGCGCCAAGGCCCGCGGCCGGCCGGGACATCTCCCGGCCGGTCGGCAACGCCATCTTCTACGCTGGATGTGGACAACGACAAGCTCATTGCAAAGTTCAGCCGGTAGTTGGAACCGCGGCAATGATCAACGTCGCGCGATCGCGTCGATGTTGATGGATTTCTTCGAAAGTCAACACCTCTGGCGTTGAAATGCAAAGCGTCGTGGTTTATATATGCCCTCATGAGTTTTGTAAAGCCAGGAACAACGCGCAGCGCGTTCACTTTGATTCACATCTCCGACTTTCACCTGTGCCGCCCGACCGGCGTTGCTTTCTCGCGCTGGTTTAACAAACGTGCGTTCAGCTACCTGAGCTGGAACGTACGCCGCCGGTACGAGCACCGCATAGAAGTCCTCCACGCCCTGACTCAGGCCGTGCAAGCGACGCGTTTCGGCCACATCGTCGTGACCGGAGACCTGACGCAACTGGCCCTGCCCGCCGAGTTTGAGCAAGCCCGGCGGCACCTGCAGGGCCTGGGTCCGCCTGAAAACGTGTTCGTGGTTCCGGGCAACCATGACGCGCTGGTTCCCACGGCATGGAATGACGGGTACGCACACTGGGCCGACTACATGGCACCGGATTCCGCTGAAACCGGATCTCGGCCATGTTTCCCGACCCTCAGGATCCGGGGCCCTGTCGCACTGATCGGCATCTCCACGGCCCGGCCCACGCGACCCTTGTCGGCCGCCGGCAGCATCGGCGCCTCGCAGCTGGCACGTTGCGCCGAGGTGTTGTCCGAAACCGCCCGCCGCAACCTCTACCGCGTCCTGCTGATCCACCATCCGCCGGTGCCGAACGCCGTTTCCCCCCACAAGCGACTGACGGACGCCGAGAGCTTTCTGCCACTCCTCCGCCAGCACGGCGCCGAGCTCATTCTTCACGGCCACTCCCACCGCCGGTCCCGCGCAGATCTGCCCGGCCCTTCCGGCAGCGTGCCGGTGCTGGGCGTATCCTCGGCCTCGGCGAACCGCCGGGACCCCCTTCGTCGGGCTGCCTTTCGTGTCTTCCGCATCACCCCGACCTCCACCGGCTGGCTCACCACCTGTCAAGACCACGCCCTGGATCACGACAGCGATCGGTTCATCCCGGAATCAGAAATCCGAATCTGATGCTAAAAGGCTTTGCGGAGGAGTCTCAGCGCCACCAGCAGAATGACGCTCACCGGGCCCAGCGTCGTGAGAAGGGGGGGCAGGTCGAGAATCAGGCCCACGTGCCCGACGATCTGGTTGGTGAGATAGAACAGCACCCCCACCAGCATTCCAATGAAAATCCGCTGGCTGGCGTTGCGGATGCGTGTGGAGCCGAAGATGAAGGTGAGGGAAAGCAGCACCATGATGCCGGTGGTCACCGGAAGGCAGACCTTCTGCCAAAACGCCAGGGCATAGGCCTTCGAGTTCTCGGACCGCTGGTTGAGGCTGCGGACAAAGCCCCACAAATCCGAAAGCGAGAGGCTGTCGGGAGGTAACTCGAGGATGGACACCTGGGCGGGTGTCAGGAAGGACGTCAACCGGTAGTGGTCCATGGGGTATACGGCAACGGTCTCACCATCGAACTTTTTTGCCTGAATATCCGTCAGCAGCCAATCCTGGCCATCCTGGATGGACGCCTGCTTGGCCGCAACGAACCGCCTCAGCCGCCCCGATTCGTCGAGTTCGTAGATTTCAATATCAGCGGCGCCCCCCCCGCCGAAGGTCCGACCCACATGGACGAAGGCCTGCCCGTGGCGCACCCAGAAACCTTCCTTTTGCATGATGACCGCCTTGCCGTAGATCGCCCGGGATCGCATGAAGCGGGCGCTCTGGTCGAGCGGGGGAGCAACGAACTCGGCCAGGATGATGGCCGTCAGCATGAGCACGATGCTCGTCCCCAGCACCGAAAAGGCGATGCGCTGAACGGACATGCCGGCCGCCTGCATGGCGGTGAGCTCCTGGTGATCGGCCAGCAGGCCGAGGGAAACGATGCTGCCAAGGAGGGCCGCGACCGGCATGAGGTCGACGACGCGCTTGGGGATCGTCAGCGCCACAAACAGGAATGCGTCCGGCAGGCGGTAACTCCCCTTGCCGAGATCGTTGATCTGGATCAGCAGTTCCAGAAAACTGAAAATCACGACCAGCATCGAAAGGACCAGCAAAAACCCCTGCAGAGTGTTCCGGCCTAAATAGCGATCGATGATTTTGAGCTGTTCACTCATTTTCGGTAAAACACTTCCCCCGTCCTCCACAGAAAAAAGACGGCCAACAGCGTCAGCATCAGGGGCACCCACCATATCCCTATCAGCGGCGAAACCAGGGATTTTTCCACCCAGGTTTTTGCGATCACAAACATCTGGTAATAAAAGGCGAAGATGACGATGGCAACCCCGAGCTTGGCATATTTGCCCCTGCGCGGGTTGCTTTTGCTCAAGGGGACGCCGAGCATCGCCAGCAGAATGGTGGACAGCGGCGTGGACAGCCGCCATTGAAGCTCGGCGATGTCCTCCTGTCGCGGGGAGCCGATGAGCTGCAGCGTGGAAGCGGATTTGCGCCGATAGCGGGCAGTGTTTTCAACCGGCATGGGGTATTCCGCTTGGTCGAAACGCGTGATTTTCCCGCCCGGACCGCTGGTCGGAAACTCGTAGAGCATCCCTTCGCGAAAATAGAGCGTACGCTGTCCATCGCGCTCTGCTTCGCCCTGGATCATCCGTTGCGCCTGAATCACCTGACGGTTGGCGCCTTCCTCGATCCGGATGAACACCTGCTGCGCCCCCTCCTGTTTGTTGCCGACCCCTTCGGCAAAAAAAACGTATTTGCCGCTTTGGACGTCGAGAAAATGATCGGCTTCCAGCCGCGAGATGTCGAATTGAGCCTGGGCCTGGTCCTGAATCTGGTAGATCTTTTCATAGGCTTCCGGGCGGATGTAAAGCGAGGCGCAAGCCGCCAGGGCTGCCAGCGGCAGGGACAGCATGAAGACCGGCTTCAACACATCGGCAATGCCCACCCCGCAGGCGGAAAGGGCGGTCATCTCGGAATCCTTGTAGAGGCGCCCCAGGGCGATGATGACCGACAGGTAGAAGGTGGTCGGCAGGAGGATTTCCAGCGCCATTCCGATGCGCAGCAGAATCAGCATTCCCACCGTTCCCGGCGGGAGCGAGCCGGCGACGGCCTGGGCCAGGAAAGTGACCGCGCTATAACTTGCAAAAATGATGACTAGTACGGTTAGAATGGCCGCCGCCGGCTTGAGAATCTCCGATATGATGTACCGCTGCAGGATCACCGGTTTACCTCCGTCTCTGCATTCAGCGTCCGGCCCGGGCGGCGATGGCCTCTGCGAAATGCCAGTCGCTGACCGAATCGACGTCGGCGGCCGCCTCCGGGAACGGCAGGATGACCACTCCGACCTTGAGCCCCATCCGCTCGGAGATGAGCCTCACCGCATCCTTCAGAGACAACCGCCCCAGCAGGTAGCGCAGCACCACCATCCAGCCCAAGCGGCCGATCATTTTGAGCGGCCGCTTGCGATCGTTTTCGACTTGCCGCCAGAGGTCTGCCGCCGTGCGGCTCTCGGCCGTAAGAAAGGCAAACAGGTTGCAGCCGCAAAACGCCCCGTCGCTGAAGCGCGTCCGGGTGCGGCGCATTCCCGGGTATTGGGCCATGACCAGCGCATGTGAGGCCAAGGCCGCCACCACGTCGCAACCGGTCGCGAGCGCTTCACGGCCGAAATGATCGACCATCGCGGGTGTGAGAAGGGCGTGGTCGGCCGTCGTCAGAAGCACCGGGGTCCCTTCGGTGATTGAGTTGAGCGCCGCCAGGGTGCTGGTGCTGGGAGTGGCCTGGGGGGCCAGCCATTTCATGCCGGAAGCGGACAGCCGCTGCCGGACCAGCGGCGCACGATCGACTATGGCTGCCGGCGGCCCACAAACCATACAGGTGTTAACCAGATTGGACGCCTCCAGCGCATCCAGCACCCGAAACAGCATGGGGCGCCCGCCGACCGGGGCGAGCGCTTTGCAGGGTACTCCTGCCGCACGCGCGACTGGATCCTCGCCCGTTCGGTCGGCCGCAAGAATCACTGCTGTAAACGGCTGGTAGCTTTGGGTCGTCATAGTATTTGTTGTTTATGCGGTATATATTAAGGATAGAAAATTGGCTTGGATTTGGAAAGGCTAAACTTTCTGGGTTAAAATGCCGATAGCCCTGTTTTTAATAACGGATGCATGGCTGCAGAAACCGGATCCTCGCGTTAGGGAAAACAGACCCCGCTCGCAATGGGGCCGGCTGCGGCCTGTATCCTCCCGGCAGGGGCTCGGACGGGTTATCCCACAACAGGTGGTGCCAAACGCGTTTGGAGGCCTCTGATCCGCCTGAGCCGTTTGGCCATCGAAGGCGCCTCCGAAAACCCATTCTCGGCAAAACCGCGCTGGACGGCACTTTGCGAGCGATTAAGACGAGTGACTCTTTCACAAGTTAATGCATTTTTCAAGCTGATTTTATTTTTTTAAACAATCCCTTGCAATTCGGAAAAACATGGTTTATTAGTTTGTCGCTTTTTTTGTTAGCGTTTTCAAGGTGCTCGGACTATAATCGCCATCTTGAAAGGGCAAAAAAGATCCTGGGATTTGACATTCCAAATCAATTGAGATAAATCTAATGAAATTTGATTTTCCGGTTTCGGCTCCGGTGGACGAAATAGTCCAACTGGGGTTTTATATCGTCAGCGATGTAAGCGGATTGGAGCGGAACGGAATTCGAATCCTGAATAGAAACCTAAAAGGATAGTGGATTACTATGGAGGCGACACCGACCGAAAATAATTTACCTCTGAGACCCGGCGATTTCGCTACGTTGGCGGACGCACTGGATTACGCTGCACGGGGTCAGACGGGGGCGAATTTTTACAACGGAAGGGGGCAGCTTGAAGCGATTCTACCCTACGCGGTGCTGCGGGAGGATGCCGTTGACATCGCCCGCCAGCTGCTGGGGTTGAATCTGGAGCGCGGTTCCCGGGTGGCGTTGGTCGCCGAGACCTACCCCGATTTTCTGCGCTTTTTCTATGCCTGCCAGTACGCCGGGATGGTGCCGGTGCCGTTGCCCGCCTCGATCCATTTGGGCGGCCACAAGTCATATGTGGCACAACTCCGGCGCCTGCTCCTGAACTGCCGGGCTCAGGTAGCCATCGCTCCGAGCATGTTTTTATCCTTTTTAAGCGAGGCCGCCGAAGGATTGCCGCTGGCGTTCGTCGGGACTCCCGAGCAATTTTCGGAAGTTTCACGATCAAACGCCCCCATATCCCCATCGGGCCCGGACGAACTGGCCTATCTCCAGTACACATCCGGCAGCACGCGGTTCCCGCGCGGGGTCATGATCACTCAAAGAACCGTGATGAGCAACCTGGCCAGCATCATCCGTGACGGGGTCAAGGCGCGTCCCGGCGACCGCAGCATGTCCTGGCTGCCGTATTACCACGACATGGGGCTGGTCGGCTTGGTGCTCTCGCCGATGGCAGCCCAGGCATCGGTCGACTACCTGAAAACCAGGGATTTCGGAATGCGGCCGCGGCTGTGGCTGGCGCTGATTTCACAAAACCGCGCCACGGTTTCCTTCGGCCCGCCCTTCGGCTATGAACTCTGCGTTCAACGGCTGCGCGAAGAAACGGCCGGTCAGTTCGACCTGTCTTCGTGGCGCCTGGCCGGTGTCGGCGCGGAGACCATCCGCCCCGAGCCGCTGGCCCGGTTCGCGGACATGCTCGCGCCCAGCGGTTTCAACCCGAAAGCCTTCGCCGCCTGCTACGGCATGGCGGAGTGCTCGCTGGCGGTCAGTTTCTCCGAACTGGACCTGGGGATTCAGCTGGACACCGTCGACCCCGAACTGCTGGCGGATGAACAGAGAGCCGAGCCGGTCAATGCAAATGCATGGAACTCTTCAGGCAAGTCCAAGAATTTCGTCACCTGCGGTTTCCCGCTGCCGGGATTTGATGTGGAAGTCCGCGGCTCCGACGGTCAAGCGTTGCCGGAGCGGCATGTGGGCACCTTGTTCGTCCGTGGTCCCAGCGTCATGTCCGGGTATTTCGGCGAAGAAGCCCTGACCCGCGAAGTGCTTTCTCCCGAGGGGTGGCTGAACACCGGCGACTTGGCTTACATCGTCGATGGCAGCCTCATTATCACCGGCCGGCAGAAAGACCTGATCATCATCAACGGGCGAAATATCTGGCCGCAGGACCTGGAATACATCGCCGAAAGTCAGCCGGAAATCAGAACCGGTGATGCCTCCGCGTTTTCGGTGACGGCCTCCGATGGAGAGGACAAAGCCGTGCTGGTGCTCGAGTGCCGGGAGTCCAACCTCGTCAAACGGATGGAGCTCTCGACCCGCATCCAGGCCCTGATCCGTCAGGACTTGGGCATCGAATGCTTCATCGAGCTGGTGGTCCGAAACACCCTGCCGCGGACCACTTCGGGCAAGCTCTCCCGGTCGGGCGCCAAGAAGGATTTCTTGCAGCGGGTCGAAGACGGTAAGACCGAACAGCCCGGGGCAAGCGATGAGCTTTACATTCGGCGGCGCAAGGCAGGCTGAGGACTGAGGGTCGGCTTGCGCTGTCATTCGCGCAGGATTCCGAGTGCCCATTCAAGAGATATTTAGCCGGCGATCATCCCTCCCGATCGATGAAGGGGTGATCGCCGGTGTGCTATGAAAGTACCCATGCCCCGAACGCTGGCCCTGACGGGGGCCACAGGCTTCATCGGAGCCGCCCTGCTCAAACGCCTGCTGGGTGCAGGATGGGCCGTGAATGCGCTTTGTCGCTCCGCCCCGCCGCATCGCCGGACGGACCATGGCGATTCCGGGCTGCGGTGGTTTCAAGGAAGCCTTGAGGATCCGGAGAGCCTGAAACGCCTCGTCGCCGGGGTGACGGCAGTGGTGCATTGCGCCGGCGCCGTGCGAGGGGCTTCGGCAGCTCAATTCAACCAGGTCAATGTCGAAGGCGTGGCGCGGCTGGTGCAAGCAGCGAGGGAATTGCACCCTTTGCCGCGCTTTTTGTTGATATCGTCCCTGGCGGCACGCGAGCCGCAGCTGTCCGCCTACGGTGCCAGCAAACGCGGCGGCGAGGATGTGTTGCGGTCCGGAGCGTCCGGCCTCATGTGGGCGGCCGTGCGGCCCCCCGCCGTCTACGGACCGGGAGATCGTGAAACACTTCCCCTGGTTCGATGCATGCAGCACGGTTGGGCACCGGTTCTGGGACCCCTTGCGTCTCGGTTCTCCTTGTTGTACGTCGACGATCTGGCCGACGCCGTTCGGCACTTCCTGGAAATGGCGGACTGGCCCACCGGTCCCTTCGAGATTCATGACGGACGACCGGGAGGATATGCCTGGCAAGACCTCATCCGCACGGTATCGCGCAGCATCCGCAAACCCGTCCGGCAGCTGAGAGTACCCCGCGGATTGCTCCACATCGCCGCCTGCGTCAACCTTTCGGGCGCGCGCGTGTTCGGCTACCGCCCGATGCTGACGCCCGGCAAGGTTCGGGAATTGACTCACGCCGATTGGGTGTGCAATGATGCTCCTTTACGGGCCGCCACTGGCTGGAAACCGAGGGTTCTTCTCGACGATGGAATGCAGCGGACCCTGCAGTGCCTCAAAGACGGCAGCTGGATCACCGAGGCATGAGCCGTTATGCCATACGCTAAAACGGTCAATCGGTACGACAATAGAAACGTCGCAAAGGATCGATCATGCACACCTACGACAGCATCCTGCAGCTCGTGATTGAGCTTGTCAAACCGCTGGCCCCTGAAGGCCGGGAGGTCCGCGAGAACACCGATCTGGTGGCGGACCTTGAGTTTGACTCGCTGAAGGTGATGAACCTCATCGAACAGGTGGAGGATCGCTTTGACGTTTCGGTTCCGCTGAACATCCTGCCCGATATCCGCACGGTCAGGGATTTTACGGTTCAGCTGCAACGCATCATCGGAGACAATTAACCATGGCCATCTTCGACAAATTCCAGCAACTGGCAGCCACCCGCCGGGCCTTGGCCGAAAGCGGAATTCAATCGATCAGCGTGGTAATGGACCGGGTGGTCTCGGCCACCGAAGCGGTTGTGAACGGCCGCTCGCTCATTTTGGCCGGCACCAACAACTACCTGGGGCTCACCTTCAACCCCGATTGCATCGAAGCCGCCTGCCATGCGGTCCGCACTCAAGGTACGGGGACCACGGGATCGCGCGCGGCCAACGGCAGCTATGCCGTTCACGCCCAACTTGAGCGGGACCTCGCCGATTTCTTCGGCCGCCGGGGAGTCATCGTCTTTTCCACCGGATACGTGGCCAACCTCGGCATGCTCTCCACGCTGGCCGGACCGGGCGACGTGTTCGTGATCGACGGCGACTGCCACGCCAGCATTTACGACGGCTGCCGCCTGAGCGGCGCTGAAATCATCCGCTTCCGCCACAACGACGCCGCCGACCTGGACAAGCGCCTTAGGCGGTTGGGCGGCCGCATCGAAAACACCCTCATCGTCGTAGAGGGGATCTACAGCATGCTCGGTGACCGCGCGCCGCTGGCCGACATCGCGGCGGTGAAGCGCAGCTACCCTGGCGCATTTCTTGTGGTCGACGAGGCGCACTCCCTCGGCGTGCTCGGCGAGAAAGGCCGGGGCATGGCGGAGGAAGCGGGGGTTGAGGCTGACGTGGACTTCATCATCGGCACCTTCAGCAAGAGCCTGGGCGCGATCGGCGGCTACTGCGCCAGCGACCACCCGGAGCTCGATCTCATCCGGTTTGCCAACCGCCCCTATGTGTTCACGGCCTCATCCTCGCCCTCCATCATCGCTTCCACCCGCGCGGCCCTGAAAATCCTCGGCGCACAGCCACACTTGCGGCAACGGTTGTGGGATAACTCTCATCGCCTCTATGCCCGGTTGAGCGGGTTGGGTCTTCATCTGAGCCCTGAACCGAGCCCCATCATCGCCGTCCGATTCGACCAGCGCGAAAAGGCGTTCGCAGGCTGGACCGGGTTGATCGAGCGCGGGGTTTATGTCAACCTCGTGCTGCCGCCGGCCACTCCGGACGGCAGTTCCCTGCTGCGCTGCAGCGTCAGCGCGGGGCATACGCCGGAGCAAATCGACACGATCGGCAACGCGTTTGCCGACCTCCAGATGGCGGGCGGTCTGGCATGACGAGGCGGCGGCATTGCTTCCGAATTCAACCCGGTATCATTGAAACGACAAACTCGCACCTTCCATGAAGCTATTACTCACGCTTGCTCGGCAATATCCATGGCGCACCCTGCTGACCCTGCTGGGCATTTCTTTCGCCGGCATTTCAGAGGGGTTCGGCGTCTCGGCCCTGCTGCCACTGCTCAATACGGTTTTCAACCAGAAAATTCAGGCGAGCGGCGGCGGCGTTTCGTCG
>CAVQTH010000022.1:0-111671 GCA_963716325.1 uncultured delta proteobacterium | reverse complement strand
TATCTCATGTTGAACAGCCAGAGAATGACCTTGGTCGTCGCCGGGATGTAGGTTACGATCAGCACGACGATGAACGTGACCGTCATCATCGGGATCAGGTGCCTGGTGATGGCTCCGATCCCGGCCTTGGCGAGGCTTGCGGCGACAAACAACGTCCCCCCGACCGGCGGCGTGTACAGGGCGATCGCGAGGTTGGCCGTCACGACCACCCCGAGGTGGACCAGGTCGACACGAAACGCCTGGGCTACCGGCAAGAACAGTGGAATGGTCAACAGCATGGCCGGCAGCGGCTCGATGAAGATGCCCACCAGAAAAAGGCAAACGTTGAGCATAAGCAGGAACAGCCACTGCTGGTGCGCCACGGCCTGGACCCAGTCCGCCAGCTGGGCCGCCACCTGCTCCACCGTGATCAACCAGGCCAGGCACCCGGTGGCGCCGATGACAAGCATCACCACCGCGCTGGTCTGGAACGACTTCAACATGATCTCCGGCAGGTCACGCCACTTGAGGTCCTTGTACAGGAAGATCGAGATGATGACCCCGTACACGACGGCGATGGCGGCCGCCTCGGTGGGGGTGAACAGTCCGGTCCATATTCCGCCGATGATCATGATGGGCATTAACAGCGCCGGCCAAGCCTCCTTGAAGGCTGCCAGGATCTCACCGGCCGTAGCTGGCTTGCCGCCCTTGTCGCAGCCGGTCTTCTTGCCGAACCAGATGCAGACGCCGATCAGCGCCAAAGCCGATATCATCGCCGGGATCACCCCGGACATGGACAGCAGCCGCATCGACACCCCCGTGATGAAGGCATAGACCAGAAAGGGGATCGAAAGCGGCATCAGCAGCGCCAGCGTCCCGGCAACCGAGAGCAGCGCCGCCGCGAAGGCGGGGGGATAGCCCCGCTGGATCATCATGGGAATGATCAGCGACCCGATGGCCGCCGTGTCGGCGATCGCGGACCCGGAGATGCCGCCGAACAGCAGGCAGGAGACGACGCAGACCACCCCGAGCCCGCCCGGCATGAAACCGAAGAGGGTCACCGCGAAGGCCACGATGCGCTTGCCCACCCCGCCCTTGGAGAGCAACTCGCCGCCGAAGATGAACAACGGCACCGCGATCAGGATGAAAGGTTCCACGCCGGAGATGAAGCTGAGGAAGATCGACTCCAGGGGGTGCGAGAGCCCGTAAGACCAGATCATGCCCACCGTGGTCGCCAGCAGCGCGTACATGAGGGGCACGCCCGCACACGCGACCGCGAAGAATACGGCAAAGATAATCACGGCAAACATCGCTCAATCTCCATACCGTTCCTTGCGGGGCTTGCCGCGCAGGATTTGAATGAGGTCATAGCCGACGAACACCAGGGAGGCCGCCGAGCCGACCGGCAATGCGAGATACTGAAACGCCATGGGCCAGTCGAGAACGGTCAGAATGTTGCCCCAGTTGGCCATGACGATGCCGATCCCGTACCAGACCAGCAGGCAAAGCACCGCCAGGCACAGCAGCTGAACGGCCGCATCCGCCTTGAGGCGGGATTTCCCGGCCAGCTTGTCGATGAACTCGGTGATCGTCATGTGCGTCCCGCGGCGCGCCGCTGAGGCCCCGCCCAGAAACGTGACCCAGACCATCATGAACTCGCACAGCTCGGTGGTCCAGGCGATGTCCTGGTGGAACAGGTGCATGAGCACGTTGCAGAAGACGAGAACGGCCATGACCGCACCCATCGTAACCAGCGTGTAATCGACCACCACACCCAGCCAGCGGATCGCAGGCGGCGCCGGCGGCCCTGCCGGCAAGAGTTGCGCATTCATAGAAAACTCCTTGAAGCAAGACGCCGGACCCGTTAAAGGCCGGCGTCTTGCCGGTGTGCTACCCATTGATCAAGGGAATTACTTGGCCGGCAACGCCTTGCGCACCGCTTCCGCATCCTTCAGGATGGCGTCGACGTTTTCGGCGCCGAACTTCTCACGCGCCCTGGCATAGGCCGGCTGCACAGCCTGGCGGAAGGGTTCCAGGTTGGGCTTGGCGATCTTGGCGCCCCTGTCGGCCATCTCCTTCAGCTGCCGGTCGTCGTTGGCGCGGATCTCCTGGCGGCTGAATGCGGCCGCTTCCTTGGCCGCCTTGGTGACGGCCTGGCGGTCGGCCTCGGAGAGCTTCTGCCAGGTCTTCTCGGAAATGGCCAGCGGGATCGGACTGTAGACATGCTGCGTCAGGGTCACGTTGGGCGCCACTTCGTAGAACTTGTTGGAGTAGATGGTGTCGATCGGGTTTTCCTGGCCGCTGACAACCCCCTGCTGGATCGCCATGTACACCTCGGGCAGCGGCATGATCTGGACGCTGAAGCCGATGTCCTCGAGCGTCCAGCGCATCATCTCGTTCGGGAACGTGCGCAGCTTCTTGCCCTTGGCGTCGGCCGGGGTGTTCAACGGGTCGCGGGTGGTCATGCAGCGGAACCCCGCCTCAAAGGTGGACAGGAAACGGAACCCCTTGGCAGGGGCCTTGTCGAACTGGGCCTGGAGCCACTTGGACTCGTCGTAGAGCTTCCAGCCCTGGTCGTAGGTTTCCACGAGGAAGGGCAGCATCGTGAGATTCAGCGTGTCCACATGGGGCGCGTAGGAGCCGGTGCTCGACACGGTGAAGTCGATGCCGCCGAGCGCCAGCTGCTCGATGTTCTTGGGGTCGTTGCCGATCTGGCTGCAGCAGAACACCTGCACTTTGTAACGACCGTTGGTGTACTCCTCGACCTTTTTAGCAAAGAAAAGGGCAGCCGCCTGGCGCGCGCCCTGCTGCTGGTCGGTGTGGCTGAACTTCAGGACGGTCTGGGCGCCCGCATTCAGCGCTCCGAAAACCATGACAGCCACCAGGATGCAGAAAACTTTGGTCCACAGTGTTTTTCGGTTCATGACTCCCTCCTTCTTGGGGTTTGATGGGGTTGGTGCCGACACGTCCTTCTTACTCGATACGTCCATAAAGCTCTCAACGCTCACGTGCATTCACCCGGAGCGAATCAATTACCGCCCGGGTGATCTCGGCGGTGCCGCTCGAGCCGCCGAATTCAAAAGGTTTAACGCACCCTTGCAGAAACGGCCGTTCAATAGCGCTGCGGAGCACGTCGGCGGCTTCGCCGCCGGCGGACAGCCCGTGACGCTCCGCGAGCCACTCCAGCATCATTACGGCCGACAGAAACATGGCCGTAGGGTTGGCCTTGCCGGTCCCGGCGATATCCGGCGCCGACCCGTGGGCGGGCTGAAAGAGCGCATGCCGGTCGCCGACATCACCGGAGGGGGCCATGCCCATGCCGCCGATCAGACCGGCCCCCAGATCTGAAAGGATGTCGCCGAACATGTTCTCCGTCACGATGACGTCGTAGGCCCAGGGCTGCCGCACCAGGTTCAGGGCCATGGCATCGATATAGCAGTGGTCCGCGGCAACGGCCGGAAACCGCCGCGCCTGCTCGTCGAAGATCCTGCGGAAGAAGGCCATCGACGTGAGCACATTGGATTTGTCGACACAGGTGACCCGCCCCGGCCGGCCGCGTTCTTTTCGCCGCTCGGCCAGCCGCAGGGCAAAGTCGAAAACCCGCTCCGAGCCCTGGCGCGTGATCCGCATCGTATCGCGCGCCTCCTGGTCGCCGCTGACCTGCCCGCGGCCCCGTGCGTAAAAAAGCCCCTCGGTCTGCTCGCGGATGAGGACGAAGTCAACTCCTGCGGCGCGCGGGTCGGACAAAGGGCTCGGCAGCCCCGCGATGGGGTGGATCGGCCGGACCCCGGCATACAGGTCCAGGTTCACCCGGATGTCCAGCTGGGGGGCGATCTCAGTGCCGTCCGGGTAGCGGATGTCCGGCAGCCCCATGGCGCCGAACAGGACCGCATCGGCGTGCTCCAACGCCTTCATGGTCTCATCGGAAAGCGCAACCCCGGTGTCTCGGTAAGCTTCGGCTCCACCGGGGAAGTGCCGCCAGACGCATCGGACGCCGCCGACGTAGGCCGCAAGAGCGTCGAGCACCTCCAGGGCGGCCGCCGTCACCTCGACCCCGATTCCGTCTCCCGGGAGCACCGCGATTTCAAATGCGCTCGAAGGTGTCATGCGGAGATTCACCTGTTAAGCGGGCCCTGACGCCCGGCGTCAGGTTACCAGCCAGTAAGTTACTATTGTGGGAGAGGCTTTCAGCCTCGATCGTCGCGGCTGGAAAGCCGCTCCCACAGAAGACAAGCCAATTCACCTGGAATAGCGCCAGTGCACCGGCGGATGCCCGGCGACCGGTGACTGAAAAGATGCAATCGAGTCCCCTTTCAGGCAGCCGAGATAGGCCGTTCGCAGGTCGCGACCGCCGAAAGCCAGGCTGGAGACGTTCTTCAAAAACCGCCCGCCGCACGCGTCCACGTGGGCGCGCCCCATGGCGCCGGCCAGGAAGGCCTGCTCGCACCAGTCGACATGGGCCTCGTCCGCGTCTTCGAGGATGAGCTGCTGGGACCCGTCCGGCGCAACGCGGATGACGCGGTTGCTCACAATGCTGGTAATCCAAACCCCGCCTTCACCATCAAAGGCAAGACCGTCCGGGAAGATGCCTTTCCCGAAGGTGGTCACGGTCTCCCGACCGCTGAGCGAACCGTCTGCAGCGATGCGGAACCGCGCCAGCCGCCGGCCGAAGGTCTCGTTGACGTAAAGCCAGGCTCCGCAGGGGCTTACGACAGCCTCATTCGTGTAACCCAGGTGGTCGGCCACGATGCGCGCGCCGCGCTCGTCCTTGAGCACGATGAAGCCGTCCGCGATGTCCGCCCGGTGCGCCCTTGTCCGCGGGCGCAGTCGCGTGCTCACGGTCACCCAGATGCGGCCCACAAGGTCTTCGGCGACGAAATTGGAAGGCGGCAATTCAACACCGTCGACTTCCTCTATGAACGGACGGACGGACCCGTCGCGGCCGAGTTCAAAGACGCCGCCCTGGGTTTCACCGAGGTCTGCCAGAAGAAAAGCCCCGCTGCGCCGCAGGGCGATCCCGTTGGGCCGCAGGGGGCGCCCCCCGGGGAGGCGGCCGGCATACAGGGTCTGCGATCCGTCCGTCCGGATGTGAGCGACACCGCCGCGCCAGTCGGCCGCAAAGAGGTCGCCCACAGCGGTAGCGAGGACGCACTCCGGCCGCACCAGCCCGTTTCCCTCCCATTTTAACGTTGCGGGAGAAACCGCAAACGGCCGCCCATCGGCGGCGATGAGGCATGCTGACCCTTGGGTGTTCACGCGCGACGTGCTCCTTGGATTTTCAATCGTCCGCCTTCAAGGATTCCTGCAAAACCGCCCGGGACCTCTGGAAGTGCCGGCGCATGAGGTTCTCGGCCGCTTCGGTATCTCTATTGGCAATGGCTTCGATCATGGCCTGATGCTCACGGATGGTGTCACTGGGGTGACGGACCAGGCCCTCGGGTGCGACCACTTGATAGCTGTAGCTGATGATATTGTAGGTCTCGAGAATGCTTTTGAGGAATTCCTTGGCCCCGATGTCGAGCAAAAATTTATGGAAACGCCGGTCTTCCCGCGCATAGGCACGAATGTCTTTGATATCCTTGTCCCCGGCGAACTGCTTGAAAAAAGTCCCCAGCTGGGCGATTTCCTTATCGGTAATTTTTTGAGCGGCCTTGCGGGCGGCCAAACCCTCCAGCACTTCGCGCAACTCGAAAATGGAGATCATCTCTTTCTTGGTGAAGGTACGCATGAAAAAGCCGCGCCGCGGGATGGACTGGACAAGCTTCTCCTTCTCCAGAAACTTGAGGGCGTTGACGAGCGGGGTGCGGCTGATGCCCAGGTCCTCGGCCAGTTTCTCCTGGGGAATTTTCTCGCCAGGCAGAAGCTGGCGTTCCATGATCATGGTCTTGAGAATCTGGTAGGCTTTTTGATCGAGGTTTTCGTGTTCCGCGCCGAGATTGACAACACTTCGCCGGCCGGGGGGTTTGGGGGCAGAGGCTCTTGACTTTTGCAGGTAGGCGGGAGCGGCCATGGGTGCTTGCCTCGTTTTTGAATGTTAAATTTTGTATGCAAAATTCAATATCGGATCACGGCAGGTCTGTCAAGAAAAAAAACGGCGGCGGTTTCTTTCTCTCCTGAACCCCGAACCCTAACCCCCTGCACCCTGATCAGTTTCTTTTCATTAAAGCGCAGCCCAGAGCTGCCGATAAGGTAGATGATAGGGCTTCCGGCCTTGGGTCCGGTTCGGAGCGGGTTTCGATCTTCCTAAGATGTCGCTTCATAAATCCCCCCAACCCCCTTTGCTAAAGGGGGCGAAAGGGGATTTAGTGACGCCCCAGGATGGCGGAGCGCGCTATAACCGGCATCTAGAGGGTTGATACCGGTCGAGGATTTTGCCTGAAACCATTTTTCCCCAAATCTGCCCATGCGAAATATCGAAACAGCCAATCTTGATCAGACCACGGTCATCGACGGCGGGTCCTATGTGCCGACCGACACTCATTATCCGCATTTGATCATTTTTTCAGGAACCAACAGCGGGCGACGACACAAGCTGAAGCGCGGCATCACGACCATCGGCCGCTCGCCCACAACCGATATCGACATAAACGACGATCGAGTCTCCCGCGTTCACTGCATCATCGAGTGGATGGGTGACACGATCACGATCGAAGACAAAGGATCCACCAATGGGACCTTCGTGGATTCCAGCCGCGTCAGCCGTGCCGTCCTGCCCCCCGGCGTGGCCTTTCAACTGGGTCATTCCATGATGAAAATCGAGTACAAGACCGAGGCTGAGATCCGGCTGGAAGAAAGCCTCTTGTATTCCGCCACCTTCGACACCTTGACGGGGATTTTTAACCGCTATCACTTCATCAAACTGGCATCGATGGAGATGGCATATGCCGGCCGGCACATGCTGCCGGTCGGCATCATCATGGCGGATATCGATGATTTCAAATCGGTGAATGACACCTACGGCCACCAATGGGGCGATTTTGTCCTGTCCAAGTTTGCCAACATCGTGATTGAAAACAAGCGAACGGAGGATCTGGTGGCCCGCTATGGCGGCGATGAATTCATCATTTTGCCGCGCGGCGAAGTCAGCCAGGAAGCGATGTATGCCTATTGCGAGCGCATTCGGCATGCGGTCGAGGATTTCAAGTTCAGTTTCGACTCGGCGCCCATCGGCATAACCGTCTCGATCGGATTTCACTTTAAAAAAATTGACCGCGACGACCCGGAGACCATGGTCTCCGACCTGATCCACCATGCCGACCAGGCCCTCTATCTCGCTAAAGAAAAAGGCCGGAATCGAACCGAGAGCCTGGTTTCTTCCTCCGGCAGTTAGATCTGCCGATTTTCAGGGTTCATGAACAGGCCTACCGGGGTGTCCCCCCACCCGCCGCACGCATCCGTTCACAGGTGTTGAATCAGCAGATGCACGACCGGAAGTACCCCGAAAAGCGCCAGCGTGGACGTGAGCCAGCAGGCATTGGAGAGCTCCAAATCCAGGTCGTATATGGAGGGGGGAATCAGGGCCGTAAATGCCACCGGGGCCGAAGAGAGGATCAGGACGACCTTCAGCGGCAGGCCCTCGTGCGTGGCACCGAGGCCGGAAAGGTAACCGACCAGGCAGGCGGTCACCGGCAGAATGACAAACTTGATTCCCGCGATGGCCGCGCATTCCCGGACGTAGTGTCCGATGCTCGAGAACCGCATGGCCATTCCGATCGACACCAGCAGGATGAAGGTGCCGACCGGTACGAAGATGGCGTTCAGTGTGCCGAAGATCTGCGGGCGCTCCACACCCGCCAGGTTCAACCCGCCGCCGATCGTGATCGACGCCAGGGCGCCGATAACGAAAATGTCGGTAAAGACTCTTTTCAGGCGCAGCCCGATGGCTTCATTGGACGTGGCCTTGTCAGCCGAACTGAAGTACTTGGCGATCGGAAAGCCGATGGTGAAATAGAAAACCTCCTCGAAGAGCCTGTACAGAGGGACGTAGGCGAAGGCCTCCTCGCCCAGGAACACGAACACCACCAGGGCGCCGATGGATCCGATGTTGGAGAAAGATCCGCAGGCGAAGTAGGACCCGGTCTGCCTTCGACTCAGTTTCAACACCCGCGCAAACCCCAGAGCGAGAATGCCCCCGAAGAGGAGTATGAAGAGCCCCAAGGCGGGCAGCGCGACAAGCCTCAGGTTGTCGATGCGGATGATCCAGACGGTCGCCATGAAAGAAAAATACATGAAAAACAAGAGGCCGACTTTCTGAAGCAGCTTTCTGAGGTCGGTCAGCGGCAGGGGCAGCCGAAGGCGCCCGGCTGCGACGGCCATTTGAAGGCCATAACCGAGCGACAGGCCGGCGGTGATGACCCCCAGCGTGAAGAGAATCTTTGTCATGGGCGGGACTCATACCCCGATACCGGAGGCGATGTAAAGCGCGGCGGATTGCGGGTGCGCAAAGCCCTTGCCTCAGTTGATTCTTTGGCAGCACCTGGGTTGAGGCGGTTCGTTTTCCGATTCGTGTGTTGACAAAACCGGAGGCGGCCAATTAGAAAACAACCATCGCCCGGGACGCCCGGGACCAGTTCACAGATAAAGACATTGTGCGACTCACGAAAATCATCGAATAGGGGATTTGCCCCTTTCCATCGCTGCTGGAAGCCGATCCCGCTGAAAGCCAACCGTTGAGGAATTACATGAAAGATCGGATCCCGCCCCGCAAGATCATCATCGCCGTGGCGCCGGTCGGACGCAGCACACAGCCGCCGGCCATCAACCCCCGCACGCCGAAGCAGGTGGCGGACGATGTCATCCGCTGCGCCAAGGCCGGCGCTGCGATGGTGCACCTGCACGTGCGCGACGCCAAGGGTGTCCAGACCGAGGAGATCGGCGTCTATTCCGAGACGCTAGACCGGATCCGGAAATCGTCGGACATCGTCATCCAGGGCTCCACCGGCGGGCTGACCACGCTCACCCTCGAACAGCGCTGCGTGGCCTTGAAAGACAAGCGCACCGAGGTGGCCTCGCTCAACATGGGATCGGTCAACTTCGGCGAGGACGTCTACATCAACCGCCTGCCGGACATCCGCTACTGGGCCAAGCGCATGCGCCGGACCAGGACCGTGCCGGAGTTGGAGATCTTCGATTCCGGCATGCTGCCGGCGGCGCGGGCGCTGGTCGCAGAGGGCGCCATCAAGCCGCCCTATTCCATCTGCTTCTGCCTGGGCTTCCACTGGACGCTCGCCCCGGACCCCAGGAGCCTTTTCTTCATGACCTCCTTGATGAACGAGACCGTCCCCTGGGGCATCGTCCACGACGGCATGACCGATTTCAAGCTGCTCGCCACCGCTATCGGGCTGGGAGCATCTCTCGTGCGCGTGGGTTTCGAAGACAGCATCTTCTGGGCGCCCGGCAAAGCGGTCAGGCGCAACTCGGAGCTGGTGCAAAAGCTCGCCGAGCTCGTCCGTCTGCTGGGTCACGAGGTGGCGACGCCCGACGAGGCCAGGGGCATTCTGGGAATTAGTTGAATATCGGCAAAAACCGTACTATATGTATTGAAACCGGGTCTGGTTTGCGAAGGAGGCTTTTATGGATTTTTCAAACATGAGCATATCCGATTGGATCATCCGGGCTGCCATCTTCGGCGTGCTGGCTTGCGTCGTGATCGGCACCCTTCAAAACCTTTTTACCGCCATAAAAAATAGCCGGGGAAAATAGCCGACGCAAAAAAAGGATCACACCGGTGGAACCTGACGTGGCGCTGCAGGGTCCCTTCCAGATCCAGAGATAAAAAAATCAAAGGGGGTCAACATGCCATCCATGTTGAACCCCTTGATTTTTTCCGCCCCTCCGGCAAACTCCTAATTGAGCGCGCGTATCAGGAATTTTCGTTCACGCGTCCGCAGCGGTGGCTGTGCTGACGACCCCTGCTTTTTTCTTTCGGTACTGGTAAACCACGCACGCGGCCAGCAAACCGATTCCCATGATGTCGGTGATCGTGCCCGGGTCCACGAGCAGCAGGCCGCCGACGATAAACAAGATCCGCTCGATCCAGCTCATCGGTGCCACGAAATAGCCGATCATGGCCGCGCCGATCGCCGTCATCCCCGCGCAGGACGTGATCAGGGTCTGAATCATCGCGTACCACGTCGTATTGATCCAGAGCATGGACGTGTTGTAGACGAAGATGTACGGCGTCAGAAACGCCCCGATGGCAAGCTTGGTGGAAGTGACCCCCGTCCAGAAGGCGTTGGCTTTGGCAATACCAGCGCCGGCGTACGCAGCCAGGGCAACCGGCGGCGTGATGTCGGCCACGATCCCGAAGTAAAAGACGAACATGTGCGCCGCCAGCGGGTGCACGCCCAGTTGTATCAGAGCCGGTGCAGCGATGGTGGAGGTGATGATGTAGTTGGCCGTGGTCGGCACACCCATGCCGAGGATGAGCGAGGTGATCATGGTGAAGATAAGCGTCAACAGGAGGTTGCCCCCGGCGAGCTCCACCAGGCCGTTCCCCAGCTTGAGCCCCAGTCCGGTCAGGGTGATCGCGCCGATGATGATCCCGGCCGAGGCGCAGGCCAGGGCTACGCCGACGGCGTTGCGGGCACCGAGCTCGAACCCGTCGGCGATTTGCCGGGGGCTCATGCGGGTGGACGCCTTCAAGGCACCCGCAATGATGCAGGTCACCAGACCCATGAGGGCGGCGTAAAGTGGGGTGAACCCGATCGAAAGGAATATGATGATCGCAAACAGGGGAACGAAGAGATGCCCCCGTTCCTTCATGACATCCGCAAACCTGGGCAGCTCGTCGCGGCTCAGGCCGCGCAGGTTGCAGCGCTTGGCTTCGAAGTGCACCTCCATGAACACGCCGAAGAAATAGAGGCAGGCCGGGATGGCCGCCGCCTTGGCGATGTCGAGGTAGGGCACATTGAGGAACTCGGCCATGATGAAGGCCGCCGCCCCCATGATGGGCGGCATGATCTGCCCGCCCGTGGAGGATGAGGCTTCCACCGCAGCGGCGAACTCGGGCCGGTAGCCCAGACGCTTCATCATGGGGATGGTGAGGCTGCCGGATTCCACGGTGTTGGCGACCGAGCTTCCGGACACCGTTCCCTCAAGAGCGCTGGTGATGACGGCCATCTTGGCCGGGCCGCCGGTGGCCCAGCCGGCCACCGCGTTGGAAATGTCGATGAAGAGTTGCCCCAACCCCGACTTTTCACGGAACGAGCCAAACAGGATGAACAGATAGATGAACGTCGCCGCCACCCCTAAAGGAATGCCCAGGATGCCCTCGGTGGTCAGAAACATGTGGGATGCGATGCGCTCCAGCGAATACCCGCGGTGCGACATGAAGCCGGGGAAATATGCTCCGAAATAGCAGAAGATCAGAAAAAACGCCGCCAGGCAGACGATCGGCAGCCCCACCACCCGTCGCGCCGCCTCCAGCGTCAGTAGAATGCCGCAGCCGGCGGCTAAATAATCCATCCTGGAGTAATCCCCACCGGCCTCCATGATGCGCATGTAGTTCAAGGCCATGTACAACCCGATGTAACCGGCAAAAATAGCCAGCGCCCAGTTGTGCCAGTGCAGGCGATTATCCTCGTTTCCGGCGCGGGCCGGGAACAGAAGGTAGGTCAATACGAAGGCATACGCCAGGTGGATGGATCGTTGCAGCTGGGCAGGGAGCAACCCGAAGGCCGCCGTGTACACCTGAAAAACCGACCACGAAACGCCGATGACATAGACGATCCAATGCGGCGTGCCGGTCAGCTTGCGGGCGGCAGCCTCCTTGTCGACCTGCTTCAGGATCTTTTCGATCTCTTCCTTGGAGACGGCCTCGACCCCTTCCATCTTGGTGGTGAGCATACCTGACTGGGCCGCATCTTTTTCGTTTTCGCTCATGGGATGCACCTGCCTTTGAGGAGGTCAAATAGTCGAAGTTCGCGAACGCGCATGGTTAATGGTTTCCCCGGTTCTGCCAGATCCGCCAGCCGGATTTCCCTGCCTTGAATATGAAGCGTGTGTTCGGCCACCCAACCCACACGGACGGTGATTTCCGGTACGGCACGGTTGACGTTCCAATCCAGCCAGCCGTCTTTGGCAATGGTCAGCGTACCTTCCGGCGTCGAAGCCTCCGGCATGCCGGCGCCGAAGGAGTCGAACCGAGACCGAACGATGACCAGGTGATCGGCCTCCGCCCGTAATGTGTCATAAACCGGTCGCTTGTTTACGGAATGGACAAACGACAGCACAAACTCTTCGCCGGGCTGAACCCGGGCACAAAACACGACACGCCCGCTGCTTCCATCGACTAATTCAAGCGCGGAGAAGAACGGCCAGAGCAAAAGACCGACAACTCCCGCGCCGACTGCTGCCAGACCTGGGATCCATCGACTGTGCATTACTTGAAGATGAGTGCGACCCTTCCGGCGGTAATCGGCAGAAGTTACCGGAAGGGCCGCAAGGTCTTTGTTTTTATTAACTAAAAAACCTCTTTATATAGAAAGCCGCGCCAGCGGCTTTCTATTTCATCAGGCCTTTTTCCTTGTAGTACTTCACCGCCCCCGGATGGAAGGGGATGGACACGCCCTTCACCGCGTACTGAGCGTTTAACTCCCTGCCTTTGGCATGGGCGGAGGCCAGCTCGGCCTGGTTTTCGAACAGGGCCTTGGTCAGGTTGTAGACCATATCCTCTTTTAGCTGGCTGCCCGCGATCAGAACGGCGTTAACCGCCGCGGTTTGCACTTCTTCGGCCTGGCCCTTGTAGCTGTTGGCCGGGATCTTCACGCCTGCCAGGAACGGGTATTTCTGGGTCAGCTTCCCCAAGATGTCGGCAGATACGGGCAGAATCCGGATGGCGTTCTGGGTGGCGACATCCATGATGGCCGAGGTGGGAACTCCGCCCGTCACGATAAAGGCGTCGATGTGCTTGTCTTTAAATGCCTCGGCGCTCTCGGAGAAGGACAGGTACTGCCCATTTACGTCCTCTTTCTTCATCCCGTAAGCGTCCAACAACTGCCGGTAGTTGGCCTCGGTGCCGCTGCCCGGCGCGCCCACGCCCACTTTTTTGCCCTTCAGGTCCGCAAAGGACTTGATCGGGCCGTCGGCCGCAACCACCACCTGGATGACCTCCGGGTAGAGGACCGCGATCACGCTCATGCCTTTGAGCGGCTCTTTGAAGGCTTCCTTGGCGTTGAAGGCGAAGTCCAGGGTATCGCTCTGGACCAGGGCCAGTTCGACCTCTTTCTTGTTGATCAGACGGACGTTTTCGCCGGAGGCCCCGGAGGTCTGGGCGGTCACGTTCATGTCCTTGATTTTGGAGTTCCAGATCTTGGACATGGCGCCGCCGAGGGGATAGTAGGTCCCGGCGGTGCCGCCGGTGGCGAGCACCAGGTTGTCGGCCGCCTGCACCGAGGCCACCGCACCGATCACAAACAGAACCGCCACGCACACGCTGATACAGTCTTTTCATCGAGCACCTCCTTACATTGTTGTGGTTGTTGATTTGTCGAGCTTCAATTCCGCCTTTCACAGAGCCGGATCCGCTAAGGATAATGCATTTTATGATAGAGGTCGTGCAGTGTCAAGAAAAAGGCCGGATTACATTGAAAGCAGAAGATTTCTTCCCGCGATTGAAAGGCCGGGGATTCGACCGGCATAACTTCCGGTGAAGTCGCCTTTTGCAATCCTGTGGGAGAGGCTTTCCAGCCGCGATCATCGAGGCTGAAAGCCTCTCCCACATTTTACCGATAGGACTGCGCAGCGTGCAAAAACTTGCTTCCAAACAATTCGCTTGGGAAATCCCCCCCAACCCCCCTTTGATAAAGGGGGAGTAGGAGGATCCCGGTGTTTTTCCCCCTTTGGGAAAGAGGGTCGGGGGGGGGGGATTTTTCAAACCGCAAAAACCGCTTTCAACTTAAGGGTCGCTGTTGACATCCGCGGCTCCGGTGTTAATTTGATTCTCAATCGATTTAGCAGGTTATGGGGGGGAACGTGGGATTTGTCCTACTCGAAGGCGGCAACGAGTTCAAGGCAAGGATGACGGCTGCAGACAGGTGCGCCATGGCGGTCGGCGGCGGATGCGCAGCCCCGATTCGAATCATCCCCGCCGCAGCCGCACCGGACAACAACGATCTGCGCGCCGGTGCGAACGGGGTGGCCTGGTTCCAAGCCCTCGGGGCGACCGACGTTCGAGCGCTCCCCATCATCGACCGCGCCTCGGCCGACCGGGCCGAACTGGCCTTGGAGCTGGAAACCGCAAAGGTCGTCTTCATGCTGGGCGGCTTCACCCGCTACCTGGCGGAAACCCTCGCGGGCAGCCGGGCCTGGGAGGCGATGAAAAGCGCCCACCGCGCCGGCGCCGTCATCGGCGGCAGCAGCGCGGGGGCGATGGTGTTGTGCGAATTCTATTTTGACCCCATTTCCGAAAAGGTTCATCCGGGTCTCAATCTTCTGCCGGAGGTGTGTGTACTACCCCATCACGACACTTTCGGCAAAGACTGGGCGCCTCGCCTGTCTATGTTGTTACCGGGAGCGCTTCTGATCGGAATCGATGAGGATACCGGTCTTCTGAATGACGGGCCGAACGGGCAATGGACGGTTTACGGCAAAGGAGCCGTGACCGTCTACGAACCCGACGGCCGGGCCGTGTTCCATCATGGACAACGGTTCGCGCTGCCGGTCGAGATCAAAGACCATCTCTGAATTTGAGCCAATTTCGGAACGAATCCGGATAAGAAAGCTCAACTTTATTAGAAGATGACCCTTTTTATTAACCCGGCAAATAAATATATACAAGTTGGCAGTAATTTGATATAGGGTGTGCATGGAAAAAATTGATGCACGCACACTCAAGCCCGAAGTCCAGGAGCAGCTGCGAAAGCAGGCCATTCAACTGCGGCAAAAAGGCCACCGCATTCAACAGATTGCAGCGATTCTCGATGTGAACCCTCGCACGGTTTACCGCTGGTGCCAGTTGTACCAACGCGGCGGGGCCAAGAGTATCCGTATTCGCAAGCGCGGTCGGCCGACGGGAGCCTGCCGGAAGCTGACCGCTGAGCAGGAAAAGCAGATTCAACGGTTGATCCGCGACAAGCAGCCCGATCAATTGAAGCTGGCCTTTGCTTTGTGGTCGCGCATTGCGGTCCAGCAGCTGATCAAGCAGTTGTGGGCGATGCGGATGCCCATCCGTACGGTTGGAGAATACTTGAAGCGCTGGGGGTTTACGCCCCAGAAGCCCTTCCGGCGTGCGTATGAGCAGAACCCCAAAAAGGTCAAGCAATGGTTGGAGGAACAATACCCGGGGATTGCCAAACGTGCCAAACAGGAGGATGCCGAGATTCATTGGGCAGATGAGACCGGGTTGTGCAATGGCAGCTACTACGGTCGAAGCTACACATTTTAATCGCCGGTTTAATACTTTGAGCTTTCAGTTTTGAGCTTCGGGTTCACTATCGCACTCACGAAGGGTGTTCATTAAATGTCCGCGAAGGGCACCATCGTCCTCATGGGCTCGGGCGAGCTCACCGCCACCATGGTGGAAGTACACAAGGATATGCTGGCTCGGCTGGGGCCGAACGCACGCGCCGTTTTCCTGGACACCCCGGCCGGGTTCCAGCTGAACGCCGATCAAATTTCAGCCAAAGCCGTCGAGTATTTCCGCGGCAAGGTCGGGCAGCTCATGACGGTGGCCTCTTTCAAATCAACGGCTGCCCCCACCGCGATTGAATCCGAAAAAGCGTTTTTGGCCCTGAAGCAGGCGGATTTCGTCCTCGTCGGACCCGGCAGCCCGACGTACGCGGTGCGGCAGTGGAATTCCAGCCCCATCCCCGACATTATCACCCGCCGCATCGAGGAGGGGGCCTGTTTCGTCGCTGCCAGCGCCGCCGCCCTGACGGCCGGACGCTTCACCCTGCCGGTGTACGAGATCTACAAGGTGGGCGAGGAACCACGCTGGGTGGACGGCATCGACATCCTGGGGCGCTTCGGTTTTCATCTGGCAGTGATCCCGCACTGGAACAACGCGGAGGGCGGAACCCACGACACCCGTTTCTGTTTCATGGGCGAGCCGCGCTTTCGGGCCCTCGAAGGCCTTCTGCCTGCGGAGGTTCACATCATCGGCATCGACGAGCACACGGCCTGCATCATCGACCTCGCCCGCAGCGAAGCCCGCATCCGGGGAGTCGGCGGGGTGACGTTGCGCCGCGCCGGTTCCGAGTTGATCCTGAAGAAAAACGAGGTGGTGCCCCTGGATATTTTCATGGGCAAGGCGACGAGCCGGGGCTGGCAACGACCGCCCGAACCCCCTGAGAAAGCAGCGCCCGCCGCGCCACCGGATGCCTTCTGGAACGAGATTCACTCCCTTGAAACCGGTTTTCAGCCGGCGCAGGAGGCCCGCGATCCTGAGAAAATGGCGGCGGCGATCCTTGAACTGGAACGCATCATCTGGAAAGCCTCGCTCGACCTGGAAAGCGCGGAGTTCATTCCCCAGGCACGCGAGATTCTGCGGGGGTGGATCGCACTGATGGCGGCCGCGCTTTCATCGGCGCCCCGCACCACGCTGGAATGCCTCGGCCCGCTGGTCGAGGAGATCCTGAGACTGCGGGACGAAATGCGCCGTCAGAAACGCTGGGCCGACGCGGATCTGTTGCGGGACTGTCTGCAGCGCGCCAACGTCATGGTGGAAGACACCGGCGGCGGCGCCCACTGGCGGGTGGGCGGAAAGGAATGATGCGGATGGCCGAGTCGGCAACACTCATAACCGGCGGCGAGTTTTCCGTGGCGGCAGAGACCTTCGAAAGTTTGGCCGGGCGCCGGCTGAGCTGGCCCTCCCCGTTTGTGCTGCCGGGTTGGATGCGGGCCTGGCATGAGGTTTTCGCGCCGCAGGCCGAACTTTGGATCCGCTCGTTTCAGGAAGGCGGAGAGGTTGTCGGGGTTGCACCGTTGCTGGTAGAAAACCGGACGGCAAGACTCATCGGCGATGCGGATGTGTGCGATCACCTCGACCTAATCGCCGCCGACGACGGGAGGAGCGAATGGTGCCGGGCCCTGCTGAGGTATTTAAAGGTCGAGGGAATTGAGCGCCTGGAATTGAACCCGGTAAGACCCGACTCGACGGTCATGACGGCACTGGTGCCTGCGGCCCGCGCAAACGGGTATCCGGTTTCCATTAGCGAAGACGGCGTCCTTTTCGAAGTTGAGCTGCCGGGCTCCTGGGACGAGTACCTTGAGATTCTGTCCGGCAAGCAGCGCCACGAGGTTCGGCGCAAGCTGAGGCGCCTGGAAAACAGCGCGGCGGCCGGGTCCCGTGTCCTGGAGGACCCCGCGGCGGTCCGCGCGGCCATGGATGATTTTTTCGTGCTTTTCCGGCAGAACCGGGAAGACAAGGCCGCGTTCATGAGCGAGCAAATGGAAGCTTATTTCAGGTTGCTGGCGGAATTTGTGCCCGGGATGCGAATCGGATTCCTCGACGTTGACGGCACGCCCGCCGCCGGGGTATTGTGCTGCGATCACGAAGGCACCCGCTATCTCTACAACAGCGGCTACGACAACAACCTGGCGCCACTCAGCGTGGGCATTCTGTGCAAAATTTTCAGCATCCAGGAGAGCATTGCGCGCGGGCTGAAACGGTACGATTTTCTCAAGGGCAATGAGACGTACAAACGGCAGTTGGGGGGCAAGCCCGTGCCGATTTACCGTTGTCAAATCGAATTGAGTTGAAAGGAAACGACTGCGTGCGTTCGGCACTTCACTCCATCGCCATGATCAGCGTGCACTCGAGCCCGCTGGGCAAGCTCGGCACCCAGGACACCGGCGGCATGAGCGTCTACATCCGCGAACTGTCCCGGCAGTTGGGCCTGCGCGGCCACAGGGTGGACATCTTCACCCGCGGCGGAGACGGCCATGCGCCCGGCGAAGTGCTGCGAATGTCCGAGAATGTGCGCCTGGTCCCCTTGGAACTCGGCCCCGAGCCGGATGCCCCAAAAACCGCCCTCTACCCTCACCTGTTCGGCTTTTTCCACGAGATGGACCGCTTCCGGCGGCAGGAAGGCATTGCCTACGATCTGATCCACAGCCACTACTGGCTTTCGGGCCAGGTGGGGCGGAGGGCCCGCCGGGCGTGGGGCGTCCCCCACATCACCACCTTTCACACCCTGGGAGCGGTGAAAAATATCGTGTGCGGCCCGGGATCCGAGCCGGAGGTCCGGCTGGCCGTTGAACGTGGCCTGGCGGCCGCCAGCGACCGGGTACTGGTCACCTCCGACCGGGAAAAAGAAAACCTCATTCGACTCTGTGGCGCCGAGCCGGATAGGGTTGCGGTGGCACCTTGCGGCGTGGACCTCGGCATGTTTCGGCCCATGGACCGCACCATCGCGCGCCGCCGCGTCGGGGCGGGCATGGACTGCCAACTGGTCGTGTACGTCGGCCGGTTTGCCCCGGAAAAAGGGCTGGGCCGTCTGTTTCAAGCCGTTGCACGATTGGGGCACATCCCCAACCTGCGGTTGATCGTCGTGGGCGGGGACGGCGAGCAGGATTCTGCTCACCGGCAGATGAAGGAGATGAGCCGGGCCTGCGGCATCGCGGATCGAGTGACATTCAAAGGCAGAGTCGACCAAAGCGAACTGCCCTGGTTTTACAGCGCGGCGGACCTCCTGGCGCTGCCGTCGTCCTACGAGAGCTTCGGCATGGTGGCCCTGGAGGCGCTGGCCTGCGGGACGCCGGTGGCGGCGACCCGCGTGGGAGCGATGGAGGAGCTGCTGCGGGATGCGCAAAACGGCCGTCTGGCGCAAGACGTCCGCCCTTCCTCGCTGGCCGATGCCATTGAAGACCTGCTGAAGGGCCGGGCGGCCGCGCCGCGAATGACTGAAACGATCCGGCGCTCGGTGGCGCGTTACGATTGGCCCCGAGTGGCGGCCGACGTCTTGTACATTTACAACGACAGCCCGCCCGCCGCGGGCGCCGCGCTCGCGGATGCGGCGGTTCATTTCCACCCGGAAACCGAAAAATCCGGCTGTTGCGGCTGCGGCGCGTTTTCGCCGGCCTGATCGGGAGGCAAACGGTGACGACTCAAGCAGATGTGCTGGTGATTGCCGCACACCCGGACGACTCTGAATTCGGCGCCGCCGGGACGGTGGCCAAGTGGATCCAACAAGGCCGGCGCGCGGCCTACCTCGTGTGCACCAGCGGCGAAAAGGGCACCACCGACCCCGCCCTCACCCCCGAGGCGCTCATCGGGATCCGCGAGGAGGAGCAACGTGCGGCGGCCCGGGTTCTCGGGGTGCAAGAGGTGGTGTTCCTGCGGCAGCCCGACCAGGGGCTGGAGGACACCGCCGAGTTCCGCAAGTTCATTGCCCGCATGATCCGAACCTTCCGGCCCGATATCGTCATGACCTCGGATCCCTACCGGCGCTACATCTGGCACCGCGATCACCGTATCATCGGGCAGGTGGTGCTGGATGCGGTCTTCCCTTATGCGCGGGACCGCCTGGCCTACCCGGACCTGCTGGCGGAGGGGCTCATGCCCCACAAGGTGCGGGAGCTTTATTTCTGGGGGACCGAGGACATCAACTTCCGCTCCGACATCTCAGCGACCTTCGACCTCAAGATCGCCGCGCTGCGCTGCCACGTGAGCCAGGTCCGCGAGTTCAACCGCGGCGACCCGGCCGAGTGGCTGCGCCAGCGCTGCCGGGAAATGGCAGCCGGCGAGACCTTCGGCCTCGCGGAAGGCTTCCACCGCGTAGAAGCGCCACCGTAGATACCGACAGAAATTAAACGTCCGATCGCAAGTTCAACAAACAAGTTCTCTTGCGCCAGTTCAAAGTTCACCCCCTGATTATTAATCCGGCAACCGATATGCCGGAGCGCAGGCTCACCCTGGCCGATGCCCGGACGAGCCTCTGCGAGCAGGTATCCAACCCGCCTATCGGTTGCCGGAGTAATAGCCGGAGTAATAACTTGACAGCCGTTTCGCATCCATACTACAGCCTTTCTGCCGCCGGCGGGTGGCATCCCACGACATCGAGGCTTTGATGAAACTTCTTTCGAGCGCAGTATCCCTCTTGTACGTAGGGTTCGTGGCCTGGTCCCTTTACGGCGCCGTGGTCCCGATCGAAACCTATGTCTTTCGCATGGTCCACATGGGGTTTATCTTCGCCCTCTCCATGCTGGTGTTTCCTTTCTCCAAAAAAGACAAACACTGGACCAAGGCGCTCGACATCGGTTTGGCCTTGCTGGGTGCGGCCACCATCGTCTACGCGCTCTGGGACCTGGACAAGTTCATCCGACGGTCGACCGTGCCGAATCCGACCGACTTCATCATGGGGGTCGTCGCCATCGTGCTCCTGGTGGAAATTTCGCGGCGGGCGGTCGACATCACCTTCACCCTGGTGCTGGTCGGGTTCCTGCTCTATGCCTACTTCGGCCAATATTTCCCCGGACCGCTGGCGCACAAGGGGTATGACCTGGACCGCATCGTCGGGCACATGTACATGACCCTCGAAGGCATCTTCGGCGTGCCGCTGGCCGTGAGCGTTTCCTTCGTAACCCTCTTCGTGGTCTATGGGACCTTCATGGACGTGGCCGGCGCCGGCAACTTCTGGATGGAGCTTTCTCTGGCCGTGATGGGGTGCAAGAGCTCCAGCGCCGGACGCGGGGCCCTCATCACCACCGCCCTGCTGGGCGGACCCCAGGGCAGCGGGGTCGCGACCACCATGTCGGTGACGCCGGTCATGTGGCCGATACTCAAAAAGGCAGGGTACTCGGCCGACATGGCCGCGGGCCTCATTGCGGCAGGCGGCATAGGCGCCGTGATCTCGCCTCCGCTCATGGGCGCCGCCGCCTTTCTCATCATGCAGTTTCTGAACGTGCCCTACTGGGACGTGGTCATCATGGTGACCGTACCCACCCTTCTCTACTACCTGGGCACCTTCTTCATGGTGGAGATAGAGGCCCGCAAGCACAACTTCGCACCCCCCGAGACCACCGGGAAATCGGCCTGGACGGTCATACGCACCCAGGGCTACCATCTGATCTCTCTGATCATCCTCGTCATTCTCCTGGGATTCGGCCGATCGCCCGAAGACTCGGCCATCTGGGCCCTGCTGGCCACGGTGGCCTCCAGCTTTTTGAGCCGGGACCGCGCCACCTGGCTGACCCCCCGGCGCATCATCGAGGCCACCGTGGAGGGCGCCCGCAACATGCTGCCCGTGGCCGGGCTGCTCGCCGCGGCCGGCATGATCGTGGGGGTCTTCTCGCTGACCGGGCTCGGCCTCAAGGTCTCCAGCCTCATCATGTCACTGAGCGGCGGCAACCCGATCCTGGCGCTTTTTTTTGCGATGGTCGCCTCGTTCCTGGTCGGCCTGAGCCTCCCCATCACCGCCACCTATATCATGACGGTGGTCATGGTGGCCCCGGCCCTGGTCAAGGTGGGGTTGCCGATGCACGTGGCGCACATGCTGGCGTTCTATTTTGCGGTCCTCTCGGAAGTCTCCCCGCCGGTGGGGCTGTCGCCGTCGGCGGCGGCGGCGGTCACGGGCGGCAACCCCTTCAAATCCATGATGCAGGCCTGGAAATACTCCCTGCCGGCTTTCCTGGTGCCGTTCCTGTTTTCGGCCAGCAAAGAGGGGGCGAACCTGCTGATTGTGGACGCGAGCTTGCCGGGGTTCATCCTCGCCTGCATCAACAGTACCCTCTGCCTGTTCTTCCTTTCGGTCGGCATCGTGGGATACCTGAAAGAGAGGTTCAATGTTCTTGCGCGCGCCGCCTTGATCGTGGCGGCGTGCATCATGACCTTCGACCCCATTGATTTTTCCCTCTCGGGCCTGGCGCCCGCAGGGGTGGGTATCTTGCTGATCGCATTCCACCTGTACCGGCACTCGAAGGTAAAAGCGCACTGAAATATTACTCCGGCCATTCAATATGCAAACTCCTGGTTGGACGCAGGCGGAGCAATAAATGGGCCGCCGCACGGTCTTGGGTCTTTCGGCAGCCGTTCTGCTGCTGTTTTCGGCACTGTGGCTCTGCTCGCGGGCTTCCGGCCTGCAGGGGCTCACCTGGCTTGAGCTCACGGAGGCAGGCTCCGGAAGGCTGATCTTCGCCGGCCCCCTGGAACACGACCGGAAAATCGTCCTCACCTGGAAAAACTCCCTGTTCGGCCTGATGGTCACCGAGGTCTTCGCCGCCCGGCAGGGCCGCCTCGAGCTCACCGAGGTCACCTTTGCCGATCCCCACGGCCCACCGCCGCCTGTCGTCAGGGCGGAAGATCTGGACGATTTGTATCACACGGGCGGGCCCTTCCACGTCGAAGGCCTGTCCCGCCCGATCACCCAAGCCGTTTTCCGCATCGGGGAAATCGGCGACCCCCGGCTGACCATCGGCGGCCGTCTCTTGCATCTCAAGCAAGAGGCGGGTTTCGGGGGCGCGGTTGTCCTTGACGTCCGGCACCCTCGGGTAGTGGGAAGCTTCGCCGAAGCGTGGGCGTTTTTTCAGAATCTCCTCGGGAGAAAGTTGTGACGCGATGCGCTATCCTGTCGGTAATGAAGTGTGGGAGAGGCTTTCAGCCTCGATGATCGCGGCTGGAAAGCCGCTCCCACGGGGTTGCAGAAAAGCGACTTCATTGGAAGTGAAAGCGGCTGGCGATTTCTGCCGGGAAGCACCTGTCACGAAGCCGTCGGATAACCGGGGTTTTCAACCCGAGCTTCGAACTTGGGCAGCAGGTAGCGGACTTCGGGGATCTCGTTCGGTGAGTCCGTGCGGAAGCTGAAGGCTGTCAGGGAGCCGGTGGCGGGGTAGCCGTTGAACCCGAGAGCGTGCAGGTTGGCCTTGTTCTCGGGACTGGGCGCCAGGCCCCTGGCCCACAGCATGGTGAAAATGATGATGTCCCCGTGAGTGACGGCCAGCACGTTTTCGCCGGCATGGAGCCGCCGCACATATTCGAAGAACGCCAGGACCCGGTCGACGATGTCCGCCGGCTGCTCATAGGGCGGCCCCACGCCGGTGTAATAATCGTCGCGCCGCCGGTCGCCCACTACCCCGGGCTGGCCTTCAAACACTGTGAACACCTCGTTTAGAAGCGGAGACTGCCTGAGCTTGAGCTGCGGATGAAACGCCAGGATCTCCCGCGCTGTCTGGCGGGCCCGCAGCAGGGGGCTGCTGTAGGCGGCATGAAGAGTCATTTCAGACATCATCCGCCCCGCGGCCCGGGCCTCCTCCACACCGCGCTCGCTGAGCCGGAAACGCGGCCGCCGGCCATAGATGATCTTTTTCGGGTTGTGGACGTAGCCGTGGCGGACGAGCCAAACGGTGGTTTCAGGTGACATGGCAATGCCTCGGTCGGTTATTAAACCGGCAATCAAATATGGCAACTCTTGATAAGGCGCAGGCGGATGGGGTGCCGGAATTTGCCTTAATTGACTGCCGGTTTAATAACCGGACTGCGCTTGATGGAATCGCAAAAAGTCATCACCGCGCCTCCACGAACATCTCTATGCTCAAAGCAGACGACTGCCGGCTGCTGCCGGCCTCCAGTATGGCGCGCATGACTTCGTTTCCGCAATGGAATCCGCGTCAGCGGATTCCATGCGCCCTCAAAAACTCCTCTGCGTCGCGCCAGAAAACGGCCCAATCCGGCGGGCAGTCGTTATGTCCGGCTTCGTATACGATCATTTTACCGTCCTGGGCGGCGGCGTGCAACGCCTGGCCGTGGCCGAAGGGGATCACCTCGTCGAACTGCCCATGCAGGACCAGCACGGGGCCATGGTATCGGCGGACAGCCGAAAGGTTGTCGAATGGGTCTCGTATCAGAAACGCAGGGGCCAGGTAGCGCACAGCGAAGGCGCTCACGCTCTCGAAGCACGACATCAGGATGAGGGCCGCCGAAGGCCGCTTGAGCGCAAGATCGCACACCGCGCCGCCGCCGAGCGAGCGGCCGAACAAGACGATGCGCGCGGGGTCGACGTCGGTGCGGGCCGCCAACCGGTCGTAGGCCAGGGTGAAAGTTTCGGCAATGCTCTCCTGCGACGGGGACCCGTCCGAGCGCCCGTAGCCGGGGTATTCCACTAACAGCAGGCCGATGCCCATTTCCGAAAATCGCCCGAGCTCATTCGGCCAGTAGTCGATCAACTCGCCGTTGCCGTGGGCGAAAATGACGGCCGGCGCCGGTTTTTCGGCTGCTGCCGGCGGCAGATACCACGCCTCGACCTTGCCGAAGGATGTTTCCAGCCACCAGGGCTCGATGCGCAGGGTTTTGAAGTCCGGCGGTGGAGGTGTAGGGATCATATAGCGCGGGAAGATCACCTGCCGCTGCACGAAAAAAAGAAGTACGCAATAGGCCGCGTAGATCAGAACCGCGCCTGCGATGGCTTTGACCATTCGGTTCACCTTCGTTCGGGACGGCAAAATCGAACCCTTTTCGATTCAGGAACGCGGTGCGCGGTCAGGGGCCGACCGCCTTGGCGTGCTTCCAGGACTTCCAGAAAAAATACCCGACGATGGCGATGGTGGACAGCGGCGCCGCCCACTCGGGAATGTGGATGCCGAAGCCGTGGGCCAGCATGACGAACCCGAGCACCAGCACCGAGTACATCGCCCCGTTCTTGAGATAGATGTAGCGCTTGATCTTCTCGAGGTTGTAGATGGTCAGTTGCCGCACAACGATGGCGCCGATCCCGTTGCCCAGCAGGATCAACGGCACCGAGAGGGTGAACGCGAAGGCCCCCACCACCCCGTCGATCGAGAAGGTGGAGTCGATCACCTCCAGATAGAGGATCTTGGCGATGTCCGACATGGAGGTCTGGTCGTGCAGGAGCCTTTCTTCCTGGGACTCGGCATAACGTTTGAACCCATGCGTGATGAAAAAAGCCGTCGATCCTACGACCGCGCCGAACCCCAGCATGGGGTCTTTTTTCAGGGCAAACCAGACGATGAGCATCAGCGCCAGTGAAACCAGGGCATAGAACCAGGCGCCCTGCCGGGCAAAAAAATCCTCGCCCGGCAGCCCGAACTTCTTGGGCTCCTGGAACAGCCAGTTGCAAAAGAGGAAGACGAAAAAGACCCCGCCGCCGATGAGCAGGATGGGAGCACTGTCTTGAATGGCCTGCTGAGCGGTCGGATCGTCGGTAAACATGGCGGTGAGCGCCTGCCAGGGGTCGAGACCCGGCGACATCACCCAGACGATCAGCCACGGCAGCAGTCCCCGAACGCCGAAGACCGCGATCGCGATGCCCCAGGTCAGGAACCAGCGCCGCGCCCGGGCCTGCATGGTGGCCAGGACTTCGGCGTTGATGATGGCGTTGTCGATGCTGGTGATGGATTCGAAAACAATCAACCCCAGGACGGTCAAGGCGGCGCCGGTGATGTCCATAAAAAGTCTTCTGCCTCGGAGATAGGATGGGTCGTGCTATCGGACGGCCGCACCGGTATACTATGAATCCCGGAATACGCATGGAGTTCATGCGGCTCGGTTTCGCCCAAACATATGAAACGGACCTTCCCGTGTCAACCGTCGCAGGGTTGCTTCCTTCAATCCGGATCGTTCATCCCGCCTGAATAAAAAAACCGGCGGGAGGACGCGTTTCCTCCCGCCGATTGGATGAGTGCTCGAGTTTCGGTCAAGCCGCTTCGGGGTTCACGGGGACACCGACCGCCGGCAGGGCCTCCGTTTGCTCAAGGGCGGCCTTGTTCCTGCGGCTGTTGATCAGCCACTTGCTCACGACGCACACAAAAACAACGAAGAAGGCCATCGCGGCATACTCAGACCACTTGGGCGGGTTGAGCAGCCCGTTCACCCAGGGGTCGGTGATCATCATTTCGCCGCCCACTTTGCCCAGCACCGCCGCACCGATCCACAGGATGATCGGGTAGCGGTCCATGAGCTTGGAGAGCCAGGTGCTCATGAACACCACCATCGGGATGGAGAGCAGCAGGCCGAAGAGCAGCAGGAACAGGTTGCCGTGGCTGGCGGCGCCGACGGCGAGCATGTTGTCGATGCCCATGCTCAGATCCGCTACGATAATGATCCAGAGCGCCTGCCAGACGCTGCTGCATTCCTTGCCGTGGCACTCCTCCTTGGTACCCTCGGTCAGCAGCTTGACGGCGATCCAGATGATCGCCGCGCCGCCGATGAGTTTCACGAAGGACATGTTCAGCAGCTGCGCCACCAGGAAGGTGCAGATGACCCGGATGACGACCGCGCCCCCGGCACCCAGGATGATCCCCATCCGGCGTTCCTTGCCCTGCAGGTTCTTGACCGCCATGGCGATGACGACGGCGTTGTCGCCGGCCAGCACCAAATCGATGAGCACGATGCTCATCACCGCCACGAAGAATTCCCATGTAAACGCAATTTGCCCCAGCCAACCCAGATCGATCATGTTGCCTCCTTGTCTGTTTTCGCCGCGGCAAACAAAAAGACCTTTACCCGCGGCATGGTGGTTCATGCTGTGAGTAAAGGTCTTGCAAGTCCAACAAGGGTGTCGTGGAGCCGCTCCCGGGTGGGGTTATCCACCGTATTGACGGGATGCGGGCCGGCCGCTGGTCAGCCGGTTGCTACTCCCCTTTACGCGAGAACAGGCTACCAAAGCCGCAGCACACTGTCAACACCCATCGGAATCCGTCGTGCTTTACAGCAAATCGCACCGATGGTAGGATTTGCCCATTTTCAGGCGCCCCCAACTGCCGGATGACTTCTATGACCAAGCCCACGAATCAAAAACCGGGACCACTGAACATCCTGGTCGTCGACGACGAAGCCAACATCCGCAAGACCCTGGCGGTGTGCCTGGAGTCCCGGGGGCACCGGGTCACCGCCGTCGGCAGCCTTAAAGATGCCCAGGAGGAAGCGGCACTGCAGGTCTTCGATTTGGCGTTCGTCGATCTCAGGCTGGGAACGGAAAGCGGGATGGACCTGATTTCCCTTCTGCTGGCCGCTTGCCCGTGGCTTAAAATCGTGGTCATCACCGCCTATGCCTCCATCGATACGGCGGTTGAAGCCATTCGGCGCGGGGCCGCGGACTATATCCCCAAACCCTTCAAACCCGACCAGGTCGTGTTGGTGACGGAGCGCATCGCCACCCTGCACGCCATGGAGCAGCGGATTTCCGGGCTCCAGGAAGACCTGGAACGGGTGCACCCGGAGATCCTGTTCCAATCCGGTCACCCCGGCATGCAGCGGGCCATCGAACTGGCGAGACAGGTGGCGCCTTCCGAAGCCGTCGTGATGCTGCGGGGGCCGAGCGGCACCGGCAAAACTGTGCTGGCGCGGGCCATCCACGGGTGGAGCCAACGGGCGTCCAAGCCCCTGGGAATCATCTCCTGCCCGACCTTGAGCCCGGAGCTTCTCGAAAGCGAGCTTTTCGGGCACGTGAAGGGCGCCTTCACCGGGGCGCTGCGGGACAACCCCGGCCGGGTCGCCGCCTGCGAGGGCGGCACCCTCTTTCTGGATGAGATCGGCGACCTCCCGCTTTCGATCCAGCCCAAGCTGCTGCGCTTCATCCAGGACCGCGAATACGAGCGCGTGGGCGACCAGCACACTCGCAAGGCGGATGTCCGCATCCTGGCGGCCACCAACGCCGACCTGGAGCAGGCGATCAAAGACGGCCGGTTCCGGGAAGATCTCTACTACCGGCTCAACGTGATCCAAATCGAGATCCCCCCCCTTCGCGAGCGCCCGGACGACACGGAGCTGCTGGCCGCGACCATGCTCGGGTTTTTCGGCGCTCAGAACCACAAGGTCTTTCGGGGTTTCGCCGACGACGCGCTGCTGGCGCTGCGGAGCTACCCGTGGCCGGGCAACATCCGGGAGTTGCGCAACGTCATCGAACGCGCGGCCATTCTCTGCCCCGGGGATGTCATCGGCGTCGAAAATCTCCCCGAGTCCATCTCTCCGCATCGCCCCCCCATCCAGCTGGGCGACCGGGTGCCCCTCAGCATGGTTGAGGAAAACCACATTCGCCGCGTGCTGGGCACGACCAAATCCCTTCAGGAAGCCGCCGAGATCCTGGGCATCGACCAGGCCACCCTCTGGCGCAAGCGCAAGCAATTCGGGATCTGACTCGAAGAAGAACTCACATCTTCTTGTCCAACGCCAGATTGAGCTTCAACACATTGACCCTCGGTTCACCGAAGATTCCGAGTTCGCGACCCTCGGTATTCGCTCGGATGATTTTCTCCATTGCCTCACTGCCGATACGCCGTGCCTGCGCCACGCGCGGCGCCTGCAGGAGCGCATTCTTGAGATCGATGTGCGGGTCCAGGCCGCTGCCTGAGGCCGTCACCGCATCGGCGGGGACCCGCGCGTCCGGCGCAAGGCCGTTTTCAGCGCGGTAGGCCTCGACGCGCTCCTTCACCGCATCGGCCAGTTTTTTGGAAAGCGGCCCCAGGTTGCTTCCGGACGAGTTCCCGGCGTCATAGCCTGCTTCGCCTGCAGCCGATGGGCGGGGGTGAAAATACCTGGGGCTGCTGAAGTTCTGGGCGATCAACTCGGAACCCACGATGGTTCCGCCACGCTGAATCAGCGACCCGTTCGCTTCGTGAGGGAACAGGCCTTGCGATATGACCCAAACCACCAGCGGGTAAATGCCGCACAAGACAACGGCCAGGGAAAAAGTGGCGACCACAGCAACGCGAAGCTGCGACAGCATGTTTTTCATTTGAAGCTCCTCTTAGTTAGTGTCCATCCAGAAAGGGTGGATTTCGGTTCAGGCCAAGGCCGCAGCGATTTCGCAACCGCAGGCGTAGTGCGGCTACGCCGAGGATTGCGAAGAGCGAGAACGCCGGCATGGGCCGAAAGACGCCGTTTATGGATGGACACTAGTTACACCATGTGCAGTGCCGCGACGGCAAGGTCTATCAGTTTGATCCCGAAGAAAGGCACCGCCACGCCCCCCAGACCATAAATGAGCAGGTTGCGGCGGAGCAGTGCGGCGGCGGTGAGCGGCCGAAACCGCACCCCGCGCAGCGCCAGCGGTATCAGGGCAATGATGATGAGCGCGTTGAAAATGACGGCGCTCAATATCGCGCTCAGGGGCGAATGCAGGCCCATGATGTTCAGCGGGCTGATGGCCGGAAACGTGGCCATCAGCATCGCCGGGATGATCGCGAAATACTTGGCGACATCGTTGGCGATGCTGAAGGTTGTCAGGGCTCCCCTCGTGATCAGCATCTGCTTGCCGATTTCAACGATCTCAATCAACTTGGTGGGGTTGGAATCCAGGTCCACCATGTTGCCCGCTTCCTTGGCGGCCTGGGTCCCCGTGTTCATGGCGACCCCCACATCGGCCTGGGCGAGAGCAGGCGCATCGTTGGTGCCGTCGCCGGTCATGGCGACCAGGTGCCCGGCGGCTTGTTCCTTGCGGATCAGGGCCAGTTTGTCCTCCGGTCGGGCTTCCGCCAGGAAATCGTCCACCCCGGCTTCCCGGGCGATGGCGGCGGCGGTCAGGCGGTTGTCCCCTGTGATCATGACGGTCTTGATCCCCATGGCACGGAAGCGCACAAAGCGATCTTTAAGGCCGCCCTTCACGATGTCCTTGAGGTGCACCACGCCGATCGCGCAGCGGTTTTCGGCGACCGCAAGCGCGGTCCCGCCCGCGCGCGAGATCCGTTCCACCTCCGCATTCACCGAAGGCGGCAGCGCATCGCCGATATATTCGGCAATGGCGTCCGCAGCGCCCTTGCGGATGCTGCGGCCGTCGATGTCGACACCGCTCATTCTCGTCTCCGCCTTGAATGGAACGAAGATAGCCGCGGGCATCTCCGACATTGCGCGCCCCCGCAATCCGTATTGCTTGGCCAGCACAACGATGCTCCGGCCTTCGGGCGTTTCGTCGGCAAGCGAGGCCAGCTGGGCCGAATCGGCCATCTTCTCCATGCTCACCCCTTGGGCCGGCAGGAATTCGGTTGCCTGGCGATCCCCCAGGGTGATCGTGCCGGTCTTGTCCAGCAGCAGCACATCCACGTCGCCTGCGGCTTCAGCCGCCCGGCCGCTCATGGCGAGCACATTTTTCTGCACGAGCCGGTCGATCCCGGCGATGCCGATCGCGCTCAAAAGCCCGCCGATCGTGGTGGGGATCAGGCACACCAGCAGTGCCGTCAGCACGGCGACCGAAAAGTTCACCTCGGAGTAGATGCCGAAAAATTTCAGACTGATCACCACCACAAGGAAGATGATCGTCAGCGCCGACAGCAGGATCGTGAGGGCGATCTCGTTGGGTGTCTTCTGCCGCTGGGCGCCTTCGACCAGGTGGATCATGTGGTCGAGGAAACTCTCGCCCGGGTTGGCGGTGACGCGGATCACCAGTCGATCCGACAAGACCTTGGTGCCGCCGGTCACCGAGTTCCGGTCGCCGCCGGCTTCCCGTATCACCGGCGCCGACTCGCCCGTGATGGTCGACTCGTCCACCGAGGCCGCACCCTCGATGACCTCGCCGTCGGCGGGTATGGCCTCGCCGGCGGAGACCACCACGACGTCCCCTTTCCTCAACTGATCCGCCGGGATGTCCTGATAGCCCGATCCGCCATGCACGCGGCGATGCGCAATGGTCCGGGTGCGGGTCTTGCGCAGCGCGTTGGCCTGGGCCTTCCCGCGCCCTTCGGCCACGGCTTCCGCAAAATTGGCGAAGAGCACCGTGAACCAGAGCCAGAGGGCGATCTGCAGGGTGAAACCGAACGGCTCGCCTTCCGCCCGAAAGATCATCGCAAGGGTGGTGAGCGCAGCTCCTGCTTCCGTGACGAACATCACCGGGTTCTTCAGCATGTAAACCGGATGAAGCTTCTTGAACGCGTCCGCAACCGCCTGGCTCAGAATGGCGCGATCGAAGCTTGAATGAATTTTTGCAGCCATAGCGATTTACCCTCCAACCCGGACCCGCCGGGACCTAATTCGAAATTCGAAGGCTGAAATTCGAAGTAACGTATATGGAATTTCACTCTATTGAGTCTAATAAGTGATGCTAGAGCCGGTCATCTGGAAGTGTTCCACGATGGGCCCCAGTGAGAGGGCCGGGAAAAACGTCAACGCACCGACGATCAGGATCGTGCCGAGCAGCAGGACGGAAAAGAGCGGGCCTGATACCGGAAAACTGCCGCCCGTTGCCGCCGCACGCTTTTTGCGCGCCAGGTTTCCGGCCAGGGCCAGCGCCGGGACGATCATGATGAAGCGGCCGATCAGCATCGCCAGACCGATAGTGGTGTTGTACCAGTAGGTGTTGGCGGTCAGTCCTGCGAAGGCGCTGCCGTTGTTGCCGGTGCCGGACGAGAAGGCATACAGCATTTCACTGAGGCCGTGGGGGCCTTCGTTGTTCAAGCCGGCCAGGCCCCAGGCGCTCACCGCCGCCCAGGCCGTGAAACCCAGGATGCTGAATGCCGCCGCCATCACGAACAAGACGGCGAATTTCACGTCGTTGGCTTCGATCTTCTTGCCGAGGTACTCCGGGGTCCTCCCGACCATCAGGCCCGCCAGGAACACCGCGAGCACCACGAAGACGAGCGTGCCGTAAAGACCCGCCCCGACCCCGCCGAAGACCACCTCGCCCAGCTGGATGTTGATCAGGGGTACCAACCCGCCCAACGGAGTGAACGAGTCGTGCATGGAGTTCACGGCGCCGCAGGACGCATCGGTGGTAACGGTGGCGAAAAGAGCCGAGTTGAAGATGCCGAAGCGTACTTCCTTGCCCTCCATGTTCCCGGACGCCTCCACCCCGAGCTGATGCAGACGCGGGTTGCCGGCCGATTCAGCGGACCAGCAGACAACGACCCCCACCAGGAAGACCGCCGCCATGGCACTCCAGACCGCCCACCCGTGGCCCTGGTTTTTCACCATGCGGCCCAGGTAATAGGTCAGGCCGCTGGGGATCAGAAAAATGGAGAGCATCTGGATGAAGTTTGAGAGCGGCGTCGGGTTCTCGTATGGGTGCGCGGCGTTGGCGTTCATGAAACCGCCGCCGTTCGTGCCGAGCATCTTGATCGCCACCTGCGAGGCCATCGGCCCCTGCGCGATGGCCTGGCTTTCGATCCTGCGCTCCTCCATCACCGGGTTGCCCTGGGCGTCCTTGACGACGTCGCCGTTGTCGTCCTTTTTCGCAGCCTCGGCGGTGTAGGGGTCGAGGATCCGGGCCGTGTCGTAGGGCTTGAAGTTTTGAATCATGCCCTGGGACACCAGGAACACGGCGTAGACGATGCACAGGGGCAGAAGAACGTAAAGATTCACCCGCACGAGGTCCACCCAGAAGTTGCCGATGGTCTTGGCGGATTGCCTGGCAATGCCGCGCACCAGGGCGGCTGCTATGGCTATCCCCACGGCGGCGGAAGTGAAGTTGTGAAACGTCAGCCCCACCATCTGCGACAGATAGGAAGCGGTGGATTCCCCGCCGTAGCTTTGCCAGTTGGTGTTGGTCGTAAAGCTCACCGCCGTGTTGAAAGCCAAATGATCACTAAAGGGCCCCAGCCCCTGCGGGTTCAACGGCAGCAGGTGCTGCAGCCGCAAAATGGCATATGTGAAAAGAACGCCTACGAGGCTGAACGCCAGCATGGAAACGGCGTACTGCTTCCAGTCCTGCTCCTGTTGGGGGTCCACTCTCAGGAGAAAATACAAGGCTCGTTCCACCGGCCGCAGGATCGGGCCCAGGAACGTCTTCCCCTTCCCGTCCAACACCTGGAAGAGATAAACGCCCATCGGGCGGGTCAGCACCAACAAAATGCCCACGAACAATGCGAGCTGGAGCCACCCGAAAGTGTCGTTGAAAATCTGCATGGTCAGAACCTTTCCGGTCTTATGACCGAAACAAACAAGTAAACGATCAGCACGACACCGATACAACCCACTAGGATGTCCATGTTCACATCCTGTCGAGCGCTGCAACGTACAGCGCGCAGAGAATGAAAAAACCGATCACACCGATGATGTAAGCCGCGTCGCCCATGCTGTGAACTCCTTTTTTTTCAATTTGGATCCTCAGCCACGACCTTCAGCATAGAGCGTGCCATCCATGATATTGCGTGATTTCAAATGAATACTCTCGACGTGATGAACAGCGAGGTTGCAATAGGCAAGGCAACGGCGTTTGAGGCTTGCATCATGCAATCTCACGGGGGGTGGAGGTGCGGCCCTTCTCTCGCACCCGCACTGCCGGTGGTTTATTTGACCTTGCACAATGCAAGGGGGCTTGGGGGCCGAAGTTGTAATTTGCAACCTGCGGATCCGGGCCGGGCGCAGATGACCGGCTCCCCATGAAGAGGTGAAACAGCGTCCAGCCGTTGCTTTTGCTGCTGCGCGGCGTCCATCGCCGCAGACCGCACCTCTTTAATATAAAGTGGCATGGCACGTGCTTAGTTACGTGTAGTCTATGGAGGAGAACCATGTTCAGCATCCGGCAAAAACTCATGTTGGGCTTCGGCGGTCTGCTGGTGATCGTGGCCGGCATCGGCGTGATGACCATCCTGCAGATCCGGCACTTGGGCGAAGCGATCGACGTCATCCTGCGCGAGAACTACCGCAGCGTCGTGGCCTGCCAGGAAATGAAGGAATCTCTCGAGCGCGTCGACAGCGGGATCGTCTTCACGTTTCTGGGGGATGATGCCGATGGCCGGCGCCAGGTCGAAGACGGGATGAAGCTGTTCTCGAAGGCCTTGACGGTGGAGATGGGCAACATCACCCTGCCGGGTGAAGGGGAGAAGTCCCACCACCTCGGGGAGGTCTTCCACGCGTATTCCGAGATCGTCCCTAAGGTCATCGACTCGTCCCGCCCGCTCGAGGAGCGGCGTGCGGACTACTTTTCCATGCTCCTGCCCCTGTTCGAGCAGATCAAGGGGCTCGCGCAGGAGATCCTGGAGATGAACCAGGCCAACATGAGCGAGGCCAACGATGCCGCCCGTTCCCAGGCCGCCTCCGCGCAACGCCGCATGACGATTGCCATCCTTTCCTGCGCCGTCGTGGCCATCTTGTTCAGCCTCCTTGCCCAACGCTGGATCCTGGACCCCATCCGCCGCCTGATCGATTCCGCGAACGAGATCCGCCGCGGCAACCTAGAGTTGGTGGTGAACGCCGGCTCACGGGACGAGATCGGTCATCTCTCGGAAGCGTTCAACGCCATGGCCGAGGGCCTGCGGCACACCCGGCGCAGCGATCGCCGCGATCTCATGCGAACCCGCCAGGCGGTCAGCGAGGTGTTCAAAGCGCTGCCTGCCGCCATCGCCGTGCTGGACCTCGAAGACCGCGTCGAAGTCGCCACCGAACCCGCAGAGATATTCTTCGGCCTCAAGCCGGGCGCCCGCCTGAAGGATCTCGGCTACGAATGGCTGACGGCCATGGTGCGACAGGCCCAGGATGAGGGCCGCATCGTGGAAAACACCGCCGCAGATGCCTGCATCCAGATCTTCCGGGACAACCGCGAATACTTTTTCAGCCCCGTGGTCGTACCCATCGTAGTGGAGTCCGGCCGGAGGGAGATCTCCGGCACGGCGGTCATCCTCAAGGATGTGACCTCGCTGCGCGAACAGCAGGAGCTCAAACGCAGTGCGGTCACCACGGTGTCCCACCAGCTGCGGAACCCCCTGACCTCGATCCGCATGTCGGTCCACCTTCTCCTCGAAGAGGCACTCGGTCCGCTCAACGCCCGGCAAACAGAACTGCTGCTCGCGGCGCGCGAGGAGAGCGAGCGGCTGGCCGCCATCGTCGAGGAGCTCCTGGACCTCAACCGGATGGAATCCGGCAAGACCCTGCTGGACATCGAACCCGTGTCACCGCATGAAATGGTCCGGGACGCCGTCGAGCCGTTTCTGGCCGAGGCCAAGGACAAGGGCATCACCTTGACCATGACCGTGCCGGACGACCTGCCGAATGTCCTTGGGCGACAGCAAACGGCTGCAGCACGTCCTGGCGAATCTGCTGTCCAATGCGCTGCGGTTTACGAACCCCGGCGGGTCGGTGTCGGTCGGTGCCGAGGCCGAACCCGGGATGGTGAGAGTCGCGGTGACCGACAGCGGAAGGGGCATCGCGGCCGAGCACCTCGGCCGGATCTTCGAGCCGTTCTACCGTGTGCCGGGGCAGGACCGGCCGACCGGTGTCGGCCTAGGGCTTGCCATCGTCAAGGAAATCCTCAAGGCCCACGGCGGGAGTGTCGGCGTTGCCTCCGAGCCCGGAAAGGGCTCGACGTTCTGGTTCACGCTGCCTCAGGATGCAGGGGCGGAGACCCCTGCCGTAAATGCAGCCTAACGGAGATAGAACCATGGAAAACCGCGCCGACAGTTTCCTGCGGCTGGTCCGCCGTTCACAGCGAGGGAAGCTCAAGATCTACCTGGGCTACTGCGCCGGGGTGGGCAAGACCTACCAGATGCTGCTGGAGGGCCAGCGGTTCAAGGAAGACGGCATCGATGTCCTGGTCGGCCTGGTCGAGACCCACGGCCGGGAGGAGACGGAATGCCTGCTGCAGGGGCTGGAGGTGATCCCGCGCCGGCAGATCGTGTACCGCGGCATCGAGATCCACGAGATGGATTTGGACGCAATCATCGCACGCAAGCCGGCAGTGGTGCTGGTGGATGAGCTGGCCCACACGAACGTGCCCGGAAGCCGCAACGCCAAGCGCTACCAGGATGTGGAGGAGATCCTGGCAGCGGGGATCCACGTGATCTCGACCCTGAATGTGCAGCACCTGGAAAGCCTGTACGACACGGTCGAGCAGGTGACCGGAGTGAAGGTGCGCGAGCGCATACCTGACCGGGCTGTGGTGGAGGCCGACCAGATCGTGAACGTCGACATCACCACCGAGGACCTGCGCCGTCGGCTGGAGGAAGGCAAGGTCTACACGACCGAACGGATCGAGACCGCCCTCACCCACTTCTTCAAGCAGTCCAACCTCGAGCAGCTGCGCGAGCTCACGCTGCGCGAGCTGGCGGCTCAGATCGACTCGCGCCACCGCGCCCCCCGGGCCGACGAGGTGCCTTCCAGCCCCGACCAGGTGATGGTCTGCCTCAGTTCGCGCAGCCCGAACAGCGAGGCCCTGCTGCGGTATGCCTCGCGCCTGGCCGGCCGACTGAATCGCAACTGGTATGCCGTCTACGTCCAGACCTCCTCCGAAAGCCCGACGAAGATCGATTCCGAGACGCAGCGCGTGCTGTCCAACGCCTTGACCCTGGCCCAGCAGCTGGGGGCGACCGTGTTCACCTATAAAGGCGAGGATATCGTCAAAACGATCCTCCAGTTCGCCAAGGAGTATCGGGTGGGCCACGTCGTGGTCGGCCGCAGCGGCAGGAAATTGCCGCTGTGGAAGCGGCTGCCCGGGAAAGCGACCCTCGTTCAAAGACTGGTCGAGGAAGCCAAGGGGACCACGGTCGTAGTGCTGGACACCCGCGAGGTCGGCACGGGTGCCACCGCCCGCGTGGAGAACTCCGTCCTGGATGCTGACAAGACCATCAGGCCCCCCTCGACGACCAAGGCACCCGCGTCTTTCCCGGCAGGCGTTACGGTTCTCTTCTGGCATGAGCCCATGGAGAAAGAAGCAGCCGCGCGCCAACTGTTGGCGGCATGCTGTCGAGAAAACAAGAGGATCTCCGAACCGGCAGCCTGGGAAGCGTTGGTTGAACGCGAACGGCAGGGCTCGACCTTTCTGGGAGAGGATGTGGCTCTGCCGCATGCCCGGTTGTCGGGGTTGGAAGATGCGGTCGTTGGGTTAGGGGTCGCCGCGCAGGGTGTGCGCGAGCCTTCGACCGGCAAGTCCGTCCGAATTGTGTTCCTGCTGCTCTCACCGACGCACCCGCCCGAGGTTCACGTCCGTTTATTGAGCCGCATCAGCAAGCTTGCCCAGCATCATTTGCTCCGCCAGGAATTGGCGAACACGTCGAATGTGGAAGAGGCCGCGCGGGTTCTCGAGGAACACATGACTACCCTCGATCGCCATCCGGCCGAGGCTCCTGAGAGGAAGGCCGTCTGATGTGGGCCGCACGTGTTCCGTCAACGCCCGGCACCTCATCGGACAGCTGAATTCACAGGTGAAGTTGGGAGGACCATGAACAACACTACGGATTCTCCAGAGGCAAAGCTCTTGGTCTGCGTGGGCTCGAGCCCGTCGGCGGCGAGGCTGATTCGTTCCGCAAGCGAAATGGCCGCCCGCCTGCGCGCCGAATGGTACGCCGTTCATGTTGCAACGCCCAAGCGGCTGATGTCGCCGGAGGTGGATAGCGACCGGGCCGCTGACAACCTGATGCTGGCTGAACACGCCGGAGCCCGGACGGTCACCCTGAAAGGCCGCAACGTCGCCGAGGAGGTGATCGGTTTCGCGCAGCAGCGCGGGGTTACCGATATCATCGTCGGCCGTCCCCGACGATCGGTCCTGGGGAGCCTTCTCCTGGGAAGCCCGGTCGATCATCTGTTGCGGATCAGCGGAGACATCGATGTCCATGTAATCACGGGGGAGGCGACCGGCTCGGGAGCTGTCCTTTCCAAGAGCACTCCCTTGGCCGACTACGGCTCCAGCGTTCTGTTCTTGATCCTCGCCACCGTGCTCTGCTTTGCGATGTTCCCGTTCTTCGATCTCAGCAACCTCATCATGGTGTACTTGTTGGCCGTGCTAGTCACGGCCACAGGCTGCGGGCGCGGGCCCGCTGTTCTCAATTCGCTTTTGAGCGTTCTGGCCTTTGACTTTTTCTTCGTGCCGCCGCGCTACTCATTGGCCGTCAGCGACGCCCAATACATCGTCACGTTCGCCGTCATGTTTCTGGTCGCCTTGGTGATCAGCCACCTTGCCGCCCGCCTGCGGCAGGAAGCCGAGACCGCGCGGCTGCAGGAGCGGCAGGCGGAAGCCATGCACGGGCTCAGCCGGCAACTCGCCGGCACCCGCGGAACCGAGGGCATTTTGAAGACGGCGGAGCAGTATCTTTCGGAAATCTTCAACTGCCGGGTTGTGGCCCTGCTGCCGGATGAAACCGGCAAGTTGGCCGTTGCTGCCGGCGATCCCGCTTCCGTGATTCAGAATGACATGATCAAGGAAGTTCACCTGGCGCAATCGGTCTACACGACCGGCCGCATGGCCGGGTGGGGCACGCCGCATTCAACGGAGGTCGACATCCTGTGTGTGCCGCTGCAGGCCGCTTATGCCTGTTTAGGCGTTTTAGCCCTGCGACCGAAGGATGTGCGAAGGTCCCCGATGCCCCAGCAGCTGAACCTTCTGGAATCGCTCTCCAAGCAAATTGCCCTTGCCTTGGAAGTGGAACATTTGTCCGGGAAATGTGTTGAACCGTCGGCTATGGCATCCGGGTAGGCCGCGGGTGAACGCCATCCTTGAGAGTGAATAGCCTGCAGTTGTATCGGGAGACCAAGTAATGAAGGCTGTGGTCCTGGTAGCGCTGAATCTCATCCTGGTCGGGCTGTTCATTTTTATCCTGAAGAAGCGCGAACTCCTCACCTATTACCGTTCGGGCCGCCTTTGGCTGACGTGGCTCGCCATCGGCATCATCACGTTGATGGATGAGTTTACGTCCATTTTCTATGCACCGGCCGAGGCCCACCGCTTCATCGGCGCGAGCGCCATCGTCTTCATCGCGGTGACGAGCATCCTGATCCGCTTCATGAGCACCCGCTTCGTCGAGATCGCTGAAATTCTCGAACATCACGGATTGATCGGCGGAGGCGTCTACTCGTTTTCTTACATGGTCCTGGGCCCCATCATGTCCTTTGTGGCGGTATCCTCCATCATGGTGGATTACATTCTCACGGCCTGCATATCCGCGGTGAGTGCGGTATTGAACGCATCTTCATTTTTTCCCGCCATCTCTAATTCTTCGCCGTTCGTGATAGGGCTCGTCATCACCATCATATGGCTCATGGCCGGGCTGAACATCCTCGGGATCCGGGAAAACGCGCGATTTACCTTCTCGATTTTCATATTTGCGGCATTCGTCATTCTCAACCTGATTGCCTCGGGTCTGGTCGAAATAGACCGCGCATCGATCGGGCGGATATCGGAATCCAGCCGTCAGACGCTTGCCGATCTTAACAGCGGGTCATTGATCCAGAACTACTCCAGTTTCATCACCAACATCGCCTTCTGTATCCTGGCCTACTCCGGCATTGAATCGGTCATCCAGACCGCCGGGTTTGTTGAGAATTGGAAAGAAATCCGCAAATCCTACCTGTTTTTGGCTTTGACGGTTGGAATCGTCACCCCGCTCGTCGCGGCCTTGGCCCTGTCGGCCCCGATCGAGTTCAAGAAGCACGAAGGCGATCTGATCACCCATTATGCGACGCTTTTGAACGGAGCCGGGTTTGGGATGCTCGTCGCGCTGCTGGCGAGCGTCACCCTGATCATGGCCGTGAACACCGCTTTCGTGGCCTCGAGTGAGTTGATCGAGCGCGTGGCTCACCGCTACAGTTTCCATTGGATCATTGCCACCAACAGAAAAAATTCCCTCTACCGCGTTCACGTCATGAATGCGATCCTGTTTTCGGCGATCGTCCTCATCACCAGCGGCAGTCAGGCGGTATTGGCCGACATGTACGCGATCGGTTTGGTCGCCAGCTTCTGCATCAACATGGGCTCGCTTCTCATCTACCGGTATTTCATGGGCACCAAGGAGGTCATCCCGTATTCCACCAGCCGCCTGGGGACCCTGGTCCTGTTTGTCGTGCTGACCAGTTGTTTCGTGTTTCTCGCCTGGGACAAGCCGCACGGCACGGCGCTCTGGGGCATCCTTACGTGTGTCGTGCTGACCGCCGGGATTATCGTGGCCAAGAAGCGCCGCCCCGAGAAAGCCGAAGTCGAGCAGGCGGAGAGCGAGATGGACGTGATTCTCTACCTGGCCGAAGCCGCCAGCCCAGACCTGAATGTTTTCTTCAGCCGGCCGCGTGAGGATTCCGTGGTGCCGGACCGGCGCAATGAGGTCTACGTGAGTTTTTTCTCTCCCCGGCAGGGAATCCCCGCCCGCGCCGGCGTCAACCATTTCAGGCTGCCCTTTGGGAAAGCCGGGATTTACCATCGCATGGTTGCATTCCTCAAGGTGATCGAGTACGAACTTTCGGATCGGGTGATCACCGTGCATTTCGGATGGCCCATGTCGTCTTGGTGGGACCGTATGTCTATCGGCGTGATGGTGTTCAATCTGATGAAGCTGCCCACGCTTTTTCCCGCGTTCAATTTCGATATCGGCTACAAGCCCGCTTCAGAGACTGGAAAGAAAGCTGAGGTGCATGGCTAATCTCCCAAACCAAGCAGAGGACTCTCCTCGGAGCGGCACCCTCGAGAATCAAGCCCCGGAGGGGGATTCGGTTTCTACCGGGTCACACGGGTTACCCGCCTTCAAACGGGGCAAAACGCTCCGGCTGGCGATAGCCGCCCTGGGGGTGGTGTTCGGCGACATCGGGACCAGCCCCCTCTATGCCGTGCGGGAATGCTTCAACGGTCCGCAAGCCATCGCCTTGAACGAGGCCAATCTCTTCGGGGTGGTGTCGTTGATCTTCTGGTCCCTGACCATCGTCGTGACGGTCAAATACGTGGGGTTCATTCTTCGGGCTGATAACCGCGGTGAGGGCGGAATTTTCGCCCTGCTGGGGCTGATAGCGGGCTCGAGTGCAAAATTATCGCCGCGGATCCGGTCGGCCGTTTTTTGGGGGGCGATCTTCGGTGCGGCGCTGCTATACGGCGACGGCATCATCACCCCTTCGATTTCAGTCCTGTCGGCCATCGAGGGTCTGGAGGTTGCCACTGAAGCAGCCAAACCGTTCATCGTGCCGCTGACCTGCGCGGTCTTGGTCGCGCTGTTTCTTTTGCAGAAGCGCGGCACGGCCGGCATCGGCAAGGTCTTCGGCCCCATCATGATCCTCTGGTTTCTGACCATCGGTTCCGCCGGTTTATTGGAAATCCTGCAGGCCCCTCGCATCCTTTCGGGCCTCGATCCCCGCTATGCGTGGAAGTTCTTCGCGGCCAATCACCTGCACGGTTTTGTGGTCCTCGGCTCGGTAGTGCTGTGCATCACGGGCGGAGAGGCGCTTTACGCCGACCTGGGGCATTTCGGCCGCCGTGCCATCCAGTTTTCCTGGCTTGGCCTGGCCTATCCCGCGCTCCTGCTGAACTATTTCGGGCAGTGCGCGCTGCTGCTGAACAACCCCGGAGCCAGTTTTCACCCCTTCTACGGGCTTGTGCCTGTCGGCCTGCTTTATCCCATGGTGGCCCTTGCGACCATCGCGACCGTTATCGCTTCCCAGGCCCTGATCTCCGGCGCGTTTTCCCTGACCCAGCAAGCCATCCAACTCGGCTTCAGCCCGCGCATCCAGATCGTTCACACCTCGGCCGAGGTCAAGGGACAAATTTACATCCCGGCCGTCAACTACGCTCTCATGATCGCCTGCCTCCTTCTCGTGGTGTCGTTCAAAGAATCCGGCCGCCTGGCGGGGGCTTACGGCCTGGCGGTGACGGCCACGATGAGCCTGACGTCCGGCCTGTACCTTGTAGCCGCGATTTACGTCTGGCGCTGGCCGATGTGGAAAGCCCTGCCGCCCGTCGGCCTCTTCCTGCTCTTCGACCTGAGTTACTTCGGCGCGAACCTCTTCAAGGTCTTGGACGGCGGCTGGGTCACCCTGGTGGTGGCGGTGGTGATCACGACCATCTTCACCACCTGGAAAAAGGGCCGCGAAGACCTGAAGCAAAGGCTTCTCGCCGACCGGCTGCCGCTGGATACCTTTTTATCGGACATCGCGCGGCACGTTTTGCCCCGGGTGCGGGGGACGGCGGTGTTCATGACCCTGACGCCTGAAGGCGCCCCGCCCACCCTGCTGCACCACGTCAAGCACAATCACATCCTGCATGAGCATGTGGTGCTGCTGACGATTCAGTCGTCGGATGTGCCGACCGTAGCGGATAATCAGCGTGTGAGTTTGGAGGATTTCGGGCAGGGGTTTTACCGACTCACCGCCCGCTATGGTTACATGGAAACCCCCAACGTCCCGAGGATCATGAAGCTTGCCGCCGAATGTGGCCTTTCGATGGAGCCCTTCAAGACGAGTTTCTATCTCGGCCGCGAGACGCTTTTGACCACCGGCACCTCGCGCATGATGCGCTGGCGGAAGGCCGTCTTCGCCTTCATGTCTCGCAATGCGGCGAACCCCACAGTTTATTTCGGCATCCCCCCGAACCAGGTGGTCGAGATGGGTGCGCAAATCAGGTTATAGGAGGCGGCATGCAAAACAATACCAATGATAGGGTCACCCCGCTGAAGGCTCGAGGCATTAAGGCGGACGCAACCCCGGAAGACTCGGAATGGATGGAAGCAGCCACAGCGGCTTCGCGGCCAAAAACTGGTCTCGCGCGCGCGCTTGGCTCCCGGCTGCTGTGGGCCGCCATGGCTTTGGCAGCCATTTTGTTCCTCATCCTCATGTACCACCGAAACACCTTGCTGGAATTCCAGAACATCCCCCAGGTGATGGCCCAGAAACTCGAAACCCTGTCCACCCTGAGAATCAATTTTCATAAATCGATTGAAGCCGAGAAGCTCGCCGTGATGGCCGAAACCGACGAGGCATCCCTTGCTTTCGCCGATGAATCCAAGCAGGCGGCTGAAGCCGTGGAGGCCGATCTCAAAGAGCTGTCCCGGCTGATCGGCATGCACCCTGCGGAGGGCGAGTCGAAATTGCTCCGGGAATTCGAGGTGGCCTGGGAGCAGGTCCGCAAGATCGATGGGGTGATCCTCGACCTGGCGGTTCAGAACACCAACCTCAAGGCCTTCCGGCTGTCTTTCGGCAAGGGGCGAGAAGCGGTCGAGCGTTTTGAAAATGCGCTGAACGCGTTGACTCGGGGCGCGGCGGATGCCGGGCTCATCCCTGCAGCGGCCGACGCGCTCGCAGCCGAGCTCAAGATCCTTACCCTTCACGCCCCTCACATTGTATCGCCGGATGACGAGGAAATGAATCAGATCGAGCAGGTCATCCGCGCCAAGGAGGAGACCGTTCACCGCTCGCTTGAGACCTTGGCACGCCTGGCAACTGCCGACAAGCAGCGCTACGTGAACGACGCGGTGGCGGCCGATCGCGAATTCAGGGCGGTGACGGCGACCGTGACGGAGTGGTCGCGTCAGAACACGAACGTCAACTCGCTCAACATCTCGCTTGACCGAAAGCAAAAGGCGACAGCCCTTTGTGAGACCGTTTTGAGCCAGCTTCACGAGGCGTTTAAGGGACAGGCCTTCAAAGCCACCCGTTGACCGCCTGAGTTCCCGCTCCCCGACGATGTGTGCCATCAGCTGTGGCTTTGCAACACCATAGCAGACAGGAGGTCATCCGTGGACAAGAAACCCGCTCTCGTTGTCGACGACGAAAAGAACATCCGTCTGACATTTTCCGAAACCCTGGTCCAGATGGGTTTTGACACCCAGACGGCAGCCAACGGTAAAGAGGCGCTGGCGAAATTGAAGGAGACCGATTTCGACCTGGTACTCTTGGATTTCAGGATGTCCGACATGGACGGGATCGAGGTCCTGCGCTGCATTCGGGAGGAGTACCCGAAGGTGCGCGTCATCATGATCACCGCCCACGGGACGATCGAGTCGGCCGTTGAGGCCATGAAACTCGGCGCCGTCGATTTTATTCAGAAGCCCTGTACCCCGGGAGAGATCCGCGAGTTGGTCGGCAAGGTCATGGAACGGGAAGCCATCGACGAATCGACGGCGCAAGATTACCCGACGTTGATCGAGCTGGCAAAGAAATGCATTGCCGACTACCGTTTCGAGGCCGCCGGCGCGCAGGTGAGAAAAGCAGTGGCCATCGACCCATCACGACCTGAAGCGTTCAATCTTCTGGGAGCCATTCAGGAAATCCTGGGCGCTCATCCGTCGGAAGCTTTGAAGAACTATCACGCCGCGCTGTCGCTGGATTCCTCATATGCGCCGGCTCGCAAGAACATCGAACGCATCGCCGGCGAAAACAAGTATCGGCGCGGCAAAATCGACATCGACCGCAGATGAAACCCATCGGCTCAACTGCCACGTGAAGCGAATGACTGATCTCGCACGAAGTGAGCAACGTCATTTTCAAACCGGCTACCCAGAGGGTCAAGCGATGCCTTCAGCGAGCGAGTTGTTCGCGGTCGCCATCGACGATATCGGCAATCTCGAAGTCAAGTTCCGGCTCACCGCTGCTGATTGAAAATCCCTAAAGACTCCTGGAACCGGTCCGGGGCCTTATTGACAGCCGTAACCGGCTTTGCCATATTACCCCCGATTTTCGGCCTGCCTTTATATTCGGCAACGTTAACATTTAAACGCCGCTTTAGGAGACTGCCATGCTCAGGCTCGGAGAAAAAGGCGCCATTCCGCAGCGAGACAACCAAACCTATGCCATCGCCCCCCACATCCCTTGCGGGCTGCTCACCCCCGAGTTGCTGCGCCGAGTCGCCGACGTGGCGGAAAAGTACAGTGTGAAAGTGGTCAAGATCACCGGCGCCACGCGGTTGGCCATCATCGGACTCAAAGAAGAGGACATCGACGGCGTTTGGGAGGACCTCAAGCTGGACAAGGGCGCCGCCGTGGGGCTGTGCATCCGCAGCATCCGCGCCTGCCCCGGCAACACATACTGCAAACTGGGCCAGCAGGATGCCCTGGGGGTCGGGCTGAAGATGGATGCCGCCTACCATGGCAAGCAGCTGCCCGGCAAGTTCAAGATGGCCGTGTCGGGCTGCCATCTGAGCTGCGCCGAATCCTGGGTGCGCGACATCGGTCTGATCGGCCGAAAGGACGGATGGGCGCTCGTCATCGGCGGCAACGTCGGAGCCAGCCCACGAATTGCTCAGGAAATTACCGACAAACTCACTGACGAGGCCGCCATGGCGGCCATCGAGACTGTCATTGCTTTCTACGTGAAGGAAGCTCAAAAAGGCGAACGCCTTGGGAAAATGATTGACCGCACCGGCATAGAGCCGTTTAAAGCCGCGCTCGCCTGACGGCCGGATTCAACGCTGCCATGCCGCCGTTTTCCGCTGCCAGGCTGAACGCTCTGAGAGGCCCGCTGTTCATGCTGCTTTCGGCCTGCGGGTTTACGGTCATGAACCTGCTGCTTAAGCAGGCCATGGCTGATTTTGGTGTCTGGGACATCGGCTTTTATCGGTTCTTCGGCGGATTGATCATTCTGGTGGCCGTCCTCGGGCGTGGCGGAAACCTCTTTCGATCACCGAACCTCCGCTTACTGCTGCTGCGGGGCTGCACCGGCTCGATTGCCTTCATCTTCTTCATTTTTTCCGTGCGCCGGCTGCCGGTTTCCACCGCCCTGATGCTGTTGTATGCATATCCGGCATTTGCAGCCCTGTTTTCCTCGTGGCTTTACCATGAAAAAGTATCCAGGCCGGCGTGGCTGTGCATGGCGGCCGTCCTGGCCGGCGTCGCCCTCCTGGTGGATCCCGCCGGCGGGGTGGATCTCTTCGGCACTGTCGCCGGCATCCTTTCAGCGGTTTTCGCCGGGTTGACCATTGCCATCATCCGCCGGCTGAAGCAAACCAACGGCTCGGTCATCATCTATCTTTATTTCTGCGTGGTGGGGTCCATAGTCACGGCGCCGGCCTTTCTGTATTCACCCACCCTTCCGGCAACCCTTTCACAAGCGATGCTCTGCGGCGGGATCGTCGTTTCCTCGATTCTTGGGCAGCTCACCATGAACCACGGGTTCGGATATTGCCGCAGTTGGGAGGGCGGCCTTTACCTCACGAGCGAGGTGGTGCTCACGGGCCTGGCCGGAATCGCCCTGCTCGGCGACCCCGTCGGCTGGCGCTTCTTCACCGGCGGTGCGCTCATTCTGGGAAGCGCGGTGGCCATCCAGGTCGAACAGGCGCTGTGCGGGAGAAAACTTTCAGAAGACTTGAATGTGCGGGAAGTTGCATAAAAAAAGGACAGAGCCCTTTCAGGCCCTGCCCTTGATCCAGGCAGATGAGGTTATCCGGCGACATCGATTCCCGGATCGCATCCCAGACTGGTCTTTTTTTCACACTCGAAATTCTTGCTCCGGGTGTCGACGTGACCGCGATTTCTTTCCTCATCGGACTCGATGTAATTATCTTCACGTTTCTCTGATTTTGATTTGGATTTCATTTTGGGTTCCTCCCGTTTTTTTTTTGGACCGGTCGTTAAATCCGACCGCTTTCATAGGCAATAAGATGCGCACGTAATCCCATTGCGCAAGGGGAGATGGTGGATAAAATAATGATAGGCTAAACATATCACCGCAACACCTCCTCAAGGAACCGGTTAAAAGCGCCGATCCTAAATTTTACCATGTTCACCAAACCTGCCATTAACGCTTTCCAACTTCTGCTTTGCTGTGCGGTGGCGCTCGCAGCCGCCCCACCGGTGTCCTTTTCAGCCGATTCCAGCGCAGCGGGCTGGTCCAGTTCAGCCCCCCTAAGCATCCCGTATGAAATAAGGATGCACCAGTTTGCCAAGGGCAACCTGGCCCCCAATCCTTCCTTCGAGCGGAAGAACCTGCCGACCGGCGAAACAGCGCCTGAAGGGTGGGCGAAGGCCGGAAACGGGGTCGAATGGGTGGACCGGGAGTCAGGGGCCGCAGAAGACGACGTCCGTCACGGCAGCCGTGCCGTCAAGGTCCACCGCAAAACCGCCGGTGAGCTGGACGAGGCCGAAGGGGTGATCAGCGACTTCATCCCCGTAATCCCCGGCAACTACGATCTCACCTACGATGTCCGGTTGAAAAACGTGGACGGCAACCGGCGCCGCTGGGGCAGCCGGCTGGGCGATGCCGTGACGGTCAGAATGCTTTTTTTCGATGCTGAAAAAAAAGCTCTGGATTCAACCGCCCTGAACCCGGTCAGCGGGACTCTCATCGACACCTCCGACAAGAGCTACTCATTTGCCAACTACTGGTCGGTCGACGAATTTCCGTGGGCCACGGTGCGCGCCCGCACCTACAACTACCCGTTCTCGGAAGGCGACCTCCCCGACCGCAGCCGTTTCGTGCGTCTCTTCTTCGGTCTGAAGGGTACCGGCACGCTGTGGCTGGACAACGTTGTTCTTCGCTACTCGAAGTGGAACTTCAGCGCCCTCGAACGCTTGAAGCCCTATATCGACCGGCCGCTCTCGCCGGTGGATCGCCTGAACCCCACTCCTAAAAAAATCCAATTGTCCCGGGAGGTGGTCTACCTCGAACCCGGCGCCGCGGACGCCACGCCTCCCTTGATCGTGCTCCCGGACAACCCTGCGCCCGCCGAACGCGCCGCCGCCCGCCTCCTGGAAAAAAAGCTCAACGCGGCCCTGGCCCGGACCAAACCGGCCGGCAACACACCTCAACTCCGGACACCCATTGTCGAACGGGATCCAGACGCGAGTGACCTGCAGAATGCGCGGCTGATCTTCTCCATCGGTAAAAACCGCCTGATGCGCAGGCTGGCGCCCGACTTGCCGCTGCCGTCCATCAGCGGCAGGGACCAGGGCTACGTCATCACGCCGGTGGAGACAGGTCCCTGCCACGTGGTCTTTCTGGTGGGGGAAACCGCCGTCGGCAACTTCTACGCCGCCGCCACCGCCGCCCAGCTGCTCGAGGAAGACCGCTGCATCTACCAGAGTGCCTCCGTGATCGACTACCCGGATTTCCTGGGACGATCCTACCTGCTCAAGCGCTGGGGAACACTCGCGGACCTGGACCGCGACCTCGAGGGGCTGGAACTGATGAGCCGTCAAAAGCTGAACAAGGCGTATGCCGGCTACGAGGGCCGCACGAAGGCCTGGCACCAGCCGGACGCCCTGTTCAAAGCCGGGATCGATGAAGCCGGGCGGTGGTGCCGTGAGAGCGGGGTGATGTCCCTCGGCATCATGGTCAACCCCTACTCGCATTTCGAATTCGAGCCGGCCGAGGATGCGCTCAGCCAGGAGGCCCGATACACCTGGACCCACGCCGCCGGTGAAAGCCAGGAAATACTTCAGAACGTCTTCAAGCTCGGCCTGGAGTCCGGGGCCGGCGCGGTCATGCTCCTCGCCGACGATTTTGTGCCCCACGAGGGCCGGAACCGCAAGAATTTCTCCCTCTACACGCCGGAGGACCGGTCACGCTTCGTCAACCTCCAAACCGCCCAGGCCCACGTGATCAAACGGCTGAAAGGGTGGATCGACCAAAACTACCCCGGGACCCGGTTCGAGTTCTGTCCGCCGTGGTATGCCAACGAGTTCATCGACCGCAGCGAGGGCAAGGCGGAAATCTACCTGAAAGAGCTTGCCGCCCTGATCCCGCCGGAGATCGCCATCATCTGGACCGGGCCGACGGTAAGGTCGCTTTCCGTCGACATGGCCGACCTGCGCCGCTACCGCGACCTCATCGGCCGCTGGCCCATGTTCTGGGACAACACCCTGTATGCCCGCAACATAGAGACCAAAGTCTACGGCGGCTACACCACCTACTACCCGGGCAAGGTGCGGATGTGCAACCTCTTCGAGCCGCTGGACACGGACCGCCCGGCCGGTTTTCACGAGCTCAACGACGGCCGGCACATGTACGTGAACGGCACGGCCGAAAACGAAGTGTACCGCATCAAGTTTGCGACGGTGGCCGACTACGAGTGGAACACATCCGCCTATGTCCCCGAGCAATCCCTGTGGAAAGCCCTGGTGAAGGCCTACGGCCCGACCTGCGCCAAGGAGGTCCTGCTCTTCAACGAGGCCTATTACGGGCTGTATGACGTCTGCATGCGGATGGAACGGGAAGCGGGCGGGCGGGAAGAGTACGGCCGCCAAGGCGGCGCCTGGCTGGCGCGCATGGACCAATCCCTCTCTTCCCTTCAGCAGCAACTGCCGCCGGGCCATCCGCTGGCCAGGGAACTCGAAGGGTATCGGGACCGCCAAAGACAGAGATTTGAAGGGTTGGCGCGGGGGGACTCAAGCCCGAACTGATTACCTGCCGGCGCCATCATCGCGGCCGCGACTCGATGTTGACGAAGCTCATGTCCGGGTAGCGGTCGCCGGATTCCGCCCCCCTGGGGCACGCCGCCTCGATCTGCGCAAGCTCATCCCGGCTCAGCACCAGCCTGGCCGCAGCGGCATTCTCCTCGAGGTGCCTGCGGCGGGTCGTTCCGGGTATGGGGACGATGTCCGCACCCTGGGCGAGCACCCAGCCCAAAGATAATTGGGCGGGAGTGCACCGCTTGGCGGCGGCGATCGCTGCCAGTTTTTGCACGATGACGGAGTTCTTCTTGAAATTCTCGCCCTTCAACCGCGGCTGGCTGCGGCGAAAATCATCGGATGACAGGTGCTCGGGGCTCTTGATGGCTCCCGAAAGGAACCCACGTCCGATCGGACTGTACGGGACGAACCCGATGCCCAGTTCACGCAGCAGCGGCAGCAACTGGTCCTCCGGGTCGCGGCTCCAGAGAGAGTATTCGGTCTGCAGCGCGGCAAGCGGATGCACGGTGTGGGCGCGGCGGATGGTGGCCGGACCGGCCTCGGAAATGCCCAGATAGCGCACCTTGCCCTCGGCCGCGAGATCGGCCATGGCGCCCACCGTGTCCTCGATCGGAATGGTCGCGTCCACGCGGTGGATGTAGTAAAGATCGATGACGTCGACACCGAGCCGCTTCAACGACGCCTCGCAGCTCTGGCGCACGTACTCGGGCCGGCCGGAAATGCCGCGAAAAGCAGGGTCTTCCTTCTTGCGGACGATACCGAACTTGGTGGCCACGACCACCCGGTCGCGGACCCCCTTGATGGCCCGACCGACCAGCCGCTCGTTCTCGCCGAAACCATAGATGTCGGCGGTGTCGAGCATCGTGATACCCAACTCCACCGCGCGGTGAAGGGTGGCGACCGACTCCTGCTCGTCGGCCTTGCCGTAGAACTCGCTCATGCCCATGCAGCCCAGTCCGAGCTCCGCGACCGTGAGCCCCTGCGATCCAAGCTTGCGCTGATTCATGCCACCACCCACACGGTGCAGTTGCGGGCGTGGCCGACGATTTTGCTGGAGACGCTGCCGAAGAGAAACTCCTCCTTGCGGGACAACCCCTGCCGGCCGACCACGATGGTCCCGTACTCGGTCCGGTCGAGCTCCAGAAGGATGCATTCCGCAATCGAGGGGCAGTGGCGCTGGGGCAGCCGGGTCTCGACCGCTTCGTCAGGGACCCCGGCGGTGATCAGTTCACGGCGGTATTCCGCCAGGAGCGACTCGATCTTCCGCCGATAGTCGTCCAGCCATTTTTCCTTCTCTTCGACCCGCACGAAATAGTCCTCTTCCGGCACCGAAATCACGTGCAGCAGGGTCACCCGGAAGCCTTCCAGTCCCCCGAGCATGAACCCCACGTAGCCTACGGCGCGGTGCGCGTTCTCGGAGTCGTCCACGGCAAGCAGGACATTGCGATTGAACCTGACTTCGCCTGAGGTTTCCATTAGGCCCCTCCCCGGCCGGGCATGGATGTCAGCGGATCTCGGCCACGGCCTGTTGCAGGTCCTGAATCAATTGGGTGGTGTGTTCGTAAAACCAGTTGGCGCCTCTTGAAAAGTGCAGCAAGACCCGGTTCAGGGAATCCGGAATATAGGGGAAGACCTTTTTGAGGTTCGCCACCCGGTTGTGAAAAACGATGTTGAGGTCCTCATCCACAAGACGCGCCAAGACGCCCGGGTCGCGCAGCCTGAGGTCCGGCAGCAGCACGTCGCCCTTGCCGACCATGTAGACCAGGACGTTGCCCAGCCCGAACAAGTCGTAACCGTAAATATTTTCGCGGTGGCGATAGTTGTAGTCGAAATCGATCCAGCGGTAATGCCCGCTGTCGGCGTCGATCAGGATGTGGTCCCGCCGGATGTCGCCGTGCTTTTCGCCGTGTTCGTGCAGGAAGCGGACGGCCTCCACGCAATGGAGGTAGTTGGCCATGAGCCCGGGCAGGGTTTTAAAGAAATACGCCTCGTGATCCTGATCGATATCCGCCACCCGGCCGGCCAGCGAATCCCCGTAGATGTAATCCATCACCCGGACGAGGTTGCCGTGATCATCCGGCACCGTCAGGCCGTGCATGAAGTTCGGGTGCTCGTTGACCAATTCCAGGATGCGGGCTTCCTTGCGCGGGCTGCGGAAGCACTCGAACACGATTCCGCCAATGGTGGCGGTGAACTGCTCATAGAAAACGAGTTTGACGATTTTCATCTGCCCGGTGACGAGATCGATCGCCCGTTTCACCCAGTGCTTGACCTCGTCGTCCAGCCCGAAACGCGCTTCCCGCACGCTGCTGCGCATCAGGTAGGGCTTGCCCTCTAGAAGGAGGACATCGCCGGTCTCCAGCCGGAAAAAATCAGAGGTGTCGGTGACGATCCGCAGCGCGCTCGCCTCCGGCGGCCGGGCCATCCAACGGCTGGCCATTTCATGGATGTCTTCGCGCGAAAACGCACCGTTCATGCCGATACCCTTTCGGCAGAATGCCACCCCCGGATCGGATGCATCAGGATCAGGGATTCGAATGGCTGACACCCAAAGTAGAATGGGCCTTCCTTGAACCCTCGAACCCCTGACCCCTTGACCCCTTGTTTTTATTTCCCTTCCTTGGCCTTGGCCTCTTTGAAACCATCCTGGACGGCCTTGAGCTTCTCCGGCTTGGTCAGCATTTCGTAGGCCGACAGTGCAACGGCCTTGCCGGCAATGACCGTCGCTTTCCAGCCTTCGTCGGTGTTGGCCGCCTCACGCAGGGCATCACTGTGCCCCGCTGTCCCGTCCGGTGCAATTTTAAAGGTGAGATTCACAGTCGGATAAGCGTAACTCACCATGCCGAGGTCGGAGGAACCGAAATCTTCCTTGCTCTTTATCTGGCTTTTGGCCACCCCGAGTGCAGTCAAGTTGGTCTCTACGGAATCCAGCAGAGGCTGCACGTTAATAGGTGCCTTCAAGGCGACTCGTGGCTCTTTGAATTCAAGGGTAGCACCCGTACCAAGCTCGGCCGCCTTAGCGCAGTTCACGATTTTGGCATAGGCGTTTTCCATGGTGGTCGTGTCCAGCGCCCGGCAGGCGAACTCGGCTTGGGCGAGCTCCGGCACGATGTTAACGCGGTCGCCGCCTTTCAAGATGATGCCGTGGATGCGCACGTCCTGGCGCACATGCTCGCGCAGGTCGTCGACACAGTTGAAGGTGAGAAGAACCGCACGTAACGCGTTGATGCCCATGTGGGGCGCCGAGGCCGCATGCGCCGCCTTGCCTTTGAAGATGAACATGGCCCGTTTCATCGCCAGGAACCGCTGGTCCAGGCTCCACTGGTCGGCCGGATGCGTTATGAAAACCACGTCCGATCCATCGAAATGACCGCCTTCAAGTAGGGCAACCTTGCCGCCGCCCATCGATCCCCGCTCCTCGTCGGGCGTGCCGATAACGATGACCCGGCCGGGGGTATCCTTCATGGCCTTGGCCAGACCGGCCGCCGCCAGAAGCCCCGAGGTTGCGATCAGGTTGTGCCCGCAGGAATGCCCGTTGGGAAGGGCGTCGTATTCCAGCATGATGGTCACCGTGGGTCCGGGGCCCTTGCCGGCCATCTCCGCCTTGAAGGCGGTCTTGGCGACACCGTCTTTGATCAGGTCATCGGGAACCTTCAGGTCGCCTGTAACCTTGTACCCCAGCTTGGTGAGTTCCTCCTTCAGAAGGGCGGCACTTTTAGCTTCCTGCTGGCCCAGCTCTTTCAGATCCCAGATCTGCTGGGAGACCCCCCGGCAGCTTTGGCTCGCCTCGTCGATCGCAGCGGTGATCTTCTTGGAATCCGCCCAAAGGGGATGTACGACGAATACAGACAGAATGAACAGGATGAGGGTCAGGACAACGGGTCTCGATCTCGGCATTGCTCCTCCTTCTGGGTTGGGCCCGCCTCAAGTCACAGCTGCGACACGCCCTAAAACAAATCGAGCTGATCGCGCTTGGGTTTTGCGGGCGATGATGGGGTGGTCGTCTTGGTTCTTTTTCCGGCCTGAGCAATCGGTACCTTGGATTGCAGCATGAGCAGGGCTATGCACAAGCCCTTGGTAAAACCTTTGTGGTAGGCATCGTCGCACCCATCGGCCTTCCTCTTGAGAAGTTCGATGTGCTCTTCCAACTTTTGCAGCGACGCTTCAAGGTCCATGACGGCCCCGCTTCCATGCTTCCGGTTTTGATCAAGCTCAACCCTGGGACGCGTTGAGCGGCCGGGTGAAAACGGCGGCTTATCTTAGCCGATCCTGTTCACCCGGGCAAGGGGTCGGCATTGCCCGGCGGGTGCAGGGGGAGGGCATTGACACCCTCGTTTCTATCCATAACTTCGCGTTATTATGTTTTGCAAAACTCTAACCCCTCCCTCACCCAGGAGGAACAAGCCGTTTTTAATGTCCAAAGGCGTGGGGCATGGAGGACGGGCCGACACGAAAACAAGCAAACAGGTGGAGAGGCACCATGAAAGACAGAAAGCGCATCGGCCTGGTGGCGCATGATGAGCGCAAACAGGATCTTCTGGAGTGGGTCAAATTCAATTCACAGAAGCTTGCCCGCCACGAGATCTGGGCCACCGGAACGACCGGTAAAATCATCGCCGACAACTGCGGCCTGGACCTTCACCTGCTGAAAAGCGGACCGATCGGCGGAGACCAGCAACTGGGAGCGATGATCGCCAACGACGAACTGGATGTGCTGATATTCTTCTGGGATCCGATGACAGCCCACCCCCACGACGTGGACGTGAAAGCGCTGCTGCGCATGGCAGTGCTCTACAACGTGGCCGTGGCCTGCAACCGGTCCACGGCGGACTATGTTATTTCGAGCAGCCTGTTCGATGAAGCATATGCGCCGATGCTCAAAGACCACAGCGCCTATCTGCAGCGCTCCACCTGAGCCGGATCCCAGCAGAACGACGCTTTGCTGATTGTTAACTCACATCGAGACCTCCAGCCGGAACAGCAGCGGCTAATGTCATGACCTCATTGTGCCGATAGGGGTCATAGATGAAAATTACCGGAGGAGGTCTCGATCCAATGAGGGAAAAACGACCCCAATTCGTCAGGATGAACGCCCTGCGTGAAGAAAACCCGCCGCCACGAGAGGTTTGCTGCCCGGACTACCGAAGCTGCCTCACCGAGGCCGCCTTCAAGAATTTCTGCCTTGACTGCAGCCAGTGCGCTGCCGACGAAGCGGCAAGTCATCCGCCGGCCCCCAATCAGGAAATCCGCATGCACAAGGTCCGCAAAACCCCTGCCTGTATCGGCCTTGCCGGTTGACCCCCACGCGAACTTCCGGTTGACAGGCACCGGGGCCTGGTGTATGGGGTGTCATTTTTTATCATAAGTATTTCCAGGCAGTTAAAACAGCCGGCCGATGCCCGTGACCGAAACCTCAAGCCGCCGTGTGCGGTTCATACGCTTATCCCTTTGCCTGACACCCGTCGCTTTCGGGTTGAGCATCCTGTGGCTCGGCCAGGACATGTCCTGGGACCTGCGCAACTACCACTTCTACAACCCCTTTGCGTTCCTCACCGGCCGCATGGGTCACGACATCGCGGTGTCGCACGTGGCGACCTATTACAACCCGCTGATGTACATTCCCTTCTACTGCGCCGTGACCTCGCTGCCGCCGAAGGCAGTGGGGTTCGTGCTGGGTTTTATTCCCGGGCTGAACGTCTTCCCCATTTACGGGATCACCCGGCAGGTGGTCGACCTCGGCCGCCCGACCAAAACCGCCTGGTTCTGCCTGGGGCTGACCTGGGTCGCCCTGCTGGGTGAGATCAACCTCGCCGAAATCGGGACGAGCTTCGGCGACAACGTCTTGAGCTTGCCGGTGCTCACGGCGGTCTGGCTGATCGTGCGCTTCCGGGAGCGCCTCTGCGCATCGGTCCGCTCCGGATGGCCGATCGCTGCGGCGGCTGGAATTCTGGCCGGGTCCACGCTTGGCCTCAAACTGCCTTTCGCCATTTACTGCGTGGGGCTGTGCGCCGCCTTTTTCGGTCTCGCGGCGCCGTTCGGGCGGCGGTTCGCCCTGGCCTTTATTTTCGGCCTGGGCGTGCTGGCCGGCACGGCCCTGACCGGCGGGTTCTGGCTGCTGGAGATGTGGCAGCGCTTCCAGAACCCGCTCTTTCCCTACTTCAACGAATTTTTCAAATCCCCGTGGGGCGCGGCAGGCTCCTACCGCGACGAACGCTTCATCCCCAAAAATCTGGCGATGTGGCTGCTCTTCCCCTTCTGGTTCAATGTCGACCCGACCCAGGTGGGCGAGGTGGGTTTCCGCGATCTGCGTTTCCCGCTGCTCTATGTCCTGCTGCTGGCGCTGCTGGTCTTCTCGATCCGGCGGCTGCGGCGGCGGCGCGGCGGCACCGGCGAACCTGCCGGCGACGTCGACACCCGGGCCATGTCCCGTTTCTTCGTCACCTACATGGTGGTCTCCTTTTTCCTGTGGATGAAGATGTTCGCCGTGTATCGCTATGCGGTCGTGTGCGAGTTCCTGGTGCCCCTGACGGTTTTCCTGGTCCTGGGGGCGCTCCTGCGAAACCCGCGCCGCCAGCTGCGAGCCGCCCTGGTCTGCATGGTCTTTCTGCTCGTCACGCTCGATCCCGGCCACTGGGGCCGGAGACCCTGGACCTCGGACTATTTCGACGTGCGCCTGCCCGCGCTGGCCGGACAGCGGGATGCGATCGTGCTGGTCACCGGCCACGACCCCATCGCCTACATGATCCCGTTCTTCCCGCCGCAGGTGCGGTTTCTGCGCATCCAGGGCTTCATGACCGGCCCCTCGCCGACCCTGAACGAAACCGACCGCCAGATGATGAGGGCCCTGGCCGATCACACCGGCCCGGTGCTGATCCTCTTCCGGGTCTACGAGGAGTGGCATGCCTTGCACGCCCTTGAGTTTTACGGCCTGGAGCTGGACCGCGCCGGCTGCCAAACATTCGTGCCGGGGGTCGAACCCCAACAGGACCATTTGTTTTACCTGTGCCGGGTAACCCCGAGGCCTTCCCATTGAGGGAGACAGCCCCATGACGACCGTCGACTCCCAGAGCTATCGCGTGGCGGTGATCCTGCCCTGCTACAACGAAGCGGCGGCCATCGCCGACGTCGTGCGCGACTTCCGTTCGGCGCTCCCGCAGGCCGTGATCTACGTCTACGACAACAATTCCAAGGATCGAACCGTCGAATGCGCCCGCGCGGCCGGCGCCGTCGTGCGCCGCGAGACACGGCAGGGCAAGGGCCACGTGGTGCGCCGCATGTTCGCCGACGTGGAGGCCGACATCTACGTGCTGGCCGACGGCGACGGCACCTACGATGCCGCGAGCGCGCCGGCTTTTGTGGAAAAGCTCATCAACGAACAGCTGGACATGGTGGTCGGCTCGCGGCTCACGACCTACGAGGGCGAAGCCTTCCGCCGCGGCCACCGCTTCGGCAACGACCTGCTCACCGGGTTTCTCGGGCTGTGCTTCGGCCGCACCTTCACCGACATCCTCTCCGGCTACCGCGTGTTCTCGCGGCGCTTCGTGAAGTCGTTCCCGGCGCTTTCCGCAGGGTTCGAGACCGAGACCGAGCTCTCGGTACACGCCCTCGAGCTGCGCATGCCCATCGCCGAGGTCTCCACCCCCTACAAGGCCCGACCGGCCGGCTCGGCCAGCAAGCTGCGCACCTACCGCGACGGCTTCCGCATCCTGATGATGATCCTCAACCTCTTCAAGGAGGAGCGTCCCCTGGCGTTCTTCTCCATCATCGCCGGGGTTCTCGCCTTGACCGCCGTCGTGCTGGCGTACCCTGTCTTCGTCACCTACTTTGAAACCGGGCTGGTGCCGCGCTTCCCCACGGCCATCCTGTCCACCGGCCTCATGATCCTCGCCAGCCTGAGCCTCACCTGCGGTTTCGTGCTGGACACCGTCACCCACGGCCGCCGCGAGATGAAGCGCCTGGCCTACCTGTCCATTCCCCCGATAGGGAATTGAACCGCGCCACACGGCAAACCCGCGAAAATTTACCCAAGCCCCATCCTGTTTGACAGCACAGGGACGAATACATAGTTTCACTTCTAAATTAATGGCCTGTTATCACAACTCATCCACGCCGGAGATGTGGGCCCAGATTTGCAAGCCCGTGGGTGCACAGCATACCCATCCGCCCATACCCGATTAAGGAGGCGTTGACCATGAAAAGGGTCATTTCATTGATGGTAGTGGCATTTTCCTTTACGGCCGCCGGCATCGGTGCCGCGGAAGAGCCGGTCCTCCGGGTGGAGCCGATCGTTCAGGAGGCACTCGAGAAAAATCCAAAAATCCTCGCCGCCCGCGGGAGACATGCCGCCCTGAAAGAAAAGATCCCTCAATCCGGCGCCCTTGAGGACCCCATGCTGGGCTTCGGAGTGGTCAACCTGCCGAACAACTTCGATTTCAACGACGAAGATATGACCATGAAAGAAATTTCCGTCTCCCAGAAATTTCCGTTCTTCGGCAAGAGGGGCCTGAGTGAGGAGGTAGCCGCCAAGGAGGCGGACGGGGGCGCAGCCGAGGCCGACGAGGTCGCCAACCAGGTGGTCAAGGAGGTCAAGACGGCTTTTTACGATCTCTCGCATGTCTACCGCGCCATGGAGGTCACCCAGCGCAACAAGAGCCTTTTGGAGGAACTTTCCAAGATCACCCAGACCCGCTACTCCCTTGGGCTGGGCATCCAGGAGGATATTATCCGCATCCAGGTGGAGATCTCCAAGATGGTGGACGATCTGATCATGCTCGAGCAGAAGAAGAGGGCGCTTGCGGCAAAGCTCAACTACCTTCTCAACCGGACGCGGAACAGCCCCGTGGGGCGGCCCGCGGACGTCGACTTCAGCCGGGTTGCGTTTTCCATCGAAGACCTTCAGCAACAGGCCGTGGAGGACAATCCCATGCTCAAGGCTCTGAAGCAGGATGTTGCCGCCCGCAGCAAGAACATCGAATTGGCAAGACGGGATTACTTCCCGGACTTCAACCTGAAGTTCGCCTACGGTCAGCGGGAAGATCGCCTGGACATGTACACCGGCATGATCGAAATGAACCTGCCCATTTTCTTCAAGTCCAAGCAGGAGCGCAAGGTGGCCGAAGGGTATGCGGACGTTCGGACCGCCCAGGCCAAATACGACAGCGCCCAAAATGAAATCCTTTACATGGTAGCCGACATGGGGTCGATGACTCAGCGCCTGGAGCGCAAGATCGAGCTCTACCGCACGGGAATCATCCCCCAGGCTCGGCTGCAGATCGATACGGCCATGAGCGCCTACATGGTCAACAGGGCCGACTTCATGACCCTGCTGGACAGCCGCATGCGGCTTTATCGCTACGAGCTGGAATATCACGACGCCCTGACCGAGTATGAAAAGAGCTTGGCAGCGTTGGAGGCCGCAGTCGGGGCGACATTCTCCCGGGAGGTGATGAAATGAATCGCCTGATGTGGGCCATCCTGCTGCTGGCCGCGCTGTCGGCCGGGGCTGCGTCCAGCCAGGCTCAGCATCCGCCCGGTCACGGCGCGAGTCCCCCCCCGGCGGCGAAGAAGGCGGATGACCTCGATGAACTGAAGGGGCTCACCATGGAGTCCATCCGGAAGGAGGGCAAGGTCCAGGAGATCGCCCCGGGCACCGTCCAGATCTCTCCGGAACGCCAGCAGCTCATCGGGGTGCGCTTCGGGACGGTGGAGAAGCGACCGCTGCAGAAAGTCATCCGCACCGTGGGGCGGATCGACTACGACGAAAAGCGCATTGGCATCGTTTCGCCCAAAATCAGCGGCTGGATCGAGGAACTCTACGTGGACTTCACCGGCCGGTTCGTCCGCAAGGGGGAGCCGCTGCTCACCATCTACAGCCCGGAGCTCGTGTCCACCCAGGAGGAGTATCTCCTGGCTCTCAAGGCCAAGCAGGACTGGTCGAAAAGCCCGTTTTCGGAAGTTGCCGAGGGCGGCAACCTGCTGGCCGAATCCGCACGCCGGCGCCTGAAACTCTGGGACATCAGCGATGCCCAGATCAAAGCGCTCGAGGAAAGCCGCGAGCCGAAGAAGACCCTGACGCTTTACAGCCCTTTCACCGGCTATGTGATTGAGAAAATGGTCAACAAGGGCCGGTTCGTGGATGCCGGCATGGCGCTTTTCAAGATCGCCGATCTCTCGGTGGTCTGGCTCATAGCCGACATCTACGAATCCGAGCTCTCGGCCATTCGTCTGGGACAGCAGGCGGCCATCCAGATGGCCTACTACCCCGGTGAAACCTTCACCGGCAAAGCCATATACATTTTCCCTTACATGGACGCCCAGACCCGGACCGCCAAGGTCAGGTATGAGTTCGCCAACCCCCACGGCAAGCTCAAACCGGAAATGTTCGCCAACGTGGAGATCACCGTGCGCCTCGGCGACAAACTGGCGGTGCCGGAGAGCGCGGTCATCGACACCGGGGTCCGCAAGGTGGTCGTCGTCGACCGGGGTTCCGGCTATTTCGAACCGCGCGAGGTCAGGCTGGGAGCCAGGGCGGGCGACGTCTTTGAAGTCCTCGATGGCCTCAAGGCCGGGGAGCGGGTGGTGACCAGCGCCAATTTCCTAATCGATTCGGAATCCAAACTCAAGGAAGCCATCGGCGGCATGGGCCATCAACACTAGCCCTGCGCCACCCCGGTGACGCATGAAGTTGGTTTCCCCGTGGGAGAGGCTTTCAGCCTCGATCGTCGCGGCTGGACCGCCGCTCTCACAGGAGAAAAAAATAACTATCAGAAGTCATCCGACATGATCGAGAAAATCATAGCAAGCTGCGCAAAAAATCGGTTCCTGGTGTTCGCAGCGGTGCTGCTGCTGACCCTGGGCGGGGTCTATGCGCTGAGGAACATCCCGCTCGACGCCATACCGGACATCTCCGACGTACAGGTGATCATCTACACGCCGTGGGAAGGCCGCAGCCCGGACCTGATCGAAGACCAGGTCACCTACCCGATCGTCACCGCCCTCATTTCGGCCCCGCGGGTCAAGACCGTGCGCGGGTTTTCCGATTTCGGGTTCTCCTTTGTCTACGCCATTTTCGAGGACGGTACGGACATCTACTGGGCGCGATCGCGGGTACTGGAATACCTGCAGCAGATATCGGGGCGACTGCCCGAGGGCGCCGCCCCGGTCCTCGGCCCGGACGCGACCGGCGTGGGCTGGGTGTTCACCTACGCCCTGGTGGATGAAAGCGGCAAGCACGACCTCGCCTTCCTGCGCACCCTGCAGGACTGGTACATCCGCTATGCCCTGGCGAGCGTCGAGGGGGTGGCAGAGGTCGCCAGCGTGGGCGGTTTCGTCAAGCAGTACCAGGTCAACATCGACCCCAACCGCCTGTCGTCCTACGGCCTGTCCATCCGCGAGGTGATGGACCGCATCAAGATGTCCAACAACGACGTGGAAGGCCGCCTGATCGAGATGTCCGGCCGGGAGTACATGGTCCGCGGCCGGGGCTACATCAAGTCGCCGGCCGACATCCAGTCGATCGTGGTGGGCAGCAAGGGCGGGACCCCGGTGCTGCTGCGCGACATCGCCAACGTCGCCTTCGGGCCCGACATCCGCCGCGGGATCGTGGAGCTGGACGGCCGGGGCGAGGTGGCCGGCGGCATCGTGGTGATGCGCCACGGCGAGAACGCCCTCAAGGTGATCAACGCCGTCAAAGCGAAGATCCAGGAGATCACGCCCGGACTCCCGGAAGGCGTGAAAATCGTCCCGACCTACGACCGTTCCGAGCTGATCCTGCTGTCCATCGAAAACCTGCAGAAGACGCTGATCGAGGAAATCGTGGTGGTCAGCCTGCTGGTGATCTTTTTCCTGCTGCATTTCCGTTCCGCCTTCGTGCCGATCTTCACTCTGCCGATCGCCGTGGTGATCTCGTTCATCCCGATGTACTTTCTGCAGATCACCTCCAACATCATGTCGCTCGGCGGCATTGCGCTGTCCATCGGCGTTCTGGTGGACGCCTCCATCGTCATGGTGGAAAACGGTTATCGCCACCTGTCCGAAGGGACGGAAGAGGACCGCCGGAACAGCTCCGCCACCGTGATTCGCTCCTGCCAGCAGGTGGGCCGGGGCATCTTCTTCGCCCTGATCATCATCATCGTCTCCTTTGTGCCCGTCTTCATGCTGGAGGCCCAGGAGGGCCGGCTCTTCCGCCCGCTGGCCTTCACCAAAACCTTTGCCATGGCGGCCTCGTCCATCCTCGCCATCACCCTGGTTCCGGTGCTGATGACGGTTTTTCTCAAGGGCAAGGGCCTCAAACCCGAAACCGCCAACCCCATTTCGCGCTTTCTGAAATGGGTCTACGAACCGATCATCCGCTGGGCGCTGCGCTTCAGGAAAACCGCCCTGTTCATGAACTTTTTACTGATCCCGCTCAGCATCGTTCTGATGCTCCGCATCGGCAGCGAGTTCATGCCGCCGCTCTATGAGGGCACCATCTTCTACATGCCGGTCACCAGCCCCGGCATCTCCGTGACCGAGGCCGGCAGGCTCCTGTCCATGCAGGACAAGATCCTGAAAAGCTTTCCCGAGGTTGAAACGGTTTTCGGCAAGGCCGGCCGGGCCGAAACCGCCACCGACCCGGCGCCGTTCAGCATGATGGAGACCACCGTCCACCTCAAACCAAAAAGCGAGTGGCGCAAAGTCAGGAAAGATTACTCGCAAATTCCCGAGTGGCTGGGTCCAGCCGCCGCAACGATTTTCGGCGCCGAGCGCACCTTGACCTACGACGAACTGGTGGAGCAGATGGATCAGAAGATGCAGTTCCCGGGGCTTCAAAATGCCTGGACCATGCCGATCCGCGCCCGGATCGACATGCTCAGCACCGGCATCCGCACCCCGGTCGGGATCAAAATCTTCGGGCCCGACCTGAACACCATCCAGAACCTGGGCATTGAGATCGAAGGAATCTTGAAGGAGGTGCCGGGGACCCGCAGCGTCTACGCCGAGCGGGTGGCGGGAGGGTTCTTCATCGACATCGACATCCAACGCGACGCCATTGCCCGCTACGGCCTGACGGTGGGCGAGGTCCAGGAGGTGATCCAGTCGGCGATCGGCGGCATGAACATCACCCGCACCATCGAGGGCCGGGAGCGCTATCCCGTCAACGTTCGCTACCCCCGGGAGTTGCGCGATGATGTCGATAAGCTCAAACGCATCCAGGTGCCGGCAAGGATGGGAGGGGCGGCCAGAATGGAGCCGGGCGGCGCCTCCGGAACCGGGATGGCTCAAATCCCATTGGCTCAGCTTGCCGACATCCGGGTTACGACCGGGCCGGCCATGATCCGCGACGAGGACGCCATGCTCGGCGGGTATGTGTTCATCGACGTCACCGCCAAGGACATCGGCGGTTACGTGGACGAGGCCAAACGGGTGATCCAGGAAAGGCTGAAGCTCCCGGCCGGCTATTTTATCTCGTGGAGCGGCCAGTACGAATTTCAGCTGCGCGCCAAGGAACGGCTGAAGATCCTGCTTCCAGTCGTCTTTTTCGTGATCTTCATCCTGCTGTACATGACGTTTCACTCCATATCCGAGTCCGTCATCCTGATGGTCGCTGTAATTTATGCCATGACCGGCGGCGTGATCCTGCAGTACCTGCTGGGTTACAACTTCAGCGTGGCCGTCTGGGTGGGCTACATCGCCCTTTACGGGATCGCCGTGGAAACCGGCGTGGTGATGATCATCTACCTGCACGAGGCCCTCGACCGCCGCCTGCATCAGGGCCCGATCAGCGCTCAGGATATCCTCGAAGCCACCGTGGAAGGGTCGGTGCTGCGGCTGCGACCGAAGATCATGACGGTGGGCACCACGCTGATCGGACTGATCCCGATCATGTGGTCGGCCGGGGTCGGCGCGGACGTCATGAAGCCGATCGCCGCCCCCATCATCGGCGGGGTCATCACCTCGACCATTCACGTGCTCGTCATCACCCCGGTGATCTTCGCCATGGTGAAGGAACGGGCGCTCAAGCGCGGACGGCTGCAACCATCAGGGAAGTAACATTAACTGCGGCCCAAAGCAGATCGCACCAAGCCATAAGACAGGAGGATAGCGCATGAAAAAAAACAAATGGTTGACCCTATCCGTTGCCATCGTTTCCCTGCTGGTCCCCGCCCTTTCATCGGCTCAGCATGCCCATGGCCAAGGAGCAGGCGGAAGCAGCATGAAGATGGACACCCGTGAAGTCCTGGTGGAGGGCCTCAAGGTCACCTTCCAGATCATGGCCAACGCCGAGCACCTCAAAATGCTCAAGGACATGAAAATGAAGGATGACATCGAGGCGGGTACCACCCACAACGTGACGGTGATACTGACCGATCAGGCCACCCAAAAGCAAATCTCCGATGCTGCGGTCAGCATGAAGGTGGTCGATCCCAAGGGCAAGGACCAGATCAAGACCCTCAAATATGAAAGCGTCGATGAAAAGCTATGACGGCTACTTCGACCTGCCGGGAAAAGGGCAAGTATGAGCTGCTGGTCCTCATCAAGGCCGGCGACCAGAAAAAAACAGCCGGGATCAACTATGAACTGAAATAAAGCCCCGTTTACTCCTGCGGACGGTGAACGCTCTCGCGGACTGTTTCTATTGACAGGCTGCGCCGGCCCGCATAAGTTGGCGCCATTTCATGCACCACGGCAAGCAGCAAAGGGGTAAACGATGACACACCGACTGCTGGAAATTTTAAAAACCAGGACCGTGATCTTCGACGGCGGCATGGGCAGCATGCTGATCGCACGGGGCCTTGGGCCGGGCGAGAGCCCCGAAACCTGGAACCTTGAAAACCCCGACGCCGTAGCTGAAGTTCAACGCCTGTACTACGAAGCCGGGGCGGACGTGGTGCATACCAACTCCTTCGGCGGAAGCCCGGTCAAGCTCGCCGACCGCGGGCTTGCGGATCAGGCCGAGCGCATCAACCGCCGGGCGGCGGAGATTACAAAGAGCGTCTGCCCGGCCGGGAAACTGGTGGCCGGCGACATGGGGCCGACCGGGAAATTCCTGAAGCCCCTGGGGGACCTCGATCCCCGGGATGCCGAGGATTCCTACCGGCGCCAGGCCGGGGCGCTGCTCGCCGGCGGGGCGGACCTGATCAGCATCGAGACCATGTATTCCCTGGAGGAGACGCTCACGGCGCTGCGCGGCGCGAAATCGTTGGGTGACGTGTTCGTGATCGCCTCCCTCACCTACAACCGCACGAAGAACGGGTTCTTCACCATGATGGGCGACGGGGTACCGAAGGCCGTGACGGCGCTGCAAGACGCCGGCGCCGACGCCATCGGCAGCAACTGCAGCCTGGGCTCCGCCGACATGGTCGAGCTCACGGCCGCCATCCGGGCGGCCACGCCCAGGCCCATTCTGATCCAGCCCAACGCCGGCAAGCCCCTGGCGGTGGACGACTCGGTGGTCTACCGGCAGACAGCCGTCGAATTCGCCGCAGACGGCCTCAGGATCAAAGCCGCCGGCGCCGACATGATCGGCGGCTGCTGCGGCACCAACCCGGATTTCATCAAGGAACTGGCCAAGGCGGTCTGCTGACAGACCGCCTTGGCGGTTGGCCCTTGTTCCGTTCTCCTCCCGAATCGTCTATTGAGACCGGTTAAAATGTGCGGGAGACGGCGAAGACGACCCGTTCGTCGGCAATATCGCGGCCCAGGAAGTTCGCGTTATTGGTGTCTTGATAGCTGAGATCCAGCACGAAGCCCAGAACCGGCCGGGATATCCCGACCCGCCAATGGGTGTAGTCGTAGCCGTCCCCGCCATTGTCACCGTTCCCATTGCCGGTGCTTTTGTCGCCCTCCACCCACTGGTAGCCGATCAAGCCGTAGAGGGTAAATTCAAACGGCAGAGAGACGTCCAGGCGTCCGCTGAAATAGTGGCCATCCCCGTCCTCGCCGAAAAAATCCGGTGAGTAATTGTACCCGCCGGCGATCTTCGGGCTGAGAGGCAGGTCTTTGAACGTGTAGTCCAGGCCCAGATGCCCTTCCACATAGCTCTTATTCGGATCGTGACCGTCGCCGGGATAGTAGTAGTAGATGACGGAGGCATCCAGGTTAAAGTTGGGGAACAGCTCGACCCCATACCCACCGTAGAAATCAAGCTCCAGGTTCCCTCTGGAAATGTAGTCGTCCACGTTGGAGCCCCACATCCCCAAATAAATGCCCAACGGGTGCTTGTAGTCGAAGCTGCCCTGCACGGCGGGCTTGTTGTCCGTCTGCGAAACCCCCCTGAAGACATAATCCGTCGCGAAGGTCGCCGTGGCGCTGAAATTCTTGAGATCGGTTGCCTCGGTCCACCAATCCTCGGAAAATGCATTCGAGCTTCCCAGGAGCAAAATGGCCAGACCAGCAACCCACCCACACACCGAAAGCTTCAATTTCTTCAACATGCTGCTTCTCCTCTCATTTGTAGGGATTTGTCAGGCAACAATCCTAAATTCCGGGCTCACCGTTTCGAAACGGCATGGTTTGCGATTTCGGAAATTTCCGGCAGGACCCGCGGACGGGCGTCCTGCCGGTTGTTTGGATTTACGGCTATCGCGGTGAACTGCGGATATGAAAATCCGGGTAGGCGATGACCGCCACCTCGTACTGATCGAGGCCTTCGAATTCCTGCTCGGGGTCGACCCGCAGGCCCATCGTCACATCCAGAAGCTTGAAAACGACATAACCGATCACCCCGACGTAAACGATGTTGGTCAGGATGCCGATGCACTGCGCGGCGAGCTGGCCCGCATCGCCGTAAAAGAGGCCGGTCACGGTTCCCTTCACGCTGTTCCAGCCGTCGCCGTAAGTCCCGTCGGCAAAAAGCCCCAGCGAGAGAACGCCCCAGGCGCCGTTGATACCGTGGACGGAGATTGCACCCACGGGGTCGTCGATTTTGAGAGTGCGCTCCACAAACACCACCGCCCAACAAAGCAGCACTCCGGCGATAAAGCCGATCAAAACCGCGACCGGCGCAGTTACGAAGGCACAGGGAGCCGTAATGGCCACCAACCCGGCCAGCAGGCCGTTGGCGGACATGCTGATGTCCGGCTTGCCGAAGCGCAGCCAGGTGTAGATCATGGAGGAAAAGGCCCCGGCGGAACCGGCGAGCATGGTGTTCACCGCGACCACTCCGATACGCAGGTCGGTGCCCGCCAGGGTGGATCCCGCATTGAACCCGAACCAGCCGAAGGCGAGGATGAAGCAACCCACAATCGCCATGGGAAGATGATGGCCGGGGATCGCGTTCGGCGCGCCGTCCTTGGTGAACTTGCCTTGACGCGGCCCTAAAAGCTTCGCGCCCACCAGGGCCAGCACGCCGCCCGTAAGATGCACCACCGAAGAGCCGGCGAAATCGACATGACCATGGCCCAGGCCGAAGTTGCTGCCCAGCTTGGAAAGCCAGCCGCCGCCCCACACCCAGTTCGCATAGAAGGGATAGATGACCGCGCCCACGACGATGCCGTAAACCACGAAGGACTTGAAGCTCCAGCGCTCGGCCATGGACCCGGTGGGGATGGTGGCGGTGGTGTCCATGAAGACCATCTGGAAGAGGAACATGGTGAAGACGGCCGCGTCATAGCTGTCGCCGGAGAGAAAGAACCCCTTGGTGCCGAACAGGCCGAACTCCTTGCCGAAGAGGGTCAGGGTGAATTCCGCGTCCATCACCCCGCCGCCGCCGAAGGTGGCAAAGGGCCCCGCCCCGCCCATCTGCAAGGCAAAACCGCACAACCAGTACCCGAGCATGCCGAGGGCATAAACCATTAAGTTCATGGCCATCGTGTGCCCGGCGTTCTTGGCCCGGGTGAAGCCGGTCTCGGCCATCGCGAAGCCGGCCTGCATGAACATGACCAGAAACCCGCAGACCAGCGTCCAGACGATGTTGATGGCGATGCGATTTTTACCCACCACGTCGGCCACTTTCGCGGCCAGCGGCTCGGATGCTCCCATCGCCTTGATCTCATCTGCCGTCGGGGCGCCGGCCGAGGCTCCGACGATGTCGGCGATGCCGCCCGTGTTGCCGCCGGACGGGTCGGGCTTGGGGGCGTCTTCGGCCCCCGCAAAGGCCGCCAGGCTGAAACAAAGCACGGCGGCCAGAACTCCAATGCCGTAGTTGCGAAGGTGTTTCTTCATCTCCCGTCTCTCCTTTGTGCGTTTACGTGGTTCACTTGACCGCGGGGCGAATGCACTCCGCGAAGGGTTGATGCGATCGACCGCCTCCATCCGCGTTAAATTGCCTCCGGCCCGGTTTCGCCGGTGCGGATGCGGACCGCTTGTTCAAGGGGCGACACAAAAATTTTCCCATCGCCGATCTTGCCGGTGAGGGCGGCCTGCCGGATGGCGTCCACCACCTTGTCGACCAGGGATCCGTCCACGGCGATGCTGAGGTGAATCTTGGGCACCAGGTCCACCTGATACTCGGTTCCGCGATAAACCTCTTTGTGGCCCCGCTGGCGTCCGAACCCTTTGACCTCGGTGATGGTCATGCCGGTGACGCCGATTGCGCTCAGAGCCGTTTTCACTTCGTCCAGCTTGAAGGGTTTGATGATCGCTTCGATTTTCTTCATGTGGGTCTCTCCCGTGCGTTGAATTGCGTGCCTCGTTCCAAAGGGTCGGCTAAGGCATAGATCAAGTAGTGTGCCAAGTGGGCGGTTCACTTGCAACTATTTGAAAAAGATACATTTAAATTAAATATCGACTTTCTGGGGTCATATTTATAAAATACAAATATGTTTTTATAGTACTTCTAATTAACAAAAATGTATTTTTAACGCTTTTCCAGGATCGAGCCGTTGGGCAAATTCCCGCAAACGTCTTTTGACAATTGAATTTCGCTGGTATATAAAATTCTTTAAATGACTGCGCGCCAACGCCCGCTGCAACCGGGCAGGCCGCGCAGACGAGTCTGTTCGAACCTGTCCAAGGAGAGCGAGATGACAAAACAAGGAATGAGGCTGTTGGCAGCAATTCTTACGATCGTATTCCTCTTTGCGATACCCGCCTGCCAGAAAAAGGAAGTGGCATCTGAGGTCGGTTACGGGGCCGGCGGCGCCGGGTCCGGGACTGCCGGCCGCAAGGGAATCGGGGAATCGGACCTCGGGGGTGCAGCCGGCCGGCCGGGTTCCGGGGGGGCAGCCATCGGCGCCTCTGAGAGGATGGCCTTCGAGAATGAGGACATCTACTATGCCTACGACAGCTCCGCTCTGACGCCGCAGGCTCAGGATATCCTGCGCAAGAAGGCCGCCTTCATGAAGGCCAACAGCAACGTCAAAGTGACCATCGAGGGTCACACCGATGAGCGCGGCACCAATGAATACAACCTCGCGCTGGGCGAGGCACGCGCCAGGGCCGCCAAGGCGTTCATGGTGGATCTCGGCATCCCGGCGGCGCGGCTGGCGACCATCAGCTACGGCGAAGAACGGCCCGCGGCCAAAGGACATACCGAAGCGGATTACGCTCAGAACCGGCGGGCCCATTTTGTGATCGAACAATAGCGCCGTCAGAAAACCTTACAACAGAAGACCGTGCGGCCTTTTCCGCACGGTCTTCTGTTTCAGGGATGGCAACTGGCCATGATCGTCAAAATCATCTCCGGCGGCCAAAGCGGCGTCGACCGAGCCGCACTCGATGCGGCCATCAAGCTGGGCATCCCGCACGGAGGCTGGGTCCCTCAAGGCCGGCTGACGGAAGATGGGCCGCTGTCAGAAATTTATGCCCTTCGGGAGACCCCCACGGCGGTCTACGCCGAGCGCACCGAAAAAAACGTGGTGGACTCCGACGGCACGCTCATCATTTCCCGCGGAGAGTTGACGGGCGGCTCCGCATACACCCGTGAGATGGCGCTCAAACATGACCGGCCCTGGCTGCACATCGATTTGAAGCGGACAGCCGCTTTTCGATCCGCCGTCATGATCGCCGAGTGGCTTTCGGCAAATGACATCCGCGTGTTGAACGTGGCCGGACCCCGCGCCAGCAAAGACCCGAACATCTACCGGGATGCGGCGGCTCTGCTGGAAACCGTCTATTTCATGAGCCTGTCCGCGCTGACCCCCAAAAAAGTCCAGGAATCGCCCCCCTCTGAACCGGAACCACCCGACGCTGAAAACCTGGCGCGAGTCCGGGATGTCGTCGACTGCATGCGGGGTGAGCTCCCGTTGAAGGACCGCGTGCTGATAGCCAACATGTCCGAGCCCGAACTGCGGGCCCTTGACCGCACGCTCGGAGAATACATCATCAACCGCTTTGGCCTTGCAACCGGCAACACGGCCCTGCGGCGATCCTGCCGCTGGGTGGCCCGGCGGCCGATTGCCGACGAAGCGGCGGCGGCCGCCGTGATCATCCGCGCCCTCTGGAAGCAGCTGCGCCGGACCCATCCCCTGCGACGCGTCAAGTGACCTCACACGGAAACCGATGAGATTTAAGGCATGACGAATGAGTAATTCCCTTCCCAAACGATTGAATCTCATTTCCCAACCCTGTAACTTGCTTGTCCCAACGGGGTCGACGGCTTTTGCTTAAGCCCTGAATTGACGCCTGCTTTGCCTATCCCAAGACTGGCACAAAGCTTGCTCACTATTATTCCGGCAATCAAATACGGCAAGTTCAGCATCTCCCGTACAGGCTCGTACTGAGAGAGTTTGAAAACCGAATGACCACGACCAAAGACAAACGAGAAGCGGAAGCCTTAGAATCGGCCGAGCGGGAAATCCAAGACAGGGGAGGCGCGCGTTCCGGTCTTGAACGCCGGCAGAACGAGCCTCCCTGCGAAGGCCCCGAGCGCCGGACCGGACGGGATCGACGCCGCGGATTCGATCGGCGCAGCGACATAGAACGCCGGAGATCGGATGATCGCCGCTCGGACAGGGCCATTTGGGACGGGGAAATCATCGAACGGCGGGATGCATTTCGGCTACGGGTGAAGGGGAAGTAACTGGAAGAGTGGCTTCGGCAAGGGCGATGGGTCGAGGTTCGAGATGCAGTCCACCAATGCCAGAGACAAGCGGGCCGACGTACGGCGGGAATGCAGAACTATCCTGGCGCTTGAAGATGGGCGGGCCGGCCAAAAGCTGCAAGCCGCTGCATGCAACTACAGCAAGGGCGGTCTCTTTATCCAGGCAGATCAACCACTTTGGCCGGGCGTGGAATTCCGCATTAAAACCGATGCCGTATCGGTTACGGGCAACGCTTCCGATTGCGCGGCAACGGTGCGCTGGTGCAAAGCGATTCGGACGCCCGGTCTGGCGATGACCTACATCGCCGGCTTGCAGTTTTGTTCTTCGAAGCGGAGCTTCCGCCCCGCCTTCAAGTTCAGGGTCATCCCCGGCGGCGCCGGCCGAATCCGATATCAGCCATGCGCGACGCCGCCTCCGCCAAGCCCCTCCAGCGCCATCCGGACGGCCGCTCAACCGAGCGAAGGGCAGGGCCGTCCAGAGTAAAGCCGTCCGGATGGCTTAATCCCAATACTCCGACCATTGGACCGGCAAGTGAATATGCCGACCCGTGTTCGGGGTCAAGCGGAACGGGGGTGGCTGCGAGGCCACCCCTTTTCCTTTACGGAGATTCACGTGGTTGACGGTAGGCGTCTGACCGGCCCGGCAACCCAGCCGGCGCTCCGTCACACCAGCTTTTTCACAGCCGCGATCACCGCATTGTAGTCGGGTTCCTGGGACACTTCCGTGACGTGCTGCACGTATTGCACCACCCCGTTTTTATCCACGACAAAGATCGATCGCGCCAGCAATCTCAATTCCTTGATCAGCACCCCATAGGCTTGGCCGAAGGCCGTCTCCCGGTGATCCGAAAGGGTTTTCACCTTGTCCACGCCGGCCGCCCCGCACCACCTTTTCTGGGCAAACGGTAAATCCGTGCTGACGGTCAGGATGACCACGTTGTCCCCCAGCTTGGCCGCTTCGGTGTTGAAGCGGCGGGTTTCCATGTCGCAGGTGGGAGTGTCGAGTGAGGGGACCGAGGAGACCACCGCCACCTTGCCCTTGAAGCTGGAAATCTTGACCGGTTTGAGGTCGTTGTCCAACAGCTCCACGTCCGGCGCCTTCGCACCGGCCTTGATTTCGCTGCCGACAAGCGTCAAAGGGTTGCCCCGAAGAGTGACCGCGCCTTTTCTTTCTGCCATGATGTTCCTCCTTTTGGTTGATGTTACATGTTCTGGTTCGGGATGAAAGAACAGCCCGTCGTCAAACTGAGACCAACATAATACGCAAGCAAGACAATTCAAAGGTTACCCTTAGGCGGGTGGCTTAATTTTTTGCTCCCCGGCCGGTGCCGGTCTCTTCGCAGGAATTGACACAGGCCGGCCCTGCCTTACTTATTGTGGTAATATTATGACCCCAACCATTCGTTTTTTTTCCGGTTTGTTACTACTCAGGTAGAGCGGGTTCATGGTTCGGGGTTCAGGAGTGATGAGACGTTGAGGATAACAATGTTCCAACCTGAACCCTTGAGATTTGAGTAGTTACCCCTGTTTTTTTAATCAGGCCGAAAATTAGAATAAGGAGGAGATCATGAGCAGGTTGCTTTATATCCAGTCATCCCCTCGGGGTGAACGCTCTGTTTCCATCGCGGTAGCCGACGCTTTCGTGAGTGCGTACCGCAAAGCCCGGCCGGCCGACGAGGTCACGGTCATGAACCTTTTCAAGAAGGAGCTGCCGCCCTTTGACGGGTTCACGCTGAATGCAAAATACGCCGTCCTGAACGGGCTGAAGCACACCCCGCAGGAGCTGGCCGCCTGGGGCAAGGTGACCCGGATCGCCGACGAGTTCAAATCCTACGACAAATACGTGCTGGCAGTCCCGATGTGGAACTTCTCGATTCCCTACAAGCTCAAGCACTACCTCGACGTGCTGATTCAGCCCACCCTCACCTTCAGCTTTTCGCCCGATGCGGGGTACAAGGGGCTTGTGACCGGCAAGCCGGCCTTCGTGGCATTTGCCCGGGGAGGCGAGTACCCGGCCGGGAGCCCGGCCGAGGCCTACGACTTCCAGTCCAAGTACGTCCAGACCGCGCTCGGGTTCATCGGGTTTACCGATGTCCGGGTGGTGATGGCCGAACCCACCTTGGGGGATCCGACGCTGACTGCCAAACGCCGCGATCAGGCTATCGCCAAAGCCAAAGAGATGGCTGCGGCTTTTTGACCTTTTTACCTGCCCCACGAAGTTGGTTGCCGGCGGATCTTGTCTGGGGAGTCACCTGCCGGCCGAGGAAGGAAAAATGATTCTGCCTACACCTAAAAATACTAGGGTGTACCTGATCGCTTTTTTTATTTCAGGTCTCGTGACATCCACGATACTGCCGGCGGCAGCCGGAAGTATCGTGGATCACGGCATCTACGCGGAGCTTCTCGCCAAACACGTCCAGAACGGGGTGGTGAACTACGCCGGCTTCAAGGCGGACGAGGCCCGGCTGGACCAGTATCTCAACGTCCTCGAGCAGGTCGACCCGGAGCGCCTGCCGCGGGAGGAGCAGTTCGCCTTTTACATCAATGCCTACAATGCCTGGACCATCAAGCTGATATTGACAGGCTACCCGGGGGTCAAGTCCATCAAGGACCTCGGCAGCCTGATCCAGTCGCCCTGGAAAAAAGAGTTCGTGCGCATCCACGGCAAGACGCTCAGCCTGGACGACATCGAGCACTCCGTCCTCCGGCCGCGCTTCAAGGATCCCCGCGTGCATTTTGCGATCGTCTGCGCCTCCAAGAGCTGCCCGCCGCTCATCTCCGAGCCCTACCGCGGCGCCACCCTGGACGCTCAGCTCACCCGGGCCACCTCCGATTTTCTGAACGGCCCTGCGAATTCCCGCCTGGAGGGCAACACGCTGCGGGTCAGTTCGATCTTCAAGTGGTTCGCGGAGGATTTCAACAAGGATGTCGTCGGCTTTTACCTGAGATTCGCTCAAGGCGAGCTGAAGCAGAAACTGCAGGCCGGGCGCGACGGCATCGAGGTGAAATATCTGGATTATGACTGGAGTCTGAACGGGGTGTAAGGGAGGATGCATGCCAGGATTCGATTATGACATCGGCATCATCGGCGGCGGCGCCGCCGGCCTGACGGTGGCGGCCGGCGCCTCCCGGTTGGGCGCCAAAACGCTGGTGGTGGAAAGGGAGAAGCAACTCGGCGGCGACTGCCTGCACTTCGGCTGCGTGCCCAGCAAGACCCTGATCAAATCCGCCAATGTCTACCACCTGATGAAGCACGCCGAGCGCTACGGGTTGCCGCGAGTGGAGGTCCCACCGGTTGATTTCGGCCGGATTCGTGACCGCATCCGCTCCGTGATCGGGATCATCCAGAAGCATGACTCGGAGGAGCGCTTCTGCGGCCTTGGCGCCAAGGTGCAGTTCGGCCAGGCCGAATTCAGCGACGAACACGCCATCCGTTTGGACGGGCGATCGATCTCCGCCAGGAAATGGGTGATCGCCACCGGCTCGTCGGCCGCCGTACCGCCGGTCAAGGGGCTCGACCGCACGCCCTTCATCACCAACCGGGAAATCTTTTATCTGGAGCGCCTGCCCGCCTCCATGATCATCCTGGGGGCCGGCCCCATCGGCACCGAGATGTCCCAGGCCTTTGCCCGCCTGGGCGCCCAGGTGACCGTGGTGGACATGGGCCACCAGATCCTCCCCAAAGAGGATCGGGACCTTGCGGACGCCGTCCAGAAAACCCTGGAGGCCGAGGGGGTTCGCTTCCACCTCAACTCCACCATCGAGGAGGTCAACGACCGGGGCCACGCCCGCGAGGTCCGGTTCCGCACGGCCGACCGCCAGTCCCGAAGCCTCTCCGCCGAGACGGTTCTGGTCGCCCTGGGTCGGAAGTCCAATGTCGACGGGCTGGGGCTTGACCGGGCCGGCGTCGAGCTCGACCGCCGCGGCATCAAGGTGGACGATCGCCAGCGAACCAGCCGCAAGCACATCTTCGCCGCCGGCGATGTGACCGGCGGCTACCAGTTCACGCATGCCGCGGGGTACATGGGCGGCATCGTGGTCAGCAACGCGGTGTTCCACTTGCCCCGCAAGGCGGATTTCACCTGGCTGCCCTGGTGCACGTACACCGACCCGCCGCTCGCCAGCATCGGGATGAACGAGAAGGCCGCCAAGGCCGCGGGGATCGACTACGATCTGTGGACCGAGGAGTTTCACAGCAACGACCGCAGCCTGGCGGAGGGCGAGAGCTCTGGCAAGATCAAGATGCTCCTCAAATCCGACGGCAAACCCATCGGCGTTCAAATCCTCGGGCCCAACGCCGGCGACCTGCTGGCGGAATGGGTGGCGGTGCTGAACGGAAAGGTGAAACTGGCCACCCTCGCGGCCGCGGTGCACCCCTACCCCACCCTGGCCGAGATCAACAAACGCGTGGCCGGAAATTTTTTCTCCGAAAAAATTTTTTCAGAGAAAGTCCGCAAAGGGCTCACGTTTATTTTCCAGTTCAAGGGCAGAGCCTGCACCCTGCCGGAATAGTGGGGTTGCGGCTCGCCGCGGCGGGCACCCCGATCCGCCTGACCCCCGAACACGGGTCGGCATATTTGCTTGCCGGTCTAAAAAAAGGTTCAATTCGGAAGAGGCTTGCATGCCAGATGAACGACCCGCAGACGGCACGGAACATCTTCTGATGGCCAGTGTCAGCGCGCCCGATCTGAAGCTGGATGCCGACGCCTGTGTCGCGCCGGTCCCTTCCGATCCGTGCAGCATTGTCATCCTGGGGGCGACCGGCGATCTGACCTCGCGGAAACTGATGCCGGCGCTGTTCAGCCTCTACCGCAACGGCGGGTTGCCGAAACCGTTTCTCATCGTCGGATGCGGGCGCACGCAGTGGACGGATGCGGAGTTCCGCGGCCGCATGGCCGAAGCGATCCGGGCGGGCGAAGGAGACGTCTCCCTGTGGCAGCGGTTTTCAGAAGGCCTCTATTACCGTAACGTGGATTACCTGGATGTGCGCTCCGTTGCCGATCTGGCGCGCAGCCTGAGAGACCTCGAAGGCAGCCGCTCCACCCGCGGCAACCGCATGATCTACCTGGCGCTGCCGCCGGCGCTCTACCGGCCCGCCGCCACGAACCTGGGCAAGGCCGGTTTGACGGTTGAACATCAGGACGGAAACGGCTGGGCGCGGATCGTCCTCGAAAAACCGTTCGGGACGGATCTGGACAGCTCCCGGGAGCTGGATCGGAGCCTGCACGCCTATTTCCGCGAACACCAGATCTTCCGCATCGATCATTACCTGGCCAAGGAAACGGTCCAGAACATCTTGATGTTCCGCTTCGCCAATTCGATTTTCGAGCCGATCTGGAACCGGCGCTACGTCGACTACGTCAGCATCCGCGCCGCCGAAACCCTGGGCGTTGAACATCGCGCGGGCTACTACGAATCCGCCGGCGTGCTGCGGGACATGTTTCAGAATCACATGATGCAGCTCCTGTCGCTGACGGCCATGGAGCCGCCCCCGCGCTTCGAGGCCGAGCTGGTCCGGGATGAGAAGACGAAAATCTTCAGCGCGCTGCGGCCGTTCCCGGTCGGTTCGATCGAGGAGCATCTCGTCCTCGGGCAGTATGCGGCCGGGGTGGTCGACGGCCGGCCGGTGCCTGCCTACCGCGGGGAGGAAGGCGTCGATGGTCGCTCCATGACACCCACCTACGCCGCGATGAAAGTGCACCTGGACAACTGGCGCTGGCAGGGAGTGCCCTTTTTCATCAGCTCCGGCAAGCGCCTGTCGCACAAACGGACCGAGATCGCGATCCAGTTCAAACAAGTGCCGCACTCCATGTTCCGAAACACGCTGGGTGAGTCCATTCTGGCCAACCGGTTGGTCCTGGGCATCTACCCGGAGGAGCGCATCACCCTGACCTTCCAGACCAAGAACCCTGGGGCTGCCGTGTGCCTGCGCACCGTGACCATGGATTTCAACTATCAGCAAAACTACTCGGGGCCGGTCCTGGATGCCTATGAGAAGGCGCTCCTGGACTGCATGCTGGGAGACCACATGCTGTTCTGGCGGCAGGACGCGGTGGACCTTTCGTGGGCCTTCCTGTCCCCGGTCCTGGATGCGTGTGAGCGCTGCGGGGACCGCGACCGGCAGCTTCACTTTTATGCGGCCGGAAGCGGCGGCCCTGGAGAGCGAGACCGGCTGTTCAGGGCAGGGACACCCTCGAACCCCGTCGCCAAGGGGTAAGGAGAAACCAGGGAGACGATTCCGCATGGATGCAGACGCCACTCCGACCCGGCCCGCAAGCCGTCGCAACGCCCTGCTCAAGGCCGCGCTCCTGGTGGTCTTCATCGCCGCCGCGATCGTCCTGGTCCGGTTCACCGGCGTCAAGGACTACCTGACCGCCGAGGGCCTCGGCCGATTCCTGGCTGCGGCCGGGCTCTGGGCGCCCGTGGTCTATATGCTGATCTACGTGATCGGCGTCTGCCTCTTCGTGCCGGGGGCGATTCTCACCGGGCTCGGAGCGGTCATTTTCGGACCCTACTGGGGCTTCGTGTACGTCTGGATCGGCGCCATGATCGGCGCCAGCGCAGCCTTCCTCATCGGACGGACCCTGGGCCGGGAATTTGCCGCATCGCTCGTCGGCGACCGGCTGCGCAAATACGACGACGCCATCGAGCGCAACGGCTTTGCCACGGTGCTTTACCTGCGCCTGATTTATTTTCCCTTCACCCCCATGAATTTCGGGATGGGACTGACCAAGGTGCATTTCCGGGATTACCTCTTCGGCACGGGGCTCGGCATCCTCGTGGGCACCTTCATCTTCACGTTTTTCATCGGCAGCCTCAAGGACGTCTGGGTCTCGGGCAACTGGGCCGAACTGCTGTCCTTCAAGGTGTTTTTCTCCGTGGCGCTGTTCGTCTTCTCCTTCTTCATCCCCAAATTCGTGAACAAGGCCCGCAAAACACCGGGCAACCCAGGCTCCGTGACCAGCGATGAGCACCCGCCTTGACCTCCGCGTGGGCAATTAGCGTTTGATAAATCGCCGCTTTTCTGGCAAGAGGAAGAAACCGGCGGAACCTTCACCCTGTCCATCCAAAAATAAGGAAAACGACCATGCCTGAACTTGCGCAACTTGAGAAACTAGGCCAATCGGTCTGGCTGGATTTCATCCGCCGATCGCTGATCACCTCCGGTGAAATGGCGGCCATGGTGGCCCGGGGCGTTCAAGGAATGACGTCCAACCCCGCCATCTTCGAAAAGGCCATCGCCGGATCAGCGGACTATGACGACGAGATCCAGTCCCTGGTCAAGGCCGGCCTGTCCGTCGATGCGATCTATGAAACCCTCGCGATCAAAGACATCCAGATGGCGGCCGACGTGCTGGCCCCGGTCTACCGCTCGACCGGCGGCCGGGACGGCTATGTCAGCCTGGAGGTCAGCCCCTTCCTGGCGCGCGACACCGACCGCACGACCGCCGAGGCCAGGCGGTTGTTCGAAGCCGTGGGCCGACCGAACCTCATGATCAAGATCCCGGCCACAGCCGAGGGGCTGCCGGCGATCACCGCCAGCCTGGCCGCCGGGGTGAATGTCAACGTCACCTTGATCTTCGGCCTCGAAAACTACAAGGCGGTTGCCGAGGCCTACATCGCCGGGCTCGAACGGCTGGCGCTGAAAGGCCCATCGGCGAAAGGCGGCCATCCCGTGAACCGCATTGCATCGGTCGCCTCCTTCTTCGTGAGCCGGGTGGACAGCGCCGTGGACAAGGAGCTGGAAAAAAAGGGCGCCAAAAACCTCCTCGGGAAAATCGCCATCGCCAACTGCAAGCTGGCCTACGCGGAATACCGCAGCATTCTCGGCCGCCCGCGCTGGCGCGAGCTCGCCGCCAAGGGCGCCCGGCCCCAACGCGTGCTGTGGGCCAGCACCAGCACCAAGAACCCGGCCTACCCCGACACGCTCTACGTGGATGAGCTCATCGGCCCGGACACCGTGAACACGCTGCCGCCCGAGACGCTCAAGGCCTTCGTCGATCACGGCCGCCCCGCGGAGACCCTCACGCGCGACCTGGCAGACGCGCAGACCCAGGTTCGGCGACTGGCGGAGCTCGGCATCGACCTGGAGGCGGTCACCCGACGGCTCCAGGAGGAAGGGGTGGAGGCCTTTGCCAAGCCCTTCCAGGCCCTGCTGGAGAGCATCGACGCCAAGCGCAAGCGGCTTTCTTAATACGAGGGATGTTCGATGACACCCCAGGATAAACTCAAACAGAAGGCGGCCGTTTTCGCCGCCGGTTTTGTCGAATCCGGCATGGTGGTCGGCTTGGGCACCGGCAGCACCACCCAGTTCGCCCTCGAGCGCCTGGGCGAGCTCATCCGCAGCGGCCGGCTGCGGGACATCGTCGGCATCCCCAGTTCGGTGCGCACCGAGAACGCCGCGCGGGAGCTCGGCATCCCTCTCACCGATTTTGAAACGCACTGGGTGATCGATGTCACCATCGACGGCGCCGACGAGGTCGACCCCGAGCTCAACCTGATCAAGGGTGGCGGCGGCGCCCTGCTCCGGGAAAAGGTCCTGGCCCAGGCGACCCGGCGCAATATCATCATCGTGGACGAGAGCAAGCTCGCCCCCCGGCTGGGCACGAAATGGGCACTGCCGGTCGAGGTGGTCCCCTTCGCGCGGCCGGCCGAGGAGCGGTTTATGACATCCATCGGCGCCGCCGTCACGCTGCGGTCGAAAGACGGCCGCCCCGTGATGACCGACCAGGGCAACCTTTTGCTGGACGCCGCGTTCGGCCCGATGGAAAACCCGGCCGCCATCGCCGAGCAGCTGAACGGCCGGGCCGGCATCGTCGAACACGGATTGTTCCTGGGGCTCGCCCGCGACGTCATCGTCGCCGGCAAAGAGGGGATACGGCATTTAGAGCGCCACGCCTGAGGCCGGAACACGCATGAACACACGCCGCCAGTTCGTCGTGCTGCTGTCTCGCTTCATGGCCGGCCTGGGGCTGGCCCTCCACCCCGCATTCTCCCATGTCGGCAGGGCGTTTGCAGCGGTCCAGCGCCGGCTTCTCCCGAAAGAGACGGACCTGCAAAGCCTCACGAACGAGCACCCCACCGCACTCGACACCCGTCACCTGGAGATCATGCCCGTCGAGAGCTTCCAGACCATGGGGGCCACGGACCACGCGGTTTCCCTGGACCAATGGCGTCTGGAGGCGACCGGCAGGGTCAAACTCCCACTGAAACTGACCTATGCCGAACTCCTTGCTCTGCCGGCCGTGGAGGAGAACGTGCTGTTGATCTGCCCGGGCATTTTCACGATTTATGCGCGTTGGAAGGGGGTCACCGTGAGCGAGATCTTGAAGAGGACCGGGATGCTGGAAGGCGTGACTCACGTCACTCTGCACGGGCCCCAAGGTCCTTATGAGAAGGTGGAAGAATTCAAGCTGGACGAAGTCGAATCCGGCAGGGTATTTTTGGCGTACGGCGTCAACGGCCAGGCATTGCCCCAGAAGCACGGTTTTCCCCTGCGGGCGGTGGCCGCGGATCGTTTCGGATCGGACTGGGTGAAGTTTGTGTATAAACTCGAGGCGCGCTGAGTAAGTAGTCGTCAATAATTTAACTTTACACCTTGGTCATTATGGGTGCTGTAAATAAGACTGTTCGATTCACCATAATTGTAAATTTTATTTTCTGACGGCTACGAAGGAGGCGATCATGAAGAAATCGGAATTCATTCGCAAGATCACCATCAACAAGAAGGAGTATCGCTTCTTCGACATCGGTCTTTTGGAAAAGAAAGGCGTCGCCAAGATCAGCCGGCTGCCCTTTTCGATCCGGATCCTCGTGGAAAACCTGCTGCGCAAGATGGACGACCGGGTGGTCAAGGAAAGCGATGTTCTCAACATCGCCCGGTGGAAAAAGCGCTACGATGCCCCCCAGGAAATCCCCTACCACCCGGCGCGGGTGCTGATGCAGGACTTCACCGGGGTGCCGGCGGTGGTGGACCTGGCGGCCATGCGGGACGCGGTCAAGGACCTGGGCGGCGACCCGCGCAAGATCAACCCGCTGGTACCCGTGGACCTGATCGTGGACCACTCGATCCAGGTGGACGCCTGGGGCACCGCGGACGCCCTGGTTGAAAACGTCGCCCGGGAATACGAGCGCAACGGCGAACGCTACGCCCTGCTCAAGTGGGCCCAGGAAAGTTTCGACCGCTTCCAGGTGGTCCCGCCGAACTCCGGCATATGCCACCAGGTGAACCTGGAATACATCGGCCGCGTGATCACCACTGAAAAAGATCAGGGCCGGATGATGGCCTACCCCGACACGGTGGTGGGGCTTGATTCCCACACCACCATGATCAACGGCGTCGGCGTCATGGGCTGGGGCGTGGGGGGCATCGAGGCCGAGGCCGTAATGCTGGGCCAGCCTTACTACATGGCCATCCCCGAGGTGATCGGCGTGCGCATGACCGGCGCCCTCCGGGAAGGCGTCACGGCGACCGACCTCGTGCTGGCCGTTACCGAAATGCTGCGCAAACGCGGGGTGGTCGAAAAATTCGTCGAGTACTTCGGACCCGGCATGAAGCGCCTGTCGGTGACCGACCGGGCCACCATTGCCAACATGACCCCGGAATACGGCGCGACGTTGGGATTTTTCCCGGTCGACGAGAAGACCATCGAGTACCTGCGCATGACCAACCGCTCCGCCCAGGCCGCCGTGGTGGAGAAAATCTCCAAGGCGCTCGGCCTGTTCTACACCGGCGCCGAAAAGCCCGAATACACAGAGGTGCTGCCGCTCGATTTGGGAACCGTCGTGCCGTGCGTCGCCGGACCCGCGCGGCCGCAGGACCGGATCCCCTTGCCGGAGCTGAAGTCAAGCTTCATGAAGGCGCTCGGCTGCGACTATGAGAGCAAGGCCGAAACCACACCCCTTACGACGTTCCACCAGGAGTCGGGGTCCGCCGCCGGCCCCCCGGAGCCGTGCCGGCCGAAGAAAAAAACCTGCAACGTGGTCCTCAACGGGCACGAAACCAAGCTCTGCGACGGCGATGTGGTCATCGCCGCCATCACCTCCTGCACCAACACCTCCAACCCCTCGGTCCTGCTCGGGGCCGGGCTCGTCGCCAAGCGCGCGATCGAGCACGGGTTGAAGGTGCCGGCCCACGTCAAAACATCGCTGGCGCCCGGCTCGAAGGTGGTGGTCGACTACCTCAAAGACGCCGGGCTCCTGCCTTACCTCGAGGGGTTGGGGTTTCACCTGGCGGCCTTCGGCTGCACGACCTGCATCGGCAACAGCGGGCCCCTGCTGCCGGAGATCGAGGAGGCCATCAGCCGGCATGACCTGAACGTGGCGGCGGTCCTCTCGGGCAACCGCAACTTCGAGGCGCGCATCCATCAGCGGATCAAGTCGAACTTCCTGATGTCGCCCATGCTGGTGGTGGCCTTTGCGCTGTCCGGCCGCGTGGACAAGGACCTCACCACCGAGCCGGTGGGGACCGACCCCCGGGGTCGGCCGGTGTTTCTAAAGGATATCTGGCCGCGCAACGCCGAAGTGGCGGAACTCGCCGCGCAACACGTCAAGCAGAAGTTCTACCGGCACCAATACGGTCAGATCTTCAAAGGCGATGAGTTCTGGCAACGGCTCGCGGTCAAGGGCAGCACCACGTTCGCCTGGGAGGCGGCCTCCACCTACGTCCGCAAACCGCCCTACTTCGACGGCTTCTCGCTGGCGCACGGCCAGCCGTCGGACATCCGGGATGCGGCCGTGCTGCTGATGGTCGGCGACACGGTCACCACCGATCACATCTCGCCGGCCGGGGCCATTGCCGCCCACTATCCCGCCGGCCGGCTTCTCATCGACAAAGGAGTGGAAAAGAAGGACTTCAACTCTTACGGCGCCCGCCGCGGCAACCATGAGGTGATGATGCGCGGCACCTTCGGCAACATCCGCATCAAGAACAAGATGGTGGCGCCCAAGGAGGGGAGCTTCACCCTCAAGTTCCCGGAGCGGCAGGAGGCCTTCATTTACGATGCGGCCATGGCGTACCAGGCGGAATCCCGTCCGCTCGTGGTCCTTGCCGGGAAGGAATACGGCGCCGGGTCGTCGCGGGACTGGGCGGCCAAGGGCCCGAGCCTGCTGGGGGTGAAAGCCGCCATCGCCGAGTCCTTCGAGCGCATCCACCGCAGCAACCTCGTCGGCATGGGGGTGCTGCCCCTCGTTTTCAAGGACGGCCAGAGCTGGCAGAGCCTCGGCCTGGATGGTTCGGAGACATTCACGATCACCGGCGGCGAAACGCTCACGCCCCGCAAGACGCTCCAGGTCAACGCCGTGAAGCCGGACGGCCGTGAAATCGCCTTTGAGGTGACCGCCCGCGTGGACACCGACATCGAGGTGGATTATTACATCCACGGCGGGATCCTGCCGTACGTCCTCCGGAAGATCATGGGGGGCGGATAGCAGGCCTGGCTGAGCGCTTCGTTCATGCTGCAAGCGAGCACCCAATGAGCGCAGCCTCCGAACGCCTCATCCTCTTCACCCGCTATCCCGAACCGGGAACCACCAAAACCCGGCTGATGCCGGTGCTGGGGCCGGAGGGTGCGGCGGAGTTCCAGCGACGGTTGACCGAGCGCACAGCGAAGGCGGCCGCAGCAGTGGGACGCCGCTGCGGGCTCTCGTTGGAAATCCGTCACGAGGGAGGCGGCGAGGCCCGGATGCGGGACTGGCTTGGGGACAATTTCACCTTCCGTCCCCAGGGGTACGGCGACATCGGCGCTCGCATGCAAACCAGCCTCGCCGCCGCCTTCGCGGAAGGGGCGCAACGCGCCGTTCTCATCGGATCGGACATTCCCGGCCTGAAATCCGCAACCGTCATCCAGGCGTTCGACGACCTGAAGCATCACGATCTGGTGTTCGGGCCGGCAGCGGACGGGGGCTACTACCTGATCGGGATGACGGCCGCTTGCTTCCGGCGCGGTAGGCCTTGTCTGGGACCCGACATCGCCTGGGGTTCGCCCGATGTGCTCGCCCGGACCTTGGGCATGGTGCGCGATGCGCGCCTGGCCTACCGCCTGCTGGAAACGCTCGCGGACGTTGACCGCCCGCAGGATCTGCCGGCGGCGATGCAGGCGCTCTGCTCCGGAAAAGACCGCCCCGCGCTTTCCGTCGTCATACCGGCCTTGAACGAGGCCGGTCAAATAGCGGGAACCCTCTCGACCCTGGCCCGCAGTTCCAAAATGGAAATCATCGTGGTCGACGGCGGCAGCACGGATGCCACGGTGGCCGTCGCGCGGGCCGCCGGCGTTCGGGTCCTGGAAGCGCGTCCGCCCCGGTCCATCCAGATGAACGCCGGCGCCGCTGCCGCCGGCGGCGACCTTCTGCTGTTTCTGCACGCCGACACCCGGCTTCCCGTAGGTTTCGAAGCGCAGGTCCGACAGACGCTGGCACGCCCCCGGGTGGCCGCCGGCGCCTTCCGGCTCAAGATCGATGGGAACCAAAGAGGCTTAAGAACTATCGAAGCAGTCGCCAACTGGCGGTCCCGCGTCCTGCAGATGCCCTATGGGGATCAGGCTCTTTTTCTTCGCAGTTACACTTTCTGGGAATTGGGAGCATTTCCCCCAATTCCCATAATGGAGGATTTCGAGCTGGTGCGGCGCCTCAAACACCGGGGCCGCATCGCGCTGGCTCCCGGTTGCGCGTCGACCTCCGGCCGGCGCTGGCTCCGGCTGGGCGCCGTGAAAACCTGGCTGATCAACCAGTGCGTCATCGGAGCCTACTGCGCGGGAGTTTCGCCGCAACGCCTGGCCATCTGGTACCGTGGCAAAAAGGGCTAAAGTTTCTAGCGGTTCGGCCGATAGGTTCTATCATGCGCCGCTCGCATGAACCTTACCTTTCGCCGGTGCCCCACGCGATTCCGGAATTTTCCGAGATGAATTTAGCCTTGAAGGTTGCGGGACCCGTATCCGCTGGTTATTTTATCAATCAAGCTAATTATGACCCCACGCAGTGATGGACCATGGACCGCAGCATGATTTCTGATTCGTTTCACAAGATTCTTTTTGAACGCCCTAATTTGCCGGAGCTGCGGGAGCAGTATGCCGTCGTGGACATGCATTTCCACAGCCACCTGTCGGACGGGCACGCTTCGATCGAGGACATCGCGCAGCGATCCCTGGAGCTGGGGATCGGCATCGCAGTGACCGACCACAACGCCATTCACGGCGCGGTGGAGATCGACCGCTTCAAGAATGTCTTCAGCATCCCCGGCATCGAGCTGACCGCCTACGAAGGCACCCACCTGCTGGTCTATTTTTATGAGATCAAGAGTCTGCTGCGGTTCTACAGCCAGCACGTCCAGCCGTTCGTGGGGGCCGAGATCATGTCCTCCCTCTCACTGGAGCTGGAGGACCTCATTCAGAGGGCGCGCAAATTCGAGACGCTGATCATTTTCCCGCACCCCTACTGCGGCAGCTACACCGGCATCCACAACCCGTATTTCAACGACGAGCAGTACACGGAATTGCTGGAGCTGGCGGACGGGGTGGAGGTGATCAACTCGGAGAACCTCAACAAATGGAACCTGCGCAGCGCTCTGCTGGGCTTCAACTTGAACAAAAGCATCACGGGCGGCAGCGACGGCCATCGCCTCAGCCAGCTGGGGCGGGTGGTCACGGTGGCCGATTGCGCCTGGAAGCGGCGCGCATTTCTGGATGCGGTCAAGCGCCGCAAGGCGCGGGTGATCGGAAAAGAGATCGACCTGCTGCGCAAGATGACATCAAACGGGGGCAAGCTGCGCTCCAGCATGCGCCACTACCCGGACCTGGTCGAAAAAAACCTGCGGTTCCTGAACACCACCTCGCGCAGGATCAAAGAAAACGTCAAGCGCAGCCTGAACGATAAGCTGCGCGACCATCGCCGCCGGGGCAGCCTGAAATAAAGACATCGGCCGTGATGCAACCATCACGGCCGATGTCGAAACCCGTCTGACGGCCGGGTCAGGTCATCTGCCCGGTCCGCTGGAATTCCTCAAGACTTTCCTTGTCCACCATCAGGACCTGCCGTCGGCGGACCGCTCGAACCCGGTCGTACTCGATCAACTGGTACAACACCTTGCGGCCGACGCCGAGATAGCGTGCGGCATCGGCCACGCTCACAAAATCGCCGCTGATGTCCGGATGCGGGTTGAGACTCGCCATTCGATTGCCCCCTTGTATGGATGCGTTCTGCGGATTTGGGGCCGCCCGGTTCGTCTCCCGGCTCCGCCGCCTTCCGCCTTTCCCCATTCCCAACTATGCTTACGATCACCGCCCACGTCAACCACACCCCAGCAGCCCGCCCGGAGTCGGCTGAAAAGCGCCCTCTTCATGAATTGCTCACTTGCAACGGATCGCTGCGGCATGCTATTGAGTCTTAATGTCAACCGGACACATGATGGCCTGCCACGATTGCGACCTCCTGCAAAGGATCCCCTCAGTGCCCGAGGGCTCAGCGGCACTCTGCCGGCGCTGCGGAATCGTGCTCATCAAGAACAAACCCAAAAGCTTTCAGCGCCCCTTGGCGCTTCTCTTCGCCGCGGTGATCCTGTTCGTCATGTTCAACGCTTTCCCGTTCTTGACGTTTAAGAAAGGAGGTCTGGAGCATCAGACGCACGTCATCACCGGCATTCGTCAGCTCGCCGACCAGGGCATGGAGGCGCTGGCCGCCCTCGTGGCCTTGAATTTGCTCATTGTTCCCGGCCTGCATCTGCTGGCCTCTTTGTACGTGCTCGTGCCGGTGAGCCTCAACCGTAAGGCTCCCGGCATGTTCCGTGTTTTCCGCTACCTGAGGCTCCTCCAGCCGTGGCATATGGTGGAAATCTTCATGCTGGGGGTTCTGGTGAGCCTCGTCAAGCTTGCAAAAATGGCCCAGATCGTGCCGGGGATCGCCGTCTACTCGCTGACGGCCTTCATCTTCATCATGGCGGCGGCGTCCGCCGCGGTCGACCCCCATGAAGTGTGGGAACGCTGGGAGGGCCCCCGGTGAAGAAGGATGCCCTGACAGCGCGCAAAGCCGGTCTGATCGCTTGCTCCGTGTGCCACCTCCTGTGTCCGGCTGCACCGCCGGAGCGCACTGCTAGGGCTGCGAAATGCCCGCGCTGCGGGGCGGCCCTGCACAGCCGCAAGCCCGACAGCATCGCCCGCACCTGGGCGCTGGTGATTGCCGCCTGCATCTTCTACATCCCCGCCAACGTCCTTCCGATGACCACGGTCATGTCACTCGGCCAGGCCCAGTCGGACACGATCATGAGCGGCGTCATCTATTTTATCCAGAGCGGCTCGTGGCCGATCGCCTTGGTCATCTTCATTGCCAGCATCTTCGTGCCGCTGGTGAAATTGTTCATTCTCGGCTACCTGCTGATATCCGTCCAGTTCAGGTCCCACTACCGCCCCAAAGACCGAACCCGCCTGTACCTCATCACGGAGGCGGTCGGCCGCTGGTCCATGCTGGACATCTTCGTTGTCACGATCCTGGTGGCGCTGGTGAATCTCGGAGCGCTTGCGACCATCCAGGCCGGACCGGCCGCCCTGCACTTCGCCGCCGTGGTGGTCATCACCATGCTGGCTGCCATGAGCTTCGACCCCCGCTTGATCTGGGATGCAAAGGAGAAGATGCATGAGTGATCAACATTCGATGAACTCTGACTTTCCGGAAGCCCCCGCCGCGGCCGTCAAGACGCTCAGGCGCCGCTTTTCGCTGGTATGGGTCGTGCCGGTGGTGGCGGCCCTGATCGGCGGCTGGCTGGTGGTGAAGGCCCTGACGGAAAAAGGCCCGGCGATCACCATCACCTTCAAATCGGCGGATGGGTTGGAAGCCGGCAAGACCAAAATCAGATTCAAGGATGTGGAAATCGGCGTCATCGAGGAAGTCCACCTCGGCAAGGACCTGTCGCACGTGATTGCCAAAGCGCAGCTCATCAAGGAGGCAGAGCGTCTGCTTTCAGAGAACACCCGATTCTGGGTGGTCCGCGCCCGTGTCTCCGCCAGTGCCATCTACGGGCTGGGGACGGTCTTCTCAGGCGCATACATTGATGTGGACCCTGGGAAAAAGGGAAAACCCGCCACCTCCTTCCAAGGGCTGGAGGAGCCGCCCATTGTAACGACCGGGCTTCCGGGGCGGCATTTTATCCTCGAATCGGAGCGAAAGGGTTCCCTCGAGGTCGGGGCCCCGATCTACTACCGGCAGATCCGGGCCGGGGAGGTCGTGGCCTACAACCTCAGCGAGGACGGCACGAAAATCATCTCCAAGATTTTCGTGAATGCCCCCTACCACCGGTTTGTTCGGGACAACACGCGGTTCTGGAACGCAAGCGGCGTGGACTTGAAACTCGACGCTTCCGGCGTCACCTTGGAAACCGAGTCATTAGTCTCCATCCTGGTCGGGGGCATCGCCTTCGACACGATCGACAGCGACTCCGGCCGGGAGGAGGAAGCCGCGGAGAGCTCAATCTTTAAACTTTTTCCGAATCGCGAAGTCGCCAGACAAAAAGTTTACAGCACTAAAAATTATTTCGTCCTCTTCTTCGACGAATCGGTGAGAGGCCTATCCCCTGGCGCACCGGTTGAATTTCGGGGAATCCCCATCGGACAAGTCGTCGACATCAAACCGGAATTTGACCTCAAATTGAATAAAGCCAGAATTCCGGTAATCGTCGCAGCGGAACCGGAGCGAATCTCATTCATCGGCCAGCTGCCGGCCGGGGTGACCCGGGAGACCTTGGTCGACCATCTCATCGAGAGGGGGTTCCGCGCGCAGCTGCGCACGGGGAATCTCTTAACCGGCCAGCTGTATATTGCGATAGATTTATTCCCCGACGCCAAGCCCGGCAAATTGGTGCGAGGCGGAAGATACGGACATCCGGAATTCCCGACCACCCCGACGCAGTTTGAGGCGATCGGGGAAAAATTCAACCAACTGATTGCCAAGCTTGAAAAAGTGCCCATCGATCAAATCGGAAACGACTTGCGCGACACCCTGCAGGGCGCCAAGCGCATCGCCAACTCGCCGGAGCTGCTTGAAACCGTGAAGTCCCTGAACGCCGCCGTCAAGGAGCTCCAGGCGCTGACGACCGAGCTTCGCACACGCACGACCCCCGAGGTCACGGCCACGCTGCAGCAGGTGCAGCGCTCGCTCGCCGCCGCCGAAAGCTCGCTGGCAGCGGACTCCCCCCAGCAATACCGGGTGAAAGCGGCGCTGGATGAACTCACCGGGGCCGCGCGCGCCCTGCGGGTGCTGACGGAATTTATCGAAGCTCATCCGGAATCGCTCTTGAGAGGGAAAGGATCTGAAAAATGAACGCGGTGAGATGTTTTGTCAAACTCGCTTTAGGCATTGGAATGCTGGGCCTCGTGCTCGGCGGTTGTGCAACCAGCCAGCCCGCCCGGTATTACACCCTGGCGCCGCTGCAGCCTCCGGCCGTCAAGGCGGCTTCGGTGCCCGCGTTCACCGTGGCCGTCGGGCCGGTGATTATGCCGGACCTGCTCCAGCGGCCGCAGATCGCCACCCGCACGAACGACCAGCAAATCAGTTTTTCTGATTATCACAAATGGGCGGGGACGCTGGCCGATGAGACCAAACGGGTGCTGGTGGTCAACCTCAACGGCCTTCTGGCCGGCAAACGCGCGGCCGTCACCACCGACGACATGGCCATCGACCCGGACTTGCGGGTGGTCGTGAACATCAACCGGTTTGACGGCCTGCCCGGGGGCAGCGTCTGGCTGAACGCTGTCTGGACCATCAAGGAACAGAAGGGAAAAATAGCGCTTGCGGTGAATCAGTCCGTGATCGAAGAGCGCGTCAGCGGCCCGGAGTACTCGGATCTGGTGAGCGCCCACAGCCGGGCGATCGGCCAGTTGAGCCGCGAGATCGCCGCCGAACTTGAAAAGCTCAGATAGGCGGACGGCCCTCGCCGATCAAAGCGGTTGTCAACCCGCCTCGTTTTCCCGGCTCCCGTCCTTTGCCAGGAGGATGCGCTCATCCGGCCCCTGGGGCTCCGTCGGGCCGGAGGGCGGTGTCTGGGCCGGCAGGGCGTCTTTAAACGCCACGCCGTAGATCTCCCACACGGTCACCACCAATGCCGCCACGATCGGCCCGATAATGATCCCCGCCACACCGAACATCATGATCCCGCCCAGGGTCCCGAAAAGAATCATCAGCTCGTGCATGCGGGTGTCCTGGCCCACCAGCCGCGGCCGCAGGAAATTGTCCAGGCCGGCCACCACCAGACCGCAGAAGACAAACAGCCCGATTGCCTGGCCGTAGTGCCCGCTCGAGGCCAGGATGATGCTCGCCGGCAGCCAGACGATGGCCGTGCCGACGCCCGGCACCAGGGACATGACCGCCGTGACCGTCCCCCAGAAAATGGCACTCGGTATGCCGATGACGGCAAAGGCCGCTCCCGTGAGGGTCCCCTGGAGGATGCCGATCACCGCCACGCCCTTCAGCGTGGCGCGGGTCACCGAGGTGAACCGATCCAGCATGCGCTCTCCATCCTCCGGCCTCAACGGGAGGTAGCGCATGATCCAGTTTAAAATACGATCACCGTCCACCAGGAAGAAGAACATCGTGTACAGGAAGATGAAAAGCATGAAGATGAATTGCGCCGTCATCACGGTCACCGATGACAGGCTGTTGATCAGGAAGCTGCTGAAGCGCCCCACCAGCTCACCGGCTTTCAGCAGGATCGTTTCCTTGTAGGGCAGGATGCGGTCGTAAAAAGGGATCTTTTTAAGCAGTTCCGAAAATTCGGCCGGCTGGCTCAGCTGTTTTTGGACCCAGGGCTTCACCGTCTCGCCGACCTTGATGGCCTCACCGGTCACGGCCCCGATGAGGCCGGCGAGCGGCAGGAGCACCACGAAAACAATCAAAAGCAGCGTGACGGCGGCGGCAAGGCTGCGGCGGCCGCCGAACCGGCGCATCAGCCAGCGGTAGAGGGGGCGTGCGAGGGCGGCGAAAATCGCTGCCATGATGATGGTCATCAGAAACGGCCAGACCATGGCCAGAAACACCGCCGAAATGAACAGCAGCAGCAGGAGCACAAACGCCTGGTTGAATTTTCCCTGGATCATGTCACCCTCCGAAAATGCATGAGATAATTCACATGGGTGTTGCCGCCGAGCGTGTAGATGCGGGTGAAGGGGTTGTAGTGCAAGCCGGTCAGGTCTTGCAACTCAAGGCCGCAGGCCTGCGACCAGCCTTTCAATTCAGAGGGCTTTATGAACCGGCGGTAGGAATGGGTGCCCCTTTTCACCAGCCGCAGCAAAAACTCCGCACCGACGATGGCAAACAGAAACGATTTCGGGTGGCGGTTGAGGGTGGCGAAGAAGACCTCCCCGCCGGGTTTGACCAGCCGAGCGCACGCTGCCACGATCGAGCCTGGATCCGGCACATGCTCCAGCAGCTCCATGCAGGCGACCACGTCGAAACGCCCGGCGGCCTCCTCCGCGAACTGCTCCGCCGTCGCCAGACGATAATCCACCTCCACCCCGGATTCCTTCAGGTGAAGCGTCGCGACCGCCAGGGGCTCCTCTCCGGCGTCGATCCCGGTGACCGAAGCCCCCAGGGCCGCTACGGCTTCGGCAAGGATGCCCCCGCCGCAGCCGAGGTCGAGGACCGTCTTCCCTGCCAACGGAACCCGGCCGTCGATGTAGCCGACCCGCAGCCCGTTGATGTCGTGCAGGGCCTTGAACGCGCCGTTGCGGTCCCACCAGATCGGCGCCAGCGAAGCGAATTTGGCGAGTTCTTCCGGATCGATGTTGGCCGGGCTCACCCCGGATTGTTCTTTCATCGGCGTTTCAGGCATCCGGGCACCCGATACGGGATACGGGATACGGGATGCGCGATAAGAAAAGCCGCCCGTATAGCCCTTTGCGCGGGAAGCCTTCACCCAATATCCAGCATCCAGTATCCAGCATCATTTTCTTAACCCCCACAGTTGCGACAGCAGCATTCCCGCCAGCATCAGCGCGCAGCCGGCCCACCCCCGCAGGCTGAGGGTCTCGCCGAGCAGCAGCCAGCCGCCCCATGCGGCGAACACCGCCTCGAAGCTCATCAGGATCGACGCGTGCGCCGGATGGGCGTCGCGCTGGGCCACCACCTGCAGCGTATAGGCCACCCCGACCGACAGAACGCCGCCATACAGAATAGGCATGGAAGCGGCGTAAATGGAAGCCCAGGCAATCGTCTCGAACCAAACGGCGGCGATCAGGGACAACAGCGAGCAGACCGAAAACTGGTAGAAAGCCAACTCGACCGGCCGGGTTCGTGGAGACAGCCAGGCCACCATGAGCACCTGGAAGCTCCAGAAAACGGCGCTCACCAGCACCAGCAGATCCCCGTATTCCATCTGGAAGCCTGCTGTGACCGACAGCAGGAAGAGCCCCGCGGCGGAAAGCAGGGCGCCGCCCCACGTCCCCGCCGAGGGGCGCTGGTTCCAGAAAAGACCCAGGATCGGCACGATCACCACGTAAAGCCCCGTGATGAAACCGGCCTTGCCGGCGGTGGTGTAAAGCAACGCCGCCTGCTGCAGAGAGGCGGCGACAAATAACACCACGCCGAGCGCCCCCCCGCCGAAAATGAATTGCCGCGAAGCCATGGGGGCCGCGATCGGGCCGGAGGGAGGCCGGGCCGCGAGCAAAAGCGGCGCCAGGGTCAGGCTCCCCAGTGCAAAGCGGACGCCGTTGTAGGTGAACGGCCCCACGTGGTCCATGCCCATCCGCTGGGCCACGAAGGCAAAACCCCAGATGGCGGCGGTGAGCAGCAGGATGACATCGGATTTAGCCGTGGCGGCTTTCATCGCTCACCGGGGCGGGCCGTGGAGGATCGCCGCCACGTCGCGGCGATGCCCCAGCTGGACCGTCAGGATGCCCGCCGTGATGAGCACCAGCGCCAGCAGGATCATATCCGTGATCGGCTCTCCCAGGAGGACGCCCGCCAGGAGAACCCCGGAGACCGGAATTAGAAAGACAAACGAATGCAGCGCCACCGCTCCGTATGCCTGCAACAGCCGGTTCCAGGCGACAAATGCAAAAGAGGTGGTGAGCACCACCTGGAATGCGATGACGGCCACGATCCCGAAGTCGACCCGCGAGACCATTGGCGCGTCCCACAGCGGCGCCCCCAGCGCAAACAATGGTATCGAAAAAAGCAACTGGTAAAACACGATCTGAATCGACGAAATGCTCCGCACCAGGTGCTTGGTGTAGGCGGCGCTGCAGGCCCAGATGAAGGTGGCGGCCAACAGCAGCAGGTCGCCGGTCATCAAATCCCCGCTCATGGCCGCCCGGTCCATGAAGATACAGGCGGCGCCGGCAAAGCCGAGAATGAGGCCGATCAGTTTCAGCAACGTGATACGGTCACCGGCCAGGAAAAAATGCGCCAGGAATAGAAGAAAGAACGGCTGCAGGTTCGTGATCAGGGCGCCGCGGGAAGCGCTCGTCAGGGTGAAGCCCACGTAGACCAAGGAGAGCTGCAGGAAGAACAGCAGCGAGTTGATCAGCAAAGGGCGCAGCTGCCCGGGCGCAGGACGGAGGGACTGGCCGGACATTTTCGCCCAGGCCCAGAGAAAAAGGGTGGAGGCGCCGAACCGGACGGCCGCAGAGGTGAAGGGCCCCAGCCCCGACAAGCTGAACTTGATCGCAACGGTGTTCGCACCCCACAGCACGCAGAGGGAAGCGGCCAGCGAAGAGGCCAAAATAGAAAGCTTCTGGTCGGGCACCGAGGTGTCGCTCACTAGGCCGTTCGGAAGGTGAGATCCCACTGTCTGGTCCCGGAAATAGTGTGAATTCCCTATGCGGATTTCACCAGCGTCATCGACGTCTCGGCCCGACGATCGCCGAAATTGTCGTAGCTGTATCGAACCTCGCAGAACGGGGACCGGAAACGGTTCACTTCCTCCTTTACGTCCTTCTTGGCGACGATGCACTCGTGAATGAGCTCGGCGATCCGCCCCATCTCCTGCTCGCCCATCCCGAAACGCGTCATCTCCTGCACCCCGATCCGGACGCCTTCCGGGCGGTCATGGTTGCTGAGCGGCTCGTGGGGCAGCATGTTCATGTTGAGGATGATGTCGTTCGCTTCAAGGGTCCTGGACACTTTCTCCCCGCCGCCGTTGGCTTTGACGTTCACGGCCACCTGGTGGCTTTCGGTGTAGCCGAAGTCCTTGCCCTGGACGTCGAAGCCCAGCCGGTCCAGCGCAGCGGCCAGCGCCCTGGCGTTGCGGATGGTGTTTTCCGCATAGGTTTCGCCGAAATCCATCATCTCGTAGGTGCAAATGGCCATCTGGGCCAGCGTGTCCAGGTGGTGGTTGCTGGAGGACCCCGGGAAAGCCCCGCGGTCGATCTTGCGCCAGGGTTCTTCCTCCATGTTGCTCAGGACGACCCCGCGCTGGCTCCCGAAGAAGGTCTTGTGCGTGCTGGCGGTCATGAGCCAGGCGCCTTCCCTGAGAGGGCTCTGAAAGCGTTTGCCGGCGATCAGGCCCAGGACATGGGCGGCATCGTACATGATTCGGCGTCTGGGTGTGCCGGCAGACCTCGGCGAGCTCGGCCACCGGTTCCGGGAAGAGGAACAGGCTTTTCCCGACCACGATCAGTTTCGGCCGTGTTTTCTCGATCAGGTAGGCTGTCTTCTCGAAGTCGATGTGGTAGCCGTCCGGGGTCACGGGAAAGTCGATGATGTTGTGGGTGAATTTGCCGAGCGCTCCCCGGCGGTGGTGGCTGATGTGGCCGCCGCCCGGGGTGGAGTTGACCATGACCACGTCTCCCGGTCCGACGAAGCGGCTGAACACCGCCTCGTTGGCGTTGGTCCCGCTGATGGGCCGCACCTCGCAGTGGTCGCACTCGAAGATGATTTTCAGGTTGGTCTTGAGCTGGCTTTCGATTTCATCGATGTAGGAGGTCCCCCGGTAGTAGCGCTCTCCGGGATGCCCCTCGGCGTACCGATGGGCGAAGTCCGAGCACCCCCCCGCCCGGGCGCGGCGGCTCATGACGTTTTCGCTGGCGATGAGGTTGAGGCACTGCCACCGCCACTCATCCTGCTTCTTGATCAGTTCTTCGATTTCAGAAATCTTCTTGGCGTACATGTCGGCGAGATCCCCTTTTGAATGAGCTGGTTTAACCCACCCGTCGGCTTCGTTGAAAGCGCAACACATAAGAAGCGATGATCGTGGAGTGAAACGCAGCGTAAAGGTGCAGCCGCCTCTCTCCGGAGGCGGAATGAGGCTTCTCATGAGGTCGTTCAGGTGGGGGACTATAGGCGATACCGTTAAGCCTGTCAAGAAAGCGGCGGGGCCCATTTTTGGCCGATGGTTCTCGTTCCCAGCTACCCGGCCGGCAAGTGAATATGCCGGCGGTTGTTCGGACGCCGGCGGACCGGGAAAGAAAACCGAATCTCCTGACACGGCCGCATGCGATCAAGGCTTTGCGCGCAGGTACTGGACCGGCCATGCGACGTCGGCGCCGAGTTCGTACGCGGCATGCAGCGGCCAGTAGGGATCATGCAAAAATGCCCGGGCCATGAAAACAGCATCGGCATCCCCGCAAACCAGTATCTGCTCAGCCTGCTGGGCGGCTGTGATCAGCCCCACCGCCCCCGTGGCAATGCCCGCCTCGCGCCGGATCGCCGCCGAAAACGGGACCTGGAAGCCGGGTCCGGACGGGATGGCGGCATCGGGAACAAGCCCTCCGCTGGAGCAGTCGATCAGGTCGATGCCGATCTCACGCAGGCTGCGGGAAAACACAATCGATTGCCCCAGATCCCACCCACCCTTAACCCAGTCCGTGGCGGAAATGCGGACAAACACCGGCAAGGAGTCCGGCCAGACGTCGCGCACCGCTTTGGCCGCCGCCAGGGGGAATTTCATGCGGGCTTCGAGACCCCCACCGAATTCATCCCGGCGATGGTTTGACACCGGCGACAAAAACTCGTGCAGCAGGTAGCCATGTGCCATGTGGATTTCAACCACCATGAACCCCGCTCTCAAGGCTCTTCCGGCGGCCTCGGCGAAACGGCTGACCAGCTCCGCAATCTCCGGGATGGATAGTTCGCGGGGCGCGGGATCCGCCGCCTCAAAGGGCAGGGGGCTGGGTGCGACCGGTGGCCAACCGCCGTCGCTCGGTTGGACGACATGACGGCCCCGCCAGGGCGCCTCGGTTGAGGCCTTGCGGCCGGCATGCGCCAGCTGGATCCCCGGCACTGACCCTTGTGCTTTGATAAATGCAGCGATCCTTTCAAAAGCGACGGCTTGATCATCGTTCCAAAGACCGGTGTCCCAAGGGGAAATCCGGCCTTCGGGGCTTACCGCTGTCGCCTCGGCCACCACGAGGCCGGCACCTCCGACCGCCCGGCTGCCCAGATGCACCACGTGCCAGTCGCCGGGCACGCCGTCCGTGCAGCAATATTGGCACATCGGAGAAACAAAGATCCGGTTCCGGAACTCAACTCCCCGGAGCACCAAGGGCGAAAAAAGTTTTCTCTGCATTCCGGCGCCTTCCCCTTGCCCGTGCCATTCACCCGTAGAAATTCGAGCTGGGCGTGATTCGGGTTTCGGTTTTTCTGTTGATGAATTTATCCTGTTTTAGTTTATAAAAAAATAGGCATACGAGTTGACCTGCATGCCTCCGCGCTGCTATGTGACGCACATGCCGCGAAATGAACCCGGCGATGCACGCGGCCGCCGCGATGATCGTATGCCCGAATGGCACCTGTACATGGTGAGATGCCGCGGCGGCAGCTTATACACGGGTATCGCCACGGATGTCGAACGACGCCTGGCCGAGCATCGCGCCGGCAAGGGGGCGAAGTACCTCCGCGGGCGAGGGCGCCTGAAGCTCGTTTACAAGCAGCGGATCGGCAACCGGGGGGCGGCCTTGAAAATCGAGAGACGGATCAAGAAATGGCCGAAAGATAAAAAGGAACGGCTGGTGGCATCCGGCATCGGCATCGAAGAGCTGATGCAACGGAACCATCCATAGACCCATCATTTATGCGCGTCGATCCCCCGCGTCCGGAAAAAACCGCCTCAGCTGAGTTCCCCCACCGTCTCCTCCACCGCTCTCAAGATCTCCCCGTTGCGCATCAGCTCCCGCATGGCCGCAATGTCGGCCGCAAGAAAACGGTCGGCGTCCAGGTGGGAGATGGCCTTCCGGATCGCCTGGTAGGCGGCGCGCGTCCCCTCCCCCGGCTTCAGGTTGGTGAAGAGATCCAGGCCCTGAGCCGCGCAGAGCAGTTCGATGGCGATCACGTTCGCGGTGTTGGCCGCGATTTCCCGGCACTTGCGCGCGGCGATGGTGCCCATGGAGACGTGGTCTTCCTTGTTGGCGGAGGTGGGGATGGAGTCGACGCTCGCCGGATGCGCCAGCACCTTGTTCTCGGAGACCAGGGCGGCTGCGGTGTACTGGGCGATCATGAAGCCGGAGTTCAAGCCCCCGTCGCTCACGAGAAAGGCCGGAAGCCCGCTCAGGTTGGGGTTGACCAGCCGCTCGATGCGCCGCTCGGAGATGTTGGCAAGCTCCGCCACGGCCATGCCCATGAAGTCCATGGCGAGCGCCACCGGCTGCCCGTGGAAGTTCCCGCCCAGCAGGAACTCGCCGGAGTCCGCGAAAATGAGAGGGTTCCCCGTCGAGGCGTTCATCTCGGTTTCGATCACCCGGCGGCAGTAGGCGATGGCGTCTTTGGTCGCACCGTGCACCTGCGGCGAGCACCGCAGGGTGTACGCATCCTGGATGCGGGAGCAGTCCTTGTGGGAGGAAATGATGTCGCTGTTGCGGGTGATGCGCTCCATGTTGGCGGCCGCCGCGATCTGCCCTGGATGCGGCCGCACCTGGTGGATCCTGGGGTTGAACTCCATGCGGCTGCCCATCAACACTTCGAGGCTCATGGAGGCCGCGATGTCGGTCAGCCGCGAGAGCCGGATGGCATCGTAAACGGCAAGACCGCCGATCGCCGTCATGACCTGGGTGCCGTTGACCAGCGCGAGCCCCTCGGCCGACTCGAGCTGAAGCGGCGTGAGGCCGCAGGCGGCCAGGGCTTCGGCACCGGTGATGCGGCGGCCCTCGTAAAAAGCCTCACCCTTGCCCAGCAGCACCAAGGCCATGTGCGCCAGGGGCGCCAGATCGCCGCTGGCCCCCACCGAGCCTTTCTCGGGCACCACCGGCACGATGCCGCCGTTCAGCAAGTTCAGGAGCTGCTGGGCGGTTGCCGGTCGGATGCCGGAGTGGCCGCGCGCGAAATCCTTGACCCTGAGCGCCATTGCCGCGCGTACGATCTCCGCATCAAGCGGCGCCCCCACGCCGGCGGCATGGCTCATCAGGATGTTCTCCTGCAGGCGCCGGGTGTCCTTTTTCGAAATGGCCACGTCGCTCAGGGCACCGAAGCCCGTCGTCACCCCGTAGATCCTGCGTTCTTCCGCCACCCACTGCTCCACCAGCGCCCGGCCGTCCGCGATACGCCGCTCCGCAGCGGGGTCCAGGCGGAGGAGCGCCCCTTCCCGGGCAGCGGCCGCGAGGTCTTCAATCGTCATGCCGTCCATGTCAAGCCATACGGTCTTCATGGGTTTCGCTCTCCGGCTGGTTCAAGTGCCATGCGTAACGAGCCTTTGCTCCCGGCGGCGCGGACTTCGCTTGAAGCGCCGAGAGCGACCGCTCACGAACATTGTCAAATTTTAGATCGCGCGGTCGGGGAAGTAAAGGGATTCGGCCGATGTGGCGAAAAGGATTGCATCTATGAAGTTTGCAGGCTATAGTATTAAGCAGTACAACCAGCAGGCGGGCCGATCCTTGGCTTTCAAGAGGACGGCGCCGCCACAATCCACAAACGGGAGGATGAAATGGCACCAGCAAAAAAAGTCACCAAGAAGGCAGTGAAAAAACCGGCAGCGAAAAAAACCAGCGCCAAGCCCGCCAAAAAGGGCAAGTCCGCCACCAAGAAACCAGCGGCCAAAAAGCCTGCCGCCAAGAAACCTGCTGCCAAGAAGAAAAAGTAGCGCCGACCCAGCTACTACCAGCAACGATAGATCAAGGACACGGGGAACCTGGCCGATAATCGAACCGGCCGGGCTCCCCGTTTCTTTTTTTTCTTCCCTTCCCGCCGAAGCGTTCGTCACCAGGCCGTCACGCCGCCGTCCACCGGGAAAGCGACCCCGTTGATGAAGGCGGCTTCATCCGATGCCAGGTATAGCGCCGCACCGGCCACATCATCGAGGCTCGCCAGCCGACCCAAGGGCACCTCGCCCTGACGCTCCTGGCGGCGCTCGGGGGCTTTCAGCATTTCCTGGACCAGCGGCGTCTCCACGGTGCTCGGGCAGAGGATGTTCGTGCGGATGTTGTCCTTCGCATAACGGACGGCCACGGACTTGGTCAGCTGGATGAGGGCGCCCTTGACGGTGGTGTAGGCTTCCGGCGTGAACTTGTGGCCGATCAGGCTGCAGACCGAACCCATGTTGATGATGCTGCCGCCGCCGGCCTGGCGCATCAAGGGCAGCGCGTGCTTGATGCCGAGAAACGGCCCGCGCACGTTGACCGCCAGCATCCGGTCCAGGTTTTCAACGCTCATCTCCTCTATGGGCTGGCGGATGTTGATCCCGGCGTTGTTGACGAGGACGTCTATCCGGCCCGCCGTCGCAACCACCATCTCGCAGGCCCGAACCCAGCTTTCTTCGCTGGCCACATCCAGCTGCACGAACCAGGCCTTGATATTTTCGGCCTGGAGCTGTGCCGCGAAAGCGTTCCCCTCGCCCTCCTTGAGATCGCCCAGGAAGATCTGTGCGCCCTCGCGGCCGAAACGCCGGGCGATGGCCGCGCCGAGGCCCTGCGCGGCTCCGGTGACGAGGGCGACCTTGTCCTTCAATCGCATACCCTAATCTCCCGCAGATGGTCTCCAGCAGAAGAAGCCATCTTAGTTGAAACCGGCAAAAGGATGTGGGAGCGGCTTCCAGCCGCGATTATCGCCAGGGCGGATCGACTCCTGCAACGCCGCCCCCACGGGATGAAAATGCCGGCGAGCGGATAACTACTTGGCCTTTTCGACCGTGGCCTTGAACTCATCCATCAGCGCCTTGCCGATCTTGGGCTCCCAGGTAGCGTACACGGGCGCCACGGCCGCCTGGAAGGCTTTTTTCTGCTCGGGGGTCAGCTCGGTGACCGTATTGCCGGCCTTCTTCAGCTCCGCCACGAAATCGCTGTTCATCTTGCGGTTGATGGTCCGCTGGTAGATGGCCGATTCCTGGGCGGCGGCGGCGATGATCTTCTGGTCTTCGGCCGGGAAGGAGTCGAAGAGCTTCTTGTTGATGAGCACGATGTGCGGGCCGTAGACGTGCCCGGTCAGGGAGACGAACTTCTGGACTTCGTAGAACTTGGACAGCCAGATGGTCGGGATGGGGTTTTCCTGGCCGTCGATCGTCTTCTGCTGCAGCGCGGTGAACACCTCGCTGAAGGGCATGGGGGTCGGGTTGGCGCCCATGGCCCGGAAGGCCTCGAGGTGGATGGGGTTCTGCATGGTGCGGATCTTGAGGCCCTTCATGTCGGCCGGGGCCTTGACCTCGCGCACGCTGTTGGTCAGCTGGCGGAACCCGTTTTCGTAGTAGGCGAGCAGCTTGATCCCCTTGGGTTCCAGGGCGGCTCCCAGCTTGGCGCCGATCGGCCCGTCGTAGATGGCGTCGGCGGCCTTCTCGCTCGTGATGATGAAAGGCAGGTCGAACACGTTGAACTCGGGCACCAGGCCGGTCAGGGGCGAGGCCGAGGTGGTGACCATCTCGAGGGTCCCCATGCGGACGCCCTCGGTGGCGCGGACATCGTCGCCGAGCTGCGCATTCGCGTAGACCTGCACCTCGTACTTCCCGGGCAGCTTGGCCGCCAGGATTTCCCCGAACTTCTTGCCGGCCAGGTAGGAGGGATGCTGCTCGTTGACACCGTTCGAAATCTTGAGGACCTTGGGCTGGGCGAGGGCGGGGCCGGCCGCGAGGACGATGACCGCCAGAAGGGCTACCATCAGAATCCATGTTCTCTTCATGACATTTCTCCTTTCGTGGGTTAGGTGTTGACTCGCTGTTGCGACGAAGTTGACCGCGGAACGACTCGTTTCCTGTCGACCTTTCCGAAAATGAAAGCGGCCCCCGGCCGCTTTCATTTGGGGATCAGATCCACGAGCACCATGACCGTCCACGGGATGTAGGTCACGATGAACAGGACAATGATCCCGATAATGACGTTGGGCCAGATGGCCCGGGAAATATCGGCCACCGAGATCTTCGAGATGCCGCACGCCACGAAAAGGATGTTGCCGACCGGCGGCGTGATGAGCCCGATGCAGAGGTTCACGATCATGACCACGCCAAAGTAAATCGGGTCGAGGCCGTACTTGGCGGCGATCGGCAGAAGCATGGGCGCAAGGATCAGCAAGGCCGGGGTCAGATCCATAACGCAGCCGACGATCAGCAGCAGCACGTTGACCCAGAACATGAACATCACCCAGCTGTCGCCGGAGAGCTGCAGGAGCACTTTCGCCAGCAGCTCCGGGATCTGGGCCGTGGTGATAAAATAGGCCGCCGCCATGGCCGCGCCGCAGACGAACAGCACCACGGCCGTTCCGCGCACCGTGTTGACCAGCGCCGGCAGCAGGTGCTTCACCTTGAACTCGCGGTAAATGAACGCCGAGACGACGAAGGCGTAAACCGCGGAAACCACCGCGGCCTCGGTGGCCGTGCAGATGCCGAGCAGGATGCCGCCCAGGATGATGACCGGCAGGAAGAGCGCCCAGAATGCGTCGATGCAGGATTTCAGAACCGCCTTCAGGCTGAACCTGCCCTCGACGTGATAGCGGGCCTTGCCCCGGACATGGAAGTACCAGCCGATCATCAGCCCAACCCCGAGGATCAGGCCCGGAATAATCCCGCCGACGAACAGCCGGATGATCGAAACGTTGGCGATGACCCCGAAGATGACCATGGGAATCGAGGGCGGGATGATGGGTCCGTTGGTGGTGGAGGCGGCAACCAAGGCGGCGGCCTTATGGGGATCATACCCTTCTTTTTTCATGACGGGATAAAGGATAGAGCCGATGGCCGACGTGTCGGCTACGGCGGAGCCGGAGACGCCCGAGATGAGCATGCTCGCCACCACGGTGACGTACCCCAGCCCGCCGCGCACGTGGCCGCACATGGCCTTGGCCACCATGATGATGCGCTCCGAGATGCCTCCCGTGTTCATGATCTCCCCGGCCAGCAGGAAAAACGGGATCGCCATGAGCGGGAAGCTGTCGATGCCCCGGAAGATGCTCTGGATGATGAGGGCCGGCGACCAGGCCCCCAGGGTCAGCGACAGGACCAGCGCCGTGAGGAAGAGCGCGAAGGCAATCGGCACCGTCAGCAGGATGAAGCCGAACAGCGCCGTGAGAAAAAGCGGGAGCACGCTCATGGCTGCACCCCCTTCAGCGCCCGGATGTCGGCATGCGTCTTGATGAGGCATTGGATGAACATGAGGAGCGCGCTGACCGGCCCCACCATATAGACCCAGCCGTAGGGTATGGGCACCGAGGAGGCGACCCAACCGCTCTCGAGGGAGTCGATCGCCATGTCCCATCCGCCCTGGAACATGATGGCCAGGCACACCAGGACCAGCGCGTCGGCTACCAGCACGACCATCCGCTGGTATTTCGGGCGCAGGACCATGAAAATGACATCGATGCCGAGGTGATCACCCTTGATGTAGGCGATGACCGCTCCCAGAAACACGATCCAGATCAGCAGGAAGCGCGACACCTCCTCGTACCAGGCCAGCGACGCGTCGAGAAAATAGCGGCAGACCACGTTGCCGAAGACGGTCCCCGACATGGCCACCAGCAGGACCGCCACCACGTAAGACAGGCCCGTGTCCATGACCCGGCTGACGAGGGGAAGCGTCTGGGGCGTTGCCGCTTCGGATTCAGGCGCCATACGTTGCTCTCCAGGCCGCAGGCCGTTGATCTCAAGCGAAGAATTCAACCGCCTGCGGCAAATCAAAGGTTTTCCGGGTGTTGATAAACAAGTATCAGGCCGTCAGCCAAGGCGCGCGGCGTTTTGGAAAGCGCAGCATATTCATTCATATGTGAGCATTTACAATAGCCGCGCAACGCCGGATCACGGCCTGAGACGCCGTTTTTCGACATCCGGTTAGAGATTGCTGCGGACCAGCTGCCCCGCCAGCTTCTCGTAGAACTGAATCACGCCGCCGTGGTCGTCCTTCTGCTTGCCGTCGACCCGCAGGGCCTGCATGATCTCCATGATGGTGCCGGTCAACGGGATCGGGACCCCGATGGCGTGGGCCGTGTCCAGGGCGTTCTGCAGGTCCTTGATGTGCAGCTCGATGCGGAAGCCCGGCTTGTAGTTGCCCTTGAGCACCATGGGCGCCTTGGCGTTGAGCACCGTGCTGCCGGCCAGCCCGCCCTTGATGGCATCGAAAACCTTGCCGGGGTCGACCCCGGCCTTGGCCGCCAGCACAAAGGCCTCGGACATGGCCGCGATGTTCAGCGCGACAATGATCTGGTTGGCAAGCTTGGTCACGTTGCCGCTGCCGATTTCCCCGCAGAGCACGGCGGAGGCACCCATCTTGAGCAGGATCGGCTTGACCTTCTCGAAGACATCGGCCTTGCCGCCGACCATGATGGCGAGCGTGCCGTCGATGGCCTTGGGCTCGCCGCCGGAGACCGGCGCGTCGAGCATCTCGACACCCTTCTTGGCCAATTCGGCCGCGACTTCCTGGGCCACCAGGGGCGCGATGGAACTCATGTCCACCACGATGCTGCCCTTGCGAACGCCTTCGATCACGCCGTTTTTCCCCAGCACGGCCTCTTTGACATGCGGCGAGTTGGGGAGCATGGTGATGATGATATCGCCCTGCGCCGCCACGTCCTTGGGGGATGCGCCCTTCTTGGCGCCGGCGCCGACGACTTCTTCCACCGGTGCCGCCACGATGTCGTAGACCACCAGTTCATAGCCGGCCTTCAACAGGTTCTTGGCCATGGGCTTGCCCATGATTCCCAGTCCGACAAATCCGATCTTCATGTCTTTACCTCCTGCGTTTGGTGTTTGGGTATTTTGTTATTTGGGTGTTTGGGTGTTTCGTGTTTGGGTGTTTGACTTTTCCCTTTCAGATCCCGCCTTGGTTTGACTTCCCTTCCTTCGAGCTTTCCCGAACCTTTCAGCCTTTGCCTTTGGGCGTTGAGCTTCCTTGCAGTATGCGCATGGCCGCATCGGCGACGGCTTGGGCCGTCAGACCGAAGTGGGTCAAAATCTCGTCATAGCAGGCGGCGCTCAGCCCGAAGCAGTCTTCGATTGCCACCAATTCCACCGGCGGGTGGGGGATGGCCCGCAGGGCCTCCAGCACGGCCGAGCCCAGGCCGCCGATGAGGTTGTGCTCCTCGGCCACCACGATGGCGCGCACGCCCGCCACCGCCCGGATGAGCGCCTGCGCATCGAGCGGCTTGAGCGTGCTGATGTTGTAAACGCCCGCCTCGACGCCCTTTCCCGCCAGGAGCGTGGCCGCCTCGAGCGAGCGGCCGACCATGACCCCGGTTGCCAGAAGAGCGGCATCGGAGCCTTTGCGCAGGCAGGTGATTTTCCCGATGTGGTAGGGCTCGTCGGCCGGGGTGAGCATCGGCAGGTCGGACCGGTTGATGCGGATGTAGGCCGGCCCCGGCCAGTCGATCAGGCACTCCATCATCTTCGCCGTCTCCAGCCCGTCCACGGGCGACAGGACCGTCATGCAGGGCAAGGCCCGCATGAGGGTCACGTCCTCCACCGACTGATGGGTCTTGCCGTCGCCGAAATCGGACAGCCCGCTGCTCGAGCCGCAGACCCGGACCTTGAGCCTGGGGATGCAGATCGAGTTGCGCAGCTGGTCATAGGCCCGGCCGGTCGCGAAGACCGCGAAGGAGTGGATGAAAGGGATCTTGCCGGCGAGCGCCAGTCCCGCGGCGGTGGCGGCCATGTTCTGCTCGGCGATGCCCATCTGGAAATAGCGCTCCGGGAAAGCCTCCTGAAACAGCACGGAGCGGGTGGACTTCCCCAGGTCGGCCTCGAGCGCCACCACGTGCGGATTTTTTCGGCCCAGTTCCAGCAGGGCCAGGCCGTAGGCTTCGCGCATGTTCGGATGCGGGGGCATAAAAGGTCTCCTTAACTGTCGATATGTCGAGCGAGCTTATTCAGCTCCGGCATGCGGTGATGTTTTCTGATTGGGTTCGAGGGTTCCAGGGGTCAAGGGGTCAAGCGAAGGATAATTGTCTTCTCACTCGAACCCCTGAACCCTCGACCCCTTGAACCCTCTTTTTTTCACGCCAGCGCCGCGCGCCGGGCCTCCAGCTCGGAGAGGGCCTGGCGGTATTGGTCGGCGGTCAGAGAGCCGTTGTGAAAGGCGGCGTTGTTTTCCGCGAAGGAAAATCCCTTGCCCTTGACCGTTTCGGCCACGATCACGGTCGGCCGGCCCTTGGTTTTTTGCGCCTTGGCGAGCGCCGTGAGGATCTGACCCACGTCGTGGCCGTCGATGCTCACCACCTCCCAGCCGAAGGCCGCCCACTTCCGCGCGATGTCCGGGATGTCGAAAATCTCGCGGGTCGGGCCGGTCGCCTGGATGCGATTCAAATCAACGAAACCGGTCAGGTGGTCGACCTTGAAAGCCGCCGCCGCCATGGCTGCCTCCCAGATCTGACCTTCGGAAAGCTCGCCGTCGCCCATAACGACAAAGACACGGCTGGCCCGCCGATCCAGGCGGAAGCCGAGCGCCATGCCCAGGCCGATGGAAAGCCCCATCCCGAGAGAGCCCGTGACGGCCTCGATTCCCGGTGTGCGGTCCATGTCCGGGTGGCCCTGCAGGCAGCCCTCGAGGGTCTTGACCTTTTTCAGCTCCGCCCGCGGGATGACGCCCAGTTCGACCAGGGCCGCGTACTGAATGAGCACGCAGTGGCCCTTGCTGAGCAGGAAGCGGTCGCGGTCCGGGTCCTGCGGGTTTTTAGGGTCGTAGCGCATGGCGTGGAAATAGAGGCAGGCCGCGATCTCGGCCATCGAGCTCGACCCGCCCAAATGTCCGACCTTGCCGACCCCAAGGATATCGAGCAGGTCGAATCGCAGCTGCAGGGCCATGCGTTCCAGCTTTTTGACGGTGGCGGTGTCAGTCATGAACGATCACTCCCAGTTGTGAATGTAGTTGCGGCGTTCGTGCGCCTCCGCGAGGGTCGGCGCCACCACGTGCAGGCAGAGTCCCCGGCAGGGCAAGTTGCGCTTGACCACCACCAGGTCCTCGATGGTGAGATCGCCCCAGAGGATCAGTCCCCGGGTTTGCATGATTTTGGACAGGACCGGCAGCATCGCCGTGACGCTCGGCCCGCCGATGTCCTTGTTCACTTCGATGACCCTCAGGCCCTCCAGGCTGAGCAGTTCATCGATGATGAAGAAGGAGGCCGGGTGCAGGTGAAAGGCGGTGTGGGGATGACCCGCGAGAATCAGGCGCGCCGAATCGAGGAAGAACTCGCGGTAGACCTTCGGCGACAGAATGGCCGAAAGGTCGTCCTGCCACCAGATGGAGGGGCCGGGCGCCCAGACGTGATAGAACCCGAGGGCGGTGCCGCCGTGAAAGTCCGGGACGAGCCGGCGCTGGGCTTCCATGACGGACAGAAACGCGCGGGCGACCCGCTCGATCAGCCGGCGCATGACCGCCGGGTCTTCCAGCATGAGTGCGAGCACCATTTCCTGCTGGCCCAGGAGTGCCCCGATCATGTCGGTCGGCCCGCGCATGATGGGCATGCCCACCGGGAATCGGCCGCGGCTTTGCTGCACGAGGGCGGCCGTGAATTCGAGGTATTTTTTCGAGCCAGGGGTTCCCCGGATCGAAGCGCACTTTTTCGAGCGCATCGGCCGGCGACGACAGCCAGGGCCGGGACGTGAAGCTCTCGCGTCCCGCGCGGATGGGCGAGCCCAGAATGGCCTCCATCCAGGGGATGCCCGTGAAGGGCTCTGCGGTCCAGAAGCCGTCCTGGCCGATCGCCTCGGACTCCTGGAACATGCGCTCGTAGTCCGGTAGAAAGGCGGCCACATCGAGCATTTCCGGTGTGATCGACGTGTCCGGCTCGAGCAGGCCGTGGGCGGCTTTAAAATGGCGGGAGAAGAAGAAATCGCCCACGCGGAAGGAGGCGAGCGGCCGGGGCTGCTCTTCCCGGTGCCCAGAAGGCGCGGTGCAGGGCCAGCCGCTCCTCGATACCGGCGCGCTGCTGCGGGATCCTGGCTGGCGCTACCCCGGCCGCGGCCGGCCCGGCCTCGGACCTGAGCCGCTCGATGGTTCTGACCACGTGCTCTTCCATGAGCCGCTCGGCCTCCGGCGCATTGCGGGATCTCACCGCTTCGATCAGCAGGCGATGGTAGTGCAATCCATCGCGCATTCCCAGCGTGCTGACGATGTTCTCCATGGAAACGCTCAGGACGCTGCGCAGGACGTTGTTGACTTTGATCAGCACGGAGTTGCCGGTGGCCTTGGCCACGACCAGATGAAACTCAAGATCCGCCCGGGCGAATTCGGCCACGTCGTCCTGGGATCGGACCATCCGGTCGTAAACCGCCTCCATCTCGGCCACGTCGTGGTCGGTGGCGCGTTCGGCGGCCAGCGCGGCGGTGCCCTTCTCGATGATCCGCCGATACTCCAGGACGTGGAAGATGTCGGTTTCGTCGAGCGCCATCAGGGGAATGAGCGAATTGAAGTAGATCTCCCCGCTCAGTTCGCGCACGAAGGTGCCTTCGCCGTGGCGGGTTTCAAGGATGCCCAGGGAGACGAGGTGTTGGATCCCTTCACGGATGGAGACCCGGCTGACGCCCATGGTTCGGGAGAGTTCGTGCTCGGAGGGGATTTTGCTGCCGGGGGGCCACGTGCGGCGCAGCACCTGGTCGCGCAGCTGGCGGAAAACCTGGACCCGCACGCTTTCTTTCTTGATGTTTTTTAGTGGTCTGGCGGCCATCAAAAACCCCCGAGGTGAGAGTTGTCTGATATCCTACATCCTACCAGCCTGTCAAGTCTTAACCTGCTTCCAGAACGACTAATTGCATGCGCATGCACTCCATAACTATTTCTGCTTGAATCACTCTCTAACTTGCTGATAGTAATGCATGTCTTGAGTTTCTTGAAAGCCGGTTATGGCGCGCGGCGCCATCCTTTATCGATGATGAAATTGATCGGTCTCCATTCCTTCATCTATCCCCCTTTGACAAAGGGGGCTATGAGGGATTTTAAAATAAACTTTCATCGAAAGCACCTGAACTCGCGAAGGCGGAGGATGAATGCCTGAAACCCTGACAAGCCGCGAACGGATCCTGAGAGCGCTCAACCACGAGGAGCCGGACCGGGTGCCCATGGACCTCGGCAGCACACACGACAGCTCCATCGTCGTGGAGGGCTATGAGCGGCTGAAAGCCCATTTCGGGGTCACATCCAAAACCGAGATCATGCAGCGCATGACCCGGGCCGCCATGGTGGATGAGGCGGTATTGCAGAAACTCGGGATAGACACCCGGGCCGTGATCCTGGGATCCCCCACCCGCGGGGTTGCGGCCGAGCTCGGCCCCCGCGCCTACCGGGACATGTGGGGTGTCGAACGCGTTCACCCTGAAGGCAGCTACTATTACGACCAGCGCACGGCACCCCTGGCGGGCAGCATCACCATGGCGGATGTTTCGCGCTACCCCTGGCCCGACCCCGAAGACCCCGGCCTTTTGAGCGGCATGCGCGAGCGGTTGAATTGGATCAGGACCCACACGGATGCAGCGGCCATCCTGACGCTGCCTGCGCCCTTCGTGCATCTGACCCAATTCATCCGGGGGTTCGAAGGCTGGTACACGGATTTCATCCTGGGAGTCGATGTGCTCGAAGCCCTCTTCGATGCGGTTCTCGAGGTCACCCTGCGCATTGCCGAGCGCGAGCTCAAGTTGCTCGGGCCCGAAGTGGACGTGGTTCGCTGCGGGGACGACCTCGGCGGGCAGACCGGGCTGCAGATCAGCTATGACCACTATGCCCGATTCATCAAACCCCGCCACGCGAAATTTTTCCGGAAGGTGAAGGAGTTGACGCCGGCCAAGCTCATGTTCCACTCCTGCGGGTCCATCGTGGACATCCTGGACGACCTGGTCGACATCGGCGTGGACATCATCAACCCCGTCCAGGTCACCGCCCGCGGAATGGACCCGGCGTTCCTCAAGAAAAAATACGGCTCCAAACTCGTCTTCTGGGGAGGCACGGATTCCCAAAAAACCATGCCCTTCGGCTCCGTCGAAGATGTGCACAAAATGGTCGCGACCCTGATCGAAACCCTGGCCCCGGGCGGCGGGTTTGTGTTCTCATCGTGCCACAACATCCAGCCGGACGTCTCGCTGGAAAAAGTTGCTCGCCATGTTCAACCATGCCCGGGAATATGTTCCCTCCTGGACACGACGATAAACTCAAATTCGTTGCTGTCACAGCCTCACCCGCACGTCTATTGAATTGCATCAGGTTCTATATTAGGTAATCGGGTATGACCGAGCAAATCAGCTCTTACAATGAGAAACACATTCAGTCTCTAAAGGGAAAGGCATCGTGATCGCCAATACCGACATCGCCAAGTCCATGGAAATTCAACTCGGAACCCTTTTCGCCGAGCTGCCGCCGATGCCGGATTTCGTTGCCGGCATCCGCCGGGCGCCGACGCGGCATTTCAACCTGTCCCGAAAAGACACCGAGCTCGCCCTCAAGAACGCCCTGCGCTACATCCCCGAGAAGTGGCACCCGACGCTGGCGCCGGAGTTCCTGGAGGAGCTGACGACGCGCGGGCGGATCTACGGCTACCGCTTCCGCCCGGCCGGCCCGATCAAGGGCCGGCCCGTCGACGAGTACAAGGGCCGATGCATCGAGGGCAAGGCCTTCCAGGTGATGATCGAGAACAACCTCGACTTCGACGTGGCCCTCTACCCCTACGAGCTGGTGACCTACGGCGAGACCGGCCAGGTCTGCCAGAACTGGATGCAGTACCGGCTGATCAAGCGCTACCTCGAAGTCCTCACCCGCGAGCAGACCCTGGTCATGGCCTCCGGCCACCCCGTGGGTCTTTTCGCTTCCTCGCCCGAAGCCCCGCGCGTCATCATCACCAACGCCCTGATGGTGGGCTGCTTCGACGACCAGGACAACTGGCACCGCGCCATGGCGCTGGGGGTGGCCAACTACGGGCAGATGACCGCCGGCGGCTGGATGTACATCGGCCCCCAGGGCATCGTGCACGGCACCTACAGCACGATTTTAAACGCCGGCCGCGCCAAGCTTGGCATCCCGGCGGACCAGGACCTTGCAGGGCGGCTGTTCGTGACCTCGGGGCTGGGCGGCATGAGCGGCGCCCAGGGCAAGGCCGTCGTCATCGCCAACGGGGTCGGCATCATCGCGGAGGTGGACTACTCGCGCATCAAGACCCGCCTCGACCAGGGCTGGATCGACCAGGTGACGGACAACCCGGCCGAGGCTTTCGCCGCCGCGCGCGACTACCAGCGCAAACGCCAGAGCCGGGCCATCGCCTTTTACGGGAATGTGGTCGACCTGTTGGAATACGCGGTTCACCAGGACATGAAGATCGACCTGCTCTCCGACCAGACCTCCTGCCACGCCGTCTACGAGGGCGGCTATTGCCCCCAGGGAATCAGTTTCGAGCAGCGCACGGAGCTGCTGCGCAGCGGACATGCCGGGTTCAAGGAGATGGTGGACGCGACCCTGCGCCACCACTACACGCTCATCAAGACCCTCTCCGAGCGCGGCACCTACTTCTTCGACTACGGCAACAGCTTTTTAAAGGCGGTCTACGACGCCGGCATCAAGGACATCTGCAAAAACGGCGAGAACCCGCTCGACGGTTTCATCTTCCAGTCCTATGTCGAGGACATCTTGGGGCCGATCCTCTTCGACTACGGCTACGGCCCCTTCCGCTGGGTGTGCCTGAGCGGCAGAGACGAGGATCTCGCCAAGACCGACCGGGCCGCCATGCAGTGCATCGACCCCGAGCGACGCTTCCAGGACCGCGACAACTACAACTGGATCCGCGATGCATTAAAGAACCGGCTGGTGGTCGGCACCAAGGCCCGGATCCTTTACCAGGATGCGTTGGGGCGGATGAAAATCGCCCTGAAGTTCAACGAGATGGTGCGAGACGGCGAGATCGGGCCGGTCATGCTCGGCCGCGACCACCACGACACCGGCGGCACGGACTCGCCTTTCCGGGAGACGGCCAACATCCGCGACGGCAGCAACATCATGGCCGACATGGCCACCCACTGCTTTGCCGGCAACGCCGCCCGGGGCATGAGCCTGGTGGCGCTCCACAACGGCGGCGGGGTGGGCATCGGCAAGGCCATCAACGGCGGTTTCGGGCTGGTGCTGGACGGAAGCGAACGGGTCGACGCGATCATCCGCCGCGCCATCCCCTGGGACGTGATGGGCGGGGTGGCCCGCCGCGCCTGGGCCCGCAACGAGGCCTCCCTCGAAACCTGCATGGAGTACAACGAGCTGCGAAAAGGCTCGGACCACATCACGCTGCCGTATCTGGCCGATGAGGGGATGGTCAAGAAACTGGTGGCGGACGGTTTCGCCGAACTGAAAAAGAAATAGCGACCTGAGGTGAGCGATTCTAGTTTGGATTTTTGCGGCAGATGCCATCGGGCATCGATGTGAATCGACAGAATCGCTCAATCAGTGAGCGAATAATTATTCCACAGCTTCAAAGAGGGAGCGTGTCCATGTCCGGCATGACCAGAATCGTCGAGTGCGTCCCCAATTTCAGCGAGGGCCGCAACCTGGAAAAGATCGAAAAAATCGTCCAGCCGTTCAGGGGCAGAGACCGCGTCAAGCTGCTGGACTACCAGCGGGACGAGGACCACAACCGCCTCGTCGTGACCGTGGTGGGCGAACCCGGGCCGCTCAAGGACGCCGTGCTCGAGGCCATGGGGGTCGCGGTTGCGGCGATCGACCTGCGGGCCCACCAGGGCCAGCACCCGCGCATGGGCGCGGTCGACGTGGTGCCGTTCATCCCGGTCCGGAACGTGACGATGCCGGAGGCAATCGAGTTGTCGCGGCAGGTGGCGGCCGCGGCGGCAGAAAAATTAAAACTCCCCATCTTTCTCTACGAGGAGTCGGCCTCGGCCCCGCACCGTAAAAACCTCGCGGACGTCCGCAAAGGCCAGTTCGAGGGCATGCCGGAGAAGCTCAAGCAGCCGGAGTGGAAACCCGATTTCGGCCCGGCGGCGGTGCACCCGTACTGCCGGTGTCACGGCCGTGGGCGCGCGCATGGCGCTCGTCGCCTACAACGTCAATCTGGGCACCTCCGACCTGGACATCGCCAACGACATCGCCCGCAAGGTGCGGCATCTCAGCGGCGGCCTGCGCTACTGCAAGGCCATCGGCATCGATCTCAAGGACCGGGGCATTGTGCAGGTTTCGATGAACATGACCGACTACACCCGCACCGCCCTTTACCGGGCGTTCGAGTTGATCCGGATCGAGGCCCGGCGCTGGGGAGTGCCGGTGGTGGGCAGCGAAATCGTGGGATTGGTGCCCATGGGAGCCCTGGTCGACACGGCCGCCTATTACCTGCAGCTCGAGGACTTCAAGACCGAACAGGTGCTCGAATCCAGAATCTATGAATAGATTCTGGATTGCTGAGGGAAGAGAATGAACGGAAACCTCATCATCAAGAACGCCTCCGAAGTGGTGACCTGCTCCGGGTTCACCGCCAAAAAAGGCAAAGAAATGTCCGAGCTCGGCATCATCGCAGATGGGGCGGTGGTCATCGAGCAGGGGAAGATCACGCGCGTGGGGGCCACGGCGGACGTGATGTCCGAGTTCAAGGCGTCGGGCAAGGACCTTTCCGATTTCAA
>CAVQTH010000021.1:0-50179 GCA_963716325.1 uncultured delta proteobacterium | reverse complement strand
CGCCGATGCCGGCCCAGTCGATCTTGCCGTAGGAAATGAAGTTGTAGACGGCCACCGGGACGGTCTTGGTCTGCGGGCCGGAGAGGATCAGCGAGAAAAGGAACTGGTTCCAGGAGAAGATGAAGGCCATGATGGCCGAGGTGGCGATGCCGTTTCGGACCAGGGGCAGCACGATGATGAGAAAGCTTTTCAAGCGGGAGCACCCGTCGATCATGGCCGCGTCTTCCAGTTCGGCCGGCACGCTTTCGAAAAAGGCGACCATGAGCCAGGCCACCATGGGCAGGGTGATGATCAGGTGGGTGAGGGTCAGCGCCGTGTAAGTGTCGATCAGTTTCAGGTACCGGAAAATAATGTACCAGGGCAGCAGGTAGCTCACGAACGGCGTCATCCGGGCGAGCAGAATGATCATTCCGATCCTGCCCTGCCGGTACTTGGCGATGGAATAGGCCGCCGGCAGCCCCAGCACCAGCGAAAGCCCCGTGGAGAGGGTGGCGATGATGAGGCTGTTCATCAGGTACCGGAAAAAATGGTGCTGCTGGAACACCGCCTGAAAGTTTTCCAGCGTGGGCGTGAAAATGAACTCCGGCGGGTAAGTGATGTTCTGCACGCCGGTCTTTAGGCCGGTCATGATCATCCAAATAAAAACAAACAGCGGCCCAACGCACAGGGCGGCGGCGCCCGCATAGAAGAGGGTTGATCGGACGGTCTTGATGGCTGCTCGTTTCGTCATCGTCTCTCGCCTGCCATGCGGTCAGCGGTCCAGGGCGGTGAGCCGCATCCGGTTCATGACCACGTTGAACACCAGCACGATCATAAACACCACCACCATGAGGGCCGAGCCGTAGCCGGCTTTGAAGAAGCCGAACCCGACCTGATAGGAATACAGGTACAGGGTTTCGGACGCGATGCCCGGCCCGCCCTGCGTGATGGTGTAGATCATGTCGAATTCCTTGAGGTTGTCCAGGGAGCGCAGCATCAGCGCCGCAATCAGCACCGGCCGGATCAGGGGCAGGGTGATGTACCAAAAGATCTGCAGCGCGTTTGCCCCGTCGATGCGGGCGGCCTCGTAGGGGTCCGGCGGCAGGGATTTGAGCCCCGCCAGCACGATGAGGGTGATCATGGGGGTCCACTTCCACACATCCACCATCACCAGCGAAAGGACCGCCGTGTGCTCACTGCTCACCCACAGGCTGCCCGGCAGGCCGATGCTGCGCAGCAGGTAGTTCAGCACCCCGATCTCGGGGTTGAGCATGACCCGCCAGATCAGCGCGACGGCCACCGGGGTTGCGGCAAACGGGAAGATGTAGATGGCCTGGACGGCCTCGCTGCCCCTGAATTCGCGGTTGAAGTACAGCGCGATGAGAAGCCCCAGCACCAACTCAAGGCAAAGGCTCAGGCCGCTGAAATACACCATCACCTTGACCCCGTTCCAGACGCGCTCATCGGTGGCCAGCTCGACGAAATTGTCCAGGCCGATGAAGCGCGGCTGGCCCAGGCCGACGGTCCACTTGGTGAAGGCGAGGTAGAGGTTGAAGGCGATGGGCAGGACCACGATGAGAAAGAGCACGATCACCGCCGGCGCCGGGTAAACCAGCGACTGGCGTCGATCCACGAAGCGGCTGACCGCGCTGAGGGTGTGGCTCATGCGAGGGGCTCGTGTCCTGGCGGTTCGGAACGGGGTGCTTCATCCGGGGGCTTAAAACCTTGCTCAAAATCGCGGCTCCGGTTTCATAGGCCCGGCGCCGGGAGCGGCGTCCAGCCACGATGTCAATAATGAATGGCGCTTCCTGTCGCGGCAAGATGCCGCTCCACAGTGTCGGCAGATCACATCCGGTTCAGATCTCCATCTTCCTGTCCATCAGCTCGGCTGCTTTTCTGGCCGACTCGGCCACGTCCTTGCCCTGGATGGCGTCCACGATCACCTGGCCGGTGATGTCGCGGATTTCGGGCACGTTGATGACGGGCGGGTTCCACTGGGGCTGGCCGAGTTCAAAGGACTTCTTGGTGCCGGCCGTCCAGTCCGGCTGCTTGTCTCCGGCCTTGTATTCCGCGGAGTCCCAGGCGGAGGCCCGGCCGGCCGGGACGCCGGCCAGCAGTGCGCCCAGGGCGTTTTGTTTGTTGGTGGCCCACTGGATGAACAGCCAGGCGGCCTTCTGGCGCTTGGGGTCGCTGTTTTTGTTGATGGACAGGCTCCAGTTGGAGACGTGGGGCACGCTGCCGGCCGGGCCGGCCGGGATCACGGCATAGCCGACCTTGCCGGCGACCTTGGACTCCTTGGGGTTTTCGTACAGGGATTTGAACACGTTGGCGTCATAAATCATGGCGGCCTTGCCTTCCATGAAGACGGAGGTGCTCTCGGCCCAGTGCAGCATGGTGCCGCCCTCGGGGCCGTAATTTCTCAGGATGTCGCCGTAGAACTTGAAGGCCGCGATGTCCTGGGGCGAGGCGAAGTTGGACTTGCCCTGGGCATTGGTCCAGGACCCGCCGAAGCTGTAGAGGAAGTCCACCCACTGGGAGGTCGCCGCGGCGCCTTTGCCGCGCAGGGTGATGCCGACCATCTTCTTGCCGTCAACCTCCTTGCCGTGGAAGAACTTGGCGGTATCCTCAAGCTCTTTCATGGTTGTGGGGACCTTGACCTTGAACTGGTCGAACAAGTCCTTGCGATAGGACAGCAGCGACGTCTCGGCGTTGATGACCACGCCGATCTGCTTGCCGTCGACCGTCGAGGCCTTGGTGAAGCTCGTGAAAAAATCCTTGGGGTCCCAGCCGGCGTCGGTCAGCTTGGGGTCCTTGATGTAGTCGTCCAGGGGTTGCAGCCAGCCGGCTTTCCAGTAATACAGATCGTCCTGGCCGGGCATGATCATGTAGCCGTCCAGTTTGCCGCCGGCGTTGAGCTCGATGGTGCGTTTGTTGCGGTATTGATCCTCCGGGAAGACCTCGAAGACAACCTTGATGCCGGTCAGCTTTTCGAACTCGGGGATTTTGGGTTCGATGAAGGTCGTAAACGGGTGCTTGTTCATCAGGAACCGGATTTCGGTCCCCTGGAACTGCTTCCAGTCGGCCTGGGCAAAGGCGGTCGCGGACATCATCACTGCACACAGCAGGGCCATCGACACTACGCTTGCAATCCTTCTCATGGTACGCCTCCCTCCTTGATGGGTCTTGGTTGGTGATCACATCTCCGGTTACATGGTCTTCAAACGATGGTCTGCGAAGTCTCCCGGTCGAACAGGTGGGTCTTGAGCATCTTCAGTTCGACGAGAAGCGCCTGACCCACGGCCAACGGGCGTTCCGGGGACTCCATGCGCGCGACGATGGAATGGGGCCCGCAGGTCAGGTACACAAACGTCTCCGCCCCTAACGTTTCCACCACGTCTGCACGCGCGGCCAGGGTGTTGCCGTTGCCGCCGCCCGCCCCGGCCGCTTGCGCCGCCATGTCCTCGGGCCGCACGCCGAAGACGACCGGCCGGCCGGCATAGGGCTCTATCGTTGACGAAAACACCTCGGGCAGCCTGACCTTGAAGCCTTCGGCCTCGACAGAATAGGCGCCCTGCTCCCGCACCAGGGTGGCATCGATGAAATTCATGGCCGGGGAGCCGATAAACCCGGCAACGAACCGATTGGCCGGGTGCTTGTAGACTTCCAGCGGCGCCCCGGACTGCTGCAGGCTGCCCTTGTTCATGATGAAGATCCGGCTGGCCATGGTCATTGCTTCCACCTGGTCGTGGGTGACGTAGATGATGGTCGCCCCCAGGCGGCGGTGGAGCTTGCTGATCTCGGCCCGCATGGCCACCCGCAGTTTGGCGTCCAGGTTGGACAGCGGCTCGTCGAACAGGAACACCTTGGGCTTGCGCACGATGGCCCGGCCGACCGCTACGCGCTGCCGCTGGCCGCCCGAGAGCTGCTTGGGCTTGCGGTCCAGCAGTTCGTGGATGCCGAGGATGTCGGCCGCCTCCTGCACGCGCTGATCGATCTCCTCCTTCGGGAACTTGCGCATTTTCAGCCCGAAGCCGAGGTTCTCGCGGACATTCATGTGCGGGTAAAGGGCGTAGTTCTGAAACACCATGGCGATGTCGCGGTCCTTGGGATCGACATCGTTGACGAGCCGGTCGTCGATGTAAATCTCACCGGAGGTCACGGGCTCCAGGCCGGCGACCATCCGCAGGGCCGTGGTTTTGCCGCACCCGGACGGCCCTACCAGCACCGCGAACTCCCGGTCCTGGATCTGGATGCTGAGGTTTTCGACGGCGGTCACCGACTTGAACTGCTTCCCCACATTTTTCAGTGTTACGCTGGCCACCTCGCATCCCTTTCTGAAGAATCAAGGATCTGAGTGTTCTGCCGCTAAATCGAATAGGAGGAAAACCCCCCGTCGATCGGCACCACCACACCGGTCACGAAACCCGACGCATCCGACAGCAGCCAGACGAGGGTGCCGATCAGGTCGTCCGGCTCCCCGTAGCGGCCCATGGGGGTGTGGGCGATCACATTGCGCGCGCGCGGCAGCAGCTCGCCCGTCTCTCGGTCGATGTGCAGGAACTTAAGCTGTTCGGTCATGAAAAACCCCGGGGCAAGGGCGTTGACCCGCACCCCGGTGCGGGCAAAATGAACCGCCAGCCAGTGCGTGAAGTTGCTTACGGACGCCTTGGCGGCCGAATAGGCGGCCACTTTAGTCAGCGGCGTGAAGGCACTCATGGAGGAGATGTTGACAATGGCCCCCTTGCCCTTTGCCACCATGCCCCTGGAGAAGGTCTGGGTCACGAGAAAGGTGCCTAAAAAGTTGAGGTCGAACACCTGACGGAACCCCGCGGGGTCCAAATCGAAAAAAGATTTTCCTCCGGGGCCCAGAGGTTTTCCCGGTTCGTGGAATTCTTCCGAGGTGCTGCCCCGCGGGTCGTTGCCCCCGGCGCCGTTGATCAGAAAATCCGGAGGACCCCACCGGCGGCAGAGCGCATCGTAACACTTTCTGAGCTGGTCCGCATCCAGCACGTCACATTGATACGCTTCGGCGGCTCCCCCGGCCCTGGAGACGGACTGCACCCGGGCCTCGGCTTTCTCCATGCTGATGTCCAGCACGGCCACCTTCACGCCCATGGCGCCGAGAGCCTCGGCCATGTGGCCGCAAAGATCGCCGCCCCCGCCGGTGATGACGGCCGTTTTCCCGCTCAGATCAAAGCGTTTCAGGATCGCATCTGTCATCGCACCTGCACCTGGTCCAGCTTATCCAACATGCCCTTCTCACCTAACCAACTATTGCCCAAAAATCAACCAAGCGGGTCGGCCACGGCGGCGAGGAGTTCATACGGCCGGGCCAGGTGGGAATCATCGACACGTTTTTGAGAGAACATGCGGGCTCTCGAAAGAGACTTGCAGATACCGCCAACCGATTAGGAAAAACACCGGTCCCGGCGGCCAGGCTTTTCCCCCAGCGGAAACATCACCACAAATCCTGCCTGACGCGGTTAAAATTTGTTGCTGTGTACGGCGAGTTTCGGGAAGGCTGATAGAATGATCTTGTCCGATGTCACCAGTTTGAGGCCGAGATCTTCCGCCAACGCAATAAATTCACAGTCGTAGGCCGAGCAATTTGACCTGTCGGCAAGCTTGAGAATCCTGTTGGATGGAATTGAATATTCATTTCCGTGGAAGAGCAGCTCCGCTTCGCCGGCCAATTGCAACGCATCATCCAACTTCAAATATCCCTTTCGCAAATAGGTGGCTAAGACGTTCCTGAATTCGCTTCTCCAGAGCAAGGGGGCGGCCCAGTCCGGGTCCTTCAGAAACACAGACTTGGCAGCAGTGGTATGTTGGCCGGGGATGAAAAAATAGGCGATCAGATTGGTGTCGGCGACGATCATGGGCGGCCTTCGGTCCTTGCCTGACGCAGCATCTCGTCCGTCAGCGGAGGGGCTGCCATCCGGTCGTGCAGCGCTTCAATTCTGGCCAGAAAAGCACCGGGGTCCACACGCCGACTTTCCACCGCCTCATGGATGCACACGATGATCTCCCGGTTCACACTGCGGTTGTGAGATTTCGCCCGCTGCTTGAGCTTTTCATAAAGCTCCTCAGGTATGTTTTTGACGGTGAGCGTGGCCATTTGAATCCTCCCGCAAAATAGAAACCGTTTTGGAACCAATTGTAAACCGCGTGGCGCCGGAAGTCAAACACGGAACAAATCAGGGGGGGGTGAAGCCCCCTGATTTGTTCCTCAGATCGATGGGCGTTCGCTCCGCGCATCAGGCAAACTCGGCCAGGATCTCCTGCTCCACCCGGAAGACGTGGGCGATGAGGGCGGCGCGGATCCACATGCCGTTTCTCTCCTGGCGCCAGTAGGCTGCGCGCGGGTCCTTGTCCACCGCGACGTCGATCTCGTAGCGCCGCGGCAGGGGATGCATGATGGCGCAGTGGGCGTGGATCTTGGCGAGGTGCTCCGTCTTGAAGTGAAAGGCCGGAAAGGTCTCGGTCTCGTTTTTGGGGTCGCTGGCATACTCGTTTTGAATGCGGGTCATGTAGATGGCGTCGACCTTGGGCATGACGCTTGCGAAGTCGTCCGTCTCGTGGAAGGGGATGGCATGTTTCTTGAGGAAGGCCTTGATGTCGTCCTTCATGCGGAAGACGTCGGGCGCCACGTAATAGAGGGTGACGTTCTTGTAGTTTTTCATGAGATAGGAGAGCGAGCGCACGGTGCGGCCGCGCTTGAGGTCTCCCACCATGGCGATCTTCTTGCCGTCGAGACCGCCGATCGCCTGAAACTCGCGCTGCAGCGTGTAGATGTCGAGCAGGGCCTGGGTCGGGTGCTGGTCCGGGCCGGAGCCGCCGTTCAAGACCGGCACCGGCCGTTCGGTCTGGTTCAGCACCCACGAGGTCTTTTCGGCAAAACCGGCCTCGGGGTGTCGGGAGATGATCAGGTCCACGTAGCTTGCGAAGGTGCGGATCGTGTCCTCGGGGGATTCGCCCTTCACTTCGGAGCTAGTGCTCGTGCCGCGGCTTTCGGAAACGTTAAGGCCCAGGAGGTAGCAGGCGTTCTGGAAGGACAGAAAGGTCCGGGTGGAGGGCTGTACGAAGTAGAGCATGGCCCTTTTGTGCGGCAGCAGGCTGCTCAGCTTCTGCGCGCCCGCCTTGGTCTTCGCGAGCAGCCGGATCTTATCCGCCAGATCGCAGAGATCATCCAGGAACTGCCGGTCGAACTGCTGTGCGAAAATCACATCGAAGATGCGCCCCTTCCGTTTGTAGAACTCCAGTTTCTCATCCACCGGCTTGCTGTAAAACTCGTCCCACCCCTCGTAGGTCTGTTTGGTCGTTTCGGCGTAGCGCTCCATGGGTCTCTCCTGGCGGTTATTTAAATGGTTAGCATGTTGGTCTGTCGCATGGGTGGGGAATAAGATCTGATTTTTATCATGATCTCAAAATTCAAATTGTGTGTCAAGCTAGATGAAGGCACATGATGTGGTGGTTTTGGGAGGATTTCGCCACATGAAAAGCCGGATCCGATTAAGAAGGGAAAAGGTCAGGGTCTTCTTTTTCCGCTCATCTGCTCCACGTCCAGTTTCAGGATGGTGGTGCGATTGATTTTTTCTTCCTCGAACACGGGAGTCGTCATCTGGGTGTAATGTCGCATGATAGCTTCAAGGGCTTCCTGTTTTTCAGCTCGCTCCGTTACGAATGAAACCCTCCCCATGCCCACCACGCTCTTGAATTTCATGCTGCAACCGCAGCTAGTGCCTTTCTCCGACAGAAAGAGTTCATGATCGACGTCGGCCCCAAAGCACACGAGATTGTTTCTTTTCAGGATGTCGATCTTCCTGCCTTCGTGTGCGCAGTGGAAGTAGAGTACCAGATTCTTTTCAAGTTTCAGGCCGAAGTTCATCGTCACAAGGTAAGGGACATTGCCATCCGACAAGGCGAGGCGGCAAACATCCGCATTTTCAAGAACGTATAGAAGGTCTGCGGGATCCGTAAGCTCTCTGTCCTTCCTTCTCATGGCAGCTCTCCGACTCAGGGCATGATACTCGAAATGAAGAGGCCCATCGTGGCGCTCACGAAGGCTTTGAAGAACGGGCGACGACATGGCATGCCACCCAGTGATAGGATGACAACTCCAGCAGCGGCGGTTCCTCCGCGCTGCAGATGCCCTCCGCATAAGGGCAGCGGGTCCGGAAATGGCAGCCGGAGGGCGGGTTGATCGGGCTGGGGACATCGCCTTTCAAAACGATCTGTTTGCGCTCGATGGTCGGGTCAGGTACGGGGACGGCGGAGAGCAAGGCTTCGGTGTAGGGGTGCAGCGGTTGTCGGAACAGATCCTGGGTCCAGGCGGTCTCGACGATCTTGCCCAGGTACATCACCGCCACGCGGTTGGAGATGTGCTTGACGACGCTCAGGTCGTGGGCGATGAACAGGTAGGTCAGCTTAAACTTGGCCTGCAGGTCTTCCAGCAGGTTGATGACCTGGGCCTGGATGGAGACGTCCAGGGCGGAGACCGGCTCGTCGCACACGATCAGCTTGGGGTTGAGCGCCAGCGCCCGCGCGATGCCGATGCGCTGGCGCTGCCCGCCGGAGAACTCGTGCGGGTAGCGAGTGGCGTAAAACGGCTCCATTCCCACGGTCTGGAGCAGGTGCGTCACCCGCTCATCGATTTCCTTGCCTTGGGCGATTCCATGGATGAGCAGCGGCTCGCCGATGATCTCGCCGACCGTCATGCGCGGGTTGAGCGAAGCGTAGGGGTCCTGGAAGATGATCTGCATGTTCCGTCGCAGGGCTCGCAGCGCGCCGCCGGTCACCGGGGCGATGTCCTGGCCCTCGAACAGGATCTCGCCGGCCGTCGGTTCGATCAGCTTCACGATGAGCCGGCCGGCCGTGGTCTTGCCGCAGCCGGATTCGCCCACGAGCCCCAGGATCTCGCCTTGGGCGATCGAAAAACTGATGCCGTCGACGGCCTGCACCTGTCCGGCGATCCGGGACAAGATGCCCTTACGGATCGGGAAGTGCTTCTTCAGATTTTTAACTTCGACCAGATTCGGCATGCAATGCTCACTGGAGGTGCGTAGCAAATTCTAAAAGTATCCCTTCCTTTCCGGATCATGCATGAAGCAGCGCACCCGGTGGTTTTCCGAAATCGATAACAACCGCGGCTCGTCCGTGCGGCAGAAATCCCTGGCGTATTTGCAACGCGGGTGAAACCGGCAGCCCGGCGGAAACTCCAGAGGGTTTGGCACTATGCCCGAGACCACCTCCAGGCGTCGTTTCTTGGTGTCCGTCAGGCGTGGGATTGAGTTGTAAAGCGCCTGGGTGTATGGGTGGGCGGGCGACTTGAAGATGGTTAACACATCCGCGTATTCCACCGCTTTCCCGGCGTAAGCCACCACCACGTCCTCAGCGGTTTCGGCGATGACCCCCAAGTCGTGGGTGATCATCAGCACGGCCATGCCGATTTCCTTCTTAATCCGCTTGATCAGGGCCAGGATCTGGGCCTGGATGGTGACATCAAGGGCCGTCGTGGGCTCGTCGGCGATCAGCAGCTTGGGCCGGCAGGAGAGCGCCATGGCGATCATGGCGCGCTGCCGCATCCCGCCGGACAGCTGGTGCGGGTATTCATCCACGCGCTTGGTCGGCGAGGAGATGCCCACGAGGTCGAGCATCTCGATCGCCATCTGACGGGCGCGCGTCTTGCCCACCCCCTGGTGCAGCAGGATCGGCTCCATGATCTGATCGCCGATGGTGAACACGGGGTTCAGGGATGTCATGGGTTCCTGGAAGATCATGGAGATGTCATTGCCGCGGATTTTCTTGATTTCGTCTTTGTTTTTCTGCAGCAGGTCCTGTCCCTCGAATAGGATCTCGCCGCTGATGATTTTGCCGGGCGGCATCGGGATCAGCTGCAGGATGGAGAGGGCGGACACGCTCTTGCCGCAGCCCGATTCACCGATCATCCCCAGGGTCTTTCCCTCGTGGATGCGGAAATCCATCCCGTCCACGGCCTGCGACACCCCCTCGTCGAGGAAGAAGTAGGTTTTAAGGCGGTTGACTTCCAGCAGGATGTCGCTCACAGCGGAGACTCCCTAACCCGGACAAGCCGGAGCTAAATTCGAAATCCAAAGCACGAAACTCGAAACAAATTCAAAAGATCAGATGCCCCGCAGGCGCGGGTCGATCATGTCCCGCACCCCGTCGCCCAGCATGTTGAACGCCAGGATTGTGATGAGAATGCACAGGCCGGAGTAAACTGAAATGCCAGGGGCGTTGATCAGCACATCGACTCCCTCGCGGATCATGTTGCCCCAGGTGGGGGTGGGCGGCTGAACCCCCAGACCGATGAAGGCGAGGTTCGCCTCGAGCCGAATGGCCACCCCGACCCAGAGAGTGGCGGCCACGAGGAGTTCCCCGAAGATGTTGGGGAAGATGTGCTTGAACAAGATGCGCCTATCCCTGGCGCCGAGCCCCTGGGCGGCGAGCACGAATTCCCGCTCGCGCATGGTGAGAAGAGCGCTGTGGGCCATGCGCGCGAAACCGGGGATCATCACGACGCCGATGGTCAGTATCAGGTTGACCAGGGTGGCTCCGAGGGCGGCGGTGATGGCCACGGCCAGGATGAGGTCCGGGAAGCTCATCACCACGTCGATTCCGCGCATGATCATGGTTTCCACCCGCCCGCGGTAGTAGCCGGCGATCATCCCCAACGCCGTCCCGGCGATCATCCCGATCAACACGGATGCGAACCCGATCACGAGTGAAATCCGGCTGCCCCAGATCAGGCGCGACATCACGTCCCGACCGAAATCATCCGTGCCCATCCAGTGCTCTTCATTTCCCGGTTCAAGCCGGAATATCGGGTCCTGGTCCAGCGGGTCGTATGGTGCAATCCAGGGTGCGAAAATGGCCGTCAAGAAAATCAGGGCGGCGATCACGCCACCCGCAATGGCCGTGCGATTCCTGAAAAACGCCAGCCACATCCGCTGACCTTGGGAGATTTCTTTTCGCATCAGTTATATTTTATGCGCGGGTCTACTAATCCATACGCCAGTTCAGTGATCAGGTTGCAGGCCACCACCAGAAACGCATAGAAAACCATGACCGACTGCAGCGTGGTGTAGTCTCTCTGCTTGATGGCTCCGACCAGCAGCTTACCGAGTCCCGGTCGGGAGAACACGATCTCAACCATCACCGAGGACCCGATCAACACGACGACGTAAAGCCCACCCAGGGCGACAATGGGAATCAGGGCGTTGCGCAGCACGTGCTTGTAAAGGATTTTGCGGTCGGAAAGCCCTTTTGAATGCGCGGTGCGGACATAATCCTCACGCAGGATGTCCAGGATCGAGGAGCGGGTCATGCGCGTGACGTAGGCCGTCATCATCATGCCGAGGGCGAGCGCCGGAAGCGCCACGTGCGTCAGGTTGTCTTCCAGATCCCAGAACTCGCCGCCGCCCACCACGGGAAAAAGCCGCAATTTGACGGAAAAGACGAGGATGAGGAGAATCCCCAGGTAAAAGGCCGGAACCGAAAGCCCGATCAGCGAAAACACCCGGTTGAAGTAATCAACCAATCGGTTGCGGTGCACGGCGGCGGAGATCCCCAACGGGATGCCGAACAGGTAACCTAAAAAGACCGCAAAAAATGTCAGCTCCAGGGTGTAGGGGACCACGCTGGCGATCTGGGTCGCCACCGGGAAGCCGCTGATGATCGACGTCCCCAGGTCCCCCTGGCAGAGGCTTCCCAGAAACTTCAAGTACTGCAGCCAGAGGGGGTCGTTCAGACCCATCTTGGCGCGCAGGGCATCAACGGCTTCCTTGCTGGCCTGGTCTCCTAACGCCGCCACTGCCGGGTCGCCCGGCAGGACCCGCACCACTACGAATACCAGTGTGAGCACGACCAGCAGAATGGGGATGCTGATCAGGATGCGACGTGCGGCGTATTGGAGCATGAGAGCACAGGGGTCAGGGTTTCAGGGTTCGGGGTTCAGGATCAAAAAGAACCGATATTAGATCCTGGATGCTGGATCCTGGATGAGCATCAACATCGAACGATTACCCGGAATCGAGCATCGAAGATGGCAGCTTGAGGGGGGAGGAATCGGGTTCGGGGTTCAGGGAAAACGGATGCTGTCCGACGCCCTGAACCCTGAACCCCGACCCCTGAACCCTCATTTATGTGCCAGAATCCTGGTCTTCTCGGTGATCTGGGGCGAATACGTCTGCCAGGCCCATTCCAGCGGATAGCCCAGATCGACATAGGACTTCTGGGGGAAGGTGTACTTCAGCCGTATGATCGGGACCGACACCACGTCCTTCAGGAGCTGGATCTGGGCCTCCTTCCACAGGGCTTCTTGTTTCTGAGCGTTGAGCTCCCAGCGCGCCGTTTCGATGAGCGAATCGACCGAGTCAACCTTGCCGTCCGCGTTGGCATCCACCAGTCCGTAGTGCGAAAAATTGGTGATGGGCTTTTTGCCTTTCTGAACAACGGATTCGGAAAAATAAAACTGCGTCAGATAGACGTCCTCGTTCGGCCGCCAGGATGCGTAGTAGACGATGGGGCTCGCGTTCTCGCGGATCTTGCTGTGGAACGAGGCGTGGTCCACGATCTTGACCTGCATGTCGATGCCGGCCTTGCGCACCAGGGCCTGGATCGCCACCATCGGCTTCTGGTAGCTGCTGGACATCTCGCTGACGATGGCCTCGGTTTTGATCCCGTTCGGGAAGCCGGCCTCGGCGAGCAGCTTCTTGGCCTGCTCGACATTGTTGTCGTAGACGACCCCGGCCTTGAGCGCCTCGTCCTTGGTCAGCGCGCCCAGCGCGGGGGGCGCGAGCGCCGGGGAGTAGATCGGCACCGCCAGGCTCTTGCCCATGAAGTTGGCGATGACGTCTCGCGAGAGCGCGTAGGAGAAGGCCTTGCGGACCCGCAGGTCGTTAAAGGGCGGGATGCTCATGTTGAAAAAGAGCACCTGGGTTTCGCAGGGGCCGAAGGTGGGGGCTTTCACGTCCTTGAAAGTGGACACTTTTTCGATCCACTTGTCTTCCTTGAGGCCTTCAATGATGTCCAATTCACCGGTCTGAAGCCCGAATTCCCGGGAGCTGACATCCGGCATGAACCGGGCGGTCACCTTCTTCAGCACGGGGGCGCCGCGGAAGTACTTGGGGTTTGCCGCCAGCACCACTTTCTGGCGTGGCTCGTAGGACTCGAACCTGAATGCGCCGGTGCCGACCGGGTTGGTCTTGAACCAGTCCTCGCCCTTGGCCTCGATGGCTTTCTTGGAAACGATGAAACCGCCGGTGTAGTTGGCGAACTTGGCCAGGAACAGCGGGTCGGAGATGGGCTTGTCGATGGTGATCTTGACCGTCATCGGGTCCACGACATCGACGGTGATGCCGCTGTAGTCCCCGGCGTAGGCCGAGGTGTCCTTGTTGGCGGCGCGCTTCAGGGAGAAGACGACGTCCTCCGAGGTCAACTCATAGCCGTTAGGGACTTCCCGCGTAGGGATGGAAGAAGACGCCCTTGCGCAGCTTGAAGGTCCACACCTTCTTGTCGGCGGAAACGGTCCAGGACTCGGCGATGTCGGGCTCCAGCTTGACCTGGTTGCCCGGCGGGTAGCGCACCAAACCGTTGAACATCATGTCGACGATGGCGCGGTCGGCGGTTGCCGCCGCGCGGTGGGGGTCGAGGCTCTTGAGGTCGCCGGCATCGAAGGCGATGTTCAGCGCCTGGTCTTTTGCCAGATCGGCCGCGCCGGCGAAACCCGCCAGCAGTCCGGCGATCAAAATGGACAGTAAGGAAATGCGAACACCTTTGCTCATCATTAACCTCCTTACTCATGAACCGTTAGGGGTTGGAGAAGAAGTAAAATACGCCAGCGGGGCTCAAATCCTGATGGATGGCGGCGAATCACCCTCCTTTCTTTCGAGTTGAAGAATCGACGATCTCATGGCTGCAGACTGTATTAGCAGAACTATCTCAGGTTGAACAAGACATCGTTTTCCAGGTAGACCTTTTCCAACTTTTCCTGGTGCCGTTTAAGGTCCGCGCCGCAGCGTGCGGCCAGCTCAACGACAAAAAAGTTGATCAGGCAGGAGAGGGTCGTCGGGCTGCCGATCAAAGGGATGTGGCGCGAGGGCGCAATGATCGAGAGATCCGCGAACGGGATCAGCGGGCACAGGGCGCCATCCGTAATCACGATCAGCGTCTGGTTGAGGCGCTTGGCGAGCTTGCCCAAACGGATCAACTCGTTGGGGTAACGCGTGGTGGCGAAGATGACCACCAGGGACTCCTCCGGGGCGATGGTGAGGAAGTCGATGCAGGTCGAATCGCTGCCGCGCATGATGTGGACCTTGGTTCGGATCTTCGTCAGCGACCAGCCCAGATAGTAGGCAAAGGTGTAAGAAAGGCGGGAGCCGACGACGTAGACGGCGCTGCTTACGTGCAGCAGTTCCACGGCCCGGTTCACCTTGTCGAGGTCGAGGCTCTCGTGCAGCTGCTTGAGGTTGTCGATTTCGGAAAAGACGACCCTGCGGAACCGTTCGGATTCGGGCGCTTTCATGTCGGTGAGGCCCACCCGGTCGATCAGCGTCAGTTCCGTGTCGATGATGTCCCGGAGTTCCTGGAGGAAGTCGCCGTATCCCTTGTACCCCAGCTGATTGACGAAGCGGATGACAGTCGCCTCGCTGACCCGCGCGGCCCGTGACAATTCCTTCGTGGTCATGAAGATCACTTTGCGCGGGTTGTTGAGAATGTAATCCCCGATGAGGCGCGCCTTGGGGGTCAGGCTCATGCGGTGTGAGGAGATCCTCTGCAGCAGCAGGTTCGCGGCCATCGGCACATCCCTGATGAAATAAATGCTACATATGATATGAATGGCAATCAGAGGTTTAGCTTGGACCTTGTATCTATAATCTCGTCACGGCGGCTGTCAACTAAAATCATAAGCATTGCTAATGTTAATAAATTGAAATAAATTAAGGCAATTTTTTATTTTGATGATGATATTTGATTGCGACCCCGGCAATATGAACACGCTTAAAACCAAGGCATAGAATATCGTAAGAATTGTCACGGCAAAATTTTATTGACAATTTTTATTTCATTTGCGAAATAAACATTTCATCGATTTCTCAACTTCCCTAATCCCAATGCCCCGATAAACAACCGAGAAGCGCAAGGTGAGCCCATGTTTCTCAAATTCAACCGGTTGTGGAAAGAAACCCCCCTCAAATCCAGCTATGATGCGGTGATCATCGGCGGCGGCCTCCACGGCTTGGCCGCTGCCTATTTCCTGGCGAGCCGCCACGGCATCACCGACGTGGCCGTGATCGAGAAGAAGTTCATCGGCTGCGGGGCGGCCGGCCGCAACACGGCCATCGTGCGCGCCAACCAGCGCACCCAGGAAAACGTCCCCCTTTACAAGGAAGCCCTCGATCTTTGGCCGGTCCTCACCAAGGAGCTGGACTTCAACCTGATGTTCTACAACTGCGGCAACCTCAACCTGGCCCACAGCGACGCGGCCATGAAGGCCTTCCGCATGAACGTGGCCACGGCCCAGTTCCACGGGGTCGACAGCCAGTTGGTCGATGCCAAGCAGTGCAAGGAACTCGTCCCGGCGTTGGATATATCCGACCGGCCGCGTTACCCCATCTTCGGTGGCATGTTCCACCCGCCGGGCGGCATCGTGCGCCACGATGCCGTGGTCTGGGGGTTGGCCAGGGGCAGCGCCAAGCGTGGGGTGCACATCCATCAGGGGACCGAGGTGACCGGGATCGGCGTCAAGAACGGCAAGGTCGCCTGGGTGGACACGGACAAGGGCCGCATCCAGACGACCAAGGTGCTGAACGCGGCCGGCGCATATTCGGCCGGCATCGCTTTCAACTGTCTCGGCCAGCGGCTGCCGATCAGCGTCCTCACCATCCAGGCCATGGTGACCCAGCCGCTCAAGCCGCTGCTGCACCACGTGGTCTCCTCGGGCGCCTACCACGCCTACGCCAATCAGACCCTGAAGGGCGAGATCGCCACCGGCGCCCACATGGACCCCTGGCCCAACTACACCAACCAGAGCACGGCGCATTACATCAAGCACCAGGCCGAGGCCATCGGCGAGATGCTGCCCTGCCTGAGAGGGGTGAAGTTCATGCGCATCTGGGGGGGGCTTGCGGACATGACGCCGGACATGGCGCCCATCATGGACGGCAATGTCCCGGTGGAAGGCTATTACATGGACTGCGGCTGGGGGTATTTCGGGTTTAAGTCCTCCACCGTGACCGGCAAGTACATGGCGCAGTACATGGCCACGGGCGAATGCCCGGAGATCCTCAAGCCCTTCCGCCTGAAGCGCTTCGAGGAGCACCGGCTGATGGGCGAAACCGCGGCGCTCGTGGATTACAGCGCGAATAATTGAAACAGGGTTCGAGGATTCAAGGGGTCGAGGGGTCAAGTGAAAGCAAAGGACACATCTATTTATCTTTCCCTCGAACCCGGGACCCCTCGGCCCCTTGTATCCTTACCCTTGATGGAATTTAAAATAGAGACATTTCTCCTAAATTTCTAAAGGAGATTATTGACCATGGCTTTCCTCATTACCTGCCCACTGTGCGGCCCGCGCGACGCCTACGAGTTTCGCTTCGGCGGCGAGGACAAGGGACCGCGGCCGGAGACGGAGAACCTGACCCCGGAGGCCTGGTGCGACTATGTGCACATGGCCGACTCCCGCTTCGGGGTTCAGAAGGAGTGGTGGTACCACCGCAAGGGCTGCGGGAGCTGGTTCACCACTTACCGGGACACCGTCAAGAACATCGAAGTTTCTCCCAAAGACCTGGAGGCGGACCAATGACTCGGCTGAAGCGCCTGCCGACGCTGCATATCGACCCGGAACGCATGGTGCCTTTTACCTATCAGGGGAAAACCTACCAGGGGCTCGCGGGCGACACCGTGGCCACGGCCCTGTATGCCAACGGCATCCGAATCTTCGGCCGCAGCCTGAAGTACCATCGCCCGCGGGGTCTTTACAGCCTGGACGGGGAGTGCTCCAACTCCACGATGGAGGTGGACGGGATCCCGAACGTCCGGACCGAGACCACCGTTCTCGCCTCCGGCATGACGGTCAAGCCCCAGAACGTAAAGGGCAGCCCGGAGTTCGACCTGATGGGGTTCATGGACGGTCTGAGTTGGGCCATGCCGGCAGGTTTCTACTACCGGGTCTTCCACAAGCCCGAGTGCCTCTGGCCGACCGCCATCAAGCAGATCCGGCAGGCCGCAGGTATAGGGACGCTTTCCCCGGATTTCCGGATGAAGGGCCGCTTCGATGAAATCTATCCGGCCGCGGAGGTCTGCGTCATCGGCGGCGGTCCGGCCGGGATGGCGGCAGCGCTGGCGGCAGCCGAAAAAGGCCTGCGGGTGATCCTGCTCGAATCGCGCCCCTGGCTGGGGGGTGCCTTTGAATACCGTGCCGCGGCCGGCCGCTCCGGCAAGCCCCTGTTTGAAAACTCCCGGGAGCTCGCCCAAAGAGTCCAGAGTTCGGCCCACATCCGCGTGTTCACACACGCCCCGGTCATAGGTGTCTACAGCGACGGCCAGGTCACGGCCTTTCAGCATGGTGGGCCGGATAAAAGCTTCGACGAACGTTACATCGAAATCCGTGCCGACAGCGTGGTGGCGGCGACCGGCTGCATCGAACGGCCCCTTTTGTTTGAAAACAACGAGCGGCCGGGCGTCATGCAAGCCGAGTGCGCGCTGCGGCTGGCCCGGACCTGGGGGATCCTGCCGGGCAGCGAAGCGGTGTTCAGCATCGGGCACGATCAGGGTCTGGAGGCTGCGATCGACCTATGTGACCTCGGTCTCAAGGTGGCTGCGGTGGCCGACACCCGTGAAGACGGCCAGGACCCGCGCCTCTTGGATACGCTGGCCCAGCGCCGGATACCGGTATTGAAAGGCTGGGTGGCCCAGAAGGCCCATGGCTGCCAGCAGCTCTCCAAAGTAACCCTTTCCTCCGTAAACGGCCACTTCAACCGCAAGCTGCCCTGCAATCTTCTGGTGGCATCGGCCGGGCTCACCCCCGTGACCGGCCCCCTCACCCTGGTGGAAGCAAAGCTCGCCTACGACAGCCACACCGGTTTTTTCCTGCCGCAGACGCTGCCGGCCTGGCTTTACGCGGCCGGCCGCCTGCTGGGCCTTAACGACTTCGAGGCGATCGCGGCTTCCGGCCGCCTGGCCGGTCTCAAGGCGGCCCAGCGCTGCGAGGCCGATGCAGCCGCCCTCATCCGGGACTGCGAAAGCGAGTTAAAAGAACTGCCGGGGCCGGCACGCGGTTCCAAGTTCGTCTCGGCGCCGCGCTCGGGCAAGAAAACTTTCATCTGCTTCGACGAGGACACGACCCTCAAGAACGTGGACCAGGCCATGGACATGGGCTTCGACGTGCCGGAGCTGATCAAACGTTTCACTTCGGCCGGCACCGGCCCGGGCCAGGGCGGCATCCCCGGCCACAACCTGCCGCTTTATGTCAATCAGAGCGGCTCTTCGCCGGACCCGCAACCGCGGCCGACGTTGACCCGGCCCCCCCTGGTGCCGACCTTGATGGCCACCTACGCCGGCGCCAACCATGCCATGATCAAACGAACGCCACTGCACGAGCTTCAGGAGGCCGACGGCGGCCGCATGGAAACCGTGGGCGACTGGAAGCGCGCCCGCCGGTTCTCGGATGATGCCCGTTGCCGGGAGGAGATCGAAAGCGTGCGTACGAACGTGGGACTGCTGGACGCCTCCACCCTGGGCAAGTTCCGGATCTTCGGACCGGATGCCCTGAAGGCCCTGCAACGGGTGTACGTAAGCGACTTGAGCCGCTTGCACCCCGGCAAGGCCAAGTATTCAGCCATGTGCAACGACGACGGCTGTCTTACCGACGACGGCGTGATCGTCCAGACCGCGGAGAACGACTACTACTTCACAACTTCCACCGGTCGGGCCGGGGTCACCGCCGAGTGGATCCGCTACCACACCCGCTTCGACAACTGGGATCTTTCCATCGTCAACCAGACCGACGCCTACGGGGTCATCAACATCGCCGGCCCCAATGCCAGGGGCGTGCTTTCGAAGATCACCCAGGCGGCTGTGGACAACAAGGCCTTTCCCTACATGGGTTACCGGGAGTTCGAGGTCGGAGGCGTGGCCGTGCGGGCGCTGCGCCTGGGCTTCGTCGGCGAGTTGTCCTACGAACTCCACGTTCCCTCCTCGTGGATGCCTTACGTGTGGGGGCTGCTGATGGAGGCCGGCCAGGAGTTCGGCATCCGCAACTTCGGGCTCGAGGCCCAGAACGCGCTGCGGCTGGACAAGGCGCACATCATCATCGGCTCGGAGTCCGAGCAACGCACGACGCTGCACGACCTGGGCCTGGGCTTCCTCTGGCACCGTCACAAGCCCGAGGCCAAGACCGTGGGCGACGCCGCGCTGCGGCACACAGAAAAACAGCCCGGTCGCCTGAAACTGGTGGGGTTCAAAATGGAGAACGCTTCGTCCCAGCCCCCCAAGGACGGCTCTCCGATTGTGGACAAACGCATCCGGGGGTATGTCTGCACGGCACGGCGGAGCGTCGCGCTGAAGGAAGTGGTCGGACTTGCACTCGTTGATGACGAGCTGGCCGCGGTAGACAGCCGGTTGGCGATTTACGAGGACGGTTGCCAGGGGCAGCTTGTTTACGCGAAGGTTGCAGCAAAACCGTTCTACGATCCGCAAGGTGAACGGCTGAGGATGTGAAAAAACATCATCTAATGCCCGATGGCTGCAAAGCCCACGGAAATCACCCCCACCCGGCCTCCCCCGTCAAAGGGGGAGGAGCTGTCGACCGGATCACCCCTCCCCTTGCGGGATGGGGACGGGGGAGGGGAAAAAGGATTGAGAAAATGATTAGCGCTAAAATGCAGCGTCAGTCGCCGGTCCACCTGCCGGGCAAACCCGAGAAAACCAAGATGCGGGACCACTGGCCGGTGGTTCTCGAATATGCCGACGAAGGCCCGGGGCCCTGGATCGTCGATCTCAGCCATTGCCGACGCTGGGACATCCAGGGCCGCGAGTTGGGTAAAGCACTGCCGTCGGGAGTTTCGCTGCCCGATTCTCCTGGAAGCGTCGTTTTGCATGCAAAGGGGCTGACCGGTCGTGCCGGCCAGAGACAGGCGTTCCTGTGGCTGTTCGACGACAAAGCCGCCGCACCGGCCGGAGCCGGTTGCACGGAGATCACTGAAGGGGCTCTTTGTCTTGCGCTGCTGGGCAGGGACGTTTTTCAAGATAACCGAAAAGCTGACCAGCCTTGATCTCGGCGACCCCAAACGCAGCGCCTCTTTTCTGATGATGGGGCCGGTTTTGCACATCACGTGTCAGATCGTCGTCCTGAAGAACGACCCTGCGGCCGCGGCAGTCCTGGTTGCCTGCAGCCGCGGCTTCGCGCATGACATGGTGCACGCCGTTCTATCCGCCGGCGAGGAGTTCGGGCTGCGGCAGGCGGGGGAAAACCGGTTTCTAGAACAGTTCCAGGCGTTAGCGGGTACGCCAATTCCAGCGAAGCCGAAGGCCTCAACGCGAAAAGCAGCCGCAGCCGACAAACCCAAGTCGCCTGGCCGAAGCCGTTCGAAAAAGACAGCGTCTTAAATAATGCCCTGCAGGAGGAGGACAAAGAACCATGGATCTAAAAGGGTTGGCCGGCGGCCAATACAAGCCTCTTTCCGAAAAAGATATTCAAACCATCCACGAGGCATCCATCGGCATTCTGGAAAAAACGGGGTTCACATATGAATCCGGTCTCGATGACACCCTGCGCATGCTGGAGGCGGCCGGCGCCCAGGTTGACCGCGCCGCCGCCCGCATTCGATTCCCACGAAACGTCGTGCTGGAGCATATCCGCAAGGCGCCGCGGAAGGTCGTCCTCTACAGCCGCACCGGCAAGGACGACCTGGACCTGACCGAGGACCGGGTCTATCTGGGTACGGGCGGGGCGGCCATCCGCATCATCGATCTTGAGACGCGGCGAGTATCGCGCCACCACGTTGAAGGATCTCTACCTTCTCGCACGCCTGGTGGACAAGCTCGACCACATCCATTTCTTCCTGCGGCCCTGTATCCCCACCGACATCCCCGAAGACGCTTACGACGTGAACATGTTTTACGTCTGCCTGAAGGGAACCGGCAAGCACGTCATGTCCGGGGTGAATAACATTCGAGGGCTTCCACAAGGTGCTGGATTTCGCTTCTATCGTGGCCGGCGGCCGGGAAAAACTCATCGAAAAGCCCTTCATCTCCATTATCACCTCGTTTGCCATCAGCCCGCTCAAGCTATGCACGGCGTCAACCCTGATCATGCAGGAGGCGAACCGCCAGCGCATCCCCGTGGCGTTGTCCTGCGCCCCCATGGCCGGCTCCACCGCGCCGATCACCATGGCCGCCAATCTGGTGCAGATCCACGCCGAACAGCTTGCCGGCATCGTCATCTGCCAGTTGACCCAGCCCGGGGCACCGCTGCTCTACGGCGGGATCCCCGGCCGGGCGAATCTCAACACCATGGGGTATCTCGGCGGGTCCGTGGAGTGCGGCATGATGAATGCGGCCATTCACCAGTTGGCCCATCACATCGGGGTGCCCAACTACAACTCCGCGGCGCTCACGGATTCGAAGATTCCGGACGAACAGGCCGCCTGGGAAAAAGGGATGACAACGCTGCTGGCGGCCATGGGCGGGTCCAATTTCGTGCACCATGCCGCCGGGATGATCGAGTCCATGATTGCCGTGGCTTACGAGCAGTATGTCATCGACGACGAGATCATCGGGATGAGCTGCAAGGCGTTGAAGGGGATCGACGTCGATCCCGAGCACCTGGCCCTCGAGGTGATCGACGCAATCGGGCCCGGCGGGAATTTCATGACCCACGCCCACACCCTCAAACACATGCGCACGGAATACTTCAACGGCAACGGCGTCACCGACCGCAAGAGCCGCACCAAGTGGGAGCAGGACGGGCGCCTGGGTGCCCGTGAGCGCGCCCGGCAAATGGCGAAGAAGATCCTTTCGGCGCCCGAAGTTTCCTTTTTACCGGAGGACATCGACCGTGCTATACGGAAGAAATACAAGGAAATAATAACTTTGTAGACAGGCCTGATAGGGTTGCGGGCGGCTGGCCTTGGCGAGCCCCCCATCATATCGTGGCCGACCGCCGCTCCCATTCATTGCGACCTTTGCAGCGCTGCATTACCACCTTCGGTCATTGGAGGGGTTGTGACCACTTACGATTTCATCGTGAGAAACTGGTCCGAGCTGATGCACCTGGCCTGGCAGCACACGGTGTTCGTCAGTATTGCCCTTGCCATCGCCATTGCTACGGGCGTGCCCCTGGGAGTCTATCTCACCTTCAACCGGCGGCTGGCGGACACCGTGCTCTATCTCGCCGGGATCATGATGACCGTCCCCTCCGTCGCCCTCTTCGGGCTGATGATCCCCTTTCTGTCGGTCTTCGGCCATGGCATCGGCACCGTGCCGGCCGTCATCGCCCTGGTGCTTTATTCCCAGCTGCCCATCCTGCGCTCCACCTACGCCGCCATCCGCAGCGTGGACCCGGCCATCATCGACGCCGGGCTCGGCAACGGCATGACCCGGGCGCAGGTGCTCTTCAAGATTCAGATCCCCATGTCGTTCGGGGTCATTTTCTGCCGGTGTACGCGTGGCCGTCGTCATGTCGATCGGCATCGGCGCCATTGCGGCCTACATCGGTGCGGGGGGCCTGGGACAGTTCATCTTTAACGGCATCACCCAGACCTACGACGCCATGATCAACGCCGGCGCCGTGGCCGTGTCCGCCATGGCGATCCTGGCTGACTTTCTCTTCGGCCGCTTGGAAAAAACACTGGTCAGCAAGGGGCTGCGACGTGATTGAACTGAATCGGGTCACCAAGATCTACCCGGGGGCGGCACAGCCGGCCGTGGACAGCGTCAGCCTGACGGTGCCGCAGGGAGAAATCTGCGTCTTCATCGGCCCATCCGGCTGCGGCAAGACCACCTTGATGCGCCTGATCAACCGGCTGATCCCCCTCACCTCCGGCAGCATCTCCGTGGATGGCAAGGACATCATGACCCTCAACCCCATCGAGCTGCGGCGCCAGATCGGCTACGTCATCCAGCAGGTGGGGCTTTTCCCCCACATGACCGTGCGGGACAACATCGCCACCGTACCGAAGCTTCTGGGCTGGACCAAGGCCAAAATCGATGAACGCGTGGATGAGCTGCTTGGCCTGGTGAACCTGGACCCCAGGGAGTTTCGCGACCGCTACCCCCGGCAGCTGTCCGGCGGGCAGGCCCAGCGGATCGGTGTTGCGCGGGCCATGGCCGCCGATCCGACGACCATGCTGATGGACGAGCCCTTTGGCGCCATTGACCCGATCAACCGCGAAGTCCTCCAGGACGAATTCCTGCGGATCCAGGCGAAGCTCAAGAAAACCATCATTTTCGTCACCCACGACATCAACGAGGCCATCAAGATGGGCCAGCGGGTCGTCCTGCTTCAGGATGGCCGGCTCGTCCAGGCCGGATTGCCGGACGAGCTGCTCAATCGCCCGGCCAACGAGTTTGTGAAGAGCTTCGTGGGGTCCGACCGGGTGCTCAAACGCCTTAACCTGCTCAAGGTCAGGGACGCCATGATGCTGAATCCGGTGCATTGCCACGAGGAGGATTTGAGCGAAAAAGTTCTTGAGCAGATGACCAAGTGCGACTTGGCCTTCCTGATCGTGGCCGACCAGGACCAGAAGCTCCGGGGCTACGTCAACCAGTATGACCTGCGAGGCCACAAGGGAATCGTTGCGGATGTGGTGAGAAAGCTCACCCTCACGGTTTCTCCGGAGCGCAACCTAAAGGAAGCCTTGAGCCAGATGCTCAGCTACGACCTGGGCATCCTGGTGGCCGTTGACGAGGAGGGCCATATCCAGGGGGTGCTCAACTCGGCGACCCTCTTCAAGCTGGTGGGCGCCACCTACGACGAACGCGGCGGGCACTGGGGCCGGATCACCGCTTCCGGGAGGATTCTGTGAAGCCGAAACGGCCGCGCGGGAATTATTTTACCTTTGCGTTCATCCTCTTGGCCTTCGTGCTCGGCGTGGAGGCTCAGCGGCGCGGCTACCTGAATTTCGCCCGCGAGAACCCTGGGGACATTTATCGCCTGCTCCTTCAGCATCTTCAGTTGGTTTTCATTTCGGCAACGATCGCCGTGGCCTTAGGCCTGAGCATGGGCATCGTGCTCACCCGCGGCTTCATGCGGCGCTACCGGGAGACGATCCTGAACCTGCTGGGGATCTGCCAGACCGTGCCGTCGCTCGCCGTCATCGCCATCGCCATGACTTACCTGGGGATCGGCCGCAAGACAGCCATCTTTGCCCTGGTGGTCTACAGCCTGCTGCCCATCATCCGCAGCACCGTCGCCGGGATCTTCCAGGTGGACCCGGCGCTGGTGGACGCCGGCCACGGCATGGGCATGACGCCCCGACAGGTGCTCATCAAGGTCGAGATCCCGAATGCCATGTACATCATCCTGACCGGCATCCGAACCGCCGTCGTCATCAACGTCGGCACCGCTGCCATGAGTTTCCTGGTGGGCGGCGGCGGCCTGGGGGATCTGATTTTCAGCGGCCTTGCCATGGTCGATGCCGGGCTCATGCTGGCCGGCGCCGTGCCCACGGCCTGCCTGGCGATCATTCTGAACTGGTCTTTCGAGCGGCTGGAGAACCTGATCATATCCCCGGGCATCCCTCGGGGCGAGTGAGTACGACTAAGGCGTTTGTTGTGGGAGCGGCTTCCAGCCGCGATTCAATTTTGAAGATCGACTGATATCGCGGCAAGATGCCGCTCCCACAGATGAATACACTCAACCATCCAAAGCAAAGGAGGACGGTCTATGCGCAAGATGCTAATGGTGGCATTGGTAATGTGTGTGTCCCTCGGGCTGGTTTTGCCAGCAGCGGCGGCCGACAAGAAAATGGTAGTGGGCTCGAAGGCCTTCAGCGAGCAGCGGCTCCTCGGCCAGATCATGATCCAGCTTTTGGAGAAGAATGGTTTCAAGGTCGATGACAAGACCGGGTTAGGCGGCACGCTGGTGGTGCGCGAAGCCCTGGTCAACAAGCAGATCGACATCGCCATGGAGTACACGGGCACCGGCCTGATCACGATTCTCAAAGCGCCCCAGCCCATTACCGACCCGGTCAAATGCTACGAGGAAGTGAAGAAGCTCGACGAGAAAAACGGCATCGTCTGGCTGCCGCTTATTCCCTTCAACAACACCTACTGCCTGATGATGCGCCGCGCGGATGCCGAAAAGCTGAACATCAAGACCATCTCTGATCTGGCGAAATACGTAAAGGAAAACCCCGACAAGGTCGCTTTTGGACTGAACGCCGAGTTCTACAGCCGGCCGGACGGCTATAAACCGCTGCAGGCCGCCTATGACTTCAAGTTCCCCGAGGACAAGATCATAAAGATGGACCCCGGGCTGCTCTACAAGGCCCTCAAGGACGGTCAGGTCCAGGTTTCCATGGGCTTCTCCACCGACGGCCGCATCAAGGAGTTCGACCTGCTCGTACTGCAGGATGACAAGGTGTACTTCCCGGTCTACAACCCCTGCGTGGTCGTACGCAAGGAAACCCTGACGGCCTACCCTGAGCTGGCCAAGATCTTTGCGCCGCTGTCCCAGAAGCTCGACACCAAGACCATCACCGAGCTGAACTTCCAGGTGGATGGCGAGAAAAAAGCGGTCAAGGACGTGGCCAAGGAATGGCTGACCAAGGCAGGGCTGCTGTAAACCCCCTTCCCTCCTCCCCTTGCGGGAGGGGCCGGGGGAGGGGGAGGAGGAAGGCTCCATGAACCGACATTGGACCGAGGGCACGGATCTCGCCCTCGATTTCATCTTGGATATCCGGTGGAACGACCTGCCGGCGGCGGTGCAGCACCAGACCCGGCGCTGCCTGCTCGACCTCATGGGCGCGCTCATCGCCGGCAGGCGCACGCCCGTGGGCGACATCATGGCCGAGGTCGCCCGCGAGAGCTGCGCCGGCGACCAGGCCACGATCGTGGTGTCCGGCGAGCGCGTGTCTTTTATCGGCGCGGCGCTGGCCAACGGCTTTGCCCAGAATGCCTTGGACATCGACGACGGCTACCGCCTCGTCAAGGGCCACCCCGGCGCCAGCTTCCTGCCCGGCCTGCTGGCGGCCCTGGAGATGAAAGGCGGCTGCTCCGGCGCCGATTTTCTTACGGCGGTTGTCATCGGTTATGAAATCGGCATCCGCGCCGGCCTCATCCGGCATGCCGTCTATCCCACGTACCACTCCTCCGGCAGCTGGGGGGCGGTGGCCACTGCCGCGTCAGCGGGCCGCCTGCTGGGCCTCAACCGCGAGCACCTGCGGGAGGCTTTGGGCGCCGCCGAGTACCACGCACCCATCGCGCCCATGGTGAAGGGCATCGACGTTCCCTGCATGGGCAAGGATTCCCTGGGCTGGGGCAACATGACCGGCCTGGTGTCGGTTCTGATGGCCCGCCGCGGCTTTACCGGGGTCGAGCCGTTCTTCAGCGACGCTCCGCAAAAGGAATGGCTGACGGCGCTGGGCAAGAAGTATGAAATCCTGAATCTTTATTTCAAACCCTATGCGGCCTGCCGCTGGGCCCAGCCCGCCGTGGCCGGCTGCCTAAAGCTGGTGAAGGATCACAACCTCGAACCGACCGACCTGGCCGCGGTCAAAGTGCGCACCTTCAAGGCCGCCGCCAGTCTCACCCGCCGGCCGCCGCGCAACACCGAGGAAGCCCAGTACAACCTGGCCTTCCCCGTGGCCGCCGCGCTTCTGGACGGAGTTGTCGGGCCAGCCCAGGTGCTTCCGCCGCGCCTGTTCGACAAGGACATCCTCGACCTGGCCGGCCGGCTGGAGGTGGATGTGGACCCCACGTTCGAGGACCGGTTCCCGGCCAAGGCCATGGCTTCCGTGGAAATAATCACCCGCGACGGGCGGCGATTCGATTCCGGACCGGTGGAGGCCCGCTGGGAGCCACCGGACACCCTGCCGACCGACACCGAGCTCAAGGAGAAATTCATCTGGCTGGCAGGTCCTGTCTTAGGCCAATACCAGGCCCATGAACTGCTGCAGTTGATCTGGCAGTTTGAGAAAGCAGCCGATGCCCGCCAGTTGATACGGCTGTCCATAGCCCGGCAATAACCGATTAGGGTCTCAAGCGCTTTTTGCCCATGAATACTCGAACCCTGGAACCCTTCAACAAACAGAGGAGCACACTTGATGTTTAATTTTCAAGCGATTACCGACGCCCTGATTGCCTGTGATGAAGACAAGGTTCTGGATCTCGTCAAGAACGGCCTGAGCCAGGGAGTCTCCGCCAAAGACCTTCTGAACCAGGGACTGATCGCCGGGATGGATGTGGTCGGCGAAAGAATGGAAAAAGAGGAGATGTTCATCCCCGAGGTCCTGATGGCGGCCAAAGCCATGAGCGCGGCCGTGGAGTTCCTGAAGCCCCAGCTGGCGGAGGGCGATGTCGGCACCCGGGGCAAGGTGGTCATCGGCACGGTCAAGGGGGACCTGCACGACATCGGCAAGAACCTGGTAGCGATGATGCTGGAGAGTGCGGGACTCGAAGTCTACAACATTGGCGTGGATGTGGCGCCGGATAAATTTGTGAACGAGATCAAGGCCAAGGGCGCCAACATTCTCGCCCTTTCCGCTCTGCTCACCACCACCATGCCGATGATGAAGGAAACCGTGGCGGCAGTGGCCAAGGCGGGAATTCGCGACAAGGTGAAAATTCTCGTCGGTGGAGCGCCGGTAAGCCAGGCCTACGCAAACCAGATCGGCGCCGACGGCTATGCGCCGGACGCCGGCAGCGCGAGCAAACTCGCTAAGTCTTTTCTGTGAGGCCTGTTAAATGAACCTCCCCGAGGCAAGCCGCGGGGAGGTAGACCCTGATAGAGATTGAATCTGCATCGGTGGGCAAGGCCCGGCGGGAAGCCGGGCCAGAATCGTTTCATCCCAATATGGCCTTTAGATCTTCATCCGCTGTGCCGATGGGCTTGATGTTGAACGTTTTTACCAGTGTGTCGAGCACGTTCGGAGTCAGAAACGCCGGCAGCGAGGGGCCCAGCCGGATGTTTTTGATCCCCAGGTGCAGCAGTGCGAGCAGGACACACACCGCCTTTTGTTCGTACCAGGATACGATCAGCGACAGCGGCAGTTCGTTGACCGACACGTTAAACGCCTTGGCCAGGGCCGAGGCGATCTGGACGGCCGAGTAGGCGTCATTGCACTGACCGGCATCGAGCAGGCGCGGGATGCCGCCGATAGCGCCGAGCTCTTTGTCGAAGAAACGAAACTTGCCGCACGCCAAGGTCAGCACCACACAGTCCTTGGGGACCTTTTCCACGAACTCGGTGTAGTAGTTCCGGCCCGGCTTGGCACCGTCGCAGCCCGCCACCAGAAAGAAGTGCCGGATGGCGCCGGACTTGACCGCGGCGATGACCTTGTCCGCCACTCCCAGGACCGAGTTCCGGGCGAACCCGACCGTCACTTCCTTGCCGTTCTTGTCCTCTTGAAAACCAGGGAGCGCCGAAGCCCGGTCGATGACGGGCTTGAAGTTGGTGCCGGATATGTGCGGGATGCCGGGCCACCCGACCATGCCGCTCGTGAAAAGATTTCCCTTGTAATCGTCCTTGGGTCGCTGGATGCAGTTGGTGGTCATCAGGATGGAGCCGGGGAAGTCGGGGAACTCCCGGATCTGGTTTTGCCATGCCGTGCCGTAGTGCCCGTAAAAATGCTTGTATTTTTTAAGCTTCGGGTAGCCATGCGTGGACAGCATCTCCCCATGCGTGTAGATGGTGATGCCTTTGCCTTCGGTCTGCTTGAGAAGCTCTTCAAGATCCCTCAGATCATGGCCTGACACGAGAATGGCTTTGCCCTTCTTGTGGCCCAATGGAACCTTTGTCGGCACCGGATGACCATAGGTGCCGGTGTTCCCCGCATCCAGAAGTTCCATGGCTCTCAGAGCGGCTTCCCCGCACTTGAGGGCCAGGCCCACCCATTGCTCCAGACTCAAATCCGTTCGCTGAATGGCCGCCAGGCCTTCATGGACAAACGCATACACCTTGTCGTCCTGCTGCCCCAGAACCTGAGCGTGGTCGGCATAGGCGCTCACGCCCTTGATGCCGAAGAGGACGGTGTGCTTCAGCGAGAGGATGTCGGGGTTCTCGGCGGGGTAGGACTTCAGGCCGAGCGGCTCGGCCTGCTTGACCAGTTCGTCTAAAGTGGATTTCGGCATAAAGCTCGAAGCTCCGCCGGGAAAATCGACCTTGCCGCCGGCGGTTTTGACCTTCGCTTTGAGCCGGTCGCGGTTCTGGGCCGCCCGGCCGATCAAATCAATGAAACGCGCGGGGTCGAAATCAACATTCGTCAGGGTCGAGAAGGCCGCTTTCACGGTAAAGACATTGACGTCCGGGTCGGACACCCCGACCTTCCGGCCTTCCACGGCGACCTGTGACAGCCCCATGAGCGTGTAGAGCAGAAGATCCTGGAGCGCGGCGACCTCAGGCTGTTTGCCGCAGACTCCCAGCACCGTGCATCCTGTGCCCTTAGCCGTCTGTTCGCATTGATAGCAAAACATGAGTATCCTCCTCTTTGTGGGTATGGGTAAAGGTTGTGGGGTTTGTCGGAAAGATAGGCTGAAGAGAATCCAAAGGCATTGATCTAAGTCAAAAGCACTTCGAGTGTCGGACTATCGCACCTGCAGCCATAACAGTCAACATCCGAAAGCATTGCAGGCTGCGTCCGGATTTTGAAGTTGATACGCGCCGTGAATTTTGCCATATTCAAAAAATTTGCAGGAAACAGGATGTTTTTTATGCCCGTTGAACGTCTGAAACAGCATATTCTCGAGCAACTCGCCGAGGCCGGCCGGAAGGCTTTCGGCCAGGTCCCGGAGGGGCTTGAGATCGTTTTTCCACCCGACCTGCAGTTGGGCCACTTTGCCGTGGGCTGTTTTCCCCTTTCCAAAAAGCTCCGCAAGAGTCCGGCAGAGATCGCCAAGACGCTCGCCGCCGCCATATCCGCCGGCGGGGTGATCGAGTCGGTCACCGCGGCCGGGCCCTACATCAATTTCAAACTCGCCCATCGGATTTTCTTCGGCAGCGCCATCGACACCATCCTCGCGGCCGGCGACCGCTACGGCGACGTGCCCTTAGGGCGCAACCAGCGGGTGATGGTCGAGTATCTTTCGCCCAACACCAACAAGCCGCTGCACCTGGGGCACCTGCGCAATGCCGCCCTGGGCATCTCGGTGTCGCGGATGCTCGACGCCACCGGGCACTGGCTGGTCAAATCCATATTGATCAACGACCGCGGGGTTCATATCTGCAAAAGCATGCTCGCCTGGGAGCGCTTCGGCAACGGCGCAACCCCGGAGTCGGAAGGCATGAAGGGCGACCACTTCGTCGGCAAGTGGTACGTGCGCTACGCCATCGAATCCGAAAAAGATTCGACTCTCGAACAGAACATCCAGGAAATGCTCAAGAAATGGGAAGCGGGTGATCCCGGAACGCTGGCCCTCTGGAAGAAGATGAACCAGTGGGTCTATGACGGCTTTGCCGAGACCTATCGGCGGTTCGGGATGGATTTCGACGTCTTCTACTACGAGTCGGACACCTACAAACTCGGCAAGGACGTCATCGCCGAAGGCTTGAAAAAAGACGTATTCGCCAAGGACGAGCGCGGCAACATCGTCTATCATCTGCCGGAGGCCCAGTTCGGCACGGAAAAAGGCGGCGCCCCCAAGAAGGTGACCGTGCTCCGGCCGGACGGCACGAGCCTTTACATCACCCAGGACATCGGCACGGCGATCCTCAAGGTCACCCAGCAAAAGCTGGATTCATCGGTGTACGTGGTCGGAAGCGAGCAGGAACATCACTTCAAGTGCCTCTTCTCGATGCTGGGAGCCCTGGGGTATGCGTGGGCCTCGAACTGCTGTCATCTTTCCTACGGCATGGTCTACCTGCCCGAAGGCAAGATGAAGTCACGCGAGGGCAAGGTGGTGGACGCCGACGACCTGATCGCCGGCATGGCGGAGTTGGCGGAGGAGGAAATCCGCCGGCGCGACCCCGAGCGCAAACTCTCCGATGCCGAGGTGAGGCACCGCGCGGCGGTCATCGGCGTCGGCGCCATCAAGTACTATCTGCTGAGGGTGCGCCCCAGCCAGAGCATCAACTTCGACCCGGCCGAGTCCATCTCCTTCGACGGGTTCACCGGGCCTTACTGCCAGTATGCCTACGCCCGGATCTTCGGCATCCTTGAGAAGGCCGGGCCGCGCGGGATGGAAGGCCATGCGGTCGATTTCGCGCTACTCGGGAACATTGAGGAGCTGCTGCTGCTCAAGATGCTGATCCAGTTCCCCGAGGAGGTGGCAAGCGGCATTGCCGAGTACAACCCCTCGCGGGTGGCCGTGCACGTCTTCAACACGGCCAAGGCCTTCAACCAGTTCTACAACAAGCACGCGGTGCTTCAGGCCGGGAGCAACGAGCTCACCGCCGCCCGCCTGGCCCTGATCAAGGCCACGGCGGTGGTGCTGAAGCGGGGTCTGGCGCTGCTGGGAATCGGTGTGCTGGAGAATATGTGAAAAACGTTTTAAATGTTACGATTTAAGTTTTAAGCAAAACCGGTTTGCAATTTCCTTCTTCTTTTTGCTTAACACTTAATACTTAAAACTTAAAACCCAAGTCATTAGTACTATGAAATCGCGGATATTGATCAAAATTGGCGGCCGCGCCTTTGAGGGCGAGGAAGGCTTTAAGGAGCTGGCAGAAGCGATTACGCAGAACCTTGAGGCCGAAGTGATCATCGTGCACGGCGGCGGGGCTGAGATCTCCCAGGCCTTGAAAGCCGCCGGCCGGGAAACGGTTTTCGTGGACGGCATGCGGGTGACCCAGGCCGAGGATATCCAGATCGTCGAGTCGGTCCTCTCCGGGGTCATCAACGAGCGCATCGCCGACTGGCTTGCGAAAAACGGTGTCCGTTGCCGCAGGATGTCCGGCAAAACCCAAGAGCTGCTGATCGCCGAGCCGCTGCTGACCCGCGGCGGCCGGAGCATGGGGTTCGTCGGCAAAATCGTGAAGGTCAACCCGGCGGCCCCACTCGACGCGCTGGCGAACAAGGAGGTGCCGGTGGTTTCGCCCATCTCCGGCGACTCCCAGGGGCAAAGCTACAACGTGAACGCCGACAGCGCCGCGGCGGTCCTGGCGGCGGCCGCCGCCTGCACCGATCTGGTCTTCATCACCGATGTGCCCGGTGTCATGGCCGGCAAAGAGATCCGCTCCCGTCTCACGGTGGCCGAAGCCAAGCGCCTGATCGCCGACGGCACGATCACCGGCGGCATGGTGGCCAAGATGGAATCCGTGTTCGAGGCCCTCGACGGCCAAGTGCCCCGGGTCCACGTGATCCAGTGGCAAGGCCCAGAGACGCTGCGCAGCATCGTCACCCACAAACAGATTCCGGGAACCAGTATTCAGCATGCATGAAATAACATGTCAGCCGGTTGAGCCGGTCGATTTCAACTTGGTGCGCCGCGTGGAGGGCTTCGAGAACATCACGGCCGAGTACCCGGCCTACCTCACCGACGAGTCCAAGTTTTCCTGCCGGCCCTTCGACCACCTCTTCTTTCCGAGGAGCGAAGCAGAACTGGCCGTGGTGATGAAGGAGATGGCCCGCCGCGGCGTCAAGGTCACCGTTGCCGGCGCCCGCACCGGGCTGGTGGGGGGCTGCGTCCCGAATCAGGGGGCCCTGGTCTCCCTGGAGAACTTCGACCGGGTGCTGGCCCTGTACCATGATGTGCCGTCGGCCGAGTGGCGGCTCAAGGCCCAGTGCGCCGTGAACCTGAGAACCATCGCCGCCCAGCTGGCGCTGAAGAGCATCCCGGACATCGAGCGCTGCGCCGACGGCATGACCTTGATCGAGATGGATCGCTTCCGCCAGGACCCCGACTTCTATGCTTACCCCCCGGACCCGACTGAAATGAGCGCCTCGTTAGGCGGCACGGTGGCCACCAATGCCTCGGGCGCACGCACCTTCCGCCACGGCCCGACCCGCGACTGGGTGCGCGGCATCCGCGTGATGCTGGCCAACGGGGAGTTCCTGGACCTGCCCCGTGGAAAGTATTTTGCATCCCCCGGCGGAGGATTCACCATCACGGACAGCGCCGGCACCGACTACAAGGTGCACATCCCTTCCTACAGCTCCCCGCGCACGAAGAACACCGCCGGCTTTTTCACCGCCCCGCACATGGACCTGGTCGATCTTTTCATAGGGTCCGAAGGCGCCTTCGGCATCGTCACCGAGGTCACGGTGGGCCTGCTGAAGCGCACGCCGAAGATCTCGGTGGTCCAGTTCCTTGCCTCCGACGAGCAGGCCATCGCGCTGGTGCAGACGCTGCGCGCGGACGCGCGCATCCGGCTCGACTTCCTGGAGATGTACTCGGCAACCGCCATCGACCTTCTGCGGGAACGGCAGCGCCGGGACGCCAAGTCGGTCGGCACCCCTCCCATCCCCGCGACGGCGCAGTCGGCGCTCTTTTTCGAGCTGGATTTCGACCCGGCGGCCAAGGACGTCCCGATGGAGGCATTGGATTCAGCCGTGAGGAGCTGCGGGGCGTCTCCGGCCGATTCCTGGGCGGCCTATGAAAACCGTGAGCTCGACCGGCTCAAGAATTTCCGCCACATCCTGCCGGAAACCATCAACTCGATCATCGCCGAGCGCAAGAAGCAGCACCCCGGCCTGCACAAGCTCGGGACCGACCTGGCGGTGCCGGACGAGCGCCTGGCCGACATGTGGGCGGTTTACCGGGACGCGCTCTCAGGCGCGGGGTTGGAATGGGCGGCTTTCGGTCACATCGGCAACAATCACGTCCACATCAACATCATGCCGCGCGACATGGCCGATTTACAAAAGGCGCTGGGCCTTTACCAGATGTTTGCGGAGAAGGCGGTCGCGTTCGGCGGGTCGGTTTCGGCCGAGCACGGCATCGGCAAGCTGAAGGCCAAGTTTCTCAAGACCATGTTCAGCCCAGCGCACATTGAAGAGATGCGCGCGGTGAAACGGGCGTTGGATCCGAATTGGTTGCTTAATCCGGGGAATATATTCGAAGAATAGGGTTCAAGGATACAAGGGGTCGAGGGTTCAAGGGAAAGAAAGCGGCGAGGATCACAGGGTTCAAGGGGAATGCTGACAAATTGCAAAGAGCTAACGGTCTGGCAAAAGGCATATAGCCTTTGCCTGGAGATATACAGGCTCACAAAGGCCTTTCCAAGGGAAGAGTAATACAACCTGACATCACAGATACGAAGGGCCGCGGTTTCCATCCCTTCAAACATCGCCGAAGGATATGGCCGAAAGACTACGCCGGACTATATCCGTTCTCTCTATATCGCCTATGGTTCCACATGCGAACTGGAAACACAAATCATGCTCTCTGGAGACTTGGAGTATATCAGCCGGAATAAGGTGGAAAAAACCCAGGAAAATATCCGGGAAGTCGAAAGAATGCTCAAGGCTCTCATCAGATCATTGGAAAACAAGCGGTGAATCGGATGGTCGTTTCTGCTTTCACTCGAACCCTTGGCCCCTCGGACCCTTGAACCCTTTCCGTCTATGAAAATCGTCGTCTGCGCCAAACAGGTCCCTGAAATCACCAACGTGCGGGTCAACCCCGAGACCGGGACCTTGATCCGCGAGGGTGTCGCCTCGATCCTGAACCCCTTCTGCGAGTACGCTCTGGATCACGCCGTGCGGCTCAAGGCGGCAAACCCGGACATCGAGATCATCGCCGTCAGCATGGGGCCGCCCCAGGCCCGCTCCGCCCTCATGCGCTGCCTGGAGCTCGGCGCCGACCGGGCGATCCTGGTGAGCGACCGCCAGTTCGCCGGCGCTGACACCTGGGCCACGGCGTTGACCCTGGCGGCGGTCATCCGCACGGCGGAGCCGGATGTCGACCTGATTCTGGTCGGCAAGCAGGCCATCGACGGCGACACCGCCCAGGTGGGCCCGGAAATCGCCGAGATTCTGGGCATGGCCCAGATCATGTACGGGGTGGAGATGTCCCTGACACCCAACCGCAAGCGCATCCGCGTGAAGCGCGAGGTCGATTCGGGCTACGAGGTTCTGGAATCGCGCCTGCCGGCGCTTGTTTCCGCCAGCAAGGGCGACATCATGCGGCGCATGCCGTCGCTTGCCGATGTTGTGTCTGCGCGGCGCAAGGACTTGCGGGTCCTCACGGCCGCGGATTTGGGCCTGTCGGAAAACGAACTGGGTCTGGCCGGGTCCTATACCCAGGTGGTCAAGGTCTTCCCGCCCCAGCCCAAAAAGGACGGGTTGAAGCTGGAGGGTCTTGAACCGGCCGCAGCGGCCAAGGAGATTGCGTCGTTCCTGAGATCGGAAGGGTATGTATGAGTTCAAAGCAAGACGCTGAAAGCCCGACGTATAAAGAGACGAGTTTCGATCGAGTGTGTGCAGTCACCAGGACCTCCTGTCTTTTCTTTCGACAAGCAAACCGAAGCCGGGTTGAAAAATGCTGAAGATCGACCATCCAATCTGCAACCTATGCGGGCTGTGCCAGAAATCCTGTCCCTTCGGCGCGATTTCTGCCGGCGAGGAGAAAGTCACGGTCGACGAGCGCTGCACGCTCTGCGGCGCCTGCGTCAACGTCTGTCCGCAATCGGCTCTTTCCATAGAGCGCCGGCAGGCTTCGCCGGAGGAACTCGCTCGCTACAAGGGGGTGTTCGTCTGGACCGAGTGCGAGGAACGCGAGAAGAAGTTGACCCCACGCAAAGTCGTCTACGAGCTGCTCACCCACGGCCGCAGCCTGGCGGACCGGCTGGGGCAACCCCTGGTGGCCGTGGCCCTGGGAGACGGCCGCATGCAAGGCCTCGAGCGGCTGTGCCACCAGGGTGCGGACCGGGTCATCTGCTGCCGGCACGATTTGCTCGGCGGTTATTCCACGGACGGCTTCACCACGGCGCTGGCGGCGGTGGTCGCCAAGGAGAAACCCTCGGTGCTGCTGTTCGGTGCGACCCCCAACGGCCGCGACCTGGCCCCCCGGGTGGCCGCCCGCCTGCGGTTCGGCTTGACCGCGGATTGCACCGGACTTGCCATCGACGAACAGGGTCAGCTCGTGCAGACTCGGCCGGCCTTCGGCGGCAACATCATGGCGAGCATCATCTCGCCTTACACCCGGCCGCAGGCGGCCACGGTTCGGCCGAATGTCTTTACCGCGGCGGCGCCGGACCCCAGCCGGCCGGTTGCGATCGAGGATTTTCCCGTCAACCTGTCGAAGGCCGCCATCCGCACCAAGGTGGTGGAGCAGATCCAAATGGACTCGGAGGGTGAGAAGATCGAGGAGGCGCGCATCATCGTCTCGGCCGGGCGCGGCTGCGGGGAGCCCTCCCACCTGGACTTGGTGCGCAGCCTGGCGCACCGGCTCGGCGGCACCATGGCGGGCTCGCGGGCCATCGTCGAGCTCGGCTGGATCCCCCACACGCTTCAGGTGGGCCAGTCCGGCACCACGGTGGGCCCGGACCTCTACATCGCCGTCGGCATCAGCGGCGCCGTCCAGCACATCGTCGGGATGAGCTCGTCGAAAAAGGTCATCGCCATCAACAAGGACCCGGATGCGCCCATCTTTAAAGTCGCCGACCTCGGGGTTGTCGGCGACGCCACGGCCATTTTGACGAAGCTGTTGGACGCGATCCGGTCCTGAGGCATGCCAATACCCAAGAGGGGAAACGCCAAGACCATGTACTGGGAACCGAACCTTGAAACCATGCCGCGCGCTCACCTGCAAGCGCTGCAGCGGCAGCGGCTGCAGGCAACGCTCAGGCGCGCCATGACATCGGTTTACTACCAGCGCATGTACCGGGAAGCCGGGGTTGCGGTCGACCGCATCCAAGGCCTCGAGGACCTGCACCAGCTGCCGTTTACGACCAAGCAGCATCTGCGCGAAGGGTACCCTTTCGAATTTTTGACGATCAGGAAGGATGACGTGATCCGGTTGCATTCGTCTTCCGGAACCACCGGGCAGGCGACCGTGGTCTGCCACAACGCGCACGACCTGGCGAGCTGGGCGAATCTGATAGCGCGTTGCTTGTATATGACCGGGGCCAGGCCCGCGGATGTGTTCCAGAACATGACGGGTTACGGCATGTTCACCGGCGGGCTGGGGTTTCATTGCGGGGCGGAGCGGCTGGGCATGCTGACCGTTCCGGCGGGCGCGGGCAACAGCAAGCGGCAGATCAAATTCATGCAGGATTTCGGCACCACGATCATCCATGCCATCCCCAGCTACGCGCTGCATTTGCTTTCGTTCTTCGAAGAAACCGGGGTTGACCCGAAACGCGATCTCCAGCTGAAAATCGCCTACCTGGGCGCCGAACCCTATTCCGAGCACACCCGCAAACGCGTGGAAGAGGGGCTTGGTGTCAAGGTGTTCAATTCCTATGGCCTGTCTGAAATGTCCGGTCCCGGCGTTGCGTTCGAGTGCCCTGAGCAAAACGGGATGCACATCTGGGAGGACGCCTACCTGGTCGAGGTGCTGAATCCCACCACGCTGGAACCCATGCCGGACGGCGAAGAAGGGGAGCTCGTCCTGACGACGCTCGACCGTGAAGCCATGCCCCTGATCCGTTATCGGACACGGGACCTGACGTCGCTTGTCCCGGGGGCCTGCCCCTGTGGGCGCACCCACAAGCGGATTGCCCGGATCAAGGGGCGGTCGGACGACATGTTCATCATCAAGGGCGTCAACGTCTTCCCCATGCAGGTCGAAACGCTGTTGATGAGCGTCCCGGAAGTGGGCCGGAATTACCAGATCATCCTGGAAAACGAGGGCCCCATGGACGCGATGACGGTGCGGGTGGAAGTGCAGCATGAATTTTTCCGGGGGGACATCAAAAGCCTCAAGGCCTTGCAGCAGCGGATCACGGCGGCGCTCAAGGGCGAATTGCTGTTCACCCCCAAAGTCGCCCTGGTCGAGCCCGATTCACTGCCCAAGAGCGAAGGCAAGGCGGTGCGGGTGGTCGATCATCGCCGCAAAGAATAACCCCGGGAGGAGACCGCCGGCGAGCGGATCTTTACCGGCCTTGAGGAGTGCTCGATGATTGCCTATCACATTTCCGTGTTTGCCGAAAACAGGCCGGGGCGTCTTGACCACATCACCGGAGTGCTCGCCCAGGCGAATATCAATATCCGGGCCATCAAGATCTCGGATCTCGGGGAGCATGGGGTCGTGAAAATGCTGGTCGATGACCCGGACACTGCCTACCGCCTCCTCAAGCAGGCCGGTGTGCTGGTGTCGCAAAAGGAGATCGTCGCCGTTGCGGTTGAGGACCGACCCGGCGGATTGCACGCGGTGCTCAAAGTGTTGACCCGGCAGCGGATCAATGTGGAAGACTCCTACGGATTTGTATTACGCGATCGGGCGGTTCTGGTGATTGAAGTCGCGAATGTGGCGGAAACCATGGTACTGCTGAAAGCGGCCGGGCTTCATCTGCTGTCAAAGGAAGAGATTTACGCGTTGTAACCCATGGTTCAAGCCACCCGCCTCACGGGTGCCCGTTGGCTGCCGTCGCTGTATTCACGGGTTTTTCGGAACGTGATGTCGGGCCAATCCTTCACGGCAAACCCGAGGCGGAATTCGTTGGCGCACAGATACGTGAGATACCCCTCGGCATCATAGGCCAAGTCGTAGCGCTGCATCCTTTCAAAACGTTCGAGAGTTTTCTTGTCGTCGCAGTCGACCCACCGCGCCGTCGAATAATCCACCGGCTCATACACCGCGTCCACACCATATTCGGCCTCCAGGCGGGCCATCGTGACATCGAACTGCAAAAGCCCGACGGCTCCCAAAATGAGGTCGCCGCCCACAAGGGTCCGGAACACCTGGATGGCACCCTCTTCAGCGAGCTGGATGAGCCCCTTGTGCAGTTGTTTGGACTTCATAGGGTTTTTCAAGCGTACGCGGCGGAAATGCTCCGCGGCAAAATTGGGGATGCCGGTGAACTGCAGCGGTTCCTTTTCGGAGAAGGTGTCCCCGATGCGGATGGTGCCGTGGTTGTGAATGCCGATGATGTCGCCCGAAAAGGCTTCTTCAACGTTGGTGCGATCCTGGGCCATGAATATGGTGGCGTTGTTGAGGGCCACCTGTTTCCCGATCCGGTGGTGGGTCACCCTCATCCCGCGCGTGAACTTGCCGGAACAAATCCGCAGAAACGCGATTCGGTCGCGGTGAGCCGGGTCCATGTTGGCCTGGATCTTGAAAACAAAACCGGAAAAGGCCTCTTCGCAGGGCTCGACGGTGCGGGTCAGGGCATTGCGGGGCCGCGGCGGCGGGGCCAGCTCGACAAATGCGTCGAGCAGCTCCTGCACGCCGAAGTTGTTGAGGGCGCTGCCGAAAAAAACAGGGGTCTGGCTTCCGTTGAGGAAGTGTTCCCGCTCAAACGGATTGGCGGCCCCTTCCAGCAGCTCCACCTGGCCCCGCAGCTCACCCGCCTGACTGCCCAGCAGCTGGTCAAGCAGCGGATCGCCGAGATCGGTGATCCGGATCCCCTGCCGGTCCCGGGAATCGAGCCCGGGCGTGAAAAGATACAGCTCACCGCGTTGGAGGTTGTAAACCCCCTTGAAGTTTTTGCCCATGCCGACCGGCCATGAGAACGGCGTGCACTCGATTTGCAGCTTGTTCTCGATTTCATCGAGCAGCCCGATCGGATCCAGTCCTTCCCGGTCCAGCTTGTTGATGAAGGTGATGATGGGGGTGTTTCGCATCCGGCAGACTTCCATCAGCTTTTCGGTCTGAAGCTCCACGCCTTTGGTGCTGTCGACGACCATCAGGGCGCTGTCCACCGCGGTCAGGACCCGGAAGGTGTCTTCGGAAAAGTCCTGGTGGCCGGGGGTGTCCAGGAGATTGATCTCCAGGTCCCGGTAGTTGAACTTCATCACCGAGGTGGTGACGGATATGCCTCGTTCACGCTCGATCGCCATCCAGTCGCTGGTGGCATGCCGGGCGGCTTTGCGAGCCTTGACCATGCCGGCCATGCGGATGGCCCCGCCGAAAAGCAGCAGCTTCTCGGTCAACGTGGTCTTGCCCGCATCGGGGTGGCTGATGATGCCGAACGTGCGTCGCCGGCCGATCTCTTTATGAAATACATGGTTCATGTCAGCTCTCGTTATGAATGCGCCTCGCATGGCCGCAAGGCCCTGCCGGCGGCAGCGTCCGACCGCATAAAGTGCGGCAGGAATTGTAAATCATTCCAGTGTGGTGGTGTGATTCCCCTGGAATCAGGGCGGAGGGTCGGTCAGTCGGCAATTGGCTGAACAGAAAAACGCGGATCGCATGTATTGGTCAAATCGAGTTAAACACACGAGAAGTGATCCCCTCACCATCAGTAATGCTTGAAGATACAATTATACCGCAGCAATTTATCCCGGTCAAATGCAAAATACGAACGCTCTGAGGCGCGGCCCGGCCTGAGGCGCCGATCAGCGCCAGCCAGCCCGGGTCGCCCAAGAGATGGCGAGGTGATCACGCAATTCACCGAAGGGATTTCAGCACGGCATCCGTGAACTCGCGGGTGCCGGCCTTACCGCCCAGATCCCGTGTCAGCACCTTGCCTTCTCCCGTCACACCCTCGATGGCGGACATGAGTGCCTTGGCGGCGGCCGCTTCGCCCAGGAAATCCAGCATCATCGCCACCGACCACAGGGTCGCAACGGGGTTGGCAACGCCTTTGCCGGCGATGTCGGGCGCCGAGCCGTGCACCGGCTCGAACATGGAGGGGAACTTTCGTTCGGGGTTGAGGTTGGCCGAGGGCGCAATGCCGATGCCTCCGGCGCAGGCCGGGCCCAGGTCCGACAGAATGTCGCCGAAGAGGTTGCTCGCCACCACCACGTCGAACCAGTCCGGGTGCTGGACGAAGTGCGCCGTGAGGATGTCGATGTGGTACTGGCCGGTCTTGATGTCGGGAAAATCGGCCGCCACGGCTCGGAAGCGCTCGTCCCAGAAGGGCATGGTGTGGATGATGCCGTTGGACTTGGTGGCCGAGGTCACCTGTTTCCTGGCTCTCTTGCGGGCAAGCTCGAAGGCAAAACGAAGGATCCGGTCCACGCCGATGCGGGTGAAGAGGGATTCCTGAATGACGACCTCGCGTTCCGTGCCCTGGTAGAGGCGCCCGCCGGCCTGGGAATATTCGCCCTCCGTGTTTTCCCGGATGATGACGAAGTCGATGTCCTTGGCCGTGCGACCGGCGAGCGGGGACTTGATCCCCGGCAGCAGCCGCACCGGCCGCATGTTCACATACTGATCGAAGCTGCGTCGGATGGGGATAAGAAGCCCCCACAGCGAGACGTGGTCCGGGACCTTGGGCAAGCCTACGGCCCCGAGCAGGATGGTGTCGAACGGCCGCAGGCGCTCGATCCCGTCCTCCGGCATCATGACGCCGTGCTCGAAGTAATACTGGCAGGAGTAGGGGAACTCGGTGAATTCCATTTTGAACGAAAAGCGGCTCGCAAGCTCCTTGAGAGCCCGCACGCCTTCGGGCACGACCTCAAGTCCGATACCGTCCCCCGGGATCAATGCGACGCGGTAAGCCATGACGCTGCACTCCTTTTGTGATATAAAAAATGGTTGCCCGATCGACGGTTAACCGATACAAGGCGCCCTGCACCCTCCGCTTTTGTATACCAGCTTCACGCGAAAGTTCAAATCCAAATTTGACAATGCCTCGCAAGGGGTTAAGATCGTTGAAGCAACCGCGGAACAGGAGCGCCATGCAGGAGCAAATCGTCGCGATTCTCAGGGAACTGGTAGCCATCAACTCCATCAACGCCACGCTTTCGGGCGGGCCGGGCGAGATGGAAATAGCGGTCTTTATCAAAAACCGGCTGAGCCGGTTCGGGCTTGAAGCGCACGTTCAAAACGTTTCGAACGAACGTGCGAACGTCGTCGCGCTTGTCCGGGGGGCGTCACCCGGCCCGCCGGTGCTGTTGAACGGTCACATCGACACGGTCGGCGTCGAGGGCATGCCGTCGCCGTTTACCCTCCGGCAGGAGGACGACCGCCTTTACGGCCGGGGGACCTACGACATGAAGGGCAGCGTGGCGGTCATGCTGGCGCTGGCCGGGTTTTGGGCTCGGCATCCGCCCGAACGGGATGTATGGCTCACATTCTCCTGCGATGAGGAGGACCGCAGCCTGGGGACGGAATTTCTGGTGAACCGGTGGCTGCCGACGCTGCCGGCCCTTCCCGGCGGCGCGATTTTTCTCGAGCCGACCGAGGAGAACATCGGGGTGGCGCACAAAGGCTTCGCCTGGTTTGAACTCGAAGTCCTCGGCAAGGCGGCCCACGGCAGCCGGACGGAGCAGGGCATCGACGCCATTCTGCCGTTGCGCGCGGCGTTGGGCGAACTCGAACGCATCCGCTCCGAGCTGCACTCACGGCCGCCGGACGCGCTTCTCGGGCACGCCTCGCTGCATAGCGGGACCATCGAAGGAGGCACCGAGCTCAGTGTCGTTCCGGCCCGCGCGCGGCTGCAATGGGAACGGCGCACCTTGCCGGACGAAGAACCGGAGCTGGTGGACGCCGAGCTTTCGCGCGTTGTCCAAGCGGTTGCGCAGCTGCCGGGTGCCCATCAGGTGAAAAGCAGGAAGATCTTCATGCGGCCGCCGTACCGGACACCGAACGGGGCCGACATCCTGAGGCGAATTCAGGAAGCGTCTTCCGGGAGCAGCTTGGTGGGCCTGTCCTTCTGGGCCGACTCGGCCCTTACGGGGCTCGCGCAGATCCCGTCCGTACTCTACGGCCCCATCGGCCACGGCGCCCACGCCATGGACGAATGGGTGAGCGGCAGCAGCTTGCTCAATGTCTATGAAGTGTTGAAGAAGGTTTTGAGCCCCAACCAATGAGAGGATTATGAAAGCACGTCAGGATTTGCGCAATCTGGCCATCATCGCCCACGTCGATCACGGCAAGACCACGCTGGTGGACGCCATGCTCTGGCAGAGCGGCGTCTTCCGCGACAACGAGCAGGTGGCCGAGCGGGTCATGGACAGCCTGGACCTCGAGCGGGAGAAGGGCATCACCATCATGGCCAAGAACACGGCCATCGTCTACAGGGGCACGAAGATCAACATCGTGGACACCCCGGGCCACGCGGATTTCGGCGGCGAGGTGGAGCGCACGCTCAACATGGTGGACGGCGTGATGCTGCTGGTGGACGCCACGGAAGGCCCTTTGCCCCAGACGCGTTTCGTGCTCGGCAAGGCGCTCTCCCACGGCCTGCCGCCCATCGTGGTGATCAACAAGATCGACCGGCCCGACCGCCGCATCCAGGAGGTGCTGGACGAGGTCTACGACCTCTTCATCGACCTGGACGCCACCGAGGAGCAGCTGGATTTTCCCGTGCTCTACACCAACGCCAAGGCCGGCATCGCGCTGACCGACCCGGAAGGCAAGGGGCGCGACCTCGCGCCGCTCTTTGAGGCTATTATCGCCTCGATTCCCGCGCCCGCCTACGACCCCGACGCACCGCTTCAGTTCCTGGTCACCAACCTCCAGCACAGCGACTACGTCGGCCGGATCGCAGTGGGCAAGGTCGTCAACGGTACCCTGAAAAAAGGCCCGGGCGTGGCGCTGCTCAAACCAGACGGCACCATCCGGGAAACCTCTTTAAGCGTCATCTACACCTACGAGGGGCTCAACCGGGTCGAGCAGGAGACGATCCCGGTCGGCGACATCGCCGCCGTTGCAGGGGTCGAGGACATATTCATCGGCGACACGCTGGGCGACCCTGCGGACCCGCGGCCGCTGCCCGCCATCACGGTGGAAGAGCCGACCATTTCCATGGTGTTTTCAGTGAACACATCCCCCTTGGCGGGCAAGGAGGGCCGGTATCTCACCTCGCGGCACATCAAGGAGCGCCTGGACAAGGAGCTGCTTTACAACGTGAGCCTGCGGGTCGAGCAGGCCGAAAACCGGGACTCCTTCCAAGTGAGCGCCCGCGGTGAGCTGCAGCTGGCCGTGCTGGTGGAGACCATGCGGCGGGAAGGCTTCGAGCTGTCGCTTTCGAAACCCCGGGTCATCACCCGCAAGGTGGACGGGCAGACCATGGAGCCCAAGGAGCTGGCCGTTGTCGACATCCCGGAGAAGTTCATCGGGATCGTCACCGAGATGACGAGCGCGCGGCGCGGCAAGATGGTCAAGATGGTCAACAACGGGTTCGGCCGCGTGCGCCTGGAGTTCGAAATCCCCTCCCGCGGCCTGATCGGCTTCCGCAGCCAGTTTCTGACCGACACCCACGGCACCGGGATCCTGAACACGCTCGTCGTCGGCCGCCTGCCGTACGCCGGTGAGATCAGCGGCCGGCCCAACGGAGTGCTGGTCTCCGACCGCGACGGCAAGGCCGTGACCTACGCCATCTTCCACCTGCAGCCGCGCGGCATCATCTTCGTCAGCCCCAACGACCCGGTCTACCCGGGCATGATCGTGGGCGAAAACTCCCGGCCCCAGGATCTCTGGGTCAACATGTGCAAGGAGAAGAAGCTCACCAACATCCGCGCTTCCGGAACCGACGAGGCCTTGCGCCTGATCCCGCCGAGGCAGTTCACCCTCGAGCAGGCCATGGAGTACATCGGCGACGACGAGCTGGTGGAAGTGACCCCGAAGTCCATCCGGCTGCGAAAAATGAAGACCAAGTGAAGGTGATTGCTGCAAACATGAAAGCTTTCAGGCGCTCAAATCCGACAGCCATTTGGATGCGCTGACGATGTCAATGCCGGTCGCGTGCTGCTCTCTCCGGAGGTTATGCACCAGCTGGCATGCCGAAACTCCGGGAAACATGTTGAGAAAAAAGCGCAGCGCCGGCGTGGGCTGATCGTCGGATAACTTCACTTCGATGAACTGGGATAATTTATTTTTCTTGGTGATCGCGAAATCGATCTCCCGCCCGTCCCGCGTCCGGACGTAATGAAGCGAGACTTCTTCCCCAGCGGTGTCCTGCAGGTAGTGGGCATGCTTCAAGAGGCAAACCGCACAACTGTTTTCAAGTCTGATCCCTTCGTCGCCCCGCACATAGCCGCTGTCATAGAAATACACCTTCGGCTCCCGCAGAACGGCCCTCGCCACGTTTGTATGGAAAGGCCGAACGAGAAAGATGATGCAGAGGCTTTCCAGGATCTCGACGTATTTGCGAACGGTGTTCGGGGAGACCTGAAGGTCGCCCGCCAATGATCTGTAGGACAGAGGCGATCCTACTCTTTCCCGCAGCATTTCAAGCAGGATCCGGATCGCCTTGACTTCCTGGATGCGGCTGAACTCCAGGATGTCTTCCCTGACGAGATCGGTATAGTACTGATTTCTCCACCGAGTGGCTTCGGTCTCAGAACCGGACAAGAAAGGCTCCGGGAACCCCCCGAGGCGGTTGAGGCTGGCAAGCGCTTCGTAGGGTTTTTCTTTTCCCTTGAGCTCGCGAACCGAGATGGGATTCAACCGGAAGTGAAAGTGTCGTCCGGCCAGCGACTCCCCCGCCTGGCGGAATGTTTCCAGCCTTGCGCTTCCCGTAACGAGGATAGACTGTCTATCCTGGCGAGTATCGTAAATCCCTTTGACAAAGCGTTTCCATCCTTTCATTTTATGAATCTCGTCGAAAACGATGATATCGGAATTCAACGGCCAGGCCTGCGACCGTATGATGCGGGCATCATCGAAATTGTCGTAGTTCAGGTATTGGGGATTTTTGAATTCCGTCATCAATTCTTTGGCGAGCCACGTCTTCCCGACCTGACGGGGTCCAGTTATTATAACCATTTTGCGCTTGAGGTCTTTTCTGGTGGGCTCAGCGAGATAGCGTTCCATGCTTGGCATTTAAGCAGCGCTTTGCGCAAAAGTCAAGACTAACGTGAAAAGTGTTGCGCGTTTGCCACAACCGCAAACTGATAAAAAGCAGGTTGTGGTACGCAGTGTTATCCTGCCGGTAATCAGGTGCGGCCCGTGGAGGGGTGGCTTCCATGAACGATTTCCATCAGATCGGTCTTGTTGCGATCGCGGCAGGACGCCGCTCCCGCTGAGCGGGTAGGGAGGACGAGGGGTATAGGTAGTTTGCGGGGATCAGGATTTTTCCGGTTTCGCTGATTGGCAGAAGATGTCGGCGAGCTTCTTGGCCAGCACCTTGGGGTCCAGGGGCTTGAGCATGTAGCCGTCCAAGCCGGAGCTGCGGGCCTTGCCCTCGTCCAGGTCGAAGTCGCTGGCGGTGATGGCCAGGATCGGGATACGGCTTCCGGCGGCCTGCTCCAGGCGCCGGATCTCCGCCGCCAGGCCGTAGCCGTCCATTTCCGGCATCTCGATGTCCGTCAGGATCAGGTCGTGTTGCTCCGTCTGGTACTTCCGAAGCGCTTCCTTGCCGTTCGCGGCCTCTATTACCGCGTACCCCAAAGCGGTGAGCTGGCTCAGCATGATCTCCCGGTTGATGGGGTTGTCCTCGGCCAGCAGCACGCGAGTCACCCGTCCTGCCAGGCCGGCATCGGCGGCTTTGGTAACGCCCAGGGCCTCGCGTTCCTCGTCGCAGTCCGCAAAGGTCAGGGCGATGTTGCGGAAGGTGTCCTCCAGCGCCAGGAACGCTTCGACCACATCGGGGTCGAAGTGGGCGCCGCGGCCCTCGCGGATGATGGCAACGGCTTTCTCGTGGGGCATCGGCGGCTTGTAGACCCGCTTGCTGATCAGGGCGTCGTAGACGTCGGCGAGCGCCATCAGGCGGCCCGAGACGGGGATCGCGTCGCCCTTCATACCGCGGGGGTAGCCCGAGCCGTCCCATTTCTCCTGGTGGGAGCCGGCGACCTCCCGCGCGTGGCGCAGGAACGTGCTCTTGCCGAGCTTCTGCTCGGTCAGCCGCAGCGCCTCCTCCCCGAAAAGGGTGTGCTTCTTCATCTCGGCGAATTCAGCGTCGTCCAGCCGGCCGGCCTTGAGCAGGATGTTATCTTTGACACCCACCTTGCCCACGTCGTGCAGCGGCGCTGAGAGGTACAATAGCTCGATGGTCTCCTCGTCCAGTAGGTCCCGGAACCGCGCGTGGTTTTTCAGGTGCACCGCCAGGGCCTTCACGTAGTTCTGGGTGCGCTTGATGTGGCCGCCGGTTTCGGGGTCGCGATACTCGGCGAGGGTCGCCAGGCTTTCGATCATGACCGCCTGGGTCAGCTGTACCTCGCGCGTTTTCACCCGCACCAGGTGCTCCAGGTGGTCCCGGTGGCGCTTGAGCTCCAGGTGGTTGCGCACCCGGGCCCTCACCAGCCCGGGGTTGATCGGCTTGGTGATGTAGTCCACCGCGCCCAGGGCAAGCCCCTTGGCCTCGTCTTCGGCATCGGCCATCGCAGTCAGGAAAATTACCGGGATGTGTTGGGTGATCACGTCGGCCTTGAGCGTCCGGCAGACCTCGTAACCGTCCATCTCCGGCATCATGATGTCCAGCAGGATCAGGTCGGGGCGGGCTTTGCGGACGATCTCCAGCGCGCTCCTGCCGTTTTTGGCGATCAGGAGCTTGTAGCCTGAGCCGTCCAAGGTTTCGCGCAGCACCTGCAGGTTGGTGGTGTTGTCGTCGACCAGGAGGATCTTGGACGCTTCCGCCTCGCTTCCGCTTTCATCAATCGTGCCGGTCATGGCTGAACTCCGCTTTGATGGGGTCCAAGATCCAGGGTTCGGGGGATCAAGGGTTCAGGAAAAAAGGGTCCGATACTCGAACCTCGATCCGCTTTTTGCCGGCCTTCATCCAGCATCGAGTATCCAGCATCAATTTACTTTTCCAGCTCCTCGGCCAGCTTCAGCACCCCGTCGAAATCGAAGTCGTCGGCCAGCTGAGCAACCCTTGCTTTGTAGGAACCAAAGGCTTCAGACTTGGCGGCCAGTTCGCTGCAGATGGCGGCCAGCCCCGACACGTCTCCCAGCTCGGCCGCCTCCCGCAGGCGGGTGGCCGCTTCCTTTGCCAGCGCAGGCGGGAGAGCGCCGGCGGCTGGCTTCGCAGGGGCCGCCGGCTCCGCGGCGGCGGGCATCAAGGATGCTACGGCACCCAGCGCCCGGCCCAGCGATCCCCGGAAGGCCTCGAAAGCCGAGTTCAACTCATCTGCCGGCGGCGGGTTGGCGGGGTCAGCGTGCTTGACGAGTTTTTCCAACGCCACCGACTGCTGCTGCAGGTCCTTGGCCGCCAGGTTGCCGGCGACCCCTTTGATGGCGTGCACCAGCCCGTGGGCCCGGTCGAAGTCGGCGGCATCCAGCGCCCTGTGAATGTCCGCGCCGGCTTGGGCGTACTGGGTCGAGAAGTTGACCAGCAGCTTGCGGTACAGTGCGCGGTTGCCCATGAGCCGCTGCAAACCATCGGTCAGGTCGAACTCAGGCATCGCGTCCGGCAGCGTTTTTTCCGGGGGCGCGGGCTCTTTGTCCGGCGAGCCTGTTGGGGGTGAAGGCGCCTCAACCGGTTTGTGTGTCCCCTGCCTGGGCCCTATCCATTTTGCCAGGGTGCCGAAGAGCTGCGCCGGATCGATGGGCTTGGTGATGTGATCGTTCATGCCGGCCGCCAGGCTCTTCTCGTGGTCGCCGGACATGGCGTGGGCGGTCATGGCGATGATGGGGAGGCGGCGGGTCGGAGGTTGGAGGGGCGATGTTGGAGGCCGCCTTGCTTCCAGCTCTCTTATCTTGCGCGTGGCGGTGTACCCGTCCATCACCGGCATCTGCACGTCCATCAGAACCGCATCGTAGGCGTTCGCGCCGACGAGGTCCAGCGCCTCCTGCCCGTTGTTGGCCACCATTACCTTCAGCCCGGCACCGGAGAGGATCTCCATGGCCACCTGCTGGTTGATCTCGTTGTCCTCCACCAGCAGCACGCTTGCGCCGGCAAGTTTTTCGGAAGCCGCAGCTTCAATTTTCTTTTCACCGTCTGCCCGAAGCTGCCGCGGAGCCTCTTTCCCAAACGCCTGCATGATCGTGTCGAACATCACCGAGGGGCTCACCGGCTTGACCAGAAACCCGTCCAGCCCGATTTTCTCCGCCTGCCGCATGATCTCCTCCCGGCCGTAGGCGGTCACCAGGATGATGCGCGGCCTCCGGCTCAGCCCCGGGAGGTGTTTAATACGCCTCGCGGTCTCGATGCCGTCGATGCCCGACATCTTCCAGTCCATCACCACCAGATCGTATCCCCGGCTGGAAACGGATTTCTCGAACTCCGTCAATCCCTCCTCGCCTGAGGCCGCCAGCGACACCTCGAAGGAAAACGACTCCAGCATCCCCTGCAGAATCTCCCGGGAGGTCGAGTTGTCATCCACTACCAGCGTTTTCAGGCCTCTCAAATCCGGCGGCGGGGTGTGCGGGGAGATGGTTTCTTCGCGGCCGATTCCGAAGACCGCGGTAAAGCAGAAGGTGCTGCCTGCGCCGGGCACGCTTTCCACCCAGATCCGGCCGCCCATCATTTCCACCAGCCGCTTGCTGATCGCCAGCCCCAGCCCGGTGCCGCCGAACTTGCGGGTGGTGGAGGTGTCGGCTTGAGAGAAAGAGCTGAATAGTTTGGCCGTCTGCTCTTCGGTGAGGCCGATGCCGGTGTCTTTGACGGCGAATTTGATCTCCACCGTCTTCTTACCGCGGTTGAGCAATTCGGTGGAAACGACGATCTCACCGTGCTCCGTGAACTTGACGGCATTGTTGGCGAGATTGATGAGCACCTGCCCCAGCCGCAAAGGGTCCCCCACGAGGGCCCGGGGTGCATTCGGTTCGGTGCAAAACAGGACTTCGATTCCTTCCTTTTCGTGGGCCTTGACGGTGATCAGGCTGGCCAGATTGCCCATCACCTCTTCCAGATTGAAAGGCACCGCCTCCATCTCCAACTTGCCGGCCTCGATCTTGGAGAAGTCCAGGATGTCGTTGATGATCCCGAGCAGCGAGGTGCCGGCGGTCTGGATTTTTTGAAGGTAGTCGCTTTGCTTGGGAGAGAGCTCCGTCTTCAGCGCCAGATGCGCCATCCCCAGAATGGCGTTCATGGGCGTGCGGATCTCGTGGCTCATGTTGGCCAGAAAATCCCCCTTGGCCTTGCTGGCGGCCTCGGCGGCTTCCTGGGCCAGCTGCAGCTTCTCTTCCAACACCTTGTGATCCGTCA
>CAVQTH010000020.1:0-65553 GCA_963716325.1 uncultured delta proteobacterium | reverse complement strand
TCGGTGGCACTGCATTGCCCACCGCTCTATATTGCCAAGTCTCTGTGTTTGGGAACACATACCAATCGGGGAATGACTGAAGCCGCGCAGCTTCTCGAACGCTAATGTGACGCGGAATGAAAGGATGAATGTGAGGCCTGCCACCTCCAGCCCTTGAACCCACTATGACAGTCCCAGACGGGCGGTCAGGGTGGATTCGATCTGTGTGATCAACCCTATCCCTTCCGCCAGGCAGTATTAGCGAGTAGCGGTTCCTAACCCATCGCCATGGGGGCGAATTCGATGGTTGGGAGATTTTCTATGTCTTGCAAAGCATACCGCGCCGGTACCCACGGCAAGGCGTCTTCATCCGAAAAATCGAGCTGTAGCTGACCAGTTCCTTCCTTGTTTTGGTGCGTCCGCCTCGGGAATTTAAACTCCGTTTCAGGCATGCGAAATCCAACTATGAAAATACGTTGACGTATCTGGGGAATTCCGAAATCGGCAGCGTTGAGCTTATCTGTGAATAGCTTGTAGTGGGTTTCATCTTGAAAATACTTTAATAAAGCCTGCCAGTCTCGCCCTTTGTTCACGCTGAGCATTCCAGGCACGTTCTCAAAAACAAAAGCTTTAGGCTTTAACTCGTCTAGAGTCGAGCATACTCGTAGACCAGTTTTCCGCGGGGATCTTTAAATGAATTCCGCTTTCCAAGGATGCTGAACGACTGGCAAGGAGGTCCACCTGCCAGCAGATCAAACTGAGTAGCCCTTGCAAGTTCCCTAACCTTATCTCCTGTGAGATCATTGATATCGATTGCGAGAGTCGCGCAGTCCGGGAAGTTGAAAGCGACCGTGTCGCATGTTTTTGCTCAATGTCCGACGCAAACAACACGTTGAAACCAGCCAGGGCAGCTCCTAAATCCAAACCGCCCCCCCCGCAAAAAAAAGAGACCGCATTATATCGGTATTCAACCTCGCTCAACTTGGGGAGCGCTCTGAGCTGGTGTAAGTAGGGATTCTTAGGGCGCTTGCTGGCACGCTGTCGCTTTACCGAAGTCGAGTATGTGGCCATATCGGGCAGTTTGAACCCTTCTTCCATATGGGTGGTCCCAAATCGCCTCCTAAGATACCATGAACACCGCAGGGCATTCAAGGGCCCGATTGACACTGTTGTCTAAACCCGCTCCTCGCCTGCAATAGCCCATTGGTAACCCTATTCTTCTGAGTGTGGAATACGATGGACAGTCTCAACTGTGGCAATGGGGTGGGTTTGTAATGGAAATCTCAACGAGCTTGGCTGGTGCAACACCGTTGCAGCAGGGCTATATCACTGACTGAACGCCTTGGTGATATGTCGGATCTGTATCACAAATCGGCTGCGCATAGAAGGCTGAGGCGTAAAGTTATAGTTCACCCTCAAACTACAACCAAGAGCAAACCCGGGAGAGACAGAGTTTTTGGAAAGTTCTAATCATATGTTTCTTGATATGCTGTCAGTATAGCAGGTATCTTGGGAGGCCAGTTTGCCGTGATATTTCCGAAATTGATAGCCAGATTAACGCTCCGGTTCAGCGGCGGCGTGGAGCACCGTCCGCTGAACCGGTTGTTGGACGGCCGACATTTGCCGCAATCACTCTTCGTTGAAGTAGTCTGAGTCAATCTTCTTGACCTCGTAAGACCGAGAAATGGAGACTCCAACATTGTAATCGATCATGTGCTTCGCGAGGCCGGGCCATCCATGAGCACGATCTTGCTATCGATGCGCGATGCGAAGTCGATGGCGTCGCTGGAATAGGACGACGTTGTGATGAACACTCCTTTATGAGCGCGATGTCCCTGAAGCGCACCAGCAAACTTCTGAATATCGGGACAACCAACGGTTGAATCCCATCGCTTCGCCTGGATGTAGATCACGTCGAGGCCAAGACGATCCTCCTTGATAATCCAGTCGATTCCCCCATCGCCGCTCTTGCCAACGGCTTGCCCTGCATCTCGAAGAGTGCCCCCGTAGCCCATTCGAACCAGGAGTTCCACAACGAGTCGCTCAAAGAAGGAGGGTGACGCTGTTTTCACCTGTTCGAGAAGGTCAGCCTCCAGATCGAGCCGGAGGCGCAGGTAGGCCGCGTCAAGAGCCTCCTCTGGTGTGGCGTCGCTTGTGGCAACTACAGAATCCTGCGTTTCCTCTGGCCGAACATGACGCAGCTCTCGAAAGGCCACAAACTCTGGGAACTGCTCCAGAAACTTGATGTCGATGCGCGGCTCGGCTCCGAGCACCGATTGACCACGCTCAGTAATGCGGAAGAACCCACGGCGGGTCGGTGCGATCAGGCCGGCCTTCTTGAGGTATGTGCGCGCCCAGCCAGCACGGCGCGAATGACTGTCTGCTGGCCACTCCCAAGTAGTTCTTGGAGTTCCTCGGCCGATAGGCTGAACTCTTCCGCTATCGCGTCCACCACCTCGCCGATATTGTGCTCCTTCTCATCCCTCAGAGACCGAAGAAGCGGGAGCATAACAGTCTGGTAATGAGGAATCGCCATTTACGTGCCCTTCCACGCGGTCTCAGAGTCCGCCTAACGAATTAGAAAGACAATAGTCTGTAATTTGTTTCGGATTCGATCTGACAAACTGAGAGTATCACAAATCGGCTGCGCATAAAACAGGCAAAAGGGTTTAGTTTGATACAAAACTACAACCAAAAATAAACCCGGCCTTGAAATCATGCTCAAGGCCGGGTTTTTAGTTTTACCCTATGAAATGTGATCCCAGGTCGAGATCGCCCCGGATCGAAGCCCTAATGTAGCCTCGGTTCCCTATTATTTACGATTTTAGGCAGCCTGACCTTTTTTCTCGCCATTGCTTCCATATTCGCTATACTTTTTATCATAGCCGCTTCGTGCTCTTTCAAATTCGCAAAAATTTCCTTCATCAGAGCTTCCGGAACCAGCACCATTTTCTCGTCTTTTTTCATGCTCGCTCCTTAAGGGTTCCATTCCTTTGGGGTTTTCAAGGCCGGGTTTCGGCCGGCAGCGCCCCTCATCAAATAGTAGGGGAACTCCAGGCACTCGGGTTTTTGGATTTCGGTAGACTGTGATGTTATGGGAAGCCGATTTGTTACCGGCTTTATTTCCTTCTTTACCTCTTAGCCTCAGTGCCGTCATTGTCAACCTCCTCCTTTATCACCTCAAGCAAGGTGTTCGCGTGCTTTCGATAGGCGAAGCTGGCCATTCGATGTTCGACCCCCATTTTTGCCAGTTCTTTCTCTGCTCTTTTAACGTCTTGCCTTTCCATCCCCCAGGTATTCCACCAAAGTAAATTTTCATTGGGTGTTCCCCCCTTTTTAGGTTTTGGTGTTGATGTTTTGGGAATAATTTTCCGCCTCTCTTTTCTGGTCAATATGGTGGCATCACCTCCTTAATTTAGTACTCCGATCAGTCAACTAATAGTTCGCCTCGTCCGTGTTATTATAACCGGGAAATTGAAGATATAAGACAAAAATGTTTGTTGGTGTTTTCGTTTTGGTCAACATGCTGTTATAATGATATTTTAGAATCATTTTAAAATTGTTGCACAGTTCAAATCAATTTTAAAAGGGCTTATAATCCGCTTAAAAAGGGCTTATACTCCGCCAGTTTTGCGCGAGATGTGGGATTGAGAACAGCAACGAAGGAGTTAGGGAGTCTACATGGGTCTGGAAGTATTACGATTTCCGCGTGCCCTGTTACACACGAAGCCTCGTCTCACCAAGCTGCAAATCTGCATGTACGCTATTATTGACAATGAATGCAGGACCAGAGAATTTAAGGAGATCCCGTATAACCAAGAGAACCTAAAGATTTTGGCGGCGGTTATAGTAAGAGGCTCGGTTGACGAGGATAGTGTTGATCGCGCGGTCAAAGGTTTATGCAGGCGAAAATGGATCAAACCATTCTTTATGAGGATATTGTTTTGTTAGAGACCGCTGAAGGCGAACCGGGATTAGAAATGCAGGAGGGTAAACCTACAAGGTCCCCATAGAGGCCATGGCCAATCCGAACCTGAGTTATCGGCGAAGCTTGCCTTTGGTCAGCTTCATAGTATGTGATAAAAACAAGGCGTGTTACCATTTCCAATGAGCAGTTGGCTGAGGAAATAAACGTAAGAAAACGATCATTGGAAAGCGCAATTCCTGAACTTGAAAAGCAAAGGTATATTTGTATTCGAAATGCAAGAAGCCGATGGCGAGTCTTCAAACTGTTATCCCAGATGGAAAAAAATTCACAATGAATATAGGACTGGTTACAACGATCTTCGGCGCATCGATTGGACAAGGGGGGCACGCCGTAGGGAGAATTTTAGTGTGCGTCGTTAATGAAAGTTTTTAAGGGGTTTCGGGTGTGCCTACGAAGGACGCACCGGCTCCCGTAAAGTTTGCCATGGCGCGCTTGCCTATTCGATTCCGCAGCGACGGGGAATCGGGCGACAAGCAAGCCATAAAGGGGCTTGTTGAAAGGGGATGGGTATAGTTTGGTGTGAAAGTAAACCCGGCCAGGCGAATTTAAACTTGGCCGGGCGTCACCATGCCTACGCGCAAAACCAGCGAGATTTGCGCCACCCGGTCTTCAGCCCGATGCTGAGCCGGAAGTTTGCAAGCGCCATTGCGGCGCATGTTTGCGAGTGGCCGGGCCGGTTACAAACCCGGCCACCGTTGGGGGCTGCGTGTTCCCGGGTAACACGCTTTTTGGGAGCACGACGCAGCTTCGCGCGCGCTGTTCAGGCGACCGCGCTGACCCCCGGCACGGCCGAGGGGTTTGGTCTGGCGCTGGGAGGCAACTACACTCCCAGCCCAAGGCGCGCCCGTAAAGGAGGTAGAAACCGGGTTGCGCATCAGCAGGGTGGATGGCGTCTCCCCCGGCCATAATGTTTGCCATGGCCGCGCCATATTGCAGCCGAATGGCGAGGATGGTTGAGGCTGACGCTGGCCATGGCGGGGCATGCCACAAAGGCCCGGCGACATGCCCGAGGCGGCAACTACCCCAAGCGTGAAAGCTGACGTTTTGAAACCGATGCTCCGTTGTATGCTGGCAAAGTCGCGCAGCCCGACAAGCTTCCCAATCTCCTCACGCAGCGCTTTCTATTGGCCTCCACATCGGCTTTGCCGGAGCCCTCCCCCTTGGCCAGCAATTTAACAAACGTTGCCGCATGCTCCTCGGCCTTGTCATAACCGGCCTTTTTGGCGGCAACGGCGACCTCAGCCATCTGCTCCGGCCAGCCCCCTTTAACAAAGTTTGCGATGCTGGTTTTTTCCTGTTCGCTAAATTCAAAAGCCATGCTGGTCTCCCTTATTCCCCCCCCCGCCCGTGCTTTATGCCGCTGGGCTTGAGGTCCTAGGGCCCGGGCTTTAGTTCACTCCCGGCCTGTTTAAATTCGGGCGTTTGTGCGTGCTGACAATGCCCGTCCAATCCACTCTTTGCTTGCGCGCCTCCCTCGGCGTCTGGGGTTTGGGCCTTTCTGTTTTCACCTCTGTCATGTTCTGTCCTCCTCATGGGGCAAAAGGCTTTTGCCGTTTGCTGTACGACTTTGAGTAGCTTGCGCTTGCGGCCGATACTGAGCGCGCCCATGCTAAGCACTCGCTTCAAAAGCCGGAAGGGCTTTCCCTGGCAAAAAGCAACGCGCGGCAATGGTCAAGGTCAAGGTCTAATTCGCGGCCAGGTACTGTGCTTTTTCGTAAAAGCTTTTCATTTGACGTATATTTTTGCTCGAAACTATAATACTGCGAAATTTCACGCCGCAGCATCTGGCTTTTTGGGTTGCGTGCGATAAACACGAGCAGGCGCAGGCTCGAACGCACCCGTTCTTATCTTGTCCTTTGGCTGGCCTTCCACAATTCCGGCAAAGGTTTGATCCACCGGGAGCTCCCCGCTGGCATAAGCACGTGCCACAAAATCAGGGTCTATAAAAACCCACCCACGTCTGCGCGCAAGCTGGCCTCCCAGTTCGTCGCCCAGTGCGGAAACACCGATGCTCAACTGGGCGTCGGCAGCGGCAAGCGTGCATTCTTCACGCAAGACGGCCGACAGCCTCGCAAGGAAGCCAATCTCGACCAGCGCCTTAAGGTATGCTGTCTGCATGGCGAGCAGAGCATCCTTTTTTTTATTGTACTCGACTTGCATATCCACAATAGCTTTTTGGTTCACGCGAAATACATCCTGCGCAGCGCTTTTGACCGTGGAGTTCGCCCCCTTTTGCTGACTGAGTTGAGGGCATCGGCTTTTCTGGTCAGCAACTCGAGCTCGGCATTTAAACCCGCCATGGCTTGCTCATGCCGCTTGCGTCAACGTCCTCCAGAACCGATTGCTCATACTTTTGGGCGGCAACGGCAAAGGCTGCCCGGTTGTCGTTGATCTGCTGGGATACCTCGACAACGCGCGCGGAGTATTTTTGCAGAGCGTTCTGGTACTCACCAAATATTTTGCTGCTCATTTTATCCCCTTTAGTTTTTTCTTTTCCGCTTGTTCGCGAGCAGTTCTCGGCTGCGCTGTTTCAGCTTGGCGTTGATTCGCGCAATAAACTTTTCCCTGTCCATGCCGATGATGCGCGAAAGGTAAGCGGCCTCCTCCTCGTCCGTCATCTTTGCATCGGTTGCGTGCTGGGCACACTTAAAATCAGCTCACGCAGGGTGCTCCAATATGCTTCGCCGCTAATGGCTTGGCTGCCGAGCCCGATGTTGCGCTCAAGGTTTAACAGCATGCGCTCCACCTGGCCGATTGTCGGGGAGCCGGGTATTTTGATACCTGTAGGCATTTAATCCTCCTCGGGCGCGTCTGGCTCGTCGGGTTCACCCGGGATATCGGGTTTATCCAAATCCAGCGGGGGCTTTCGATTTCCAGAAAACTTGAAATCGACTCCAACCGATTTTGTAGAAGCACGGAATTGTTCGCAGCTAAAATCCTGTCCATCACGTGCATGCTGATTTTAGCAACCTCCGGCGTGATCTGGCCGATGAGCAAAGCTTTCAAAATCTTGGCGCAAGAGCCTCTGACCTGGCGAAAGCTGCGAACGTGAATTCGATCGAAGCGAATTGCACCCTCTACCGGCTCCGCTTGCGCTGGCACTGGCGCTGGCTTTGCGCGCGTGTGCGCCCGTTGCTTGATTGGAGTCGTCTGCTTTACTGCTTTAATATTCTTAGACAAAATGCTTTTCTCCTCGCACAATTGGTTTCAAAATACAGCATTTAAACGTCTGCTCTATTTCCAATGTTCACCGTTCAAAACGGCTTTGTCCACTTTTATTTTTTTGGTTAAGGCAAAAAATGCTGCGGGTTTCCAAGGTATAAGGCCGGGGTGGTAGCAGATAAGCGATTATGTGCCGGAGCCTTGCGAAATGTGGGGGGCTGGGAACTGGGGAGCGGAGCGAATACGCTGGTCAAATCTAAACGCCTGGAGGCTGGTAAGCGTAACCGGGGGGTTATCGGTTTGCGCCGTCATCAGCCCGGTTCTAAGCGCACTCATCAAAGAAACCGAAGCATTATCAAAATATATTTTTAGATGGCATGTGAATTATGTAGACAAGTCTTGTTTGAGGGGTCATAGTTTAATTAAGGATGAAGCAGAAAGCATTTGGACTGAACGGGCTGTGGTGGCCATGGCAAGAACCCTTGGAGCAGCAACATGAATATTGCGCAAAAAATATTTACGTTTTATATTGGCTCTACACCCTGCCACCACCAGGGTTTTTCGCAAGTCGCTGCTCCGCGACGGAATGGGCTTGGTCTTAATCGGCCAAGCCCATTCCATTTTGCGGTGGTGACATGCAGACTCAAACCCCTTGCATAAGCCCCTCCATAATAATAACACGCATTAACCGCCAGCCGCCCCATAACCCCCAAATCCCATTAACAATTCCACCACCAATTAGGTTTGAAAAAAAGGGAGGGCTTCCACTATGCCTCTAAGCCTCCTTTTAAACGGCCTGAACGCCCGATTCGGTATTGATGGCGGAGCCATAAGTACCTATCGCAGTTCCGCCTACCTTAAGAGCAAGCTTCAACAGGCAGAACGCCATTTTCATAAATTCAACGTTATCCCCACAGGCTTCAAAGCCCAATATGCGCCAGTCAGTAAAATCGTCTTTTCCAACCCAACTCAAACAGGTTTGGATATCTTAACGCAAAATAGCCGTCTACTCGGCAAACATTATATCTCCGGCCTGGAACCATATTGCCTTGTACAGTTTGATTCACGTTTGGAGGCGGAGGCGTTTAAAAGAAAGATCACAGCCTATCTACAAAAAGACAGAAGCCATTCCACCGTTCTTGTTGACGAAGATGGCCGGGTTGGAAAAATAATTCCGGAACATTGCTTCCCCGGTGAAACTTTTTACCTGAACAGCAAATCCAAAAAGCGAACCGACGTTGCATATGTTTCCGAAGATAAGCTTGAGCCGGGAAATGGGTTTGTAAATTTGAGGTTCGGCTGAAGTCTGCTACGGAGGTGAAACGCTTGACCGGGATTTCCAGTCTGGGTGAGCTTGCGGATCTGGTTGCAGACCAGGGCAATATCAAACAGCTCATGGAACGCTTGCTCAAATACGTTTATTCGGCCAGGGTGAACAAGGACAAGCTTGGTCAATGGCTTATACGCTGGGGCGCTGTGAGCCGTCGCGCGAACCCGGAGCTTGCCGTGTTCCATTTCCTGCGAATGGTTGCCTATGTTGCGAATGAGCGCCCGGACGGGGAGCCGGTTCCGCCAACCCCGTTGGAACACGATTCGTTTGCAATGTTCAAGCAAGGCATCAAACGGCTTCAGGAAAAAATAAAATCGAAGCCGGGTAGAAAATCCAAATATGCACAGGCATTGCTGGACATGGACCTGTCAAAGTTCAAACTGAGAAAACTTTAACGGTGAAAAAAGGCTATCTTGCGAGCGGCAAGGCCCAGATGCGCCCGAACAATAGGCCTGCAGGCAGCCGCCGGCCGCGTCTGCAATTTTTACAATATCGCCCGCCGCGCCGCCGGCCGACACCATTTTTCACGTGATTTTCAGGCCGATCCCGTTTACCCCCTGCTATGTGTACCCCCAGGCCGAGATCACCCGGCCTGGGGCATGATTTTTCATGATTTTCATGGACGCCGCGCGCTTTTGGACGCCGGTTTCGGCTCCCAAGCCCACCGCATAACAGCCCAAGTTGATTTCCGCTTTTTATAAATAAATCTTTCAAGTGTCCGAAATATCATAAAAAAACTTGACATTGCAGATCGACCGATATGATACTTTGTCCGTAAACATATAACATCAACCCCAAGGAGGCCACGATGGCAAAAGCCAAAAAGACCCAGAAAACCCAGACCCCGAAGCCCGAAGTCGCCAACCTTCAACCCCGCCAGGAATCGCCGGGGAAGCTCGAGGCATATCGCGCGTGGATGGCGAACAAGGGCAAGATCGGCCCGCAGGAAATGGCGAAGCTTATCCGGGCAGCGGCCCCCACCATCGCCGATGGAACCGTCAGCGGTTGGCCTTGTCATTGGGCGCATGGCCGAAATCTGCCCAAGGGTGCCGAATCGGTCGTAAAGCCCAAGGTCGATAAGAAGCCCAAGGCAGACGCCACGCGCGAGGCCAAGAATGCGAAGCAACGGGAGCGGAGTGCAAAGGCGAAAGCTGCAAAGGCCGAAGCCCCGGCAGCTGAACAGGCTTAGGTTCTGGTCATGGGGGCTGGGCGATCGGCCCCCAGCGCGAAAACCTAAACCACCACCAGGGAGGCGACTATGAAAATGCAATCACCACCGCCCGAAAATGCCAAGACCATCACGCCCGGAAAAACTGCCGCAACCAAACGCGCCATCACCAAGTTTGTGAACAAGCGCGCCGAGGGGCTATGCAAAGGCCGGATCGGCTGGTGGGGGACTCGGGCCGTTGAATACGCGATCTGGCTGCACTTGGAAAACGTTATTGCCACCATACCGGACAGCGACTTAGAGGAAGCGGTTGAACGGTACCTTAGCCCGGACGAGGTGAACCATGGCTAAGAAACCGAAGCCGCAGAGGCCATGCGGTAACTATCGCCGGATGAAAACCACGGTTGAGCCCATAAGGTTCTCCCGGCAGCTCGGCCTCATCCGCCAGCTTTTGAAAGACAAGCCCCGCGACCGGCTGTTGTTTATCATGGGCACCAATTCGGGTTTGCGGATGAAGGACTTGTTGAATTTAAAGGTCCGCCAAGTTAAAGACCTCGCATCGGGGGGCGTTGTCCGCATCGGAGAAACCAAGACCAAAAAGACAAACGTACTGGTTATCAACGCGGCCACTCACAAGGAACTCACCGCCTATTTACAACAGACCGGGCTTGCGGATGATGATTGGTTGTTTAAAACAAGGTACGGCCAACAGTTGACCAGCCTGTTTGCGGGTAGGTTGGTTGCGTTCTGGTGTAAGGCCATCGGGCTTGAGGGAAATTACGGCTGTCACACTTTGCGGAAAACGTGGGCTTACCATATGCGCATTAAATTCCGAACCGACTGGAGCCTTATCACCGAACGCTTGAACCATAGCAGCCCGGCCATAACGAGGCGCTATTTGGGCATCACGGAAGGGGAGGTTATCGACCTGCTCCAAAACATCGTGGAATAGGGGGGAGCCATGCCAAAGGATAAGTCCAAGGTGCTCGCCGCCGGGTACTGCCGCGTCTCAACCGATGCCCAAGCGTCGGAGGGCGAAAGTTTAAAAACTCAACATTCCGAGATCGAGCGGTATTGCAAATATAAAGGCTATACGCTCACCCAAACGTTTGAGGACACTGGCGTGAGCGGAGCAAAGGAGCGCAGGCCGGGATTTGACAGCCTGATGGAACAGGCACGACAGGGGGCTTTCAGCGTCCTGGTCATTGCCAAGTTCAGCCGCCTTGCCCGCAACGCGCGCCATCTGCTCAACACCTACCACCAACTCGAACAGTTGGGAGTGAAGCTGCATTCCATCGGCGAAGGGTTCACGGGAGGGGATAGCGCACAAAGCCGGTTTTTTATGCAACTGCTCGCGGCCGTAGCGGAGCTTGAGCGTGAGACCATATATGAGCAGATGCACAAGAACAAAATGGCCCGGTGGACACGCCATGACATTTTCAACGGCGAAACCCCTTACGGCTACCTATGGAACAAGGCCGAGAAGCGCCTTGTGATCGACGCCGAACAGGCAGACGTTTATCGGCGCATCGTTGGCGACTACTTGAACTTGGGCAAATCGCTTAGGGACATTGCCATAGCGCTTGAGGCCGAAGGGGTGCTCTGCGACAAAAACAAGAACAAGCCCCCTCGCGCTAACGGCAAGCCGTACCAGCCCCCCAAAGCCTTCAGCGTGACCGCGCTTTCGTACATCCTGAAAAACCCCGTTTATTATGGAGAGTGCCTTGTCAATAAATTTCGATATGTTGACGGCAAGCGCACCCGCGAGTTGAAACCCGAGGCCGGAACCATAAGATACGAAGTTGAGCCCCTTGTGACCCGGAAGACCTGGGACCGGGTACAGGCGCGCATGGAGGCCAATAAGGTTCGGCCCCGTAACGCCGGTGAGGTACGCGAAACTTTTTTCCTGGCTGGCCTGTTGAAATGCGATGAATGTGGGGGTGCCATCAAACCGCATAGGGGGTCCATCCGCAAAAGCGATGGAGTCGCCCCCCGATATTATAGTTGCTATTGGAGCCACTGCAGCCCCAAAACCCTTGAGCTGGCAAAGCATACCCGGTGCCATCTGCCGTTGATAAAGGCCGGGGAGATCGAAAACGCTGTCTGGTTCAAGGTGCTCATGATCCTTACCTTTTGGAAAAACAAAAACCAGCTCAAAGCCCTGTTGAACCCTGCACGCTGGGAACGGGAGCTGGCGGCGCTCGAGCGCAAGACGGAAACATTGAAGGCCAAGCTGGCCAAAAAGGTTACAGCAAAATCTAACCTCATGCGCATGTTGGAAAACGTTGAAATGGAAACGGCGGACGAGGCCCATTTCATGCAGAGCCTACACGCGCTTGAAAGGGAAACCGTTGAAATCAAAAACGCCCTGTTGACGGCTGAAATGGATACGGCAAACCTGCGGGCGACAATGCAGGGCAGCACCGACTACATGGCGTTCGTTGAAAACCAAGGGGCGGCGCTGGACCGGCTGGCCGACCGGATAGCCAACTTAACCCCGGCCCAAAAGCACCTTGTCATCAACGCCATGGCCGACGGCCCGGTTTCGGTTGCTGGCGACCGGCGTGAAGATCGCAGTGCTTTTGTCTGTAACAATTACCCCAATAAAATCAGTCTTGAAGCATTGCAAACGGTGCTCGGCCCTGATATGGATGACCCAGGGGAAAGTGATGATGATGGTTCAAACATGGCCAAACGGCTGCCGACCATCCTGCCCCCGCTCACATTTGCGGAAGCCATCGAAACCACCAAGGTGTTCAGCGTAGTCGGCATGCTTGAAAAAGACCAGGCCTTGATCACCCGCCGGCCGTTCCGCTCTCCCCACCACACCATCTCCGACGCCGGCCTGATCGGCGGCGGCCATTTTCCCCGGCCCGGGGAGGTCAGCCTGGCCCACCACGGAGTCCTGTTTCTGGACGAACTGCCGGAGTTCAAAAAACACGTGCTCGAAGTGCTGCGCCAGCCGCTGGAGGACATGAAGGTGACCATCTCGCGCGCCGCTTCGGCCCTGACCTATCCTGCGAGCTTCATGCTGGTGGCGGCCATGAACCCGTGCCCCTGCGGCTATCTCGGAGACCCCAAGCACGCCTGCCGCTGCACCTACCCTCAGATCCACCGCTACCGGTCGAAGATCTCGGGGCCGCTGCTCGACCGCATCGACATCCACATGGAGGTGCCGGCCGTGCCCTACCAGCACCTGCTGCAGGACGCCCAGGCCGAGCCCTCGGCAGAGATCCGCCGGCGGGTCAGCCGCGCGCGCGATCTCCAGTCCCAGCGTTTCGCCCGCAGCCGGATTTTCTGCAACGCCCAGATGGGGAGCCGGCACATCCGCACCCACTGCCGCATCGACGATGCCTGCCGCCGCCTGCTCGAAGCGGCCATCGACAAGCTCGGCCTCTCGGCGCGGGCGTTCAACCGCGTGCTCAAAATCGCGCGCACCATCGCCGACCTCCAAGGAGCGGCGGACATCGGCGTTGCTCATGTCTCGGAGGCCATCCAGTATCGCAGCCTGGATCGGGGCAGCCGCGTGACGCCATGAATCCGTTGAACCACCTGCGTCGGATGCTCGCAGCCAGCCGATCCGGTGCGGCGTTCACCGGCGCCGGCATCAGCACGGAATCCGGAATCCCCGATTTCCGCAGCCCGGGCGGGATCTGGAGCCACACCCGACCGATCGAGTTTAGGGAGACCGTCGCTCTTGGGGATTAATCATGAAACGGGCGTTGAGAGTATGGACTCAGGCCAAACCGACGCATCCAGCGGCGCCGAAAATACCAACCGGGTCTACAACACGCTCCGAGCCCTGCGCCGGTCCTTCATCCGGATCGGGATGCTGGTTCTGGTGTTCTCCGTTGCCGGGTATTATCTGGCCGAGCCGGTCCTCAAACACCTGCGTGACCTAACCGGCGTCAAGCTGGCGGCCTTCGGCATCCCCGAGACATTTTTCACGTTTCTGACGCTGGCTCTCGCCATCGGCATCTTTGCGAGCTTTCCTTTTATCCTCTACGCCGTCCTTGCCGGGATCCGGCAGCTGTTTCCCGATTTTTCGACCCGGAGTATGCGCGGATTCTGGATGGCCTCCGTGGTCCTGTTCTATGCCGGCGCGGGATTCTGCCTGAACATATCGCTGCCGTACGGCGTTCAGTTCCTGCTGGAGTTCGAGGGGCCGTCCATCGAGGCCATCATTTCCGTTCATAAGTTTGCGGGATTCTGCCTGCTGTTTCTTTTCGGCTTCGGGATCATCTTCGAGCTTCCGCTGGCCATGATCTTGGCCGGGCGCATCGGGGTCGTGCGATACCAGGCCCTGGCGCGGAACCGGCGCTATGCCATTCTCGCCATTACCATCGTCTCCGCCGTGCTCACGCCCACGCCGGATGCCTTCAATTTGGCCATGATGGCCGTGCCGCTCTATCTGCTGTTTGAAATCGGCTTAATCGGTATGCGGTTTTACAAAGCCCCCTGAACATCTCGGGTGGCTTCATTTGAGGAGGCCGTATTCTTTGGCGAGGGCTTCATCGTAGCGCGCCTTCCGGCCTTCGCAGCGTTCCCGCGGGCAGAGGCGGCAGCTGAAGAACGTGGTTTCAGACGGGAAAAAAATCCCGGACACGGATTTGCGGGGGAGCATGAGGAGGCTTTCGGTGAGCTGCACCCCAACCGCGGCCTGGGCGCCATCGAGCAGCGCAAACAGCGGCCGCTGCTCTTCAAGGGGCCAATCCTCCAGCGAGCCGGGGCTCATCCAGGAGAGCTTCTCGAGCGCGAAGCGCCGGCAAAGGTGCTGAATCAGATGGGACCGCGCCTCGGCGAGAATCAAGTTGCCGATCGCGTCGAGGTAATACTTCTCCAGCAGGTCTTTTGACTGGTCGGCCCTTTGCTCGAGACGGCCGCCGATGGTGACCACAGCGGGAAACACGCGGCCGGCCTCGTCCAGGTTTTTGCGCAGCACGCGGCTTTTGAACCGGCGGCCGTCGATGACTACCTCGTCCGCTCCCTTTTCCTCGATGTAGGCCACCGCGAAGGCCGCCTGGGCATCGGCCAGTGACAGGGCCTCCGATAGGAGCGCGTCGATGGCGTCGCGGCGGGGCGCTCTGAGTTTGTTCCGAACAAAATCCGCGCTGAGCGCGACCGGAATGGGGCCGAAGGTTTCCATTGGATGTCCTTTTTATTTCCGAAATCACTATTTAATCGATGGGGGATCGCTATGCAAGGCATTCGGAGCGACCGCCCTTCCCCTCCGACGAAGGCAACCGCCGGTTTGCTTTTGATGTGCTTCCGCCGATGTCGGTTTTCGTTTTCTGCAGGGCGGCCACCCGCATCGCTTATCTGTTGGGACAGCTTCCTTGACGGCCGCCGGCAAGCGTGGCATGGTTCATATTTCAAGCTGTGGCTGGCCTTCCTCTCCGGCCGGGCAGGAGAGAGCAAGCGGATGCACGCATACGCCGGGATCCGGGCATGACCAAGATCGTCGACCTTCAATCCTTCCGCGAACGGGCTCTCGAGCAGAAGAGCTACGGCCCCTGGCAGAAGCGCTTCGGGGAGTCCTACGGCGCCCACACCCGGATATCGGATTTGTCCGACAAGACCCTCTTCGGCCTGGCCCAGCCGGGCGAGACCAGCACGACGGCGTTTTACGAGCTGATCATGGGGGCTCTCGATCTGGGTCCAGCGGCCAAATTCTACTATCTCGCCAATGACGAGCAGATGCGGGTGGTCGACATCCACCTGCTGCTGGCCGATCATGTTCGCTTTGAACTGATGCGGCGCCTCGGCTGGCTGAGGACCCTGCCGTGCGGCCGCTACAGTTTGATCGAAATGGTCCAGCAATTCGAATCTGTAAAGCAACAGGCGCGACAAGCCCCTCCGGAGCTGAACGACTCCCACCCGGAATATGGAGCCTACCGCCAGTTGGCCAAAGGCGACCAGGAAGTGTTCATCCGGCGCATGCTGCGAGATGCCATCGAGGCATTTAAACTGCAGCTGGGGGAATAGAAGGTATCCCCCGTTCCGGGGGACGCCGCGCCGATTGCCAGCAGCGACGCCTCATGCCCCCGGGAAAACGGATCAGATAAAAACCCGTTCTTCACTCAGCATTTCTGCGTGTGATCAATTCGATGACCTGGGACGGAGAGTGGGTTCGCATGATTTCCCGGAATTGGGCGCGGTAGATCTGAACGGCGCTGATGCCGATCACGCTCACGTCGTAGATTTTCCATTTTCCGCTGCGGGCATGCATGCGTACTTCCACGGGGAATTCCCGGTTCATCCAGATCACGCCGGATTTCACCACCGCTCTGCCGGGTGCAGTGATCTCCTGCCCCCGCACGACGACCTTCTCGTCCGTGTACCGCTCTTGCAGCCGCGCCAGGTAATGGTCCGCCAGAAACCGTGAAAACACTTCGACGAACTCAAAGCGCTGCGCGTCTGTGAAAAGCTTCCATTGGTCCGCCAAAACCCGTTTCGAAAATTCTGCAAAGTCGAAATCCCGATATAGCACCTGCCGCAAGTGCTGCTGCTGCAACGCTTTGCGGTCGGCCGGCTGGTAATGCGGATCCTGCAGGATCCGCAATCCGTCGTCAATGCTGTTCTTGAGGTCGTCCATCGGTTGCGACCCGTGCGCCGCTGTGGCCAACATCAGAAGGGATACAACCAGAAGGCAACGCCCTACAAGCCCGCCCCGCCGGGCCTTGGCGCGGGCGACCTCCGGTAAAACCAGGTTTTTGGCGGTTTGAGACAACATTCTTATTGACATTCGCTGATGTTATCTATATTGCGCTATAGGCTCAAAATGCAGCGTACAATAAAAATGGTACCATAACTCACTCATCATTAGCGACAAGGAGGTCAGAATGACGAAAGCTGATTTAATCGAGGCCATGGCCAAAGATGCAGGTATCACCAAGGTCGCCGCCGGCGCCGCGCTGGATTCGTTCGTCGACGGGATCGTCAAGACCCTCAAGAAAAAAGAAGGCAAGATCACCCTCGTCGGCTTCGGCACCTTTTCCAAGGGACGCCGCAAGGCCCGCACGGGCAGAAACCCCCAGACCGGCGCCCCAATCAAGATCAAGGCCTCCACGGTCGTCAAGTTCAAGGCCGGCAAGAAACTCAAGGCCTCCGTCTAAGCCATCCTGGCACTGGGAAAACTGTAAGGGCGGTTTGCCGTTATGGCAACCGCCCTTTTTTATCCGGCAACACTAGGGTTTTTTTGAAACCATTACAGTAAATCTTTAAGGCAGCGTAGGCAGTTTTACGCTGCCTTAAAGGTTTTGCGGATGCGGTCCATGGCGACCTGCACCTTCTCGTGATCGTTGAAGGCGCTGATGCGGATAAAACCGGCGCCGCAGCGGCCGAAACCCACGCCCGGGGTGCAGACCACGTTGGCCTTCTCGAGCAACAGGTCAAAAAACTTCCACGAGTCCACCTTCCCGTCCACCCAGATGTAGGGCGAGTTTTCCCCGCCGATGCACTCGTAGCCCAGGGCGGTCATCTCCTTCCGGATCAGGGCCGCGTTGCGCAGGTAGTAGTCGATGAGCTCCCGGCACTGGGTGCGGCCCTCCGGGCTGTAGACCGCCTCGGCCGCCCGCTGGACGGGATAGGAGACCCCGTTGAACTTGGTCGTGTGCCGTCGGTGCCAGAGCGCGTGCACCGGCCGCGGCTCACCGGCCGCCGTGAAGGCCGTGCAGGCTTTCGGCACCACGGTGTATGCGCAGCGCGTGCCGGTGAAGCCCGCCTGCTTGGAGAAGCTGCGGAACTCGATCGCCACCTCCCGGGCGCCCTCGATCTCAAAGATCGAATGCGGCAGGCGGTCGTCGCGGATGAACGTCTCGTAGGCCGCATCGAAGAGAATGATGGCTTTGTTCTCCCGGGCATAGTCCACCCACTGCTTGAGCTGGGGCTTGGTGATGGTCCCGCCGGTGGGGTTGTTGGGGAAACAGAGATAGATCAGATCCGCCTTCTGCCGGGGAAGCGTCGGGATGAATCCGGTGTCGCGGGTACAGTCCATGTAGACAACCCCGGCGTAGCGGCCGTCGGCAAAGCTGCCGGTGCGGCCGGCCATGACGTTGGTGTCGAGGTAAACCGGGTAGACCGGGTCGGGGAGTGCCACGGTGATGTCGGTGGCAAAGACCTCCTGGATGTTGCCGTTGTCGCACTTGGCGCCGTCGCTCACGAAGATCTCGTCGGCGGCGATGTCCGCTCCGCGGGCCTGGAAATCCTGCTTCGCGATCTTCTCCCGCAGGAAGTCATAACCCTGCTCGGGCCCGTAGCCGCGGAAAGTGTCCGCCGCGGCCATTTCGTCGACGGCCCTGTGGAAGGCCTTAATGCAGGCCGCCGGCAGCGGCCGGGTGACGTCGCCGATGCCGAGCTTGATGACGTCCTTGCCCGGGTGGGCCTTCTGGAAGGCCGTCACCCGCTTGGTGATGTCCGAGAAAAGGTAAGAGGCCTGGAGCTTCAGGTAATGTTCGTTGATCCGGATCATGGGTCACCTCGAAATGATGTCTGTGGCTGCCGTATGCAGCCCGCTGCCGCGCAAGCGCAGCATCATTTAGTTGGAATTCAAGAATTTGTCAAAAAACATAGTTCTTGACTTCGGTTAGCATCCTTATTAGGAAAAATGCCTTATTTCAAGCTATTCGGAATTGTGCCCATGCAACCCCCTGTTTATGGGTGTGCTTCTAAATCCGCTAACGAAGGGAGGACTTCGATGAGAAGGAAACGGGTTTTATCGGTCAGTCTGCTCCTGATTGCCGGCTTCTGTGCTCTGGCGGTGCTGCTGCCCGCCCCGGTCGAGGCGCGCAACATCAAGATCGGCATTGTCGACACGTACAGCGGGCCGCCGGCCGTTTTCGGAAACGATGCCTTGAACGGCTTCAAAATGGCCGTCAACGAGATCAACAAGCAGGGGGTCCTGGGTGGGAAGATCGAGTTCGTCACCCGCGACGACAAGTTCAAGGTGGACATCGGCCTCAACATGGCCAAGGAACTAGTGCTGAAGGAAAATGTGGACCTGATTGTCGGAACGGTCAACAGCGGACTGGCATTGGCTGTCTCCGATGCGGTCGCCAAGAAGGAGAAAATCCCTTTTATCACCTGGATGGGGAAGAGCGAGAACATCACGGGAAAAGCAGGGCATCGCTATGTGTTCTCCACCACCGAGAACACCGCCATGGCGGGCAAGGCCGCGGCCAACGTGCTTTCCAAGAAACCCTATAAAAAGATATGGGTTGCGGGCGACGATTACGAGTATGGGCACGCCTTGGATGAAAGCTTCTCCCGCTACATGAAACAGTTGAAACCGGATGTGGAATTTATCGGCAAGACGTGGTGGAAGGTCGGCGAGCCGGACCTGATACCGTATTTCACCAGCATCCAGTCCGCCAATCCCGACCTCATCCATTTCTGCACCGGGGGCGCCAGCATGGCCAACGTGCTGAAGACGATCAAAACCACGGGCATCAGCCAGAAAATCCCGGTGTACATCCACACGGCGATCGACTACGCCGTCCTGAAACCGCTGGGAACCGAAGCCCCGGAAGGGGTGATGGGCACCATGGACTATCTGTTCTACTATCCGGAGTTGAGCACCAACCAGAAATTCGTCAAGGAATACCAGGCGCTTTACAAAGCGCCTCCGGGTTTCCCGGCCTTTCATGCCTACACCACGGCTTACCTCATTGCCGAAGCCTTCCGCATAGCCGGCAAGATTGACCGGGAGAAGTTCATCGACGCTATCGAAGGGCTCAAAGTGGATACGCCCGTGGGCAAGGTGGAAATGCGAGCTTGCGATCACCAGGCGGTTTATCCCATACTTTTCGGCACAACCAAGATCTCCAAGGAATTCGGGGCGGCGATCGCGACCGACATCATTACCCTGCGGGGGGCGGAGGTCATGCCCGCCTGCGAGGAGATCCAGGCCGCGCGCAAGTAATTCTAGCATGAACCTCCTTTGCCCGCCCCGCCGGTTCCGGCGAAGGGCGGGCAAATCGTTTAAAAGGCTGCTGCACCCATGGAAACAAGCCACACCCTGGCCGCGCTCACCAGTCAGCTGCTGGTGGGGTTGAGCCGGGCCATGATCCTCTTCATTGTCTCATCCGGGCTGAGTTTCATTCTCGGCGTCTTGCGGGTGCCCAACGTCGCCCACGGCTCCCTTTACATGATCGGCGCCTTTGCCGCCCACACCATCGCCACAGCCTTCGACGGAAGCGTGGCGGCGTTCTGGCTCGCCATGTTCTGCGCCCCGCTGATCGTGGCTGGGATCAGCCTGATTGCCGAACGGCTTCTGTTCTGCCACCTATACGAGCGCGAGCACCTCATGCTGCTGCTGTTCACCTTCGCCCTCATGCTCATCCTGGGCGACTTGACCAAGATGACCTGGGGGGCAGACTACCGCTCGATCGTAGCGCCGCCTTTCCTCCAGGGGTCCATCCCCGTGCTCGGCACGGCCTTCCCGCGGTACAACCTTTTTCTGCTCCTGGTCGGGCCGCTGGTGGCCGTGGGCCTATGGCTGATTTCGGCCAAGACCAAGTTCGGCAAGATCGCCCGGGCGGCGGCGGTGGACCGGGAGATGGTGGGAGCCATCGGCATCAACGTGAGCTGGGTGTTCGCGTTCGCTTTCGTGCTGGGTTGTCTTCTGGCCGGCCTGGGCGGCGCCCTGGTGTCCCCGACCATCAGCATCACGCTCGGCATGGATCACTCCATCATCATCGAGGCCTTTCTCATCGTCACCATCGGTGGGCTGGGCAACATCTGGGGCGCCATGGTGGGCTCGCTCATCTTCGGCATCACTCAATCCGTCGGGGTCATGGTCCTGCCGCAGTTTGCAATCGTTTTTCCCTACCTGGCGGTGGTCGTCATCCTGACCCTGAAGCCCACGGGCCTCCTGAAATCGGTCTGGTAAAGGGGGCACGGCATGATCAAGGACATCCTTCGTACCCCATCGTTTCTTTGGACTGCTGCGGTTTTACTGGTGCTGCTGCTTGTGCCGTTCTTTGCCGGCCGCTTCTACGTGTACATCCTCGCCGTCGTCTTCGTGACGGGGCTGCTGGCCATGAGCCTGAACCTGCTGGTCGGCCACGGCGGCGCCTACCAGTTCCATCACTGCGTATTCTATGGCGTCGGCGCCTACACCGCCGGCCTGATCCTCGCCAAAACCTCCCTGCCGGCATGGCTCGGGCTCTGCGCCGGGCCTTTGGCGGCCGCCTTAACCGGCCTGGTGATCGGCGCCTTTTGCGTGCGCCTGAACAAGCTTTACTTCGGGATGCTCCAGATCTCCCTGGGGTCGCTCATTTGGATCGTCGCTCTGCGCTGGTACGACCTAACCAACGGTGATGACGGCATCCACGGCATCCCCATGCCGGAGCTGCTCTCCGGATCCGTCAATGCCTACTATTTTCTGCTCATCGTTGTGAGCGCCTGTCTTGCGCTCATGTACCTGATCCTGAAATCCCCGTTCGGGGCTACGCTGCGCGCCGTGCGCGACAACCCTCAGCGCTGCGAGGCGGTCGGGATCGACGTGCGGCGCCACCAGTTGCTGGCGATCGTGATCGGAACCTTCTTTGCCGGCGTTGCCGGAGTCCTGTTTGTCGTCCTCGAAGGGTCGGTTTTTCCGGACATGCTTTTCTGGGTGCTGTCGCTTGAAATTTTCATCATGTGCCTGTTGGGCGGCTGGTTCACCTTCTTCGGCCCGATGCTGGGAGCGGCGATCATGGTGGCGCTGCGCACTTTTGTCGGCAGCTACACGGATTACTGGACCCTGATCCTCGGCGTCGTTTTGATCCTTCTCATCTTCTTCCTGCCGGAGGGGATCATGGGGGTCAATTTCCGGTCATGGCAGCGCCGTCGCGAGCGGCGGCGCTCGGCGGACGCCGTCCGGTAGGCGGGGGACACGATGCTGCAGGTCGAAAATCTCCAGAAATCGTTCTCCGACTTCAAGGCGGTCGACGGCGCCGACCTCCGGGTGGGCCAGGGCGACCTCGTGGCCGTCATCGGCCCGAACGGGGCCGGGAAAACCACCTTGTTCAATCTGATCACCGGCCACCTGCAGCCTGATAAGGGCCGGATTCTTTTCAAGGGGGAAGACATTTCCCATTTGCCGGCCCATCAGGTCTGCCGGAAAGGCATTGCCCGATCGTTTCAGATCGCCAACATCTTCCCGCGGCTCACCGTCTTCCGCAACGTCCAGGTTTCGGTCCTCTCCCAGAAGAACCTCAGCCGCACGCTCTTCCGGCCGGCGCACCGCATGGTGGTGGAGGAGACGCGGCAAATCCTGGAGCGGGTGGGGCTGAACGACCAGCAGCTCGCCTTAGCCGGATCCCTCTCCCACGGCGACAAGCGCATCCTTGAAATCGCGATTGCCCTGGGCAACGAGCCCGAGCTGTTGATCCTCGATGAGCCCACGGCCGGCATGTCTCCGGATGAAACCGCCGCCACCATGGCCCTGGTGCAACGGCTGGCCCGGGAGCAGGGCCTCACCATACTGTTTTGCGAGCACGACATGGACGTGGTGTTCAACGTCGCCACCAGCATCATGGTGATGCAGCAGGGAAGGACAATCCTTCAGGCGACACCGGAGGAAGTGCGGCAGAACATCACCGTGCAGGAAGCCTACCTGGGAGGTGCCTGAAGATGCTGGAGGTCAAAGGCATCCATACGTTTTACGGATTGAGTCACATCCTGTTCAATGTTTCCTTGAAGATCAAAAAGGGCCAGGTGGTCTGCCTGCTGGGCCGCAATGGCGCCGGCAAAACCACGACCCTCAGGAGCATCATGGGGCTGGTGCCTCCGTCCCGGGGGCGGGTCCGGCTGAACGGCGAAGACGTCACCGGCGCCGCGCCGTACCAGCTCGCCCGCAAGGGCATCGGCTATGTCCCTGACGACCGGCGGATCTTCGCGGACCTCACCGTGGGCGAGAACCTCGAGATCGCCGCCCGCCCGGTGCCGGGGCCCGAGGCGTGGACCAAGGACAGGGTCTATGACCTTTTCCCGCCCCTCAAGCCCATGGACTCGCGCAGGGGCGGGCTGCTCAGCGGCGGCGAGCAGAAGCTGCTCGCCATCGCTCGCGCGCTGATGACGAACCCGCAATTGCTGCTGCTGGATGAACCCACCGAGGGCCTGGCCCCGATCATGGTGAAAATCTTCGAGGAGCGCATCCGCCGGTTGAAGGAACTCGGCCTGACGGTGCTGCTTGCCGAGCAGAACCTGAAGTTCACCCTCGGACTGAGCGACTACGGCTACATCATCGATAACGGCCGCATCCGTTGCGAGGGCCCGGTTGCCGAACTGGTGAACAACGAGGAAGTGCGCAAAATCTGCGGGATATAAAAACCGGCCTTGGCAGGCCGGTTTTTATGTTTAAAAGCAGAAACCAAGGGTTAGCTATCGCTGCATTGCCTGAAACTGTCTGCTTTGAAGGATGAGGATGTCACAATGACCTATTACGCCATTCAAGGGCTTCCCGCTAAAAAACCCGCAGACGGAATCGAGATGCGGGTCATCCACGGCGAGCGCATGACGTTCGCTTATTTTACCTTCACGCCTGGCACTCCTCTGCCGGAGCACCGCCATCCGCACGAACAGATCGGCACGGTGGTCAAGGGTGAGATGGAGCTGACCATCGCGGGCGAAACCCGAGCGGTGTCGGCCGGCGGAGCCTACCATATTCCCTCCAACACGGTTCACTCCGCCCGCTGCCTCAAGGGCCCCGCCGAGGTGATCGAGGTGTTTGCACCAGTGCGGGAAGACTATAAATAGCAGGGCTTTCACGGCGTGCAGCCGCCAGGTCGGGCTTTCGAATCATTTCCACCCATCGAGCCGCAGGTTTCAGACTCCCCAGCAATTGGTCATCGGCAAGATGTTAGATGTAGCGGGGCCGGTGTCAATTTATTTCAACCCACCATGGCATTTTGACACCATCGCTCAAGTCGAATAAAAGAAGGCTTGCCACGGCAAATTTAAAAAGGCGAGAGGCTGCCGATGAGAAATCATAAGGGCCAGTCCAAGCCCGACCGCATTCAGGGGCCAGTCCAACTGGAGCATATCGAGGCCATCGAAAAACGCCTCTGGGCCGCCGCCGACACCCTGCGTTCCAACTCCAACTACGCCAGCAACGAATACTTCATGCCGGTGATGGGCCTGATCTTTCTACGGCACGCCTACAGCCGCTATCTTTCAGTCAAAGACGACATCGAAGCCAACCTGCCCAAGCGTGGAGCAAATACGCGCGCCCTGGCCAAAGGGGATTTCTCCCGGAAAAGTGCGATCTTTCTGCGGCCGGCGGCCCAGTTCGACTCCCTGGTCGGCCTGACGGACAGCGACGACCGCGCCAAGGCGATCATCGACGCGATGGAATCCATCGAGGCCGACTATGAGACCCTGCGGGGCGTGCTGCCCAAGGCCGAATATCAGGAGCTCGACAATGCCGTGCTCGGGCAGCTACTGCGAACCCTCAATCCCGAGGAGCTGAAACGCTCTTCGGGCGATGTCTTCGGCCGGATCTACGAATACTTTCTGACCCAGTTCGCCGATCTCAAGGCCCACGACAACGGCGAGTTCTTCACGCCGGTGTCCCTCGTCGCGCTGATAGCGAACGTCATCGAGCCGGCCGGCGGCACCGTGCTCGACCCGGCCTGCGGCTCCGGCGGCATGTTCGTGCAAAGCGCGCATTTCGTCGAGCGCCTGCATGCCAACCCATCCGAGAAGCTCACCTTCTACGGCCTCGAAAAGAACGCCACCACCATCCGCCTGGCCAAGATGAACCTGGCCGTCCACGGCTTGGAGGGCAACATCCAGAAAGCTATTACCTACTACGAAGACCCGCACGAGCTGGCCGGCAAGGCCGATTTCGTGATGGCCAATCCGCCCTTCAACGTGGACGAGGTGGACGCGGACAAGGTGAAGAACGACCCGCGCCTGCCCTTCGGCCTGCCGGGGGTGAACAAGAACGAAAAGGTCTCCAACGGCAACTACCTCTGGATCAGCTACTTCTACAGCTACTTGAACGAAAACGGCCGGGCCGGCTTCGTCATGTCTTCCCAGGCATCGAGCGCCGGCCGCGACGAGGCCAAGGTGCGGCGAAAGTTGATCGAGACCGGCGACGTGGACATCATGATCGCCATCCGCTCGAACTTCTTCTACACCCGCACCGTGCCCTGCGAGTTGTGGTTCCTCAATCGAAACAAGCCGAAGGCGCACCGCGACAAGGTCCTGATGATCGACGCGCGCAACATCTACCGCAAGGTGACGCGCAAGATCTATGACTTCAGCCCGGAGCAGCTTCAGAATCTCCTGGCCATCGTCTGGCTGCTACCGGGGGCAGAAGGAGCGGTTTCTCGATTTGGTGTACGGGTATCTTCGGACCATGCTCTACGAGGTCAGCTACTGCTTCCGGCCGCGGACGCCTGACAGCGATGAGACTCCCCCTCTCTTCGGCTATGTGATGGCGATCGACGATATGCTCGCGGCCATCGACCCTTTCACTGAAGCGATGGATGAAAGCGCAGCGCATGCCGGAGCGATGAAGGAGCTGGTCGAAAGCATCGATGCGCTGGATGAGCAGGTTGACGGATTTCAGGCGGCGATCGATGCTGAACAAGGCCCATGGCAAAAGCAGAAAAAGAGCGCCAAGGCCCTGGAAGAAGCGGTGCAGCGGCTGGCGCACCTGGCTGAAAAAAGCCGCGAACTGGCGAGACAGGCCGATGCCGTATTCAAGCTCGCCAGCCGCCTGATCGAGGTCTGTGAGACGGATCTGGACGCCCGCAGCAGCAGCCTTTGGAACGGCCGCGAGATCAGCCGCGCGTGCAAGGCCGCGGATGCAGTGCGCCAGACGCTGGTCGAGCAGCTCAAGCAGGTGCGCTATTTCCACAAGCAGGCGGCCTGGCTGACCGAGCGCTTTCCGGACGGCGAGTTGCGCGACGTGGAAGGCCTGGTCAAACTGGTGGACCGGGCCGAGCTTGAAGCCAACGACTGGAGCCTCACCCCCGGCCGCTACGTCGGCGTGGCGCCCGAGGTAGAAGACGACGGCTTCGATTTCGAAGAAGCCCTGCGCGATATCCACGTCGAGCTGGAAGGGCTGAATGCCGAGGCCGCCGAGCTGGCCGCCCGGATTTCGCGGAACTTCAAGGAGCTGAGGATATAAAGGAAAACTGCCATGTTCGCGCAGGCAGGTTTTTTAAATTCAGGGATTTTTAGCGGATCAAGGTCTGAAGAAAGTGCAGCGACTGGTTGCACAAATCGGACGCTATAGGAATCTCGACTTCTCTCAGCACCGCTATTATAACGTGTCGATGATTTCGACACTTCCAAAACATGTCGATGAAATCGGAAAACTTCGACATGTAACCAGAACGTGTCTACGGCACATACACGTTGGCCATGCGGGCATCAGGGGCCGGAAATTGGTCGAACAAAGCGGCATTATCGATCCCCACGGCGGGTTCCGCAAGCTGAAGTCCTATCAGAGTGCGGAGATCGTTTATGACGCCACGGTTGTTTTCTGCAACCGGCTGATCGACCGCCGTTCGCGCACCCACGACCAGATGGTGCAGGCCGCCAGAAGCGGCAAGCAGAACATTGCCGAAGGCAGCGTTGCCTCGGGCACCTCGAAGAAAACCGAGCTGAAGCTGGTCGGCGTGGCCCGAGCGAGTCTGGAGGAACTGCTGCTGGATTATCAAGACTTTCTGCGCCAGCGAGGTCTGCCGCTCTGGGGCAAGGACCACCCGCAGGCGCAAGCCATCCGGAAGCTGGCCTATGTGCAGAATAGGTCCTATGCGACCTATAAGACCTATGTTGAGGGACGGTTCCCCCGAAATTGCCGCCAACACCCTGATCTGCCTGATCCACCAGGCCAACTACCTGCTCGACCAGCAGCTCCGGCAGTTGGAGCAGCAGTTTTTGAAAGAAGGCGGGTTTACGGAAAAGCTTTATCGGGCGCGGCAGGCGGCAAGGAAAAAGCAATGATTAAGAACACTCTTGGGGAAATTTGTGGTCAGCGTGGTGGCTTAATTCAGACAGGGCCATTCGGATCATAACTGCATCAAAGTGATTACTCAGATTCCGGCGTTCCTGTTGTGATGCCAAAGGACATCTATGATGGCCGAGTTATTGTTGATGGTATAGCACGCATTCCAGAGACTATGGCCAGCCAGCTTAGCAGACACAAGCTGCCGGTTAATTCCATTTTAATGCCTCGCCGCGGTGAAATTGCAAAAAGGGCTCTTATACAAGAGGACCAGGCTGGCTTTCTTTGTGGAACTGGATGTATCCAAATTGTTGTCCCCGAAAAAGTTTTGCACCATAGGTACTTGTACTATTTCCTTGCTCAGCGGCATGTGATAGAATGGCTTGAACAGAAATGCTATTGGTACAACCATGCTCAACCTAAACACCAAGATCATTGGTGGAATTACCATCCCTCTTATACCGGTTCATGAACAAATACGAATTGCAGATATTCTCTCCGCCTACGACGACCTCATCGAAAACAACCGCCGCCGCATTCAGTTGCTGGAGCAATCCGCCCGCCTGCTTTACAAGGAATGGTTCGTCCGCCTCCGCTTCCCCGGGCATGAGCATGTGAAGATTAAAGATGGGGTGCCGGAGGGGTGGACGATGGTTGCAACTCCAGAAATAATGCAAATCAACCCCACCGAGAGAATTCAAAAGAAAACCGAAGTTTGGTATGTGCCCATGTCAAGTCTTTCTTCGGCAGATATGACTATAGACCGATCTATTATCGAACGAAGGCTTGAGCATACAGCTGTTAAATTTAAGAATGGTGATGTGTTGTTTGCCAGAATTACGCCTTGCCTTGAAAACGGGAAAACAGGCTTCGTTAATTTTCTCAATGAGAATGAATATGCATGTGGGTCTACAGAATTTATTGTTCTTAGAGGTCGTAAGGTAAGTCCATATTTCACTTACTGCCTCGCGAGGACTTATGATTTTAGAGAAAACGCTATAAAGAGCATGATTGGTTCATCAGGGCGACAGCGTGTTCAAACAAGTTGCTTCAATGATTTTTTTCTGCCATTGCCAGCTGAGGTTATGCTCAATCAGTTTGACGAATCTGTGTCCCCTTGCTTTAGTCAGATACAAATTCTTTGTAGACAAAATGAGTCCCTATCCAGATCCCGCGACCTTCTCCTCCCCCGCCTCATGAACGGAGAGATAGAAGTTTGAAGGATGAAAGGTGAAAAGCGCGGAAGGAGTTGTTGGATTTCAAAATAGATATCGACCAAAATGGCCCTTATTGGGGTCCGATGGTCAATATTGTTGGTCGATAACTTTGTTAACGAATTTGATTTGCACGGTTTTTTAATAACCATATCGCAACGGATTGTGTAATAGAGTGTCAATAAACCGACGATAACGAGGCAAGGGATGGCCGCTTACGCCTATTCCGAGGACACCCTGGTTCAGCAGACCACGGCCGACTATCTGCGGGATGTGCTCGGTTGGGAGACGGTTTTTGCCTACAACCAGGAGACCTTCGGCCCCGAGGGGACGCTCGGCCGGGCATCCGACCGCGAGGTGGTGCTTACACGCTACCTTCAGATCAAGCTCATGGAATTCAACCCTGGCCTGCCCGCGGACGCCTACCGCGACGCTGTCCGTCAGATCGTCGAATCCAGCGCCGCCCAGAGTCTGGTCGCCACCAACCGCGACAAATACGCCCTGCTCAAGGATGGGGTTCAGGTTTCGTTCCGCAACGAAAAGGGCGAGCTGGTCAAGCGCCGTCTGAGGGTCTTCGACTTCAACGAGCCGGCCAACAACCACTTTCTCGCCGTGCGTGAGCTCTGGGTAAAGGGCGATCTTTACCGCCGCCGGGCGGACGTCGTCGGCTTCGTCAACGGCATACCGCTCCTGTTCGTAGAGCTCAAGAACATCCACAAGGATATTCGCGCCGCCTACGAAAAGAACCTCGCCGATTACAGGGACACGGTCCCGCACCTGCTCCATCACAACGCCCTCATCGTCATCGCCAACGGGCTCGAGGCCAAGATCGGCTCGATCACCAGCCGCTTCGAACATTTCCACGAATGGAAGCGCCTGGCCGAGGATGAGCCGGGGTTGGTGGACATGCAGACGCTGCTCAAGGGTGTCTGCGACAAGCGCAATTTCATGGACATGGTGGAGAACTTCATTGTCTTCGACGACTCCTCGGGCCAAACCGTCAAGATCATCGCCCGCAACCACCAGTTGCTGGGCGTCAATCGCGCTATCGATGCAGTCCTGAAACGGGAAGGCCGGCAGGGCAGGCTGGGCGTCTTCTGGCATACCCAGGGGGCGGGCAAGAGCTACTCCATGGTCTTTTTCACCCGCAAGGTGCACCGCAAACTCGGCGGGAACTTCACCTTTCTCATCTGCACCGACCGCGACGATCTGGACACCCAAATCTATAAAACCTTCGCGGGCTGCGGGCTGGTGGACAACGACCGCGACCCCTGCCGCGCAGCGAACGGCGAGCATCTGGCAGCGCTTCTCAACGAGCACAAGACCTATGTCTTCACGCTGGTCCAGAAGTTCAACAAGGATGTCGCGCCGGAGGCGGGCTACTCCCTGCGCAAGGATATCATTGTCATCACCGACGAGGCGCATCGCACCCAGTACGGCACCCTGTCCCTGAACATGCGCAATGCGCTGCCCCACGCCAGCTACATAGGCTTTACCGGCACCCCCTTGTTCAAGGACGACGAGATCACCCGCAGGGTCTTCGGCGATTACGTCTCCACCTACGATTTCCAGCGCGCGGTCGAGGACCACGCAACCGTCCCGCTCTACTACGACGCGCGGGGCGACAAGCTGGGCGTGTCCATCGGCGACCTGAACGAGCGCATCGCAGCGAAGCTGGAGGAGATCGACACCGGCGACATCAACGTGCGCGAGCGGCTGGAGAAGGAGCTCAAGCGGGATTATCACGTCATCACCGCCGCCAAACGCCTCGATCAGATCGCCCGGGATTTCGTGGAGCACTACTCCACCGCCTGGGAATCCGGCAAGGCCATGTTCGTTTGCATTGACAAGGTCACCTGCGTGCGCATCTACAACCTCATTGATAAAAAATGGCGCAAGCGCATCGAAACTCTGGAGAAGGCCTTGCCATCGGCTGCCGACGAACAAGAGTATGTTCATCGCAAGCGGCAGATCGAATGGATGCGCGCGACCCGGATGGCCGTCGTGGTGAGCGAGGAGCAAGGAGAGGTCGATAAGTTCCGCAAATGGAAGCTGGATATCACACCTCACCGTAGACTGATCAAGGACGGCTTCGAGTCGGACGATGGGAAGCGCATTGACCTCGATGAAGCCTTCAAGAAGGCCGACCACCCATTTCGCATCGCCATCGTCTGCGCCATGTGGCTGACCGGCTTCGATGTGCCGAGCCTGTCCACAATCTACCTGGACAAGCCGCTGAAAGCCCACACCCTCATGCAGGCCATCGCCCGGGCCAACCGGGTGAACGAGGGAAAGAACAACGGTTTGATCGTCGATTACTGCGGCATCCTCAAAAACCTGCGCAAAGCCCTTGCCACCTTTGTCGGGACTGAAACCACTGCCCCCGCCCCGGGCGGCAACGAGCCGGACCCGGCCCGGCCCGAGGAGGAACTGCTGGCCGACCTTCAGGAGGCTGTCAGCTTTGTGCGGGGGTTTCTATCCGAGCGCAGCGCCTCATTGGACGATATCATCGCAAAGACCGGCTTTGAGCGCAACGCGGCTATCCTGGCTGCCAAGGAGGCCGCCAACGAAAGCGACGAAACCCGCAAGCGCTTCGAGGTGACGTGCCGGGAGGTGTTCAAGAAGTTCAAGGCCTGCATCAACATCAAGGGCGTGAATGCGTACCGCGGGGAGTACGATGCTGTCAACATAGTCTATAAAAGCCTTCAGGACGACCGCGACAACGCCGATATCAGCGATATCATCAGAAAGCTGCACGAGGCGATCGAGCCGGCGATCGAGGTCCGGCCCGACACCGTCAGGGACTCTCAACAACCTTTCGATATCAGCCGGATCGACTTCGAGCGCCTGCGCCGGGAGTTCGAGCGCAGCAAGGCCAAGCGGACGACGGTGCAGAATCTGAAGGAAGCAATTGAAAAGCGCCTGCATACCCTTCTGGAAAGAAATCCCCTGCGGACCGACTTTCAGCGGCACTACGAGGAAATCGTGGGTGCATACAACCGCGAGAAAGACCGGCTGACCATCGAAAAAACCTTCGAGGACTTGCTCAAGTTCATGCAGGGGTTGGGGGAGGAGGAAGCGCGGCATATCCGCGAAGGACTTGATGAGGAATCCCTGGCCATTTTCGACCTGCTGAAAAAACCCGATCTCGACGCAGCCGAGATCAAGCGCGTCAAAGAGGTTGCGGTGGAACTACTCAGCACTCTCAAGACGGAGAAACTGAAAATCGACCACTGGCGCGAGAAGGAAACCACCCGTGACGGCGTGCGCATCGCCATCCATGATTTTCTGTACAGCGAGGGGACCGGTTTGCCCATATCGAGCTACTCGGAGACAGAGGTAGGGGTTAAGTCCGAAAACGTGTTTCGCCATGTCTATTGGGCCTACCCCACGGTGCCGTCGCCGTATTACGGGACGCATGCGTAAAGACAAAGGAGATCTAATGCCCGTTGTTGTAATTTCTTTATCTTTTAGCGATATTCAGAAAATTCGAAATAGATAGCGGTGCAAATGTCTAAATTCCTTCTTAGCCCAAACAGCGTCAATGCATGAATAGCGTAAAAAAGATCGTTATAATTGCCGGGCCAAACGGAGCTGGCAAGACCACTTTCGCCCGAGAATTTTTGCCCCGCGAGGCGGATTGCCCTGAATTTATAAATGCCGATTTGATTGCCGCTGGTCTATCCCCGTTCGACCCAGATCGAGCAGCCATTCGAGCCGGCCGGCTGATGCTTGACGAAATCAAGCGGCGGGTCAGGAAGAGGGAAAGCTTTTCCTTCGAAACTACTTTAAGCGGCCGTCACTACGCCAGCTTGATATCTAAATGGCGGGCAGCGGGTTACCACGTCAAGTTGATATTCCTGAATTTACCTGCGGTGGAGCTGGCAGTGGCCCGGGTGTCTGCGCGGGTGGCGCAGGGAGGGCATAGTGTTCCAGAGCCTGTCATCAAAAGACGGTTTGACAGTGGGCTGAAAAATTTTCAAAATCTCTATCAATCTTTGGTGAATAGCTGGGCACTTTATGACAATTCGGGGGAAGTGCCTCGCTTGATAGCAACGGGAGACAATCTATGAAAAAGGCATCATCAGACCCGGATATCATTGCTTCGGAAAAAGCGTTGCGGCGAGCTGCACAGCGCGCTTTCGAAATTGGCATCAACAGCAGCACGCCCGTCTATGTGTTGAAGGATGGCGAGCTGGTCGATTTAACCAAACATAAAAAAAGCGGGGCAAGAAAAAGCGGCATTGACACTCGAATGGTTCAATTGAGAAAATTTGGGCGGATTTCTACGATTGGCCGCAACGGTGGGCCGGGATTCCCAAAGATGTCGCCTACGGCAAAGGAATCCTCGATATCTACAAGCCGTTTGTGGAAGAGTTGCTTTTACGGCACAACCCGAAAACGGTAAAGAGACACCTGGACAATCTCTGGCTGCTGGGTGGAGAGCTTATTCGCGACATCAATATGGACCCCGAAGACCGGGAAAAAACGTCGATGGAACTGCTTCTGGACAACATCGACGAGACCGGCGGACCGAGCTGCAGGCACCTGGACACAGATGAGGACCTTCGGTCCTACGACGCGACCTGCAGGAAGCTGTTCAGATTTTTTGGAACGAAAGCGTCTAAAGCCCTGAGGATAAGGTATCAATGAGGAGGTTGAAAAGTTTGTCCTGGCAGATCGCCCGGTCATCTCTGAAAGGTTATGACCGCGACAGTTTGCTGAAACTTGTTGGCGAGATGTACCGGCTTTCACCGGCAAATAGAAATTTTCTTCAAGCTCGCTTATTGTCCGACCCGGAGGACCGCGCGAAACCTTTCAAAAAGAGGCTGCGGGCGGCCCTAAACCCGGATGCTGTTGGAAAAGACGACCATGATCTGGCTGCGGCCAAACGCACAATGCGGGAGTTTTCGCAAGCCAGCTCAGATCCTGAAGGAATCGCCGACCTGAAGATATACGCCGTCGAGTGCGGCAACAAATTAACTCTCACCTGCGGGGAAATCGATGAGGTAGTTTATTTTGGACTCATGATATTTACGCGGCTGCGATCAAAAAAATCCTGCAACTTCCAAAGGATGCCCGGAGCACCTATCGTAGGCGGCTGGAAAAAATCATGGAATCATCGGATGGCATCGGGTGGGGTTTCCATGACGACCTCGGCAACCTTTTCAGCCGGGCATTTCCCGAAGAATAACTTACCGGCTCCATCGATAGAAAGGTTTATTTCGAAATGAAATTGCCACAGAAGGACGCCGACCTGTTTTACAAGCTTATGTGGGGGCTGCAGTTTTTCGTCAATCAGCAGCTGAAGATTCTGCCGGGAATCCTTTCTCTTGAAGATTACATCGCTCTCCCGTCGCAAAAAAAGGTCGACGTCAGGGACCACCTGTGGGCCAAAGCCAGCATCATCGATGATTACGTGTCCCAGAACCCGAACGGCCTACGTGCCGACGACTTGGCGATCGTGCGCAAATGGAAGGGTTTTATAAGCGGCACCTTTCAGATGTTCCGCTACCTCAAGAAGCATGCCATTTTTATCAGCGCGGACTCGACCGTATACGCCGTTCTTTCTCTGTACGATTATTTCAAGGATATGTTCCCTGGGCATCCGACGCCGATCAATGTCGACGCCGTACTTTTGCCTTTCAAGGGACACATTGTATACGACGGGATGTTAAAAATGTTCCCCATCTTCTGGGGAAAGAATGTTCGGGCCGAATTGAACGACACCTATATGCGCGCCAAGCAAAACGGGCTCATTGTCACTACGCTGGAGTCAGATCAGGCAATAGCGGCGATTCCTCAACCAAGACCCAAGAGAGATTGGAGTTCAATGGCTGAGGAGGTCGTTCGGATGAGTGAAAAAATGCGCGGCAATGATGCTGTTGAAAACGCAGCCTTGGGGCTTCTGCGCGCCAGTGCACGGTTGACGGAGGCTGTCGCAAAAGGCAACCGGGACCTGTTCGAAATGCGTCAAATGCAACATACCGCCTGGAAAGCCTTGAAACGCGTCGACACGTCCGTCAAACGCTCGCGACCCTGAAAATTCTTCGCTTCCCTTCTCAGCTTCCAGGATGATCTCTGCTGCTTAACCCCCAATGCCAGTGATGACGAATAGATGGACTTCCCGCGGGCCGTGGGCGCCGTGGACCATGGTGGCTTCGATGTCGGCGGTTTTGCTGGGGCCGGAGATGAAGGACATGTAGTTGGAAAGCCCCTCCGGCCGATAGCGCTCATCCCAGCGCAGCAGGGCGAAGAGATCCTTCATGTCGGCGAGGATCTGATCGAGCGTGATCACGGCGATGTGGATGGAGGGCACGAGCGCCACGGAGCGCGGCTGGCCGGGGCGGTTGCGCATGACGAGCGTTGCCGTGTCAGCCATGCAGAAGTCGGCGGCGGTCACGCCGATGAATGAGGCGATGATGCCGGCGCGCTGGCGTTCACGCTCAGCCTGGTCGCACTCGCGGCCGGCCTTGGGGTCGATCGGGTCGGTGATTCGCAGGGGAACCTGAAGCCGGGCCAAGGGCGCCTCGAGGCCGAGACGGTCGATCAGCGGATGCCGCCAAGCAGCCACGCTTTTCGATTCTCCCCATTCCGGCTTTTTTTCATCCACCACGGCGACAACGGCAGTGCGCGCAGCATCCATGTCGGGGACCGGGGTCACCCTGAGGTTGATGGGCTTTCCGGCTTCGATGAGCCGCTCCATGAGGGCCTGGCGGTCCGCTGCCGTGCGCTTATCGATCCGGTCCAGCAACTGCAAATCTTCGGCCGACGGGCCTTCGGCGAACAGCTGCCCTGCATCGCGGGGAACATCCGCAGCGTGGCCCAGCGCCGTGCGGATGCGACGGAAGAATTTGACCTGGTCCGGGGTTTCCATACTCATCACTCGTTACTCATTGCTCGTTGCTCGTTGCTTTCTCTTCCGCCACCGCGCCATGAATGTCTCTTCCGCCAGCGGATGCAAGTCGCGGCTCTGTGTCCAGCCCTGCACCGGAGGCGGCAGCCGGCGGATCAGGCCGTTTTTCTGCGGGAGCAATTTCTGTCCGGTGGCAGCCAGCTTCACACCAAGCTCGTAAAGCCGGCGGTGGCGGATGAGCCACGACCAGCCCCGGTAGGCGAGCGCCTCGGCGCGGCTGGCCGGTTCGACCTGCCAATTCGCGTCGCCGTAGGCGAGTTTCTCCCGCAGGGCGAGCAGCATGCGCGGCAGGTCGATGTTCATCGAGCAGGCGTCCATGCAGGCCCCGCAGAGTGTCTCCCCGCAGCACAGGTCCTTGGCCCGGTTGATCCCGGTGAGCAGCGGCGTCACCACCGCCCCGACGGGACCCGAGTAGGCAAAGCCGTAGGAGTGCCCGCCGATCTTGCCGTAAACCGGACAGACGTTGAGGCAGGCGGCGCAGCGGATGCAGCAGAGCATCTCGCGGAACTGCGGGTCGGCCAGAATCCGGCTGCGGCCGTTGTCGATGACGACCAGGTGAAACTCGTCGGGGCCATCCGAATCCCCGGGCCGGCGGGGGCCGCCGATATAGCTCGCGTAGGTGCCCATGGTCTGGGCCGCCGCCCCGCGGCAGAGCAGCCTCAAAATGATTTCGTATTCGTCCAGCCGGGCCACGATGCGCTCCATGCCCATGAAGGCCACGTGCACCCGCGGCAGGGTGGTGGCCATGCGGATGTTGCCCTCGTTGGAGACGGTGGTGATGTGGCCGCTCTCGGCGCAGGCCATGTTGACACCGGAGGTGCCCATGTCGGCCGCCAGGAACTTCGTCCGAAGGGCCTTGCGGGCGGCCTGGGTCAGCTCGGGCGGGTCCGTGGTGCGGCGGATGCCCAGTTTCCGGACAAAAAGGTCGGCGATCTCGTTGCGCGTCTTGTGGATGGCTGGAGCGATGATGTGGGAGGGTTTTTCGCCGGCCAGCTGGATGATGTATTCCCCCAGATCGGTCTCCACCACCTCGACCCCCGCGGCCTCGAGCGCCGGGTTCAAGCCGATTTCCTCTGTCACCATGGACTTTCCCTTGACGACCAGCCGCACCTGGTTGCGGCGCGCGACCTGCAGGCAGTAATCCACGGCGTCTTTGGCGGTCGCGGCAAAAAACACGTGGCCGCCGTTTTGTCGGATCTTGACCGTCAGGGCTTCCAGGAGGACATCGAGGTTTTCGATCGCTTTTTCGCGTATCTCGTGCGCTTTGAGCCTCAGATCCGGCCCCTCGGGCAGCTTGCGGTAGGCCTCGGCCGTGCCGCGACCGAAACGGTCCTGCAGGGAGGAAAGCGACCTGCGGAGCACCGGGTCTGCGATGCCCCGCTTGGCCTCTTCTACATATTTTTCAGTGCTGATGTCGGACATTATGCACGGCTAAAAATTAGGGTTCAGGTTAGGAATTCAAGTGCGAACCTGTATTTTCACTCGTTACTCTAACTCGTTACTCTCTCGTTACTCGCTCCCGATGCCAGAATCTCCGCAATGTGCAGCGTCTTGATGGGCAGCCCCCGGCGGCTGACGGCGCCGGCGATGTTGAGCAGGCAGCCCGTGTCGCAGCCGACTACGGTGTCCGCGCCGGAGTTGACGATGTGATCGACCTTGTCGTTGACCATGGCCGCGGAGATATCCGGGTATTTCACCGCGAAGGCGCCGCCGAACCCGCAGCAGTAGTCGGAGTTCTTCATCTCCACCAGCTCGAGGCCGGTCACGCCGCGCAGCAGTCGGCGGGGTTGTTCCTTGACCCGGATGCCGCGCAGCAGATGGCAGGAGTCGTGGTAGGTCACCCGGCCGGGGTAGCTCGCGCCCACCTCCTCCACCTTCACCACGTCGACCAGGAACTCGGTGAACTCGTAGGTTCGCGCGGCGATACGCTCCGCACGTTCACGCCATTTCGGCTCGTCCTTGAACAGCTCCGCGTAGTGATGACGCACCATGTGCACGCAGGACCCCGAAGGCGACACGATGGTCCCTGCGTTTTCAAAGATCTCGATGAACCGCCGGGCGGCCACCCGGGCCTCCTGCCGAAAACCGGAGTTGAACGCCGGCTGCCCGCAGCAGGTCTGGTCCGTGGGGCAATCCAGGTCGAGGCCGAGGCCCTCCATGACGCGAACCATGGCATCGCCGACGTGCGGCCAGACCGCGTCGACCAGACATTGGATGAACAACGTAATTTTTTGCTGTGCCATTTTGGCCCTGTCGTCCTGCTTCGTAATCCAGGAAGGGCCAACCGTTACCTCATTCCACCGAAAAAATCCAGATTATTACTCCGGCAACTGATATGCGAATTTTACCATCTCAGGTAAAGGCGGAGCGGGGTGCCCGCCACGGCGAGCCGCAACCAATTTTTCAATTGACTCTGCCACGCCCCCCAGCCGCCTCATGGATACCGAGGAAAGGCAGAGACGGCAGGCGGCTCCGTGAAGGACTGTTCTCTGGGGCTGTCCGGGTCGGTATGAAGCGAGCTGGCTGCCGTGCGCTGGTTCGTTGGATGGGTGGTTGCAGCTCGCCGCGGCGGGCACCCCGCTCCGCCTGCGCCTGACACGAGATTGCAAATCAATTGCCGGGGCGGCTGAGGGCGAACCTCAGGCTTTCGTGAGCGGCGGCAGTATGCTAACATATTTTAAACCCTCCGATGGATTGGACCCGACGCCATGAACCAAAACCCGACGGCGCTCATCGAGCTGGCTGAAAAAATCGAGCAGCTGGCGCAATTCCAGGACAAAATCGAAATCCCCGCGGGCATCCAGCGGATCTGGGAGGCGTTCCTGCGGGACGCCCGGAACCTGATCGAGATCGAGAGCTGCGCGCTGTTCATGGTGGATGAAACCACACAGGAGTTCGTGCTCACCCATGCCGCCCCCCAAGCCCTAAGGGATGCATTTCAGAAAGAGATCGAGGCGCAAATCGAGGTCGGAATTTTTTCCGTTGTTTTGAAGCGCCGTCAGCCGTCCATCACCCCCGCCCTGGGGTTCAGCCGGGGTTTGTCCGCGGTGATGCTGCCGCTGGCGACCGTAAAGCGCACGCTGGGCATGGTCGTGGCCCTGACCCCCTTGCAGGAGAGCCTGGTGACCCAGGAGAACATGCGCCTGCTGTCGGTGCTGGCCAGACAGTGCTCGCTGGTCATGGAGAATTCGATTCTCTATGAGAAGCTGCGCAAGGACAAGGAAGCCCTCGAGACGGCCAACAAAAAGATCCTCTACCTGTCCCAGCGCGACGCCCTCACCGGTTGCTTCAACCGCGGCTACATGAACGACCAGCTGCCGCGGGAAATTCGCCGGGCGGCGCGCTATCGGCGCGCGCTGTCCCTCGCCTTGTGCGACCTCGACCACTTTAAAACCATCAACGACTCCCACGGGCATCAATGCGGGGACCGGGTTCTAAAGGAGTTCGTGAAATGCTTGAACGAACTCATCCGCACCGATTCGGACTGGCTGGCGCGCTACGGCGGGGAGGAATTTTTGCTGGTGCTGCCGGAAACCGCGCTGGAAAACGCGGAGCGGCTGGCCGAACGGCTGCGGGATCACATCGCCGGCAAAGAATTTGAGTGGGAGGGGGAAAAAATCACTGTCACCGCCAGCTTCGGTGTCGTGGGTTTCAGCGCCGGGCAGCTCCCGAAAACCCTTCAGGCGGAGGCCCTGCTCAAGCGGGTGGATGACCACCTCTACCGGGCCAAGCAAAAAGGCCGCAACCGGGTCGTCAGCGGCCCGTTTGCCTCCTGAGTCGGCTTCGTACTAAACCCAACTCATGCGTTGCGCTTCACCCCACCGCCACTGCGGCGTACCAGTTGTACGCCTCGTGACGTGGGGCTCACGCGCCTTGGCCTTGGGCTTGTTGCGAAGCCTCCCATCACTCCAAAAGGTCATCCTTCAAACGCTCTATCGTCTTTTCGCTGACCTCTGCCCTTTTCACCAGATAGTCGACGGCGGAGCCATATCTGGCATCGACATGTTCCAGCAGTGCGCGGATGCGGCTTTCCGGTGCCGTGAAATACGGCTCCACCTTTGCGATGTCCACGCCGAAGGGTCGAAGATGGTCATAGATAGCTTTGCGCACATCGACGTTGTAGCCGTCGGACAAGGCATAATCGGCAACCACCGTTTCCGAGGGCACGCCCAGGGCGAGAAGGATCAGGGCGGCGGCGGCGCCGGTGCGGTCCTTGCCGCCGGTACAGTGGAAAAGCAGCGGCCGGTGTCGGCGGTCGGCAAGCAGATTGAAAAGGGCGGCCCACACATCCGGGCAGCGCTCCACGCTTTCGATGTAGCCCTGGACCATGAAGTCTTCGGAAATCCAGCCAAAATCGCCCTTCTTGATGCGGTCGAAAACAGAGGTAGGCTCGAATTCGCCGTGTTGAATGGGAAGCCGCACGTAGCCGACCGCCTCCGAGCCCGGGAACCGGTTGGGAAGCTTGCGGGCCTCGGCCTCGGTGCGGAAGTCACAGACCAGGCTGATCCCCAGCCGCTTGATCTGGCCCAGACCTTTGTCCGTCAGACGTCCGAGGTTGCTCGATCGAAAAATTTGGCCCCACTTCATCTGCCGCCCGTCCGTGGTCTCGTACCCGCCCAGATCCCGGAGGTTGGGGCACCCTTCCACGACGGGCCGGCGCTCGCCGACAATCAACGAACCACCGCCGGAGGCAACCAGCTTGAAAAAATGGGGGCGGTCGGCGGCAAGACCGGTCAGAATGACGGAGCTGCCCTGCGTGACATGAGCGATCGGTGTATTGCCTTCAATCGACTCGGGCGAGTCTCCACGGAAAACCGATAGATCGAGGCCGCGGGCGTTTTCATTCCACCGGATCTCAACGGCATCCGCTGACAGACGTACGACGGTGACCGGAAGCAGGTGAGCTATGGTTGGGGAAGAAATCACGGGGCGTCAGCATTCCTTTCGGTTCTGAAATTCCCCATAACGTGTTTAGAACCGAGATGCAAGGGAGGCGCCACCCACCGGGCAACCCCAGTGTCAGCAGGGGGATCAAAGAGGCGCCGCTCGCGGAGTTGTTGGCCGATTCCGGGTTGGCGACTCCACGGATGTCTCCCGTTCCCAGGCGCTCGGGGTGCTTGCAGCTCCGTTTTTCCAGGTTGTAGTAGATTGTTTTATCCCACGGCCGACCATTCTTCGTGGGGCAGCTCGACGACGCCTTCCTTCGTCAGCTCGTGGATCTCGGCATCCGAGAACCCCAGAGCCGTGTAGAGACCCATCGACCCTTCGCCGATGCCGGGCGGATTCAATCGCAGGTCAAAGGCCGAATGATCCATTCTCAAGGGAATTTTAGGCAGCTTGGTAACGCCGCCGCCGGGCAGCGTGGTGGCCGCCAGGCTGCCGGACTGGTTCAGCTGCGGGTCCTCGAACAGGTCCTGGGGTCTGGCAACAGCCGCGAACGGGATGCCGGCTTTTTCAGCCAGCGCCATCATCTCCATCTTTTTCAGCTTGCCCAGCCGATTCTGAAGCTCGGGCAGGAACCAGTCGCGCTGGTCAATACGGCCCTGATTGGTGGCCAGACGCTGGTCTGACGCCCAGTCGGCAAACCCAAAGGTCTCGCACATCCGCTGCCAGTGCCGGTCGGAGGTGGCCCCGATGAACACCAGCTCGCCGTCGGCGGTCTTGAACAGATCGTAGATCGACCACGCCCGGCCCCGGTCCGGCATGGGAGGCGGGGCCTGGCCGGTGATGGCCGTGATGGCCATGTGCTGGCCCACCAGAAATGCCACGGATTCGTAGAGCGTGGCCTGAACCAACTGACCGCGGCCGGTGAACTGCCGCTGGTAAAGGGCCGCCAGGATGCCGATGGCCCCGTAGCTGCCGCCCAGTATGTCGGTGATGGAAGCCCCCGCCCGCAGGGGACGACCGGTGGGGCCCGTCATGTAAGCGAGCCCCCCCATCATCTGGACCATTTCGTCCAGGGCGGGACGTTTTTCGTAAGGCCCGGGCATGAACCCCTTGAGCGAGCAATAAATCAAGCGCGGGTTTCGCTCCCGGCAGATCTCGTAGCCGACGCCAAGTCGCTCCACCGTCTCAGGCCCGAAATTTTCGATGAGCACATCGGCCTTTTCGATCAGCTTGAGGAGGATCTCTTTGCCCTTGTCGGATTTCAGATCGATGGAGATGCTTTTTTTGTTGCGGTTGAAATAGGTGAAAAAGCCGGCCCCGAACCCTTTCAGCCAGCGTGTGTCATCGCCCTTGCCGGTGCGCTCGACCTTGTAGACCTCGGCCCCCATGTCCGCCAGGACCAACCCGGCGGTCGGCCCCATTACCGTGTGGCCGAGCTCCAGCACCAAAACGCCTTCAAGCGGAAGCTTTTTTTCGGTAGTCATCTGAAGATTCTCCTTCTTGATCGTCGCCCGGCAGCCGCCTGTCCCTGTCATTTCCAGTCTGCGCCCACCCCAGCTGTCGGGAGAGTTTCATGGCGGCAACCAGCAAGAGCTCCGCGTATGATTTGCGGATCTGAGAGGTGAACCGGTTGATGGGGCCGGAAATGCAGAGCGCGCCCACCAGTTCATGCCCATGTTCGAAAACGGGAGCAGCCAGGGCGCAGACATCGGCCGCGCGCTCCCCGGTGCTGACCGCGTACCCCTGGCCTCGGACGTTTCCCAATTCCTTTAAAAATCTGTTTTTATCGGTGATGGTCGCTGCCGTGCGCTTGGGCAAACCGGTTTTCGCCAAAACGATGTCCACCATCTCTGCGGGTGAATAGGCCAAAATGGCTTTGCCGGCGGCCCCGGCATGCAAGTCCATACGCTGACCCTCGGCGATGGCGTGGCGGATGGCATGGGTGCCCTCCTCGCGCGCCAGGACAACACGCTCGTAACCTTCCCTGACATAAAACGAGGCGGACTCCCCTGTTTTCAGGGTAATGTCCCTCAAAACGGGCCTGATCAGGGAAAGAATCACGCGGTTGCGCTCGAAGACTTTGCCGAGAGCATAAATCTTCGGGCCGGTGCTGAAGGTCCCGGTCTCGGGATCCGCCATCAAGTAGCCTCTGTGGGTGAGCGTTCCCGTCAAGCGCATCACGCGGTTGCGGGTGAACCTGGTAGTCTGCATCATTTCCATGGTGGAGATGGTCGGCTGGGCCAAAAAACATTCCAGCACGTCGAGGGCGGCCAGCACGGCCTCCACATGGCGATCGGTCTGGCGGGTCGGCTTCTTCATTCGCAGGAGATCCCCTGGGATTTGATCACCGGATTCATGCGGCCCGGCAGGCGGCGGCCCAAAATCTCCTCGTAACGGTCCACCACCTTGCAGATCGCTTTCAGATCGATGCCCGTAGCAACGCCGATCTGCTCGAAAAGGTTCACGGCATCCTCGGCGGCGACATTGCCGGATGCTCCCTTCACAAACGGGCAGCCGCCGAGGCCCCCCGCTGATACATCGAAGATGTTTACGCCTTCTTCATAAGCGGCCAGCATGTTGGCGAGGCCGAGGCCACGCGTGTCGTGCAGGTGGATCGAAATCGGCAACTGCGGTATCGCCGCCCGGGTTTTGGCGACGAGCCTCCTCACCTGCAGTGGGTTGGCCATGCCCGTGGTATCCGCCAGGTTGAGTTCGTTAGCTCCGGTTTCCGCGAGACGGGCGGCCATTTCGATCACCCGGTCTTCGGCGACGGCCCCCTCGTACACACAGCCGAACGCGCACTGGATGCCCGCGCGCACCTCCAGCCCCGACCCCACTGCCTGCCGGATCAGATCGAGCAAGGCCGCAAACGCTTCCGTCGCAGGGCGTTTCACGTTCTTCAGGCTGTGTGAATTGGAGGCCGATGAAGACATGCTCAGATGGCCCAATCCGCACTTCAGGGCGCGCTCGAGTCCCTTGTCGTTCAGGACCAAGGCCGTTATGAGAACGCCCGGGGTTTCGTCGCGAACGTTTTGGATGAACTCGGCTGTATCGGCCATCTGGGGGACCACCTTGGGGTGGACAAAAGACCCCACCTGAAGACGCTTCACACCGGCGGCTGCCAACAGGCGATAGAGAGACAATTTTTCCTCCAGTGTCAGGATTTTCTGCTCGAACTGAAGACCGTCTCTCAGGGATTCATCTTCCAGAATAACGGTGGGCATAAAGCCTCCTATAAAGCTACAGAGTAGCCAATATAACTATTTAATAGCCGATTTATATTCAATCCGGCGCCAGCGTGTCAAGCGCTTTTTTTCACTACCCACGAGAGGGGGCAACCGCCAGATTCAGGTCCATTCGTCGATAGCGTTCCCGCCGGATTGACATCTCAAAGACGCCAAACTAAGATCGCGCCACCTGCCGAACGGAAAGACCGGAAGGGGAAAGGTTTTTATCAATGGGAGAATTCTGGAGTTGGTGGCAGCATCTGCCGCAGCACATCCGCCCGGTCATTTTTCAGATCGGCTCTTTCAAGCTGCAATACTACGGGCTGATGTACATCGTGGCATTCGCCATCACCTATGCCTTGGTGATCTATCGTCTGAAGCACGAGAGCCGCTTTCATGTAACCCGCCAGCAGGTAAACGACCTCACCACCGTAATTATCCTGGGCTTGATGATCGGGGCACGGCTGGGGTACGTGGTGTTCTACAACCTGTCCTATTTTCTCAAGCACCCGCTCGAAATTTTCCTGCCCTTCGAGTTTTCAAACGGCATCACCTTCACGGGCATCTCCGGCATGTCCTACCATGGCGGCGTCATCGGCATCCTCATCGCAGGATGGCTCTACACGAGAAAGAATGCCATCAGCTTGCGCGACGTGGCGGACCTCTACATCCCGGGCATCCCGCTGGGCTACACCTTCGGCCGGCTCGGCAACTTCATCAACGGCGAGCTTTACGGCCGGGTCACCACGGCCCCGATCGGCATGTACTTCCCCCTCTCGCCGGAAAAGGCCCTGCGCCATCCCTCGCAGCTCTACGAGGCTTTTTTTGAGGGGATCTTTCTGTTCGCGGTGATGTGGAGCATCCGCAAGGTGAGCGCGCCCAAGGGCGCCATGCTGGCCTTCTACCTGATCGGCTATGGGCTGGTGAGATTCTTCATAGAGTTCTACCGGGAACCGGATGCACACATAGGGTTTGTCGTGGGTTTCTTCTCGATGGGGCAGGTGCTCTGCGCGGGCATGATCGCGGCCGGGGTTGCGCTTTTTTTCTACCTGAAGGGGCTGGAACGCCGCAGCGCCTGAGCGCTGTTCGCGTCGACCCGCCGTCAATCCTGCCTTGAGCCCGCGACTTTCACGACCACCAGGGTGATGTCGTCTTCCTGCAGGTCTTTTCCCCGAAATTCCGCCACGGAGCCCAGGATGGCGTGCAGGATGCCTTCGGCCTCCCGGCCGCGATGGCGGCGCAGATTCTCTGCGACGCGCGCTTTCCCGAATCTTTCCGAACTTGCGCCCCGGGTTTCCCAGATCCCGTCGGTTCCTATAAGAAGGATATCGCCGACGCTCAAACCTGAGCGGCCGCCACTCCCGTATGAGCAGGCGTCGTCCACCCCCAGCGCCATTCCCGGCCCGCCCAGTTCTTGCACAACATCCGCAGCCGAGCGATAAAACCAGGCCGGGTCGTGTCCGGCCCGGACCCATTCGAGATGCCGGGCGACGGGGTCCACCTCCAGCAGAAAGAGGGTCACAAAACTGCCGCTGGGCGCCGTGTCCTTGTAGAGCAGCCGATTGACGTCGCACACCGCCTCGGCGATGGAGCCCGGCTGGTCGAGGCGGCCGCGCAGCAGCGCGCGCACGGTGGTCATGAGCAAGGCGGCCGATATCCCGTGGCCGACCACGTCCCCCACGGCCACGCAAAAGCGCGGGCCCCCGGCCGACCCGGGCCTGAGGATGTAGTCGAAGTAATCCCCGCCGGTTTCCTGGCAGTAAAGGCTGCGGCCGGCAATGTCGAGGCCCGGCACCGACGGGGGTGAGGCCGGTAGCAGGTTCTGCTGGACCTCCATGGCCAGGTTCATGGCCTCCTTCAAATTCAGGCGCTCTTGGAGCTGGCTCGTCATCAAATTGAAGCTGCGGATCAGCTCGCCGACCTCATCGCGGCTCTTCACCGGCAGGGGGTCGCCGAACTCGCCCCGGCTCAGCTTCAGCGCCGCACCGGAGACTTTCTGGATGTCGGATGTCGTGCGCACAACCACCCACCGGATCAGCGCGATGATGGCCACGATAAAACAGGCCCCGAAAATGGAGTAGAGCGTCCGGAGCTTAATGACCGGCGCAAGAATCTCGCTACCGGGCGCAATCATCACCAGCACCCAGGGAGCTTCCTGAAGGTGGTAAAAGCCGCTGACCTCGTCCGGGGGGTGACCTGGCCCCCGCAGGGTGCCATCAGCGGCCAGGGCCGTGGCCTTGAAGGTTTCACGCTCCAGCGGGTCTTGGGTATCGGCGAGGTTGCCGTGCCGGCCGGGCACGGTGCACACCAATACCTCCCCACGGTCATCCACCAGGAAGGCCTTGCTGCTCTGCCACCAGCCGGATTCCATCACATGCCGGAAGATAAAGTTGAAATCGACGAGCACATCCAGGCGGCCGATGGTCTGGCCATGGACGTCGTTGAGATCGGAAACGAGGCTGACGGTGCCTTGCTCCCCGCTCGCATCGAACCGGGGCGGGGTGATGACCCGGATCTGGGTGCTGTGGAATTGGCGCTGGCGAAGCTGCTGCCCCCTGCCTGTCCGGCCGCGCCCCCAAAGGGCGGCTGGAGGGGAGACGTCGCGGCCGTCGCCGTTCCGATCCTTCGGGATGTTCCAGGTTATCGTGACATCTGCCACGCCCTCCTGCTTGGAAAGGTGCTCCAAAGCCCACGCGTGAAATGCCTCGGAATAAAGATGGCCGGGGTCTTCGTGAATAATTTGAATCGACTCCTTGACGCGGCCAAGTCGCATGTCGACCTCGTGCGCGGCGCGCTGCAGCTTGAGGATCGCCGCCTCCCGCCATTGGTCAAGCAGCAGATCGCGCGCATAGAAAAATCCCGCGACCCCCATGATGACCAGAAGAAGGGTCACGGGGATGATCAATAAAATGGTGAAGCGCTGCTGCAGGCTGGCGGGGCTGAAGGACATCTTGCTTTCTCTCCGATCGGAAACATGCCTTTACTCAGACGTCATAGCCTGCATAGAGGCCTTTGACAAGATGGATAACAAGCGCCCCGCTTGAGAATATGGAGCCGGGTTGATATGTAGGGCTGTACCCTCTATAAATCGAATTAGAATTGGTGGAGGCTCCCTATGAAAAAATCGCTCGGCGGCATAAATGTGCTTTACCCGACACCGACCATCATCGTCGGCGCCGTGGTCGCAGGCAAGCCCAATTTCATCACGATCGCCCACATCGGCATCGTGAACCATGCGAAACCCCACCTTATCTCCATCAGTATGGGAAAGGCCCACTACACCAACGCGGGCATAACGGAAAACAAGGAGTTCAGCGTCAACGTCCCATCGGAGAAACTGGTGGTGGAGACCGATTATGTGGGCATCGTTTCGGGGAAAAAAGTTGACAAGTCCGGCGTGTTCGATATCTTTTACGGCAGCCTTCCGAAGGCGCCCATGATCCAGGCCTGCCCGCTCTGCATGGAGTGCCGCCTTTACGACACCTACGACACTCCGACCCATGATCTCTTCATCGGCGAGATCGTGGAGACCCACGCCGAAGAATCCGTTTTGACAGACGGCAAGGTGGATATCTCCAAGGTAAGGCCGCTTCTCTTCGACATGAACACGGCCAAATACTGGTCGCTCGGACCCGCTGTCGGCGGCTGCTGGAGCGTCGGCAAGCAGATGAAGAAATAGAGGTGGAGGTCCACGGATTCATGCCGCTCGAAGGCCGGCACATATCCTTCCGGTATCCAAACGCCACCGGTGAGGTGTTCAGCGATCTGAATTTCCGCATTTCCGGCGCAGGGTTCCACGCCCTTTTCGGTCCCTCGGGTGTGGGCAAGACCACGCTGGCCAAAATGCTGACCGGCGCGATCAGGGGGTTTGACGGAGAGATTGTGGAAAACGGAAGCCGCCGCGTTCTCTACACCTACAATCTCGAACGCCTGCCGGGCTGGTCGAACGTCCGCACGCATTTCGAGGAGATTGCCCCTTCCGCCGGCCGCAGCCGGATGGATGAGTTGATCGAGACCTTCGGGATGGGAGCCAGCATCACCTCGCGCTTCCATCGGCTTTCGCTGGGCCAGCAAAACCGCGCCAACCTCATCCGCTATCTGCTGCAGGATTTCGACCTGCTCATCATGGATGAAAGCCTTGCCAATGTGGATGAGCTCACGCGGGAGAAGATCATCCTGAAAGTCAAGGCCATGTTTCCGGAGCGCAGCTTTCTCTACATCTCCCACAACGTGGCTGAAGTCGCCAAGTTCTGCAGCCAGGTTCTCGTGCTGCGCAGCCAGTCGAAAATCCCGCAGGTGGTTTCCGTGCAGGGCCAGGACCATCGGGAGGACGCCGCGCCGGACCCGGGCCGGCTCGAGCGCGCCATGCTGGAGATCGTCCATGCTGCATAGGCGCATCTACCAGTTTTTCATCATCTACTTCCTGGGCGTAGGCCTGCTGCTGGGATTGAAATACAGCCTGAACCTGTCGGATTACGTCATCCCCAGCCCCGGCGAGATCTGGCAGACCGCCCGATCGTATGCCGGCCTTTACGTGCTGGCCGTCCTGAACACCCTGGCGGTCGCCATCCTGGGCCACGTCGTGTCCATCTGTTTGGCGACGGCAGTGGCGATCATCGGCCGCCTGACCGCCTGGATCGGGTCTTTCATCCGCACGGCGGCATTCAACATCCAGGCCTATCCCATCGTGGCCGTGGCCCCGATCATCTTCATCCTGCTCGGCGACGGCCTTGCCTCGCGGCTGCTGATCGCCGCGATGATCTGCTACTTTCCCCTGCTGCTCTCGTTCATCGGTGTTTTCTCGGAGCCGGTCCGTGAAATCGAGCACTTCTACGAGTCTACCGGACGCATGACCTGGCGGCTGCAGGTGAAAATCCGGGCCTTCGAGAACATCCAGAAACTTACCACCGTGATCGTGGGCAGCGCCACCATGGCCATGGTCGGGACCATCGTGGCCGAGTTCGTCGCCGCCACCGCCGGCATCGGCTACAGCATCCGCATCGCCCTCTACCAGAGCGACCTGGCGAAGATCCTGGTCGCCCTGTTCCTGATCGGCATCGGCACCTCGCTTTATCTGGTGAGCCTCGAGTGGGCCGGCAATGCGCTTCAAGCACGCTTGAAGCGCATTTAGAATCGTTTCATAATCGGTGCGGTTTAGTAATCCCTCGTGACTTGAAAGAGGAACCGGCCCCTCGACGGTGGGATAAAGCAAATCCAATAGACGACGTTTTCTTCGTCAGATGCCGAAAGGAGACGAGCTGGATTTGAACATGAAACAGGCTTTGATGCTTTTTCCCATGATAGTTTTTCTTTTTGCCTGCGGGCAAAAAGAAAAACTAGAGGAAGTGAATTACCGGCTCAAGTGGCTCTACAACGTCAGCACGGTCGGTGACCTTTACGCCGAGGCCCACGGGTATTTCGCGCGCAGCGGTCTGAAGGTGAACGTCAAGCCCGGCGGACCCGAGCGCGACGCCCTGAAAGAGCTTGAACTCGGCCACGCCCAGTTCGGGGTGGCCTCGGCCGACCAGGTGCTGCGGGCCGCAGCCAAGGGGGCGCCCATCGTGGTCCTGGCTCAACTGTTCCAGGTGAACCCCCTGCACTGGATCTATCGTTCCGACCGGACGCTTTTCACAACTCCGGAAGACCTGAAAGGCAAGAATATCGGGGTCACCTTCGGCGGCAACGACGAGGCCATCCTGCGGGCGCTCCTCGCACGCTACGGTATCACCGAAGACCAGGTGAGCCTTTTTAGCGTGCGCTACGATTACACGCCGTTTTACGAAGGCCAGGTGGCTTTCTGGCCGCTTTACCTGAATGCCCAGGCCGTCATCATCGGTGAAAAACTGGAGAAGGCTGGGGAGAAATATGCCTTCATGAGCCCGGACGCGCTGGGGGTGCGCTTCGTGGCCAACTCGGTGGTGACCACCCGCGAGATGCTGGAAAAGCGCCCCGAGACCGTCAAACGCTTCCTATCCGCCCTGCTCCAGGGCTGGCAGGATGCGCTGGACCCCCAGAACGAAGCGTCGGCTGTCAAAGTCCTTCTCGATGCCGACCGCGAAACGCCGGAGGCCGTGGTCCGCAGGCAGCTCCCCGTGACCCGCCGGCTGATGACGACGAGCCCGGCTTCCGAATTCGGCAAGATCGACGCCGCCGCCTGGAAGCAGACCGAGGAGATCATGCGGATTCAGGGGTTGATCCCGGGCCCGGTTGCCGTCGAAGCCCTGCTGGCTGCGGGAAAAACAAAGTAAATCGTCCTGGTCCGTATGATTTCTGTTAGTCAATCGGAGTCCTCAGCATCTCCTATGTCAACCACAAATAGCTTGATTTTACTTCCTCCATCCCTATAGTTGCGTTTGTAAGCAAAAGCGCTTGAAATGTTCTTTCCTGACAGCCAACCGAACGGGAATCAAATGCCATGGATGCCCTGAAGAAAATCCTGCGGAGCAAGCCGTTTATCATCTGTGTCGCCGTACTGGTGTTTTACACGCTGGCCGGATTCTTCCTCACTCCCTGGCTCGTGCGGCACTACGTGCCCAAAATCGTTCAGGAGCAGCTCAAGAAACAGGCCGCCATCGGCGAGGTGCGCATCAACCCCTTCATCTTCACCGTCGATGCGAACGACTTCCGCATGGAGGAGCCGGATGGGCAGCCGATCGTGGGCTTCAAACGGCTGTTCGTCGATTTCGAGCTGAAGAGCCTTTTCAAATGGGCCTGGACCTTCCGCCAGGTGAGCCTGGAAGCTCCCCACGTCAACGCCGTCATCGCCAAGAATGGCGCCCTCAACCTCGCCGACCTGGCGCCGCCGTCCGAAGAACCTCCGAAACCGCCGGAAAAAGACCAGGCCCCGCCGCGCCTGCTGATCGAGGAGTTCTCCATCGACGGGGGCCAAATCGACTTCACCGATCGCCGCCAGTCCAAGCCAGCCTCCATCGCGCTCAAACCCCTGCAGGTGCAGATCAAGAACCTCACCACCCTGCCCGGCCAGGAAGGGCCTGATTCCATCACGGCGACGCTCGCCGACGGGGGGACATTGCGGTGGAACGGCGAGATCAGCTTGAACCCGGTGGCAACCAAGGGCAGCTTCGCCATCGATAACCTCCAAACCGCCACTGCCTGGAAATTCATACGGGATGGCCTCGCCCTCGAGCAGCCGGCCGGGAAGGTCAGCATCACCGCCGACTACAACGTGGATTTGAGCGGGGCAGAGCCCCAGGCGACACTCGGCAAGCTTGCCGTCGCGATAACCGGACTGGCGCTCAAGCTTGAGGGCGCCGAGTCGCCATTTTTCGAACTGCCGGATGCGCGGCTGACGGGCGGCCGCCTCGACCTTGCCAAGCAGCAGGTCGAGATCGAGAAGCTGGCGGTCGCAGGGGGACGGGCCAGAATCACGGTGGATGAGAGCGGAACGTTGAACGTGGAACGTATCGTGCGGGACACTAAACAGCCCGCTCCCGCCCCAGCGGCGAACGCAACCGCCGGCTCCGCCAAACCCTGGACGCTGAACCTGGCCGCCTTCGATCTGAGCGGTTTTGCAGCCGACTACCAGGACCGGAGCCGCACTCCCGGCCTTTCGGCCGGGGTCGGTGAAGTCAAAACGGCACTGAAGGCTCGGGTGGAAGCCGGCGGGCAGACCCTTGTCGTTGTGAACGACATCGGCCTGACTCTGTCGGATTTCCGGGCGGCGCTGTCGGATAATAGCGAGCCGGGACTGCAGATTAAGCGCATCGGACTTGCGGACGGCGTCTATGACCTGAAACCCAATACCCTCAGCCTCGAGCGGGTTTCCATTGAGAGCGGCGTGGTGGACCTGAAACGACTGCCCGATGGCGACATCAATATTGTGCAGCTGTTCGCCCCGCCGCAGAAGGGTGCTATCGCCAGGGAAAAAGCGGAAGCGACCGCCGAAGGCCGTCCGTTTCAATTCCTGGCCAAGGCCGTCGGCTTATCCGGTTTCCAGGTGAAATTCAGCGATCTCACGGTCAAGCCGGAGGCCCCCATCCTCAACATAGACGACCTGGCGGTCTCTCTGGTTAATGTGGACGGCAAGTCGCCCATGACCTTCGACGCAAGCCTCAAGGTGCGCGAGGGCGGCCAGATCAAAGCCGGAGGAACCGTTGACCCGTCCGGGCCGTCGGTGGAATCCGAGGTACAGGTAGCGGATCTCGGGCTGACGGCCTTCCAGCCATACGCCAGCCAAGTGGCCACCATAGACCTTAAATCGGGCACCTTTTCAACCCGCGGGAAAATGCGTCATGGCGCCAAGGCTGCCGGAGCCCAAACGGTCTACCAGGGCGGGTTCAAGGTGGACAACCTGCGCATCACCGAAAGCGGCGGCAAGGAAACCCTGGTGGGCTGGAAGTCGGTTCAGACCGACCAGTTGGCTTTGCAGCTCGAACCGAACCGGCTCGAGATCGGGGACCTCAAGGTCGTGCAGCCGACCGGGAAGTTCATCATCGAAAAGGACCGCTCCATCAACATGGCCAAGGTGGTCAAGTCCGGCCCGGATGCGAAAAAAGTCGAGGCCCCTGCCAAAGCGCCCGCGGCCGGCGGAGATGACTTCCCTTTCCGGGTCCGCCGCATCCTCGTCAGTGGGGGAAAGGTCGATTTCGCCGATCTAAGCCTGATCACGCCTTTCGGCACCAAAATCCACGAGCTCAAGGGGGTAGTGGCCGGCGTGTCGTCGGTCAAGAATGCCCGCGCTCAAATCAAGCTCGACGGCCGCGTGGACGACTACGGCACCGCCAATATCGACGGCGAGCTCAACACTTCGGACCCCAAGGCGTTCACCAACATCAGCGTCGTCTTCCGCAACGTGGAGATGTCCAGGCTCACCCCCTACTCGGGCAAATTCGCCGGCCGTAAGATCGACTCCGGGAAACTTTCGGTGGATTTGAAATACAAGATCGACAAAAGCCAACTGGCAGGCGATAATCAGCTGGTGGTGGAGCGTCTGACCCTCGGCGAGAAAGTGCAGAGCCCGGAGGCGGCGGACCTGCCGCTGGATCTCGCCATCGCCCTGTTGGAGGACTCCAGCGGCGTGATCGACCTCGGCCTGCCGGTCAGCGGCAATCTTGATTCCCCCGAATTCAGCTACGGGGCGCTGATCTGGAAGGCGTTGACCAATCTGCTCACCAAAATCGTGACGAGCCCCTTCCGGGCCCTGGGGGCGCTCTTGCCCGGCGGCGGGGAGGAGGACGCTTTCAACTCCGTCGCCTTTGAGGCCGGACGGCCCGATGTGCCCCCGCCTGAGAAGGAGAAGCTCGCCAAGCTCGCCGGAGCCCTTCAGAAACGGCCCCAGCTCAAGCTGAGCGTGCAGGGCCGCTACAACCCCGAAACCGACCGCGCCGAGCTCAAGTCGGCCGGCGTGCGCCGCGCCTTGGCGACCCGCCTCGGGCAAAAGCCCGACCCGGCCGAGGATCCCGGGCCCGTTGACTTCAGCAGCCTGGAAACCGGGAAAGCGCTAGAAGCCATGTTCTCGGAGCGTTTCGGCGCCGATGCCCTCAAAGGCCTCAAGGCCGAGCAAAAGGCGGCTTTCGAAAAAGCCAAAAAGGATGCGGCGGCCGCCAAGACATCCGGGGGTGCGACAGCGGCCGTCGAAGAAGACCCGGGGCAGTTCGCCAAGAATCTGTTCGGCCGCCTCGCGGAGGCCGAGCCGGCGGACGACGACGCCCTCACGAAGCTGGCCGACGCCCGGGCGCAAGCCATCGTCGCCGAGCTGAGCGCAGCCGGGCAGATCCCGGCTGAACGCATCGATGTGAAGCCCTCGGCCGCGGAAGACAAGAAAGACTCGGTGAGCGCCGCGCTCAACCTGGAAGCGGGAAGGTAGCCACCATGAAAAAAATCGGCATCACCATCGGTGCACTGATTCTTCTGGCGGCGGGGGGCTTCGGGTGGTGGGTCTTCAGCCGCCCCGACCGCGGCACGACCGGAGCGGTGAGCACGGGCTTCAGATGGCTGGGGCCCAACGACAAGATCGTGGTCGACGGCTTCGACGACCCCAAAGTTCAAGGGGTCGCCTGCCACATCTCCCGGGCGCAGACCGGCGGCGTAAAAGGAGCGCTGGGCGTCGCGCAAGACAAGAGCGATGCCAGCATCGCCTGCCGCCAGGTCGGCCCGATCAGGATCGTCGGCGAGCTCAAGGACGGCGAACGCGTCTTCGACGAGCACCGCAGCGTGGTGTTCAAGACGCTGCAGGTCGTGCGTTTCTTCGACCGCGAGCGCAACGTCCTGGTCTATGTGGCCTACAGCGACCGGGTGCTCACGGGCAGCCCGCAGAACAGCGTCAGCACGGTGCCGATCATGCGCTGGCCGGCGTGAAGACCGGCGGGATCAGTCAGCGGCCATCTTTTTCCCCAGCGCGTAGGCCGCGTCCATGAGGGCCTTGTTCTTCTTGATCTCCCCCGCCTTCCAGGCGCTGCCGTAGACCGTGCCCACCATTTCGGCCCCGATGTAATTGAAGGCGTCCTGAAAGGTGCGCAGGGCATTGACCGCACCCGAGATGAAGGGGTCGGCATCGGCGTAGGCCAGCACGATCCCGAACTTCTTCCCCGCCAGCTCATACCCGTCGTCCCCCCCCAGGGCATACCAGCGGTCCATGAACAGCTTGGTCTGGGCCGAGATTGTGAACCAGTAGATGGGGCTTGCGATCACGATGCCGTCGGCGGCTTTCAGCTTCGGGTAGAGCCGCTTCATGTCGTCCCTGATGATGCAGTCCTTCTTGAGCTTGGTGCGGCAGGCATCGCAGGCCGTGCAGGGCCGGATGTCCATGGCATGGAGAAAAAAGGTCTCCACCTGCGCCCCGGTGTCCTTGGCGCCATCCGCGACCCGCTGGGCCAGCGCGGCGCTGTTGCCTTTCCTGCGCGGGCTGCCGATGACGACCATGATCTTTCGCGGCATGATTCACCTCCGAATGCAATAGAAAGCTGCAATTGAAAAAACCACCCTTCCCGCTGGTAGTATGAGATGTCATATTAGTCAATGCTTGGCCAAAGGGCAATCCTCGCGCCGGTGGAATCCAACCGGTGTCGGCCTGCCATCCTGCAACCCTCCGGCGATTCGCATCGGCCTTCTGATGAAGTCGCTTTCTTGCAACCCTTTTGCTAAAGTCAGTCGATGATTGTGCCGATATAGAACGGGATGTTCTTTGTCTTGCCAGGGGGAAGCCGTCCGCAGCAACGTCAGTTTTCTAAAATAGCACATGATTTCTGAGGGTTGTACATGAACTTGAGGAAATGGACCGCCGCCGCGGGAAAATTCTTTGAGAGCCTGTCCTGCTCCTGCCACCACGACCCAGCGCAGGATGGCCTGGCCTACTGGCGCGAGCGGATCCTGCATTCGGTGCTTGCGGCGGGCACGGGCTTGTCCTTGATTGCCCTGGTTCCGGCAGTTTACATGGCGTTCAGCGAAGGGCTGTGGCTTTTAGCCGTCGTCGATATTTTTGCTTTCCTGGCGTGCGCCTGCCTGCTGGTGATGCGCCAAATCAAACTGGAACTGAGAGCCGCGGCGATATTGCTGATCACGTTTCTGGTCGGGGTGTTCGTCATCGGCCAAGCGGGCTTTTTGAGCGGCGGGCCGGCCTGGCTGTTCTGTTTCGCCGTTCATGTCCGGCGTCTTGCTGGGACTGCGGGCGGCGTTAATGGCTACGCTTCTGAACGCCTTGGCTCTGGCGATCCTTGCCGGCCTGTCCGCGGCGGGGACAGCGGCAGAGCCGCAAGGTACGATGACCGCTACCCGTGCGGTAGCGGCCGGCGCCAATTTTCTATTTCTAAATGCGGTTTCGGCCGTATCCGTGGCCGTGCTTGTCAATGGGCTGCAGGCCCTGAACAAAAAAACCGAAGCGGCCACGAACGCGTATAGAGACGAGCGGGCGGACCTGCTGCGGACACGGGAAAAACTGAAACAGGAAATCATCGTCCGCATGAACTCGGAGCGGGCCCTGCGCCAGAGCGAACAAAAATACCGACTTTTGGCTGAAAACATCCAGGACGTGATCTGGATGATGGACATGAAGTTCACCTTTACCTTCGTCAGCCCGTCCATCGAACGGCTGCAGGGGTGGACTCCGCACGAGTACTTGAAACTCAGGCTTGAGGAGGTGCTGGTTCCGGCCTCGCTGAACAAGGTGTTCGAAGAGTTCAATCGTCAATTCGAACTGGGCCGGGAGTCCGGATCGTTTATCAGGTCATCGACCCTGGAACTCGAATTGCTCCGCAGGGACGGTGCTTCCGTATGGTCGGAGGTGACCGCCTCTTTTCTGCTGGGCGAGGACGGCAAGCCCATCGGCGTTCTGGGGGTTACCCGCGACATCACCGAGCGACGCAAGGCTGAGAAAGAAAAAAGGGAGCTCTTAGAGAGCCTGGCCCGCTCCAAGAAAATGGAGGCCCTGGGGACCCTGGCCGGCGGCGTCGCCCATGACCTCAACAACGTGCTTTCGGGAATCGTGAGTTATCCGGACCTGCTGCTGATGGACCTGCCCCGGGAAAGCCCTCTGCGGAGGCCGATCGAGGTCATCCAGGAATCCGGCAAGAAGGCCGCCGCCATCGTCCAGGACCTGCTCACCCTCGCGCGCAGGGGGGTGTCGACCCTGGAGGTGGTGAACCTCAACGACATCGCCGGGGAATACCTTATCAGCCCGGAATACCAGCGCTTGAGAGCGCTGCACCCCCGCGTCCAGGTCGAAACCCGGCTGGAACCGGAATTGCTCAACATCATGGGGTCCCCGGTTCACCTGTCGAAAACCCTCATGAACCTGGTGTCCAACGCCGCCGAGGCGATGACCGACGGCGGGAAGATCATCATTGCCACCGAAAACCGTCACCTGGATAGATCCTTGAAGGGCAAGGAGGTGCGGGAAGGCGATTATGTGGTCCTGCAGGTTTCGGACACCGGCGTAGGCATCCCCCCCGAGGACCTCCACCGGGTTTTCGAGCCGTTCTTCACCAAGAAAAAAATGGGCCGCAGCGGAACCGGGTTAGGCATGGCGGTGGTGTGGGGAACGGTGCAGGACCATCATGGGTACATCGATGTCCGGAGCGCCGAAGGCCGCGGCACCGAGGTCACCGCCTTCCTGCCTGCCACGCGCAAGGAACCATTGACGCCGGCGCCGTCGAACTCCCTGGATTCTTTCATGGGTACGGGTGAAACCGTGCTGGTGGTCGACGACATGAAAGAGCAGCGGGAAATCGCCGCGAAGATCATCGAACAACTCGGCTACGTTGCCAAGTCCGTCGGAAGCGGCGAGCAGGCGGTCGAGCTGCTGAAACGCGAACGGGCGGATCTGATGATCCTGGACATGATCATGGACCCCGGCATCGACGGCCTTGAAACCTACCACCGGGTAAAGCAAGTGCACCCCCACCAGAAGGCCATCATCACCAGCGGATACGCGGAAACCGAGCGGGTCCAAATCGCCCAGCGCCTGGGGGCGGGCAGCTACCTCAAGAAGCCTTACACCGTTCACAACCTGGCGGTCGCCATCAAGTCCGAGTTGAACCGGAGTTGAAGCTTTTTTCTGTGGGAGCGGCATCTTGCCGCGACGATATCATGGCTGGAAGCCACTCCCACAAATCCAAGAGAAAAATCGATCTGATTTAAGATCTCAGGGATCGTCTTTGAAGGCAGGCAAACGGACGTAAAAGGTGGCTCCATGCCCGGGGCTGCTTTCGCAGCCGATACTCCCGCCGATTTTCTCCACCAGGTCCCTGGCGATCGCAAGCCCGTAACCGGTCGACAGCTCGCCGCCCGTCGGGGACGCCGACAAACGGACGCCTTTTTGGAACAAGCGGGCCTGGTCTTCCGGGCTGAAGCCGGGGCCCTCATCGCGCACGGTGCAAAGGACCTGATCCTGCTCGGTTCTCACACCAACCCAGATCTGCTTTCCGATTGCCGAGAACTTAAGGGCGTTCGACATCAGGTTGTCCAGGACGGCGGCAACGGCCACCCGATCGGTCCGGGCATAGCAGCACTCGGGTTGGAGCTCGGAGTTGATTTGAATTTTCTTCCAATCGGCCTTGCGACGGTAGAAGTTGCAGACCCTGAAGGAAAGCAGCGCCAGGTCCACCTTTTCAAACTTGAATTTCGGCTCCACCCCGTTGGTGGAAAACATCAACCGGCTGATATCGTGGTTCATCAGCTGGATCGCATGCTGCAGCCCTTCGATCCAGATGTGCACCTGCTCATCCGGGTGTCCGGCCAGATAGACCTCAAGCAGCTCCGACGACGCACCCGCTATGGCCAGAAAGTTTTTCAGCTTGTGGGCGGTGTAGCCCACGGTTTCGGCATCGACCTCGGGGGTCTCTTCGAGCCCGGCCAGCGCCTGATCGAGACTGGCCTTCGCATTTTCAATCGCCTCCGCCACCTGTTTCTTCATCTACCACCTCCCGCCTATGCCCAACACGGACAAGCCGAATAAAAATTGGAAACCCGCTTTAGGGCAGCTCCGCGCGTTCGTCGTGAAACTCGCCGGCGGCGAAGAAGCGCTCGTAGTTCTTGCGGCTGAACCAGCTCAGGTAGTCGTCGGCCGGCCGGGTTCGTTCTTCAAGGGCATTCCAGACATCGCGAGGCATGTCCCAGTCCCCCATCTCTAGGTTGGCCTTGAGCTGATCCAGGTCGCGAACCCCGATGATGACCGAACTGACGAACTTCCGGCCGAGCGGCCAGGCGACGGCGAGCTTGGCCATGGGGATCCCGGACTCCTGCGCCACCTGCTCGACGACCGCGGCGGTTTTGAAACCCTGTTCGTTCCAGAAGCGCGGCCCGTCCACCTGGGTGCGGAAGGAGTGGCGGGTGCCCTTCGCCGGCTCCGTCATGCCCTTGTATTTTCCGGTCAGCAGGCCGCCGCCCAACGGGCTGTAAGCCGTCAGCCCGATGCCGTGGTCGACGGCAGCCGGGACCAGCTCTTTTTCAAGCTCGCGGTGGATCAGGCTGTAGATGTACTGGCCGGCAGTGAGCCGCTCAAGGCCCATCCGGGCGGCAACTCCCGCGGCCTTGGCGATCTGCCAGCCGAAGATGTTGCTGCATCCTAGGTAGCGCACCTTGCCCTGCCGCACCAGGTCGTCCAGGGCGCGCAGGGTCTCCTCGTAGGGAGTGATGGGGTCGGGGCCGTGGATATAGTAGATATCGATGTAATCGGTCCTGAGACGTTTCAGGCTGGCCTCGCAGGATGCCAGGACATGCTTGCGGGACATCCCGTATTGGTTGGGTTTCTGACCCATCGGGAAGTAGCATTTGGAAGCGATGACAAGATCATCGCGCTCCACCTGTGGCAGAAAGTAGCCGACGATCTCCTCCGAACGGCCCGCGGCGTAAACATCCGCGCAGTCGATGAAGTTGCCCCCCGCATCGATGAAAGCCTTGAGAATGTCGTGGGACTCCTTTTCGCCGCAGCCCCAGTTGTCGGTGCCGAAGGTCATGGTCCCCAGCGCGAGCCGTGAAACCAGCAGGCCCGATGAGCCCAGGAAACGGTATTTCATGCGATCTCTCCCTTTATATGTCGGGTCAAGGTTATTCGGCGTAAAATAACCGATTATCGCTCAAGTTGCACTCGAAAATTCAGAGTTGACATCTGTCACGTGACACATTACAATGGGGCTGTGATCAAAACATTTGCCGATAAAGAAACGCAGACACTATTCATTACCGGAAAATCAAAACGCCTGCCGCCGGACCTGGTACGAAGGGCAATTCGGCGGTTGGAATATATCCATTACGCAACAACCCTTAACGATCTCAGGGTACCTCCCAGCAACCGATTGCATTCCCTGACAGCAGACAGAAAAGGGCAGTATTCAATAGCGATCAACGACCAATGGCGGATTTGTTTCCGATTCATCGACGGCGATGCCTATGAGGTCGAAATAACCGATTATCATTGAGGACTTGAGCCATGACTGCGCCAAAGCCAATGAAAAGAGAAATTCAACCAACTCACCCAGGCGAAATGCTCAGGGAGGATTTCATGCCCGACTTCGGTCTAAGCGCGACAGCCTTGGCTACGGGCCTCGGTGTATCGCGGCAGACTGTAAACGAGCTATTGAGAGAGCAGCGCGCCCTCACGCCTCTCATGGCCTTGAGGTTATCTCGTCTTTTCGGGAATACACCCGAGTTCTGGTTGAATGCACAACATGCTTGGGACTTATGGGACTCCGAACAGCGTTTCCGTGAGGAACTTTCTAAAATTCGACCGGTTCAAGCTGCATAATCAAAAGTTCTTGGGACAAGCAGAGTCTATGTTTTGCATGGCAAAACGGCCGGGCATGGTTATATTCGATACAAGTGTCAGATCGCAAGTGGAGGAACATTATGAAAACTCGTTGGATGCTTTTTATAATGGCACTGCTGGGGGTTTTCGGTTCGGGCCGCCTGGGCGACGCCCAGGATTCGAGCGCCCGGCAGACCGGCTTGCCGGCGACACAGAAGGGGTTGCCGCCCATCGATGCGGCGGTCCCGGCCAAAACCGAAACCGCCACCTTCGCCATGGGCTGATTCTGGGGGCCGGACTCCAGGTTCGGAGTCTTCGAAGGCGTGATCAGAACGCGGGTGGGATATGCGGGCGGCGCAAAGGAAAACCCGACCTATCAGAACCTGGGCGACCACACCGAAACGCTCCAGATCGACTACGATCCGTCGAAGATTTCGTACGAGAAGCTTCTCGAGCTGTTCTGGGAGGAGCACGACCCCACCAGCCGTTCATGGTCGAGGCAGTACAAGGCGGTGGTCTTCTATCATGACGAAGAACAGAAACGATTGGCCATTGCCAGCCGCGACCGCCAGGCGGCGAAACTCGGGAAAACCGTCCACACCGAGGTGCTGCCCTACAGCCGCTTCTACGCGGCCGAGGACTACCACCAGAAGTACTACCTGCGGGGGCACCGGCAGATCCTGAAGCAATTCCAACAGCACTATCCTCAGGCCGCCGACCTGATGAACTCGACCGCCGCAGCCCGGGTCAACGGATACCTCGGGGGGTATGGCACGTCTGCCTCTTTCAAGGCCGATATCGACCGGCTGGGTTTGTCCGAATCTGCGAAGGAAGAACTCTTGGAGCGGGTTGGAAACAAGGAATAGCTTGTCTCAACAGGGTGTTGAACAAAAGCGCCGCGACAGGGTCATTTCGCCCCGTCGCGGCGCCTTGATCGGTTGAATCTTCCAGGTCACGCAAGAAGCTGCGAGGCCTCGGCCATGAGCTCGGCGATGGCAAGCCCCTGGGGGCAGGCCTTTTCAGCCTTGGAGTAGTCTATCTCCGCCAGATGCGAGCGCGCCTCTTCCGGCAGCCCGGCAAAGACATCGCGGGCGAGCTCGCGGTCGCCGTATTCCTTGTAGTACATCAGGCAGCGCATCACGTCGTTCACCGGCACCTTCCCGCCCACCGCCGCCTGGCAGATCCGGCCGCAGCCGGCACAATAGCCGGAGCGGGTCTCAGAGGCGAAGCGCTCGAGGGCCTCGAAGTCGCTTTTGGCAAGCGACTTCAGGTCGCGCGCGGCGGCCACGTTGGCCGAAAGATAGGCCAGGTTGGGCATCTGCGAGCAGACGCTGGCGATGTGCGGGTTCTCCCACACGGCCTTGAGCTTGGCCTGCTTGTCGGTGAAGCCCTTATCGAGGAATTTCTGGAGCAGCTTGAACTCGGCCTCGCTGTCCGGTTTGACCTGCCCGCCCGCCTGCGTCTTGAATGACGTCAGACCGATCCCCGCCTGCACGCACGCGTCCACAGCCTCTTTCATTTTCGGGGCGTTCATGAGCCGGAAATTGTAGGTGAACATGACCGTATCGATCCAGCCGGACTTCGCCGCGGCGAGCAGGCAATCCTCCATGTTCGTGTGCGTGCTGAAGCCGAAAAACTTGATCTTGCCGGCCTTCTTCATCTGCTCCGCCCAGTCGCGAACACCCGCGATCTGGTTGAAATCGCTGATGCCGTGGGTGAAAAACGCGTCCACGTAATCCGTGCACAGCCGCTTCAGTCCTTTGTCCAGGGCCTCGCTCAGCTTGTCGGGGGGAGAGGGGCGAAACTTGGTCACCAGGAAAATGTTCTTGCGGGTTTCCGGGTAGCGGGTGAAAAAGCGGCCGAACCCTTCCTCGCCCAAGCCGTTGCCGTAGGCCTCGGCGGAGTCCCAGTAGGTAACGCCCCAGTTGAGAGCCTGCCGCAGCAGCAGCTGGTTGTTGATCGTGTCGAACATGCCGCCGAGGCACAAGATCGACACCTCGACCCCGGTCTTCCCCAGCTTGCGCTTGGGCATGGCCGCAACCTGGCCGCCCGCCGGCGCCTGGGCGCCGACACCCCCTGGGATGCCCAGGGCCGTGGCCGCCACCCCGCCGATTCCGACGGCTCTGATAAACCCGCGACGCGTGACACCTTGCTGCTTTTTCGTATTATCCATCACCGTTACCTCCAACGATATAAAGGCCGCGACCGCCCCGCCATCCGGTCGGCAAGGGGGGTGGGCCTGTTTCGGCTCACTTGGAAAGCGCCTGGTTTTTCTTGAGATCGTAGATCGGCTGGAACTTGAGCTCGCCGGCAAGGACGTCCTCGGGCCGCTTCAGCAGCAAGTCACCGTTGAATGCCACAAACCGCAGCTCGGCGTCCACCGCAAACCCGTTCTGGGCGGCCTGATCCAGGCTGGCCTTGGCTTCCTTGTAGTGAGGTTCGGCCTTGGTTTTGTGGAATTGCCGGCGCCATTCCAGCCACTGGGAGGAATTGAGGGAGCGGTCGACGAAGATGTAGTAGGTGACCTTGCCCGCGCAGTCCGCCTCCAGGTAAATGGAATACTCGACCGGGCCGGACTGCTGGCCCCGGGCTTCAATGCGCTTGCGCTCGCCCTCCTCGATGAGCCAAGTGGCCGGGCAGGCAAGCGATTTAGCGAAATCCCTGACCTTGCCGAAGATGAAGTTCGGATCGGTTTCGTCCGCCAGGAAATTGCCTATCAGGAATGCCTCCGGCGGCGCAAATTCGGACAAGCCATTCTGGCCACGCAGCTTCATAGCCTGCTCGCTGGCCGCCCCGGCCGCGCCACATATTGCCAGCACGATCGCAGCTCCCAGTAGCATCGATCCCATCCGACGCATAAAGCCCCTCCTTTGATTGGGTGAATCCCGATTAAAGATATATGAAAGGCTTAACAAGAGCCATGCAGCGAGTCAAGTCTATTCATCGGATCGGCACCAGCAGCGCAGGCCGAGAGGTCTGGGCCAGTACCCGAGCCCCGACGCTGTGGGCCCAGAAGGCTTTCGTGCCGGCCTTGCCGTGGGTGCCGAAAACGATGAGATCGGCGTGGGTGGTTTCGGCGTTGCGCGCAATCAGGGCCGCCGGGTCGCCACGGCCGACCAGCGCGGTCACCGGCACCCCTGCCACTTGGAAACGCTTCACCATTCTCCCCAGGTAGGATTGCAGCTCGTCCTCCACCATCTCGAGCATGGTCCGCGTGGCTCCCGGCATGAGTCGGCCGCTGACGGCTTGCGGCCCCGCCAGAGTTTCCAGGGTCGGCGCCACGGCCACCAGGTTCAACCGGGCGTGCGTGGCCTGCGCCAGGCATGCGGCAATGAGAAGCCCCGCCTCGTGATGCGGTCGTCCGTCCGTCGGCGCGAGAATGCTGCGGCACTCAAATGGTTTTTGACTGTCTGCCGCCTGCGGCCGCACGAGCAGGACCGGCACCCGGCCGGAGGTGATGACCTGCTGGGCGATGCTGCCGAAGAGCAGGTCCCGAAACCCTCCCCGGCCGTGGCTGCACATCACGATCAGATCCGGAGCGAGTTCGTCCTGGTGTTCGACGATGCCCTGAGCCACGTCTTTCACGGCCGATTCGTGCACGTGCAGCGCCACCGGGCTACCCGCCGGAAACGCGTGTTTCCGGATCTGATCCAGATACCTCTCCGCCTCCTCGTGGCGCGTGAGATGCCGCTCCCCGTGGATGGAGGCCACGGCGTCCTTTTCGATGATGTGGATCAGGGTGATCCGGGCGCCCACTACGCGCGACAGGTATTCAGCCACGGGCAGCGCCGACTCGGCCAGGACCGAACCGTCCAAAGGGATCAGGATGTGCCTGAACATCAGTCCCCTCCCATCAGGGTTTGATAGAGCAGGTACAGATTCAACGCGACGATCAAGGCGGTCACCACGTAACTGGCGCCAGTGGTGACCCGGCGATTGACCAGTTCTCCCATGAGATCGCGTCGCCGTGAAAAAAGGACCAGGGGTATCACCGCAAACGGCAGCCCGAAGCTCAGGACCACCTGGCTGATCACCAGGGTTCGCGTGGGGTCGAAGCCGATGAAGATCACCGCCAGCGAGGGCAGGATGGTGACCATTCGGCGCAGCCAGACGGGGATGTGCCGCTCCAGAAACCCCTGCATGATGACCTGCCCGGACATGGTGCCGACCGCCGACGAGGAAAGACCCGACGCCAGCAGGGAAATGGCGAAAATCCAGCGTGCCGCCGACCCGAGCAGGGGCTCGAGCGTGATGTAGGCTTCTTCGATCGAGGCGATATGACCCAAGCCAGCGCGGTTGAACGTCGCCGCAGCCATGATCAGCATCGCGGCGTTTACGAATCCGGCCACCCCCATGGCGACGCACACATCCACCAGCTCGAAACGGAACAACCGGCGCCGCAGGGCCGGGCTGTCCACCACGATGCGGTCCTGGGTGAGCGAGGAGTGCAGGAAAATCACATGCGGCATCACCGTTGCGCCCAGGATGCCGGCGGCGAGCAGCACGCTCTCGGCCCCGTTAAACTGGGGCACGACCGCGTGGTAGAAGACATCCCCCCAGTCTGGTTTGTCCAAGACCGTCTCGACCAGGTAGCAAAGAACAATCACCCCGAGCATGGCGGTGATGACCGCCTCCAGCAACCGGAAACCACGCACCTGCAGGCTGAGGATCATAAAGGTCGCAACCGCCGTGAGCAGGCCGGCTGCCCAGAGCGGGATGCCGAAGAGAAGATTGAAGCCGATGGCGGCGCCGAGGAATTCGGCCAGGTCGGTCGCCATGGCCACCAGCTCCATCAACACCCACATCACCCAGACCACCGGCGAGGGAAAGTGCAGGCGGCAGAGCTCGGCCAGGTTGCGTCCCGTAGCGATGCCGAGTTTCGCGGACAGCGACTGGACCAACATCGCCATCAGGTTGCTGCACACCACCACCCACAGCAGGGTGTAACCGAATTTGGCCCCGCCCTGGATGTTGGTGGCGAAATTCCCCGGGTCCACGTAGGCAATGCTGGCGATGAAGGCCGGCCCCAGAAACGGCCACAGGCGCGCCAGGCCTTTTTTGCGGCTTTCACCGGTGAGCACCTGGGTGGCAGCGGCAAGGGTTGCCGCATCTCCGTGCTTCACGTGATCGGGGGGTTGCTCGCCCATGTTACCTATTCAATCGTGAAAGGCAGCTGCCCACAGGTGAAATAGTAGTAATCGACAGCATATTAATCAATCCCGGCATCTGTCATGGCCTGCTGCAAAAACTCATTCACAAGTCAAAGCGGCTGTATTATACCTCATGCAGACGATTGCTATTCAGGAGGCGATTGCCCGCGATGACGACATTTTCTTCCGCCCAAAAAGAAATCCCCCCCGGCATGGTCGACCTTGGCATCGGCCAGCCGTCGCCTTGGCTGCTGCCGGTTGAGGCGATGGCAAGGGCCGCGGCGCATTGTACGGGCCATCCCGGGTGCGTGCTGCTTGCCTATGGCTCCGAGCAGGGAGACGGACATTTTCGCGTGGCCCTGTCCAAATTTCTCGGAAAGACCTACGCACAACCGGTCGACCCGGCCCATCTGCTTGTCACCAACGGCGCCTCCCAGGCAATTGATCTGATCTGCACCCTGTTCAGCAAGGCGGGCGACACGATCTTCGTCGAGGAGCCGACCTATTTCCTGGCCCGCAAAATCTTCGCCGACCACCGACTGAACCCGGTGGCCTTGCCGATGGACGCTGACGGGTTGGTCGTCGACGCCCTGGAGGAGGAGCTCAAGCGCACCCGGCCGGCCTTCCTGTACACCATCCCGACCTACCACAACCCGACCAGCGTCTGTCTTTCCGCCGCGCGGCGGGAAACGCTGGTTGAGCTGAGCCGGCGGCATGACATCCTGGTGGTGGCCGACGAGGTCTACCACCCGCTGTCCTACACCTCAGCCCCGCCGCCCCCGCTGGCGATCTCCTGCGTCTCGGCCAAGGTGATCTCCCTCGGGTCGTTCTCCAAGATTCTGGCACCCGGCCTGCGCCTGGGCTGGCTTCAGTCAGCGCCCGCGTTGATCGAGCGCATCGTCCAATGCGGCCTTCTCGACAGCGGCGGCGGGCTCAACCCCTTCACCTCCGGGGTCGTGCGCGGCGCGATGGAGGTGGGGCTGGTGGATGAGAACCTCGCCCTTCTGAAGAAGACCTATTCCCGCCGCATGCTGGCCATGTGCGCCGCGCTGCGCAGCGGGCTGCCGGCATCGGTCCGATTCACGGAACCCTCCGGCGGGTTTTTCATTTGGCTGTCCCTGCCTGAAGGCAGGGACACGCTCGAAATCCTTCCCAAAGCAAAAAAGCGGAACATAGAGTTCATGCCGGGGCCGAAGTTCAGCAGCAGACAGGGGTTGAAGAACTGTCTGCGTTTGAGCTTCGCCTACTACGACACCCCGGATCTTTTAAAAGGAATCGAACGGCTTGTCGCTGTTATCGGTGATGGATAAAAGGACAAGATCCCCTTCGACGCTCAGGTGTGGTTCCGCTTGGACCACTTCTAATAGGAGGTGCTGCCTGCAGCCGTTG
>CAVQTH010000019.1:0-22113 GCA_963716325.1 uncultured delta proteobacterium | reverse complement strand
TGTCGGCGGTCTGCTGCACGATGTGGGCAAGGTCATCATGGCCCAGTATTTTCAGGATCTGTTTGCCAGCGTCTGGAACGCGTCCCAGCAGGAGGCCATCGCCTTCCATGAGGCGGAAAGAAAGCTGGTCCCGGCCAACCATGCCGTCATCGGCGCGCATCTCGCATCCCGATGGCAGCTGCCGCAGGGGCTGACCGAGGCGATTCGCTGGCATCATGACTATCAGCCGTCGTCCCAGAACGCCGACTTCTCCCTCATCATTTACCTGTCCAACATCATCGTGAACAGCTACAACCAGGACTCGGACTGCGTGATCGATATCAGCGCGCTGCACCCGGACGCACGCAAGCTGATCATGGGCGCCTTGCAGAACATCGGCGACTTCTACACGAACATCGCCGAAGAGATTGATTCGGCCTACGCCTTCTTCCTGCCCGCCAAATCCTGACGCGATAAATCGTTCATGCCTCCGGCATGAACGATTTATTCAGGGCCTTCCTTAAATGCTCTCCCGTGTATGAGCCGGGGGTGGCGGCGAGCGCTTCCGGTGTGCCGCAGCCCACGATGCGGCCCCCATCATCCCCGCCGTCGGGCCCCAGATCGATGAGGTAGTCCGCCGTTTTCATTACGTCCAGGTTGTGCTCGATGACGACGACCGTGTTGCCGGCGTCCACCAATTGGTTCAGGATGTGCAGCAGCCGGCGGATGTCGTCCGGGTGCAGGCCCGTGGTGGGCTCGTCCAGCACGTAGAGCGTCCGTCCGGTGCTTTTGCGGCTGAGTTCGCGGGAGAGCTTCACCCGTTGGGCCTCGCCGCCGGAAAGGGTCGTCGCCGCCTGTCCGATGGGAACGTACCCCAGGCCCACCTCGGAGAGGGTGAGCAGTTTTTCGCGGATGGCGCCGATCCGGCTGAAAAATTCCAGACCCTGGTCGACGGTCATCTCCAGCACGTCGGCGATCGACTTGCCCTTGTAGAGGATCTCCAGGGTCTCCCGATTGTAGCGCCGGCCGCGGCACACCTCGCAGGTGACATAGACATCCGGCAGGAAGTGCATCTCGATCCGCACGGTCCCGTCCCCCTGGCAGGCCTCGCAGCGCCCCCCCTTGACGTTGAAGCTGAAACGGCCGGCCTTGTAGCCGCGCATCCGGGCATCGGGAGTGCGCGCAAACAGGTCGCGGACGAAGCCGAACAGGCCGGTGTAGGTGCCGGGGTTGGAACGGGGGGTGCGGCCGATCGGCGCCTGGTCGATGTTGACCACCTTGTCGATGTGCTCGGCACCGCTCAGGTCGCGGTAAGAACCGGCCGTCATCCGCGAGCGGTAGAGTCGCTGAAACAGGGCCGGGTAGAGGGTTTCGAACACGAGGGAGGACTTGCCCGAGCCGGATACTCCGGTGACGCCGATCAGGCAGCCCAGGGGGAATTCCGCCGTGAGGTCTTTCAGGTTGTTGTGGCAGGCGCCCTTCACGACCAGGCGTGGGCCGGTGTGCGGGCGGCGTCGCGCGGGGACCTCGATGCGCAGGCGGCCGGACAGGTATTTTCCGGTCAGCGACCCGGGGTCGCCCATCAGGTCGGCGGCGGTGCCGGAAAATACCACCCGGCCGCCGTGAATGCCGGCCCCCGGTCCCATGTCCACGATGTGATCGGCCGCACGGATGGTTTCCTCGTCGTGTTCGACGACCAGCACGGTGTTTCCCAGGTCCCTCAGCCCCAGCAGGGTTTTCAGCAGGCGGCCGGTGTCGTGCGGATGAAGGCCGATGCTGGGTTCGTCCAGAACGTACAGCACGCCGGTCAGCTTGGATCCGATCTGGGTGGCGAGCCGGATGCGCTGACTCTCCCCGCCGGAGAGCGTCTGGGCGGAACGATCCAGGGTGAGATAGGAAAGACCGACGCTCTCCAGAAATCCCAGTCGGTCCACGATCTCCTTGAGCACGCGGCGGGCGATCTGCTCCTGCCGGCCCTGCAGGCGCAGTTCGGTGCAGAACTTCAGCGCCTGGGACACGGTCAAGGCACACAGCCGCGAAATGGTCATTCCGGCGAGCATCACGGCGCGGCTGGCGGGGTTCAGCTTGGCGCCCCGGCACTCGGGGCAGGGCCGGAAGGTCATGAAGCGCTGGATGTCCTCCCGGATCGTGTAGGAGTCCGTTTCCCGGTAGCGCCGTTCCAGGTTCGGCAGGAGGCCCTCGAACGGCTTGCGGAATTGGATCCGGCTCGATCCACGGTCGAAATGATAGGTGATGGTTTCATCCCCCGAGCCGTGGAAGAGAACCTCCCGGAAAGGGGAGGGCAGATCCCTGAACGGGGTGTAGATGGAGGTGCCGTAGTGCGCCGTCAAGGCCTCCAGGAAACCCATGAAGTGCACGCTGCTGCGGTTGGCCCAGACCGCCACAGCACCTTCTTTTAAGGAGAGGCGGGGGTTGGGCACGATGAGGTTCGGGTCGAACTCGGAGCTCGACCCGAGTCCGCCGCATGCCGGGCAGGCGCCTTGCGGCGAATTGAAGGAAAAACTGGCCGGCGTGAAGTCGCGGTAGCCGATGCCGCAGGCGGCGCAGACGGCCGTGTCCCTGAAGGACAGCGCTTCGCCGGCGGCGACATCGATCACCACCGCGCCGCCGCCCTGGGCCAGTGCGAGCTCAATCGAATCCGCCAGACGATTGCGGATCGACTCTTTGACGACCAGCCGGTCCACCACCACTTCGATCGTGTGCGGCTGACGGGGCGTGAGTGCGGCCACCTCGTCGATCTCCAGTAGAGCGCCGTCCACCCGCACCCGGGCAAAGCCTGTTTTTTTCAGCCGCTTGAGGAGCTTCTCGTGAGTGCCTTTCTCTGCGTTTACGAGCGGGGCCAGGATGGTGAGGCGCGATCCGGCCGGCAGGGATTGCACCTGGTCGACCATCTGGTCGATGGTTCGCGCGGAGATCGGACGGCCGCATTGGTGGCAATGGGGAGTCCCTGCGCGGGCATACAGCAGCCGGAGGTAGTCGTAAATCTCCGTCACCGTTCCCACCGTGGAACGCGGGTTGTGGCCGGCCGTTCTCTGCTCGATGGCGATGGCCGGGGAGAGCCCCTCGATGAGATCGGCATCGGGTTTTTCCATGCGCTCCAGAAACTGGCGAGCGTAGGTCGACAGTGATTCCACATACCGGCGCTGGCCCTCGGCATAGAGGGTGTCGAAGGCAAGAGTGGATTTGCCCGACCCGGACAAACCTGTGATCACGGTCATGCGATCCCGCGGGATCGTGACATCGATGTTCTTCAGATTGTGCTGGCGGGCGCCGCGGATGATGATGGCGTGCGACGGCATAACACCTCACGTGTGTGGGCGACCACCGGCGGGCGGGCGCGCAACACTCGGAAATATCCCTTAAATTCACCTGTAACAGCCGAAAAGACCCGATTAGTATTGGTTTGATAGGCGGTCCACCATCTCAGCGCACGGTCCGCAAGGCTTTCCGGTCATGCAAGGCCAACTATCTCAGTAAATTCAAGGCTTCGATCGCAGTGGCGTTGCTCATATGGATTTAATATAAATAAATTAAAGTAGTTAAAATATACACGGATGTCCGACTGCCGACGCCTGCCAAGGCCTGAAAAAATAGTGGAGACCCCTGGGGACCGACCCATTCGAGCAGGGCGGCCGCCGTGTCGCAGCACTGCCGCTTGGGCCAAAAAGTTTTTGAAAATAGAAGATAATCATAGAAAATTGATGATTTCAGAAGTTTTAACATATACGGTGTCAACGACCGAAGGGGACGATGCCCCGATATTGTTTGGAAATCTATCAATCGGCGAGAGGGACCAGAATCGGCCTGCCGGACCGTCGGCTACCAGTTAGACAAGTGATAATAAGCGGATATAAATTGTTCATAACCCTGCCCCGAGAATTCGCCAATCACGGAAATTCAGGTTTGACTCCTCCCCGCCGTTGCCCTAAAAGGCTCGCTCATGGTTGGACGGCTCCGTACCTTAAGCGGCATGTCGATCCCGCGCAGCGACTCACGGTTTCTGCTTTTTATTTGACCCATCACGAAAACGGCGACCACGGCAGGCCAAGACCAAGCACCCCATGGAAAATGTTTGGAAAGAACTTCGAGCGGTATTGAAGAAGCGTGTCGCCGCGCACAGTTTTCGCATGTGGATCGAGCCGCTCGACCTCGAACGCGGCGAGGACGGTGAATGGGCCATCACCTGTCCGAACGCCTTTTCCCGCAAGAGGGTTCAGGAGCATTTCGGAGAGGTGATCGCGACCGAGCTGCAGCGGATGCTGGGCCAGCCCGAATGCCGTGTCCGCTATCATGTGACCGGCCGATGCAACGGGCAGAAGCCCAATCTTGAAAGGGCTCTCCAGCTGCCTCTTCCCAGTGAGACCATCCGGCCCCACAACGGCCGGTTTCTGCGCCGGGATTTCACCTTCGACCATTTCGTCGTGGGGGCCAACAACGATTTTGCATACTCGGCCGCTCTCTCCCTCGCCTCGCGCCGCGAACGTCAGCAGCCCGCGTTGTTTCTGTACTCTGACACCGGCCTCGGCAAGAGCCATTTGGCCCAGGCGATCGGCCATCACGTCCTGAACCAGAACCCGGACGAACGCGTCTATTACATGACCGCCGAGGACTTCAGCAATGAGATGGTTCAGGCGTTTCGTCATGACACGTTCGACAAGTTCAAGACGAAGTACCGCAGCAGCTGCGACGTTCTGCTGCTGGAGGATGTCCACTACCTGACCGGCAAGGAGCGCACCCAGGTCGAGCTGGCGACGACCCTCGACACGCTTTACGAATCCGGGAAGCGCATCATTTTCTCAAGCTGCTACCGCCCCTCGGAGATCCCCAAGCTGCATGACAAGCTGCGATCGCGTTTCTCCTGCAGCCTGATCTCGGCCATCGAGCCGCCCAACTTCCGCACCCGCATGCGCATCCTGCAGCGCAAATCCGTCCTGCTGGGCTATCACATTCCGGGGCCGGTGATCGATTACCTGGCCGCGGAACTGGTCGATGACGTGCGCCAGTTGGAAAGCGGATTGAACGGAATAGCCGCCAAATCCTCGCTGCTGGGCATTCCGATCGACCTCGCGCTCGCAGAAAGCGTCGTGAAGCACATCGCCAGCCAGCGTCAGAAGATCACCCTGGACGTCATCAAGAAGCTGGTCTGCAAGTATTACAGTGTCTCCGCCGAAGATCTCGTTTCGCGCTCGCGCAAGCAAACCCTGGTGCGCCCGCGGCATATGGCGATCTATCTCGCCCGCCGCTTCACCGACTCCCCGCTGCAGGCGATCGGCAAGAGTTTCAACCGCTACCACGCCACGGCGCTGCACTCCATCCATTCCATCGAGAAAGGCATCAAGGCGGACAGCTCCCTCCGGCAGCAGGTCGATTTCTTCCGGCAGAAGCTGGAATCGGGAAAGTTCTAGCGGCTACTGGAATTTCAAGAGCAGGTCTTCGCCCTCCGCCATCTCCTCGCAGACCTCCAGGAAGATCTTCTGATCTCTTTCAATCGCGCACCGGATGCGGACCGCACAATGACAGCGGCAGATCCTGTCTTCGGATCGGAAGTCCCCGAAACAGCCAAGACGGAGGGTGGCGGTCACGCGCGCCCGGCGAACATGAACAAGGGTCTTTTCCATCAGCTGTCACCCACCTCCATGAAAGCCAGCATTTCTGAATGGATGCCGCCGTTGGTGGCCAGGACCTCACGGGCTTCCGCGCCGACCGTCCGATTTGAAAAGTCGCTCACCGTGCCGCCCGCCTCTCGGACGATGAGGATGCCGGCGGCCGAGTCCCACGGCTGCAGGCAGTTCTCCCAGTAGCCCGCGAAGCGTCCGCAGGCGGTGTAACACAGATCCAATGCCGCGGAGCCCAGGCGGCGGACGCCCCGTGCCGCCCTGAGGCACCGCAGGAACCGTGCCGTCAGGCTCTTGAACTCCGGCCCCAGGTCGTAGGGAAACCCGGTCGCCAGCAGACTCTCCGAAACCCGGGTTTCCGGGCTGACGCGGATCGGCTGCCCGTTCAGCCGGGCACCCCCGCCGGCTCGGGCGGTGAACAACTCCCCGCTTGCCGGGTTGAGAACCACGCCAAGCCGCACCTCATCGCCCTGAACGCAGGCGATGGAGACGGCAAAAAACGGCACTTGATGGGCATAGTTGACGGTGCCGTCCAACGGGTCCACCAGCCATCGCCAATCGGCAGATCCGCAGCGGGTCCCGCCTTCCTCGGCCACAATGGTGTGATCGGGGAAAGCGGCGCGGATCGTGGCGACAATCTCCGTTTCAGAGGCGAAATCGGCGTCCGTGACAAGGTCGGTCGGCCCCTTTTTGTCGATCGAGCTCAGCTTCCCGTATCGGGTGCGCAGCACTTCGCCGCTACGATAGGCCGCGCGAACGGCCGTTCGCTCCAGCGATTCAAGATCCATATGTTATCACATTATATCGGTTTGGCAGTGCATGTCAACCGCAATACCTTGTGGTGAGGCCAGGGAATGGATGATGGGGTCATGAGGGTGCGGCTGAAACCGTCCGGTGGGGCTCGACCCCCGGGAACGTCAGCCCTACGATCAGGGATTGCATCCGCTCGATGAGCGGGGAGAGGGTGGTTTTGTCCACAGCGGCGATGGCAACTGCGCCGTGGCGGCGGCACAGGGCGTCGACCCGATCGGCGGCGGCGAGGTCTTTTTTATTGAAGACCTTGAGGGTGGCCTTGAGGTCGAGATGAAGGTCGGCCAGGATGTCCTCCACCGCCTGGATCTGGTCCTCGACGCGGGGGTTGCTGATGTCGATCACGTGCAGCAGCAGGTCGGCGACCTCCAGCTCTTCGAGCGTTGCACGAAAGGCCACCATCAGATCCTGCGGCAGGTCGCGGATGAAGCCGACGGTGTCGGTTATGATCACCTCGATGTCCCGGGGGAACCGGAGTCGCCGGCTGGAGGGGTCCAAGGTGGCGAACAGCCGGCGTTCGGCAAGCACCCGGCTCTTGGTAAGGCTGTTGAGCAGGGTGCTTTTGCCCGCATTGGTGTAGCCGATGATCGAGATCACCGGCAGGTGTTTCTTGTCCCGCTGGGATCGCAGCTGTCGGCGGTGGCGCCGCACCTCCTCCAGGGCCGCTTCGAGCTGGCGGATGCGTTTGCGCACCCGGCGGCGATCGACCTCAAGCTTGGTCTCCCCGGGTCCCCGGCCGCCGATGCCGCCCGCCAGGCGGGACATGGCGGTCCCCTTGCCCAGCAGTCGCGGCAGCAGGTACTTGAGCTGCGCCAGCTCCACCTGGAGTTTGCCTTCCCGCGAGCGGGCGCGCTGGGCGAAGATGTCGAGAATCAACTGGGTGCGGTCGATGACCTTGAGGGCGATCTGGTCGGTGATGGACCGGATCTGGGAGGGGTTTAGCTCCTGGTCGAAAATGAGGATCGTCGCCCCCCCCTGGAGGGCGCGGATGGCCAAGTCTTGAAGCTTGCCGGAACCGACGAGGAAGCGGTGGTCCACCGTGTCGCGGGTCTGGATCACGGAACCGATGACCTCGATGCCGCCGGAGCGGGCCAGCTCCTTGAGTTCCGCCATGGACTCCTCGGTTCGGCGGCGGGAGACGGCGGAAACGCTGATCAGAAGCGCCCGGTCCGGTGCTGCGCCGGCCGCACGGCCGCTGACCACCCGTTCGAGCTCGTCCTCCAGGGCGTGGATCATGGCCGCGCAGTCAATGTCGAGCGCTCCCGGCGCGAGCGGCGGCAGCAGGCGATGGGGAAGCCGTTCGGAGGTTCCGGGCAGCAGGTGCGCCACATGGACGGTGTGCGGGTAGCCGTCCGCCGACTGCCCGATGGCGGCCATGAGGTCGAGCCGCAGCAGCGCGAGGTCCGTGAGATCGTCCCGGCTGAGGGGCTCATGGTTGAGATGGGTGTGAACGCAGCGCAGGCCGTTGAGCCGGCCGGGGGCGGCCCGGTAGTCATCGGTGGAAGGGATCACGATCCGCCGGTGATCGCCGACCACCACCAATGCCACCCGGCCCTGGCGATCCACCAGCAGGCCGATCTGACGGCGGATTTCGTGCGACAGTTGGCTTATGTCGCGCGCCAGCTCGGTCGTCACCAGCCATTCCGGCGGAGTGCGCCGGCGGTAAAGATTTTCAAGCCGGCGGATCTGGTTGGACTTGAGGCCGGCGGTGTTGCCGAAAATTCGCTTCATTATGACTCCGGATGGCTCCGGCGATTAACTATCCCAATTTTTGATCCCTGAGGCTTTCCAGGCGTCATCTAAATCAATGTAATTCATCCGGAGTCATGTTGCACCCTGCTAAGCCGTCTGGCGCAGGCCTTCCGGCGCCATGTTTTCGAAACGGGTGTAAGCGGACAGGAAAGTCAGCAGGACGTCGCCGGTGGGGCCGTTGCGCTGCTTGGCCAGGATGACCTCGGCGGTGCCCTTGTGCGGGTTGGCCTCCTCCTTATTGTAGACCTCGTCGCGGTAGATGAAGGCGACGACATCGGCGTCCTGCTCCAGGGCGCCCGACTCCCGGAGGTCGGAGAGCCGCGGCCGCTTGTCGGTGCGCTGTTCGAGCATGCGGTTGAGCTGGGAGAGGGCGATCACGGGCAGGCTGATCTCCTTGGCCAGAGCCTTCAGGGAGCGGCTGATCTCCGAAATTTCGAGATCCCGCCGTTCGGCGCTGGCCCGGCCCTGCATGAGTTGCAGGTAGTCGATGACGATCAGGCCGATGTTCTTGTCCATCTTCAGGCGGCGGGCCTTGGCCCGGACCTCCATGGCCGAGAGGGTCGGGGAGTCGTCGATGAAAATGGGGGCGGCGGAAAGGACCCCGGCGGCGTCCGTCAGACGGTCCCAGTCCTCCATGCTGAAAAAGCCGCTGCGCAGGCGGGAGGAGTCGATGCGGGCCTCGGAGCATAGCAGTCGCAGGGACAGCTGCTCCTTGGACATTTCCAGCGAGAAGATCGCCACCGGCACGCCGGCGTCGACGGCGGCATTGCGGGCAATGTTGAGCGCCAGGGCGGTTTTGCCCATGCTCGGCCGGGCCGCGAGGATGATGAGATCCGAGTTCTGGAACCCCGAGGTCAGGTTGTCGAGGTGGGTGAACCCGGTGGGGACCCCCGTCACCATGCTTTTGTTCTTCTGTTTTTCCTCCAGGAAGTCGATGTTGCCGTCGATGAGCTTGCTCAAGGGGTAGAAGGCCTGGCGGGCTTTTTTTTCGGTGACCTCGAAGATCGAAGCCTCGGCGAAATCGATGATCTCCTCGGTCCCGCCATGCTCCTGGAAGCAGCGCTTGGTGATGGCGTTGGCCTTCTCGATCAACCGTCGCAGAACGGCCTTGTCGTGGACGATCCGGGCGTAGTGCTGGGCGTTCACCGCCATCGGCACGGTGTCCACCAGGCGGGCGAGGTAGGCGGCCCCGCCCACACCCTCGAGGTGACCTTTTTCCTTGAGACCGTTGGCCAGCGTCACAAGGTCGATCGGCTCGCCGCGGTTGAACAGATCGGAAATGGCCGCAAAGATTTTCTGGTGGGCGGTGCGATAGAAGTCCTGAGGGGCCAGGATCTCGACCACCTCCAGCAGCGCCGTGTTGTCCACCAGGATGGCGCTCAGCAGGGATTCCTCGGCCTCGATGTTCTGGGGCGGCAGGTTGAGAAGGTCAGACGGTTTCGGCGCCGGGGAGTCTTTCTCTGCCATGGGGACCCATCCTGGAAATTACGCTTCGGCCACGACCTCGACCGTGATTTCCGGTTCAACCCCCTTGTAGACGCGGATCGGAACCTTGAAGCTGCCGAGCTGCTTGATGGGCTCGGAAAGCAGCAGCATGCGCTTTTCGACCGTGATGTTCTGCGTGGCGAGCGAGTCGATCACGTCCCGGGCGGTCACAGAGCCGTAAAGTCGGTCTTCCTCGGCCACCTTGGCGGTGATGCGGCAGACGACGCCTTCCAGGCGCTGAGCCATCTCTTCGGCCAGCTTGCGCTCCTTGGCGATCTGCAGCTCGAACTTGGCTTTATCCAGCACGAGCCGGCGGCGGTTTTGCGGGGTGGCCACGACGGCCTTTTTCTGGGGCAGCAGAAAATTGCGGGCGTAGCCGGGCTTGACGTCGGCCTCGCTGCCGATGATGCCCAACGATTCGATGGTTTGGGTGAGAATCACTTTCATGGCATATCCTCCACGATCTGGCGTCGCCGCTTGCCGCGGGCCGTGTCAGCCCGGTGTGAGCGGTTTCCCGATTTTTCTGAAATTGAACCAGGTGTCGAAGAAACCGACACCGACCACGGCCAGCATCACCACCTGTTGAATGGCGATCAGGCCGTAAAGCACCATGCGCGCGACGCGCGGCACCTGTTTCTTCCTGAGGAAATAGGTGACGATGGCTATTCCCTGGAAAAAATAAACGAGCATGAACATCGCAAGCCCGTTCAGGCCCACCGTTTTCGCCGCCAGGCTGGGCAGCAGCAGGAGCAGGCCGGAGGCGATCACCCCCCAAACGAGCACCTCCGGCGCTTTCCAGTGATCAAGGGCCCCGTAGTCCGGCACCGGCAATCCGCGGCGCTGGAGCAGTTGCCGGGCGGTCAGCAGGCAGACCCAAACCGTCATCAGGGTGGATCCGATGACGAGCGCCGGCATCATGCCGACCATGATCTGCTGGATCACATCCAGCGAACCTTGCAGGAATTCGATCTGCTCCTGGGACAGCCCCATGTCCCGGTAGAGCTGCAGGGTCAGCTCCAGGTTGTGCCGAACTCCGTCGGACAGGGTCTCGAACAGCCCTCGGCCGGTGAAAAGGCCGAAGACCCACATGCCGGCGGCGGCCACCCCGACCGCGGCTCCGCAGACGGCGGCGGCCATTCGCTCCAGCGGCCACCCGCGTTCCATCCCCTCACCCATCAGAACGCCGATCAGCAGCAGTTCGCCGAAAAACAAAAGCTCCAATCGCCCGCCCAGCAGCAGAACGAAACCCAATACCGCCAGCGCGATCAGCCGCGCCGTCTGGCGGCCGGCCTTTATCCGGTAGAAAATGAGCGGGACGGGGATGAAGACCGATCCCATCAGCCCGGCGATCGGGACCAGCGTGCAAACGGTGACGGCCAGGCAGGTGATTAGTGTGCCGGTGATGAGGTCCTTGCTCATGTCCCCGGTGCGGGTCCTGCACGCGGCCCCGAAGGCCGGATGCGCCCGCGCTCCGCTCAGCCTTGTTCGGTGGTGCCGACAAACGGCAGCAGGGCGATCGTCCGGGCGCGCTTGATGGCGTGGCAGAGCGAGCGCTGGTGCCGGGCGCAGCAGCCCGAAATGCGCTTGGGTATGATCTTGCCGCGCTCGGTGATGAAATACCGCAGCATGCGCGGATCCTTGTAATCAATGGCCAGGCTGCTGTCCGCGCAGAAGCGGCAGACTTTGCGGCGGTGAAAAACGCGGCGTTTGCGTTTCGGGCCTCCCGGGGCCGGTTTGGAGTCTCTGGGTGTATAGGGGGGCATGGTCTTAGGCCTCCTGTGCGGGTTCTGCGGAATCGGTCGGTTGGGGTTCGACGGCGGCGGCGACGGCCGGCGCGATGGTTGCAACCGGCACGCTCTCTGCGGGTTTCTGGGCCTCGGCCTCGGCCTTGGCCATCTCTTCCTTGATGCGCTCGATGTTCGGCAGCGTGTCGAGAAGCACCGACATGTGCTTGATCACGCGCTCGTCGATGCGGAAGAACCGCTCCATCTCATTGACCATCTGGCCGCTGCCGCAGAAATCGAAGCGCACGTAATAGCCGCGCTCCTTCTTGCCGATGGTGTAGGCCAGCTTCCGGGAGCCCCACTCGTCGATGCGGACGAGGAACCCGCCCATCTGGGCCATGATCTCTTTCACTCTCTCGATGACCGGCACACGCAGCTCGGCGGAGAGATCCGGGTCCAGGATGATGAATGTTTCGTAACGTCGCATACTTCCTCCTTACGGGTATTAAGCCCCGGGACTAAGCCCCGGAGCAAGGATGGACAGCCGGACATCTTTAAAAATTGTTATTATTAGCAGATGGTTGAAAAGCGGTCAATAGATTTCATATTTCTGTCGACAAAACCCGGCCGGCTGTCCGGGAAGACAAAAAAAAGAGGTTAGCAAGCTAACCTCGTTTTGCGCTGGTGGGCTGCACTGGAATCGAACCAGTAACCTAATGATTAAGAGTCATTTGCTCTGCCAGTTGAGCTAGCAGCCCGTTGACCGCCACTGTAGAACAGCGCCGCGACAATTAGCAGTTCTCTGCAAGCTTGTCAATTTTTTTATGAAAAAAATGGATCGGCACCGGCCAGGACCGCGGCCGATCAATTTTTCCAAGGTGGCTTCTCCCGCGTCCACTTCTCCTGCTTGAGCCGCTTGCGGTCGGTCTTCTGGCCTTTTTCCGTCCGGCGTTTCAGGGATGGCGGGACGTGAGCCGAGGCGGCTTTCTCCATATCCAGCGGGAAGCCGCCGGGCATCGTCGGCCGGCTCACGCCGTTTTCGGGTGTCGGTTTGCCGGTGTCGACCGGTTTCTCTCGTGGAACCGGCGGGCCGCTGAAACAATCCGGAGGGATGTGATCGGCCAGGAAGAGCCCTTCGCCGGAGGGGTCAAAGACAACTCCGGCTTCGCAAGCGCAGCGGACGTTCACCGTCAGGATGACCGGGTCCGGGTCGATGCGCCGGCCCAGACGTTCGGCCAGCACCCGGTCCGCGACCAGCACCACGCGGGGATGCGAGGACGGATGGATCCCCTCGGCGTGCACATGGGGGTAAGCCCGGCGGCGGATGCACGCATAGAGCAGCTTGGGGAGTTCCCGGGCTGAAACCCTGAGGTCCGGGGCGTTGCGGTCGACGGAGCGGATGTCGTTCTGCCTGATTTCGAACGGAGCGCCGGGAACACTGAGCAGGACCTCGTTCAGGTGGGAAAGACTGACGTACCCCCAGCCCTCCTCCTCGTGCAGGGCTTTGAGAAGGTCTTTGATCCTGACGAACCCTTCGGCATCCGGGATGAGGCCGAATTCATCCGGCCGCCGCCCCAGCACATAGGCGAGCATTTTGGCCAGGTTCTGTGGTGAGCGCGTTTTTCCCATTCCACTCGCCGAGAGCTAAAGGGATGCGGGGTCAGCGGTCCGGAACCGGCGTCTTATCATCTTTTCGCTCGACCCCTTGGCCCCCTCGAATCCTTGACCCCCATTTCGCGTTCTGATAGTTTGCCGCATCCCATAAAAAGTCAACAGGATAAACGCTGTCTGCCTGAAAGGACATCCGCCATGAAAGCTCCCAAGACATCCTGCCGCCTCTACGGCCGCGCCGTCAAATCCATCCCCGGAGGGGTCAACAGCCCGGTGCGGGCCTGCAAATCCGTGGGCGCCGATCCGCTGTTCATCCAGAGGGCCGAGGGCGCGGTCATCGTCGACGCCGACGGCAACCGCTACATCGACTACATCGGCTCCTGGGGGCCCATGATCCTCGGGCACCGCCACCCGGCCGTGATCGCGGCCATCCGCAACGTGCTCGAGCGCGGCACGAGCTTCGGCGCGCCCACGGACCTCGAGATCACGCTGGCCGAAATGGTGATCGGCGCGGTGCCGTCGGTCGAGATGGTGCGCATGGTCAACTCCGGCACCGAGGCCGCCATGAGTGCGATCCGGCTGGCCCGGGGCTACACCCGGCGCGATGTCGTCATCAAGTTCGACGGCTGCTACCACGGCCACGCCGACATGCTGCTGGTGGCGGCCGGCTCCGGCGTCGCCACCCTGGGCATCCCCGGCAGCCCGGGCGTGCCGGCGCCCACCGCCCGGGACACGCTTTCGCTGCCCTACAACGACAGCGAATGCTTCACCCGGGTGATGAAAAAGCAGGGCGACCGGGTGGCCTGCGTCATCGTCGAGCCGGTGGCCGGCAACATGGGCCTGGTGGCGCCGGCCAAGGGGTTCCTGCAGACCCTGCGCACGCTCACGGCCAGACACGGCGCGTTGCTGATCTTCGACGAGGTCATGACCGGCTTCCGGGTGGCCTATGGCGGGGCGCAAGCCCTGTACGGGATTCGGCCGGATCTGTCCTGCTTCGGCAAGATCATCGGCGGCGGCCTGCCGGTCGGCGCCTACGGCGGCCGGCGCAAGATCATGTCCCACATCGCACCCCAGGGGCCGGTCTACCAGGCGGGCACCCTGTCCGGGAACCCGCTCGCCATGGCGGCCGGCATCGCGACCCTGGCCCAGCTCAAGAAAAAGGGTTTCTACGAGAAACTGGAAAAGAAAAGCGCGCGGCTGTGCTCCGGGCTGGCCAAGGCGGCCGCCGGGGTCGGCGTCCCGGCCCAGGTCGATCACGTCGGGTCGATGATCGGCATGTTCTTCTGCGCCGAACCCGTCCGGAGTTTCGAGGACGCCAAGAAGAGCGACCTGCCGTTCTTCTCGAAATTCTACCAGGGGATGCGCCGCGAGGGCATCTACATCGCGCCCTCGCAGTTCGAGGCGCTCTTTCTCTCCTCCGCCCACACCGCCGAGCACATCGGCGCCACGGTCCGAGCGGCGGAAAAGGTTCTCGCATGGCTTCGTAAATAGTCCCATCTCTGCGTTGCGCGGCGCCCTGCGGTCGCTGCGGCGTACCGATGTACGCCTCGCTCCGCGGGGCTTGCGCGCCTTGATCTGGGCCTCTTTACGAAGCCATTCTTTTCATTTTAGAGCGGGACGGAATAGTATTTTTCTGACGCCATGGACATGAACAAGAACCATATCCCCGCGGAGGTGCGGCGGATCCACCTGATCGCGGTGTGCGGCACGGCCATGGGCGCCCTGGCCTGCATGCTCAACGACCTGGGCTACGAGGTCACGGGTTCGGACCAGAAGGTCTACCCGCCCATGAGCCGCTTTCTCGCCGACCGGGGCATCCCGGTCATGGACGGCTTCCGCGCCGAGCACCTGGCGCAGCGGCCGGATCTCGTGGTGGTGGGAAATGCCGTGCCGCGCACGAACGCGGAGGCGGTCGAATGCGAACGCCTGGGCCTGCCGTTCTGCTCGATGCCCCAGGCCGTCAACCGGTTTGTGGCCGCCGGCAAGCGCACGCTGATGGTGGCCGGCACCCACGGCAAGACCACGACCTCGGCGCTTCTCGCCTGGATCCTTCAGGCCGCCGGCCGCGCCCCCTCCTTCGTGATCGGCGGCATCCTGCGGAACTTCGACAGCAACTACCGCCTGGGGACCGGCGATGACCTGGTCATCGAAGGCGACGAGTACGACACGGCCTTCTTCGACAAGGGGCCCAAGTTCCTCCACTACGCCGCGGCGGCCACGGTGCTGACCAGCGTCGAGTTCGACCACGCCGACATTTACCGGGACCTCGACCATGTTCAGAGCGCCTTCCGGCGTCTGGTCGAGGGGCTTGCCCCGGACGGCCTGCTGCTGGCCTGTGACGGCGATGCCGCCATCGACCGGGTGACGGCCGGCAGCCCTGCGCGCTGCGAGCGCTATGGCGTATCGGGGGGCTCGACCTGGCGCCTGGGACGGATCCAGGCGGACCCTCCCTGGACCCACATCGAGGTGCTCAAGGAAGCGCGGGTTTTCGGGCATTTCCGCACGCGCATGATCGGCCGGCACAACGGGTTGAACGCCCTGGCCGCCGTCGCCGTCGCGGATCACATCGGCATCTCGGCCGCCGCGGCGGCCGAGGCGCTGGAAAGCTTCGAGGGGGTGAAGCGCCGGCAGGAGATCCGGGGCGAAAAGCGCGGCATCGTCGTGATGGACGACTTCGCCCACCACCCCACGGCCGTGCGCGAGACCGTGGACGCCGTGAAGTCCGGCTACCCCGGGCGCCGGCTCATCGCCGTCTTCGAGCCGCGCACCAACTCCAGCATGCGCAAGGTTTTCCAGCCGGTCTACCCGCAGGCGTTCGACGGGGCGGACGTCATCTGCATTCGCCGGCCGTCCATGCTGGAGAAGATCCCCGAGGCCGAGCGCTTTTCCTCGGAGGAGCTGGTGGCGGAGCTTCGGCGGCAGGGCAAAACGGCCGCTTTCTTCCCGGACACCGAGGGCATCATCGATTTTATCGTCAATACCGGTCGGAGCGGCGACGTGGTTCTGATCATGTCCAACGGCGGCTTCGACAATATACACGAGCGGCTGCTGGGTTCATTGTAGATGGCTTTATAAGAGACCTGGCTTCTGCCTTGCACGTGGGCCGCTTACGAAACCATCGAACCGGTACCGATAAACCGCTCGCTTGCGAGCGGCGCAGACGGGAAAAGGAAAGGAATGGAACTCACCATCTTGATGCCCTGCCTGAACGAGGCGGAGACCCTCGGCGTTTGCATCGACAAAGCGCTGGGGTTCCTGGCGCGCGCCGGGGTGGAGGGCGAGGTGCTCGTCGCCGACAACGGGAGCAGCGACGGGTCCCAGGCGATTGCGGAAGCCAGAGGGGCGCGGGTCGTGTCGGTGGCCGAGCGCGGATACGGCGCGGCGCTGCGCGGCGGCATCACGGCGTCCCGCGGGCGTTTCATCATCATGGGCGACGCCGATGACTCCTACGATTTTTCACGGCTCGAGGGGTTTTTGAGCGAGCTGAGAGGCGGGGCCGATCTCGTCATGGGCAACCGCTTCCAGGGCGGGATCCTGCCCGGGGCCATGCCCCGGCTGCACCACTGGCTGGGCAACCCGCTGCTCAGTTTCATCGGCCGCCTGTTCTTCAAGATCCGGGTTCACGATTTTCACTGCGGCCTGCGCGGGTTCAACGTGCAGGCGGTGCGGGCGCTCGATCTGCGTACGACGGGAATGGAGTTCGCGAGCGAGATGGTGGTGCGCGCGGCGCTGGAGAAGCTGAGAGTGGTGGAAGTGCCCACGACGCTCGCCCCGGACGGCCGCTCGCGGCCGCCGCACCTGCGCACCTGGAGGGACGGCTGGCGGCATCTCAAGTTTTTGCTGATCTATTGCCCCCGCTGGCTTTTCCTGTACCCTGGCGCCGTCCTGCTGGCGCTGGGCGCGGCAGTGACGGTGCTCCTGTTCCCGGGCACCGTGTGGGTGGGCGGCATCGGCTTTGAAAACAAGACCTTTATTGCGGGCTGCCTGTGCCTGCTGGTGGGCGTGCAGAGCGTCACCTTCTCGCTCCAGGTCCGACGCTATGCCTCGCGCCAGGGGTATCTGCCGCGGCATCAGCGCTATGCGACCTTTCTCGACAATCTGACCCTGGAGCGCCTGGCGCTGGCGGCGCTCGTCCTCTTTGCGGCCGGCTGCGGCGGGCTGCTCTGGTGCCTGATCGGATGGTGGGGCGCGTTTTTCGGTTCGTTCGACAGCCCGATGGCCACCCGGCTCATGGCGCTGAGCATCACGCTCCTGGCCGCCGCCACCCAGATCTTTCTCACCGCGTTTCTGGGGGCCATCATGGACGTCGGCCAAGACGCCGCGAGCCGGTGACGCATGTCGATACGAAGCTACCCGCGGCTGAGTTGGCGGTATCCGGAGTGGGCCTGTACGGCGCTCGTCTTCGGGCTGCTGCTGCTGCACCCGATCATCAACGGGTTCCCCTTCCTGTTTCCCGACTTCTGGGGCTACTCCGGCGCCTGCCCGGATGAGATGCGCAGCCCGGTGCTCGGCTGCGCCATGCGGCCCTTCACCTGGATCGGCGGGAACTGGGCCTATGCGGCCGTCCAATGCGCGGCAACGGCCTTCGCGATGGTCCTGCTCTGGTCGCGGGTCCTGGAGCGGCGGCACACCGGTGCCCTTTGCGCGGCGCTGCTTGCATCGGGCCTGGGCCTGTTTTCCGGCTGGGTCATGGCGGACGTGTGGACCCTCACCGGGCTCGTCGGCCTGTTCGTCATCGCCAGCGGGCATTTCCACCCGGCGGCCGCGGGCCTGCTCGCCTTCGCCTGCGGCGCGCATTTCGGCAACTTTCCCACCTTCGGCACGGTGGCCCTGGCGATGCTGCCTTTTGTCCGCGAGCGGGCGCGCTATGCCGCCAGGGTGGCAGGGTGTTTTCTGTCGGCCATCGGTCTTGTCGTGGCGATGAACCTGATCGGCGGCCAGGTCAAGTTCGGATCCGGCAACGGGTTTGTTTTTGTCGCCGCGCGGGTTCTGCACGACATGCCGGAGGTCCTCGAGCTGAAATGCCGGGAGGATCCGGATTTCAGGTTGTGCCAACGCAAGGACGAGATCCTCGCCTGGAGCGTCGGGAACCACCAGAGCTTCACCTGGGTCGGGCTCTACAACCTCGGTCTGAACTGGCCGGAGTACAACCGCGTGTGCCGAGAGCTGGTGCTTTTCAGCCTGCGCGATTTTCCGCGCTGTTTTTACGCCCATGCCGCGGCGGCGGCCCGGAACACCTGGAGGCTGCTGCTCTTCCCCGAGCTGTCCAACGGGTTCGAGCCCTTCGGACCGGATTCGTTCGTCGCGGAGGACCTCCGCATTGCCTTCCCGGAAGAGGTGACGCCCTACCTGAGCTCCCGGCAGGCGAGCGGTGCCTTGGAGCGTCTTCTGAAAAAGCTGGATGCGCCGTTTATCGTCCTCATCTGGCTGTCGATCGCCGGCTGCCTGTTTTCCGCCATAACGGGCTGGAGACGCCGCCGCGACGACCCGCTCATCCAACTGGCGCTGTTCGCCCTGATCGCCGTTGCCGCCAACGCTTTTTTCATGTCCAACCTCAGCGGCGTGTTCGGTCGCTACCAGGCGCGGATCGCCTTCCTGCTGGTTTTTCCGGCCCTGGCGCTGATCTCGCGATGGGCGCAAAGCAAATGGCGCCTGGTGGCCCCTCCCTCCCAAGCTTCTTGACTTGTTGCCCCGCATTCGTTAACCTGCCCAACCGATATGGTTAACGACATGGTTTCACCATGAAGGCCCACATCCTCAAACTGCTGCGCGCGTCCGGTGACGTGGTTTCCGGCAACGCGCTCTGTGCCCGGCTCGGGGCGTCGCGCGTGGCGGTATGGAAGCACATCCAAAAACTCCAGGAACTGGGATACGACATCGAGTCCGGCGCCCGGGGTTACCGGCTGCGCTCATCCCCGGACAGCCTGCACCCCTGGGAGTTCCCGGGGCGCGAAGCACGCATGGTGTACCACGCAGAAGCGCCCTCCACCATGGACCTGGCTAAGGACCTGGCGCGCAAGGGCTGCCCGGCCTTCACCACCGTGGTTGCCGGCCGGCAGGCCCAGGGCCGCGGCCGGTTGCGCCGGGTCTGGAGTTCGGAGGAGGGGGGGCTTTACTTCACGGTCGTGCTGCGGCCGCGCATTCCGGTCCGGTGGAGTTCGCGGGTGAATTTTCTGGCGTCGTTCACTCTCGCCTCCATCCTGCGGCAGGAGTATGGCGTGGACGCGGGGCTGAAATGGCCGAACGACATCCTGGTTGGGGGCCGCAAGCTCTGCGGCTTGCTCTCGGAGATGGAGAGCGAGGGCGAGCAGGTCAACTTCATCAACATCGGGATCGGGCTCAACGTCAACAACGATCCGCCGAAGGTGCAGCCGCCGGCGGTGTCGCTCAAGGCCCTGCTGGGGCGCGAGGTTCCGCGGCGAGAACTTCTTTCCCGGTTCCTGGACGCCCTGGAGCAGGGCATCGCCGCCGAGTCGTGGGACAGGGTGGTCGGCGACTGGAAAACGTGTTCAGTGACGCTCAACCGGCCGGTGCGCATCGTCACCACGAAGGAGGAAACCAGCGGCGTCGCTGTGGATGTGGATGAAAACGGTGCGCTTCTGCTGCGGCAGTCCGACGGGACGATGGCCACCATCCTATATGGCGACTGTTTTTTGCAGGCATGAATACCTCAAAAGAATCAAGGGTCAGCGATGTGTGGTTTGCAGGGATGGGTCGGAAATGATCCGTCCTGGGGAAGAAAATAGGGCTGCGCTTTCAAAGCCGGCGGAGGAGGCGGCCCCGCTGCGGCCGATGATCTACGCCTCGCTCTTTGCAGCCCTGACCGCTGCCGGCGCGTACCTGTTTATCCCCATCGGCCCGGTGCCCATCGTGTTGCAGAACATGTTCGTCTTCCTGGCGGGGCTTTTGCTCGGGAGCCGCTGGGGGCTCGCCAGCGTCGCGGTCTATCTGCTGGCGGGGATCTGCGGGCTGCCGGTTTTCGCAGGCGGCACGGGCGGGATCGGGCGGATCGCGGGTCCGACGGGCGGCTTTCTGCTGGGGTACCTGCCGGCGGTCTTTCTCGTCGGATGGATTGCAGAACGGAAGCCCGGGCGCATGTTCCGGGATGTGGCGGCGATGCTGCTCGGCGGGGCCGTTTTATATGCATGCGGGGTTCCGTGGCTCGCGATGGTGACCGGCCTGCCGCTCGCGAAAGCCTTTGCGGTCGGGATGGTTCCTTTTTTGCTGGGGGACGGCATCAAGATTGCCGCCGCGGCGTTCATCGCCAAATCCGTCCGCCCGGCGATGAGATTGACCTGACCATTTTTATGATCGCGGCTTCCAGCCGCGATCATAAAAATGGTTGCGGGTAACTTATTACATTATAAAATAAAATCGGCCATGCCGGCGATCATTCAAATCGAAAACCTGGTTCACCGATTTGCGGACGGCACCGTCGGCCTCGGAGGGGTTTCGCTGGAGGTCGCTGAAGGCGCTTTCGTCATCATCGCCGGCGCCAACGGCTCCGGCAAGACCACTCTCCTGCGGCATCTCAACGGCCTGCTGCGGCCGACCTCCGGCACGGTGAGGGTCGGAGGGGTCTCGGTGGCGGATAACGTGCTGCGGGCCCGCACCCTGGTGGGGATGATGTTCCAGGACGCCGACAGCCAGATTGTCGGTGAAACCGTTTATGCCGATGTGGCCTTCGGGCCGGAGAACCTCAAGCTCGGCCGCGCCGAGATCGATCGGCGCGTGCAGGAGGCCTTGGCGGCGACGGGGCTGGTGCATCTTGCCGAGAAGCGGCCCCATCTGCTCTCGGGCGGCGAGAAGCGGCGGCTGGCGATTGCCGGGGTCCTTGCCATGCAGCCGCGGGTGCTCGTTTTCGACGAGCCGTTTTCAAACCTGGATTACCCCGGGGTCCGGCAGGTGCTCGAGCAGATTCTCAAACTGCATCGCTCGGGCCAGACGATTCTGCTGACCACCCACGATCTTGAAAAAGTGCTGGCCCACGCCGACCGGCTGGTGTTCATGCGCGGTGGGAGAATCGAAGGCGACGGGCCGCCGCACGTGCTGGTTGCCGGGGCGGAAGCCTACGGTGTGAAACGCCCACGGGTGCTTGGATGTGGCGTGGAGGCTTTGTCATGGCTGAACTGACCGGGTTTCACTACCACCCCGGATCTTCGGTGTTGCATCGGCTGGATGTGCGCATGAAGCTGGCGCTGCTGGCCGTCTTCTCGGCGGCGTGCCTGCATGCGAGCAGTGCCGGGCTCCTGCTGCTCGGCCTGCCGCTTCTGGCGGCCGCTCTGATAAGCCGTGTGGTGCCCTCGGTTCCCTCCCGGGAGCTGCGGTGGCTGGGGCTTCTGCTGGGCCTGGTGTTCGTCGCCCGGGCGGTTTCAACGGACGGAACGGCCGTGCTTTCCATGGGGACGTTCGTGGCCAGCCGCGAAGGCGTGGCCGACGGGCTGAAGGTCTGCCTGCGGTTGATCCTTGTTTTTCTGATGGGGTCGATGTTCGTGGCGTCGACCCGGCCCGGCGACGTCAAGGCCGGCGTGCAGTGGTTTTTATACCCGCTGCCCTTCGTACCCGCTGAGCGCACCGCCACCATGCTGGGCCTCATCGTGCGGTTCATCCCGTTGATCTTCGAAGAGGTTTCCCGCACGACGGACGCGCAGCGGGCCCGCGCGGTGGAAAACCGCCGCAACCCCGTTTACCGCATGGTGACGTTCGGCATCCCTCTGCTGCGCCGGATTTTCGAGACATCCGACCGTCTGGTGCTGGCCATGGAGGCGCGCGGCTACACCGAGTCGCGAACCGGCCCCGAGATCAAGGCCGGCCGCAGGGATTGGGCGGCGCTCGCCGCCGGCGGCGGTTGGCTGGCCCTGATACTGGTCGTTTAGACGGCGCCGCTGGTGTTTTTTTCATTGACAAAATTCTGTAGAATCAATATAAAAAGCCGTTTCAAAGGCGGGCCGTTAACTCAGGCGGTAGAGTATCTGCCTTTTAAGCAGAGAGTCGCTGGTTCGAGTCCAGCACGGCCCACCAGCTACATAAGGTCAAATTACGTCCCCATCGTCTAGCCAGGTCCAGGACACCGGCCTTTCACGTCGGCAACACCGGTTCAAATCCGGTTGGGGACG
>CAVQTH010000018.1:0-71702 GCA_963716325.1 uncultured delta proteobacterium | reverse complement strand
CCATGCACTTCCGCCATTTTAAATTAAATTTCAGCAGGTTATATTATTAGGAACTCCCCGTTTTCTGGTCTGAAACTGGCCCGGAATCTCAATCTGGACCAAAAAAAAATCTTCAAATCGCAGCAACATTACATCGATTCATAACCCATCCGCAACATTTTTCAACGATCTACAGAGCGACCTACTTTCCCCAATACCTTGAGCCCGTTCCCCTTCCGATCCAACAGCACTAAAAATACGCGGCCTCCCACCAACCCTCGCAACGAGGACAAGATACATATGTTCAATGCCGCTGAAGACCGGTGGCGGTATTCCGTTTGAGGACTTACCGGCCATCTGCGCTATTGAATTGGGCGACGGTTCACACCAATCAAAGAGATGAATTTTTAGATGGGGTTTTTGAAGTGGACGGTTTTCCGCGGTTCAAGTTCCGGCTAAGTCATGCTACTTCATGCCGGAACGCAAGCCGATCGAGGCTATTAAAAAGTGGAACTTCGGACGAATCTTACCAGCGCGTGTTCACGTGATGATACGCCCGAGGGTTCACAACATCAAGCCCATCTGAAAAATCTAACCGGCTGGCTTAACAAACCGCTTCCCGTAAAGGCAGGGGTATAAAGGGGCAGCGATGATGCTTCCTATCTCCCGAGGAGAGTCGAGATAAAGCAGCCTCCTCCACCGCCGCTGCTGCCAGAGCTGCCACCGGCCGATCCGCCGCCATTATTTGAGTTTCCGCCCGCACCCGCGCTTTGAATTGCGAGGCCGGAGTCGGGATCCACCATCAAGGGAGACACGTCGACCGCCTCGAAATCGGAACCTTTGACCTGAGCCAGTTCGCTTACGAGCATATCATTGTCCCAGCGGGAATCCGGCGCTCCGGATATGTACCAGGCCGAGCCGTTGTCTGCCAGAATCAGACCGTAAGTCTTCATGGCCTGCAGGATGACCCGCACAGGGGCTGAAAACCTCGAGATATCGAATCCGGCTTTCAGGCGAAATCGCTGCCCCATCGGCGGGATCTGTGCTCCAGTGAGACTTGAGGCTTCGTGGCGGGCCGGCCAGACATAATCGCTGCGGGTCTGAGGTGCCGTAAAGCGCAGCGCATGCCGAATCTCGCCTGCCGCCACCTCGTCGTAGCGCACCAGTCCGGGGAGGATCGGCAATCCCGCGGCGTCCGCCGATGTCCAGCCGGCAGGCCGAAGGGCATTCGAATTCAGGTCGTATACAGCGCCGGAGCCTGTTTGCCAGGTTCCATTCTGTTGCGGATAGGCGGAAAAAAGCTCGTATAAAATACAGCTATCGCGGTCGAGGACAAGCACGTGGCGGTCTCCCGCAGATTGGCTGCCGCCCTCAATCAGCGCATTCGGCGGAATCGGATATGGGCCGGGATCGCTCTCGTCGGTGTATTCGAAGGAAATATTGACTTCAGTTTGGGACCCATCCACCACGTTGTAAGGAATTCCGATGGGCCCGCCGTTCCATGTACCGGATCCAAAGTCGGGATGAAGTCCCTGCGTCGGACCGATGGTGTTGATAAAAGTGCTTGATTGGGGGTCCAAGGGCAGGTCCGCCACCGATGTGTTCCAGATGTTGTTCTCCGGAAAAACCGGGCACCCCTCAAGCGTCGGTCCGATCTGGGCGGTCGATACTCCTGCAAAAACATATAGGACAACAGCGATAATTAAGGCTGAAAAAATGCCCTTCCACTGCCCTGTAGTTTTTATTTTCGGCATAAAGACACCTCATCAAATCTATAAGAAATGAGTCAGTTCTTATATTTTTCCATACCCATCTTGCTTATTCAAAATGTATGCCGCAAAACAAACCCCAGTGCTAAGGGCAGGATGGACAGAAAGATAAAAAAATATGACGCGATCTATAGCGCTCATTCAACCATCAGAAACGCTGCTTTTTCCAGCTTCAATAGACGGGTATTGGTTTTCCGGCTGTACTCTTTTCGATCATCAGGCTTATTGAGCTTTTTCTGAAAGTGGATGACAGCGACATGTTCATATTCGCTGAAAAACTCTCGGCATTCGGCAACCGAAGGCACCGACGGCGGGCAGGAGCCTTTCTGGCCATAACTGGAGCAGCCGTACATGCACTTGAACCTCGGCCATTGAGACACCACGACATCTTTCCCTGAAATCCATTTGAAATCATCATAGCCGTTCTGACGCATAATCGATTCAATTTTGGCACGGTCCATCACAATGGTCCTCCGTTTGTCGAATGGTGCAATCAAGTAACGATCGATGAACTTATGGCAAAAAAAAAGCGGGAGAGACCCTCGCCCGCTCGGTGTTGACAACAGCCTGCTGCGTTGGAAACTATTATTCTGCTTTCTTCAGGGCGATTCCAGCCTTTGTCTTTCTGACTGTAAATTTATCCTCAGCTCCAACTCCGAGACTCTCAACCAGTTCTTTCGAGATGATAATGCTTCCACGCTTGCCGACACCGACCTCTTTGGCCTTCTCGGCTTTTCCTGCGCCCCGGCCGCCCTTAATAGCAGGAACTTTCCCCTCGGCGATCAAAGCGCTCATGTAGGCGGCTTTCAGCTGGGTTGAGGTCTTGAATCCCATCTTTTTCATGATTTCGGTTTAGGTGTTTCATCGTCGATCATTTTGATCAGCTTTGCGGTATCAACGGCTTTTTTCTTGGGCATTTATGAGGCTCCTTTTTGCGCGAGTTGGTTTCCAAATATTTTGAAAGTGGGCGTTGATGCCAAAAAGACTTTTGACAAAATCAACCAAGACCTATTCAACATTAACCGCTTACCCGACGAAAATCCATCAAAAAAATACCTCAGAACCATTTCGCGGTAACGGCTGTCAAGATGGGCCCTCTGGCAGCTTGTCGGCGAAATTACCGGCGACATCAGCAAAATCATCATCGCCAATGGTTGAGCCGGCTGTTCTGCGACAATGCAAGGCACATAGCGAATTCTTTGAAGAGGAGTATCGCGCCAGCACGCCGATCCCGGCCTCTGGATGGATTTTGGTTTTTTTTTAAGACGGACCGGGTGTTGGCGTCGACAAATTGTGAACGATTTATTATACTTTCTAATTGTCCATTTAGGGAAACAGGAGGTCGTGACGATGAAAAACAGCGTGATGGTGCTGATGCTGCTGGCTGTGACCGGCTTGACAATCGGACCCGCGTTCTCTGAAACTGTCACCTACACCTGCCGATACGATTCATACAGCAACGAAAAAGGCCTGCACAAGGCGCAGGACGACTTCAGGCTGGCCTTTGCCGTGGACACAGAAAAAGAGACCGCCCAGGCCATCACCGACAAAGGGAGATTCAACGTCGACATGCTGCCCTCGCCCAAAGGCGGGATGACGTTCGTCGAAATGGTCGACGGCGGCAAGGTCTTGGCCACCTCCATCGACCTTGAAGGAAAATCCGTTCACAGCCGCAACATCATCCTGGAAGGACGCATATCCCCGTCCCAGTACTACGGGACCTGCTCAAAGCGATAAGCCGCCCATACCCCCGCTAAAGGTTTCTTTGTTTCGGGTCGATATTCAGATCAATCCTGACTTCCGAACATGGTCGATCCAGCGCAATGAGGCTAAAAACATTCAAGCGACGGGGAGCAACATGGGCGCCGACACCTACCAAGTGATCTACAAGGGGGAAATTCTCCCGGGTTTTGAAAAACAGGCGGTTTTTCACGACGTGGCGAAGATTCTGTCCATCAGGGAGGACATCGCCGGAAAAATCCTGAACGGCAAACGCGTGGTGTTGAAGAAGGGGCTGGATGAAGCGACGGCACGCAGCCAATGCATCCTTCTCAAAAAGGCAGGCATCCGGGTCGCACTCGGAGTGCCCCAGCCCCAGGAAACGGGCTCCAAGCCGCCGGCGCCCCTGCCCCTCCCTTCGGCCGCCGAGGTGATGGCATCCTCAAGGCCGTCCCCCGGGGTCCACTCCGACGAATCCGCCACCGCCAAGCTGGATCTTTCCGCAACGACGGGAATCCCGAAACCATCGAAATCACCGGCGCCCTCCCGAATCCCCTTCGAGTTCAAAGGCAACGGCTCCGAGTATTTCCGCATCTGGGTCGTCAACATCCTGCTCTCCATCGTCACGCTCGGAATTTACTCCGCCTGGGCCAAGGTCCGCCGCAAGCAATACTTCTACGGCAACACCCGGGTGAACGGCGCCGGTTTCGAGTACCTGGGCAACCCCGCGAAGATCCTGAAGGGACGCCTCATCATCGGTAGTCTTCTGATCATCACCGGCGCAACGTCCCACTTTTTTCCCATGATTCATTTTCCACTGGTGCTGGTGCTGGGCGTCTTCGCCCCCTGGCTCATCATACGATCCCTGATGTTCAACGCCCACAACAGCGCCTGGCGCAACATCCGTTTCGGGTTCAAGGCCAGCTACGGCCAGGCCTTCAAAGCCTATGTCCTGTGGCCGGTCCTGGCGATGCTGACCCTGGGCTGCCTCTCGCCGTATGCGTTTTGCCGCCAGAAGAAATTCCTGGTCGAAAACAGCTCCTTCGGCAAGACCGCCTTCGTTTTTGGCGCGTCCTGGAAGGACTATTACCGCATCCTGATGGTTGCCTCCCTGATAGGGATCCTGGCCGCCGCCGCCGTCGCCGGAGCGGTGATCTTGTTTGCGCCGCTGGCCATCTTGGCGCTGCCGATCTATCTATACGTGTATGCCTATTATGCGGTCAAAACCGGCAACCTGCTGTACAACGCCAGCCGCCTGGGGCGTCACCGCCTGCTCTCCACCATGGAGGTCAAGAGCTTCATGATGCTGGTGCTGACCAACACCCTTGCCACAGCCCTGACCCTGGGGCTATTTCACCCCTGGGCCAAGGTGCGCACCATGCGTTACAAGGCGCAGCACCTGACCTTGATCGCCGCCGGAGACCTGAACACGTTTGTGGCTGAAAAGCAGAAGGAGGTCGGCGCCATCGGTGATGCGTCGAGCGACTTCTTCGACTTCGATTTGGGGTTATGATCGTCATCCGCGGCAGCTTCTACGACGGCAAGACCTCGGCCCAGGTGCCGGCGGAATGTCGCGTCTTCGACAACGGAGCCGTCCACGTGCAGGGCTCCGGCATGAGCAAGCCCCTGCTGGTCCTGCCGCGCTTCGATCTAAAGGCATCACCCCGCCTGGCCGACACTGCTCGCTACATCTATTTCCCGCAAGGCCAGAAGTTTGAAACCGTGGACAACCGTGCGGTAGACGACCTGCTGAAACGCTTTCAGCAGCGGCCGCGCCTGCATTTCGTTCACGTTCTGGAAAGCCGCAAGCGCTACATCCTGATGTGCCTAGCGGCGATGGCCTTTGTCATCTGGGGTGTGGGACGCTACGGCGTGCCCGCCGCCGCCCGGGTCATCGCCCACCACCTGCCCCCAGCCATCGTCCAGAAGGCCGGGAGCCAGACCTTGGAGATCCTCGACCGGGCGGTCTTCAAACCGTCGGAGCTCGACGAATCATTGAAAAAACGGCTGGGGGCCTATTTTAAACCGCTGATTCAGAGCCACGCGGGACTTCACCTGCAGGTGGTCTTCCGCAAAGGCGCACGGCTGGGGGCCAACGCCTTCGCCCTGCCCAACGGCGTCATCGTCTTCACCGATGAAATGGTGAAACTCGCCCGGCACGACGACGAGCTCCTGGCCGTAATGGCTCACGAGGCCGGCCATGTGGCACGCCGCCACGGAATTCAACGGATCGTCCAAAACTCCCTGCTGGCATTCGCCATCATGGCCGTCACCGGGGATGCCTCCGGCACGTCCCAGATCTTTTTGGGACTGCCGGTGATGCTGACGGAGCTTGCCTACTCCCGCGAATTCGAGCGCGAAGCCGATCGCTACGCCCTCGGCTATCTGGAGTCTATTGAGGTATCGCCCCAACGGTTCGCCGATCTGATGCGCAGGCTGCAGCAGGGAAAATTGCCGGACGGCTCGGACACGGAAGGGCGTTGGTCGAACTACCTCTCGACCCACCCCGACATGGAAGAGCGATTGCGGGGATTTGAAACCCCGCCGTGAAGGCCTGCCGATTCTGCCCCAGGGCCTTGTTGATTCTTATTCCGACATTCCCCGGATCAGCGCCAGCGCGTTCACCCCCAGAACATCGTGATTGTAGCCGCCCTCCAGGATGGCAAAGCAGCCGCCGCCGTTGCGCTGCGCGGCGCTGCGCACCATGCGACCCATCTCGCGGTAGTCGTCGGTCGTCAACAACCCGCCCCAGTCCTGGCGGTGATTGTCGAACCCGGCGGAGATGCCGATGATGTCCGCCGGAAAGCGACCGAGCTCATCTTCGACCTCCGCCAGATAGGCCGTGCGGTCATGGGCCCCGGGGTTGTGGATGCCGACGTAGTTCTTGCGGCCCAGGATGTTCTCGGTGCCGTCCCCGAAGTGCAGGTCGAAGTCCAGGATGTAGGCCGAACGGATCTGGCCCTGCTGCTTCAACGCCTCGATGGCCACCGCCATGTTGTTGAAAAAGCAGAACCCCCAGCAGGAGCCGGCCGAGGCGTGGTGTCCGGGCGGGCGGATCGCGGCAAAGCAGGGCTCCGCAAGACCGATGGTTGCCGCCTGGACGGCCCCGCCCGCGGCCAGGGCTGCGATGTCGTAGAGCCCGAAGCGGCGAATGCGCTCAATGTGCTCTGCCGTGTGAACGGCACTGATCTGCGCCTCATCGGCGGCCTCGGCCTTCATGAGTTCCACGTGCGGCTCGATCACCGACATGATCGCTTCCATGCGGCCGGAGGCAGCGGCGGGATCGTCGGTGTAAACCTCGCAAAAGTCCGGGTGGAACACCACCTTCATGGCACCCTCCTTTCTCATCTCCTTGCCAGTCGCGCGACCGACTCCACGTGAAAGGTGTGGGGAAACATATCCAGCGGCTGGATTTCAAGCACCGCATAGCTTTCCTTGAGCATGGCCAGATCGCGGGCCAGGGTCGCGGGATTGCAGGAGACGTAGACGATGCGCTGCGGCGCCAATCGAAGCACCTGGTCGACAACTTCCCTGGCCATTCCAATGCGCGGCGGGTCGATGATCACCACCTCCGGTCGCACGTCGATGGAGGCCAGCCCCTCCAGGATGTCCCCCCGGATGAACCGGCAGTTGGATACCCCGTTGGACCTGCAATTTCTCTCTGCATCCTCCACCGCACTCGCGACGATCTCAATGCCGACGACCTCACGGCACTTCTCAGAGATATAGATGGGGATCGTGCCGGTGCCGCTGTAAAGATCGAGCACGGTCTCGTCTCCGTTCAACCCGGCGTAGTCGATCACCGTCTCGTAGAGCCGCGCGGCAGCGTGCGTGTTCGTCTGGAAAAACGAATTGGCGGAGATGTCGAACTCGAATCGGCCGATGGCATCGCGGATGCAGGCTTCGCCCGCGATCCGTCGCTCGAATTCTCCCACGGCGATTCCGGCTTGGCGGGCCGTGACATTGTTCACGACCGAAGCAATCTCGGGAAAAGCCGCCATCAGCCGCTCCGCCAAGGCCAGCAGGGGTTGCCGTTCCTCGAAGGCGGTGACGAGATTGACCATCCAGCGGCCGGTGGAGGCCGAATTGCGCAGCATGGCAAACCGCCAGAACCCCTCGTGGCTGCGCAGCCCGTAGACGGGCCGTCCGGAGGATCGGATGCCGCCCCGGATCTCCGCCAGAATCCGGTTCCCCAGCGCCGGTTGGAGCAGGCACGCTTGAGTGTCGATGACCTTGTGAAAGGTCCCCGGCACGTGCAGACCGAGCGCAAAGGATTTGTCCTCAGCCGGGTCGGCCATTTCAGACGGCAGCAGCCAGCGCCGGTCGGTGCAGGTGAATTCCATCTTGTTGCGGTACTCGAAGACGGACGCCGAGGGAAGGGCCGCATGAACCGGCACCTCTTTGATCGCGGCGATATGCTCGAGCGATTCCGCCACGTGCCGGCGCTTGTATTCCAGCTGCTTTTCGTACCGCAGGAACTGCCAGGTGCACCCGCCGCAGAAACCGCTGTACCGGCAAGGGGCCGCCACTCGATCCTGGGAAGGGCTGAGGATCTCTACCATCCGCGCTTCGGCGAAGTTTTTCTTCCGACGGGTGATCTGGATCAGGGCCCGGTCGCCCGGCACGGCCTGGTCCACGAATACCGCCATCCCGTCGATCCGGGCGATGCCCCTGCCCCCGAATGCCAGCCCGACGATCTCGGTTTCAACAATGGGTTGTTTTCTTCTGCGCATTTCGGGTGTAGATTAGAAAACTACAGCGTGAACTTCAATAGAATTCAGGATTTGAGAAAAAGGCGGGCCGCGGCTACTGATGGAAATGGATGTGGACTTCACAGCCGACCGGTTCAACCTGCGGGGGACGCTGCATCTTCCGCAATCACCCTCCCCGCCCGTCGTCATCGGCTGCCACGGGCTCTTGAGCGACCGGACGTCGCCGAAGCAAGTCGCATTGGCGCAGGCCTGCAACCGTCTCGGACTGGCTTTTTTTCGGTTCGACCACCGCGGCTGCGGGGAAAGCGAGGGGCGGTTGGAAGACCACACCACTCTCGACAACCGTTGCAGCGACCTGCTGCATGCCATCCGCCATCTCACTGGACGCGCCGACCTTGGAAAACGCGTCGGCCTTTTCGGCAGCAGCATGGGAGGCGCCGTCTGCCTGCGGGTGGCCGCGCATGCGGACATTGCCTCTCTGGTGACCTTTGCAGCGCCGGTCAGGAGCCGGCCCCTGAAGATCGCTGACCCGCATGCAGAAATGGACCCTGGGCGGACGCGAATGGCCGCCGTGCTGAGAGAGGATTACGACCTGGGTGCGGAGCTGAACAAACTTCGAAACATCATGGTCTTTCACGGAGAGGCCGACGATGTGGTCCCGGTAGCGCATGCCCACGAAATTTTTCAACGGGCCGCCCAACCGAAGCACCTCGTCATCCAGCCGCGAGGGGATCACCTCATGAGCGACCCGCGCCACCAACAGGAGTTCATTCGCGAGGCATCTCTCTGGCTGAGCAGGGGTTTGGGCTGAAAGCCGGTGGCTCTCGATAAACGCACGGGTTGAATCACCCAACCAGCCTGGTTGCGTTGACGACCTTCCAACCCAGATCGATGAAGCGCTGCAACACGTATTTTGCGTTTGTTTCATCGGATAGAGAGATGACACCCTGCCGTACGTCTTGGCCCTTTTGAATCTTGACTGAAATTCTCACCTGAGCGCCCTCGTTTTTGCGGTAAATGACTGAGAAATCCCTTTTATTAGGTGCCTACTGCAAAACTTGTGCAAGATTTTACTTTCTAAAAATATAATTAAGTTACGGGGTGTTAAGAGTGAGACAGACGGATGCCGGCGGAGTATGGGAAAGGAAGGCTACTATTTTGGGGAATATTGTTTAGACTTTCTCCCCGGCAAAAGCATATTGAGGCAGGCGCTGTTTCGTTGAATTGGGGAATAGAATTCACCGTCCCCTTCGCTCGAATGCCGCGAGCACATGAAGCTGATTTTCTCAAAACGACTTCTATCCGGCCTCAAGCTGTTTCACGCCATCGATGAAGACACATCGGACATGTTTCAATTCCCTCGAGAGCGTTGAGGGCTCGCCGTTCACCGCGACGAAGGTCGCCGGGTTCCCCTCCTCCAGCAACCCGAAAGTGGCGCCGACCAGTTTCGCCCCGTTGTGTGAAGCGCAGCGGATGGCTTCCTCGAGGGTGAACCCGGCCTGCACCAGGAGGCTCAGCTCTTCGATGACGCCGGCCCCGTGGTGTACCCCGGGGCTGCCGGAATCCGTGCCCAAGGCCACATTCACCCCCAACCGCCTCGCCATGGCAAGCTGATCGAGCTGATGATCAAGCGTCCTGCGTGAAACGTCCGGATTTTTTCCGTTCTGCCGGTAATGCTCGGCATAGGCCTGCATGGTGACAGCCGTGGGCACCCAGGTCACACCCCTGTCCGCCATGCGGGCGAGATTTTCACGACCCATGAAAAACCCGTGCTCGACGGATCGGCATCCCGACATGACGGCAATTCGCACGGGCGCCTCACCGTTGGCGTGCACCATGACGGGCAGCCCACGCTCTGCGGCCGCCTGCACAGCGGCGGACATCTCGTCCAGGTCAAACTGGGGGGAGGTCTGGCTGCCGTACTCCGTCAGGCTGTTCAACCCGGAGTTGACGATCTTGATGTGATCCGCCGGCTCGCCGTCCTGCCGAATGGCTTCCGCCAGGGCGAGGCCGCTTGCCGGCGGCCGTCCGATCAACCGGCCGTAGCGGCCGGACCGGTGCCACGCCCGGCCGGCGGCCAGCACACGAACAGGCTGCCCCCGCGCCTGATGGCTGTTGGCGAAGCGCAAGGTGCTGCCGCGGCAGCCGCCGCCGTCGCGCACGGCGACCACCCCGTGCCGGAGGTGCTCGCGAAGATTCTCCTGGATCATCCGGCGCACCACCTCGAACGGCGCTTCCCGCAGGCGTGTCCGCAAACCTTCGTCTACATCACCGGTCATGGTCAGGTGCACGTGGCTGTCGATCAGGCCGGGGATCACGGTGCAACCGCCGAGATCGAAGTCCGGCTTCGGTCGGGAAGCGTGAATGCCGGATGCCGGAACAGTCCCATCTTCAAGCGATTGGATGACCCCGTCTCGAACTTCGAGGCGGACATTCTGACGCGCGTGTCCGCCGCTGCCGTCGATGAGCCAGCCCGCATGGATCGTCATGCTTCGGCCTTCGATCGCCGCCGCCGGCAGCGGCGTAGGATCCGAAGTTTTTGCCGGGCGCCCTCTCGACGCCCTGATTTTTAGCAGGCAGGCCGTGATCCGGTCGAGAAGTTTCATGGCGAATTCTGCGTGCCGCCTGAGCCGTCCAAGTGCCGCTCGATGAACCCCCGCACGGCAGCCGCATAGCCCGGGTCGAGGCTGGATTCGCTGTGGCGGGCGTTTTCGGCCACGAAAAGCTCCGACCGCTCAGGCGAAAAACAGGCTTTGAGCCGCAAGGCGAACTCGAGGGGAAACCGCCGATCCTGCGCGCCGTGGATGATCATCACCGGCATGCGGATGGACGAAGCCAGCTTCGCCGGGCTCACGTCCTTCAATCGGTTGCGGTAAAACAGATTCATCCAGAAGACGATCATCGGGCCGAAGGCCGTCCCGAGAAATCGGCTGAACCAGCGGTAGAGGCTCAGCAAGGCCTCTCGGCTGTCCGCATAGCACGCTTCGAGAAACAGCAGCTTGATCTTTTCCGGGTGCCGCCACGCCGCGATGATAGCCGCACCGGCCCCGGCCGAGTGCCCGTAGAGCAGCACCGGTTCGCCGACCCACTCCAGGACTGATTCGATGTCCTCGGCCATCCGGGCGGCGTTCATAAACCGACGCGGGCTCGAGCGGCCATGGTCTCTGGCGCTGTGAATGACGACCGTGAAGCCCCAGCTGCCGAAGATCCGGGCACGGTGCACCATGCGGTCCCGGTTGCGCCCCCAGCCGTGGGCCAGGACCACGATTCCCCGTGACGAGCCTTCCGGCTCCACGCGCCAGATCTCCAGGCGGCCGGCTTCGACCGTTGGAATCATGGCGTCCGTCACCCGGCCCCAGTCCGGAGCGTCTATATAGAGTTTGCGGGGGTATTCCTGCACGACATAGGTGAGAACAAGGGACAGCAGCAGGTAGGCGAGAACCAAACCGCAGAAGGCGTAGAGAAGCGTCAGCACGTTCCAGCTATCTGTGCGGAAGCGCCAGCAGCTCCCGCCTGAGGATATCCAGCGCTTTCATCGCGAACATCTGTTTGTTCATGGAGCGCCGGTCGTAGGTGTAATGGAACCGGAATCCCAGGGTTCTTTCTTCGCATGCCAGGCCGATGCACACCGTGCCGACAGGCTTTTCCGCGGAGCCGCCGGTCGGGCCGGCAATCCCCGTGGTGGCAATGCCGTAATTCGCCCCGGAGACCCGGCGCACGCCGGCGGCCATTTCACAAGCGGTGTCCTCGTGCACGGCCCCGCAGCGCAGAAGCGTGTCCGCGGAAACACCCAGCACGGCCGTTTTGGCCTGGTTGGCGTATGTCACGGCGGAAAAGAGAAAGTAATCGGAACTCCCGGAAATCTCGGTCAGCAGGTGGGAAATCAGCCCCCCCGTGCAGCTCTCGGCCACGGCCAGCGTGGCCTTCCTTTGCCGCAGGAGGCTCCCGACGGCAGCCTCCATGGGCTCGCTGGAATCTGAGAAAACGATATCCCCCAGACGCCGGCTGGCCCATCCAGCGGCTTTTTCAAGCTGCTGAGATACGCCGGCCTCATCGGCGCCGCTGGCGTAGAGCTTCACCTGAATCTCGGGGAATTTGGCCCTCAGCCCCAACTGGACGCCGGGAAACTCCACTCCCAACCCGGACAGGCGTTCGCCGGTCAGCGACTCGGTCAGGCCGAAGCACGACAGGGTCTTGATCAGGCGATGGTCCCGTCTGCCGCCCATCAGCGTCACGATGCGCGGAACGACATGATCCGCGAGCATGCGTTTCATTTCGAACGGGACGCCCGGCAGGAAAAGAAACAGGCAGCGTCCGACCTTCAGGCTGAAACCGGGGGCGGTACCGACCGGGTTGAAGAGAACGTCGGCCCCTTCCGGCAGCATGGCCTGTTTGCGGATGGAGGGATTCATCGGCCGGTTGCGCTTGCGGAAAAACTCCTCGATGGAGTCCAGGGCAGGCTGATCGAGGCGCAAGCCGACGCCGGCCGCTTCGGCCGCGGCCTCAGCCGAAAGGTCATCGACGGTCGGCCCGAGCCCGCCGGTGATCACGCACACATCGGCGCGGCCCCCGACTTCCTTGAGCAGAGAGCTCAGGCGGTGCAGATCGTCCCCGACTCCGTTAAGGCGGGTCACTTCCACACCGCATTCCTCCAGCGCCTGGGAAATGAAGGCCGAATTGGTGTCGGCCAGCGCACCGGTGCGAATCTCCTCTCCGGTTGCGATAATTTCGGCGATCATGGTTCCTTGGGTGTTTGGGTATCTGGGTGTTTAGGTGTTTGGGTTTTTAGGTGTCGGCTTGTTTGGTGTTTGTCGTTACTTGGTGTCTGGCCAAAAAAAAATAGCCGAACACCAAAACACCTCGCCGAAGGCGCAATCACCCCGGCGAGCCCAGGACGAACATGGACGCCGTCACCGGCACATCGGCCCAGTAGCGTTCCACCACCAGCTGGACGAGGGCCTTTTCTTTGCCCGAGACCGCCAGGCGCAGCGGGACCTTGTATCCGTCAACGAGCTGCATTTCGAGGAAGTTGGCCTGGAACAGCAGATCTCCGGATGAGTCGTACACCTCGGTCTGGCGCACCTCGGTTTTGGTCTCGTCCAAAAAGATCATTTGATGAACCCCCCAGGTCCTCATCAGCATGAGCACGTAGCCGTTGCCGGATTTGAGAGGCTGCAGGCGCGCCGACCGGTGCTCCCGGATGGGGATCCGGCCGCGCATGAGGGCGATGATGTCGCTTGACTGGATCGGGATGGAGAGCAGCCGTTTGAAATCCGGGTCGCTCGCACGGATCTTTTTGACCGTCGACCCCGGCGCCTGGTCGTCCTGGTAATAGAGCCACTCGCCGTCGCCGGCCATGCGCACGGCCGGGAAACCCGCGGCAAACAGGACAATGCTGAGCTTGAGCGGGTCCGACCCGATCCAGGCCAGGCGCTCGTCCATTTGGACCTTGCCATCCCGGCGGATCGTCAGGCGCCCGACGCCCTTGAAATTCTTCAGCCGTTCATTCGTCTTCTGGAGATGGTCCAGCACCAGCCGGGCGTCGGCCGCCTCCGGGGAGTCGTCCACCACGGAAGTTTGCGGTTCAAAGATGCCGGACCAGGTGGCGCACCCGGACAACGCAAGCGCCGCCGCCAGAATCAAAGCGAAGACCATCGCCCGCATCCGAAGCCTCCCTGCGTTGGCTGTCACCCCGCACACCCTCGAACTCACCGAGCCCCCTCTTTCAGCTGACGGATCTTGGTCTTCAGCTCGTTTTTTTCCTTCTCTTTTTCGGGGTCCTTGTCTTTTTCTTTTTCCCGTTTGGACAGGGACTTCTGGTAATACTTGAGCGAGTTGGCCTTGTCGTTCAGCTTGAGGTAGGTGTCTCCGATGTGCTCCATGATGACGGGGTCCTCGTTGGAGAGTTCCCCGGCTTTTTTAAGGTACGCAAGCGCCTTCTCGTATTCGCCTTTTTTGTAGTACACCCACCCCAGGCTGTCGGTGATGTAGCCGTCGTTCGGCTTGTACTTGAGCGCTTCCAGCACCAACCGCTCGGCCTCGTCCAGGTTCTGGCCGAGGTCGGCGTAAGTGTAACCGAGATAGTTCAAGGCATTGGCGTCTTTGGGATCCAGCTCGATTACCTTGCGCATGGCCGCGATGGAGGCGTCCTTTTTCTTTTGTTTGTCATAAACCACGCCCAGGCGGAAATGAAAACGGGTATTGCTCGGATCTTTTTCGATGGCCAGCAGAAGAAGCCGCTCGGCCTCGCCGAAGTTGCGGGCCTCCTCGTAAACCGTCGCCAGGTAATATTTGAGTTCGACGTTTTCCGGGTCGCCTTGAATGACGCCGTTGAGCTGCTCGATGGCCTCTCCGGTTTTGCCCTGCTCCTGCAGGATAAAGGCAATGTGAACCATCGCGTCCTGGTAGAAACGGGATTCGGGAGTGACCCTGCGGAACTCGGGCAGGGCCTCGGCGCTTTTCTTGAGCCCAAAAAGGCTGAAACCTTTCAGATGATGCAGGTCCGGGCTGTCCGGCGCGCCCTTCAGCATGCCGTCCAAGAGATACAGGCTGTCGTCAAACTTCTTGGCGTCGACATAGCCCTGAATCACCTGCAGCACGACTTCGAATTCGGACCGGCTGCGTTCGCCGAGCTGTTTGAGGATTTCCGCAGACTCGCCTTTCATTCCAGCCTGGCGGTAGTAAAGCGCAAGCTCGAGGTAGGCGCGGCTGTTTTCCGGGTCACGCTCAAGAATCTCCTGGTTGAGTTTCAACACCTCATCCCGCCGGCCTTTCTCGCGTGCGAGTTTGAGCAGCTCGAACAGGGGTTCGATGCTGTCGGGGTCGGCCTCGGCGCTTTTGCGGAAGGCCTTCTCCGCCAGAGCGGTCTTGCCGGTTGTCACATACAGCCGCCCGAGCAGGAAATGACCCGTGTAGGAGTTCGGGAATCTCTCGACCAATTTCCCCAGCACCCGCTCCGCGTTCTTCTGATCCTTCGCCTCGAGGTAAAGACCGCCGGCAATCGCGTAGATCTTCTCCTGGGAAGGATCCAGAAGGATCACTTTTTCATACGTCTTCAGGGCCGCATCGTTCTGCTTGCGCAACTGCTGGATGCCGCCGTAAAGGATGAGCCCTTTGACATCGTCGGGGTTTTTGGCAAGCAGGCCATCGAGGACGCCGAGCGCCTTTTCCTCCTCCTTGTTCTGAAGATAGATGGTCGCCAGTTCACGCTGCAGGTAAGCAGAGTCCGGTTCAGTCTCCATGGCCTTGCGCAGGAGCAAAATCGCCTTGTCCGGTTGCCCCGCCCGCCGTTCCTTTTGTGCCGCCAGAAAATAAAAATAGGCGTTTTCCGGTTTTTCGACCCCCACCCGGGCCGGCCTCGCAACCTCCGGAACCGCCGGTTCAACTGGGGGGACGGCCTGGGGAACGCTCCCGGGCGGCCGGGTGCATCCGCAAATCAGGCTGAACAAACACATTACTGCCGCAACAATAAGTCGCTGATATGTCATTTAGGTTTTCCTGGTTCCGGGGCGAGGAGGACCACGGGCGCGGCGTCGCTATTCCATGCCTGTGTCGTCCGAATATGACGCGAAATCGGGGATCTCATGCTTGAAGAAATCACGCATTTTCCGGATGATGTTCTTCTCGATCTGCCGGACTCGTTCTCTGGATATGCCGTATCGGTCACCGATGTCCTGAAGGGTGACGGGGTTGTCTGAAAAGATTCGAAGCTCGAAGATCTCGATCTCCCGCGGCGACATTTTCTTGCGGAATTCGGCGATCTTGTTGTGCAGCAGCAGTTCGATCTCTTTCTTCGATACCTGGTCTTCGATGGACTCGCTTTCAGTGCTCAGAAATTCGATGCGCTCGGTTTCCGAGTCGTTCTTGAGGGGTGCGTCCAGGGACACATCCCATCCGTCCAGGCGCTGGTCCATGTCGACGATCTCCCGCTCGGAGACGCCGAGTCGCTCGGACAGCAGCTTGGGTTTGGGATCGAACCCCTGTTCAATCAGCCGCTGCTTTTCCTTTTTGAGCTTAAAAAAAAGTTTGCGCTGGCCCTGAGTGGTGCCGATCTTCACCAGGCGCCAGTTGTCCATGATGAATTTCAGGATGTAGGCCTTGATCCAGAAAGATGCGTAGTAGGAAAACTTGACGTTTTTATAGGGGTCGAATTTTTTCACGGCCTGCATCAGGCCGATGTTGCCTTCCTGGATGAGGTCCAGCAGGTTCTGCATCCACACCCGCTGGAACTCGAGCGCGATCTTCACCACCAGCCTCAAATTGGCGGTGACCAGCGCGTAGGCCGCCTCCTTGTCACCCTGCTCTTTGACCCGGGTGCCCAGGTCGCGTTCCTCGTCACGGGTGAGCAGTCGGTATTTGCTGATCTCTGAGAGATAGCGCTGCAGCGGGTCGAACTTGACAAGGGCCTTGTCGGAATCCTGGTCTTTTGCCTTTTTTGCGGTTTTCAGGGGTTTGACCGCTTTCGCAGGTGGTTCCTTGGCCGTCACGACCATCGGCTTTTCCTGCTTCTCTGCGGTCGAGGCTTCGGGGCCCGGCGGGGCTGCCTTCGGCTTTCTGCCGGCCTCCGTCGCGGGTGCGGCCTTGACCGTCTTCGGCGTGGGTGCAACCTTGACCGTCTTCGGCGCGGGTGCGGCCTTGACCGCCTTCGGCGTTATCACCGGCTTGCGTTTTAGAGGTGTTTTCGAAGACTTGACCGGGGCCGAACGTTTTAAAGGCTTTGCCGGCATGGCCTTTTTTGCCGCCTTAGCCCTTGCCACCTTGGCCTTTGCGGCCGGCTTGGTAGCCTTGGCAGGCGTAACCGCAGCCTTCCGCGGGACGGGTGCTTTCGCCGCGCCTGCTTTGGGAGTCTTCTTGGGTGCCTGCTTGCGCTTGGCCGCGGGCTTCGTCGCCGCTGTGGTTTTGGCTCTGGCTGACGGCTTCTTTTTCGCTGCCTCTTTTTTCATTCTACTGCTCGTCCGAGGGATGAACTTCTCTACTTTTTTCGGAGGTTATCCGTTCTAAGGGCCGGCATGGGTATGGACACCCCTCCGGACATGTGTTAAAAAAATCGTGTGCGCCTGTAGCTCAGTTGGATAGAGCAACGGACTTCTAATCCGTAGGCCGGGGGTTCGAATCCCTCCAGGCGCGCCAGCCGGCAATTATCAGCGGTCCGTCCCGGTGCTCTCCGGCAAGTGGCTAATATACATTAACCGTCGAAAATATCAACCGCAATTTGCTTTCTTCTTAGAATGACATCTCTTGTAGAAATCGCCAAGCTGATTTCCGTCGTCCTGGGAGCCGCCATCCTCGGCAACTGGTTCCTCTCCGAGGTGAAGAACTCGCGCCGCCGCAACCTCCCGTGGTATTCGGCCTACCTCTCCCCGCCGGGCCTCCTCATCCTGGCTGCCCTGCTGGTGCCGGTGATTTATTGGTTGGCGCGGCACTGAAACCTTTAAACGGAGTCAAGGAACCGTTTAGCCTGGTACTCGAACTCCCGGGTTTCCACGTCCACTTCCCGTAGATCGCTCCTCTCAGAGACCGCCACGGTGACATACCCCCCGGCCCCCGAAAATGAAATGCAGCAGGGGCCGCGCTCCGTCTCGTCCAATCCTTCTCCGCCTTTTCCGAAATAGCGGCAGGCTTTCGCAAGAATCTCATCCGGGTTCAGCCGGGATTTTTTGGAAATGTGAATCATACTGCCTCTCCTTCTCTTGACAGACTGGTTGATCGCGTTACCCTGCCCCGCTCCCACAAGAACAAGATAAGATTTGCCTCGCAATGGTTTAAGGATAAATACCCGAAACGATGCCTGCAACTGCCGGACCGGCGCCTCAAGTATCGGCTCTGAAATGCCGATAGACCATTATGCGACAGACCGGATTCATTTTCATGCGACCATCGGCTCACAGGAGGAGATATGGCTGACAAAAATATCGTTTTTTTGGAAAATTTAGAGTGGTTTGACGAAACCGGCAAGCAGCTCGTGCACCGCCTTCCCCAGGAAGGCTCGGGCGAAATCAAGTGGGGCGCACAGCTGACCGTGAGGGAGAGCCAGGCGGCGGTATTTTTCTACAAGGGCAAGGCTGTGGGCGCCTTCGGACCGGGGCGCCACACCCTTAAAACGGGCAACATCCCCATTCTGACTAAAATAGCCAGCATCCCCTGGGGCATGAAGAGCCCTCTGCGTGCCGAAGTTTACTTCGTCAACCTGAAGGTGTTCACCAACCTCAAGTGGGGTACACGCGACCCCGTCGCTTACAAGGACGCGGAGCTCGGCCTGATCCGGCTGCGCGCCTTCGGCGTGTTCAACCTCCAAGTCGTGCAGCCGGCCCTTTTCATCAACAGCCTGGTTGGTACCCAGGGGGTTTTCAGCACCGAGGCGGTCGAGGAGTATCTCAACTTGGTGATCGTCTCCCGGTTCAACGACTACATGGGCCAGACCCTCGATTCGCTTCTGAACCTTCCGGCGAAATACGACGAACTGTCCGAGGGCTTGAGCAAGCGCCTGGAGGAGGACTTCGGCCGTTTCGGCATCCGCCTCACCCAGATTTACATCAATGCCATCACTCCGCCGCCCGAGGTCCAGCAGGCGATCGACGACCGCAGCCGAATGGGCGTGTTCAAAGACATGGAGAAGCTCATGCAGATGAAGGCGGCCATGGCCATGGAAAAAGCCGCGGCCGCCGACGGCGGTGCTGCTTCCGGCATGGGCGCCGGCCTGGGGCTGATGCTGCCGGCGATGTTCGCCCAGTATTTTTCCGGCCAGAAGCCGGTGCCCCAGCCCCCGGGCGTACCCCCGGCCGCAACCTGTTCGGAATGCCGGAGCGGAGTCCCGGCCGACTCCCAGTTCTGCCCGCAGTGCGGGCATCAGCTGGTAGTTTTCACGCAGTGCTCGCGCTGCGGCAAGAACCTCGCACCCACTTCAAAGTTCTGCTCGCGCTGCGGTCTTGAAGCCGGGACCGGCCCACAGAAGAAGTTATGCAAGGCCTGCGGTGCCGAGAATCTGGTCAACTCGATTCACTGCAACGAGTGCGGTGAAAAACTGTAAAAACAGTTTTAGGTGTTAGGTGTTAGATTTTATATCAAGGATAAAATAGTCTTTTAATCAATTACTTAAAACATAAAACTTAAATCTTAACACTATTTTTCCCCATGACCGCCTTTCAGATCGAACACCAGTGCCCGCAGTGCGGGGCCCCGGCGCACCTGGAGGAAACCGACCGGCTTTTCGCCTGCCCTTTTTGCCGGGTGAAGTCGTTTTTGCTGACCCGGGATTACTTTCGCTATGTGCTGCCGGCCAAGAGCCCTGTCGGCAGGGATCTCATCTATTTCCCTTATTGGCGGTTCAAAGGGCTTTTGCTGTTCAGCCTCCCGGCCGGAAACGACCACAAGTTCATCGACGTGAACCAACATGCAGCGGACACCCCCGGCATGCCGCTGACGCTGGGGCTGCGGGGCCAAACCATGAAACTCAAGTTCGCCACGCCCGAAATGGAGGGTCGCTTCATACCGCCGGCACGCTCCTTTTCCGAAATTTTCACCACTTTTCAAAAACGCTTCAGCCAGGCTCTTCCCAAACCGCTCCTCTACTGCGCTCATTTAGGGGAATCCGTGGGTCTTCTGTATTCGCCGTTTTACGCCAACGGCAAGCTTTACGATGCGGTGCTGGACACCCCGGTGGGAAAGGTGCCGGAGGGCTTTCCCGGCGATTCGGAAAAAGGGGATAAGCCGGAGTGGCGGGTCAACTTTGTGCCGGCTCTGTGTCCGGACTGCGGCTGGGACTTGGAAGGGCATCGTGATGCACTGGTGCTGCACTGTCGCAACTGCAAGGCCTCTTGGTATCCGTCCAACGATAAACTGACGCGGGTGGAATCGTTTGCTCTCACAAATGCTGAAAAAACGGCATATCACCTGCCGTTCTGGCAGATCACGTGCACCATCTCGGACATCGCCCTGAAAACCTATGCCGATCTGGTGAAAGTCGCAAACCTGCCGATGGTCGTTCAAAAGTCTTTCGAAGAGCGGGAATTCCGTTTCTGGGTACCGGCGTTCAAGCTGCGGGCCCAGGCCTTTCTGCGCCTTTCAGAGAGCCTGACCCTGATACAGGCGCATGAGATGCTTGAGCCCTCGTTGCCGGCCGAACGGCATCACCCGGTAACCCTGGCAGTCGAGGAAGCCTGCGAGAGCCTGAAGGTGGTGCTCGCGGGTTTTCTCAAGCCTCGCCGCAAGGTCGCCGAGCTGATTTCACAAATCAGTATCCACCCCACGCACTTCCGCCTGGCCTACCTGCCCTTCCTCGAAGACCAGCACGACTTTCTCCAACCCCAGATCCAGGTCGCCGTCAACAAAAACCTGCTCAGCCTTTCCAGCAACCTGTAGTCCTTGGATGGACTTCCGGTTTTCGGCCGCTCCGGCGTTGGGCCCAACACGCGGGTGGCTCGGTTGGGATAGGCCAGCCCGGACAAACCGGAACCTGATTCGAAATCCGAAGAACGCAACTCGGTCCAAATTCAAATGTTAAAAACGAATCGTCTATCCTGAAAAATGGTACCGGACCCCGACACCGTATTGATTGTTTCGCTTGTCACACCACTTGACTTCCGCCACCGCACTGGATCGCACGGATCCGGAAACAGGTTTCTCGCTCCCGGCCGCAGATTTTTCAAGACGGATCAAGACCGTTGAACCCGTAGTGAGATGTTGAGGCGTTTCAAAATAACAACCGGCTCGGCTGCAGTTGAGCATCCTCGCAGAGACCAGGTTATCCTTGTTGAAATATGACCAAACGATATTGCAGTCGCAGGTCTGCCGTTGCTCTGCTCGCCGCTCGTCTGGATAGCTCACGGCCGGCCGGGATACATAACGCTCTCCAGCCAAGACACTCGAAATTGCGTTTATCAGCTCTTGACTGCTGACATCCTTGAAACAGTAGCCGTCAGCCCCCGCCTCAAAGGCTGCCCGTATGTTGTGGCCCGATTCAAGGATGGTCAGCACCAGTATTTTTACATCCGCGCTCTTGGATATTTCGGGGAGGACATCATAGCCGCTTCTCCCTGGCAGTCGAAGGTCTAATAAAACCAAATCCGCAGGGAAATCCTTGATGATCGTTAATGCCTCTCGACCGCTGGCCGTCTCTGCCACCACCTCTAAATTCTCCTGAGCGTTGATCAGATCCTTCAGGGCGGCGCGGTAAAGATCATTGTCCTCGACGATTATGATTTTCTTCTTGGTCTCCATGTCATCACCAAATGTACGTTATCGTCAATCTTTTGTTCCTGTCCAAAACGATGTCGTATCATCTTCGTCGACCGGAAACGCTATGCGAATGCACGTGCCCGTTCCAGAAAAAGAGTGCAAGGAAAATGAACCGCCGATTATTTCGACCCGCTCGCGCATGCTCGTCAACCCAAAACCGCTTGAGCGATCGCCTTGATTCGAAACCTCCTTGAAATCAAAGCCACGGCCGTTGTCCTCCACCTCCGCCTCGAAATAATTGCCGATTTTTTTCATTCGGATATAAATCGTATCCGCCTTGCTGTGCATGACGGCATTGTTCAGCGCTTCTTGGATGACGCGGTAAATCACGATTTTTAAGGGTTCTGGGACCTCCGACTCATCCACGTCGATCTGCTGTATGATCCGAATTTGGCCGTAGTGCTGGCCAAACTGGCGAATGTGCCAGTCTATTGTGGCTAGAAGCCCCCGGTCATCGATAATCTCCGGCCGCAGATTGGCAGAAATACGCTTACAGTCTTTAATTGTCTCTGCCAGATGCAAAATGGCGTTTTCCAGAGAGGCCGTAGCTTCTTCCGGGGTTTCGGCTATCTTCTTGACGATGGATTCCAGGGCAAATTTTATAGCAGCAAGATTTCCCCCGATGCTGTCGTGCAACTCCCGGGACACTGCTTTTCGGTCGACTTCCAGCGCTTCAATGCTCTTTCGCGAAAATTCCTTCAAACGGCGTTGGGAATCCCGCAATTCCAATTCCAAATTCTTTAGGATAGAGATATCTTTCGTGATGGTTGCAACGAATTCAATTCTGCCGTTTTCGTCCATTAAGGGGAACGCCGTCATCAGCGAGGGAAACACCCGGCCGTATTTGTCGACCCGATACCCCTCCCAGTTACGCACCTCTTCACCGTTAAGGCATTGCTGCCGCAACTGCAACGCCAACTGATATCTGTCAGGCAAAAGGAGGTTCTTGATGGACTTGCCGATCAGCTCATCCCGACGCCAGCCGTAGGATCGTTCCGCCTCCCGGTTCATCTCGATGATGGTCCCGGACAAGTCCTCGATGATGATCGAATCGGCCGCATCTCGAAAGACCCGAGACAGCTGGTGAAGTTGGGTTTGGACGCTCTTGCGTTCAGCGATTTCCTCCTCCAATTTCGCCACAGTGTCTTCAAGTTCGACGGTGCGCTCTTTCACCCTCTTTTTCAATTGGATGGAAAAGTCTTTCAGGACCTCTCCTGTTTTCTTGTGCTCGCTGTTATCCATGACGGTGGCTGTCACGCTTATCCGAAACCGCAATATATGATCGTTAATGATTCAAGAGGCCACTGCGAATGCAATGGCAGGGGTTATGAACCAGCTCCGTACATATCATATCCGCAGCGTCTCACCGGAAATGTAGCCATCCTGCTGCATGGCGATTATACGCAGTTAGTGAGAAATTGCAACCATGTCCTGCCGAACCGGGGGTAATTTATTTACTCGGATGCTATCGTCTTTTGTTACATCCATGCCTGGCTTTTTGGCATTTTCGATGCAGCCGCCAAGATAGCAATCAGCGTCTTCTATCTGAAAATCCGGTTCCCCACGCACCGAACTTCCGCGGCCTGATATTGAAGACACGAAACCTAACGCGCCACTCCCACGCTCAACGGAGCACCAGCACGGGTATCCGCGAATGGGTTAGCACTTGATGATGAGATCGCATCCCTTTTTCCTGGCGGCCTCGACGATGGCCTCATAGGGCTGATCGCTGGTTTCCCGAGCGGTTTCGCACGGTACACCCGCTTCTTCGGCCGCCTTTTCGACCGCGAGCAGGTTTTTGTTCACTTCCGCTCGAACGGCTGCAGCCGCCTGCTTTTTAAATTCCGGAGCGAGTTCCAAATCATAATAGCTGCAGACAATAGAGGTGTTGATCCGGTGCCGTCTGGCGGCTCTTTTTTCCATGATCAGACCCCTGTTTAAGTAAACCTTTTTGGCTCCACAGCAGCATTTCTATGCCCCTGCAAGACAGTCTATGGAAAACGTCCGGGGAACAGCACCTCATGGCTCGGGGGCTTGGTTACTTATCTAACAATTTTATATGGTTGTCTATAATAAGACGGCCTCATTTCAATAGGGAAAACGCTCAAGGCTGGGACTTTTTCCTGCAGGGGCGGGATCGAGAGGAACTCTTTTGGGGGTAAAATCGGCCGACCGCATGTATGTGCAATAGTAAAGGTTTTGCGCTGTATCTGGATCCTTATCGATGTGAACTTGTCACAGTGGTGCTGTCACTGTATTTCAGATCTGAGAATGGTCGATTATCATGTGATATGTCTACTTCGTGGACATGCCCTTTCTAATCGGTTAATTTATTTTGGATCACTGCTTGAGCCTCAAGATATTGAATACGGCCGTGGGTCGGCCGAAGCCTTTGAGCTGCAACTCCCCTAAGGGTTCAGCCTCGACTAAATGTTCCACTTTACCAAGTGTCTTTTGGTCCGTCAAAATCTGGCCTTCCTTGGCCTCCGACGAAAGGCGAGAGGCAAGGATTGTGACCTTGCCCACCGCTGCGTAGTCCATTCGCCCTTCAAAACCAATGGTGCCTATTGTCGCATATCCAGCGGCCATACCCACTCCCAGATGCAAGTCATTACCTTTCTTGAGCCATCCCGGCCGTAGGTCTCTCACTCTGGCTTGCATTTCAATGGCCATGCACACCGCCTTTTGTGTGTGATCCTCTGTAGGAAACGGATCATTAAAGAAGACCATGATTCCGTCTCCAGCAAAGTGCTCCAGGGTCCCTTTATACTGAAAGACAAGTCTACCCATTTCGGCATGATAGTCCCTCAAAAAGGAGATGACCTCCTCTGGCTCTGCGGCATCAGAAAAGGACGTGAACCCGCGCAAATCGATAAAAACGACTGTCACCTCGCGTCGGTGGCTCTCAAGGACTTTCTCGTCACCCGAGGAAACGATAATTTCTGCAAGCTGAGGGGAAAGAAAGCGCTTGAGACGCCCCACCCGCTCCAGTTCGACGAGTTGCTCCGCAACCTTATCCTTGAGCGTCCGATTCCACTCCGAAAGCTGAGCCGACTGCTTTTCCATTCGAGCCGCCTGGTCGCAGACCGTGTCGTGGAGATCCTTGATCCTGAGCATGGATTTGACCCTGGCAACCAGAGCGGCATGGTCCACCGGTTTTGTCAGGTATTCGTCGCCACCTGCCTCAAGACCGGCGACGACATCTTTCGAATCCGCTTTGGCCGTAACCATGATGATGGGCATAAAGGGCAGAGAGCGATCGGCCCTGAGCCGGCGGCATACTTCAATGCCGTCCATCTTGGGCATCATGATGTCGAGCAGGATCAAGTCCGGTTGCCGCTCTCTGGCCGCAGCCAGACCGGCTTCGCCGTCCATCGCCGTAATGATTCGGTAGTTGTGGGCGGCAAGACGGGTCTGTAGGATGTCGAGGTTCGTGGGATTGTCATCCACGATCAGAATAAGCGGCGGCGATTTCATCTTTGGCTTGCTCCATACTCATGGGAGATATTCGCGAATTTTTGCCAGGAGCTTACGTGGACTAAAGGGCTTCGCCATATAAGCATCGCAACCCGCTTCAAAAGCTTTCACGTCGTCTCCGCTCAGCGCATAGGAGGTCACCACGATGATCGGGATCTTTCTAGTTTCAGGGTTCGCCTTGATCCGCCGTGTCGCCTCGTATCCGTCAATACCGGGCAACTGGATGTCCATCAGGATCAAATCCGGGTGCCGGGTTTCGGCCGCGTTCACCCCGTCGAGCCCGTTGACTGCCTCGATCACTTCATAGCCCTTGCTCGTGAGGAGATCGTGCACGATACGTCTGTTGTCTTCCTGGTCTTCAATCACTAAGATTACCTTGCTCATTATTGCTTCCTTTGCCTCTCGACTCGAATCGGCAGTGTGAAATAAAAAGTCGAGCCCTTTCCAAGGGTGGACTCCACCCATATACGGCCTCCGTGCATTTCAACGATTCTCTTGGCAATGGCAAGGCCGAGACCAGTTCCGCCTTTTTTCCTGGTACTGGATCCGTCAGCCTGGTGGAACTCTTCGAAGATGATTCTCTGATCGGCTTCCGATAGCCCAGGACCCGTATCAAACACGGAGACCAAAAACGTTTCGTTAGGAACGGTTACCTCCACCCCAACTTCCCCCTCATCGGTAAATTTGATCGCATTTCCGAGGAGATTTAAAAGTACCTGGACGATGCGTTGTTCGTCTCCAACGCCTTTTGCCAAATCCTCAGGGACCGTAACTTTCAAATCGAGATTCTTTTCCATCGCCAAAGCTTCAACCGAGGCTAAAACCGTTTGAACCACTTCCTTCATCGAATAGTCATTAAGCGAAAGTTTAAGTTGGCCCGCTTCGATCTTGGAGAAATCGAGAACATCGTTGATCAGATTGAGGAGATGACGCCCATTTTTTTCCAAACGTTCAAGGACCTCTTGGATTTTTTCTGGTACGTCACCGTATATACTGTCAAGGATCAGCTCGGTATAGCCGAGGATGGCATTCAGAGGGGTTCTAAGTTCGTGGCTCATGTTGGCAAGGAATTTGCTCTTTACCCGATCGGCTTCCATCGCATTATCGCGGGCCGCTTCAAGTTCCCCGACGAGTTTCGATAGCTCTCTTTCATGCTGCTTAAGCTCACTAATATCCGTATAAACGGCAACGGTGCTGCCATCTGCAGTTTTCCGCTCGCTGATCTGGATCCAGCGGTCCTTGTCCCGTCGTTGCACGTGTGGGCCCGTCGGATCGCGGTGTTGGGCCAATCGCTGGGCGACCCACTCGTCGATGCACCCCTCCGCTTCGCTTACTAAACCGCGCTCGGCGGCCGCCCGGATGACATCAGCGAACGAGGTGCCAGGTCGTGATATGTCATCCGTGCCGTGATGCATCAAGTCCCGGTACCTGCTGTTCGACAGCACCAGTCGGTCGTCCTTGCCGTACAGCGCGAAGCCTTCCGAAATGCTCTCGATGGCATCCACCAAGCGTTGGCGCGCCTCAGCGATTTCACGGAGGTTCTTCTCCTTGACTTCGACGGCGGTGTCCCGAAACACGGCGAGTGCCGATGCCATGCGGCCGATCTCGTCGCTGTCTACAGGTGGCAGCGGCGTTCTGAGATTGCCACCGGCAATCTCCATCATGCTGTTGCTGAGTGCGGTCAGACGCGCGATTAGGTTGCGGCCCACATAGAGCCAGACGATAAGGACAGAGCTCGATAGGCTCAGCAACACAATCAGGAGGAGGGTAATGCTGATTCCCGTCCGCACGGCGTGCGCCTGGGACGTCGCCCGGGAGATGTCCAGCTGGGTGTCCCGGACGACCCATTCGACCGATTCGGTCACTGCTATGGATAAACGGGCGTTCTCGCGCTGCACGGCTTCGCCGTTGCTAATGAGCGTGAGTTCCCGCGCCCGTAGTAAGGGCATGTTGTTTTCACCTTCGGCGAATCGCCGAAAATACTCGAGCTCCGCAAGAATGAGTTGCCTTGGCTGAGCTCCAACGACCATTGCCAGCGTGCGGAGGGCTTCTATCGACCACTGGGTACGGAGCTTCAACAAGTCGAGGCGTTCATGCTTTTCGGCAGAGGCCGCGCCTAAGAGGCTTGCGTGAATTTCAGTGACGCTCTGTAGGATCTGCTGCAGTGAGGTGAGCAGGGTCAGCGACGCTATCAACTCCGTTTCAGATCTCGATCGATCAGCCGCCGGGAGTCTTGAATCATCGACGGCAGCCCGCTGACGCCGGACATCGTTGTTCACGTTGATGATCCAGGGTCCTATCACCCTCATCGTTTCTTCATGCTCCTTGAGGATCTCGTCCAGCAGGGTCGCCTTTGTCTCGGCGAGCATGATGCGTTCGCCCACGAGTGTGTAGAGGGAGAACAAGTTGGAACGCAACGAATCCAGAACGTGGTTCAACGACGCCAGGGTGTCGGCAGGAAAACCGCGGTTACGGAGCAACAGTAACAGTTGGTCGATTGCATCGATCTCGGCGCCTATCCTGCTCCAGATCTGCGAACGCTCGGACGGGGTACTGGCCGCGAGCAGGGTCGGCGTTTCGGCGAGGATCCTCCCCACCCGGGACGAGAGTTCCTGCGCGGCCAAAGCCGTAGGAACCCGCTCTTCGGTAATCTTGTCAAAAAGCGTTTGCACCCGCTGGAAACTGTACATCGCCGCTACGGTCGCGAGCACTGCGAAACCGCTGATGACAATGAACGCCAGTAGGAGAGAGGCACGGACGCCAAAGCGCTTAAAGATTTTCATGGTTCAAGTCCGAAGTCCCCAGCCTAGAAAGTTATCCTGTCCGGGAAGTAGTGCTTGTACGAGAGCTTGTAGTCGGCCGTGTTCATGAGGTCGTAGAAAGCGACCCGGTGCGACCACGCCTTCTGACTGTCGACTACCTTCTTGAAGAACGGATCCTTCATCAACTGAGTGAGGACCTTGTCCCAGGACTTGAGCTGTCCTTCCATCACCGACTGTGGTGTGCGATAGATATTGACGCCGTCTTTTGCGATGAGCGCGTCTAAATCCTTCGAGTGGCGGTCCATCGCTAGCGCGTAGTTAGCGGTGCTGGCCGCCTCGGCACCATACTCGAGGATTGCCTGATGCTCCTTCGGGAGGGACTCGAATTTGTCCTTGTTGAAGATGATCTCGAAGAACTCAGCGGCTTGATGATAGCTGCCCATCATGTAGTGCTTGGAGACGTCTTGGGCGCCGAGCTCACGGTCCGAAGTCGGGTTGGCGAACTCGAATGCTTCGATCACGCCCCGCTTGAATGCGGGCATGACTCCACTGGCCGGCAGTTGCACCACCTCAAGCCCCATGCCCTGCATGACGTCGGCGGCTAGACCCACGGTGCGATATTTGAGGCCCTTCAACTGATCAGCGCTCTTGATCTCCTCCTTAAACCAGCCTAAGGGCTGGGTCGGGAATGGATTGGTGAAGAAGCCGACGATGTTCAGCTTGAGGATGTCCTGTACCAGTTCACGGTACAGCTCCTTGCCGCCACCGCGGTGAATCCACGCCAGAGTCTGGGCGGCGTTGGCGCCGAAGACCGGCCCTGTGCCAAACAGCGATGCGGCCTTGTGCTTGCCGTACCAGTAGGCGGCCACCGTGTGGGCGCCATCCAGCACACCTTTGTGGACGGCCTCCTGCAGTTGGAAGCTCTCGACAGCAGCGCCTGCGGCAAAGAGGCTAATCTTGAGGCGACCGCCCGACATCGCCTCTACCCGTTCGACATACTGCTGTGCCATGTCCTGGTAGACATCCCCGGAACTCCAGGAGGTCTGCATCTTTAGGGTAACGGTCTGCGCCCTCGATATTTGCGGGAAGGCCAGCACTGAGCCCGCGGCGGCTACGGCAGCGCCCTTGAGAAAACGGCGGCGGCTCGTGGCCTTTGCTATCTTGTTCCCCGCAGTCTTGCTATTATGTCGATCTATGAGCTTGGACATTGATAAACCTCCTTTTTGGGCTATTCCCCCAACAATCGTGTGAAAAAGCTTTTGCCGAGGTATGCGTAGCCTAACGGCGACTTGCTCTCGATATGGTCGAAAGCTGTCTCGGCCAGCAGATTATCTCCCGGAGAATCCACCCCACGGCCACGGTGCTGCTTCACAAGATCGGAGATGATCTGCTGGTAGGCTTCGAGAGTCTTGACGGTGGCGGCTTCGTCGTCCTGCATCAGGCGACGGTAACCGGCCACATCGGCGCTGAGGATGGCGGCGAGTTTGCGGTAAAATCCTTTCGGTTGCATGCCGGTACCTCCTTGTCCAGAAGGTTTGGCTAGATGCAAGATGAGAGAGGCAAATTTAAAAAGAAATCGAGCCGGAAAAGAGAGAACCGAACCGCCTAACGAAACCAGCGCCCGCTTCAGGCCCGGTGGAAGTGGAGAAAGTTGAAATTTAGGTGAAATATACCTCAGTCAGCCGGCAGAAATCAAAGGATTTCATCATCTCATCGAAGCTCAAGCGATCCATGGAATAAAATTTTGCGCCTCCGCCGCCAGGACTTTTGCCCCGGAGGCGATCAACTCCTCGGCAGGCCTGAAGCCCCACAGCGCGCCGACCGGGAACATGCCGGCCGCGCAAGCCGTCTGCATATCGATGGACGTGTCTCCCATGAAAAGGAAATCCTCGGGGGAGATGCCAAGACGGGATGCAATCTCCAAGGCGGCGGAAGGGTCCGGCTTCTTCGGCCGCTCCGGGGTTGCCCCCAACACGATGCGGAAATCGATGTTCGGTAACAGGCTCTTGACGATCTCGTTGCTCGCGTCATCCGGTTTGTTTGAGAGAACCGCCATTGCGATCCCGGCCGCGGCAAAGGCCGCAAGCATTTCGGGGACGCCGGGGTAAGGCCGCGTTTTCAGCAGCCAGCGGGAAGCATACTCGCTTTTCATCTCCCGGACGAAGCGTTGGAAATCGTTTTCGCTGGCGACTTCGAAAGGCAACGCCCTTCGCACCAGCATCTCAATGCCGTCGCCGACGAAATACCTGTAAGCTGCCAGATTGTGTTCCGGCAGGCGGTTGCGCTTCAGGACGCAGTTCATGGACTCCGTTAGGTCTTCGAGCGTGTTTAGCAGTGTCCCGTCCAAATCGAAAATGACCGCCTTGAACTTCACATGGCCTCCTATAAACAGAAATGCGGATTTTATTGATCGAAAGGTTTATTTTGGAAGAAAAGAGAGCTGGTGTCAAAAGGATTGTCAGACAGGGAAGATCTCCAACCGATTGACAGCGTTTTCCTATTCGAATACCGTTACCGTCGTTTCAACCCGACCGAAAGGAGGCAGCGACGTGAGCGACGCCGTTCATCCGTCCCCGGAAAGCACCGGGATTCCGCAACTGGATCAGATTTTGGGCGGGCTCTTCATCGGCGACAATGTCATCTGGTACGACGACGCCGGCAGCTTGGCGCCCGTTTTCTACCTGAATCTCATCGAAGCCGCCCATGTCCGCAAAAAGCCGGTCATATACGTCAGCTTCGATCGCTCCCCCAAGAATCTCATGGACAAACTGGGCCGGCTGTCCGACTCGCCGGCCTTGACGGTGCTGGATGGCTTCACCCACGGCAAGGGGGCCGGGGCCGATGTCTTCCTGCAATTTTACAAACGCCGAAAGACAGAAGCCGGCGCACGGATGCTTTGCCTGGAGCAGCCGCACAAGCCGAAACTGTTCTCGGATGCGCTTTACGAGGCCGTCCATGCCGCCGAGGGCGACGTGCGCCTGATCTTCGAAAGCCTGACGGGGATGCAGGAGCTTTGGGGCGGGGAGGAGCATGTCATTCGGTTTTATTCCCGCGCCTGCCCGCGGTTGTACGAGTTGAACACGATCGCCTACTGGCTGATCGAGAAGGACGCCCACACGCCACGCCTGAAATCCAGCATCAACCAGATCGCCCAGGTGGTCGTGGACCTGTCGGTCAAACGCGGCAAAACCCTCATGACCATCATCAAAGCGGAACGGCAGGCCACGGCGTCCCTGAACAAACCCATGGCCTTCCTGACGCGGGAAACGGATGTGCGCTTCGAATCCCAGGACCGCGCGTCGGGGCCTTACGATCTGGGCGATCGCCTGAAGGCCCTGCGTCTGCAAAAAGGATTTTCGCAGACCGAGCTGGCGCGCCTGGTCGGGGTCACGGCGAGCACCGTTTCCCAAATCGAGAGCAACCTTATTTTCCCGTCGCTTCCGGCCCTGTATCGAATATCCGAGATCATGTCGGTGGAAATTTCTGCTATTCTGGGGGAATCTACGCGCAAAGCCAGGAAAGTGGTCTTTTCGAAGTCGGAGGCCCTCCCGGCAAAGCTAACCGGTTCTGGTGCCGGCGACCTTTCCGCGTGGTTGCTGACCTCGGGGAAAACCGGACTGGCCGCCGAGCCCCATCTTATTGAGATCCCGCCTCACCGCAAAATCGGCGGCCATTTTACGGCCCGCAAGGCGCCCGAAATCGGATATGTTCTTTTCGGCCGGGTCAGTCTCACCGTCGACAACATCGCCCACACGGCCGATACCGGCGACGCCATCTATCTCGACCGCGAGACGCCCCAGCAGTGGGAAAACCCCGGTTCGGAACCGGCCCGGCTGCTATGGGTGACCCTCCTTTAAAATTCTCGCGCACCGGACGGTACGCGAGAATTTCAAGGTTCGGGACTTAACAGCCTATCGGGCCTCAGTCGAAGTTTTACACCAGCCCCTGGTCCAGCATGGCATTGACCACCTTGAGGAAGCCGGCGATGTTGGCCCCGGCGAGATAGTTGCCGGGACTCCCGTATTCCGCCGCCGCGTTCAGGCAGGTGCGATGGATGTTCTTCATCGTCACTTTCAAACGGCTGTCGACCTCCTCCCGCGACCAGTTCAGGCGCATGCTGTTCTGGGCCATTTCCAGGCCCGACACCGCGACGCCCCCCGCGTTGGCGGCCTTGCCCGGTGCGTACAGGATCCCCTTGTCCAGGAACACCTTGACCGCCTCGGGCGTGGAGGGCATCGTGGCCCCCTCCGCGACCAGGCTGACACCGTTGGCCATCAGGCGTTCCGCGTCCTTCCGGCCGATTTCGTTCTCCGTGGCGCAGGGGAAGGCGCAGTCGGCTTTGAGGTTCCAGAGCGGGTTGTGGTCGAGGCCCGACCCTCTTTCCGCGAACACCGCCTGGGAGTACTTGTCGACGTATTCGCCGATCGGCGCCCGGCGGATGTTTTTCAGCCGTTTCACGAAGTCCAGCTTCCCGCGGTCGATGCCTTCTTCGTCGTAGACGTAGCCGGATGAGTCCGAGAGGGTCACCACCTTGGCGCCCATCTCGATCAGCTTCTCGACGGTATGCTGGGCCACGTTGCCGGCGCCGGATACCAGGCACACCTTGCCGGCGATGCTCTGGTTGCGGGTGGCGAGCATTTCAGCGGCGAAATAGACCAGGCCGTAACCGGTGGCCTCGCGCCGCACCAGGCTCCCGCCCCAGTCCAGGCTCTTGCCGGTGAAGACACCGGTGAACTCGTTGCGCAGCTTCTTGTACATGCCGAAGAGATAGCCGATCTCCCGGGCGCCGACGCCGATGTCGCCCTCGGGGATGTCGGTGTAAGGGCCGATGTGGCGGAAGAGCTCGGAGATGAAGCTCTGGCAGAAGCGCATGACCTCGTGATCCGACTTGCCCTTGGGGTCGAAATCCGACCCGCCCTGCCCGGCGCCCATGTTGAGCGTGGTGAGGGAGTTCTTGAACACCTGCTCGAAGGCGAGAAATTTCAGAATGCTCAGGCTGACCGAGGGGTGAAACCGCAGTCCGCCCTTGTACGGCCCGATGGCGCTGTTCATCTCCACCCGAAACCCGCGATGGACGCGGGATTGCCCGTGATCGTCCATCCAGGGCACCCGGAACATGATGATTCGCTCCGGTTCGATGAGCCGCTCCAGAATGGCTTCGCGGCGGTACTCGGGGTGCCGCTCCAGCACGGGTGCTACGGATTCGAGCACCTCACGGACGGCCTGGTGAAATTCCTTTTCGCCCGGATCGCGCGACGACAATATTCTCGAAATATCCAGCATGGGAATTCTCCTTTGCGTGAATGCGATGATGGTTCTCGGGTTCAGGCGTCGATGATCGCAAGAGCCTCCTCCCGGAAGGCCTCCATCACATAAGGAAGGCCGGTGACCTTGGAGCACTCTTCGGTCAGCGAGAAGAGATCCTGACGGCTGATGTATTTCACGGCCCAGTTGCGGGTGCCTGCCATCAGCTGCTGCAGGCCGACGCGGATCTTGTCGGTCGCATTGAAGATGCCGATGGCCCCCAGCGGGAACTTGTCCACTTCGGCGCCGTATTTCTCCTTCAGCACCTCGTAGTTCATGAAGATCTCCTCTTTCGTCATCCCGTAGCGGGAAACGCTTTTCGGAAGGCCTTCATCTTCGCCGCGCAGCCACTTCTCCGCGTTCTTCCCCACCATCCCGGGGATCATCAGGGCCCGGCCCATGCACACCGCCTTGCAATAGGGTGCGCCCAGGGCGAGCGCCTTGAAGACGTGGTCCTCGGACGAAAACCCGCCCGCAAAGGCGATGTCCGGCACCGGCCGCCCCCGAGCGGCAAGCCGATTGCACAGGTCGTAGGCCATCGCGTGCAGGTAGATGGAAGGCACGCCCCACTCGACCATCATGCGCCAGGGGCTCATGCCGGTTCCGCCCGGAGCGCCGTCGATGGTCAGCAGATCGATAGCGGCGTCGCTCGACCAGCGGATGGCCATGGCCAGCTCGCGCATGGGATACGCGCCGGTCTTGAGCGTGACGCGCCGGGCGCCGAGCCTGCGCAGCCGTTCGACCTCCTGCATGAACCCATCCTGGTCGATGAACCCCAGCCGCGAATGCCGTTCGAACTGCTTCAAGGGTCCGGCCTTGAACGCCGCCTGGTGGGCCGGAAGCTCCGGGTCGGGGGTCACGATGTAGCCGCGCTTCTTGAGCTCGAGCGCACGGCTCAGTGAGTCGACCTTGATCTCGCCCCCGATGCACTTGGCCCCCTGCCCCCATTTGAGCTCGATGGTCTCCACCCCCAGCTTGTCGATGGCGTACTCGGCCACCCCCAGGCGCGTGTCCTCCACGTTCATCTGCACCAGGATGTCGCCGTAGCCTTCATGGAAGCGCCGGTATTCGCGCACGCGGCGGTCCATCTCGGGGGATTTGACGACCTTGCCCTGGGCGTTCAGTTCCAGCCCGGGGTCGATGCCGCACACGTTCTCGCCGCAGACGATCGTGATGCCGCTGATGGCCGCCCCCACGGCAAAGTGCTCCCAGTTCTTGCGGGCGATGTCGGTACTGCCCAGGGCACCGGTGAAAATAGGGACTTTCATCTTGACCTGGGGTTCTGCGCCGAACCGGGTCTCCGTGTCGACGTTGGGGAAGGTCGCCAGGTCCGGATCGGCCTCGACCCCCTTCGCCCCCAGGGCGTAGCCCATGATGTTGAGATGCGAGTAGTCCACCGGATAGTCCTTGTCGGCGCCGGCGGTGATTTTTCCGAAGGGCTCCGGGTAGAGCACCTCGCGCCCCCTGAAGGTTGCGCGGAACATGTCGCAATTGCCGCGGCAGCCGTCGATGCAGCGGCTGCAGATCCCCGATTGGGGAGCCACGTTCCGGGAGCGATTGGCGGTTTGCAAAGCGTCATTGGCGTTGGGGCGGTGAAGATTCATGCTATTTCTCCTTTCACGAGGAATGAAAATGGCGCCCGCCCTTTAGAGGGGTCGGACGCCTTGGAAATAGATTAGGATCCATGATCATATGCGCGGCAGTGTTATAGTTTGAATAAATTTTTATTATCCTTTTAATTTTGACTAATAATATTGTCAACAATTTGCGAACTAAATTTTAATTATTTTTTAAACAAGACGTCATAGGCAGGTGGTCGTCGATGTTCCTGGAAAGAGAGGTTGGCCAATGATATATATAGATTTTTAGGGCTGAATTATATGCCACATGGAGACAATTTGAATTTCAATTGGAATTAGTTTCGGAGTTTAGTGCTTCGGATTTCGAATTTGGTTCCGGCTGGTCCGGGTTGAAAGGTAAGATGATGACGTCCACCGCACCCGATCTAACCAAATCGATTGACCAGTTTCTCAACTACTTGCTGGTGGAGAAGGGGCTTTCTCGGGCCACCCTCGAATCCTACAGCGCCGATCTTCTGCGATACGCAGATTTCATGCAGCAAAGCGGACGGGATACCGCCTCGGTGGAAGACACCGCCCTCATCCTGAAGCACCTGATCAACCTGCGCAACGAGGGCCTCGGCGCGCGGTCCCGCGCAAGGCACCTGGTGTCCGTACGCGGGTTCTACCGCTTCCTGGCCCAGGAGAAGGTCCTGCCGCTTGATCCGTCAAAACTCGTGGACCTCCCCAAGACCACGTTAAAGCTGCCGGATGTGCTCAACCAGGCGGAAGTCCAGCGGCTGCTGAACGCACCGGACGGCCGCAAACCGTCCGGCCTGCGCGATGCCGCCATGCTGGAGGTCCTTTATGCAGCCGGTCTGCGGGTCTCCGAGCTCATCAACCTGAAAATCCAGGATGTCCAGCTGGAGGCCGGCTTCGTGCGGGTGATGGGCAAAGGGTCAAAAGAACGCATTGTGCCCATCGGCCAGTACGCCCGTGAAAAAGTGCTGTTTTATCTCGAGCATGCCCGCGGCCGCATGGTCAAGGAACGCGCCAGCCCCTATCTCTTTGTCGCGCGCGCCGGCCGTCCCATGACCCGGCAGGGGTTTTGGAAGCTGTTGCGCCAGTACGCGCGCGCCACGGGCCTCTTCAAGAAGGTGACGCCCCACAGCCTCCGGCATTCCTTTGCCAGCCACCTGCTCGAGGGCGGGGCGGATTTGAGGGCGGTCCAGATCATGCTCGGCCACGCCGACATTTCTACCACCCAGATCTACACCCACGTGGCCAACGACCGCCTGAAGGAGCTTCATCGCAGATTTCATCCCAGGGGCTGAAATCTGTTTGGCTGCGAAGGCCGGGAGCTGCTCCCACAAGTTGGGACGCACAACTATGCTCTTGACACGGGTGGCTTGTTTCTCCTAAGTGTGGCGGGCGAATTGGATTTCCCCGCAGGGAGCGCATGCCTCACGCTTAACCGGAATGACCCATCTGACCTCTTCCAAACCTATCGGCTGCTGGCATCAAGGGGAGTCTTCCCCTGAGCCCCTGGGCGCCGCTGTCGAAAATGCCCTTCTGAATGTCGGCAGGCCGATCTACGTGGTCGAACGGCAGGGACGTTTCGCCGTCAGCCAGACCGGTTCGGCGGAGCTCGACCGCCGTTCGACCGGCGATGACGGCGCACTGCCCCTGCATGCATATGCCCCGCCCCTTCACCCTGAAGCGCTGGGGGACCCCGTCTTCAAAAGGACCCATGGGCTGCAATACGCCTATGTGACCGGCGAGATGGCCAACGGCATCACATCGGTTCGGATGGTCATGGAAGCCGGCCGATCCGGCATGGTCGGGTTTTTCGGCGCCGGCGGACTGATGCCCCGAGAGGTCGAGGATGCCGTCGACCAGCTTCAGCGGGCCGAACCCCGCATCCCCTTTGGCGTCAACCTGATCCACAGCCCCGGCAATCCCGAGCTTGAAATGACCCTCGCCGAGATGTTTCTGGGCAAACAGGTCCGGCTCGTCAGCGCCTCCGCCTTTGTCGAGCCCACCCTGCCGCTGGCGTACTACCGGTTCAAAGGCATCCGCCGCGATGCGGACGGCCGCATCGTCTGCCCGAACAAGCTCGTCGGCAAGGTTTCACGGTCGGAGGTCGCCCGCAAATTTCTATCCCCGCCCTCCGCACGACACATCGGGCGATTGGTCGACTTAGGGCTTCTCAGCCGAGAGGAGGCGGCCCTGGCAGCGTCGGTTGCCCTGGTGGAGGACCTGACGGCTGAGGCCGATTCCGGCGGGCACACCGACAACCGCCCGGCCATCACCCTGCTGCCGACCATGATCGCCCTGCGGGATGAGCTGGCAGCCGCCCATGGTTACGCCAAACCGCCCTGCGTCGGGCTCGGCGGCGGCATCGGCACCCCGCAGGCCACGGCGGCGGCCTTCGCCATGGGTGCGGGGTATGTGCTCACGGGATCCATCAACCAGTGCTGCGTCGAGGCCGGCACTTCGGAGGCGGTCTGCACCATGTTGGCGGAGGCCGGCCAGGCGGATGTGGCCATGGCGCCGGCCGCGGACATGTTCGAACTGGGGGTGAAGGTCCAGGTGCTGAAACGCGGAACCATGTTCCCCCAGCGGGCCGCCAAACTGCATGAGTTGTACACGACCTACGGCAGCTACGATCAGATTCCCGCCAAACAGCGCGAAGCGCTGGAGCGTGATTTTTTCCGCTGCACCTTCGACGAAGAATGGGAACAGACGCGTCGTTTTTTTATGGCGCGCGAACCGAAACAGATCGAACGCGCCGAAAAGGACCCCAAGCACAAGATGGCCCTGGTGTTCCGTTCGTATCTCGGACGATCCTCGACCTGGGCCACCGGCGGCGAACCGACGCGCAAGATCGACTACCAGATTTGGTGCGGGCCGGCCATGGGTGCTTTCAACCAATGGGTGAAGGGCAGTCCCCTTGAAAAGCCCGAAAACCGCCGTACGGTCACGGTGGCCATGAACCTGCTTTTCGGCGCCGCCGTGGCCACCCGCGCCGCCTGGCTGCGGTCTCAGGGGATTGCCCTGCCCGGCGGCGCCGGGTCCATCCGCCCGATGGAGTTGGCCGACATCCGCAAATGGCTCGGTGAATCGCCGATTCCTTCAATTTAGGTTGAAATTGTTTGGGGGATTGGCTATAAAAGTAAGTTGCTCTAATTTTTTTCCGCCGCGACCCTGAACGGCGAGGTTAATCTCGCCCGCCGGGGCGTCGCTGACGTATCCCATTTCGTTGGATTAGGCCGCCTGCTGTGAGCATGAAGGAAAACCACTGCCCCGTCGCCATCGTCGGCATGAGTTGCTTTTTCCCCAAATCCTCGGGGCTAAAGGCCTATTGGCGGCTTCTGTTCCGAGGGCAGGACGCGATTACCGAAGTCCCGCCGACCCACTGGTCGAAGCAGGATTATTTCGACCCCGACCCGCGCACCCCGGACCACGTCTATTGCTCCCGCGGGGGCTTTATTTCCCCCGTCGACTTTGACCCCTCTGAATACGGCATTCCGCCGTCATCGCTCGAGGCAACCGACAGCTCCCAGCTGCTGGCGCTCGCCGCTGCCAAGCAGGCCCTGCGCGATTCAGGAGTGCCCTTCGACCGCAACCGCACCAGCGTCATCCTCGGGGTCACCGGAACGCAGGAGCTGGTCATCCCGCTGAGCTCCCGGCTCGGTTTCCCGAAGTGGCGCCGGGCGCTGCAAGACGCCGGCATCGAGCCCGAACGCTGCGAGCAGATCATCCGCACCATCGCCGATTCATACGTGTCCTGGCAGGAGAGTTCGTTCCCCGGGCTGCTCGGCAACGTGGTGGCCGGACGCATCAGCAATCGCCTGGACCTGGGCGGGACCAACTGCGTGGTGGACGCTGCCTGCGCCAGCTCCTTTGCCGCCGTGCATCTGGCGCTGCTGGAGCTCGCCTCGGGGCGCAGCGATACGGTGATCACCGGCGGTGTCGACACGCTGAACGACATCTTCATGCACATGTGTTTCGCCAAGACCCAGATCCTCTCCCCCACCGGCGACGCCCGGCCGTTTTCCAAGAACGCCGACGGAACGGTGCTCGGGGAGGGCATCGGGATGCTGGTGCTGAAGCGTCTGCCCGATGCCGAACGCGACGGCAACCGGATTTACGCAGTCATCAAGGGGATCGGGTCTTCAAGCGACGGACGGTCTCAGAGCATCTACGCTCCGCGCATCGAGGGGCAGGTCAAGGCGCTCGAGACCGCCTACACGGCAGCCGGGATCGACCCTGCCACCGTCGGCCTGGTGGAGGCGCACGGCACCGGCACGCGCGTCGGCGACAAGGTCGAGTTCCAGGCCCTCTGCCAGGTCATGGGCAAAACCGCCGCCAACGGCAACCGCCGCGCACTGGGCTCGGTCAAATCCATGATCGGGCACGCCAAGGCCGCCGCTGGCGCCGCCGGCCTGGTTAAAACCGCCCTGGCCGTTTACCACAAGGTTCTGCCGCCCACCCTTAAGGCCGATGAGCCGGACGCCTCACTGGGCCTGGACGCCTCACCGTTTTACCTGAACACCCGCACCCGCCCGTGGCTCGCCACCGATGGTCAGCCTCGGCGCGCAGGGGTTAGCGCCTTCGGTTTCGGCGGGAGCAACTTTCACATAGTGCTCGAAGAGCACCGCCCGGAGAAACCGGGCCCCGCCTGGGACGGCTCGGTGCAGATCCTTGCCTTCTCGGCCGAACGCCACGCAGACCTTCTTGGATCCGTCGACGCCTTCATCCGACAACTGGCGGAACCGCTGTCCGAATCGGAATGGGCCCGGACCGCCGCTCAGTGCCGTTCGCGTTTCGATGCCCGCCACCCCTTCCGCCTGCTGCTGGTCGTGGAGCAACCGGACCAGGCCGGAGCCGAACTGCGCAAGGCGAGCGACGCCATGACGTCCTCCGACTCACAAAGTTTTTTCAAACTTCCCAACTGCTTTTTCGGCGGCCCTGTGGAACGCGGCAAACTCGCCTTCCTGTTCCCCGGACAGGGCAGCCAATACACGGGCATGGGCCGCGACCTGGTCTGCCTGTTCCCGGCGGCCATGCAGGTGATGGAGAACGCAGAACGCCGGCTGAAATCCGAACCCCGGCTGAGCGATCTGATCTATCCCCTGCCGGGCCGGCAGACCGACGAGACGGAAAATGCCCTGCGGGCGACGGACAAGGCTCAGCCGGCCATCGGGGCCGTCAGCCTGGCCCTGCTGCGGGCGCTTGAGGAGTTCGGCCTCGTGCCGGATGCCCTGGCCGGCCACAGCTTCGGCGAGCTGACGGCGCTGTGCGCCGGGGGCTGGATCGGTGAAGATGACTTCTTCGACCTCGCGGCCGCCCGCGGCAGCGCGATGGCCAAGGCCGAACCGGGCGCCATGCTGGCGGTGCGGGCGCCGCTTCCCGAACTCGAGGCGCTGATCGACCGATCGAATCTGCCGGTGGTTCTGGCCAATCGCAACGGCCCCGATCAGGGCGTGCTGTCCGGGCCGCGCGATGCGATCGAGGAAGCATCCGATGCGTGCCGGCGCAGCGGATATGCGGTAAAGCGGCTGCCGGTGGGAGGGGCCTTCCACAGCCCGCTGATGCGCGGTGCCAGGGACCTGTTTTTGAAAACCGTCCGCACGATCAACCTCACCCCGACCTCGGCCCAGGTCTTTTCCAACGACACGGCCCAACCGTATCCTGCAAACCTCGGAGACGCTCGGGGCCTTCTGGCGGAGCACATGCTGCGGCCGGTGGATTTCGTCGGCGAGATCGAGGCGATGCACCGCGCCGGGGTTCGCACCTTCGTGGAGGTCGGCCCCCGGTCCATCCTGACGGGATTGGTCGGCGCCATACTCAAAGACCGCCCCTTCCACGCCCTGACCCTGGACGCATCGAGCGGCAGGCAATCCGGTTCAGCGGACCTGGCGAAAGCCCTCTGCCATCTGGCAGCTCTCGGCTTCCCGGTCCGCCTGGAGAAGTGGGAAAACCCCGAGCCGCCGGCTGAGGAATACCGCATGCGGGTCCCGGTCGCCGGCGCCAACTTTCGCAGTCCCGAACCGCAGGCCCGGCAGCGCCACCATGTGCCGCCGGCCGCGAACAACGGCCACCGCCCTCCTTTGAGCGAAACTCCTCCGGGGAACCTGCCGACCGTCTCGGCAACCCCGGTCTTGTCCCGGCACATTCCACCCGCTGGCAAAGAAACCATGGCGAAAAACGACATCGGCAACGCGCACCCCGTCTCAGACGCGCTGAGGTCGGTCCAGGAGGGGCTGAAGACCATTCAGGCCATCCAGATCCAGACCGCCCAGGCCCATCAGAGGTTCCTTGAAACCCAGAGCGAAGCCACTCGCGTACTGCTTGAACTGGTAAAGAACACGAGCCTCCTGGCAGGCGTCCCCATCGCCGGCACGGAAGAACGGCGGCCCACCATTCCGGCTCCGGCCGCCCCGCCGCCTGTGCCCGGCATTTCGCATCCGACGGTTGGTAGGTTTCAGGCCCCGCCGGCTCCGCCTTCGCCAGCGTTTGCGGCCGCTGCACCCGAATCGCCGGCTGCAGCAAACCCGCCTGCCGCCGCGCAGCTTTCCGCATCCGGTTCTGCCCGCACAGGTCTCGAAACGGTTCTGCTGACGGTGGTGAGCGAGCTGACCGGCTATCCCGCGGAAATGCTCGGGCTGGAGATGGACATCGAGGCCGACCTCGGCATCGACTCCATCAAACGAGTGGAAATCCTCTCCACCCTCGAAGAGAAAATGCCCGGCCTGCCGGCCGTCGCGCCCGAGGACATGGGACGGCTGAAAACCCTCGGCCAGATCATCGATTTTCTGTCCGGGCCCCGGTCTGAGGCTCAGCCCACGACGGCATCCATGGCGCCACCGGCTGAACCGCCGCAGGCAGCTTCCGCCGACCGTCAGGCGCTCGCACAGGCGCTGTTGGGCGTCGTGAGTGCGCTCACCGGCTATCCCGTGGAAATGCTCGGGCTGGAGATGGACATCGAGGCCGACCTCGGCATCGACTCCATCAAACGGGTGGAAATTCTCTCCACTCTCGAAGAGAAAATGCCCGGCCTGCCGGCCGTCGCGCCCGAGGACATGGGACGACTGAAAACCCTCGGCCAGATCCTTGAACACTTCGCCGGTTCATTGCGGGAAATCGATACGGCTCAACCGGCCCGGCCTGTCGCCGCCGCAGTCCCTGACCCAGTGCCGTCGCCGGCCTGTGCCGCGCCCAGGGAGCACTCCGGTGCCCGGCTCGCCGCGCGTCAGATCGTGGTAATGACCCCGGCGCCGGCGTTCGAGACTTCGGCGATCTCCGTTCCGAAGGGCCGCAAAGTGTTCATCACCGATGACCGCTCGGGGCTCTCCCAGGCCGTGATGGCCGAGTTCGGGAACATGGGGATCAACGCCGTCCTGGTGTCGGCCGATATTCTGAAATTCAAAAAGGATCTGCCTCCAGCCGCCGGGCTGCTCATCATCCAGAACCCGGCGTCGAAAACCATGGAGGCGGATCTCAAAAATGCCTTTGAATTGACCCGCGCCATGGCCGCCGATCTTCTGGAATCGGCCAAACAGCAAGCCGCTTTTTTCGCGACCGTCACCCGCATGGACGGCGCCTTCGGTTTCAACGGTCAGCCGGCAGCAAACCCGATTCAGGGGGCGTTGGCCGGACTGGCCAAGACCGCCGCAGCGGAGTGGCCGGAGGTGGTCTGCCACGCCCTGGACATCGCCCCGAACGGGGCGGATCTGCGCGAGACCGCCAGGGCGCTGATCCGGGAGGTCATGAACCGCGGTCCGGTTGAAATCGGGTTGGCCGAGGCCTCCCGCAGCACGCCGACCCTCGTCCCGCAGGACTACCCTGAAGGCGACATCAACCTGCAAGCGGGCGACGCGGTGGTCATCAGCGGGGGCGCGCGCGGGATCACGGCCGTCTGCGCCCTGGAGCTCGCCCGCCGTGTGCGCCCGGCTCTCGTCCTCCTCGGTCGATCGCCGGAGCCTGTTCCCGAACCGGAGTGGATGCACGATTTAGAGGGAGAAGCGGATGTCAAAAAAACGCTGCTGCATACCGAGTTCGCAGGCGCATCCGCCAAGCCGGCCGAGGTCGAACGGCGGCTGAAGCAGCTTCTGGCCAGCCGGGAAGTGACCCGCACCCTCGAGTCCATTCAGTCGTTCGGTGCGGCGGTCGCCTATTACGCGGTGGACGTCCGGGATCCTGCCCAGGTCCAAACCGCTCTCGCGGATGCACGCTCCCGCTTCGGACCCATTCGCGGGCTGATCCACGGCGCCGGCGTCCTCGAGGACCGGCTCATCGCCGCCAAGAGCATGGAGCAGTTCGAGCGGGTGTTCGACACCAAGCTCAAGGGGTTCCAATCGCTGATGGATGCCGTGGCAGATGACGAGCTGAAAACCATCGTCCTTTTCTCATCGATCACGGCCCGCATCGGGAACAGGGGTCAGGCGGATTACGCCATGGCGAACGAGGCCCTCAACAAGCTGGCGTGGGCGGAATCCCAGCGCCGGCCCGGCTGCCGGGTCGTGTCCATCAACTGGGGTCCGTGGGAATGCGGCATGGTCACCCCCTCCATCAAGCGCGAGTTCGAGCGCCAGGGGGTCACCCTCCTGCCGGCTTCCGACGGCGCCCACTCCCTGCTGCGCGAGCTCGGCCGCGCGGCCGACGCCCCTTCCGAGGTGGTGATCGGCGGCACCTTGAACCCCGTCAAGCTGGAAACTGTCCCGGAGAAGCCTCAGCCGGCATTGGCCGTGCTTTTCGAACGCGAGATCGACGTCGAAAACCACCCGGTTCTCCGATCCCATGTCATCGACGGCAAGGCCGTGGTGCCCATGGCGCTCATGGCCGAGTGGTTCGGCCACGGGGCGCTCCACGAAAACCCCGGACTGCTGCTGCACGGCCTCGAGGACCTGCGGGTTTTAAACGGCATCCGGCTGGGTGCCGAGACCAAATTGATCCGCGTCCTGGCAGGGAAAGCCAGACGTAAAAACGGTTTCTTCGAGGTGGATCTCGAACTGCGCAACGGCGTGCGCGAAGGCAAGGAAATTCTCCACTCCCGGGCGCGAGCCGTCTTGACGGAGGATTATTCCCGCCCGCCGGCCTACCGGCTGCCGGAAGCCCTGTCCTGCAACCACTACCCGCGGTCGGCGGCCGAGATCTACGAGAAAATCCTCTTCCACGGCGCCCATCTGCACGGGCTGCGGTGGGTTCAGTGTTGCACGGCGGACGGCATGGTGGCGGACGTGACCGGCGCCCCCGACCCGGCGCAGTGGATCGCCGTTCCCCTGAGGAACTCCTGGCTGTGCGACCCGCTCGTGCTCGACTCGGCCTTCCAGATGGCGAGCCTCTGGTGCTTCGAGCAGCGCGGCTGCGTCTCGCTGCCCATCCACGCCGCCTCCTACCGGCAGTTCCGGACCGCCTTCCCGGCCGAAGGCATCAAGGTCGCGCTCGAGGTGCGCGAGGCGACCGAAAAGAAGATGCGCGGCGACTTCACGTTCCTCGACGCCGACGGCCAGGTCATTGCTCGGCTGACCGGGTACGAGGCCGTCATGGACCCGCTCCTCAACCGGGCCTTCAAGCCGGACATGAAACCGTAGCAGCGGCCCATGGCGCGATGCGTCTCCTCTCGGTAACGACGTCGTGTTCTTGTGGGAGAGGCTCCCGGCCTTCGTAGCCGAAGCTGCTTCGGCGGAGTAGGCTTCAGCCTCGATGAGCCGACTTCACCAATGAACGGGACCAGAATTATAAGATCGTTTAAAATGCGACTCAAAGCAGCGCCGGCCGGAGTTTTTCCGCTGCTCTGCCCCACCCGCGAATACGACTGGATCGACACGTGGAAGTGCCGCATGGTCTATTCGGAGTCCGGCCATGCCGAAACGGACTGCATCTTCAAGACCGATTTCCCGACCGACGGGCCGGAGGACACCTGGCTCGTGAGCCGCTATGAACCACCGCTTTTGATCGAATTCGTGCGCGTGAACCCGCTCAGGGCCATCCGCTACACAATCAGCTTGCGTGAAACCGCCGGCGGGCAAACCGAAGCCGAATGGCGCCAAGTCATCACCGGACTGAACGCGGAGGGAAATTCGTTTGTTAAGGGCCTGGATGAACCGGCTTTCCAGAAGCGCATGGGGGAGATCGAATTAATGCTTAACCACTATCTGGACACCGGCCGGATGCGCCGCCACGGATGACCTCTTCTACGAAATCTACAACGATCTGCCGCGCCAGGGTCCAGGGGATGCCGAGTGCACCCGGCGGGCGTTTCAATCTCTGCCGGATCCGTCTGCCATCCACCGCATCCTCGACGTCGGCTGCGGGGCCGGCCTGCAGACGCTTGAGTTCGCCCGCCTGTCCACGGCGGACGTCGTCGCCGCGGACAACAACCCGGTCGTCATCGAAACGCTATCCCGCCGGGTGAATAAAGGAGGAGATCGACCTCTACCGGCGTCATTCGGACTCCTACGGCTATGTGTTCTACGTCATGCAGTGCCGGTCCTGACACATCGAATACTTTGAATTGTGGATGCGGCATCCTGCCGCGATCGAACTCAATCGGACCCTCTCAAATCGCGGCGGGTTATGGCGCGCTGCGCCATCCTGCGGCAACGAAATTATTCTCTCTGTGGGAGTGGCTTTCCAGCCACGATGAGCCGGCCTCGCCATAGCAGCTTGGCTGCGACGGCTGAATCGCGGCTGGAAAGCCGCTCCCACAGGGGTGAAAAAAAGGGACTTCATCGGAAGCTGCCTACGGTTTAACAACTCTGAAAAAGCAAAAGGCCATATGTTAAAGACACGCATCACCGAATTCTTCGGCGTCGAACGGCCCATCGTCCAGGGCGGACTCATGTGGGTGGCTACCGCCGAACTGGTCTCGGCGGTGTCGAACGCCGGCGGCATGGGCTTCATGACCGCCCTCACCTTCCCGGACGCCGGACGCCTGCGGGCGGAGATCCGTAAATGCCGGGACATGACCGACAAACCCTTCGGGGTCAACCTGACCTTTCTTCCGACGCTGCGGCCGCCGGACTACCCGACCTACATCGATGTCTGCGCCGAGGAGGGGATCCGCTTCATCGAGACCGCCGGCCGCAACCCGGAGCCTTACATGCCGCAGATCAAGTCCGCCGGCATCAAGGTCATTCACAAGTGCACCTCGGTTCGCCACGCCCTGAAGGCGGAGAAGATCGGCTGCGACGCCATCAGCATAGACGGGTTCGAGGCCGCCGGCCACCCTGGTGAGGACGACGTCACCACCCTGATCCTCGTGCCGCTGGTCCGCGATGCGGTCGGCCTGCCCCTCATCGCCTCCGGCGGGTTTGCCGACGGCCGGGGCCTGGTGGCGGCGCTGGCGCTGGGCGCGGACGGCATGAACATGGGCACGCGCTTCGTGGCCACCCGCGAGGCGCCGGTGCACGAAAACCTCAAGCAGGCGCTGGTCCTACACAGCGAAACAGACACCCGTTTGATCATGCGCAGCCTGCGCAACACGGAACGCGTACTTCACAACCAGGCCTCCGACAAAGTCCTCGAGATCGAAGGCCGGGGCAACACCCAAATCCAGGACCTCATCCCCTACGTCTCCGGCCTGGTGGGCAAGGAAATGCTGGAGGACGGCGATGTGGAGAAAGGCACGATGGCGGCCGGCCAGTGCATCGGCCTGATCCGCGATATCCCCACCTGCCGGGAGCTGCTGGACCGGATCATGGCGGAAGCCGAGGAGATCATCAAGACCCGCTTCGCCCGGATGCTGAAAGAAGCAGGCTGATCTTCAAGCGAACCGGCTTTCTGTGTGGGAGCGGCATCTTGCCGCGATGGTCGGAGCTGAAAGCCGCTCCTTCACGAATGAGTTGCCGATCTTCGACAACGAAATCAAGGAAGGAATTGAAATGTCACCTATCGCTTTTCAGGACCAGATACCCGACAACCTCTGCTATGGCTGCGGCCCTTCCAACCACGACGGGCTGCGGATCAAGAGCTACTGGGAGGGGGATGAATCAATCTGCGTCTACCGGCCTGAACGCCACCATTCGGCAGGTCCGCCGCAATTTTTAAACGGCGGCATCATCGCGACGCTCATCGACTGCCACAGCGTCTGCACCGCCATCGCCAACGCCTACCGGATGGAAAACCGCCCCATCGGCTCCGCCCCCCACATCTGGTGCGCCACGGCCAACCTGAACGTGACCTACCTGCGCCCCACCCCGATAGGTCTGCCGGTGACGCTGCGCGCCCGGGTCACCGAGGCCGGCCCCAAGAAAACGCTGATGCAGTGCAGGCTTTATTCGAATTCGGACGAGTGCGCCCGCGGAGAGGTTGTGGCGGTGCGGGTGCCGAACAGCTGGCGTAAAAACCAGGATTGAGAAGTTATTTTTCGGATAGCGCTTCCAGATCGGCCAAATCCTTTTTCCTGCCCACCGTGCGCTTGTTGATTACAATCACGTATTCCACTCTATTCTTGTTGAACGACTCGAGCAGATCTCTGAAGTCTGACTGAATCTCCATGATATTGCCGTCTCAGAAGCTCCACCGCTTCAACCCGCTCCCCGGCGGTTTTGGTCATCCAATAGGAATTATCTGCCTTTATCGAGGAAGAATCATCCAGCTGCCTTTTTGTTGAAAGGCGTTATATCCTTTTTCAACCTCTCTTCTATGCCCTCCCGTGCAACTTCCAGGTCGTATCGAGCTTGAAGGTTGATCCAAAACTGAGGCGTCATACCGAAGTAGCGACCCAGGCGCAAAGCAGTGTCCGCGGAAATACCGCGCTTTTCCAGCACGATCTCATTTATGCGCCGTGCTGGCACATGGATGTCCTTTGCGAGCCGGTACTGGCTGATGCCCAAAGGCGTTAGGAACTCCTCGCGAAGAACCTCTCCAGGGTGGATTGGAGGAAAGTCTCGTTTGCTCATCATGGCTTCCTTTAGTGATAGTCGACGATTTCAACTTCGTGTGCGTTGCCTTCGCGCCAAACGAAGCAAATTCGCCACTGGTTGTTGATCCGGATGCTATGTTGCCCGGCACGGTCGCCGGACAATGCCTCCAGCCGATTGCCCGGCGGCACTCTCAGTTCTTTCAATTCCCCCGCGGCGTCAAGCATTATCAGTTTTCTCACTGCAAGCCGCTGCATCGACTGGGGTAGTTTCGCAGAAAACCGCCCGTTAAAGATCTTTTCCGTCTCTTTGCTTTTGAAAGATTGGATCATTTGAGTGATATATTAACGCCTTCCGCTAATAACGTCAATCGATAATAACACCGGGAACAACCTCGATAAAACCAAATGTACCCAAAACAAACTTCAGTTGGTTATTGAAGTTTGTTCTTGATTACCTCCAACCGTCTGAGATATATTTAGATCCAAGAAAGTCCCACCTTCCCTTCTCGAGCTGAGCTGAGTTTCATCCTACCTCCTCCAGGACCTATTGCAGCGGGAATCAGTCCTTTCGCCACGTGGTGAGTCTTCCAAGAAATGGAGGTGCCGCCATGCAACAGAAAGGCTTTCACCGCAAGCTCGCCGCCATCCTCAGCGCCGACGTCGCAGGCTACAGTCGCCTCATGCAGGACGACGAGGCGGCCACGGTAGCGACCCTCGAGTCCTATAAACAAGCCTTTTTCGATCTCATCAAGCAGCACCGCGGCCGGGTGGTGGACTCACCGGGGGATAATCTCTTAGCCGAGTTCGCCAGCGTGGTGGATGCCGTGCAGTGCGCAGTCGCGGTGCAGAAGGAGTTCCACGCGCACAATGCCGAGCTGCCCGAGAACCGCCGCATGCTCTTCCGCATCGGCGTAAACCTGGGGGATGTGATCGAGGAGGGCGACCGGATCTACGGCGACGGGGTGAACATTGCCGCCCGGCTCGAATCACTCGCCGAGCCAGGCGGGATCTGCGTCTCCAAGACCGCCTTCGACCAGATCGAAACCAAGCTGCCGATGGGCTACGAATACCTCGGCGAGCAACCGGTCAAAAACATCGCCAAGCCGGTGGGGGCGTATCGGGTCGTTCTGGAGTCGCGGATAACCGACGGAAAAGTTGTAAGGCCCAGGGCGCAAGGCTTACGGCAAAGAATGGCGGTGTTTGGCTTGGTCGGTGCGTTGGTGATAATTTCCGGGGTGGCTCTATGGCAGTTCTTTCTGTCTTCACCCCAAAAAGTTGTCGAAAAGGCCGACCCCCAGAAAATGGCCTTCCCCTTACCTGATAAACCATCCATTGCCGTCCTGCCATTCACCAACATGAGCGATGACAAAGAGCTGGAATACTTCGCCGACGGGCTTGCCGAAGATATCATTAACGGCTTGTCCAAAGTCGAAAATGTGTTCGTGATCGCTCGCAACTCCACTTTTTCCTACAAGGGTAAACCGGTGAAGGTCCAGCAGTTGTCTGAGGAACTGGGGGTGCGCTACGTGCTGGAGGGCAGCGTTCGCAAGGCAGGAGAAAAAGTCAGGATTACGGTACAGTTGGTAGACGCACTGAACGGCCGCCATATTTTATCCGAAAGTTATGACCGCGATTTCAAGGATATCCTGACCGTTCAGGACGAGATCACCATGAACATTCTTTCTGCTTTGCAGGTTGCAATCACAAAAGGAGAATTTGCGCAGTTGCACGGCAAGGGAACAAAAAACTTGAGAGCCTATTTAAAAGCGATTCAAGCACAGCAGCTATCGCAACATTTCAATAAGGAAGAACTTGGTTTAGCCAGAAGGTGTGCCGAGGAGACGATCGCCTTAGACCCTGAGTACTCAAACGGCTATTTTGTTCTAAGTACGGTTACTATAAATGAGGTCTTTGTTGGAGCCAACAAACTCCCCCGTGCAGAGGCGTTAATGCAGGCATTGGAACTGGCACAGAAAGCCGTTGCCCTGGATCCCTCTTCAAATAACTACTACATATTAGGCCTTGTTTACGCCCAATTGCAAAACCCTGAAAAAGCCTTACAGGCTGCCGAGCAGGCAATCGCCATCAGCCCCAACAACGCTTCAGCCTATGACTGCATGGGTGCCGCTCTAATGGCCCATGAGCGATTTAAAGATGCCATTCCAATGTTTCAAAAGGCCTTGCGCCTCAGCCCAATTCCTCATAATGCCGCTGTCCTGCTGAGGTTGGGGGCATCTCAGCGTTTTATGGGCCAAAACGAAGAGTCCATCGCCACCTTCAAGAGACTGCTGACACTCTGGCCTGACAACCTGCTTGGTCGCGCATACTTGGCTGCCACTTATGCCTCTGCCGGTCGCGACCCTGATGCCCGTGCGCAGGCTGCAGAGGTTCTTAGAATAGACCCCAATTTCTCTGCCGAGGGCTTAGTCAAGCGATTCAGCATAAGGAACAAAACTCTTCTCGACCAGATGGTTACCGACCTGCACAAAGCAGGGTTGAAATAAGCTAACCAAGATCTGAAACCTCCAAAACCGGGGAGGTGCCAATGACCGCGCAGGAGCTCAAACGCAAGCTGACCGCCATCCTCAGTGCGGATGTGAAGGGCTACAGCAGGCTGATGGGCGAGGATGAGGAGTGGACCGTCCGCACCCTCGACACCTTCAAGGGGGTGATGAAAAACCTCATCCCCCAGCACCGAGGCCGGGTGGTGGACTCGACGGGCGATAACCTTCTCGCAGAGTTTGCCAGTGTGGTGGACGCCGTGCAGGCGGCAGTCGAGATTCAGCAGGTGCTGCGGGCCAAGAACTCCCTGTTGCCCGAGAACCGGCGAATGGAGTTTCGGATCGGGATCAATTTGGGGGACGTGATCGAGGAAGGCGAGCGCATCTTCGGCGACGGGGTGAACATCGCCGCGCGCCTGGAGGGGCTGGCGGAGGCCGGAGGAATCTGCATATCCGGCAGCGCCTTCGAGCAGATCGAAAACAAGCTGCCCCTGCACTACGACTATTTGGGCGAACACGAGGTCAAGAACATTACCCGGCCGGTTAGAGTGTACCGCGCCCTGATGGATAATGGGGTGGTGAAAGAAAAAGACGCGGGGCCCAAGCCGCAAGGCTCACGGCGAAGGATTTTGGCCTTCGGCCTGGCCGGCTTGCTTTTGATAGTTGCCGGGGTAGCGCTGTGGCAATTTGTTTTGCGCCCTACCCCTCCTCCCCGTCCTCCGGTCGAAAAGGCCGATCCGCAGAAGATGGCCTATGCCCTGCCGGACAAGCCCTCCATCGCCGTGCTGCCCTTCGTCAACATGAGCGACGACCCCAAGCAGGAGTTCTTCAGTGACGGCATCACGGAGGAGCTCATCACCGCACTCTCGAAGATTCCGCAATTCTTCGTAATCGCCCGCAACTCCACGTTCACTTACAAAGGCAAGGCGGTCAAGATCAAGCAGGTGAGCGAAGAATTGGGGGTTCAATACGTGCTTGAAGGCAGCGTGCGGCGTGATGGCGACCGGGTGCGCATCACGGCCCAGTTGATCGACGGGCTGTCCGGCAAACACGTTTGGGCCGAACGATACGATGGCGATTTGAAGGATATCTTCGCTCTGCAAGACGAGATCACCATGAAAATCATTACGGAGCTGAGAGGGAAGATGGTGACTACCGGCGAGGTTCGGTCTTCCGCTACTGGAGGCAAGGGCACAAAGAATCTGGAAGCCTACCTGAAACATATGCAGGCTGTGGAATATTCAGTACGCCAAACGAAAGACGCGGCGATACAAGCCAGAAAGCTATCTGAGGAAGTCATCGCCCTGGATCCGGAATATCCCAAGGGCTACATTCGGCTGGCCTTCGTTCTATTGATGGACGCTATCCTTGGAAGAACCGATTCTCCGCAGCAGGCCATCGCCCGTGCCTTGGAACTTGTCGAAAAAGCCATATCCCTGGATCCGGAGGATGGTTACCCCCACGCCCTGCGAGGCATGATTTTTGTGGCGATGCGACAGTATGACAAAGCTCTCGCCGAGGTCGAAAAAGCCCTGTCCCTCGATCCCAACCAACTAGGAGTCCTCAATGAATCAGCTTCAATTTTAGCGCGCGCGGGTAAGCCGGAAGAAGCTGTACCATTGATCGAAAAAGCTTTTCGCCATAATCCATTCCCCGTTTATGGTGCTTTTCTTACTGCTGGCAATATTTACATTCTCGTAGGGCATTACGAGAAGGCAGCCGAGATGTATGGGAAAGCGATCCAAAAAGATCCTCAGAACTATATTGCCTATGTGTTTTATTCAATATCCAATAGCTTGCTTGGGCGCGCAGAGGAGGCCCGTGGTTCAGTCAGAGAATTGCTTCGCTTAAACCCTCAATTTTCAATTGAGCAGTTCAGAGGGATTATGGCCAGGGGGGGAACGAAAGATCAATCTGCCGTGGAAAAATTTATCGAGGCATTACGCAAAGCGGGTTTACCCGAGACGACACCCAAAGGGTAGGCACTCAGGATATGTGAAAAAGTCACCTACAGAAAAGCAATCGTAGGTTTTCCTTGAATCTGGTCAGATCTTCCAGCAACGGGAGGTGGCTTGATGGAACCGAAAGGCTTTCACCGCAAGCTCACCGCCATCCTCAGCACCGACGTGGCCGGCTACAGTCGCCTCATGGAGGATGACGAAGCGGCCACCGTCAGGACCCTCGAAGCCTACAAGCAGATATTCTCCGACCTTATCAAACAGCACCGCGGCCAGGTGGTGGACTCGCCCGGGGACAACCTTTTGGCTGAGTTCGCAAGCGTGGTGGATGCGGTGCAGTGCGCGGTAGCGGTGCAGAAGGAGTTGCAGGCCCGCAATGCGGAGCTGCCCGAAAATCGCCGAATGCAGTTCCGGATCGGGGTTAACTTGGGGGACGTGATCGAGGAGGAATCTCGCATATACGGGGACGGCGTAAATATCGCAGCGCGGCTCGAATCTCTTTCCGACCCCGGAGGGATCTGTGTCTCCAAGACAGCTTTCGACCATATCGAGAGTAAGCTGCCTTTCGGCTACGAGTACCTTGGAGAACAGACGGTCAAAAATATTACCAAGCCCGTGGGGGCCTACAAAGTCCTAATGGAGCCGCGAGTGACAACAACGGTGGGACTGCATGCAGGCTCCAAGGCCGGAACGGGGAGAATCAGAAAAATCGCCTTTGTGTGCGCGGCATTGCTGCTGATCGCGATAGGGACCGTCGCCGTGTGGCAGTTCGTCCTCCATAAAGCCCCACCGCCGGCAGACAAGGTTGATCTGAGGAAGGTGGCCTTCCCAGTTCCCGGTAGCGCATCGATTGCAGTGCTGCCCTTCCAAAATATGACAGGTGACCCCCAACAAGACTATTTCAGCGACGGCATGTCCGAACAGCTCATCACTGGTTTGTCGCAATCGCCGGATATTTACGTCACAGCCCGCACCTCCAGTTTTGCCTACAAGGGCAAGTCAATGACTGCTCAGCAAATCGCCGATCAGCTGGGGGTGCGATATTTGCTTGAAGGCAGCGTGCAACGCGATGCAGAACAGGTTCGCATCAACGTCCAGCTGATCGACGGCCGCAACGGCAACCACATCTGGGCCCAGCGTTATGATCGCAAATTTGAAGACCTTTTCGCCCTTCAAGACCAGATAACGATGGAGGTCATGGAAGTCTTAAACGTCAAATTTATAGCGGGAGTTTCAGGGACAAGCCTATCGACAAGCCTCAAGTATTATCGGCCCAGCAATCTCAAAGCTTATGAATCTTATCTGAAGGGCCTGAATCATTTTTTCAGACGAACTCCACAAGACTCTATCGCAGCCCGTCAATTGTTTGAGGAATCGGTCAATCTCGATCCTGACTTTGCAGCGGCATACACAAGCTTGGGATTTGCCTACTTGGATGAAGTATGGTTTCGCATCACCAAGTCGCCCGAGAAATCCATCGAACAGGCCGAGCAAGCGGCTCAAAAAATCATGACACTTAACCCCGGTCAGCCACCGCCATACAATTTATTGAGCAGCATAAGTTTGTGCAAAAAGGACTTTGATAATGCGATTGTATATGGCGAGAAAGCTATTGAATTAGGCCCTAACGACAATAGCGGCTACTTTATTCTGGGAGTGGCTTTAAGGTCTGCTGGGCGTTATGAAGACGCAAACGTGAACCTTGAAACCGCTCTCCGGCTCGTTCCTCTCCGGCCGCTGACCTATGTCAACAACCTGGCAATGTCTTGCCTCGGCAACAAGCAGTATGAAAAGGCAATCCTCTTATGGACCGAGACCCTCGAGCGCGCCCCGGATAACCCTTTTGCTTTTCAAGGACTTACGGCGGCGTATGAACTGTCCGGCAACAAGGAGAAGGCCCGCTGGGCTGCTGAAAACGTAATGCGAGTTACCCCAAAATTTTCCGTCACCATTGAGGAAAAAATGTTGCCATTAAAGGATGAAGCTTTCAGGAAACGTCTTTTTGACGCATATCGCAGTGCAGGGCTGAAGTAATCTGGATCAGTCTTGTCACCCACAGCAATCTTGCCAAGCAGCGCAAGGCCCAAATTTCACACACGCCGCGGAGGTGACCGCCATGATGCCGCCTTCGAGAACAAGGGCAAGATCAATTCGGCCCGTCATTCTTGTGCTTCTTACCATTATTGGAGCCGTTGTATTTTTCGGATGCTCGTTCTTGTGGGGAGAATCAATTGTTTCCGGAAAACGGAGGCCGGTTCCGGAAGCCGCACTGATCGAGGGCCAGGTTACCATTCAGGCCAGACCGATGGATTCCCAGTCCAACAACGGCTTTGAGGCGGAGCGCCTATGGGGGCCTTATAACGACTGGGAGCCCGCCATCGCCATGGACCGAGCTACCGGTTACGTGTACCAACTGACCACCCGTTACGACGGCCCCGAGCCTTGCAAGCGCTGCGCCGGGCCGTACATCATCTACCGCCGTTCAAACGACGGAGGGGGGACCTGGGAAGCCGACCAGTTTCTGGCGCCATTCCGCAAATCTCACAACGACCCCCAGATCGAGGTCGCCGGCGATGGAACGATCTACGCCGTGTGGTTGAACGATTATGTGCCTGGTGTGAAGTTCGTTAAATCCGACGATTGCGGCATGACCTGGACCGCCCCCATCACCATCACCACCAAGTCGACGAAGCCTAACTGGTCCGACAAGCCGGTTCTGGCGGTTTCAGCCGACGGCAGAGACGTTTATATCGCGTTCAATGCAAGCGATTCGTTTGTTACGGTCTCCCACGATTCTGGGGCGACCTTTTCCCCGCCGGTCCGAACGAGCAACGACAAGCGCTATTGGTTCCATACCGGAGGCGCTGTGGCGCCTGACGGCAGCGTTTATTTTGCCGTCACCGATTACAGCCTCGACTACACAGGCGACGCGCACATCAATGTCCTGAAATCCAACAACGGCGGCGCGACATGGTCTACCATGCGAGTCGACACTTCGAAGGAGGCCCCAACTTGCGATTGGTCGCCCGGTTGCTACCTGGGGTTTTTCGGACCTTCGGCGGTTCTGGCGATCGACGCCAAAGGAACCATCATGCTCGCTTACAATGCCGGCGACATTGCCGGCGCGGAGCAGCGCATGTGGGTGCGTACTTCAACCGATGGTGTGAACTGGAGTGCCCGGTCAGAAATTTCAAACGGCTCGCCAACGGTCAACAACGCCTTTCCGGCCTTGGCTGCCGGTATAGCAGCCGGAGATTTCCGTATAGCCTGGCAGGACGATCGCCTGGGCAGCAGGATCGCCTGGAACACCTGGTACCGCCGGACGACCGACGGCGGTAATAACTGGGTTGAGCCGGTGAGGGTATCCGATCGACCGAACGGCGCACCTTACAAGACGGCCGACGGTTATGCCTTCCCGTATGGCGACTATTTCGAGATCGCCATCGATGCCAAGAGTAGAACGCATCTCATATGGGGCGAAGGCGCAAGTTACAGCGGGCCTGGTGGAACTTGGTACACGCGCGAGCTGGAGACTCGATAAGCCTTCGCAGCGAAGACCGGCAAAGATCCAGCACTGACAACTCAAGTCTTGGGCCTGCTGCGCAAGGCGGGGCTACCTGATTGAGGTAATAGAAAACCCCGAATAACACCGGACTTAAAACTTACTCATTTTTAAACGTTAACAACTTTACTCACACTATAAACCGATTTTGGAGAAGTCTGAAGATGAAGGAAATAATAAATAAATATATAAACGCCAGAGAAGCGGATGTTTATAATATGCCAATCCAGAAAAGGATTGATTGGCTAATCAACCTAAGCAAAAGGCACTCTGAGGTATTTTGTACGCCGGAAGCCTATTTGGCGAGAAAAAGATATACATTCAAACATCCAACGATGGTGATCGTTCTAAAGTGCATGGACGGGCGTATTCACATTCCATATGCAACCAAAACTCCTTTAGGCATAATTAAGCCATTTAGGAATTTTGGTGGCATGTTCGATCTTGGTTGGCCATATCTTGGCGAGGTTCTATATAATACGGTCAATCAAGCCATTGAATCATCACAAAGAGTTCTGTTGTTAATAACTTATCATTTTTCAAAAAGCGATAAGAAGCGAGGATGTGCTGGATTTGATCATGATTGCGAAAAATCCAAAAAATATGTTGCTGAAATAAAGAAACAAATAGAATATATTTTTGGACATGATCATCAGACCGTCTATCCTGTGATTTGTGGTTTTGAAACAGATGAAGATGCGATGATACTTCACGGGGAAAATAAAGAAATATTGAATTTGGCCGAATGTAAAGAATCGTCCAGGGAATATTGGGTAAATAAATTGAGAATAACATATCCAGATATGCCGGAGCGAGTACTTCATGATCTTGTGCCTTTAGTTAAAGGAAATATAGAGCATATTACTGAGATTCGGGCTCTGCATCGAAATCTAGATCTGGACACAGTGCACAGAGAATGGATTATATGTATTGGTCGTGGCTTTGACTTTCTGCATATTCCCAACATGGCGCTTATCATCGGTCCATATAGTCCTGATCTTAGTGGGCCGATAGTGAGTGCCGTCAGTGTAATCAAATCCAATATGAACAAAGGTATGATTCCCAAAGATGGTTTTTTATTGCTCGTATCTGCGCCGTATAATGAGATTGGCGTGGATAAAGCAAGAGCTGAACTGAAGTCAAACTTTTTGAGCCAATATGCATCAGAAGTCATCATCAAGGAACATTCTGATATGCAAAAACTTATGATTAAAAAAACAGCTGTGCTGAACTGGAATACGAGAAATTTGAAAATTACGGATATCAAGGTTTAATATTGTATATTTTTTCCAGCCAGGACCAGCTCTCCTCTTTGGATTATTTCTCTGGGTGCGGACTGTGGTTTCGCTAAGCGGTTTAGATCTCGCTGGGTTTTATTGAGGAGTGGTTCGAATATGGACCGAACGGCAGAACTGAAGGCGAAGATCGAGCGGCTGCAGAAAAAGAAGACGGCGCTGCTGACCCAAAGCCGGTTGCTTCAGGATTTCGTGTCGCTCGCGAAGTCCTCGGCCAAGGAGCAGATGCTGACCGCCATTCTACAGAAGACGCTCGAGCTTACGGTCGAGCTGAGCAAGGCCGAGACCGGAAGTCTTTTTCTGCTGGACCCGGACGGAGTGGTCCGGGACTGCATCCTGACTCGGGGACCGCGGCAGGCGAAAGAGTGCCTCGACCTCACCGGCACGGTTCTGGAAGGCGGGCTTGCCGGGTGGGTGGTTCGCAACCGCCGGATCGGGCTGATCACCGACACCGAAAAAGACGCCCGCTGGCTCAACCTGCCCGAACAGCCCTACGCCGCGCGGTCCGCCATGGCGGTGCCGATCATTCGGGACAATGAACTTCTGGGGATCCTGACGCTTCTGCATTCGCAGCCCGGGATCTTCCATCAAGGCGCGGTTGACGTGATGGAGGTGACCGCCGGGCAGCTCGGGTTGGCCCTCGAGAGCGCCAAGCTGTATTCCAAACTCAACGAATATTCCCGGGCACTTGATGCGGAGCTCGAAAAAGGCAGGCAGATCCAAAAGGAATTCCTGCCCCACGAACTCCCGCGCCTGACGGGCTGGGACATTGCGGCCTGCTTTCACCCCGCACGGCAGGTTGCAGGCGACTTTTACGATGGGTTCGTGCTGCCGAACGGCTGCCTGGCCGTCGTCATCGGCGATGTTTGCGACAAGGGGGTCGGCTCGGCACTTTTCATGGCGCTCATCCGCAGCCTGCTCCGCGTCTTTACCGGCAAGATCAGCCTGAGCGGGGTGTCCATTTCAACCGGCGACCGGCCTGCCACGGCGGAAGTGGATGTGGAGGTCGAAACCGCACTGGGGGCGGTCACATCGACCAACGAATACATCGCCAAGGAACACGGCGACCAAGGGATGTTCGCGACGCTTTGCCTGGGGATCATCAACCCGCAGACCGGGCTGCTGGCGTACGTCAACGCCGGGCATTTGCCGCTGGTGATCATCGGTAAATCGGGGGCCCGGGCGTTTTTGAACGCCACGGGCTCTTCAGTGGGGATTGATTCGTTATCCAGATACCGAAGTGCCATCGCCCGGATCGAGCAAGGCGAGGTGTTGTTCGGCTACACGGACGGGGTCACGGAGGCCATGTCCCCGGATGAGGCTCTTTACACCAAGGAACGTTTTTTTGCTCTACTGGAGAAGCCGGCTTCATCTGCGCTTGAGCTGATCGACCGGGTCAAAGCCGACCTATTCAGCCACATCAAGCACGCTCCCCAGTCGGATGACATCACCATGATTGCCGTCCACCGCAGGAGCGAACCATAATTTTTTTCGATCGCCGAGCAAGCGTCGTGCTTTATTGTGCGAGCGGCTTTTCAGCCGTGATTTAGATGCGACGGAAATCGATGGCTACATCGTGGCTGGAAAGCCACTCCCACAGAAAAACATTTTCCATGCAACATCGGAATGGGCAATTCGCCATAGACGGCTTTTTTTCGAAGCCATCAATGTTGGAAATTTAAGGGAGGCAGTTCATCCCACCACCCGGTTCACCGACACCGGGATGCACGGCAACTCCACCGTTTCCAGGGTGGTGATATACATTTTGCAGGCCTGGCAGAACTTTTTGGGTTTGCCCCGGCCCGCCCACAGCATTTTCATGCGGTGGGTGACGCCGCATTTCGGGCATACGCATTCCATGGTGATGCCGTCGCCGCATTGAAACAAGGGTTCCTCGTCATCTTCGTCAAAATCCTCGTAAACTCTCATTTTCTTGGCTCGCATCTCGCACCCTCCTGCTCTGCTTTTTGGGTTTCGAGTACTTCAGGATCAACTCCGCGATGGCCTCCTCCAGCAGCTCTCCCAGGGACTTGTCCGTGTCAACGGACAGATGCTTGAGCGTCTTCAACAGGTCATCGTCGATGCGTGTGGAAAAGGTCTTCTTCTGGCCCATGCTTTAAAGCTTATAATATATATTTTAATATTGCAAGCTTTTATTTTATCTAATTTTAAATATTTATTTTTTTCTTTTTTTAAATTATTCGGCCCGCTCAAACGTATGGAGCCGGAAAGAATGGACCAGTGTGCGAAGCGATGGCGGATGGCGAGCTTGATGGAGGTTCTATGGCTCGATGGGGGGCAGTGTATTGCGTACGATGCGGGCAACAGCCTGCATCGCCCCAACACGGCGTGGTGGCCTTAATCGTCTGAATGGTAGTCCGAAACCATGCTATCGCGCCAAAAAGCGCTTGAACATCCGGACACCCGCCCGCCTAAATTCCAGCCTTGCGCTTGACGCGCAAAAGCCCCGGGCTGTGGTGCAGATACATGAGGGATGACGCGCAGCCTGCTGCGATGAAATACTTCTCCAGAGCATCAAACAGAACGGGCCGGTCCGGCCAGGTGAACTGCTTGCGCCGGTGCTCGAGATTCAGCCACTCGGCTTCAGCCTCGGGGTGTTTGCTGAAAACCTTGGCCCTGGCCGGCTCGCACAGGAACATCTGGCAGACAATCGGCTTGAGCCGCCATAGACAGCCGTCCTGCCCGAGATAGACGCATTTGAACCCTGTGTTCTCGGCGCCCAGCACCTTGGAAAGTGCATCGATCTCGGTTTCATCGGACATGAGCAGGTTGATCACCACGTCGGCAAAAAAGGTGATGATGCCCTCCCGCGAGCAACACGCGCTGAGCCGACTCTGGTAGCAGGTCCTATCGCAGACCGTGCCGAAATAGGTTTCAAGGTAGCGGTCCACCCGGCGGCGAAATTCGAGATAATCCACGATGAGCACCCGCAGTTTCTCTTTCTCACTGCGCGAAAGCGCCTTGAGGTGCAGCCGCACCTGCGAAAGCGCTTCGAGTTGTTCAAACTGGTAGTCGCTCATGAGCCGTTTTAATACCTGTGAAATGGAAATTCGAAATCCGAATATCGAAGCTCGAAACAAACCACAATGTCCGAGAGCAAAAAAAATCAAAACAGGAGGAACACCAGATATTATCGGCACTATCTTCCCAACAATTTAAAGAATTGACATAACTCGAACCTTTTTTTATCACACTTCCCATGAAAAAGGCGACCTTCGATGCCCTGATTGTCGGCGCCGGCCCGGCCGGGACGACTGCGGCATTCATCATGGCCTCCCGGGGATTGAAGGTGGTCCTCCTGGATCGCACCGATTTCCCGCGCCCCAAGCTTTGCGGCGGCCTGTTGACGTGGAAAACCAGCCAGCTCCTTGAAAGCCTTTTTCATTTTAGCACCCGAACCTTCGCAGCGAACGGTGTTCTGCTGCACCCAACCCGGGAATACAGGATTTCCGACTGCTGCCGGCGCGAGGTCCGCCGGACGCTCGACTACCCGTTTCACCTGGTTGACCGCAAGGCGTACGATCATTTCTTGCTTCAGCAAGCCATTGCCGCTGGTGCCGAATTTCGTCCAGGTACAGCCGTTGCCTCGGTCGACTTCACACGATGCGAGGTTGCCGCTCAAAACGGAGAAAAATGGACGGGCCGGTTCATCATCGGAGCGGACGGCGTCAACAGCCGCGTGCGCCGCACCCTGATTCAAGCGCGCAAGATCGCCGTACCCCGCCACCCCGGATCTGCCGCAGCGGTGGAATGTTTTGTCTCGCGAAAACCGGCCGCGCCGCCTGACCTCCCTGCGATTTATTTCGGATTCATACCGTGGGGATATGCCTGGTCGTTCCCCGGCGAGAGGGAGCAAGTCCTCGGAATCGCCACCTTGAAGGAAAAAGCCGGCCGCCGCGTCACGGCCGGGTTTCGAAATTTTCTCGCGAATCGGGGTCTCGCCGACATGAACGCCCTTCACATTCAGTCCCATGCCATTCCGTACGGCAACTACCTTGAGACTCCGGGGAATGCGAATGTTCTGCTGGTTGGAGATGCGGCAGGCCTGGCCGAACCCTTTCTGGGCGAAGGAATCTACTACGCGCACCGCAGCGGCCAACTGGCTGCGCAGGCGGTCATCGAAAGTCGCTTAAAACCCGAATCAGCCGCAGAACGCTATCGGGATAGTTTCCGCCGGGTCATCTACCCCGAATTGCGCTATGCGCGCGCCGGCCGGCAGATTATTTTTTCCTTTCCCCCGAGTTTCTATTTCCCTGTCCTCACTGCGCTGCTGAGGCTCATGCCGAAGGTCTGCGAAGAAACGATCCAGGGTCAGCGAACCTTCCGCTGGTTTAGAAGGCTTGCAACGCCCTCCTGATTTCTTGCCTTATTATTGGACTTTGTTCCGAGTTTACGTGATGGCTGCTGACCACTGGTAGGTGGCCTCAACCGAGCGCAGCCGGATTTTGACTAGTTTTCGTGGAGCGTTTTGCCACTGTAGACTCCAGAGTTCCGGTTTGAAGATTTTGTAAAAGCAAACGGTCAGCCAATTGAGCAGGCCCCGATCAGACCACCGGCGGCCGATGCGTTTCACCCGGTTGCAAACCTGGCTGAATTGGCTTTCGATGGCATTGGTGGTCAGTGGCAGCGCCTCTCCGTGTTGCAGCCACCAGCGCAAGAAGGTGGTTACGGGTTTGACCAAGTTTTCGATATAGGCCCTGGCCTTGGGATAGGGCTCCAACGCCTTGAGAAGCTCTTCAAAGCCCTGCTCGGTTTGCTGGGCCAACTGCCGCACCTGGGCACGGTCCTGGGGTTTAAGATTCTCCAGTTGCGTTTTGCTCATACTCATCGCCGCGATGGCCTTGAGTTGATCCACGAAGGGCTTTTGATCGGGCTTCTTGAGCCCCTCGGTGTAGAGGATGTAGGGAAAGTCGTGTTTGCCATGCCACATACAGCGTTGATGCCGCATCCGTCGGCTCAGCAGGCTCTCCTCAATGCCGGCTTCGCCATCGGAGAAGAGCACCCGCAGCCGGGCGTAATCCAGCCGCTTGCTCAGATCCTTCCGGATGCGCTTCCACGATGTGTCGATCCAGAAGCCCACCGGCTCAAAGGGTTTGCCCTCGCCCTGCGAGGCCAGCGCCCAGCGCATCTGCGCCTGGCCGAGGTCTTTTCCCTTTTTCCCCTGCAAATGCACCTTAGTGCCGTCCACCAGCAGCCAAACAAAGGGGCGCTCCTTGAGGTCTCCAAACGGCGCATGGCTGCCGGCAAACTCCTGCAACCGGCGGTGAATCGTACTGTGGCTCATCGTCTGCCCGCCGATGCGCTCAACCTCCTTAGCCGCGCGCCGGTAGGAGACATGCACGCAAAGACCGATCCCAGGCTCCAACGCCTCATCCAAAAACCGCACCTGCTCGGGGATCGCCAAGGCCTTCACCAACGGCGTCAGGCTGCGGCCGGTTTTACCATCCTTGACCTGGGCGAACCGATACGAAAAATCGCACATCGAACAACTGAACTGGCGCGGCTTGCTCTGATGGCCGTTTTTACGGTAGCGTTGCGGGTCTTTTTCAATCTGCCGCGAAACCGCCTGCTCCTCGATGGCCTCCAGCAGCGTGGTCATAATCGTTTCCAGAATTTCCGGGGCCGCTTCCTTCAGCCCCACCACCAGACCATTGATTGTCAGCTTCGCACTTGGTATCGTAAACACCAAGCGAAGATCCATCGCGATCTCGCCCAACGGATTCCTCCTTTTCTTAAGGTTTGCCCAAATCTAAGAAAGAGGAATCCGTTTTATTTTGCAAGAATTTAAAAGAACAAAAACCAAAAAAACCGCTTAATCACGTAAACTCAATACAAAGCCTATTATTGCGACATGCGGGTAGGATATCCCGATTTGATCAGAGTTTCTTATAGCCCTTGCCGTCGTCGGTTTCCAACTCCGAGTCGTCGGCAAAAACGCCTGCTTCCACCAGTTCAACGATAACCTGGTGCGCCAACAGCCGGCCAAAGGCTATCGGCCCGAAATATCCGACATCGATCAGGATGGATGTCACGGTAGCGGTTCGGCGCTCGATGGTGAGTGCGATCTGATCCCCCTTCTCGTCACTGTACCGGTAGCAGGCCTGATCCTTCTCAACCTTCTTTTCGGTCAAGTTGAGCGACAGGGTCTGACCTGCGGTTTCGGTGCCCTTGACGACGTCTTCGAATCGAGCGATCCAGAAGCTCTCTATCTTTCCTCTTCCCAAATTCTGAAAAGCCGTCGGCGATGCACTGCCGATGGATTCAAGCGTCCCTATAGCCATGGGCGCCTGGCAACCGTTGCACAGCAGCAAAATGGCACACAGGAAGCCTATCACCGCGGTACTCTTGTATGGCATTTTCACCTCGTTAGTGTCCATCCACAGCGATAACTAGTTGTAGGGAACTGGATCGCATCAGCCGGATTCTCGATCAGGTAACTACCATAGTCGATTGGGTTCATCAAGGACCTTTGCCGGGACCGCGCACTGCGAGACACCGGAGCCTGTGGGATGAGCGCCGAGCAGGTACTGCGAGCATGTGCCGCAGTCAATGGGTCTACAATCGGCTGCGGCGCTTCCGGGCCGGAGTGGAATCGATCATCTCCTGGATCAAGCGCAGCCTGGGATTTGACCGCTGCACGTGGAAGGGACAGCGATCGTTTGAAAGCTATGTGTGGCTGTCGGCGGTCACAGCCAATTTGATTACCCTGGCCAGGGCCAAAGCAGTATAGAGCGCATCTAAAGAGAAGGCATTCTATTTTCAAGAGGAGAGCCTTATCCCGATATAGCCGAAACTGAGAAAATTGACTTCTCGCAGAGATTCACCAGACGGTCGATTCCCGATTTCCCGAGAATCTTTTCATCAAAGCCGCTTTCAAGAGTTTGTGAAATGCGGTACTATTTATTGATATGAACGTTTTGTTTGAAATTCTTCACCGCTGGCTCGCCCCCCTGGGCATCGAACTGCCGCCGTTGTACCTCGTGGGGGGTGCGGTTCGCGATCACCTGCTGCGGCGGACCCCCAAGGACATTGACCTGATGTGCCGCGACCCGGAGGCATTTGCACAGCGGCTCGGGGCATTTCACGGCGCAGTCGTGGTGCCTTTTACGGGCAAGGCCGACACACCCTGCTTCCGCGTGGTCAACCGTGGGAAAACGGACGATTTCCTCGACATAGTTGGCATTCAGGGAGGCAGCCTGGAGGCCGACCTCGGGCGCCGCGATTTCACCTTCAATGCGATGGCTTTAAGAGTGTCCCCCGCAAAAACTCCGGCCGAGTTGGTTGATCCCTTCGGAGGGCGGCAGGATTTAATTGACCGATGTGTCAGGGCCACCAACACGCACGTGTTTGTCAGCGACCCCCTGCGCACCATTCGCGCTGTCCGGTTTGCCGCACAACTCTCATTTGAGATTGACACGGCTACGCTCGACCGCATGAAGTCCGCTGCCGCGGGTCTCGCCGGTACAGCGGGCGAACGGGTGGCCCGGGAATTGTTCCTAATCCTGGAACAGCCCTCTTGCGCATCCCACGTCCGGGACCTGGATGAAATCAGTGCGCTGGAAGCCTTGTTTCCGGAAATCGGGCCGATGAAGGGCTGCGTGCAAGACGAGCATCACCATTTGGACGTGTGGGACCACTCGGTCGCGACGCTTGGAAACTGTGAGGATATCCTGGAAAGAGCCGAAGATCGGCTCGGCCCGTCAGCCGCGCATGTGAGGGGGAACCTGGGTCGGCACAACCGGCTGGCCCTCCTGAAACTGGCGGCACTGTTTCACGATTCCGGCAAACCGGAGGCTCGGACGGTCGAACCCTCAGGCGGGCGTGTCACCTTTCACGGGCACGAGAAAGGCAGCTCAGCGGCCGCCGGCAGGGTTGCCGACAGGCTCAAGCTGTCGGCCCGCGACCGCGCATACTTCGAAAACCTCGTAGGGAACCACATGCACGCAATCGACCTGTCGCTACCGCAGGTCAAGCTGAAAACCCTGCTGCGCTGGTTCCGCAGGCTTGGGGACGACATGATCCCCCTGATCATCTTAAGCATGGCCGACACCCAGGCGACCCTCGGCCCGGCTTCGAGCCCCTCCGAACACGAACGCCACATGCGTTGGTCACGCGAGACCATTTCCCTCTACTACTCTGCTGTTCGGGAGCAGTTCGCTTCAAAGCCGCTCATCGGCGGCCGCGACCTTATCGAGATGGGTGTCCCACCCGGGCCCGGGGTTGGCCGCATCCTGCGCGCGGTTCGCGAGGCGCAGGACGAAAAACTGGTCAATACACGGGAAGAGGCCCTGCAGCTGTCGAAAGTCATGTTCGCGGATTTTGCCGGATCAAGCCGTTAGCTTTTTTCAAAATCGACCCGCTTATTGACCCCTGTGGAGTGGGGTGCTAAGCCACGTCAGCGGCAGGCGGACCATTCGGAAGTATTTGGGGAGGCTTACTCGCATGATACTGATACGGAACGGAGAGGTTTTCGGGCCCCGCGCCATGGGCCGCTGCGACATCCTGACCGGCGGCGGCAAGATCCTGGCCCTCGAAAAAAGCATCCCTGCGGCGGGGCTTCCCGGCGAAGTCGAGGTCATCGACGCCCGCGGGCTCGCCGTGGTACCGGGCTTCGTCGACGGGCACCAGCATTTCACCGGCGGCGGCGGCGAGGGCGGGTTTCACACCCGCACCCCGGAAATGCAGCTCAGCATGAACACGGCAAACGGCGTGACCACGGCCGTGGGGCTGCTCGGCACCGACGCCCTCACCCGCTCCGTCGAGAGCCTCTACGCCAAGACCCAGGCCTTCAACGCCGAGGGCATCACCGCCTTCATGCTCACGGGCTCCTACTGGCACCCTTCCCCGACCGTCACCGGCAGCGTCGCCCGCGACCTGGTGTATCTTCAGCCGGTCATCGGCTGCAAGCTGGCCCTCTCCGACATCCGCGGACCCCACCTCGAGGCGGCCGACCTGGCGGCCCTGGCCGCGGCCATCCGCGTGGCGGCCCTGGTGGCCGACAAGCCGGGCTTCATCACGGTCCACACCGGGGTCAAGCCCGCCGGACTCGATTTGATTTTCGAGGTCGTGCAGAAAAACGGCACGCGGCCGGACATGTTCATCCCCACCCACATCAACCGCAGGAACACGCGCCTGACCGAGCAGGTGCTTGAACTGGCCCGCCTGGGGGCGGTGGTCGACGCCACCTGCATGATGAGCCTGCCCGCCGAGGGCTCGGCGCATATGTCCGCCGCGGACTTTGCCTGCCTGGCGGACGAGAACGGCCTGTTCGACCGGGTTGCCTTCAGCTCGGATGCCGGCGGCTCCCTGCCGGTGTGGAACGAGGACCGCAGCCGCATCCTCGGGATGGGCATCGGCACGCCGGCCTCGCTCCTGTTTGAGCTCTCCGCGCTGGTCAACACAAAGGGCATGCCGCTTGAAAAGGCGCTCCGCCCGCTGACGATCTCCCCGGCCCGGATCTATGGGCTGGCCGGAGTCAAGGGCGAATTGAAGCCGGGCGCCGATGCCGACGTCCTGGTGCTCGATCCCGCCGCGATGGCCGTCCGGGACGTGCTCGCCAAGGGCGCAGTGATGATCCGCAACCGTGTGATCGAGAAAAAAGGGTATTTTGAATAGCGAGCCCACTCACGCGGCGGCGCTGCCGCCGGACGATATCCTGGCCATCCGGGGCCTGTCCCTGAGCTTTCCCACATTCGGCGGGTTCACCCCGGTCCTGCACGATGTTTCTTTTTCCGTGAAGAAGGGCGAAACGCTCGCCATCGTGGGCGAGTCCGGGTCCGGGAAAACCGTCACCATGCGTCGGGTCATGCACCTTCTGCACAACGTGCGCACCGATGCCGGCGTGATCACGCTGCGCAAGAAAGACGGCAGCGTCCTGGACATCACCCGCCTCTCCAACTCCGAGGCCAGGGAGATTCGCGGGGTCGACCTGTCCATGGTCTTCCAGGAGCCCATGACCTCGCTGAACCCGCTCTTCACCATCGGCAACCAGCTCGAGGAGGCCATCCTCTCCCACCAGGACCTCCCGCGCAGTGAGGCAACGCGCAAGGCGCTCGAGCTGCTCGAGATCGCCCGCATCCCGGATGCGAAAAAACGGTCCTCGGAGTATCCCCACCAGATGTCGGGGGGCATGCGCCAGCGCGTCATGATCGCCATGGCGCTCGCCTGCCGGCCCCAGGTCCTCATCGCCGACGAGCCCACCACCGCGCTCGACGTGACCATCCAGGCGCAGATCCTGGCGCTGATCCGCTCTCTGCAGAAGCAGTTCGACATGGCGGTGGTTTTCATCACGCACGACATGGGGGTGGTGGCCGAGCTGGCGGAGCGCGTCATCGTCATGTACCAAGGACGCATCGTCGAAACCAACGACGTCCACACCCTGTTCGGGAACCCGTCCCACCCGTACACCCGCGCGCTGCTGAAGGCCGTGCCGCGGCTCGGCAGCATGCGGGGCCGCAAAAACCCCGCGACGCTGCCCGTGCTGGACATGGAAAGTGAATTGAAGCGCGGCGCGGGCGAGGCGCCCCCTCGGGAAAAAGAGATCGACACGGCCGATTACCGCAAGGAGCCGGTCCTGGACGTCCGCAACCTGACCACCCGTTTCGTGTCTCGGAAAACGTTTTTCGGCCGGCCCACGCACCTGGTCTACGCTGTGGAAAACGTGAGCTTCCGGCTCTACCCGGGGGAGACCCTCGGGATCGTGGGCGAGTCCGGGTGCGGGAAAACCACGGCCGGCTACTCGGCGCTCAAGCTGGTCCCCGCAACGGGGCAAGTTCTTTTCGACGGCAAGGATGTCATGGCCGTCCAAGAAGTTGAAATGCAGAAGCTGAGGCAGAACTTCCAGTTCGTCTTTCAGGACCCCTTTGCCTCGCTCAACCCCCGCCGGACCATCGGCGCTTCCGTTGCCGAGCCCCTAGTCATCCACCGCATGGGCGACAAGGACCGGCTGGAGAAAAAGGTGGGGGACCTGCTCGAGCGCGTGGGCATCCCCGCCGGGCACGCCTCGCGCTACCCGCACGAGTTCTCGGGCGGCCAGCGCCAGCGCATCGCCATCGCGCGGGCGCTCGCCACCGAGCCGCGGGTGATCGTCGCCGACGAGGCCGTCTCCTCGCTCGACGTGTCCATCCGGGCCACGGTGCTCAACCTGATGATGGAGCTTCAAAAGGACATGAACCTGTCCTACATCTTCATCTCCCACGACATGGCGGTGGTGGAGCGGGTGAGCCACCGCGTGGCGGTCATGTACCTGGGGCAGATCGTTGAGATGGGCCGCCGCAGCGATATTTTTGAAAACCCGCAGCACCCCTACACCCGCAAACTGCTGGCGGCGATCCCCGTGGCCGACCCCGCCCTCCGGACCTCGTTCAGCATGCTGACGGGGGAGATCCCGAGCCCGGTCCGGAAAGTGGGTGACCCGCCGCCGCCGCTGCGGTATGAAGAGGTGGCGCCGGGGCACATGGTGGCGGTGTGACGCCGCGCGGGAGAGAACAGAGTCCAGCACGTTGCGCCGGGCTGTGGCAGAGGAGTTCATAAACTGTGGGAGTGGCTTTCAGCCACGATCACTCAGCGCCGTCAAGCAACGCATTGCGATCGCGGCTGGAAAGCCGCTCCCACAAAAACAGCAAGTTCGTAGATCAACCGTACATCAACCCAAGACGAAAAGGAGGAAAGCCATGGTTGCGAAGAGATTGTTTCTGGTTTTGCTGTGCCTGACGGTGATGGCCGCGCCGGCCTTCGGCGCGGCGAAGGATGTCATCTACGCATCCGAATCCACGCCGAAGTCCCTGGACCCGCACGACACCACGGACACCTATTCCGGCGCCATCGAAAAGGCCATGCTGGAAGGGCTCATGGGGTTCGACAAGGATTTGAAGGTGATCCCCCTGCTGGCTGAAAGCTACAGCTTCAACAGCGCCGCCACCGAGTTCACCTTCAAGCTGCGCAAAGGCATCACGTTTCACGATGGCACGCCGTTCAACGCCGAGGCCGTGCGCGTGAACATCGCGCGCCTGATGGGCGGGAAGCTGAAACGCAGCAGCCTGATGAAGTCGGTCAAGGAGTTGGTCGTCGTCGACGATGCGACCGTCAAGTTCGTCCTGAACGAGCCCTTCGGCGCCTTCATCAACACCGTCGCCCACCCGGGGGCCCTGATGCTGAGCCCCGCCGCCATCGCTAAGCACGGGGACCAGGTGAGCAAGAACCCCGTCGGGACGGGACCCTTCATCTTCGTGGAGTGGGTTTCCGACACGGTCAAGATCAAGAAAAACCCCGGGTATTGGAGGGGTGCTGCGAAGGTTGATTCCATCACCTTCCGGCCGATCCCGGAAAGCGGGTCCCGGGTAGCCATGCTGCGCGCCGGCCAGGCCCACTACATCTACCCCATGCCGGCCGAGATGCTCAAGGTGGTCCAGGCCGACCCCAAGATCGAGATCATCGAGCGGCCGTCCATCGTCGAGCGCTACCTGGTCCTGAACACCCGCTATGCGCCGCTGGCCGATCAGCGCGTGCGCCAGGCCATCAACTATGCCCTGGACAAGCAGGCCATCATCCGCATCGCCTGGGGCGGCGCTGCCACGGAAGCCGATTCCATCATCCCCCCCAACCTCCAGTTCTACAAGAAGCAGAGCACCTGGCCCTACGACCTCGCCAAGGCCAAGGCGCTGATGAAGGAAGCCGGCCATGAGAAGGGGTTCAAGGTCGTCTTCCTGACCCCCAACCCCTCCAACCGACTGCGGGCCACGGAAATGGTGCAGCAGCAGCTCAAGGAGATCAACATCACCGGCGAGATCCAGTCGATGGATGTCGCGAGCTTCTACAACAAGCTCGAAGCCCACCGGGCGGACGACGCGAACCAGGTGCCCTTCATCGGTTTCGGCGGGTGGTCCTCCTCCACGGGCGACGCGGACTGGGGCATCCGGCCGCTGCTGGCGACGCAGGCCTTCCCGCCCGCCCTTTCCAACTTCGGGTTTTTCTCCGACAAGAAAGTGGACGAGTTGATCCAGGCCGGCCTGGTCTCGGCCGACCCCGCGGTGCGCGGCGAGGCCTACGCCAAGTGCCAGGACGCCGCGTGGCCCATGGCCCCGTGGGGCTATCTCTTCGTGGACACGCTGATAGCGGCCAAGTCCAAGACTCTCAAAGGCATCTATCCCCTGCCCGACGGCGGGTTTTCCGTGGAGCATGCGGAGCTGACCGACTAGGCATGCTGAAGTATTTCTTCAAGCGCTGCGCGGCCATCGTTCCCGTGCTGGTGGTGGTCTCCATTCTGGCATGCGGTTTCGTGCGCCTGTTGCCTGGAGACCCCGCCCGCATGATGGCCGGCCCGGACGCGGACACGGCGACCATCCAAATGCTGCGCGAGCAGCTCGGGCTGGACCGGTCCCTGCCGGTGCAGTATGTCACCTACATGGGCAATGTGCTGCGGGGCGACCTCGGCATGAGCCTCAAAACCAAGCTGCCGGTCTTCCAGGAGATTTCCCTGCGCTATCTTCCGACCATGGTCCTGGCCCTTGCGGGAATGGCCTGGTCGGTTCTGTTCGGCGTATTTTTCGGAGCGGTGGCGGCCATCTACAACGGCAAATGGCAGGACCACACCGCCATGCTGATCTCGGTTTCCGGCATCTCCCTGCCGCAGTTCTGGCTGGGGCTGCTGGCGATCCAGCTTTTCGCGGTCCACCTGGGATGGGCCCCCGTTGCCGGGTTCACGGGGAAGTGGTCGGAGCTGGTCCTGCCGTCCTTCACGCTCGGCGCCACGGTGGCGGCCATCATGGCCCGTTTCACCTTGTCGGCCTTCCTGGACGTGCTGAACGAGGAGTACATCAGCACCGCCCGGGCCAAGGGCGTGCCCGAGCGCCGGGTCATGTGGAAGCACGCCTTCCGCAACGCGCTGATCCCCGTGGTCACCATGGCGGGCCTGCAGTTCGGTTTTCTGCTGGGCGGCTCCGTGGTGGTCGAGACGGTGTTCGCCTGGCCGGGCCTGGGGCGGTTCATGATCGAGGCGGTCGCCGTGCGCGACTACCCCGTCTTGCAGGCGCTGCTGCTGCTTTACTCCTTTCATTTCGTTTTCATCAATCTGCTGGTGGACATGGTGTACGCCCTGATCAACCCTGAAATCCGGTTCGAGTAAACCACCGTATGACCGAAACCAAAGCGACCCCTTTCAGAATCGTCTGGTACAAGTTCAAACAGCGCAAAACCGCGCTGGTGGCGGGGATCTTCATCGTGCTGCTGGCGCTCGTGGCTGTTTTTGCGCCGGTGATCGCCCCGTACGACCCGTATGCGATCAACTACAGCCTCTCCAAGCTGCCCCCCAGCGCGGAGCACTGGGCCGGGACCGACCTCTACGGCCGGGACATCCTCAGCCGGATCATATACGGCGCCCGCATTTCCCTGGCGGTCGGGCTGACATCGGTGCTGGTGGGGGCGCTGGCCGGGGTGGCGCTCGGGTTGATCAGCGGGTTCTTCGGCGGGTTCCTGGACGGCCTGATCATGCGCACGTCGGACGTTCTTTTCGCCTTCCCCGGGATTCTGCTGGCCATCGCCATCGTGGCCATCCTGGGCCCGGGGCTCGTCAACGTGGTGGTGGCCGTGTCCGTCTTCAGCCTGCCGACCTTCGCCCGGATCGTGCGCGGCAGCACCCTGGCGCTGAAGGAGAGCCTCTACGTCCGGGCGGCGCGCAGCATCGGCGCTTCCAGGAAACGGATCATGTTCGTGCACATCATGCCCGGGACCTTGAGCGGTGTCATCGTCTACTTCACCATGCGCATCGGCACGTCCATCATCACCGCCGCCAGCCTGAGCTTCCTGGGGCTGGGGGCCCAGCCGCCCACGCCCGAATGGGGTGCCATGCTGGCCGAAAGCCGGGATTACATCGGGGTGGCCGACCACATGACCATCTTCCCCGGCATCGCCATCTTCCTGACCGTGTTGTTCTTCAACCTCTTCGGCGACGGCCTGCGGGCGGCGCTCGACCCCAAGCTGA
>CAVQTH010000017.1:0-202465 GCA_963716325.1 uncultured delta proteobacterium | reverse complement strand
GGTGCCCATGATAAACAAAGGTGCCGGTCGCGGGGCTTGTCTTTCAAAAGCTGGCGGATGAGGCCGAACGCCGGGAGAACCTTATGGGCTCAACCGTGGTTTTCATCCGGCGATAGTTACCGCATGGCCTCTGCGGCTTCGGTTTCTTAGCCATGGTTCACCTCGTCCGGGCTAAGGGACCGTTCAACCGCTTCCTCTAAGTCGCTGTCCGGTATGGTGGCAATAACGTTTTCCAAGTGCAGCCAGATCGCGTATTCAACGGCCCGAGTCCCCCACCAGCCGATCCGGCCTTTGCATAGCCCCTCGGCGCGCTTGTTCACACCCGGCGATGGCGCGTTTGGTTGCGGCAGTTTTTCCGGGGTTTCTGCTCTTGGCATTTTCGGGCGGTGGTGATTGCATTTTCATAGTCGCCTCCCTGGTGGTGGTTTAGGTTTCGTGCTGGGGGCCTATCGCCCAGCCCCCATGACCAGAACCTAAGCCTGTTCAGCTGCCGGGGCTTCGGCCTTTGCAGCTTTCGCCTTTCGGCACTGTTTCTGTTGCTTTCATTCTTGGCCTCGCGCGTGGCGTCTGCCTTGGGCTTCTTATCGACCTTGGGCTTTACGACCGATTCGGCACCCTTGGGCAGATTTCGGCCATGCGCCCAATGACAAGGCCAACCGCTGACGGTTCCATCGGCGATGGTGGGGGCCGCTGCCCGGAGCGGTCCTGATTCCCCGCGGGCTGATCTTGCCCTTGTTCGCCATCCACGCGCGATATGCCTCGAGCTTCCCCGGCGATTCCTGGCGGGGTTGAAGGTTGGCGACTTCGGGCTTCGGGGTCTGGGTTTTCTGGGTCTTTTTGGCTTTTGCCATCGTGGCCTCCTTGGGGTTGATGTTATATGTTTACGGACAAAGTATCATATCGGTCGATCTGCAATGTCAAGTTTTTTTATGATATTTCGGACACTTGAAAGATTTATTTATAAAAAGCGGAAATCAACTTGGGCTGTTATGCGGTGGGCTTGGAAGCCGAAACCGGCGTCCAAAAGCGCGCGGCGTCCATGAAAATCATGAAAAATCACGCCCCAGGCCGGGTGATCTCGGCCTGGGGGGTACACATAGCAGGGGGTAAACGGGATCGGCCTGAAAATCACGTGAAAAATGGTGTCGGCCGGCGGCGCGGCGGGCGATATTGTAAAAATTGCAGACGCGGCCGGCGACGCTTTTTTGCAGGCTGATTGTTCGGGCGCATCTGGGCCTTGCCGCTCGCAAGATAGCCTTTTTTCACCGTTAAAGTTTTCTCAGTTTGAACTTTGACAGGTCCATGTCCAGCAATGCCTGTGCATATTTGGATTTTCTACCCGGCTTCGATTTTATTTTTTCCTGAAGCCGTTTGATGCCTTGCTTGAACATTGCAAACGAATCGCTGTTCCAACGGGGTTGGCGGAACCGGCTCCCGGTCCGGGCGCTCATTCGCAACATAGGCAACCATTCGCAGGAAATGGAACACGGCAAGCTCCGGGTTCGCGCGACGGCTCACAGCGCCCCAGCGTATAAGCCATTGACCAAAAGTTTGTCTCACCCTGGCCGAATAAACGTATTTAGTAAGCGTTCCATGAGCTGTTTGATATTTTGCCCCTGGTCTGCAACCAGATCCGCAAGCTCACCCAGACTGGAAATCCCGGTCAAGCGTTTCACCTCCGTAGCAGACTTCAGCCGAACCTCAAATTTACAAACCCATTTCCCCGGCTCAAGCTTATCTTCGGAAACAAGTGCAACGTCGGTTCGCTTTTTGGATTTGCTGTTCAGGTAAAAAATTTTACCGGGGAAGCAATGTTCCGGAATTATTTTTCCAACCCGGCCATCTTCGTTTTCAACAGAGAACGGTGGAATGGCTTCTGTCTTTTTGTAGATAGGCTGTGATCTTTCTTTTAATGTTCGCCTCCCTCTCAAACGTGAATCAAACTGTACAAGGCAATATGGTTCCAGGCCGGAGATATAATGTTTGCCGAGAGACGGCTATTTTGCTGTTAAGATATCCAAACCTGTTTGGAGTTGGGTTGGAAAAGACGATTTTACTGACTGGCGCATATTGGGCTTTGAAGCCTGTGGGGATAACGTTGAATTTATGAAAATGGCGTTCTGCCTGTTGTAGAAGCTTGCCTCTTTAGGTAGGCGGAACTGCGATAGGTACTTATGGCTCCGCCATCAATACCGAATCTGGGGTGTTTAGGCCGTTTAAAAGGAGGCTTAGTTTTAGAGCGGAAGTCCTCTATTTCTAACTTAATTGGTGGTGGAATTGTTAATGGGATTTGGGGGTTATGGGGCGGCTGGCGGTTAATGCGTTTATGACTCACGGAAAGTGCTAATGCAGAGGGTTTGAGTCTGCATGTCACCACCGCAAAGTTGCAATGGGCTTGGCCGATTAAGACCAAGCCCATTCCGTCGCGGAGCAGCGACTTGCGAAAAACCCTGGTGGTGGCAGGGTGTAGAGCCAATATAAAACGTAAATATTTTTTGCGCAATATTCATGTTGCTGCTCCAAGGGTTCTTCGCCATGGCCACCACAGCCCGTTCAGTCCAAATGCTTTCTGCTTCATCCTTATTAAGTATGACCCCTCAAACAAGACTTGTCTACATAATTCACATGCCATCTAAAAATATATTTTGATAATGCTTCGGTTTCTTTGATGAGTGCGCTTAGAACCGGGCTGATGACTGGCGCAAACCGATAACCCCCCGGTTACGCTTACCAGCCTCCAGGCGTTTAGATTTGACCAGACGTATTCGCTCAGCTCCCCAGTTCCCAGCCCCCCACATTTCGCAAGGCTCCGGCACATAATCGCTTATCTGCTACCACCCCGGCCTTATACCTTGGAAACCCGCAGCATTTTTTGCCTTAACCAAAAAAATAAAAGTGGACAAGGCCGTTTTGAACGGGTGAACATTGGAAATAGAGCAGACGTTTAACTCTGTATTTTGAAACCAATTGTGCGAGGAGAAAAGCATTTTGTCTAAGAATATTAAAGCAGTAAAGCAGACGACTCCAATCAAGCAACGGGCGCACACGCGCGCAAAGCCAGCGCCAGTGCCAGCGCAAGCGGAGCCGGTAGAGGGTGCAATTCGCTTCGATCGAATTCACGTTCGCAGCTTTCGCCAGGTCAGAGGCTCTTGCGCCAAGATTTTGAAAGCTTTGCTCATCGGCCAGATCACGCCGGAGGTTGCTAAAATCAGCATGCACGTGATGGACAGGATTTTAGCTGCGAACAATTCCGTGCTTCTACAAAAAGGCTTGGGTTGGAGTCGATTTCAAGTTTTCTGGAAATCGAAAGCCCCCGCCGGATTTGGATGAACCCGATATCCCGGGTGAACCCGACGAGCCAGACGCGCCCGAGAGCGTTTAAACGCCTACAGGTATCAAAATACCCGGCTCCCTACAATCGGCCAGGTGGAGCGCATGCTGTTAAACCTTGAGCGCAACATCGGGCTCGGCAGCCAAGCCATTAGCGGCGAAGCATATTGGAGCACCCTGCGTGAGCTGATTTTAAGTGTGCCCAGCAGCGCAACCGATGCAAAGATGACGGACGAGGAGGAGGCCGCTTAACTTTTCGCGCATCATCGGCATGGACAGGGAAAAGTTTATTGCGCGAATCAACGCCAAGCTGAAACAGCGCAGCCGAGAACTTGCTCGCGAACAAGCGGAAAAGAAAAAACTAAGGGGGATAAAATGAGCAGCAAAATATTTGGTGAGTACCAGAACGCTCTGCAAAAATACTCCGCGCGCGTTGTCGAGGTATCCCAGCAGATCAACGACAACCGGGCAGCCTTTGCCGTTGCCGCCCCAAAAGTATGAGCAATCGGTTCTGGAGGACGTTGACGCAAGCGCAGGCATGAGCAAGCCATGGCGGGTTTAAATGCGAGCTCGAAGTTGCAGACCAGAAAAGCCGATGCCCTCAACGGGAGTCAGCAAAAGGGGTGATGTCTCACGGTCAAAAGCGCTGCGCAGGATGTATTTCGCGTGAACCAAAAAGCTATTGTGGATATGCAAGTCGAGTACAATAAAAAAGGATGCTCAGCTCGCCAGCGACAGCATACCTTAAGGCGCTGGTCGAGATTGGCTTCCTTGCGAGGCTGTCGGCCGTCTTGCGTGAAGAATGCACGCTTGCCGCTGCCGACGCCCAGTTGAGCATCGGTGTTTCCGCACTGGGCGACGAACTGGGAGGCCAGCTTGCGCGCAGACGTGGGTGGGTTTTTATAGACCCTGATTTTGTGGCACGTGCTTATGCCAGCGGGGAGCTCCCGGTGGATCAAACCTTTGCCGGAATTGTGGAAGGCCAGCCAAAGGACAAGATAAGAACGGGTGCGTTCGAGCCTGCGCCTGCTCGTGTTTATCGCACGCAACCCAAAAAGCCAGATGCTGCGGCGTGAAATTTCGCAGTATTATAGTTTCGAGCAAAAATATACGTCAAATGAAAAGCTTGTACTAAAAAGCAAAGTACCTGGCCCGCGAATTAGACCTTGACCTTGACCATTGCCGCGCGTTGCTTTTGGCAGCAGAGGAAGCCCGTTAAGGCTTTTGAAGCGAGTGCGTAGCATGGGCGTGCTCAGTATCGGCCGCAAGCGCAAGCCACCCAAAGTCGACAGCAAACGGCAAAAGCCTTTTGCCCCATGAGGAGGACAGAACATGACAGAGGTGAAAAATAAAGGCCCAGTCCCCAGACGCCGAGGGAGGCGCGCAAGCAAAGAGTGGATTGGACGGGCATTGTCAGCACGCACAAACGCCCGAATTTAAAGATGCCGGGAGTGAACGAACAGCCCGGCCTATGCCCCCAAGCCCAGCGGCATAAAGCACGGGCGGGGGGGGGAATAAGGGAGACCAGCATGGCTTTTGAATTTAGCGAACAGGAAAAAACCAGCATCGCAAACTTTGTTAAAGGGGGCTGGCCGGAGCAGACGGCCGAGGTCGCCGTTGCCGCCAAAAAGGCCGGTTATGACAAGGCCGAGGAGCATGCGGCAACGTTTGTTAAATTGCTGGCCAAGGGGGAGGGCTCCGGCAAAGCCGATGTGGAGGCCAATAGAAAGCGCTTGCGTGAGGAGATTGGGAAGCTTGTCGGGCTGCGCGACTTTGCCAGCATACAACGGAGCATCGGTTTAAAAACGTCAGCTTTCACGCTTGGGGTAGTTGCCGCCTCGGGCATGTCGCCGGGCCTTTGTGGCATGCCCCGCCATGGCCAGCGTCAGCCGCAACCGTCCTCGCCATTCGGCTGCAATATGGCGCGGCCATGGCAAACATTATGGCCGGGGGGAACGCCATCCACCCTGCTGATGCGCAACCCGGTTTCTACCTCCTTTACGGGCGCGCCTTGGGCTGGGAGGGTAGTTGTCTCCGAGCGCCAGACCAAACCCCCGCCGCGCCGGGGGTCAGCGCGGTCGCCTGAACAGCGCGCGCGAAGCTGCGTTGTGCTCCCAAAAAGCGTGTTACCCGGGAACACGCCAGCCCCCAACGGTGGCCGGGTTTGTAACCGGCCCGGCCACTCGCAAACATGCGCTGCAATGGCGCTTGCAAGCTTCCGGCGCAGCATCGGGCTGAAGACCGGGTGGCGCAAATCTCGCTGGTTTTGCGCGTAGGCATGGTGAGGCCCGGCTAGGTTTAAATTCGCCTGGCCGGGTTTACTTTCACACCAAACTATACCTATCCCCTTTCAACAAGCCCCTTTATGGCTTGCTTGTCGCCCGATTCCCCGCTGCGGAATCGAATAGGCAAGCGCGCCATGGCAAACTTTACGGGAGCCGGTGCGTCCTTCGTAGGCACACCCGAAACCCCTTAAAAACTTTGATTAACGACGCACACTAAAATTCTCCCTGCGGCGTGCCCCCTTTGTCCAATCCATGCGCCGAAGATCGTTGTAACCAGTCTGATATTCATTGTGAATTTTTTTCCATCGTGGATACAGTTTTAGACTCGCCATCGGCTTCTTGCATTTCGAATACAAATATACCTTTGCTTTTCAAGTTCAGGAATTGCGCTTTCCAATGATCGTTTTCTTACGTTTATTTCCTCAGCCAACTGCTCATTGGAAATGGTAACACGCCTTGTTTTTATCAGCATACTATGAAGCTGACCAAAGGCAAGCTTCGCCGTATAACTCAGGTTCGGATTGGCCATGGCCTCGACGGGGACCTCTGTAGGTTTACCCTCCTGCATTTCTAATCCCGGTTCGCCTTCAGTGGTCTCTAACAAAACAATATCCTCATAATAGAATGGTTTGATCCATTTTCGCCTGCATAAACCTTTGACCGCGCGATCAACACTATCCTCGTGAACCGAGCCTCTTACTATAACCGCCGCCAAAATCTTTAGGTTCTCTTGGTTATACGGGATCTCCTTAAATTCTCTGGTCCTGCATTCATTGTCAATAATAGCGTACATGCAGATTTGCAGCTTGGTGAGACGAGGCTTCGTGTGTAACAGGGCACGCGGAAATCGTAATACTTCCAGACCCATGTAGACTCCCTAACTCCTTCGTTGGATTTTTAATCCGACATCTCGCGCAAAACTGGCGGAGTATAAGCCCTTTTTAAGCGGATTATAAGCCCTTTTAAAATTGATTTGAACTGTGCAACAATTTTAAAATGATTCTAAAATATCATTATAACAGCATGTTGACCAAAACGAAAACACCAACAAACATTTTTGTCTGAGTATTTCAATTTCCCGGTTATAATAACACGGACGAGGCGAACTATTAGTTGACTGATCGGAGTACTAAATTAAGGAGGTGATGCCACCATATTGACCAGAAAAAGAGAGGCGGAAAATTATTCCCAAAACATTAAACGAAAACCTAAAAAGGGGGGAACACCCAATGAAAATTTACTTTGGTGGAATACCTGGGGGATGGAAAGGCAAGACGTTAAAAGAGACAGAGAAAGAACTGGCAAAAATGGGGGTCGAACATCGAATGGCCAGCTTCGCCTATCGAAAACACGCGAACACCTTGCTTGAGGTGATAAAGGAGGAGGTTGACAATGACGGCACTGAAGCTTGAAGAGGTAAAGAAGGAAATAAAGCCGGCAAGGTATTGGCTTCCCATAACATCACAGTCTACCGAAATCCAAAAACCCGAGTGCCTGGAGTCCCCCTACTATTTGATGAGGGGCGCTGCTGGCCGAAACCCGGCCTTGAAAACCCCAAAGGAATGGAACCCTTAAAGGAGGCGAGCATGAAAAAAGACGAGAAAATGGTGCTGGTTCCGGAAGCTCTGATGAAGGAAATTTTTGCGAATTTGAAAGAGCACGAAGCGGCTATGATAAAAAGTATAGCGAATATGGAAGCAATGGCGAGAAAAAAGGTCAGGCTGCCTAAAATCGTAAAAAATAGGGAACCGAGGCTACATTAGGGCTTCGATCCGGGGCGATCTCGACCTGGGATCACATTTCATAGGGTAAAACTAAAAACCCGGCCTTGAGCATGATTTCAAGGCCGGGTTTATTTTTGGTTGTAGTTTTGTATCAAACTAAACCCTTTTGCCTGTTTTATGCGCAGCCGATTTGTGATACTCTCAGTTTGTCAGATCGAATCCGAAACAAATTACAGACTATTGTCTTTCTAATTCGTTAGGCGGACTCTGAGACCGCGTGGAAGGGCACGTAAATGGCGATTCCTGATTACCAGACTGTTATGCTCCCGCTTCTTCGGTCTCTGAGGGATGAGAAGGAGCACAATATCGGCGAGGTGGTGGACGCGATAGCGGAAGAGTTCAGCCTATCGGCCGAGGAACTCCAAGAACTACTTGGGAGTGGCCAGCAGACAGTCATTCGAAACCGTGCTGGCTGGGCGCGCACATACCTCAAGAAGGCCGGCCTGATCGCACCGACCCGCCGTGGGTTCTTCCGCATTACTGAGCGTGGTCAATCGGTGCTCGGAGCCGAGCCCGCTCGGATCGACATCAAGTTTCTGGAGCAGTTCCCAGAGTTTGTGGCCTTTCGAGAGCTGCGTCATGTTCGGCCAGAGGAAACGCAGGATTCTGTAGTTGCCACAAGCGACGCCACACCAGAGGAGGCTCTTGACGCGGCCTACCTGCGCCTCCGGCTCGATCTGGAGGCTGACCTTCTCGAACAGGTGAAAACAGCGTCACCCTCCTTCTTTGAGCGACTTGTTGTGGAACTCCTGGTTCGAATGGGCTACGGGGGCACTCTTCGAGATGCAGGGCAAGCCGTTGGCAAGAGCGGCGATGGGGGAATCGACGGCATTATCAAGGAGGATCGTCTTGGCCTCGACGTGATCTACATCCAGGCGAAGCGATGGGATTCAACCGTTGGTGTCCCGATATTCAGAAGTTTGCTGGTGCGCTTCAGGGACATCGCGCTGATAAAGGAGTGTTCATCACAACGTCGTCCTATTCCAGCGACGCCATCGACTTCGCATCGCGCATCGATAGCAAGATCGTGCTCATGGATGGCCCGGCGCTCGCGAAGCACATGATCGATTACAATGTTGGAGTCTCCATTTCTCGGTCTTACGAGGTCAAGAAGATTGACTCAGACTACTTCAACGAAGAGTGATTGCGGCAAATGTCGGCCGTCAACAACCGGTTCAGCGGACGGTGCTCCACGCCGCCGCTGAACCGGAGCGTTAATCTGGCTATCAATTTCGGAAATATCACGGCAAACTCGCCTCCCAAGATACCTGCTATACTGACAGCATATCAAGAAACATATGATTAGAACTTTCCAAAAACTCTGTCTCTCCCGGGTTTGCTCTTGGTTGTAGTTTGAGGGTGAACTATAACTTTACGCCTCAGCCTTCTATGCGCAGCCGATTTGTGATACAGATCCGACATATCACCAAGGCGTTCAGTCAGTGATATAGTCCTGCCGCAACGGTGTTGCACCAGCCAGGCTCGTTGAGATTTCCATTACAAACCCACCCCATTGCCACAGTTGAGACTGTCCATCGTATTCCACACTCAGAAGAATAGGGTTACCAATGGGCTATTGCAGGCGAGGAGCGGGTTTAGACAACAGTGTCAATCGGGCCCTTGAATGCCCTGCGGTGTTCATGGTATCTTAGGAGGCGATTTGGGACCACACCTATATGGAAGAAGGGTTCAAACTGCCCGATATGGCCACATACTCGACTTCGGTAAAGCGACAGCGTGCCAGCAAGCGCCCTAAGAATCCCTACTTACACCAGCTCAGAGCGCTCCCCAAGTTGAGCGAGGTTGAATACCGATATAATGCGGTCTCTTTTTTTTGCGGGGGGGGGCGGTTTGGATTTAGGAGCTGCCCTGGCTGGTTTCAACGTGTTGTTTGCGTCGGACATTGAGCAAAAACACTGCGACACGGTCGCTTTCAACTTCCCGGACTGCGCGACTCTCGCAATCGATATCAATGATCTCACAGGAGATAAGGTTAGGGAACTTGCAAGGGCTACTCAGTTTGATCTGCTGGCAGGTGGACCTCCTTGCCAGTCGTTCAGCATCCTTGGAAAGCGGAATTCATTTAAAGATCCCCGCGGAAAACTGGTCTACGAGTATGCTCGACTTGTAGACGAGTTAAAGCCTAAAGCTTTTGTTTTTGAGACGTGCCTGGAATGCTCAGCGTGAACAAAGGGCGAGACTGGCAGGCTTTATTAAAGTATTTTCAAGATGAAACCCACTACAAGCTATTCACAGATAAGCTCAACGCTGCCGATTTCGGAATTCCCCAGATACGTCAACGTATTTTCATAGTTGGATTTCGCATGCCTGAAACGGAGTTTAAATTCCCGAGGCGGACGCACCAAAACAAGGAAGGAACTGGTCAGCTACAGCTCGATTTTTCGGATGAAGACGCCTTGCCGTGGGTACCGGCGCGGTATGCTTTGCAAGACATAGAAAATCTCCCGAATCATCGAATTCGCCCCCATGGCGATCGAGTTAGGAACCGCTACTCGCTAATACTGCCTGGCGGAAGGGATAGGGTTGATCACACAGATCGAATCCACCCTGACCGCCCGTCTGGGACTGTCATAGTGGGTTCAAGGGCTGGAGGTGGCAGGCCTCACATTCATCCTTTCATTCCGCGTCACATTAGCGTTCGAGAAGCTGCGCGGCTTCAGTCATTCCCCGATTGGTATGTGTTCCCAAACACAGAGACTTGGCAATATAGAGCGGTGGGCAATGCAGTGCCACCGATCTTAGCTAAAGCAATCTGTGAGAAAATCGGAGAGGCACTCACTTCGCAACAGTAGGTGGATTCATGGCCATACCGTTGCCCTACCCCGAGTACACTTGGTCCATCAGTCAGCACACCCGCAGAATCTCGAATGAGCCGAAGATAATGTTCAGCCTCTTAAGGGGGCGACTGTTTACGGCCGAGAAACCGATTACCAGGACAAGATCACTGACTACGTCCTACGGCAGGATTTGATCCCACCGAACATCCGTGATGCTCGCCCGCAGATCTGGAGGGACTACCAGCAGGTGCTGGTTGAACTTGGTTTGATCTGGTCCACCGCTACACGCATGGGCTCGTGAACGTTACGCGCATTGGGCTGATGTGGTTAGACGGTTTGCTTGGGACAAGCGAAATGCTCACCACCCAGGCTCTACGCTACCAATACCCCAACGCTTATAAGCTATCGGTGCCTAATGCTGTTCGGGAACCATGCGGTCCGGAGGATCTGCCAGTAATGTGAGTCGTGTCGAAATCGACATGGCTCATGGCGTTCGATCAAGCCAGCGGTGTTGATCTTGCGAATTTTGCTTGAGCTGCATGCAATGGGCAGAAAACCAGTGATTTCGAACCGGGAATGCGCTGTCGCCCTAATGCCGTTGAAAAAGAACCCCGATTGGCAGACCGGAATGGCCGAATTGTTGGGGCTGAGGAGAAGAGGCCAATTTATTGAAGTAGGGTTCGGCCCCTCAGGCACGTTCAGAATGGTTTGCCCTTTTGGGAGCGACCGACATTTTCGCTGAGAGCGATGGAGATCCATAACTCTACCGAGGAGGCCCTTCGCAGCATACCCTCCATCAAACAACTTTGCGAATACCACGAGCAGCTCGATACGTTCTGGGTGCCCACATCGAGCGGTTCCATTCCCGAATGGGTCGCCTCTTGGTTCTCTTACTACGGCAGCCCAGCGCTTGAGAGTCAGTGGGCTCTCCCTGAGCCCGAACTCACGGATGCCTATGTAGACCAGAACTATCCAGAGGGAGAGGACGTTTCGGAGGGCCAGGAGGGAGCTGTCACCCGGAATCTTGAGGCTTGGCAGGGCGCTATCAACACTCAACCTTACCTCTACCGACCTCCCGGCGAAAGCACTGGCGCTGCGCCTGAAATATCGGCGGACAGAATAGCTGAGGGCCTTTTACGCCGCCAAAAGAGCGCGCGGCTGCATGATTACATAGTCTCGATTGTGGCCAAGCGGCTCGAAGGAGCCGGGTTCACAGTGGCCCATGATCCGCAATCGGTAGACCTTCTTGCCGCCAGGGACGCAACTGAATCGATCCTGGAGATAAAGACGGTCACACCCCGCAACATCATACCTCGAATAAGGCTCGCGTTGGCGAATTGGCTGAATACCGTTATCGGCACGAGGTCCAAAGAGGCAGGCGTCCAACGAGCATTCTGGTGTTGAGCAATTCGCTTCGCATGCCGCAATTGCTAACAGACTTCTTCCGGAACGATATTCGAATGGGACTAATCGGCCTTGGCCGAAGAGAGTTTCGTCGCCCACACCAGCGGCCCGATTGAGAGAGTTTTAACGGCAGCTTGATCAATGGACACGATCAGCAAAGCACAAAGATCCGCTTTGATGAGCCGCGTTCGGTCAAGAGGCAATATGTCCACCGAGAGAAGGTTCAGATCCGCGCTCATGAGGGCAAAAATCAGGGGCTGGCTAATGCACGCTGGCCATTTGCCTGGAAGACCTGATTTCGTATTCCCTAAAGAGCGGCTGATCATCTTTGTTGATGGATGTTTTTGGCATGGATGCCCGAAGTGCTACAGGCGGCCGAAGTCTTCGCAAGACTATTGGGATGAAAAAGTGGCCCGAAACATGCGGCGAGACAAGTGCGTGCGGTCGCGTTTGAGAAGGGAGGGCTGGGCTGTTATAAAGATTTGGGAACACGAGCTTCGCAGTCCAAAGTGCGTGAAACGAGCGATACTTCGTACAATGAACAAGCTGTCTACAAGATCATTCTTTTTTTCTTAGCCCTCCTCTGAGTGCCAGCCTATCTCCGCGCAATGAATACACAAGCATAGGGGCTATAGGCGAAAAGAGTCAACTGCGTCATGCGTACTTGGCTGTGACGCAAGTGACAGTAGGAAAGCCGCCGCTGAACCGGAATGTTGAAAATATCACCGTAAATTCTGCCTTTTAAAAAAGTCTTGATACTGACAGCTTATCAAAGAAGCTGCCTCCCAGGGGAAACCGGGGAGGCCGTTTGAGTTTGTGGCCTTTCAGGCCAACATATAAAAACCCCGTAAACGCCATTAGAGGCCGTTTACGGGGTTCAAAACGCTGTAGGTTAGGGTTAGGGTGCGGGCTGAGTCTATGGCATGAAGTGTTGTGACGGTCGGCAGCCGTTTGGCCAGCATGGTCTTGCCGGAACCGGGGGGGCCGATCATGATGAGGTTGTGGCCGCCGGCCGCAGCGATTTCCAGCGCACGCTTGGCGTGCTCTTGTCCGCGCACCTCGGCAAAGTCGACCTCGAACCCGCCGTCTTTTTCGAACAGCGCCCCGACATCGGCGTGGGCCGGAAAAATCGCCTGCTGTCCGCTCAGAAACTCGACCACCTCGGAGAGCGTCTTCACCGGCAGCACATCGATGTCGCCGACCACCGAGGCCTCGAGGCCGTTCTCATGGGGGACGATGATGGCGGGGTGCCCCCACTGGCGGGCCGAGATGGCCATGGGCAGGGACCCCCTGACCGGCTTGACGCGACCGTCAAGGGAGAGCTCTCCCAGGACCAGATGGCGTGAAAGCGCCTCCTGGGGGATGATGCCGGTGGCGGCCAGGATGCCGAGAGCGATCGGCAGGTCGAAGCCGGTGCCTTCTTTCTTGATGTCGGCCGGGGCCAGATTGACGGTGATGCGATCATCCGGAAAGCGGTATCCTGAGTTGGCGATGGCGGATTTGACCCGCTCCTTGCTTTCCTTGACCGATGCCTCCGGAAGCCCGACCGTGGAGAAACTGGGCAGGCCCGACGTGATGTCGACTTCGACTTCCACCCGGTAGGCATCGATGCCGAGGACCGCACTGCTCAGGACTTTGGCGAGCACATGGACTCCTGTGAGGGGTTGTCCCGCGGTGAGCGAGACTTAAAAATACGGGCGGATCATATCAAAAGGCCGCCACCTCCACAATCCCCACCTCAGGCTTCGTCCGCCGCCCGGCCCACGGCAACGCTTCCAGGCCCCTGAAAGCCCTTGCCATCGAAGAAACGATCGGCTATTACTCCGGCATTCAAACGCATCCGTTACTGCCGGTATTCAGATGCGTCTATCTTCGACTGCCAGTGAACGAATTCAATCGCCGGAGCCATCATAGACCGCTGAAGTGAGAGACTCGGTGCCGTGCGAAGAATTGCAGAAGCAAGGGGACGCTCTCCAGTGACTCCTTCCGACCGTCTTTAGATCGCGGGGTTTCCAGTCCACGATGGTTTTGTTTGCCAAGCATATCGTCTTCAGCCTCCTGGCATGCTTCCTGATGTCCGTCCCGCGAGCCGCTGCCGGCCCGCTCCCCACCTTGACCAATATCACGGTTTCAAACACCCATGACGATTTGCTGCTCCACCTGCAGCTGGAGGGTTCTCTTTCTGAAAAAATCAAACGCCAGATTTTGGACGGCACCCCCGCCTCTTTTGCATTCATCATCCGGCTGGAGCAAGTGCGCGACCTCTGGGTCGATCAGAAAATCGCAGATCTTCGCGTGGTGCACACGATCCGATACGACAACTTGAAAAAAGAATTCACGGTGCGGCGATCCTGGAAGGGCAACGAAGCGGAGACCACCACCTCTTTTGAAGAAGCGCTACACTGGATGAACCAGATCGACAGCCTCGCTATCGTTGCGCTGAGCCGCATGCAGAAGGGCTCCCAATATGAACTGCTCACCAAAGCGGAGCTGAGCAAGAGAAGCCTGCCTCTCGGTCTTCACCACGTCCTGTTTTTCATTTCGTTCTGGGACGAGGAAACAGATTGGTATATCATTAACTTCACGTACTGAGGAAAGGAATCCCACACATGGCCAGACGCAGTGATTTGATGACCAAGGGCCCGGAACGGGCGCCCCACCGCTCCCTGCTGCGGGCGGAGGGCTTCACAGACTGGGAAATGGATCGGCCGATCATCGGCGTCGCCAACTCGTTCAACGAGATCATTCCCGGTCACTCCCACCTCGACAAACTGGTGGATGCCGTCAAGGCCGGCATCTACGCCGCCGGCGGGACGCCGGTCGTCTTCAACACCATCGGCGTCTGCGACGGGATCGCCATGAACCACGTCGGCATGAAATATTCGCTGCCGAGCCGGGAGCTCATCGCCGATTCCCTGGAGATCATGGCCATGGCGCACCCCTTTGACGGGCTCGTGATGATGGCCTCCTGCGACAAGATCATCCCCGGCATGCTGATCGCGGCGGCGCGGTTGAACATCCCCGCCATTTTCCTGCCGGGCGGGCCCATGCTGCCGGGCCGTCTGCACGGCAAGGACACCGGTCTGGACAAGGTCTTCGAGGCCGTCGGCCGGTTCAGGGGGGGCAAGATCACGGCCGGTGAGCTCAAGAAATTCGAGTGCGCCGCCTGCCCCGGCGCCGGCTCCTGCGCCGGCATGTTCACCGCCAACACCATGAGCAACCTCTCGGAGGCCCTGGGCATGACGCTGCCGCTCGGCGGCAGCGCCCCCGCCGTCTACGCCGACCGCGTCTGGATCGCCAAGCAGAGCGGACGGGCGGCCGTGCAGCTCGTGAAAAACAAGATCAGGCCCCGGGACATCATGACCCGCGAGGCCTTCTACAACGCCATCGCCACCGACATGGCTCTAGGCGGCTCCACCAACAGCGCGCTGCACCTGCCGGCCATCGCCTACTATGCCGAGGTGGATGTCACGCTGGCGGACTTCGGCAAATTCACGGACAAAACGCCGCACCTGACATCGCTCGCTCCGGCCGGGCCGCACCACGTGGTGGATTTCTTCCACGCCGGCGGCATTCCCGCCGTCATGGCCGAACTTCGCAAGGGCGGCCTGATCAACGAGAAGGCCTTGACCGTCTTCGGTAAACCCGTAGGCAAGATGCTCGACGCCGTCAAGGCCGGCACCCGGGACAAGGCGGTCATCCGTACCCTGAAAAACCCCGTGCACCGCACGGGAGGCTTGGCCGTGCTCAAGGGGAATCTCGCCCCGCAGGGCGCGATCGTCAAACAGGCGGCGGTGTCGGAGGAGATGCTCAAGCACAGCGGCCCGGCGCGGATTTTCAACTCGGAAGAGGATGCCTTCAAGGCCATCGTGGGCGGCCGGGTCCGCAAGGGCGATGTGGTGGTGGTCCGCTACGAGGGCCCGAAGGGAGGTCCCGGCATGCAGGAAATGCTGTCTCCGACCTCGGCCTTGGCGGGCATGGGTATGGACAAGGAGGTGGCGCTCATCACCGACGGCCGTTTCTCCGGCGCCAGTCGCGGTTCCGCCATCGGGCATATTTCGCCGGAAGCAGCCGCCAAGGGCCCGATCGCCGCCCTCCGGGAAGGCGACATCATCCAGATCGACATCCCCGGCAAGCGGCTGAACGTGCGGCTGACCCAGCAGGAGATCAAGCGTCGGCTCGCCGCGCTTCCCGCATTCAAGCCGAAAATCAAGACCGGGTACCTGGCCCGCTATGCCGAACTGGTCTCCAGCGCGGACAAGGGCGCGGTGTTTCCGAGGTAGGACCGGTGTTCGGGTATTCGGGTATCCGGGTGTTTGGCCAAAAACCCGGACACCTGAATACCCAGACAACTATGATCCGTCTTCCGTCCGAATGTTTCGCACCGGCGCCGGCTGGGTCCATCGATCCAGGCCGCCTTCGTAGAACCACTTGTCGGTGAAGCCGCGGCGGGAGGTGAAGGTGGGGTTTTCCGACCACCGGATCAACTGCTCGTAGGCCTCGCGCAGTTTGCGGAAAAGGGCGGCATTCCCGCCCTGGTCCGGGTGGTGCTTCTTGGCTTGGTGCCGGAAGGCGCGTTTGATGATCTGCTGCAGGTTCGACGAGTGCAGATCCTTGTGCTTGAGCTTGAGGGAAGTCATGGACCGCGCCATGCGCGCGGGCTCCCGCACCTCCAGGGGCCTGACGGCGTTGATGTCGCCTTCGATGGGTTTGGCCTTGCCGAGAATGATGCGCGTGGCGAGGTAGCGCTTCTTGGTCCGACGCACCTCCTCCCACCAGGCGTTTCCCAGCAGGTTGAACATCTTGCAGAAATCGTCCACCGGCTTCCGGCCGTTGGCCCGCGGCAAGATGAAGCTCAGAAGATCGGTGGACCCGTAAGGCAGCATGTCCAGCACGATGAGGGTCTCGGTGAAATAAAACGTCGCGTAGCGGATCTGCAGCGTCTGGAGCAGGCCGGTTCGCATGTTGAGGTTGTGGCGCAGCTTCTGGCGGCATTCGATGGAACAGTAGCGCCGTCGCTTCATGTTCTCGGTGGTGCCGCAGGACAGGCAGCGCCGGATGTGGCCGGTGTCTCGGATCAGGGGGTATGGGGTCGCCGAACGGGTCATGTCGCTTTCAACACTAGTTCATTTTGAGCGAATCGTCCACCCTATCACGTTGACCGGTTGCCCGTCAAAGGGACCGATCCGCGCGTTGAGCGTCTATCCATGATCTTTCTTGCCGTATTTTTCACACTGACCGCTGTCACGCATTTCAGCCTTTTCTGGTTCGTCCTGCGCTGGTTCGACGTCAGCCATCCCGCGGCCAGGGCGGTTTTGCTGGCGGCGTTCTCCTTTTTGGCCGTGAGCTTCATGGCCGCCTTCTTTCTGCTGCGCTGGGTTGAAACCCCCTGGACGATCAATTTCTACCGGTTTGCGGCCGTGTGGCTGGCCCTCTCCGTCAAGCTGGTCCTGGCCGTTGCCGCCGCGTGGAGCCTGTATGGCGCGCTGCGCGTGTTCGGGGTGCCGGAATCGGCCTTCCGGTTCGTGGCCGGCGGGTGCGTCGCACTGGCGATCGCCTGGTCGGTCTGCGGGTTTTGGGCCGCCTTTCATCCGGTGCTCACCCCGGTGGACGTCTCGCTTGAAAAACTGCCCGACCGCTGGCGCAACCGGACCATCGTCCAGCTCTCCGACCTGCACCTCGGCCACTTTCACACCCCCGCTTCCATGGAACGGCTGGCGGACCGGGTCAATGCGCTCGCCCCGGACCTCGTGGTCATCACGGGCGACCTTTTCGACGGCATGGCCGACGGCATGCCGGAATTCGTCGAACCGCTGAGCCGGCTTTCATCCCGCCGGGGGGTCTTTTTTGTGACCGGCAATCACGAGGGCTATGCCGGCCTGCGGCGTTGCCTGGACCTCGTGGAAAAAGCGGGCATCCGGGTGCTTTTCAATGAAGTGGTGGAAGTGGACGGCCTGAACCTGATGGGCGTCGCCTACCCCGGCATCAAGGACAGAAACGAGATCCGGGGGCTGGCGCATGCCTTGGACCCGTCGGTGGGTCAGCGGCCCCTGATCCTTTTGTTTCACACGCCGGCCGACATTCGCCAGGACGGCACTCAGGACCGTCGCACAGCGACCTACTGGCGGCCAGACACGTCCTTTGCCCTCAGCCGGGAGCTGGGCGTGTCGCTTCAGCTCTCGGGTCACACGCACCAGGGGCAGATGTTTCCGTTCGGGCACCTCACCCGCTGGATTTACAACGGCTACGATTACGGGCTGCACCGCGTGGGCAACTTCAGTCTCTTCACCTCGAGCGGTGTCGGCACCTGGGGTCCGCCGATGCGCACGGGGGCTTCGCCCGAGATCGTGGTGATCACCCTGAAATAAAACGCCCGCCCGCTTTGGGGGAGGGTGTTTTATTTCAATATGAAAGTTTGCATTGACAGAGCTACTACCATGTAGGATCATAGCCCTCTAAAAACGCATTCCCGCTCCAACTCTCCACAGGGAAAAGCCGATGAACCGCAGCGAATTCAAGCGTGTGAGGAAAAAGCTCGCCAAGACCCAGAAGCAGATGGCCCAGCTGCTGGGGGTGTCCCTCAAGGCGGTTCACAGCTATGAGCAGGGCTGGCGCGCGGTCCCGCCGGCCGTCGAGCGCCATCTTTACTTCCTGGTTTCGCGGCAGACCCTGACCGGCTCCCGCCAGCCCTGCTGGGAGATGAAGGGCTGTCCGCCCAACCGCCAGGCGCAGTGCCCGGCCGCCGAATTCAAATGCGGCGACATGTGCTGGCTCGTCAACGGGAGCCTCTGCAGCGGCGCCGATCAGGGCAGTTGGGAAGCCAAAATGGCCATCTGCCGCACCTGCCCCGTGTTCACATCCCAGATCCCCCTCTGAAGACCCGGACGGTCCGCGGCGACCGTTTCCGCCCGCATTCCCCTTGCGTTGCCCGCCGGCGCCATTATTGTTTTGAAGCGTCAAGCGATAACGGGTATAGGGGTTTGCGATGAGCGAATACACACAACATGACAAGGACCTGGTCTCGGTCGGCCTTGTTGAAAAAAAAAGTTTCACCTTTGCCGAACCGCCATCCGAGATGAAATTGGAGAGCGATGCACGGCTCGGGCCGGTGACCATCGCCTACGAAACCTACGGCGCCCTGGCGCCGGACCGGCGCAATGCGGTTCTCGTCCTGCACGCCCTTTCCGGGGACTCCCACGTGGCCGGGTATTACTCGGCCGAGGACGAGAAGCCCGGCTGGTGGGACTGCATGGTAGGCCCCGGCAAGGGCATCGACACCGACAAGTTTTTTGTGATCTGCTCCAACATCATCGGCAGCTGCTTGGGGTCGACCGGTCCCAGCGCCATCAACCCGGCGACCGGCCGGGCGTATGGACTTGATTTCCCGGTGGTCACCATCGGCGACATGGTGGCGGCCCAGAAGGCGTTGATCGGCCATCTGGGGATCGAACGGCTGTTGTGCGTCGTGGGGGGGTCGATCGGCGGCATGCAGGTGCTGGAGTGGTGCGTCCGCTACCCCGAAATGGTCGCTTCCGCCATTCCCCTGGCCACCACCATGCGCCACTCGGCCCTGGCCATCGCCTTCAACGAGGTCGCGCGCCAGTCCATCATGGCCGACCCCAACTGGAACCACGGCGACTACTACAACGGCGCCAAGCCGGCCTTGGGCCTGGCGGTGGCCCGCATGATCGGCCACATCACCTATCTATCCGACGAGTCCATGCGGCTGAAGTTCGGGCGCCGGCTGCAGGACAAGAGTGATTTCTCCTTCAATTTCGACGCCGATTTCCAGGTCGAGAGCTACCTGCGCTATCAGGGCCGCAAGTTCGTCGACCGCTTTGACGCCAACTCGTTTCTTTACATCACCAAGGCGGCCGATTACTACGATTTGGGAAAGCAGCACGGCGAGGGCTCGGCCGTTCGAGCGCTTTCCAAGGCCCATGCCAGATTTCTTGTGATCTCGTTCACCTCGGACTGGCTCTATCCGACCTACCAGGCCCGTGACATTGTCAAGGCGCTCAAAAAGAACGGCCGCGACGTGAGTTTCTGCGAAATCGAAGCCGAGTGGGGCCACGACGCCTTCCTGATCCCGGGCGAACGATTGAAAACGTTGATCCACGGGTTTCTGGAAAGAATCCACCATGAAATCAACCAATAGCCGCATGCGCTATGATCTGCAGATCATCGCCTCATGGATCGAGCCGGGCTCGCATGTGGTCGATCTGGGCTGCGGTGAGGGGGACTTGCTGCAGCACCTCATCACCCACAAGGGGGTGCACGGCACGGGCATCGAGCGCAACGAGGAGAAGGTCGCCGCCTGCATCGAGAAGGGGCTTTCGGTGCTGCAGGGGGACATCAACGAAGAGGTGCACGATTACCCGGAGGGTCGCTTTGACTACGTGATCCTGAGCCAGACCCTGCAGCAGGTTTACGAACCGGCGGTTCTGATCCGCGCCATGCTGCGCATCGGCCGCAAGGGGATCGTCAGCTTTCCCAACTTCAGCCATTGGGACATCCGGCGCCAGGTGTTCTTCACCGGTTTTGCGCCGGTATCGCGGCAGTTGCCGTTCCAGTGGTTCAACACCCCCAACATCCGGGTGATCACGCTCAAGGATTTCCGCAAATTCGTCCAGGATGTCGGCTTCAAGATCCTGAAGGAGGCGGCCATCAACACCCATTCCCAGGACCGCCACGGAAGCATCGTTCAATTCCTGCCGAACCTGCGGGCCACGTACGGAATATTCATGATCGGAAAGGATTATCTGTGAAAATTGTATCGATTGCGGTCAGCAAGAAAAAAGGCACCCCGAAGACTCCGGTCGAAGAAGCGTTCCTTTCAAAAGACCACGGCCTCGAAGGCGATGCCCATGCCGGGCCGTGGCACCGTCAGGTGAGCCTGCTGGCGTCTGAAAGCATCGAGCAGGCCAACGCCCGGGGTCTCGACGTGGGGTTCGGCGACTTTGCCGAGAACATTGCCACGGTCGGGGTTGATTGGAAGACGCTTCCCATCGGCACCCGGGCCCTCCTCGGGGAACGGGTGATGATCGAAATTACGCAGATCGGCAAGGAATGCCACAACCGCTGCGCCATCTATTACAAGGCCGGCGACTGCATCATGCCCCGGGAAGGGGTTTTTGCACGGGTGCTGGCCGAAGGGCGCATCAAATGCGGAGATCCAGTTAAGATCATTGAGAATTCTTAGAAATCTCGCCGTGAGTTGCACCGAGTCTCCCGCCGGTTACCCCGGCCGGCCGGTTCCTTTTTAATCCTTTCTCCGGAAGCCGCCGCTGTCGACTGAGACTGCCGCAGGCTAAGCGTCCGTCCCGCTTTATTTTTTCTCCGCCCATGCGGGCAAAAGAGTTAAAGTCCGGCGACCATCCAACCGATATTAAAATTGCAGGTCAGTGGAAAGAAGATCGCTGCCCTGATGCCAGGAAGTTAATCCAGCAAACCAGAGGTTCTCTGTGTTCGTCATCATCGGGTTCGTGGTGGTTCTGGTTTCGGTATTCGGGGGGTTCTACGAAGCGGGCGGCCCCTTCATGGTCCTCATCCAGCCGGCCGAGTTTCTGATCATCGGCGGTGCGGGCCTGGGGGCGCTCCTCGCCTCGGCGCCGAAGAATGTCCTGCACCAGATCCTCACTAAAACCATCGGCGCGCTAAAAGGCGAAACCGTCAGCAAGACGACCTACCTGTCGGTCCTGAAGCTCATGTACGAGCTTCTCTACATGGCGCAGAAAGAGGGCTTGATCGCTCTGGAAAAACATATCGAGACGCCGGCGGAGAGCACCATTTTTTCAAAGTACGCCGACATCCTCTCCCAAAGTACGCTCATTTCCTTCATGACCGACACCTTCCGCATGGTCATCATCGGCGGCATCGCCTCCCATGACCTGGAGGCTCTCATGGAGGGGGACATGGACACGCACCACAACGACATCAGGAAGCCGAGCGTGATCCTGTCGAAGATCGGAGACACCATGCCCGGCCTCGGGATCGTCGCGGCGGTCCTCGGCATCGTCATCACCATGCAGGCCATCGACGGACCTGCCGGAGAAATCGGCAAGAAAGTCGCAGCCGCCCTGGTGGGGACCTTTCTCGGCATTCTGCTGTGCTACGGCTTCATCCAGCCGCTGGCCTCGAACCTCGAAATCGCCGGCGAAAAAGAGATGCAGGTCTTCGAGGTCGTCAAGAACGCCATCTCGGCCTTCGCCCGCGGGTTCAGCCCGCTGGTCTGCGTGGAGTTCGCCCGGCGCAGCATTCCCGGCGAGGTCCGGCCGGAGTTCCCGGAAATGGAAGCCCATGTGAAGGATAAGCAGTGAGCGACGGCGAAAGAATCATCATCAAGAAGGTCAAGAAGCGCGGCGGGCACGAGGCCCATCACGGCGGCGCCTGGAAGGTGGCCTACGCCGATTTCGTCACCGCGATGATGGCGCTTTTCATCGTGTTGTGGATCGTCGCCAACAACGTGACCATACGGGCTTCCGTGGCCGACTATTTCAGGGACCCGGGGGCCATGCACAAAACATCCTCCGGCGTGCTCAGCGGCACCAACACGATGCGGCCCTTCTCCGACTCCGCGCCCTTGCAGGCGCCATCGGCTCCGAATAGAGCCCAACCGTCCGGCGAGACGGCCGGTTCACCCCAACCGTCGGAGGTGGAGAAGCTCCGGGAGGAAGGGGAGAAGCTGATCCAGACCATTGCCGGCATTCCCGACCTGGCCAAATTCAAAGACCAAATCCAGATTACGATCACCAAGGAAGGCCTGCGCATCGAGCTCATCGAGCAGTCGGAGGGGCTCTTCTTCGACATCGGCAGCGCGCGGTTGAAGCCGGATGCCGTCCAGTTGCTCAAGCTGATCGCCTCCCGCATCGGCGCTTTCCCCAACGACGTGGCGATCGAAGGCCATACCGACAGCCGTCCCTATGTGCGAGCCGGCTACAACAACTGGGATTTGAGCACCGACCGGGCCAATTCCGCGCGGCGGGTGCTCGAGGACGGCGGCATGCGCGAAAGGCAGATTGCCAGCGTCAACGGGTATGCCGACCGTCGCTTGAAAAACACTGCCAAGCCCCTGGATTTCTCCAACCGGCGCGTGACCATCCTGGTCGCTTTTGTCACTTCGGTTCAGGCTGAGCCCCGGGCCGTCGCACCGGCCGCTGCGCCGAGCATGCCGCCGCGGCCGTCCGTAGGCAAGAGCTGACTCGAACCTTTGACTTTTTCGTGAAATTCCTCGTATAGTCCGCCAGCTCCTTTTCCCTTGGGCGTCCTTCCCTCAACCAAGGAGATCCCGTCCATGATCCCCAAACGGCTGCACGCTTACCTGCAAGAATACGTTCCTGAAGCGATCCTGAACCAGCGCACCCGGCGCAAAGAAGGGCGCTGCCATCTGGTGCTGGGGTACCGCGATGAGCACCTGCTCGGCCGCATGGGCATCGTCTGCGACACGCTCGGGCCCAAGCTCGTCGCCCTGATGTGGGACGAGGCCTCGGCCCTTGAGATCGGCGGCTACCTGGTGGTGGACAACCTGGCGATGGGGGCGCCATCCATGGGCGGCATCCGCATGCTGCCCGAGGTCACCCCTGCCGACATCCACAACCTCGCCCGCGGGATGACCCTCAAGAACGCCGCCGCCAACCTGCCCTTCGGCGGGGGCAAGGCCGGCATCATCGCCGACCCGGGCAGTCCGCCGGAGGTGCACCGGGAGGTGATCCGCAGCTTTGCGCGCCTGATCCGGCGCTACCGCGATCTGTACGTGCCGGGGCCGGATGTCGGCTCCAGCGACGCGGACATGCAGACCATCGCCATCGAAAACGGGCTGGACGCTGCCGTGTCCAAGCCGGCGGCGATGGGCGGAAACCGCATCGACGAGCTGGGCGCGGCGGCGGGAGGCGTGGTCATCGCCTTGGAGCGGCTGCTCGACATCATGCCGCGGCTGGCCGTGCTGCCCCAGTTCAGCCAGCTGAAAATGCCCGGGCCGCAGGAGCTCACGGTTCTCATTCAAGGCTTCGGCGCCGTCGGCGCCCATGCGGGACGCATCTTGAAGGAAAGGCTTCCGGCGGCCAGGGTGATCGGCGTGAGCGATCTCGAGGGCTACCTTTTCGATCCTGCCGGCTTGGACGCGGATGAGCTGTTTGATTGTTGGAAGCAACACGGGATAATCACCGGCCGCTGGTACAACGAACGCATCCGGCCGCAGGGGCACCGCCATCCCACCCGTTTTTCCACCGATGCCGACAACCTGCTGCGGGAATCCGGTTTCTGCTTCGTGCCGGCCGCGCCGATTTTCAACTACCTGGGGGTGCTGCCGGCCGAAAAATGCTCCATGAGCGTCGAGCGCATGGGCAGCTGGTCGCTGATCGTGGAAGGCGCCAACACGTATTCGCCGGACCCCAACCGCAAGGCCGCGCGCACGCGCATGGAGCAGGTCGTCTACCGCCAGAAGGGGGTCATGATCGCCACCGACTACCTGGTCAACTCGGGGGGAGTCATCTTCGCCGCCCAGGAACAGATCATCCCCACTCCGCCGGGTCTGCAGATCCCCAACGGTATGCTCGGCAACCGCGACGCCGTAGATCAGTGGCTGCGGGATCATGCGGCGGATTTTTCCCGGCTTTCCGAAAAGCGACTGGAGGCCGGTCTGGCTTATCGGGAGAAGGTCATTCGTCGCAACATGACCGAACTGGTCGACCTGCTGGCGGCCCACGCCGAACTTCTGCCCTGTCAGGCCGCCGAGCGCATCAGCGTGCGCCGGCTGGCGGCCAGGGAAAGCGAGCGCACCGCCAAGGACATCATGGAGCCGATGCCCACGGTGCGGATCGACACCCCCCTCACCGAGGTGGCGGCCCTGATCGTGCAGGGCCGCGGCAACATCATCGCCGTGCTCGGCCTCGACGATAAGATTGCCGGCGTCCTCACCACCTGGGACGTCACCCGTGCCGTGGCCGATGGCGCCTGCGAGGGGAGCCTCGCTGCTATCATAACCCGCCAGGTGGTATCCGCCGCGCCGGCTTCACGCATCCCGGACATCGTGCGCGAGCTCGAGCAGAACCGCATTTCAGCCATGCCGGTGGTCGAAGACGGCCGGGTGCTGGGCGTGGTCAGCTCGGACCTGCTGGCCCAGCGCTACCTGCCGCAGCTCCTGCGCGCCCAGGGAGCAGGGTAGCCGATAGTCTATGCGGGAAACTTCACGAGGACGTCCGGCAGGCGAGCGAAGCGGCCGGATACGCTTTCGAAGTCAAGCTTGCTGAAAAAGCAGTTTGACGATCACCAGGGTGACGTCGTCTTCGAAGTCGGTCCCGCCCTTGAACTGCTTGAGCTGACCCAGCACGGCGTCGGCGAGCCCTTGTGCCGAATCCCCGGCGTGGTGACGCAACAGACCGTACAGGCGATCCTTGCCGAACATTTCACCGTAAGCATTGCGCGCCTCCCAGATGCCGTCGGTGCCGACCAGCAGAACCTGCCCGTCGACCAGGCCGCTTTTCAACTGAGCGGTGTAGGATTGATCCGCATCGACGCCCAGGGCGGTTCCCGGCCCTGCCAGGTTTTCAAAGGTGTCGGTCGCGGGGTGATAGAAGATCGCCGGATCGTGGCCGGCACGCACCCAGCGCAGCTGCCGGGTTCTGGTGTCGATTTCCACGAAGAACAGCGTGATGAACCGCCCGGTTTCCTTCATGTCCCGCGAGGGGCTTTGCCTCCATCACACCGCGGGGGGCCGTATCTCCGGGGGCGGGTTCAGCAGCCCTTTGACCCACCGTCGGGGGAAGTGGTCCAGACCGTTCTCTGCGCCGAGCAGCGCTCCCAGCACGGCCCCCCGGTAGACGTTGTCCCCCCCGAGGTTGGTGTTGACCACCAACGCCTTTTCCGGATCGTTGGAATATTTAAACGCCAGGTAGAGCACCACCGGCACCGAGTGCTCGACATAGCAGGCCGTGCTGAAGCGCGGGCCGATCACCCAGTCGTCCGGGTCGCCCAGCAGCTTCTCGAAGGGATGGCCCACAAAGGGGTATTTCTGCTCGCGGAGCATGCGGCGGATCGCGGCTGTCAGCCGCTCTCCTGCCAAGACCGAAATTAGCAGCTCGACCAAAAGAGCGCCTGCCGACCGCATCTTTCCCCCCGGATGGGTCAACGCGAGATGCTCGAGCGCGGCTTCCCGGGCACGGTCCGGTTGGGCATGGTAATACACCACGATGGGTACGATGCCCGGAAGCCCGCCGATGTGCTTTTCGACTGCGCCACATTGCCGCGGCGGCACCCCTTTGGCGTAGTTTGCGAAAAAATTTCGGTGGCACTCCTCAATGTAGGTGTCGCGGTGGCTTCCCGGGGTGGTCATAAAGGCGATGTATCGACGCAGATAGTCCTCGGCGTCGTAGCCGCCGCATTCGTTCAGCGACTGGATCAGCAGGCTGCACAAATTGAGGTTCAGCGTATTTTCCCCGGCCTTTAGAAACTGGTGATAATGATAGTGCGTGCCCTCCCGGCCCCAGTAGGGCGCCTGGTCGTGCAGGATTTCACCCCTGGGGCCAGTCGCTGTGCAGCTTGAGCGGAAGAGGATGCTGTCCGGGTGAGGGTTCTTCGGAGCCAGGTAGCCGGTGACCCAGCCGTAGTCGTCGTCGAGCGCTTTGCGGTTGTAGTACCAGTGCACCGGCATGGCCAGGGCATCGCCGATGTAAAGCCCCCACAGAGCTCCCTTGCGATTCTGATCAACGTCACGGAAATCGATCGGAGTCATATCCTGCCTCGCTGCCCAGCAAACCCAAACCTTCTTCATAATACAGGGGTTGACGGTGCGCAACGTCTTGCAAGATGAAAGCAATGAACGTCCGGATTCGGGGAAACTTTTAGGAACTCGTGCGGGTGCGGAAAGCGGTGAGGCGCAGGCGTACCTTCCCCGCGGCGCCATAAAGACGTCGGCGGGAGCCGATGACTTTATGGTTATTCAGGGCTGCCGGTCTGGGGGACAGGTTCAATCTTGGCCGAGCGCCGCCGCCGGAGTCTTTTCTGCAGGGCGTCCATGTAGAGGTAGAAGACGGGCGTTATGAAAAGGGTCAGCATCTGGGAGAAAAACAAACCGCCGACCACCGCCAGCCCCAGCGGCTGCCGGGACTCGCCGCCGGCGCCCCAGCCGACAGCGATGGGGATCGTCCCCACCAGGGCCGCGAAGGTGGTCATCATGATCGGCCGGAACCTTACCACGCAGGCCTCGAAAATGGCATCTCTCGGCGACTTGCGTTCGACGCGCTGCACCTCTAAAGCAAAGTCGATCATGATGATGCCGTTTTTCTTCACGAGCCCCACCAGCAGGATCAGGCCCACAAAGGAGTAGATGTCCAGCTGAGAATTGAAAATCAGAAGCGTGACGAGGGCGCCCAGCCCGGCCAACGGCAGGGCCGAAAGGATGGTGACCGGGTGGATGAAGCTTTCGTAGAGGATCCCGAGGACGATGTAGATGACCGCTACGGCCACTGCCAGCAGCAGCCCAAGGTTCTTGATCGACGACTCGAACACCTGGGCCGTGCCCTGGAAGCTCGCGGTGATGGTGGCCGGCAGCGTGGAACGGGCCAGGGCGTTCAACTCCGCGACCGCGTCTCCCAGCGCGTAGCCGGGCCGTAGATTGAAGGAAACGGTCACGGACGGCAGCTGGCCGCTGTGGTTGATGGAAAGCGGGCCGTAGCCCTGGGTGATCCGGGCGAGCACATTCAAGGGCACCAGGGCACCGCTCGAGGAGCGCACGTAGAGCAGCGATAGGGCGGCCGGGTCCATTTGGTACTCGGGCTTGAGCTCAAGGATCACCTGGAACTGGTTCGTGTCGCCATAGATCGTCGAGATCTGCCGCGCGCCGTAGGCGCTGTAAAGGGCGTCCTCGATTTGCTCGACCGAGACCCCCAGCGACGAGGCCTTGTCGCGGTTGATATCGATGTTGACCTGGGGGTTGCGCAGCTGCAGGTCGGTGGTGACGTCCAGGAAACCCGGGAGCGCCTGCATTTTGGCGGCCAGCTGCGGGGCGATGCGGTAGAGCTCTTCCACCTCGGTCCCCTGCAGCGTGTACTGGTACTGGCTCTTCGTCACCCGGCCGCCGACCGATATGGCGGGCGGGTTCTGCAGAAAGACGCGGATTCCCGGCACCTGGGCGAGCTTGGGCCGCAGTCTCTGGATGATCTCATCCGCGGAGAGCTCGCGTTCGTGGCGAGGTTTGAGGCGCAAGAACAGGGTCCCGGTGTTGCCGCCGGCGATGCCGCCGGGCCGCGAGCCGGCGTTGGACATGAACGCCTCGACGTCGGGGTCCTGGCGCACGATCTCGGCGAGGCTCTGCTGCAGGCGTTTCATGGCCTCGAAGGAAATGCCCTCGGCCGCTTCGGTCGGGCCGTAGACGATGGCGCGGTCTTCGCTGGGGATGAACCCCTTGGGGACCATGCGGAAAACCCACACGGTGAGCGCCACCACCACCAGCAGGAAGACCATGGTGATGCGGCGGTGGTCGAGGAACCAGCTGAGGCTCACCTTGTAAAGTCCGAGCATCCGGTTGTAGACGTTCTCGGAGGCTTCATAGAACCGGCCCGACGGCTGCGCATCGTGCGCTCGCAGGAAGCGGCTGCAGAGCATGGGGGTGAGCGTGAGGGAAATCACCCCTGAAATGAGAATGGCCACCCCGATGGTGACGGCGAATTCCTGAAAAAGCCGGCCCAGAACGCCGCCCATGAAAAGAATCGGGATGAACACCGCCACCAGCGAGAGCGTCATGGAAACGATGGTGAAGCCGATTTCGCGCGAGCCGTTCAAGGCCGCCTTGATGGGCGCCTCGCCCATCTCGAGGTGCCGCACGATGTTCTCCAGCATGACGATGGCGTCGTCCACCACGAAACCGACGGCCAGGATCAGGGCCATGAGCGACAGGTTGTCGACGTTGTACCCCATCAGGTACATCACGATGAAGGTGCCGACGAGCGACATGGGCATGGCGAGGCTGGGGATCACGGTGTAGGTCAGCCGTCGCAGGAACAGAAAGATCACCAGGACTACCAGGGCCAGGGTGAAGAGCAGGGTGAATTTCACGTCGTTGACCGATTCCTCGATCGACACCGAGGCATCGTAGAGAATGTGCAGGGAGACCGAGGCCGGCAGCTGGGCCTTGAAGGTGGGCAGCAGCTTCTTGACCTCGCGGGCCACCTCGACGGTGTTGGTCCCGGGTTGACGTTGAACGGCCAGGATGATGGAGCGCTGATCGATGAACCAGGCCGCCACCTTGTTGTTTTCGACGCTGTCATAGACCGACCCGATGTCCCCCAGGCGCACGGGGTGGCCGTCGCGGTAGGTGACGATCACCGAGCGGTAGGGTTCGGCCTGGGTGAGCTGGCCGCTCGTCTGCACGGTGAAAGCCTGCTGGGCGCCATAGAGGGTCCCCGTGGGCAGGTTGACGTTGGCCTCGCTCACTGCCTCCGCCACCTGGTTGATCCCGATGCCCCGCGAGGCGAGCTCCTTGGGATCGAGCTGGATGCGCACGGCGTACTTCTGCGCCCCGAAGACCTGCACCTGGGCGACCCCGCTCACCATGGAGATGCGTTGGGCCAGCATGGTATCGCCGAATTCGTTCAGGGTGTAGAGGGGCAGGGTCGGCGATGTCAGGGCGATGCGTAGGATCGGCTGGTCGGCCGGGTTGACCTTGCGGAAATACGGCGGGGTGGGCATGTCCTTGGGCAAGTTGCGCGCCACCCGCGAGATCGCCACCTGCACGTCCTGGGCGGCGGCATCGATGTCGCGGTTCAGATTGAACTGCAGGATGATCTGGGTGGTGCCCATGCTGCTCGAGGAGGTCATGGAGTCCACCCCGGCGATAGTGGAGAACTCCCGCTCCAGCGGCGTGGCCACGGCCGTGGCCATGGTGGTCGGGTTGGCACCCGGCAGCTGGCCGGTCACCTGGATCGTGGGGTAGTCCACATTAGGCAGGTCGCTCACCGGGAGCTTGTTGTAGGCCATGATGCCGAACATGAGGATGGACAGCATCAGAAGGGTCGTCATGACCGGCCGGCGGATGAAGAGCTCGGAGATATTCATGAGTCGGTTACCTGAACCTTGGCCCCAGGCACCAATCGCAGCTGCCCCTCGGTCACGACCTGCTCGCCGGCAGTGAGGCCTTTTTCGATCACCACATCGTCGCCGACGCTCATCCCCGGCACCACCGGCCGGGACTCCACACTCATGTCCGGCTTCACCACATAGACGAACTGGCTGTCCTGCCCGACCTGGATGGCCACCGACGGGATGACGATGGCGTCGCCGCGGGTGGTCAAGGTCAGGGTTGCCATGACGAACTGGCCGGGCCAGAGGAGACGGTCCTTGTTGGCGAAGGTCCCCTTGAGCAGCACGGTGCCTGTCTGGGTGCTCACCTTGTTGTCCAAAAAGCTCAGCGTTCCCGCTTCGGGCTTGGCCCCGCTCTCCGGAATGTCGGCCTCCACCTTCAGGGTGCCGGCCGCCATGTGGGTCTGGATCTCGGCCAGATACTGCTGCGGCACGGCAAACCCCACATTGATCGGCATGATCTGCATGATCTCCACCATGCCGCCCTTGTCGTCGTTGGCCTTGATCTGTGCCCCCTCGTCCACGAGCAGGCGCCCGGTCCGGCCGGTCATGGGCGCTTTGATATGGCAATACTCCAGATTCAGTTGCGCCCGCTCCAGTGCCGCGCGGTCGGCGGCCACCGTCGCCCGCAGCGCTTCGGCGTTGGCGCGGAACTGTTCGTACTTGTCGCTGCTGACGTAATTCTTGGCGACCAGCTCGGCATAGCGCCGGGCGTCGATATCCGCCTTGTCGGCCAGGGCCGCGTCGCGCTCGAGCCTGGCACGGGCCTCCTTCATGGCGGATTCGTACGGGCGTGGATCGATCGTGAAGAGCCGGTCTCCCTTCTTGACGTCCTGGCCTTCTCGAAAGTGAACCCCCACCAGCTGGCCGTCGACTCGCGACTTTATGGCGACCGTCGCATAGGCCTCGACCGTCCCCACCGCCTGCAACTGGACCGGCACCGCTTTCTGCACGGCGGCAGCCACCTTCACCGGCACGAGTGCTTCGCGCTTCTCACGCTGCGGGGTCCCCTCGCTGCGGGTCATGAAGACCATGGTCACGGCGCCGGCGATCAGGATTACGGCTATTCCAATAGCTTTCAGTGGCTTGCGCCCGGTTGCATCCGAATGGCGGTCGGTCATATGAGGATGCCTTTCAGGGGGTGTTCCAACCTGCAAGAGGTATTGAGCTATTCTGCTATTATCTGCCTTCTGCACACGAAATTCAATAGCATTTAGCCGTTTAACGCCGGGTCACGGCCTGAGGCGCAGTTCTTGAGCAGCCTGTCTAACGCCGCACATATTCAAATCCGGGGATGCTGACGATGTCCTCCAACCGGCGCAGTCCCCAGCTGGCGAGCGATACCAGCGCCAGGTAAACCGCACCGACCACGAAGAACACCTCCAGGTACTTGAAGAACAACGAGGCCAGGATCTTGGCTTCGCCGGTCAGCTCGATGCAGGTTACCATGTAGGCCAGGGAGGAATACTTGATGAGGTAGATGAGCTCGTTGCCGCAGCCGGGCAGCGCCCGGCGGATGGCCTGGGGCAGCAGGATGGAGACGACCGCCCGCGTGCGGCTGAACCCAAGCGCGCGCGCGGCCTGAAGCTGGCCTTGCTTGATGGAGCGCAGGGCCCCGCGAATATACTCCGCGTGGTAGGCCCCGCTGCAAAGCGAGAAGCCTATTACCGCCGCAGCATAGGGGCTCAGATAGATGCCCAGCTGGGGCAGGCCGAAATACCACAGGTAAAGCTGCACCAGCAGCGGGAACCCGCGGAACAGGAGGCCATAGATCTCGGCCACGCGTTTCCAGAGGGGGCGGCCGTAGATCCGCAGGGTTCCCGCTAGGACTCCGATGGCCAGGCCGAACACCGCCGAGGGCAGGATCAAGCCGAGACTGACCCACAGGCCCCGCAGCAGGGCCGGGGCGACTTCCTGAGTGTAGAAGTCCATTCCGGCTACGCCGTCTCCCGTCCCCCGGTGTGCAGGCGCGCGATTTTGGCGCAGAACTCACGCGTGCGATCAAGGGTCGCATTGTTGAGAATGGCGGCGGGCGTCCCCTGCTCCAGGATGAGCCCGCTTTCCATGAAAAGGATCTCTTTTGCCAACCCCGAGGCGAAGCCGATCTCGTGGGTCACCAGCGCCATGGTCATGCCGCCGGCCGCGAGGTCGCGGATCACCGCGTGGACTTCGCCGATGAGCTCCGGGTCCAGTGCCGAGGTCGGCTCGTCGAGCAGCATCACTTCCGGGTCCATGGCCAGGGCCCGGGCGATGGACACGCGCTGCTTCTGCCCCCCTGAAAGCTCCGCCGGATACTTGAAGACATGGTCGCTCAAACCGACCCGGGCGAGCTCGGACAGGGCCCGTTCCCGGGCCTGGCGCTTGGGTATTTTCTTGACCCGCACCAGGCCGACCTGCACGTTGTCGAGCGCCGTGAGATGGTCGAAGAGATTGAAGTCCTGGAAGATCATGCCGACCTTCTGCCGGTAGGCATGGAGCCGGGGTTTGTCGGCCGGGTCGATTTCCCGCTCATGCAGCCAGACCCGCCCTTGCTCGAAAGTCACCAGGAAGTTGATGCAGTGCAGCAGCGTGCTTTTGCCGCTGCCCGAGGGGCCGATGATCACCTTGATGTCGCCGCGGTGAAGCTCGAGTGAGACCCCCTTGAGCACTTCCTGCCCGGCGTAGCTCTTGTGGATGTTTTCCAGTCTGAGGATCGGTTCCGGTCGGCTCATCGGCTCGGCATCCTCACCGCGTGTAGCCCGAAATGGCCACGCGTTCCTCCAGGATGTGCAGCGCCTTGGTCCCCAGCCAGGTCAACAGCATGTAGATGAACCCCACCATGAGGTAGAGCCAGAAATGCTGGTAGGTGCGGGAGGCGGTGTGATTGGTGCGGGCCATGAGCTCGGCGACTCCAAGCGCATACGTGACCGCGGAGTCCTTCATGATGACGGTGTACTCGTTGGACCAGCCGGGAAGCGCGAGCCGCAGCGCCTGGGGCAGGATGATGAACGCGATCGCCCGGGCGTCGCTCATGCCGATGGCGCGCGCGGCTTTCATCTGTCCCTCCGGCACCGAAAGGATCGCGCCGCGCAGGATCTGGGACTGGTAGGCCGAGCTGATCAGCCCGAGGACCACAATCGCGATGGTGAACGGCGACAGGTCGATTTCCAATGCCGCGAGAATGCCGAAGTAGATCAGAAACAGCAGGACCAGCAGCGGGATGCCACGGAAAAACCAGACGTAGACGCCCACGACGCGCTGAAGCCAGGGACGGCCGTAAACTTGGGCCACGGATAGGAAAAGGCCCAAGGCCAGGCCCATGGCGAGCGCCCCGCCCACGACAGTCAAGGTAACGCCGATCCCTCCCAGTATGTAGGGGAGGCCTTCGGCAATTGCTTCCATCCCGCTCTGGATGCCCCTACCCAATGAACCACCAAAAGCAAGGGAAGGCTGAAGCCGTCGCTTCAGCCTTCCAGTCTATGATAAACCTGAAATAAATGGTCGGCACGCCCTACCGCCGACAATTTATCGGAGCTGCCATTTGTTTACGAGTTCCTGGAATTTGGGCGACGCCTTGAGCTTCTTCCAGCCTTCATTCAGCTTGTTGAGGAACTCCGTTTCATCCTTGCGTACGGCATAGCCGTAGTTGGTGTCGGGCTGACCGTAGTTGCCGATGGTCTTGACCTTCAGCCCCTTGTCCTGAGCGTTCTTGAGCGCCGTGTTCGAGACCGCGGCGCAGTCCGCCCGCCCGTTGGCCACGTCCTCGATGGCGAGCGGGGTCGTGTCGTAGGCCTTCAGCTCGAAGCTGTAGCCCTTTTTGAGCAGGTTCTCGGTCATCCACTTGGACTCGGCGCTGCCCCGCAGCAGGGCGATCTTGCGGCCGGGCTCCAGGCACTGCTTGTCCGTGAGCGTGGAGTCGTTTTTGACCACCAGCCGCTGCTGGACCGTCCAGTAGGGCTCGGTGAAGTTGACCGCGGCCTGGCGTTCCGGGGTGATGCTCATGCCCGAGGCGATCACATCGATTTTCTTGGACTGCAGGGTCGGGACGATGGCGGCCCAGTCCGTGGGCTGGTGCTTGACCTTGAAACCCAGCTCGTTGGCGATCCAGTCCAGGGCGTCAATGTCGAATCCGGCGGGCTTGCCGTCCTTGCCCACGAACGAGAACGGCGGGTAGTCGGCGTCGAAACCGTTGACGAAAACCTTGTCCTGGGCAAAGCCGGGGGACAGCGCCAGAACGCTCGCGAGGGCCACCGCTGCAATACCCAACAAAACGATCTTTTTCACCATCGAATCTCTCCTTTCTGTGTTGGTAGACCGGCCTCAAGGTGGACCGCCCTTGAGGCCGCAACTGTCAAACGCTCTGCTCGCATCCGAAGACGGCAAACTCAGAGCGGATGGTACCGGATGGACGTGTCATATTTCTCCGGATCGATCGGCAGCCTGACCTTATAGTCCAAGCCGAAAAGCTTTACAAGTGGCAAACTCCGGCGGGCTTCATTCCTCAGGCACGGGCGGCGGTTCCGGCGCCAGGGGTTTGATCAGAACCTTGTCCACGCGGTGGCCGTCCATGTCCACCACTTCGAACCGGTAACCGTCCCAGTCAAAGTGGTTCCCCGACCGGGGGATGCGGTCCAGGAAGGCCATCACCAGGCCGCCCAGGGTCTGGTAGAGATTTTCATCCTCGAAGGGCAGCTCGTCTTTCTGCAAGAGTTCTTTCAGCTCATCCGCCAGCACCTTTCCGTCCACCAGCCAGGAGCCGTCCTCGCGATGGATGACATCGGCTTCTTCGGATTCGCCCGGTGTCGGGATGTCCCCGACGATCGCCTCCAGGACGTCGCTGGTGGTGATCAAACCCTGGAAGCCCCCGTGCTCGTCGATCACGAGGGCGACGTGGGTGCGTTTTTTCTTGAATCTCTCCAGCAAATCCAGGGCCGACATGCTTTCGGGTATGAACAGGGCCGGCTGCAGCACCGAGCGCAGATCGATGGGCCGGCAGCTCAGGTTCTGGGAGAGCAGGTCCTTGGAGTTCACCATGCCGATGATGGTGTCGATCTGGTCCTCCGCCACCGGGTAGTGGGTGTGGCTGTTGGAGGTGATCTTGCTCTGGATTTCCTCGGGCGGATCGTTGAGGTCGAGCCAGATGACGTCCGGCCGCGGCGTCATGAGGGCGTTCACGGTGCGGTCGCCCAGGCGGAACACGCGCTCGACCATCTCCTGCTCGGTGGGCTCGAACACCCCCTCCTGGGTCCCCTGTTCGATCATCAGCTTGATCTCTTCTTCGGTGACGGAGGTTTCCGCGGACGGCTTGATGCCGAAAAGCCGCAGCACCAGGTGGGTCGAGAGGCTGAGCAGGTGGACCAGGGGGGAGGCCACCCAGGCCAGCGACCGGATGGCCGGCGCAAACGCCGCAGAAATGCGTTCGGCATGCTGCAGGGCGATCTGCTTGGGAACCAGTTCGCCGATGATCAGGGACAGAAACGTGATGGCCAAGACAACGATGAACAGGCTGACGGCGCCGCCGTGGGGGGCGATCCAGGAGAGTCGGTTGAGCTCGGGGGCCAGTTTGTCCGCGATGGTCGCCCCGCCGAAAGCGCCGGCGAAAATGCCGATCAGGGTGATGCCTATCTGGATGGTGGGAAGGAACCGGCTGGGGGAGTTGGCCAGCTCCAGGGCGATCCGGGCCCCCTCGTCGCCTTCTTCGGCCCGCTGTTGAAGCCGTGCCTTGCGGGCGGAAACGATGGCGATCTCCGCCATGGCGAAAAGGCCGTTGGCGATGATCAAGGCCGCAATGATGAAGATCTGTGTACTGAGAGAGTCCATTTTCAGGTTACTGTACTATAGTGAAGATAACCATTCTGCACAACTTGAAAATATGGGGCGGCAGCGCCTCACCAGGGCCCCTCGATCTATTTGGGTTACAGCGCTCCCCAGAGGATCCGAGTTGCGATGACAATCAGGAACACAGCATAAATGCGCTTCAGGGTGAGGACGGGTGTCTTATGAGCTAATTTGGCTCCGAAAGGTGCCGTGAAAAAGCTGAAGAAGGCAATGCCGAAAAGCGCAGGTATGTAGAGATAGCCCAGGTGTGGCGTTGGGAGGTCTGCCATCGACAGCCCGTTGAGGATGTAACCGACGGTGCCCGCCACCGCGATGGGAAAGCCGATCGCCGCCGAGGTGCCGATCGCATGATGAACCGGCACGTTGCAGTACATCATAAAGGGAATGGACAGTGCCCCGCCTCCGATGCCGACAAGGCTTGAGATCACACCGATAACAACTCCCACGCCGTTCATGCCGAGCAGACCCGGCAGCTGCCGGCTCGGCTTCGGCTTGAAATTGCTGAGCATCGTGGCGGCAACATAGTACAAGAAGCAGGCAAAGAAAATTTTGAGCGCCCTGGTCGAGAGTTGGGCTGCAAACCATGTCCCCGAAAAGGTCCCGATCAGTATCCCCAGGGTAATCCCCTTGACGATGTCCCAGCGGACGGCTCCGTGTTTATGGTGGGTCATAAAACTGGCTACCGAAGTGAACACGATGCTGCCAAGGGAAGTCGCCAGCGCTATTTGCATCATGTGGTGTGCGGGAAAACCCTGCGCCGTGAAAACGAAGACAAGGATCGGCACGACGACGACGCCGCCGCCGATCCCAAGGAGGCCTGCAATAATTCCGACAACCACTCCGAGGGGAGGATAAATTATCCACTCCAACATGATAGCTTCTTTCGCCCAATAAAAATTTCATCAAAAAAATTAGTCTAATATATCAATGCATAAAAAAAGTCGAGGTCTTTTGCACCTCGACTTTCTGGATGAAACGGCGGCTCTCAGCGCCAAAGATTCTTGGATCGAGAGATCAAACGGAGCGGTTGATTACATTTTCCCCCTTGAGCAATTCAATCTCCTCTTTTTTGTAACCAAGAATTTTTTCCAGGATTTCCTCTGAATGCTGCCCCAACAGGGGGGCCGGCGCATAGACCTCCCCCGGGGTTTCCGAGAGACGGATGGGAGAGCCCACGATCTTCATTTTACCCACTCGCGGCTGGTCGACTTCCACCAGCATTTTTCGGTAGGCGATGTGAGGATCCTCGCAGATCTCTTTAATGTTGTTGGCAGGCGAATGGGGCAGGCCGGCCTTGCCCAGCAGCTCCAGCCATTCCTTTCTGGTTTTTTTCTTGAACTCCGGAATCAAGATCTGCTCCAAGTCCTTCCGGTGCTTGGTCCTCAACGGATTGGTGGCGAACTTGGGGTGATCGCTCAGATCCTCCCGGCCGATCAGCTTGCAGAAGCTTTTCCACAAGTTGTCGTTTCCCAGCGCTATGATCAGATGGGAATCGTCCTTGGTCGGGAAAGACTGGAAGGGGACGATCGATGGGTGGGCGCTGCCGAGAGGGCCGGGGACCTCCCCGCTGATCGTGTAGCGCACAACGGCATTCTCCAGCACGGTGAAAAGCCCGTCGATCATGGCCCCGTCGAAATGCTGCCCCCGGCCGGTTTTTTCACGGTGCCACAGGGCTGCCATTATCGCGATCGTCGCCTGATGCCCGGAAAAAATATCTCCCACGGATGAGCCGACCCGACACGGCGGCCCCCCCTCGGGGCCGGTGATGCTCATCAATCCGCTGTACCCCTGGGCGACCATGTCGTAGGACGGGCGGGCGTCATAGCCCGGCAGCGAGTCCTGACCGAACCCGCTGATGGATGCATAAATGATCTTAGGGTTGATGCGCTGCAGCTCTTCCCACCCGAAGCCCAGTTTCCGCATCGTCGTGGGCCTGAAGTTCTCAACCACCACATCCGAGATCCTGATCAGGTCCGTCAGGATTTTTCTCCCTTTTTCCTGTTTTAAATCCAGCGCGAGGCTCTTCTTGTTGCGGTTGAGGCTGATGAAATAACCGGAGTTGTTTTTCCCGCCGCTGCCGGCGAAAGGTCCGAACTCGCGCGCGTCATCCCCATGCAGCGGTTCAACGTGAATCACCTCGGCCCCGAGGTCTGCCAGAAACATCGTGCAGGTGGGCGCCGCGAGGACATGGCTCAAGTCGACGACCCTGATATTTTCCAACGCCCTTGCCATAGCAGGCTCCTTTCATTCAAAACGAGTTAACCGATAGTGGTCCATAAGGCTCTTTTATCCCCAGCCTGTTTCTGCAAGTGGGGATCCGTTGCCATGCGCCTGTTTTTAGATCCTGAATGAAGCCCGGCGTCATCGAATTCCCAAGACGGTGAACAATAACCAGCAGACGACGGCGCCGATCGGAGTCATGGCTATGCCCCAAATGAGCAAGTTCCTGAACAACTTCTTCCTGTCCTGGTCCTCCGTGGCGTTGGCTATGAAAATGGCCCCCAGCGTGGACAAGGGGCTGACATCGGTCACATGCCCGCAGAGGATGATGCTGGAAAGCAGCCCCAGCAGGTCGGTGCCCCCGATTTTGGCCAGAAGGTCCGGAGCCATCGGCACCATTGCCGGTAAAATTACGCCGATCGTGCTGGCGTACGCAGAGATCAGCCCGGACCAGAAACCGGCCACCAGGGTAACGGTAAAAGGTGTGGACTGTTTCGCCATAATCTCCGCAAACAGAGCCATGCCGCCGATCTTGCTCATGAGGTTGATCAGCACGGTCACTCCGGTAACCATCATGATGGCACCCCAGGGCATGGCCTTGAAAGCCTTTTCCTCATCGGCCGCCCCCAGCAGAATCAAAACCGTCCCGATGAGAAATCCAAAAAAGCCGATGTCTACCTTGAAGAAGATTACCCCGATGACCAGAGCGGCAATTCCCGCCATGGTCAGGTATTGCTGGCGGTTGAAAGGCTCAACATCAATTTTCATGAGGGCCGGGGCATCTGCTGCACCACTTCGCTTCCACAACTTCAAGCCGCCGAAGAGAAGATAAGCGCCGATTCCAATAGCGAAAAAAAAGACAAGGCTGTTCATCCAGAGGATAAAACTCCAGTCCGGCAGGTTCATTTTCTCCATCAGTCCTTTCACTATGACCCCTGCGACGGCGATCGGAGACATATTGCCGGCTTGCGTGCCGTTGGCCACCATCACGGCCATCAGGAAAGCCGGTATTCTCGTCTGCGAGGCCAACAGCATGCATGGCGCTGCCATCAACGCACAGATCGTAATGGCTCCGGGCCCAAGCGATGACAATGCAAAAGCCAAGATGAACAAGATGATGGGGAGCATCGCGACGTTGCCGCGAACCCCTTTGACGGCATAATTCGTCAGCTTCACCAACGTGCCGTTGATGTTCGCAATGGCAAACAAATACGTGATGCCGGCCAGCATGAGAAATACGTTCACGGGATATCCGGCCATCAAATCCCTGATTTTGACGCCACCAATGTAGTAGCCGACCACCAGCGCAATGGCCAGGCTCAGGGGCCCGACGTTCACGTTTCTGACGATACCTACGACCACCGCGACTGCCAGGGCAATGAGTGATATTTCCGGTAGATACGCTTGCATGATTCCTCCCTGTTTAATCTGTTCGGGTAAATACCGCGAAGCTTGCCTCGTTCCTTGATGTCTTGGCTACCCTGCCGATAGCTGCGGTGAGGTTCACTCAAAAATCTTCGCCATAACGTGTTTACCCCATGCAGCAGGCAGTCACCCCAACCCTTCAACAGTGGATTCAGACACCTCCTTTCTTTCCGAGTAAACGCTTTTAAGCGCATTAAACTGTCTTGTCAGATGCTCCTGCATGAATCTCTCGGCTGCTTCAGGGTTTCTTTCCCGGAAGGCGCGCTGCAGAAGGCGATGCTCTTGCATGGATTCTTTGAGCCGATTGGGTTGATAAATCTGACGATACCTGTAGAGCAAAATTTTCTGTCGGAGGGCGTCAATCACCTCGCTCAATACCTTATTTCCCGCCAGTTCCTGGACCAAAGAGTGGAAGCTGTGGTTGACCGCCATGTATTTTTCCCTGTCTTCGGCCTGGCAGTGCTGTTCAAGCTTTCGGTAAAGATCGTCCAGCCTCCTCAGTCCCTCATCGTCCATCTTTTCGACGCAAACTCTCGCGCATGTTCCCTCCAGGATGCTCATGACATAGAACATTTCTCCGATATCCTTGATGGATGGCTGCGCGACGTATGCACCCCTATTCGGGATCAGTTCGATGAGGCCTTCGGAGCTGAGGATCCGCAAGGCTTCTCTCAGCGGCGTGCGGCTGACGCCCATGGCTTGGCACATGGGCGCTTCGAGGATCCTGTCCCCCTTTTTCAACGCTCCTTTGCGGATCATCTCTCGAATCCGCTTTGCCGCTTCCTGTGCAAGATAACCGGCCTGAATTCTTTTCATTTTAAATCCATTAGAGAATTTTAATCCGGAGCTTGATTGTATACATTATACAATTTCGCCGTATAGATTATACAATTTAAAGTCAATAAAATAATGAAGCGCCTTCACGAAAAACCAATTGCGCTTTTTTGGTTTTCAATTACCCATTTGGTGCCGGGCGAGCTTGTCTGGGGTTTTCTGTATATGATGTTGCTTCGCGCTGCGGTGTGTTATAGCCTCACTTTTCAAGATGCAACCAAGAGGCTCCTGGACGCTTTCAGGAGAATCAAACCACATGCCGCAGACCGCCAAAGCCTATAGCTCGAGGCTGTACGATGCCATCGAGCTGGCCGCAAGGGCCCACCACAACCAGGTCCGCAAGGGCACGGAAATCCCTTATGTTGTTCACCCGCTGGCCGTGGCCGGGCTCTTGATCCGGCTCGAATGCCCTGAACACACGGTCATCGCAGCGCTGCTTCACGACGTGCTCGAGGACACGCCCGTTACAGTCGAAGAGCTCCGATCCCATTTCGGCCGGGAGGTGGCGGAGCTTGTCATAGCGCTGTCGGAACCCGACAAGAAGGCGCCGTGGGAGGACCGCAAGGCGCACACCATCCGGTACCTTGGGAACCAGGCGGGCGACGAGGTCCTGCTGGTCGCACTGGCCGACAAGCTGGACAACATCCGCGCGATCCGCGAAGGGCTTGAGAGCGACGGGGATGCGTTCTGGAGGCGATTCAACCGCCCACAGGAAAAACAGAAGTGGTATTACGAGAGTCTCGAGGCGGCCTTCTCGACGAAGGTCAGCCGGGAGCCGGCCCTGACGCTGCTGTCGGCGTTCAAGGCCGAGGTCGACAAGGTTTTTCAAAAAAAGGAGGCGGCATCATGAAAAAAAGTGTTCTGATTCTGTGTGCGGTTTTCTTCTTGTCCACGGCCGCGCTGGCGGGTTCGGCGCAATACCAGGTGACGGGACCGGTGCTGGAAGTGCGCGATGACGCCATAGTGGTGCAAAAAGGCAACGAGAAATGGGAGATCGCCCGTGACAAGGCCACCAGCATTTCCGGCGACCTCAAGGTAGGTTCCAAGGTGACGGTTTTCTACACCATGCAGGCGTCGAAGGTCGAGGTCAAGGAGGCGCCCAAGACCCCCGCGGCGACCAAGAAGAAATAGTCGACCCACCGATATGAAACGAGGCGGCTCCGATAAAACAAGGGCCGCCTCATCTTCAACCTTCCATCGATCCAACCCGCTGAGGGCTATCTCCGCGCCGCTGCTGCTTGAACGAATGCTGAAAAGAGTTTTTGGGAGTAGGAATCCTCTCGCCAGGTACCCTCGGGATGCCACTGAACGCCGACGATGAAGCGTTTGCCGGGAAACTCAACGGCTTCGACGACCCCGTCTTTCGCCCGCGCAGCAACCACCCATCCCTTGGCGAGATCCTTTATGGCTTGGTGGTGCTTGCCGTTGACCCAGATCTCACGCTTGTGCAGGAGCTTGTGCAGGCGGCTGCCGGCCTCGATGCGGACGGTGTGGGTGTTGACGGCCTTGTCCGTCTTGGGCGTGTGGCAGATGCTCTTCGGCACCTGGGAGGGGATGTCCTGGTAAAGGGTGCCGCCGAGAGCGACGTTAAGCACCTGGATGCCGCGGCAGATCCCGAAGACCGGCAGGTTTTTTGCCAAGGCCAGGCTAGCGGCCGCAAGTTCCATCTGATCTAATGCTTCATCGACTTCGCCCAATCCGGCCAGGGGCTCCTCGCCGTAGCGGCGGGGGTGGACATCGGGGCCGCCGCTTAGGATGAGCCCCTGCACCGAGTCCAGAATGGCCCCCAGGCTTTTAGGGTCCTGGGCGGTCGGGACGATCACCGGCGCCCCGCCTGCATGCAGGATCGCCTGGCTGTAATCGGAAAAGGTGTAGTCCATGAAGTGGCCCAAGGAATACATCCCCCAGGCACCGCCGGTCAGCCGTGAGCAGGTGATGCCGATCAGGGGCAGCGCTTTTTTCCGAAAGACGCCGGCACGGACGTGGTTGCCGAAATCGCCTTTCAATCGCCTTAATCGTTTCACATCAAAACCATCTGCGAACGCAATTTTCCCTGCAAGATCACTCACGTCTTTGCGTTTTTTCATTCTTCGAAGGTCCCCTTTACCAATATGTTCCCTTTTTCTACCATCAGCCGACCTTTGGCGAGAACGGATTCGATATTCAGATTTCCGTCAAGAATCAGAAGATCCGCTTCCTTTCCGGACTCCAGGCTGCCCTTGCTTTCAAAAAGGCCGACGCGCTTGGCCGGGTTGGCGGTCACGATCTTAAGGCTGTCCTCCAGCGATAGCCCGGCCTTTACGAGCAGCTGCCAGTCGTCGAACAGGCACTGGATGTCGCCCACCCCGAGCTTTGCCACGTTGCCCTTCGCGTCGAAGATCGGCATGGACCCGTTGGAATCCGAGCTAAGGGTGATCTGGTCGACCGGTACACCGGCATCCAGCGCCATCCGGACCGCCTCGACGCTCGTGGGGTGGAAATGCAGGTCCCTGCCGGAGGCCGTGAGGTCGATGTTGCCGCCCATCTTGGCGAACTCGATGGCATGCTCCATCAGCGTGCGCGTGCGGTTCAGGTGCGTCGGCAGGAACTGGCCGATGGGGATCTCGGTCTCCTTCACCATGCGGATCACCGGGTCCAGGTGCCGTGCGCCGGCCCCCATGTGCAGGTGCACGAGCCCGGCTTTGCCACCGAGCATGCCGCCGACCCGCGCCTCGGCCGCGATGTGGCAGAGCTCATCGAAGCTCGGTTGCGAGGAGCGGTGGTCGGAGACGGCCACCTCGCCCACGCCCACCACCTTGGGGATGAGCGCAATGTCTTTTCTCAGACTCCCCGTGATGGTGGCAAGCGGCAGCTGGTAAGAGCCGCTGTAGATGTAAGCCGAAATCCCCTCCTGCTCGAGCTGCAAGGCCTTGGCCAGCAGGGTTTCGGGCCGGCGCGAGACGTCGTCGGTCCCCAGAAGCCCCACCACCGTGGTCACGCCGGCGCGGGTGATTTTTGAAAGGGTGATCTCCGGCGTGCGCGACCAGGGGCCGGCCTCTCCGCCGCCGCCCAGAAGATGCACATGCAGATCGACCAGGCCGGGCACGATCGTCTTGCCCTTGGCACGGATGACCCGGGGTTTGAATTCAGCCGGCAGTTCGATCCGCTCGGCGATCCGGGCGATGACCCGCCCCGCGACCAGGATGTCTCTCCGGCCCAGCTTGTGCGGCGCGTAAACGCACCCGCCCGTGATCAGGGTGAACATGGGTTTTTCTTGAGCGTCGGTTGGTTTCATGAATAATACCTTTTTGAGGATCCTATGGGTCAAGGGCCCAAGTGAGCGCATTCTGTCTTTTTTATGTTTCACTTGACTCCTTGAACCCTGGTTAATACAAATGACACGCCACCCAGCGACCGTCCTCCAGTTGCTGGAACACCGGCTCCTCGGCGCTGCACCTCGGCATGGCATGTCGGCAGCGCGTGTGGAAGCGGCAGCCCGAGGGCGGGTTCACCGGGCTGGGGACATCACCCTCCAGGATCACCTCGACCCTTTTGTGCCGCGGGTCGAGCGAGGGCACGGCGGCGAGCAAGGCCTGGGTGTAGGGATGGGCCGGCTTTGCGAACAGGGCGCGCTTCTCGGACAGCTCCACGATTTTCCCCAGGTACATCACGGCGACGCGCTCGCTGATGTGCCGGATCACGCTGATGTTGTGGGAGATGAACAGGTACGTCAACCCGAAGCGGCGCTGGAGATCCTTCATCAGGTTGAGAATCTGGGCTTGCACGGACACATCGAGGGCGGAAGTGGGTTCATCGGCTACGACCAGCTGCGGCTGCGTGGCCAACGCCCGTGCAATCCCGATGCGCTGGCGCTGGCCGCCGGAAAACTCGTGGGGGTAGCGGCTCAGCTGTTCCCGCCTCAGACCCACGGTCGCGAGCAGCTCCCCCACCTTTTCGTCTCGCTCGGAGCGCCGGGTGAGGCCGTGGATCTCCATGGGACGGCCGACGATCTCGCTCACCGTCATGCGCGGGTTGAGCGACGCAAAGGGATCCTGGAAGATGATCTGGAAGTGCCGGCGCAGAGCCAGCAATTTTTTTTTGTCGAGGCGGGCAAGGTTTTCGCCTCCGAACAGAATTTTTCCTTCCGTCGGCTCGATGAGGCGGATGATGAGGCGGCCCACCGTGGTCTTGCCGCAGCCGGACTCGCCCACGAGCCCGAGGGTTTCGCCCCGGGCAATCGTAAAATCCAGACCGTCCACCGCCCGGACGAAAACTTTTTCCCGCGCCAGACCCCGCGCCACGGCAAAGAGTTTTTTGAGCTGTTTCACCTCCAGAAGCGCCGCCGTCATGGCTCAGACCTCTCGCCGTACAGGTAGCAGGCGGCATGGTGCCCGGGTGAGACCTCCACCACCGGCGGGCGCTCGCCGTCGCAGGGCTTGAACCGGTGAGGGCAGCGCGGGTGAAACTTGCAGCCTTGCGGAAGTCGACCCAAATCAGGCACCGCGCCGGGAATGACTGCCAGGCTTTCCTTTTCCTGGTCGATGAGGGGAATGGCGCCCCACAGGCCCTGGGTGTAGGGGTGTTTGGGGTGCTCGAAGATCTCGATGGCTTCGGCCTGCTCAACGATGGACCCCGCGTACATGACCGCCACACGGTCGCACATCTCCGCCACGACCCCGAGATCGTGGGTGATGAGCAGGATGGAGGTGCCCATCTCTTTTTTCATCTCCTTGAGCAGCCGCAGGATCTGGGCCTGGATGGTCACGTCCAGGGCCGTCGTGGGCTCATCGGCAATGAGCAGCGCCGGCCGGCAGGAGAGCTCCATGGCGATCATGACCCGCTGGCGCATTCCGCCGCTCAACTGGTGCGGGTACTGGCCCGCCACCTTGCGGGCGTCCGGGATCCGCACCCTTTCCAGCATCCGGACCACCGCCTCCCAGGCTGCCGTCTTACCCAGTCGCTGGTGGAGCATGATGACTTCCCGCATCTGGTCGCCGATGCGAAAGACCGGGTTAAGCGACGTCATCGGCTCCTGGAAGATCATGGAGATCTCCTTGCCCCGAACGCTGCGCATCTGATCCGGCGAAAAGGAGAGAATGTCCGTGTCCTTGAAGCGGATCGACCCCGCCACGATTTTCCCCGGCGGGAAAGGAATCAGGCGCAGGATGGAAAGCGCCGTGACCGATTTGCCGCAGCCGGTCTCCCCCACCAGACCGAACACTTCCCCCTCGAGGATCTCGAAGGATATCCCGTCCAGCGCTCGGACCACCTTGCCCGCAGAGAAGAAGTGGGTTTCGAGATTGCGGATGCTCAGCAACGGGCCCGTCATGTTCAATCCTTCAACCGCGGGTCCAGGGAGTCCCGCAATCCGTCGCCGAAAAGATTGAAGCCCATCACCACGAGCATGATGGCAAGCCCCGGGAAGGTCGCCACGTGGGGGGCCGTGATCAGATAGGGCCGCGCCGTGGACAGCATCGCGCCCCACTCCGCTTGGGGTGGCTGGACACCCAGGCCCAGGAAGCTCAGGCCCGAGGCCGTGAGCAGGACGGTCGCCATGCGCAGGGTGGTCTGGATGATGATGGGCGCCATCGAGTTGGGCAGGAGGTAGCGGAAGAGGATGCTGGTGTCGCTTTCGCCGGCCGCGCGCGCTGCCTCGATGAACTCCTTTTCCTTCAGGCTGAGGATGGAGCCGCGCACGATGCGGGCGAACTGCGGCACGGAGTAGATCCCGGCGGCGAGCATGAGGTTCAGCAACCCGGGCCCCAGAACGGCGATGATCGAGATGGCCAGGAAAATGCCTGGAAAGGCCAGCAGGATGTCCATGAACCGCATGATGACGTTGTCCGTCACCCCGCCGTAGTAGCCTCCGAACATGCCGAGCAGCGTGCCGAGCACAAGCGCGATCAGCACGGCCACCACCTGGATCTGCAGCGACACCTGGGCGCCGTAGATGACTCGGCTCAGGATGTCGCGGCCGAGAGCGTCGGTGCCCAGCCAGTGCGCTGCGCTCGGCGACTTGAGGCGTAGGGCGAGGTCGCCCTCGTTCGGCGGATACGGCGCAATGACGGATGCGAGCAGCGCTACCAACACGAAGGCGCAGACGATCACGCCCCCGACGATAGCCGCCTTGTTGCGCTTGAGCCGTCGCCACACCTCGGCCGCCCGGGTGGTTTCCTGAACTGCGTCACTCATGATGAGCTCGTAAAAAGTCCTCTATGTCGATGACTTTGTAGAAAGGTCAAGATCAAGGCGTGCGAATCTCGTGGCGCGAGGCGTACTTTCCTGTGCGCCGCAGCGCCGACGAGACGAAGCACAACGCAGAGATTGGCCTTTTTACGAAGTCATCACTCATAGCGGATCTTCGGGTCGAACAGGGCGTAGGCGATATCCGTCAGCAGGTTCACCAAGACAAATGTCGCGGCCACCAGGAGCATCGAGCCTTGTACGACAGCGTAGTCGCGCTGGAAAATGCCTTCCACCATCAGTCGGCCGACGCCGGGCAGAGAGAAGACGGTTTCGGTCAGCACCGCACCGCCCAGCATGTAGCCGAACTCCAAACCGAATACGGTGATCACGGGGATCATGGCATTCTTCAGGGCATGTTTGTAGATGACGACCCACTCCCGCAGCCCGTTGGCGCGGGCCGTGCGGATGTAGTCCTGACGGACGACCTCCAGCATGGAGGCCCGTGTCATGCGGGCGATCACGGCCGCGGAGGCCGCGCCCAGCGCGATCGCCGGCAGGAGCAGATGCTTCAAGCCGCCGCTGCCGCCCGCCGGGAACCAACCCAAATAAACCGAAAAGACAAGCATCAACAGCAGGCCCAGCCAGAAAATGGGCATGGAGATGCCGAAGAGGGCGCCCACCATGCTGAGGTTGTCAAAGATGGAGTACTGCCGGGTGGCCGAGATGACCCCGGCGATGAGGCCGATGAACGCCGCGATCAGGATGGACAGAAACGAGAGCTGGACCGTGAAGCCAAAGCGCTGCTTCAGCAGGTTGATGACCGGCTCCCGGTTGCGGATGGAGATGCCGAAGTCCCCTATCACGGCATGCGAAACGAAGCGGAAGTACTGGACATGGAACGGCTGGTCGAAACCGTACTCCTTGCGGACGGCCTCGATGAAGTCCGGGTTGGCATCCTCGCCCGCCAGCAGGACCGCCGGGTCGCCCGGCACGATCTGTAGCAGCGAGAAGGAGACGATGGTCACCCCGAACAGCACCGGGATCAGCATCGCCAACCGTCTGAGGATGTATCGGATCATGAACTCTGTGACGTCGTTCTCGGAGGTCCGTGTCCGTGTGTCGCCGCTGAGGCCGATGGGTGAATAGAGTTCAAGGGGCCAAGGTATTAAGTGGGTGTATTTAAGCCATCTTCACTCGAACCCTTGACCCCCCGAACCCTGGAACCCTGCATTCTTACTTCTCCAGCGTGGTGTTCTGGTCGAAATAGGTCAGCTCAAGCGGCGAGTTGATCACACCCTTGAGTTTCTTGCTGTAGCCGATGGTCTCCTTTGTCACCAGGATGGGGATCTGCGGGACTTCCTTGTAAAGAAGCTCCTGGGCCGATTTCAGGTTGTTGTCGCGGTCGACCTTCTCGGTCGCCTTGGTCAGCTTCTCGACATAGTCGTCGAACTGTTTGTTGGAGTAGAATAGGCGGTTGTTGCCCTTGGGCACCCACTCCGCCGAGTGGTATAGCGGATACAAGCACCACCGGGCTTCGGCCGAAGACGGCGCCCACCCCAGCAGGAAGACTTCGACATCGGTCTGGTCCGCCGGTTTGCGGGTGGCGGCCAGATAAGCGGCCCATTCCATAGTGTCCAAGGTCACGTCGATACCGGCCTTCTTCCACTGCTGCTGCAGCGCCTGGGCCATCTCGAAGTCCTTGGGATAGCGGCCCTGGGGGCTGATGAACTTGGCCTTCAGACCGTTGGGAAAGCCCGCATCGGCAAGGAGCTTTTTGGCCTTTTCGGTGTCAGAGGGGTACGGTGCGAGCGGGAAATAGCCGGTGGTGAGCGGGGCCACAATGTTGCTCGCAACAAGGGCGCGGCCCTGGTAGATGTTTTTTACGATCGACTCCCGGTCCATGGCCAGGTTGAAGGCCTGGCGCACCCGTTCGTCGCTGAACGGCTTTTTGGCGCAGTTGAAACCGATGTAGAGCACCCGCAGGGTCTCTGTTGCATCCAGCTGGATCTTGGCGTCCTTCTCCAGGCGGGGGATGTCCTCCGAGGGCAGGCGTACGGCCAGTTGGGCATCGCCGGACTGCAGCATCATCACTCGGGCGCTTTCCTCCTTGACCGTTTTGACGATGATCTTTTCCAGCTTCGGCTTGCCCCCCCAGTAGCTGTCGTTCGGGACCAGCGTCAAGTGGTCGCCGTGCACCCATTCCACGAACTTGAAGGGGCCGGTCCCCACGGGCTTGCGGGCAATGTCCTTGCCCATGGCCTTGTGGGCCGTCGGGCTGACGATGCCGGAGGCACTGTGGGCGATGTTGTTCAGCAGAAAGGCGAAGGGGGCTTTCATATTGACCTTGACCGTGTACTCGTCCACCACCGTCGTCGAGTCAACGAGCGGCGCATACAGGCCGGCGCGGGAGGGTTTCTCCGGACCGATCATCCGGTCGAAGAAGTATTTCGCCGCCTCGGCGTTGAAGGGCGTGCCGTCGTGGAACTTGACCCCTTTGCGCAGGAAAAAGGTCCAGGACATGCCGTCCTTGGCCTGCTCCCATTTCTCGGCCAGGCCGGGCACGAGGTTCAGCTTAGGGTCGAACTTGACAAGGTTTTCGAAAATCATGCGGTTGACCGCCTCAGAGGGATTGCTCTCGGCGTTGGCTGGGTCGAGACTGTCGGGGTCGGCACCGGCGGCATAGGTGACCGTCTGAGCCTGGCCCTGGCCCGGGGTGATCGCCAGGAGCACGACCATCAGCAGTGCAGCCAAAATCGTCCATCGTTTCATGGGGGTCCTCCTTTTGTCGTTGGGGTTGATGGCCAAGTTGGGACAATTTCCGGGAAGACGGACCAGCCGGTGGGGCATTGAAACGTGCCGGTCCCGATGAACATCGAACGCGTGGGGGCAAGTATATGGAGATTGAAGCAGCGAGTCAAGGCGGGCGCGCAGGGCGTTTGCGCCTCGGGGGCTGGAGGCCATCACTCCGATTCGTCGCGCTTGAGCTTGCGGAAGATGGTGGAGCGGTCGATCTTGAGAAGCTCGGCGACCTTGGCCATGGACCCGTGGATTTCAATCGCGCCGTTCAGGATCTCCCGCTCGAGGTCGCGCACGATCTCTTTCAGGGACTTGTCGCGCGTGTCCAGGGTCTCGAACAGGTTGCGCTTGCGGTCCAAGCCCTCGGAGAGCATGCAGCTGCCCAGATCGGCGGTATCGACCACGGGCCGGTCGCAGGTGACGACCAGGCTTTCGATCAGGTTTTCCATCTCGCGGATGTTGCCGGGCCAACTGTGGCCGGTGAAAATGCTCTCGATCTCCGGTCCGAAACGACGTTCCTTGCGGTACTTGGTCGCGTATTTCTCCAGGAAATAATTGGCCAGCGGCATGATGTCCTCCCGCCGCTCGCGCAGCGGCGGGATGCTCAGCACCGCCACCCGCAGCCGGTAGTACAGGTCGCTGCGGAACCGGCCCTGCTCGATTTCCTTTTCCAGGTCGCGGTTGGTAGCAGTGATGATGCGCACATTCACTTTCTTGACCCGGGTCGAACCGACGGGGGTGATCTCCTGGTCCTGGAGGAGCCGCAGAAGTTTGACCTGCATGCCGATAGGCAGCTCGCCGATTTCGTCCAGAAAGAGGGTCCCCTGGTCGGCCATCTCGCAGAGGCCCGGCTTGCCCTTGATGCTGGCCCCGGAAAAAGCGCCCGCAACATAGCCGAACAACTCGGACTCGATCAGGTTTTCAGGGATAGTGGTGCAGTCGAGCTTGAAGAACGTGTTCTCCCCCCGCGGGCTGGCGCGGTGAATCGATCGGGCGAAAAACTCCTTGCCCACGCCCGTTTCACCCAGGATCAAAACGGTGGCATCCGTTGCCGCGATCTTTTCGATGAGCTTGTTGAGGTGAGCCATCTCGCGGCTTTTGAAGCCGTTCACGGGGAATTTCTGGATACTCTCCTCGTTGATGTACTGAACGTTGGTCCGCAGCTGTTCGAGCAGTTTTTTCTGGGAAACGATCTGCTCGCGGAGCTGGCTCATGACGGTCACGTCGCGCACAAACGTGACCACCAGCGCCACCTGGCCCTCTGCGTCGAAAATGGGGTGGCCGTTGAGGATCAGCTTCTGGCCCTTCTTGGTGGTCTGGACGGAGGTCGCGGGCTGACCGGTTTTGACGATCTGAGGGTTGAGGACGACATCGAAGACGCCCTCATTGACGAGATCCTGCACCCGGCGGCCGATCAGGTCTTCTTTTTTCAGGCCGATCAGCTTCTCGTACATCGTGTTGACCTTGAGCGTGTAGCCCTCACGGTCGGAGATGTAAATGCCGTCGCTCAGGACATCCAGGACACTGTCTATGTATTTTTCGATCTGCTCCATTCAGACTCTGAGAGCCATGGGCAGCCACGTCGCCAGCCCCGGGAAGGCCAAGATGATGGCCATCCCCAACATCTGGAGCCCCATGAACTGCACCATGCCCGCGTAGATGTCCTTGAGCGCTCCACTGGGGGACGACGCCTTTTAAGAAATAGGCGGACAGCGCCACCGGCGGGGAGAGCCAGGCGGTCTGCAGCGTCACGGCCACCAGGGTGCAGAACCAGGTCAGATTGTAGCCCAGCTCGCGCACCATGGGCATGAGGATGGGGATGATGATCAGCACGATCGGCACCCATTCCAGCGGCCAGCCCAGCACGAAGATGAGCGCCATGATGGCGATCAGCATGATCATGGGGTCGAGTTTCATGGCCAGCAGCAGTTGGGTGAGCAGCATGGCCGACCCAAGGCGCGAAAACACCGCGCCGAAGAAGTTCGAGGCGGCGCAGAGCAGCAGGATCATGGCCGAGATTTCCACCGTCCGGAACATGGAGGTCAGCAGGTCGTTCCAGGTCATCTTGCGGTAGGCCATGGTGAGCACCAGTGAGCCGATGGCGCCGCAGGCCGCGCCTTCGGTGGGTGTGGCGAGCCCGAACATGATGGTCCCCAGGGTGGCGAGGATCACCAGAGTCACCGGCAGCACCCCCAGGACGAATTCCTTGAGCAGCCAGGCGTATCGACTCTGGCGCCGCTGATCCTTCGGGAGGGCCGGGCCCAGCGTCGGGTTGAGCTTGCAGCGGACCAGGCAGTAAGCGCAGTAAAGCGCCGGCCAGGATCAAGCCGGGGAAAATGGCCGCGGCGAAGAGATCCGTCACGGGCACCCCCACCACCGGGCCCATAACGACGAGCATGATGCTCGGCGGGATCAGGATGCCGAGTGTGCCGCCGGCCGTGATGCAGCCGGCCGAGAGCCTCACGTCATATTTGCTCTGGCGCATGGTCGGGCCGGCCATGACCCCCAGCAGGGTCACCGAAGAGCCGACGATGCCCGTGGCCGCGGCGAAAATGGTCGCCGTGGCCGTGACGGCGATGTAGAGCGAGCCGCTGAGCCGGGCGAGCATCAGCTGAAAGGCCTTGAACAGCCGCTCCATCAGGCCCGAGCTTTCCAGGATGTAGCCCATGAACAGGAAGAACGGAACTGCCGCCAGCACCTGCTCGTTCATGATGGCGTAGACTTGAAGTGTCATCAGGTTGAACACCACCGGGCCGATGCCGATATAGCCGGCCACCAGCCCGAGAAAAAGCAGGGTAAAGGCGATCGGGAACCCCACGAAGATGAATATGAACAGCGATCGCCAGCGCCACCAGGCCTAACATGTCGGGACTCATTGATAACTTTCCTCCTCGATTTAGGTCTCGGACCCGGCTTGTTCCTCGTAGAGGCTCACGCCCGTTTTGGCCGCGAAAAGAGCATTTGAGCAGTTCGGATACGCCTTGGATGAGAAGCAGCAAGGTCGAGATGGGGATGGCCAGCTTGAGGGGCCAGATGATCGGCATCCAGGGGCTGGTGACGATCTTTTCGTTGAACAGGATGGAGCGATAGGCGAATTCGCTTCCGACCCACAGGAAAAACACGCAGCGCCGGGAAATAAAGGCCGATGTAGCAGGCTGCGTCCACCAGTCCGCGGGTGCGCATCGACCATTTCCCGTAAAGAAAATCGGTCCGGATGTGCTGCTGGCGCTGCAGGGCGTAGGCCGAACCGAGCATGAAAAACATGCCGTATAGGATCTGGCTGACGTCGGAGGCCCAGATGGTCGGGGCGTTGAACACGTAGCGGGCGACCACTTCATAGACCAGGCTCAAAGACATGGGCAGGATCATCCACGCCACGATCTTGCCGCTGACGATGCTGATGCGGTCGATAACACGTGATGGCTTTCGCCAGGATAGGCGAAGCATTGTGCAGGCCGCCGGCCGGCTTTTCCAAGAAGTTCTGCAGGACGGCATTCCATTTTAGTGATACCGCCTCTCGAAAAGGCCGGCCGGGCGCCCTAAGCGCCCGGCCGGAGATAAATTTTCTTGTCGTAACCGACAAGCTTTTTATCCACCGCACTTTTGCCCATCTGTAAAAAACGCCGTTGGTCATGCGCTGGTACGGGACGGTCAGGTTGGCCCAGTCGGTCATGGACTTGTAGACCTTGTTGAAGAAGGGGTCCTGCTTGGCGTATTTCTCCAGGACCTCCTTGGAGGCGGCCATGTAGGCCGGGAAGACATCGGGCGGGGTGTCGCGCACCTGCACCTTGTCGTCCACAACGAACTTCTTCAATGCCTTGCTGTTCTGGCTCACGTTCCAGTTGTAGGTGTCGGTGATCAGAGCCATGATGCCGGTCTGGAACATCGCCTGCAGGTCTTTCGGCAGCTTGTTCCACCAGTCCAGGTTGACATAAATGTCGCCGATGTCGATGGCCTGGTGCAGCCCCTGGAGGTAGTAGTTCTTCCAAACGGTGTTCAAACCCAGGGCCGCATCGTCCGCCGGCCCGATCCATTCGGCCGCGTCGATGACGCCGCGCTGGGCCGACGGGACGATTTCGCCGCCGGGCATGGAGACGGTGCTCATGCCCATCACCTTGAAAGATTCGGCCGGGATGCCGGGGGGCGAGCGGAATTTCAGCTTCTTGACTTCTTCGAGATTGTTGAACGGCTTGGCAGAACCAGCCGAAGGGTTCCGGCCCCATGGGCATGCACATGAAGCCCTTGACCTTGAACTTCAGGATGTCGGTGAAGAACTGCTGATAGAGTTCGTCGCCGCCGCCGTCATAGAACCAGGAAATGACGCTGACCTGGTCCAGGCCGACGCCCAGACCGGCCGTGGGAGCCGAGAACAGCAGGCCGGCGGGATGTTTGCCGGACCAGTAGTGGGTCCAGGCAAAGCCGCCGTTGACGATGTTGTTGTTGACTGCGTCGAGGATTTCGAAGACGCCCACGACGGCACCGGCGGGCAGGACTTCAATCTTGAGCCGTCCGCTGGACATGGCGTCGACCCGGAGCGCCCATGCGCTCGATCAGTTTGAAATAGATGCTGGAGCTCGGGACCGCCGTCTGGATTTTGAGGTTGTAGTTCTGGGCCTGGGCATTGGTGAGCCCAAAGCCGGCCAGGCAAAAAACAAACGCCAACAGGAAACATCCGGTCTTCATCTTCTTCATCATGTGTCCTCCCTCCATTCCCAGTTTGGTTTTACCAAGGTCAGATTGCCAAATGGCACCACCGAAATTATTTTAGTTTCTAATACCTCCTTTCGCTTGGAACGGATTATGCTCTGTTGTATGATGGGGGAAAAGCAATATTCAGGCCATTTAAGTCAATGAGCGAGACACTCGACGGCTTTATTTTGAGGCCCCATTGGTTCATATATTAATACTTATTTTCAAATAGTTGTATGAAATTAACGGAAACAGGCAATCGGCCGGAAACACCGATACAGCTGTGTATCGATTTCTGAAATGTGGATATTCAGCTGTTGTTGCGTTAATGCGACCAGTGTTGCAATAATGCATTCAGCGAACGCTTGGTGATTACTGTCAATCTTGTTTCTAAGCTAAAAGTTGCAATATTGCAACAACTTTTCGTTGATTCCATCTGCTTATCCTGTGCGTTTTCAATCTACAAATGATTTCGAGCTCTTCAGGATTTCCTCCTGTTGGCTGCAGAAGTGCGGGAACACATATAATTTAAATAAATTGTACGCTTTTTCAGGCTTGGTCAATCCAAAGGCATGAGAATTGCTAAATGTTCTTGTTAAGCGTGTATCCAACCGGGCGCAGCGCTTTATCGTTTGCCCGTTTCCCTGAAAAGAAGCGTGAGGAACAAGCGTTCGGCGGAACAACCCTCATCCGGGTGGCTGAAAAGCCAAGTGATCCGCAGAAAAACTAACCCATCCCTAAATAAACAAGGAGAGATCATATGGAATGCTGTGAAGTATTGTCACCCCATGAAACACGACTGCAGGAGGAGATGCAGGGCCGTGCCGCCAAGTACGAGAAGGGCCGCGAGCGGGTCTTCCGCATCATGAAGAGTTTCCAGATGCAGCGCCCGAAGATCGACGTAGAGCGCGCCAAATATTTCACCGAGTCGATGAAGCAGACCGAAGGCCAACACCTGACCCTGCGCTGGGCCAAGGCCCTGAAGCACATCGCCGAGAACATCACCGTGTATATCGACGATCACCAGTTGCTGGTCGGCCGATCGGGGAAACAGGGCCGCTACGGCATCCTCTACCCCGAGCTGGACGGAGACTTCCTGGACTTGGCCATCGAGCAGTTGTCCCAGCGCACACAGTCCCCGTTCGACATCTCCGCCGAGGACGCCCGGGTGGTGATCGACGAGATCGCCCCTTGCTGGAAAGGAAAGACGTTTCACGAGGCGCTTGCCGATGCCCTGCCCGAGGAGACCCTCCGGTACACGTACGACCCGAAGGACGTCCTGACCTCACGCTTCATCGTCAACGAAACCGCCTCCTTCCGGTCTTCCATCCAGTGGGTCCACGACTACGAGAAGGTGCTAAAGAAGGGCTTCAAAGGCCTCCGCAAGGAAGCCGAGGAGCGCATGCAGGCGCTGGACCCGTTCAGCCCGGTGGACAACGTCGAAAAGAAGCCGTTCCTGGAAGCCATTGTGACCGTGTGCGACGCGATCGTCCTTTGGGCCAAACGGCATGCGCGTCTGGCCGCGAAGATGGCGGCCAAGGAAAAAGACCCCCAGCGCAAGGCGGAGCTGACGGAGATCGCCCGGATTTGCAACAAGGTCCCCGAACAACCCGCCGAAACGTTCCATGAAGCCATGCAGTCCCAGTGGTTTGTCCAGATGTTCTCGCGCATCGAGCAGAAGACCGGCACCATCATCTCCAACGGCCGGATGGACCAGTACCTGTATCCTTACTTCAAGAAGGACATGGACGAGGGGCGGCTCACCGAGGAGAAAGCGATCGAGCTGCTGGAGTGCATGTGGGTGTCCATGGCCCAGTTCATCGACCTTTACATTTCCCCGACCGGCGGGGCCTTCAACGAAGGCTATGCCCACTGGGAAGCCGTCACCATCGGCGGTCAGACCAAGAATGGGTACGACGCCACCAACGAATTGAGCTACCTCTTCCTGAAATCCAAGCGCGAGTTCCCGATGCACTACCCGGACCTGGCCGCCCGGATCCACTCCCGCTCCCCCGAGCGTTTCATTTGGGAAGTGGCCGAGACCATCAAGGAAGGTTCGGGTTTCCCCAAGCTGATCAACGATGAGGAGGTCGTTCCGCTGTACCTGTCCAAGGGGGCCACCTTCGAAGAGGTGCTGGACTACGCGGTGTCGGGCTGCTCCGAGGCCCGCATGCCCAACCGCGACACCTACACCAGCGGCTGCGCCTACATCAACTTTGCGGCCGCTCTGGAGATGACCCTGTACAACGGCAAGATGAAGAAGTACGGGGACGAGCAGATCGGGCTGCAGACCGGCGACCCGCGTAATTTCAACACCTGGGAGGAGTTCTGGAACGCCTACCTGGCGCACCAGACCGACTTCATCAAGCAGGCGTTCATCCAGCAGCACCACATCATCCGCCTGCGGGCCAAGCACTTTGCTGTGCCGCTCGGCTCTGCGCTGCACGACCTGTGCATGCAGCACTGCATCGACCTGCACCAGCCCAAGATTCCGGGCGGCATCGACCTGGGCTACTTCGAGTTCATGGGCTACGGCACGGTGGTGGATTCGCTCTCGGCGATCAAGAAGCTGGTGTTCGAGGAAAAGAAGGTCACGATGGCCGAGCTGCTCGACGCCGTTTCAAGCAACTTCGAGGGCAAGGAAGACCTGCGCCACATGGTGATGAACGTGCCCTGCTACGGCAACAATGATCCCTACGCCGACAGCATCGCCAAGGCCGTCGACCGCGCGGCGGTGGAGTTCACCCATAAGTACTCCAAGGAACTCGGCGTGCACCTCGACCTGCGGCTCGTGCCCTTCACCTCGCATGTGCCCTTCGGCAAGGTGGTGAGCGCCAGCCCCAACGGTCGCAAGGCCTGGACCCCGCTGTCCGACGGCTCTTCGGCCTCGCAAGGCTCCGACAAGCACGGGCCGACCGCGGTCCTGATGTCCAACTTCACCACCAAGAACTACGACTACCGGGAACGCGCGGCGCGGCTGTTGAACATCAAGTTCACACCCAAGTGCGTGGCCGGCGACGATGGAACGCGCAAACTGGTTTCCTTCATCCGCACCTGGTGCGACCTGAAGCTCTGGCACGTCCAGTTCAACGTCATCAACCAGCAGACGCTGCTTGCGGCCCAGCGCGACCCGGAAAAGTACCGGGGCCTTGTCGTCAGGATCGCGGGCTACAGCGCCTACTTCGTGGACCTGTCACCCGATCTGCAGAACGACCTGATCGCGCGGACCGGGCACGAGCAGATGTAACCTGCGCCAGCCTTCTCCGGGCCGCTGGCTGCATCGGCGATCCGGAGGGAGACAGAATGAAGAATTCGGGAATTGTTTTCAACATACAGAAGTATTCCGTTCACGACGGTCCGGGGATCCGGACCGTTGTTTTTCTCAAGGGCTGCCCGCTGCGCTGCCGGTGGTGCAGCAACCCGGAGTCCCAGAAACCGCAACCTCAGCTGGTCTATAATCGCAACAAGTGTCTGACGCTGGAACACTGCGTGCGCTGCCTCGAGGTCTGCACGGTGGGGGCGATCAAGAGCGGCGAGGGAAACCGGATCGAGATCGACCGCGAGATCTGCACCGAATGCCTGCTCTGCGCCAAGGCATGTCCTTCACTCGCCTTGAACGTCTACGGCGAGAGCATGACGGTGGAGCAGGTGATCGGCAAGGTGGAAGAAGACTCGGCCTTTTACTCACGATCGGGCGGCGGCCTCACCATCGGCGGCGGCGAGCCGATGCACCAGGCGGAGTTCGCCGTCGCGATCCTGAAAGAGGCCAAGCGCCGCCGGATCAACACCGCCATGGAGACCTGCGGGTTCTGCAACTGGGAGGCCCTCGAGAATGCCTGCAGCCTTCTGGACACGTTGCTTTACGATGTGAAAAGCATGGACCCCGAAAAGCACCGGGTCTTCACCGGGGCTTCCAACGAACTCGTCCTGGAGAACCTCAAGAGGGTCCGCGAAGCCTTCCCGGATCTGCCGGTGTGGGTGCGCACCCCGATCGTCCCGGGATTCAATGACGACCCGGAAGACATCCGGCACATACTGGAGCACATCCAGGGGATGCCCAACATCTGGTTCGAAGCGTTGGACTACCATCGCATGGGCAAACCCAAGTACGAATACCTGGGGCTTGAATTTCCCATGGGCGACCAGAAACTGGATGAAGAGAAAATCCGCCGGATCCACAAGATGGTCCGATCCGAGTTCCCCAACCTGCGCTCCCCGGGGACGGCTGAAAACGGAAACTTTAGGGGGAGAGACGCCGGCATCCTCACACGCTCCCTTTAGCAAAGGGGGGTGGGGGGATTTTTCAATTCGGCTGTTTCCCTGGAAGTGAAAACCCTGCGCCGTGTTTTACTTCTGTAGAGACAATGAGGCAATGGCCAAGGGTGTGAGCAGCAGCGGCTGGCAGGGGAGCTGAATAGGCAGGCGGAGCTCTTCGGCGAAAACGCCGTCCACCCCGGGCAGGCAGCAGGTGCCGCCCGTGAGAACGATGCGCTCCACGCGGTGGCCTTTGATGTGGCCGGCCACGATGTCGCACATGCGCTGGAGCGTGGGTCGCGCCAGTTTGAGGATGTCGAATGGATCGTGCCGGCGCTTGCGCTCCTCGGCTTCCTGGAAGGAGATGCCGTAATGGCCGGCAATAACGAGTGAGATGTGGCGGCCGCCCGTCGGCTGGTCGCCGCTGAAGACGACCTTGCCCTTGCGGACCACGGCGGTGCCGGTGGTGCCGCCGCCGACGTCCACCACCGCCGTCCGATCGAGCTCGAGCAGGTTGGCGACGCAGGTGGGCTCATCCTGCACGCCGGTCACCTCGAGCCCGACTCTCTCCAGGATGTAGGTGGACAGGCGCGGCTCCGTGCCGGGTGGGAAAGATGTGGCCGCGTCGGTGAATTCCACTCCGAGTTTTTCTTGCGCCCTGCCGACCAGCCGCTGCACGATTTCCACCGCACCGGCGAAATCCACCACGACCCCGTCACGCACCACCTCCGCCCATTCCAAAAAACACGCCGCGGGCGACCCCGCGGCGTTCAGAACCATCACCTTAATTTCGGCCGTCCCCAGATCGATGCCGAGGTGATAGGGGCCGGGCCCCGGCGCGGGCTCGATGCGGTTCAGGATCTCGGCGGCGCGCTCAAGCCGCTGATTTGCGGTTTCCCAGGTGATGGTCATGGTCAAACGATGCGGAAGCTGCCGACCAGCGTGCAGCGCCGCAGCCGCACGAACGTGCGCGCGTTGGTGACCCCCTCGCCGGTCGGAGTGGCAATGGTCATGGAGGTCCAGCCCTCGCCGCCGGCGCCCAACCCCGCGATGCAGGGACCGTTCTTGACAAAGAGGCTCGTGTTCACGCGCCGGGCCATGGCGTCCATGTGGTCGATGTCGCGTGAATGCAGGCTCGCGGTGTGCTTGCGGTCCCGCTCTAAACGCATGACCCAGTCCAGGGCCTCGTTGAAATCCTTCGCCCGCAGCACCGGGACCAGCGGCATCATCTGCTCGATCCGTGCAAAGACGTAATCGACCTCGCGCCCGGCGTCGACGATCAGCAGGCGGCAGGAGTCCGGCACGCTGAATCCGGCGGCCTTCGCGAGCTCAGCGGCGTCCCGGCCCACCCACTTGGGGTTCGGCCGCGGGGTGGGACCGGGGTAGTCCAGCAGGACCACCCTGGCGATGGCCTCTGCCTGCTCGCGCGTGATTTCCACGGCGCCGCAGGCGACCAGCTCGCGCTTGAGGTCGTTGGCGATGGCATCCACGGCGATGATTTCCTTTTCATCGCAGCAGACGATGTTGTTGTCAAACGAGGCCCCGTCGTAGATGCTGCGCGCCGCGCGCGGCAGGTTTGCGGTTTCATCCACCACCACCGGCGGGTTGCCGGCCCCGGCCGCGATCAGGCGTTTGTTCGTCAACTTGCGCGCGGCTTCCACCACGGCTTCACCGCCGGTGACCACCAGCAGGTTGATGCCGGGGGAGGTGAAGAGCTGCTGGGCCGTCTCGATGCTGGGCTGGCGCACGCAGGTCATCAGGTTGTTGATGCCGGCCTCCTCGAAGATCGCCTTGTTCATGATCCGGATGGCCTCCTGAGTGACGCGCTTGGCGCTCGGGTGCGGAGCAAACACCACGGCGTTGCCGCCCGAGATCATGCTGATCGAATTGTTGATGACGGTCGCCGCCGGGTTGGTGGAAGGGGTGACCGAGGCGATGACCCCCCAGGCCGCGTTCTCGACCAGGGTCAGACCGGTGTCGCCCGTCATGGCGCTGGGATAGAGGCTTTCCGGCCCGGGCGTCCGATCGGCCACCAGCAGATTCTTGCGGACCTTGTCCTCGATGCGGCCCATGCCGGTCTCGTCCACGGCCATCTCGGCCAGCCGCCGGGCGTTGGCCCGGGCCGCGCGGCGGATCACATCCACCACGCGCTCCCGCAGGGCAACGGTGTCTAAACGCTGGTAGGCCGCCGCTGCGGCCGCCACGGCGTCTTCCAGCCGGTCGAAAACGCCCCAGTCGCCTTTGGGGTCGGCCTTTCCCGCTGCGGTGGCGGGGACCGTGGTTGCCAGTTTTCTCAGAACTTCACTGACGATCGATTCGATGTCTTCACGCTGTAATTGCATCGGAGCTCCACCTAGCGGTTATTCTGTGCCTATTTGTACTTTGAGTAGATCGCCTCTTTGCCGGAGGAAATCTGGTCCACGATACCGATGACGCTCAAGTCCAGCGGCGTCTTGCCCTCCAGGATCATCCGGGCCGAGCTGCCCCGGACCAGCAGGACCATTTCGCCCTCGCCGGCGCCGAGGGTGTCCGCAGCCACCTGGCTGGGGAAGGTCACTTTGCCGTGCTCGTCCACGATGTCCACCAGCAGAAAGGTGAGGTTGGGCAAACCGGGATCACGCACCGTGGAAACCACTTGCCCTTTGACTTTGGCGAGTTCCATAGCGATACACCTCCCGCACAGGCGGCGGCCGGCATGCACACCCCGACCGGCGGACCCGGATTAAGGGGCACACCCCTCGGGGCGCATGCGAAAGCCGCCGACAGGTAGTCGCGTCTACTTTTTGTTGGCGAGGGGGAAGATCTTCTCCAGATCGTCGTGCGGACGCGGAATAACGTGCACGGCGATCACCTCTCCCACGCGGCGGGCGGCGGCAGCACCGGCGTCGGTGGCCGCCTTGCAAGCGGCCACGTCGCCACGGACCAGCGCGGTCACGAAGCCGCCCCCGATGCGCTCATAGCCCACCAGCGTCACGCGCGCGGCCTTGACCATGGCGTCCGAGGCCTCTATCAATGCGGTCAACCCCTTGGTTTCGATCATTCCTAAAGCGTCTGCCATGTCGTCTCTCCTTGTGTCCCCCGTCAGGGGTGTCAGTGCGCCGCCTCGGGCGGCGTGCGGTTGTTATTTCCCGGCTTTGCCCTTGGGCGGGGCCTTGTCCTGGCCGCCACGCTTGGGCGGCATGATCACGTCGATACGATCGGAGACCAGCGCCGCGGTGTCGTCGTCGGGCCGGGGAATCAGGTTGCTGCCGACGAAATCACCCACGCGCGCGGCGGCGGCCTTGCCGGCATCCACCGCCGCCGCACAGGCCGCAAGGTCGCCCTCGCAGATCACGCTGATCAAGGCGGCATCGGCGTTGCCGACGGTTTTGATCCTGACGCGAGCGGCCTTGACCATGGCGTCCGCCGCCTCGATTGCCGCCACCAGCCCCCTCGTTTCCACGAACCCCAATGCCTCATTCTCAGCCATATGGTCTCCCGAACCCCCTCCCCTGACCCCTCCCGCAAAGGGAGGGGAAACTGTTATCCCTGATCCCTCGAACCCTGGACCCCTCGGCCCCTTGTATCTTAGCCCTTGTATTTTTTCTTTGATTTAAAGAATACATTCATCTGTGCTTAGAGTCGAATGGACTCAACGTTTCGGTGTGGCAGATCGATGGCCCCTTGAATCCTTCATTTTCATAATATGTGCCGCAGCACTTCCGGCGCGACACCGGGGATCACCACTTTGCGGACCAGAAGGCCATCCGCTGCGGCCTTTTCCCCGCCTGCCGCCACGGCCTGCTCCACGGCCCCCACATCCCCGGCCAGCAGGCAGAAGGCCTTGCCGCCCAGCCCCATGGCCAGCCGCACATCCAGCACGTCCACCTCCGCGGCCTTGCTGGCCGCATCGGCGGCCACGACGCAGGAGGCTGCGGAGAAGGTTTCGATCACGCCCAGGGCCGCACCGCCGCGGAAGTCGCCGATGGAGCCGCCGATGGCGTTGATGACATCCATGCTGATGTTGGGGATGACGAAGTGGTCGATGATGGCATCTTTGCCGAATTCAAGCCCCGCGCCCACCGATGCCTGCACGGACGCCACCTCCCCGTGGATGGCCACCACGAACTTGCCCGGGCAGATGGTCTTCATCATGAAGGGCTCGACCTGCGCGGCCTTGACCATGTAGTCGGCGCCCTCGATGCCGCCCGCAATGCTGTTGAACTCGATCATTCCCACGGCCTGGAGCCTGTTTTCCATCGTCATTTCCCCTTGATCGAAATGGCGCTGCCCACGTCCGTCACCGTGCCGCTCAGGGAGGCGTGAACCCGCGCTCCCAGAGCGCCTTCGGGGATCTCGCCGATCAGGTCGCCGGCTTTCACCACGTCGCCCGGCCGCACCCGGGCCACGGCCGGCGCCCCGGTGTGCTGGTGCAGCGGGATGCACACCGATCCCGGTGTGAGCGCGCCGCCGTCCTCCGGGTGGATGTCCATGTACTTGAGGAGGTCGAGCTTGATGGCCAGGCGCGTCGTCGGCACCTTGCGGAAGGAGTTCAGGATCGACTGCGAGTCCACGATCTCACGCGGCCCCTCGTATTTCAGCCCTTCCTGCTTGAATTTGCCCTTGAACATGGCGTTGATGCGTCTCGGCGAAAGCCGCATGGGGCAGGCAAAAAGCTCGCAGACGCCGCACTCGCTGCACATGGAGGCCTGCATCACCCCCATCGCGGTGTCCACCCCTCCGCCGAAGGCGCGCATCACCCGGTGAGTTTCAAAACCGTGGCCGATGTTGTGGCGCGGGCAGAGGTCCGTGCAGTAGCGGCATTGGATGCAGGCAGCGCCCGCCTGCTTCTGCATCTCGTGTACGGTGAGCGTGGCCATCCGGTGCAGGTAGTGGCCGCGGGGGAGCACGATGAGCCCGCCGCCGGTCTTGGTGATCACCGTCCGGCGCATCTCCTCGGGTTCGCCCACAAACCGGCCCATCATGGGCCCACCGAGCACATAGACCGGGTCGATCACGACCGGGCCGCCGCAGGCGTCGATGCACTCGGCGGCAGTCGTGCCCACCGGGACCGTCAGCACGCTGGGCCGGGCCACCTCGCCGGTGACGGTGACCACGCGGTGGGTCACCGGATGACCGTTCATGGCGCGGGTTACGGAATAAAGCGTGCCCACGTTGGAGACGACGGCCCCGACGTCTTTAGGCAACCCCAGGGGCGGGATGGCGCGGCCGAGCAGCTCATGCACGAGGACATGCTCGTCGCCGGCGGGATAGAAGTTGTCGAGCTGCGCCAGCTCGATGCCGGTGCCGGCGACCGCCGCCTCCATCCTGCTTGCGATGTCGCTGTACTTGCGCTTGATGGCAACGATGCCGCGGGCTGCGCCCATGGCCGCCATGACGGCCTTGAGGGCGGCCACGATCTCCTCGGCATGGCGGAGCATGATGTGCTGGTCCGTGTAGAGCAGCGGCTCGCACTCGCAGCCGTTGGCGATGACCGTTTCCACCTGCGCGTCGTATTTGACGTGCGCCGGGAACCCGGCCCCGCCCTCTCCGACCACTCCGGCCTCGCGGACCCGCTGCAACAGGGTTGCCTTGTTCATTACCTGCCCACTTACCTTCCGTCGGTCGTTACTTCTTGACTTCGATCGGGAAAACGTTCTCGAGATCTCCGTGCGGCCGCGGGATGACGTGCACCGCAACCACCTCGCCGATGCGCTTGGCCGCAGCGGCGCCGGCGTCGGTGGCGGCCTTGCAGGCAGCCACATCGCCCCGGACCAGTGCGGTGACGTAGCCCGCCCCGATCTGCTTGTAGGCCACCAGCTGCACGCGGGCGGCCTTGACCATGGCGTCCGTCGCCTCTATCAGGGCCACCAGGCCCTTGGTTTCGATCATGCCCAATGCGTCCACTCTGAACCTCCTCTTATGCCACGGTTGACGCCTTTAAAGAAGAAAACAGCCGAACTTGTTTGATCACCCCCACCCGGCCTCCCCCGTCGAGGGGGAGGAAATGTTTGTGCCTGCCCATCCCCTTTTGCCGGAGGGGGTCAGGGGCGGGGGGAATTTTAATCCTTCATGGCGTTAATCGAGCACATGAAGGCGTTGCGATTCGCCCATCATCAATTGAGCAGGTTGCCGCGCTTCATGCAGATGCCGAGCACGGCCACCTTGAAAATGTCCTTGGCGCTGCATCCCCGCGACAGGTCGTGCCAGCCGCCCTCGAATCCCTGCAGAAACGGACCCATGGCGGTGTAGCCGGCCAGACGCTGCACCATCTTGTAGGCGATATTGCCCGCCTCCAGCGACGGGAAAACAATGACATTGGCCTGGCCTTCGATGATGCTGCCGGGGGCCTTGAGCGCCGCCACCTCGGGGTCGACGGCGGCATCGAACTGCAACTCACCGTCCACCTTCAGGTCCGGAGCGCGCTCGCGCACGAGCTCGACCGCCTGGCGCACCGTTTCAGCCCGCGGGTGCTGGGTGCTTCCCTTGGTGGAAAACGACAGCAGGGCCACCCGCGGCTCCTGCTTCAGCAGGTTGCGGGCCTGGTTCGCGGAGGCGATGGCGATGTCCGCCAAGGACTCCGCCGTGGGCTCGGGCACCACGGCGCAGTCGGCAAAGACGAACTGCCGCTCGTAGTCCGGAGACACCATCAGGAAAAAGCTTGAAATGGTCTTGATGCCCGGCTTCTTCGGGATGACGCTCAGCCCTGCGCGGAGCACGGCGGCCGTGGTGGAGAGGTTTCCGGCGACGCCGACCTCCACCTCGCCGCGCCGCACCATCATGGCGCCGGCAGCCAGCGGGCAGGCCACCGTCGCGCGGGCTTGCTCCTCGGTGACGGGCTTGCCGGCCTCCTTGCGGATCGCTGCGTACATCTCCGTGTTTTTCGCCAGCAGGCTCGGGCTGGCATGGTCGACCACCACGAACCCGGCCCTTCGCAGCGCCGACTCCCGCATTTTGCTGCGGACGGCAAAGGGCGACTGCACCAGCACCGGCTCGGCCAGCCCCTCGCGTTTTAGCTGTGCTGCCGTTTCCAGGACCCGTGGATCCAGGCTGTCAGGAAAGGCCACCGTCCCCGGCTGCTTGCGGCAGGATTCTATGCAGCGCTCCAGGATGTCCACGCCGTGTCGCTCCCGGTCCTTGTCAGCGGATGCAATTGACGCAGGCGACCCGGACCCGGCCGGGTGCGCTGTAGGCGACCTGGGCGCCCTTGGGGAAGTACACCATGTCCCCGGCCTTGGCAACCAGGGTCTTGCCGCCGACCGCCAGATGCAATTCCCCCTCGATCACGATCCCGATTTCAGGGAACTCCACGGTGCGGTTGAAGGCGGCCTTCTGCCATTCCATGTAGCCGCCGGCCAACTTGACGTCGTCGCCGCAGCGGATGGCCTCGGCCACCAGGACCTTTTCCGCCACCGGAACCGGCCCGGAACCTCCTTCGAGCAGGCGCGCTCCGCTGATGAAACAAACCCCGTCGGCACAGGAGACGTGCTGAGGCGCGTCCGGCGTGGCTGCGGGACCGGACCCTTCGAGCCTGGCCGCCACGGCCGCGCGCACCAGGCGCTCCAGTTCCTGGGACGCAACGCCGGCAGGAAGACGCTCTTTCATCAGTGCGCACACCTCACGCACGAGTTTTTCGGTGTGGGGCGGGACGGGTTCGGATGGTTTGGCAGGCGGTGCACTGGAGGAGTCAGGACCTTCGTTGATGACGATGCCGAGTTCGGCCGCCTTATCCCGCGCTCCCGGGGTGACGATGCAATCTGAAGGGTGGGCCACGAGTGTCTTGTTCCCCTTTTGAGCGGCATCCAGAATATCCGTCACCGCTATGATGCATTTACCCATGCAACCACCTCCACACTCAGGCATCGTTTGCGCTTCTGGTTAAAAAATAGAAGAGGGTGCACGGTCGACGCTGCACCCGCATGCGGGAAGCTTCCAAACCAGGATTCAGCGCATCGTTGCACCTTTTTTGCAACTATCGCGCCAAGAAACACCTATTCGTACTGCAACTCAGTGCATTCCAGGCTCAGGTATCCAGCCGCTCTTTGGGCTCATTTGATGGATTGTCATTAGTCGGAACGTATTCTGCTACCGGATGTTTTGTTGCAAAATTGAGATTGACAGGATAGCTTATAAACCGGCGCACCGCCGCCGCATGCGATATTTTATTAAAAAATTTCGGTTTATTATAATGGTTACAGTCCCCGTGGAATTGATTCCTTAAATTAATGTGAATGTGCAGTTTTGCACAAGTTGCCGGTCTTAGTCAAATTTAAAATTCTTGAAATTATGGAGTGTTATTGATAAACGCTGCAATATTGCAACCAAGATCGATCATGAAACAGAAATGTATCTGTTGGCCAAGCACGTCCTTTTCATCTATTGTAGCCGGGCATCCGCAAGGTTGACCCGTTCGGCATCGCTTGGCACCGTGTTTGCTTTCAATTTTCACCGTTGCGGTGCGTCTTAAAGAGAGGCTCGATCCAAGGATAGGACAGGAAGGGGAACCCGTGATGAAGATAATCGATTTCCGGTTCAGACCGAACACGGCTGCGGTGCTCAACGGCATCCAGAACAGCAAGATGTTCAAGGGGCTGTGTGAAACCATAGATTTCTCGAAAATGAAACCCCAGACGGTGCCGGAAGTCGTGGCGGACCTGGACCGGCACAACATCGAGTGGGCCGTCATCACCGGCCGGGATTGCGAGATGACTTACGGCTCCAAATCCAACAACGACAGTGTGATCGAATTCGTCAAGGAGTTCCCCAACAAGTTCATCGGGTTCATCGGACTCGACCCCCACAAGGGCATGCGCGCCATCAACGAGCTCAAGGCGTCCGTGGCCGACCTCGGCATGCGCGGGGCGGCGGTCGACCCCTACCTGGCGCAGATATATGCCAACGATGCCAAGTACTACCCGATCTACTCCAAGTGCTGCGAGCTGGACATCCCGATCATCTTCACCACCGGCCCGGCCACCTTGGTGCCCAACGCCATCATCGACCATGTGGCGCCGCGCTACATCGACTTCGTGGCGCGCGATTTCCCGGAACTCAAGATCATCATCAGCCACGGCGGCTACCCCTGGGTGAACGAGGCCATCACGGTGGCCCAGCGCAACCGCAACGTTTACATCGACCTGTCCGAGTACGAGTTTTCGCCCATGGCCGAGGCCTACGTCGAGGCGGCCAACACCATGATCGGCGACAAGATCCTCTACGCGAGCGCGCACCCGTTTGTGGATTTCAGGATCGCCCTCAAGAACTACGAGAAGCTGCAGTTCAAGCCGGACGTGAAGCAGAAGATCATGTACGACAATGCGGCGAAACTGCTGGGCCTGCGCCCGGCCGCAGCCTCGGCGCGAGTGGGTGAGCCGCACGTGCAGGACCTGGTGGGCGAGATCGTGCGCGAGGTGATGGCGCGCTTGGGGCGGTGATTTCCGCCATCAGTCTTTCCAGGTCTCGATGACCTCCTTGGCCGCCCGGAACGCCTCGATCCCCGCCGGCACGCCGACATACACCCCCGCCTGCAGCAGCACCTCCTGAATCTCTTCCTGGGTGCAGCCGTTGCGCAGCGCGCCCAGTACATGGGTTTTGAGCTCGGTGGTGGCCCGCAGGGCCGACAGGAACGCAAGCGTCACCAGGCTGCGCGTCTTGCGCGGCAGGGCGTCGCGGGTCCAGATGTAGCCCCAGCAGTTTTCGGTCACCAACTCCTGCATGGGTTTCATGAACTCGGTGGAGGCCGCCAGGGCCTTGTTGAGATACTCGTCGCCCAGCACTTCCCGGCGCACCTTCAAACCATCCTCGAATCGCTTCTGGTCCATTCCTGAAAATTCCTCCCTGTCAACGCGGTTTGCGGCGCACAGCGCCCTTTTATGTTGAACGAAATCCCCCTTCGCCCCCTTTGTCAAAGGGGGTTGGGGGGATTTTGAGGCATGGTGCCTATTGCAGCATCGACTCCAATATCTCGGCCGCATCCTGAACCATCCTCGGGCAGACGGTTTTGTAGAGGCCGCGCTCCTTGGCCGCCTGCATGCCTTCCGGCGTGCTGATGTCGCAGTTCAAAAGCCCCCGGCAGATCAGCGTGCGGTTGCGCCGCTCGAACGCGGCGGTGAATTCTTCCATCGCCTGGTAAACCGGCTCGCGCCGCTTGGCGGTGGTGGATTCGGCCGTAGCCCGGTAAAGGCCCAGAACCATGATGGCACCGGTGACGGCGCCGCAGGTCTCGGCCTTGCGCATGCCGCCGGCAAACCCCGAAGCAATCCGCAACGCGGTTTCCCGGTCCAACCCGAATCGCCGGCCGTACACGGCCAGTATCGCCTGCGATCAGGCCCATCCTTCCATGAACCGATCGACGGCCTCTTTCACATCACTCATGGAAAACCTCCTCTCCAGGTTCAGCGCAAGGTCCCGTAAACCGCCACGCAGAGCAGCAGCCCCAGGGCGACCTGCCGGTAGCGCCGGTCGGTCGATTGGTAAAAATACTTCGAGCCCAGCCATGCGGCCCCCGCGAAAACAGGCAGCAGGAGCGCCGTGCGCAGGACTGTGGCAGCATCGATCAGCCCTCTTGCCGTCATCATCACCAGCAGGGTGGCCAGGGTGGCGGCGAAATACCCGGTGAAATTGGCGCGGTTGACGGCGGCGGTGTCCGGCCCGGACAGAAAATAGACTATGACGGGCGGGTTGCCCATGCTGGTGGCGGCAATCAGGACCCCTGAAATCCCGCCGACCCCAAGGCTGATACCGAGCCGTTTCGGCCCGCGGTAGCGCCAGCCGGTCATGAGCAGCAGCACGAAAACCAGCACGATGAAGGCGATGGCCCGTGCCATGATCCGGGCGTCAATGTTCACCAGAAGCCAGGTGCCGAGGGGCATGAGCAGGGCCGCCGCTCCCGCCATGGGGATGATGACCCGCCACTCGATCAGCCGGTGCACCGCGGGCAGCAACTGGGCGGTGACGAACGCGTCGAGCATGATGACCATCCCGACGGTCTGCAGCGGTCCGAAGAGGATCGCAAACACCGGCGCCATCAGCATCCCGGAGCCCACGCCCACAAACCCGCGCATGAAGCCGGCCAGGAGCGCCACCGCCGCCGCAACCCAGAACCCTGTATTGCCGATAAGTTCGTTCAGCATCACGCGTTATTTCCTTTGGCCATCCTGACGATAACAAAGGGATTCGTCTTATAGATAATTTCAGCCGTGAGCTCAATCGCTTTTCTCTAATTGCATCAGCGATTGACAGACTCCGATGAGTGTGGTTCTAACCATCAGTTCAACTTTGCAAGTCCCATGCCCCGCTGGAAGGCTGCGGACGGAGCGTTCGGATGAAAAACGGTCCCCTGTATGAGGTTCGACGGATATCCGATTTGAGAGAGCATGCTCGCCGGCAGCGCCGATGCATTCGGGGACCGGCCCGCCTTCCTGCGCAAAAAGGACCCCGCCGCCGCTTATGAACCGGTGTGCTTTCGGCAGTTCCAGTCCGACGTGAACGCCTTCGGCACCGCGCTCCTTGCCCTCGGCCAGCAAGGCCGGCGGATTGCCGTGATCGGCGAGAACCAATACGCATGGGTGACCACCTACCTTGCGGTGGTGAACGGTGTCGGTGTTATCGTGCCCATCGACCGCGAGCTGCCCGAGGAGGAAATCATCCGCTGCCTGAAGGGGGCGCGGGTGAGCACGGTCGTCTTCGCAGAGAGCAAGCGCGAGGTCATGCGCTCGATTGCCGACAAGGTCGACTTCGTCGAGCACTGGGTAGACATGGGCCTGGCCTCGGATGAGAATGGCTTCAAGGCGTTCGGCGGCCTGGCGGCGTGCGGCCACGACCTGGTGCGGAGCGGCTGCCGGGAGTACGTGGACGCGGCACTGGACCCTGCCGCGGTGAGCGCCCTGCTGTTCACCTCAGCGACGACTTCGGCGCCCAAAGCAGTGCAGCTGTCGCACCGCAACCTCTGCGAGAACCTGATGGCTGTCATGTCCACGGTCCACCTGGGGCCTGGCGACATCGCCCTGTCCATCCTGCCCATCCATCACACCTACGAGTGCACCTGCGGCTTCCTGTGCCCCGTCTACAGCGGCGCCACCATTGCGTTCTGTGACGGTCTGCGCCACATTCCGCGCAACCTCAAGGAGTCGGGCTGTACGATGATGGTCGTTGTGCCGTTGGTGCTGGAAGCCATGTACAAGCGCATCTGGGCCGAAGCCGAGAAGAAAGGGGCGGCCGGCAAGCTGCGCCTGGCGCTGAAGGTCAGCTCCGGGCTGCGCCGCATCGGCATTGACCTGCGGCGCCGGCTGTTCAAACCCGTGCTGGAAAACCTGAGCCCGAGGTTGCGCCTGTTCATCTGCGGCGCCGCCGCGCTCAACCCGGAAGTCGCCAAAGGCTTTCGCGATCTGGGAATTTCCACTCTCCAAGGCTATGGGTTGACGGAATGCTCCCCGCTCGTTGCCGGCAACCGCGACCGGGCCTACAAGAACGACGCGGCCGGCCTGCCGCTGCCGGGGATCGACGTGCGGATTCACCAGCCCGGCAGTGAAGGGGTGGGTGAGGTCGTGGTGAAGGGGCCGAACGTCATGCTCGGCTACTACGAACAGCCGGAAGGAACCGCCCGGGTTTTCACCGCGGACGGCTACTTTCGCACGGGCGACTTGGGCTATTTCGACGGCGACGGCTTTCTCCACCTCACCGGTCGCGCCAAGAACGTTATCGTCACCAAGAACGGCAAGAACATCTACCCGGAGGAGATCGAGTCGCTGATCGGGCGCAGTCCCTATGTCCTCGAATGCATGGTGTACGGCAAGGCCGACGCCCGACGCAGCGACGACGTGGAGCTCGCGGTTAGCATCGTTCCGGCCATGGATTACATTGCCCAGACCTTCGGTGTCGGAAAGCTGGGGATGGAGGAGATCCGGAAGCTGCTCCAGGATGTCGTGCGCGGCGTCAACCAGGCCCTTCCCGCCTACAAGCGCATCCACCACACCATCCTGCGTGAAACCGAATTCATCAAGACCACCACCAAAAAGATCAAGCGCTACCTGGAAAAGCCTGCCTGAAAGCGGCAATAAAGGTACATCTGCCTCACGCCACCCGGCGTCACGTGCTGCTCAAAACGGTGTTCCTTAAGAGTGAACTCCGCGTCCATCTCCTGCAGCAGCAGCTCCACGCTGTAGCGCTGCACATCCAGGCCGCTGCAGCGCGGCGGCGTGTCAAGCGAGAACACTCCGAGGATGACATGGCCGTCGGGCGCGAGCGATCGCTTCAGCTGCTCCATGTAGTTCTTCCGGTCCTCGGCGGCGGTGAGGAAGTGAAAAACGGCGCGGTCGTGCCAGATGTCGTAGTGGGCAGGCGGCAATCCGACCGAAGAAATGTCGCCCTCGATCCAGTTGACCTTTGAAGCAAGGCCTCCGAGCCGCGATTGGGCCAGGGACAAAGCCGTCCCAGAAAGATCGAGGACGGTGACGCCCTCAAATCCCCGGTCGATCAGATCGTCAATCATCGTGGAGGCGCCTCCGCCGACATCGATGAGGCGCGCTTTCTTGCCCACACCCGTGCGTTCAATCAGTTCCAGCGACGTCTGCAGGTGCTGCTGGTACCACCCAAGCCGCTCCGGGGCGCCGGCCGCATACGCTTTCTCCCAGTGAGATTTTTTGTCCATATTCAAGAGGTGAAGCCCAGCGAGGTGAGGACCATGGCCTCGGCGTGAATAGCCGTGGTGTTCAGGAACGGGATCCCGAACTCGTCTTTCGTCAAAATTAGGGGCAGCTCCGTACAGCCCAGGATGAGCGCTTCGATACGGTGGCGACCGATCATGCGTTTGGCCACTGCCAGAAGCTCCTGCCGGGTCGAGTCCTTGATGATCCCGAGCTCTATTTCGGTGAAGAGCCGGCGGTGGATCAGCTTCTGGTCGTCCAGCTCCGGCACGACCACGCTCATTCCCTTGGCGAGGAAGGGTTTCTGGAAAAAATCGGCCTGCATGGTGAATGCCGTGCCCATGAGCCCCAAACGCTTTACGCCCAGCTCCTGCGCCTGGTTGCAGGCCGCCTCGACGATGCTCACCAGCGGCAGGGTCGAGCGGGGCTTCACGGCATCGAAGACCACGTGGGGGCTGTTGGAGCCGATGGCGGCGAATTCCGCTCCGGCCTTCCGGAGCGCCTCGATCTTGTGGAGCAGCCATTCCGTCAACTCGGCCCAGCGCTTTTCCTCCATCAGCCTCAGGAGCTCGGTGAGGTTGGCGCTGTAAACAAGGATCTCCGGGTAGTCGGCCGACTTCCGCTCCTGGAAGGCGCGGATGATCAGCCGGTAGTAATCCAGCGTCGACTCGGGGCCGATGCCGCCGATGAGCCCGATTTTTTTCATCTAAGACCTCCACGGCCGTTCATTCGACGGCAACCTTCATCACGATTTTGTGAACCCGGCGCTTTTCCCGCAGGTGGCAACCCGGGCGATGGATGTCGTGGGGATAAAAAACCCCAAACCATCCGGGTCTCATCGGCAGGGACGCAACGTGCTGCGGCGGCTTCAGGAACATAACATCTTTTTTTTCGTCGTAGGCCTCGAGGGTGGAAAGGTCCTTCTCCAGCGACACATCGATGCATTCCTCGCCCTCCAGCAGCACCTGCACGTCGATGTACTTCCTGTGGGCTTCGAAGCGGCGCTCCTCCCGCGAGCCGGTCTCGTAAGAGGCCACCGACGCGTACAGCCGGTCGCCGTCGATATCCATGCGGCCGTCGGTAGCGGTGCGCGCGACATCGCGGGCATACACCAGCGCCCGGTGCAGGTGCGATCCAGGCTGGCAATAGAGATTCAAGTTCTCGAATCGGTCGTAGATCATGTCGTCTTCTCTCCTGTCCGGTTTTTCAGGTCAAGTTTCCAGGTCGGATGCCAGCCGGATGATGGCCCGCAGGCTGCGCTCGACATCCTCCTCGGTCGTCGCCCACGAGGAGACACTGATGCGCATGGCGGCATGGCCCTGCCATTCGGTGCTGCCGCACCAGCAGGTGCCGTCCTCCTGTACCCTGGCGACCACCTGGCGGGTGCGCTCGGCGCTTCCGAAGGAGACCAGCACCTGGTTCAGCACCACCTCGTTGAGCACATCGTAACCGGCCCTCCTCAGCCCTTCGGCGAAATGCCGGGCGTACCGGCAATTGCGCCCGATCAGATCGGCCAAACCGGTGCGGCCGAGCGACCGCAGGGCCGCCCAGATCTCCACTCCCCGCGCCCGGCGCGAGAGCTCCGGCGTGTAAGTGACTGGGCTCACGGGTATCACCGGCGATGAGGTATGCCGCGCGCGACGACATGGATGCCTTGAGGTGCTGCGGATTGCGCACAAACACGATCCCGCTGTCGTAGGGCACGTTCAGCCATTTGTGGGCATCGGTCGCCCACGAGTGTGCGGATGGGATCCCCGCTGCCAGGTGAGCCCGCTCCGGGCATGCCGCCGCCCACAGTCCGAAGGCGCCGTCCACGTGCACCCACGAACCCGATGCCTGGGCAGCTGCGCAGATCTCCGCCGCCGGGTCGAAGGCCCCGGTGTTCACATTGCCGGCCTGAACGCAGATGATCGCAGGCTCCGTCAGGGCCGGGATGGCCTCCGGCCGCATCCTCCCATGGCCGTCGGCCGCGACGCGGACCACGCGCTCCCGGCCGAGGCCCAGAAGGCTCAACGCCTTCAGCACGCTCACGTGCACTTCCGCGCCGACAACCACCGTGATCGGCGGCGCGCCGAACAGACCGCGCGCCTCGACGTCCCACCCCAACCGTTCCAGCAATGCGTGTCGGGCGGCGGCCAGGGCGCTGAAGTTGGCCACGGTGGCTCCGGTCACAAAGCCGATGCCGGCATCCGGCGGTAGCCCGAAGAGCGCCACGAGCCACCGCCGGCAGACGTCTTCAAGGAAGGCCGTCGCCGGCGAGGCGACATGGAAGACGGCGTTCTGATCCCAGGCGCCGGCAAGGAAGTTGGCGGCCAGGGCCGCCGGCAGCGTGCCGCCCGTGACGAAGCCGAAATAACGCGGCCCGGCGCTCGCCACGGTGGCGGCCGAGCCGAGCTCATCGAGCTCCGCCAGCACCGCTTCCGCTGCGATCGGTTCCGGCTGCAGCGGGAGGTCGAAGCCCTCGAGGCGTTCGAGCGCCTCGCGCGGCGGGGCAACGCTTCTACCCTTGAGCCCCTCGAGATAGCGGGCCGCACGCTCTGCGGCCTCCATGACCAGGTTCTTCACGGTTCACCCCCCCACAATTTTGCTGCGGCGCTCGGTGATGACCGTGTCGCGCCAGACACCGTGGTGCTGCGCGACCCGCTCCCGCCGGCCCATCACCCGGAAGCCGCAGGCGGCCTGCGCGCGCAGGCTGGCCTCGTTCTCGGGGAAGGTGCTGCCGAAGAGCGTCCAGATGCCGTGGCGTTCGGAAGATGCTACCAATTCGCTCAGGAGCCACAGGCCGAGCCCGCGGCCGCGGTAGGCGGCTGAGACGTAAATGCTCACCTCGGCCACCCCGGCGTAGCACCGCCGCCGGGACATCGGCGTCAGCGCCGCCCAGGCGACCACCCGTTCGCCGTCGCGGGCGACCAGGCGAGTGTGCCTGAGGTGCGCCTCATCCCAGTGCTCCCAGTCCGGCGCTTCGGTCTCGAAACTGGCCTGACCGGTGGCGAGCCCCTCAAGGTAGATCGCGCGCACCCGCTCCCAGTCGCCGTCCTGCATGGAGTCGATAATGATGTCCGGCTGGATTTGCCCTGAGAGCGAAACTGTCTTTTCAATCATATTTCTCTCCGGGTCGTATCAATCCTGGCTCGGCGTCACGTCCGGTTCGACCTGGTAGGCGTTGGCAATCCGATTGGTCCCGTTGAAAACATCCACCACGGCCACGATCTCGCCGATGGCCTCGTTGTCCAGCCCGAGCCGCTTCACGGCGGCGCTGTGGGAGTGGATTCAGTACTCGCAGTTGTTGGTGATCGAAACCGCCAGGGCGATGATCTCCTTGGTGCGCAGATCGAGCTTGCCGGGCTTCATGACGGCCTTCAGCTTCTGCCAGGTGGCCTCCAGGTGGTCCGGGTTGATCGCCAACGCCTTCCAGAAGTTGGGCACGAAGTCGATCTTCTTGGTGGCCATGATGTCCTTGTAAACCCTTTTCACCTTGCCGGTGGCCTCCTTTTCCGAGACCGTGTGAAAAAGCGTCATTGTGAAAACTCCTTTTTCTGGTTTAATCGAACCGATCCGTTTCAAACCGCGGTTGACCTGCGGCGCTATTATTAAGATGGGTTTAGCAAGCAGACCCGAGATGATCAATAAAATAAGAAGATGCAAAGCGGCAAACCGGGCGCTCATGCAACCGTCCGATGACTCTGCTTGACAGTACGTATCCGAACGGATACAATCTAACACGTGAACACTTTCTATCGCACCGCTGAATTCGACGCTTGGCTGTCTGGCCTCAGAGACTATATCGGCAAGGCCCGCATCCTCAAACGCATCCGCGCTGCCGAGGCCGGCAATTTTGGCGATTGCGAGGCGGTAGGCGAGGGAGTATCCGAGATGCGCATCCATATCGGTCCGGGATATCGGGTGTATTACACGCGAATCGGCGAGGTGGCGTATTTGCTATTGGTAGGCGGCGACAAGTCCTCACAGTCTCGCGACATCAAGCGGGCCGTCAAGCTGGCGCACGCTTTGAAAATGGAGTGACCCATGAAAAAAATTGAAACCGCACCCTTCGACGCTGCCGATTACCTCGACAACGAGGAAACTATCGCGGAGTACCTGACCGCGGCGTTGGAAGATCCGAATCCAGATATTTTCTTGGTGGCCGTGCGCGACGTTGCGCGCGCGCGTGGCATGGCACAGCTTGCCCTCGATACCGGGCTGGGACGAGAGAGTCTATACAAGGCGCTGGCGCCCGGTGCAAAGCCGCGCTATGACACGGTGCTGAAGGTGCTGCACGCTTTAGGAGTGAAGCTGCACGTCGAACCCGTTCATGGCCAATTCCGGTTTTGAAAGTATCTCAGCTATGGTAAGAAATAATAACAATCACGTCTTGGAGATTTTCTCCGATTTCATCTGACCCTGGTGCTACTTCATTACCGGGGGTATTGAAAGACTGAAAAAGGAGTTCCGGGTCGACATTCACTGGACGGCCTTCCCGCTGCACCCGGAGATCCCGGCCGAAGGGGTCACCCTGGAGCAGTTGTTCGCCGGGCGGAGCATCAACATACCCGAGATGCTGCAGCGGTTAGAGCAGACGGCGCAACGCCTGGGGCTGCCGTTCGGCGAGCGCCGCATGAGCTTCAACTCGCGCCGTGCCCAGGAGGCGGCAAAGTGGGCGGAGACTCACGGCAAAGCGGACGCTTTCCACAACGCCCTGTTCCGGGCCTATTTTGTGGATGGGAAGAACCTGTACGACATCGAAACGCTGGCCGCGGCGGCCGAGTCCGTCGGATTGAGGGGAGAGGACCTGGATGAGGTTCTTCGGAACAAGACCTTCAAGGCGGCCGTCGACCAGGATTGGCTGCGGTCCCACCAGTTGGGAATCAACGCGGTTCCGACCTTCCGGCTGAACGGGGAAAACCTTGTGGGCGCGCAGCCATACGAGCAGCTGGCTGCGTTTCTAACCGCCCAGCGCGTGCCGGCGTGTAATTCCTCCGGCGTTCCATGAAAGCGAAAGCGTCGATTGACGCTGACCGAACCCTTGAAGGAGGAGACCATGGCGAACAAACCAATACTGTCAGAATTCCGCTTTTTCTCTGAGGTAGCCCCGAAAACCCTCGAGGCCATTGCAGCCGCATGCAGAATCATGAATTTCCCGGCCCAGACCGTTGTTTACCGGCCCGGTGAACCGGCGGACATGCTGTATTGTCTCGTCGAAGGCGATGTAGAACTGAGTCTGGAAGTGCACGATAAATCTCTCAAGGCTGACGTTCAGCACGAAGAGTCGGTGCATAGGCAGATGGTGGAGCAAATCAAGGAAATCATAGTGGACTCCGTTCGGCCCAGGCAGATTTTCGGCTGGACGGCGCTCATGGCAGAAGGGAAACGAGCCCTCATTGCCAGATGCACCCAGCCGACAAAGGTATACGCCCTGCCGGCCGCCGAACTAAAAGGCATGATCGCCAAAGACCACACTCTGGGATATCTCATTTTCAAACGCCTTGCCGATATCATAGACAAGAGACTGAAAACCAGAACAGATCTCTTGCTCGAAGCCTGGTTGGAGGCCTTTGGTGCATCCAAGGTCACTCCTCAATAATAAAGACGGCTTTGGGTTCCTGCGGGATCAAGGCGGCAATTTTTATCGCGTTAACACACTGTAATCGACAGGAAAGCCCGTTCAGGGATGCACCACGATGGAACTGAACGAACAGGAAATCGCCCTTCTGAAGATCCTGGCCGACGAGTGGGAAAGGTCGGGGCCACCGGGCTTCCTTGAAACAACGGCTATCGCAAAGGCACTCAATCTCACGATTTCGGATGCGCAATCGGTCATTCATTCCCTTTTCGTGAAGGGACTCGTAGGCACCGACGAGGTTGACATCTACGCGGCCTACCTCTTCCCGGAAGGATACGAGATCGCCCGATAAAAATAGCCTCACTCCCGCATCCCATCATCTTCCATTTGACAGTTCTACGCTTTGAAAAGGAATCGACTAACGCAATGCTCAGAAATAAAGCATTAAAGCAAGACCGTTATATATTCGAAGAATAGAAGTCCCTAATTTATTTCTGAGCCAGGGAGAAGCCGCTATCGCCAGCCGTGAAGCAGGTGCTGACAGGTAAAGCTGTTCTTCACGGTCAGCCAGCAGGCCAGCGATCGGTAGTGATCCTCAAGCAAGAATCCAGGCGGGGCCGTACAGTTTCTTGAGAAGGAGAAATTGCTCCCGGAGGGACATCGCGTTTTGCTTGATCCACTCCACTCCGTGTTTCACATACTCCTGCTTCAAGGTATTCATGATCGGAGGCAGGAGGAGGGTCGGGAACTCGTCGATGATTTGCGATATGAACTGCCTGCCGATCAGGTCCAAGACCTCTGAGGGCACTCCGAACTTTTTGGCTGCTGATTCCAGGAGATTTTGCATGGTGTACCTCCTACTCTAATGAAGACACCCGTATTGTAACCACTTCTCGGGCAAACTGCAAAAGGTCTTTTTTGCGGGGCCTGAATCAATAGATTTTGATCGGTTCCGTATCCTCTCACAGAACTATCCGTTTTCCGTGTAAATCCAGGTCTGATCGCGAGCGCCGCTGCCGAACGCGTCCCCTGTGCCCAGGAATTGAACAACCACATCCGCCATGCTGCCCTCCGATACCGGGCATAGGATAGGTGATCGGGTCCCTGCCAACGAATTGTTTTTTAACAGTTAATTACATCCGGGGGTAATATGCAAGCATCTGCGTAACCTTGCCGAGAGAGGCTTCAGTTCATAAATTCTAAAAGTAACCCCAGCAAAAAGGAGCATGCAAATGGAAAATAATCGAGAAGCCGAATTGGATTGCAAACGGAGATGCGAGGCGGCCTTACAGGAATGTGAGGAAGGCAGCATCTACACGGAAGAATGCGAAGGCCAGAGGGGCTATTGCATAAGCGAATGTGCGATCCCTGATTGAAACTCGAAACGGCGGCCGGCATAGGTCGGCCGCCGATGTTAAGCGTTTCTTTTTTCTATCAGTTTCCCCGTGACATATTTGTGCAGCACACTCGCCATATGCGTCTGATAGGGAATCCCCTCCTCGATTGCTTTGGCCTGAATCTCATCCAAATCCCGTGAGGCAATGCGAATATTCACAGGGCGCCGGCACGTTCACCGGCGGAAGGGCTGGATCCACCCGAGCCCGTCCTCCGTCTTCCCGGCGGGTTTGTACTCGCACCCGATCCACCCCTTGTAGCCGGCCGCGTCGATGGATTTGAAGAGGTTGGGGTAATTGATCTCACCGGTTCCGGGCTCGTTGCGACCAGGGTTGTCGGCGATCTGGATGTGGACGATCTTGTCGAGGTTCGCCTGGATGGTCTTGGTCAGGTTCCCTTCCATGATCTGCATGTGATAGACGTCGTACTGCACGTAAACGTTGGCGTGGCCGACCTCCTTGATGAGGGCGAGCACGTCCGCCGTGCGCACCAGGTAGAATCCCGGGACATCTTTGTCGTTCAACGCTTCCACCAGCAGCCGGATGCCTTCTTTCTCAAGGGCGGCAGCGGCAAAGCGCAGGTTGGCGACCAGGGTTTGGCGCACCTTGTCCACGGGCACGCCCGCAGGCGTGAGTCCGGCCAGGCAGTTGACCTGGGGGCACTTCAGCGCCTTGGCGTACTCGATGGCCTTGCCGACCCCTTCCTGGAACTCGGTTTCACGGCCCGGCAGGCAGGCAATGCCCCGCTCGCCCTTGTTCCAGTCGCCGGCGGGCAGGTTGTGCAGCGCCTGGGTCAGGCCGAAGGCGCCCAGCTTCTCCACCAGCTGCTCCTTTTTCCAGGCATACGGGAACAGATACTCGACGCCCTTGAAACCGGCCTTGGCGGCTTTTTCAAACCGGTCGAGGAAATCGACTTCAGTGAACAGCATCGTTAGATTTGCGCAAAACTTGGGCATGAATGAACCTCCTTGTTTAGATGTGGTGTTGCAGGTGCCCGTCAGTCTATTTCAGGAGCCCCATTTCAGTCAAAATCTTTCTGAGTTGCTGCTTTTCATCGGCGCTCATCGGACCCACCGGCGCCATGCACGCGCCGGCGTCGATGCCGAGCAGCTCCAGGCTCTCCTTGATCACCGCCGGGAAGGACCCCAGGTTGAAGGCGATCCGCAAGGGTGCGAGCGTGTACTGGGCTTCAAGGGAGCCCTTGGTGTCTCCGGCCACGTACTTGTCGTAGATGTCCGCCACGAGGCGGGGCGCCACGTTGGCGCAGGCGGCGATGGACCCCTTGCCACCGTAGCACAAGCCGGCATGGATGAGGGTATCACGGCCCAGCAGGACATGGAAGTCCTTGCCCCGGGTCAGGCGGATGTACTCGCCCGTGAGGGTGAAGTCGCCGGAGGAGTCCTTGATGCCGGCGATGTTGGGCACGTCGGCGAGCTTGGCCACGGTGGCGGCGGCCAGGTTCACGCCGGTCTTGGGTGGGTTGTTGTAGAGCAGCACCGGCAGCCGGGTGGAGGCGGCGATGGCCGTGTAGTGTTCGATCAACTCCTTCTGGCTCGGGCTGATGAACATGGGGGTCAGCACCGACACCGCGTCCACCTTGGCGTCCTCGGCGTAGCGGGTCAGCTGGATGACCTCGCGTGTGGTGATCGCGCCGGTGCCGGCATACACCGGCACCCGGCCACGGGCTTGATCCACAGTGATTTCGAACAACTCCTTTTTCTCTTCCGGCGAAAGCCCGTAGAACTCGCCGGTGGTGCCGACCACGAAAAGCCCGTGAGACCCGCCTTCGATGAGGTAGTCCGCAAACTTGCGCAGGGCCTTCTCGTTGACTTTGCCGTCCTTGGTGAGGGGCGTCACCATGGCGGGGATGATGCCCTTGGGGATGAATGCCATCTCTACCTCCCTTGCTTCGGCGCGTTAACCGGCCAGGTCGGGCGCTTGCCGGCCAGCACCTCGTCGATGCCCTGGGCGGCGTGCAGCGCCATGCGGATCATGCACTCCCGCGTCTGGGAGGCATTGTGGGGCGTCAGGAGCACGTTGCTCATGCCCATCAGCGGGTGGTCCTTCGACGGGGGTTCCTTTTCGTAGACATCGATGGCAGCGCCGGCGATCGTCCCGTTGCGCAGGGCCTCGATCAGGTCGGATTCCGCCACTACATCCCCCCGCGAGGCATTGATGAAAAAGGCCGTCTTCTTCATGAGGGCGAACAGCTTTTTGTTGACGATGCCCCTTGTGGAGGCGCCGCCCGGGATATGCAGGGTCAGGAAATCCGCAGCGCTGAAAACCTCCTCCATCGACGTGGCGGGGGTGGCGAACTCGGCCACCTGCTCCGGCTTGAGAAAAGGATCGTAGCCGACAACCTTCATGTCAAGGCCGCGCGAGGCTTTCTGCGCCACACGGCGGCCGATCTTGCCGAGGCCAACGATGCCGAGCACCTTGCCGGAAAGGTCGAACCCGAGCAGCTTGTCCCGGATCCCCCAATTGCCGGCGCGCGTTTCGCGGTCGAGTTGGATGAAATTGCGCGCCAGGGTGAAAACGCAGCCGATGGCGTGCTCGGCGACCGTGTTGGCGTTGGATTCCGGCGCAAAGGTCACCCATATGCCCAACTCGGTCGCCTTGACCACATCGATGTTGTCGTAGCCCACTCCATGGCGCGAGATGACCTTGAGTTTTTTGCCGGCCTCGAACACCTTGGCCGGGAAGGGCGCCGTGCGCGCCAGGATAGCGTCGCAGTCGACCACGTCGGCCGCGATGGCATCCGCCGTCACGCCGCTGCCCATCTTGATCTCGTACCCGCGTTCGCGCAGGTAGTCTTTGCCCGGCTGCGCCACATCCTGCGGGATCAACACTTTATAAGCCATTTTAGAACCTCCTTCCGGCTCCGTTCAGGATTTGCGGATCTCGTTAAATCAGGATTTGTACTTCTGGCAGATCGCCTTCAGGCCGGCCGCAAGAAGGTTGGTGTCCAGATTGCTCATGACGAGAGTGAGCCCCTTGGACAGCCAGCGCTCGGTGAGTGGATCCGGGGCATGCGTGCCGAAAATCTTGCCGTGTTTTTTTGCGGCCGCCGCCACCTTGCCGATGGCCTTGTCCAGGGTATCGCCCATAAGGTCCCCAGCGCATCCCATCGAAATGGCGAGATCGTTGGGCCCGATGAGCAGGGCGTCGATGCCCGGTACGGCGGCAATCGCATCGATGTTCTGGATGGCTTGGGCGGTTTCAATCTGGGCGATGGCGATGGTGTCCACGTTGGCCTTGGCCATGAAGGCGGGCGTGGCATCGGGGCTGACCCCGGCGAAGTTGCTGTGGCCGCCGGCGCCGCCGAAGCCGCGGCCGCCGAGCGGTGCATACTTGGCCCAGCGCACCAGGAGCTGGGCCTGTTCCACCGATTCGAGCATGGGCACCATGACGCCGGTGGCGCCGCAGTCGAGTGCGCGCGAGACGTAGCCCTTGGCAAGCTCCGGCACACGAACGAAACAGCCCAGGCCGAGCGCGCGCCCCACTTTGAAGACATCTCCTACTGTTTCCATGGTGTAGGGACCGTGCTCCAGGTCCAGCATTATGAAATCAAGGCCTGCATTGTGCGCCACGACGGCCACGGCGGGATTCTGGATCATGCGCACCATGGTCCCGACAGCTCTCTTGCCTTCACGAAGTTTTTGAACCGCCATGAGATTTTCTCCTTTGTTGGTCAATCGTTTTGAGTAGAATTTCCCGAAAGCAGCTTAGATAGAAATGAATTTTAGATACCTGGTGCCCCGCAGCAAGCTGCGGGATGCATTTCATTGGGTCTTCCTATTTATTACTCGAAGATGTTTCGAGCATGCCGGGGTAAAACTGCTCCACGACATGCCGGCAGGTTTCCCGCAGGTGCTCGCGCATCAACTGCTCGCTTTTTTCTTCGTCCTGCTGAAGCAGAGCGTTGATGATGTTGAGATGGGCGTCGGCAGAAGCCTTTTCGATGGCGGGAGCCCGCTTGGTGATGTTGGCCGTGAGGACGGTGAGATTTTCGAGCTTCCCACCAATATCTGCCATGATACCGTTGTGCGCGGCATCCATGATAGCCCTGTGAAGCTCGCGGCCGAATCCAATACCCAGCATCGGATCGGATTCTATATTGGCCTTGGCGATTTTTTTCTTGATCTCGCGCAGCGTCGAGTGGAAAGCCTCTCCGCCTCTGCGGCAGGCCAGCCGCGCCGCCATGCCTTCGATGGCCTCCCGGGTCTGGAAGATTTCAAAGATCTGCTCGAGACCGAGTCGGCGCACGACGAACCCCCGGTTGGCTTCCTGTTCCAGGAATCCGTCGGCCATGAGCTTCCAGAGAATCTCCCGGACCGGGGTGCGGCTCATGCGGTAGGTTTCACAGAGCTCGCGCTCGATCAACCACTGCCCGGGCGTGAGCTTCTCCTCGACGATCTGTCGCCGGATATCTTCATAAATCTTGTTTTTGTCCATAGCGATCAAATTGTATACATATGAAATTCAATTGTCAAATAATTTATTGACATAAAAAATACATTTGGTATTATCGCTAAAATCCGACAAGTCATCTATAAATTCGATCACCTGATTTAAATTCTGGTGCGGATACCCCGCAAGAAGAATCAAGCAATGATGACCCACAGACAACGATTGCTCGCGGCAGTGCGGGGCGACATGCCGGACCACATCCCCTACGCGCCCCGCATCGATCTGTGGTTCAACGCGAATTCTCTGAACGGCACCCTGCCTCAACGACATCAGGGCAAGACCAGAGACCAAATAGCGCTTTCCGAAGGCTGGGCCCTGCACAAGGTGGTTGCGGATCATTTGCACCAACCCAACCCCGATGCCATGCTGCACCGGGCGCTCGGGGTGCACTTCATGAAGGAGTACGTGGCGCACTTCGCGTTCTCCGATCGGGTAAAGATTGAAATTAAGCGCGAAGGCGACCGCACGCGCATCCGCTACACTACGTCGAAGGGCTCCATCACCACCAGCACCGTGTACAGCCAGGAAATGCGGCGCTCGGGCACCTCCATTCCCTGGATCGAGGAACATGCCGTCAAGACCCCGGACGACCTGAAGGTGCTGGCCGGTGTGTTTGAAAACATGGACGTGGTGGCCAATTACGAAGCCTTCAAAGCTCACCAGGCGAAGGTGGGTGAGAACGGCTTGCCGGTTACCGCCTTCACCGTGGCCGCCGGGCCTGTTCACCACATCCAGAAATACTTTCTGGATGCCACCGAATTCTTCCATTACTATCGCGACCACCAGCCTGAAATACTCTACCTGGCCGCTGCCTTGGCTCCCTTGTACGAGAAGGCGTTGCACATTGTCGCGGAATCGCCGGCCGAGGTCATCCAATGGGGTTCGAACTTCGACGATATGCTCACTTTCGCTCCGATGTTCGCCAAACACTTCGTGCCCTGGATCCGGAAAGCTAAAGCGGTTCTGGGCCCCAAAGACATCCGGATACTCTGTCACACCGACGGGGAAAACTTCGGACTGATGGATCTCCTGCATGAGTCGGGGATGGACGTGGCCGAAGCGGTCTGCCCGGCCCCCATGACCAAGGTCAGCATCCAGGAGTACTACCGGCGCTGGAGCGACCGGATCACCATTTTCGGCGGGGTCCCTTCCAACCTGCTGCTGCCGCAGCTCACCCCTGAGAAGGATTTCAAAAAATTCATGGACGGGCTTTTCTCCGGAATCGGCACCGGCGCCAGGTTCATTTTGGGTATTGCGGACACCACCCCGCCGGATGCCGATTTCGAACGCCTGGTCCGCATCGGTGACATGGTCCGGGAGAAAGGCCGCCTGCCGCTGGAGGCCGGTGCCTTCAATCCGGTTGGTACAGCGACCGCCGCTGAGGTGCTCGCCAAAAGGGAACCTGCAGCGCCGGTCTCGCGGGACACCCGCTTTACGAAAATCCGGCAGGCGGTCCTTGACGGCCAGGAGCAGGAACTCATCGGGCAGGTCAAGGAACTGCTGCAACAGAAGGTGGCACCCAAGGACATCATCGACCTGGGCATGGTGGCCGCCATGGAAACCCTCAACCAGGCATTCAAGGACGGGACCGTGTTCATCCCGGAGGTGCTGGCGGCCGCCCGGGCCATGAACGCGGCCGTGCTCTTTCTGGAGCCGCATCTGGCGGAGAAAGACAAGCGTGCAGGAGGCAAGATCCTGATCGGCACGGTCAAGGGGGACCTGCACGACATCGGCAAGAACATGGTCGCGACCATGTTGCGCGGCGTGGGGTTCAACGTGGTGGATCTGGGGATCAGCGTTGCGGTCGATGCGTTCGTCAGAAAAGTTGCCGAGGAGCGGCCGCAGGTCCTGGCGTTGTCCGCCCTGCTCACCACCACCATGCCGGAAATGCGCAAGGTCATCGGCGCCTTGACCCAGGTCGGTAGCAGAGAGACCGTAAAGGTCATCGTCGGCGGGGCCCCGGTGAACAAGAATTTCGCCAACGACATCCGCGCCGACGGGTACGCCAAGGACGCCGCCGAAGCCATTGATCTCGTCCGGAGCTTGATCGGGTGAAACCTTATAACCAAAAATCCCCAAGAAATGCTTCGACTAAAAATGAGGCTTGTGCGTTCATTGCCGGAGGCCTGCCATGAGCAAGTCGGACAACGTGACCAATCTTATCGTTCTCGCTTTGGGCATTTTTGTCGTTTACCACTCCTATTATTCTCTCAAAATAGGCATCTTGATTACTCCGGGCGCCGGCTTTCTGCCGTTCCTTTGCGGGCTTGCCTTGATTGCATTAGGTATCGTCTGGCGTTTACAAACCACTCTGTTCAAGGCGCCTCCTCGGGCTGCTAAAAATGAAGATCCCACGGTCTCTGTCTGTGAGGTAGCGCTCGCTCCGCTGCCGGGTTCGCGGGTCAAACTCTGCCTGGCGTTTGTGACCACCGTTGCCTATGCCTTTTTGTTCGAACGAATAGGATTTTTTATTGCGACGCTGCTGTTCATGCTTAGCTGGCAGATGGTCGTGGAGCGGGAGCGTTGGCTGAAGGCGATCATCATTACGGTGCTCTGCGCCGCCGCTATGTACACCCTTTTCAGCTACCTGCTGCGTGTCGAACTGCCGTCCAATCCATTGCTCTCCTGAAGGGAGGAGCTCCTGGCATGAGCATCTTTGATGGTATCATCTCGGGATTTTTCATCGCGCTGACGCCGATGAACCTAATGTTTGGCTTTCTGGGGGCCCTGATCGGAACTGCTGTAGGCGTTCTGCCCGGCCTGGGCCCTGCCGCCACCATCGCGTTGCTTCTGCCCATAACTTATTCGATCCCTTCCCCGGTTCCCGCGGTCATTTTGATGGCCGGGATATACTATGGGGCCATGTACGGCGGGTCCACGACGTCGATCCTGCTCAACCTGCCGGGTGAGGCCGCGTCGGTGGTGACCTGCATCGACGGCTACAAGATGGCCCAGAAGGGTCGTGCCGGCGCGGCTCTTGGAATCGCGGCCATCGGGTCCTTCATCGCCGGCACGGTGGCCGTGGTGGGGCTTACCCTGTTCGCACCGCCGATTGCCGAGTTTGCCTTGAGTTTCGGGCCGCCGGAGAAGTTTTCCCTCGCGCTGCTTGGCTTGCTGATGGCGGTGACGCTTTCAGGCGATTCAATCACCAAGGGGCTAATTATCATGGTCCTGGGGCTGCTCTTTGGTACGGTCGGAATCGACCCCATTTCAGGGAAAAGTCGATTTGATTTCGGTGTCACCGAGCTTCAAAGCGGGTTTGATTTCGTGACGCTCGCCGTAGGCGTTTTCGGGCTAGGGGAAATTTTTTACAACCTGGAGCAGCAGGGCAGTGTCGAGATCGTCACCACCAAGGTGGGGCAGGTGTTCCCCAAAATGGCTGATTGGGCTAAATCGCGCTTGGCGATCCTGCGGGGCACGCTGATAGGCTTTTTCATCGGCATCATTCCCGGAGGCGGTGCGGTAATATCATCGCTGCTGTCCTATGCCGTTGAAAAGAAAGTCTCCAAGCACCCGGAGGAGTTCGGCCAGGGTGCCATTGAAGGGGTTGCCGGGCCTGAATCCGCCAACAACGCCGCATCGAGCGCATCCTTCATTCCTCTGCTCACTCTCGGCATTCCGGGCAATGCCGCCATCGCCATGATTTTTGCCTGCCTGCTCATCAAAGGGGTAAAACCCGGCCCCTTCCTGATCGTTGAGCATCCCGACGTCTTCTGGGGGGTGATCGCCTCCATGTACATCGGCAACATCATGCTCATCATCCTGAACCTGCCCCTGGTGGGGCTGTGGGTGCAATTGCTGCGGGTGCCATACAGCATCCTCGCACCGGTGGTAATCCTCTTCACGGCGATCGGTTCCTACAGCATCGCCAATCAGGCCTTCGACCTCTATGCCTTGATCGCATTCGGCGTTCTTGGCTATGTGCTTCGCAAGCTCAAAATAGAGGCTGGGCCGCTGCCCTTGGCCTTCATCCTGGGCCCCATGATCGAGGGCTCCATGCGTCAGTCGCTGCTCATGTCCGGAGGAAACTTCTCGGTTTTTGTCACCCGACCCATATCGCTGACCATTGTGGCGTTGTTTGCGCTATTTGTCATCGGTCAGGCGGTTTTTGCGATTCGCCGTGCGAGTCGATGTTCTAAGGCCCAAAAGACCGCTTGATAGGGAGCCCAATTCCTACCTTGTTAAGGCAAAAGGAGAAAACGTATGAAAAGAATGGTTGTCAGCAGCTTCGTTATCGCCTTGGTTGCAGCCCTGATGGTAACGGGCACCGCGTTGGCCCAGGACAAATACCCGTCCAAACCGATCACCGGCATCGTGCCGGCCTCTGCCGGGGGTTCCACGGACCTGCTGAGCCGCGCGATCGAGAAGGTCTGGCCCAAGTATTCGCCCCAGCCGCTGGTTGTCGTCAACAAGCCTGGGGGCGCCGGGGTCGTGGCAACGGAGTTTGTCGTGCGATCCAAGCCCGACGGCTACACGTTATATTTCGGATACGGCTCAGGGCACGACATGGTCATGCCGCACCTTCAGAAAATGCCCTACGACCCTTACAAGGATCTCGTTGCGGTCGCCCGTTCTCGGTTCACTCCGTCGTGATCGTGACGGGGGCCAAATCGGAGTTCAACAGCATTAAGACATGATCGCGTGGGCCAAGAAGGAGAACAAGCCGATCACCTCATCCGTGTCCACCAAGGCCGGTGCGGTGGACATCAGCCATCACCGCGCTCGGGAAGGAAGCGGGCATCAACATCGTGACGGTGCCTTTTGCGGGGGGCGCGGACGCCGTGACGACGCTTGCCGGCGGGCACGTGATGATCGGCGGCGGGCACCCTTCGGAGGTCATGCCCCACATCAAGGCCGGCCGCTTCAAGCCGCTCGCGGTGGCCCTGCCCGAGCGCGACCCTTCGCTGCCGAATGTGCCCACCCTCAAAGAGCAGGGGATCAACGTCTACACATGGGGCTCGATCAAGGGGGTTGCGGCGCCGGCAGCGACACCCAAAGAGGTGGTGGAGTATCTTGACGCCACTTTCAAAAAAGTGTGCGGCGATGACGAATTCAAGAAAATCATGGCGGACCTCGACCAACCGATCATGTACCAGGACAGCGCTGCCTTCGCCAAGTTCCTGCAGCAAGCCTATGGCGACTACGGCAAACTCATCAAGGATTTGAACATTTCGATCCAGTAACCTGACAGCCTCGACTTCCAGAACCGGGTCCTGCCGGGGATGTTGCGCATCGACCGGCAGGACCCGCAGGCCGGCCTTTTTTCGAAAACCGGCAAACATCGAGGCCCGCACCCGCAAACAGGCCCGGAGACTGAGGTCCTGCCGACGGACACGGGATGAGGAAAACAGACATGCCCGGCTCATCGAATGCCATAGAACGATTGCTGGACCCTATCCCCATCCCGCGGGTCGCAAAGATCCGTCAGAATTTCGAACGGCCCGTCCTGGGCGATGTCGAAGCGACGGTTCTCGACCGCCTGCACACCTCGCACGTCCTCGACCTCGTGCGGCCGGGCATGAGCATCGCCGTCGGTGTCGGCAGCCGGGGTATTTCCAACCAGGCCCTGGTGGTGCGGATCATCATCCGCGAGATCAAGGCCAAAGGCGCCGAGCCGTTCATCTTCCCTGCCATGGGCAGCCACGGCGGAGCCACGGCCGAGGGGCAGCAGAACCTTCTCGCTCGTATGGGTATCACGGCGCAAACGATGGGAGCGCCCATCCGCGCCACCATGGACGTGGTTGACATGGGGACAGCCGAAAACGGGCTCACGGCCTGGTTTGACGCTTATGCCGCCGCGGCGGACGGCATCGTGCTGGTGAACCGGGTCAAGCCCCACGTCTCCTTCCGAGGCACGTACGAAAGCGGCCTGATGAAAATGATCGCCATCGGCCTCGGCAAGCAAAAGGGCGCGGAAGCATGCCATCAGCTGGGCATGGAGCGCATGCTCGCCAACATCGTGGCGGTCGGACGGAAGGCTATTTCGACCGGGAAAATCCTGTTCGGGATCGCCCTGGTCGAGAACGCTTACCATGAGACCTGTCGCATCGAGGCCATCCCCGCTCATCGCATCGAGGATGAGGAAGTCGCGCTGCAGGCGGAAGCCAAGCGCCTGGAACCGCGGATCCTCTTAAACCGGCTGGACGTCCTCGTCATCGACGAGATCGGCAAGAACATCTCGGGGACCGGTTTCGACAACAACGTGGTGGGCCGTTATCATCTGCCGCACATGAAGTCGGAGGGCCCCTTCATCACGCGCATGGTCGCCCTGGACATCACGGATGCCTCCCACGGCAACGGCAACGGCCTGGGCATCGTGGACTTCACCACCGACCGGGCCTTCCGGAAATTCAGCTTCGAGGAGACCTACCCCAACTCTCTCACGTCCACCGTGCCGGCGAGCGTTAAAATCCCCATGGTCCTCGAAAACGACCGGCTGGCCATCCAGGCGGCGATCAAGACCTGCAACATTGCGGACTTCCGGAATGTGCGACTCGGCCGCTTAAAGAACACCCTCGATGCCCATCTGCTCGAGGTTTCGGAAAACCTGCTCCCCGAGGTGCATGAGAACCCGCGGATGGATATTCTGTCAGAACCCCACGACCTTTCCTTCGATGAGCGGGGGAACCTCTTTTAGAATAGGACGCGCTGAAAACCAGGCCGGACACCCTTTCTCTAAAGGTTGCAGCCCCATCGGACCGGGGGGTTTACGTACACGTGGGGTTGCCCCTATTTACTTGCGGACCGACCGTGTCCACTATTCCATAAAAACCATCAACCAAAAGGCAGGGCTGTCATGAAGAAAGCGTCCTTCTTTTTCATCCTGGTTTCATGCGCGGCACTTCTGGCACCGGCCCACGCGGCGGGCCAGGCCGAGGAGGTGCTCAAGGCCATCGTTAAAATCCGGGCGGTGATTCCCGAGGGTGCCCGGACGGCGGCGGCACTCGGCACGGAACGGGAAGGCCACGGCATCGTCCTTGATTCCAAGGGCCACATCCTGACCACGGGATATCTGATCATCGAATCCGAGAGCATCGAGGTGACCGGCCCGGACGGCAAGAAGGTCAAAGCGGCCTTCGTGGGGTATGACCACGCCACGGGGTTCGGCATCCTGAGGACCGAAAGCGCGCTGAACGTGGAACCCCTGAAGTTGGGCAACTCCTCAGACCTCAAGGAAGGCGCCCCGGCCATCGTGGCCGGCCATGGCGGGCGGGAGTCCGCGATTGGTGCCCGGGTCGTGGCGCGCCGGGAATTTACGGGTTACTGGGAGTACATCATGGACAACGCCATCTACACGGCTCCGGCCTACGCCAAGTTCGCGGGCGCCGCGCTAATCGGACCCGACGGTCGGCTGCTCGGAGTCGGCTCGCTTTTCACCCAACTGGCGGTCCCTGGGTTGGGCGTTTTACCCTGCAATGTGTTCATCCCCATCGACCCGCTGCGGCCGATCCTTCAGGATCTGATTTCCACGGGGAGACCCGGCACACCCGCAAAGCCCTGGATGGGCATCAATGCGGAGGAGACCCACGGCCGGGTCTTCATCACCAGAATTACGGAGGGCGGACCGGCCGAGGAGGCCGGGTTGCAGACGGACGACCTCATTCTCAAAGTGAACGGCCAATCGGTGGAGGGGCTCGCCGACTTCTACCGCAAGGTGTGGGCCGCCGGCAGCGCCGGTGTGGAAGTCACGTTGGGCATCCTGAAGGGGGTGGGGATCAAGGAGGTCTCATTGCGCACCGGCGACCGCAACAAATTCCTGTTGATGAAGCCAAAAAAGACGATTTGACCTCCTTGCGAACGCCCTTTGGCAACTATCGAAGGGATCGAAGCATACTTGACTTTACGAATCGATAAGTTTATCGTTAAACAAAAATCTTATCGATAGGTGAAGCGTATGGACACTGTCACCATTTCTTCCAAGTATCAGGTCGTCATTCCCCGCAGCGTGCGCGATGGCTTGCAGCTTAAGCCCGGTCAGAAGGTTCATGTGATCGCATACGGCGACCGCATCGAGCTGGTTCCGGAGCGCAGCATCAAGGAAATGAGGGGTTTTCTCAAGGGTATCGACACAACGGTTGAGCGCGAGACGGACCGCTTATGAATGTTGTCGATTCTTCCGGCTGGCTGGAATACTTCGCGGACGGCCCGAATGCGAGGTATTTTTCGAAACCGCTTTTGGATGCAAGCGGGTTGATCGTTCCCACCATAACCATTTATGAAGTATTCAAGGTGGTTCTGCGGGAAAAGGATGAGGGGGCCGCGATCCGGGCGATCGCTTTGATGCGACAGGGGACTGTCGTCGATTTGGACCAGGAGTTGGCGATTCAAGCCGCCAAACTCAGCATCGACTACAAGGTGCCGATGGCCGACAGCATCATTATCGCTACCGCCCGGAGATACGATGCAACGATCTGGACTCAGGATGAGGATTTCGAGCGGCTGAGCGGAGTAAACTATTTCAAAAAAGCGGCCAAGCACTAATTTTTTTTGCAACGCGCCATCAAATCTCCGGGTTAGGGAGGTTCGGGAAAATATATGTTCAGCACCTTCGGGACCGTGTTCAAAGTGACCACTTTCGGCGAGTCCCACTGTGCCGGCGTCGGGGCGGTGGTGGACGGCTGCCCGCCGAGGCTGCCGCTGTGCGAGGCCGACATCCAGCGCCAGCTCGACCGGCGCCGGCCCGGCCAGAGCCGCCTCACAACCGATCGGGACGAAGCCGACACGGTCGCCATCCTGAGCGGGACGGAGAACGGCCTCACCCTGGGGACTCCGATTGCGCTGCTAGTGCCGAACAAGGACCAGCGGCCGGCCGACTATGCCTCCATGAGCCAGGTGCCGCGTCCCTCCCATTCCGACTTCACCTACCAGATGAAATACGGCATCCGCGCTGCCAGCGGCGGCGGCCGTTCGAGTGCGCGCGAGACCGTCGGCCGCGTGGCGGCCGGCGCCGTCGCAGAAAAGCTCCTGCGGGAGCGCTTCGGGGTGGAGATCGTCGCCTGGGTCAGTGCGGTGGGCGAGGTGGATGCCCCGGATGTCGAGGTCTTGTCCATTGACCGGGCCGGCGTGGATCGGTTCGATGTGCGCTGCCCCCACGCTGAATTCGCCGAGCGCATGATGGCCGAAATCGCCAAGGTGAGGGAGGCCAAGGATTCGATCGGGGGTGTCGTCACCTGCGTGTGCCGCAACGTGCCCGCGGGCCTGGGCGAACCGGTGTTCGGCAAGGCCGAGGCCCTGCTGGCCCAGGCCATGCTGTCCATCCCGGCCACCAAGGGCTTCGAGATCGGTTCGGGGTTTGCCGGCGCCCGCATGCGCGGCAGCGCCCACAACGACCCCTTCGTGCCGAAGGACGGCCGCCTGGGCACCCTCACCAACCGCAGCGGCGGTGTTCAGGGCGGCATCACCAACGGCGAGCCCATCGTCTTCCGGGTGGCCTTCAAGCCGCCGGCGACCATCGGTCGGGCCCAACTCACCGCTGGCTTCGAAGGCGAGCCGGTCACGCTGGAAGCCCAGGGCCGCCACGATCCCTGCGTCGTCCCACGAGCGGTCCCCATCGTGGAGAGCATGGCGGCCCTGGTGCTGGCCGATCTGGCGCTGATTCAGAGCATGCGCTGACGGCTGGTTGGGATCTGCGCCCATCGCCGCCGGACGGGCCGGGTTTTCATCATTTTGCCCACCCAGTCTGATCTCCTAAAGGCATTGACATTTTTGTGTGTTCAAGTATCCTTCCTTCTGCCTGCTCGGCCCTTCTCACGTTGCTCGAAACTGATGTGACCTTATGGTCTTGCCCATCTTCCGCCGACAGGGTGTGCGGCAGGCGGTGATCTGTTTTTGCGCATATTCGTCGCCCACGACAAACCGCTTTTTCAGCTGAACGATTCACCACAACTCAAACCTGAAAGGAGAATTCGGCAATGGGGATCGATCGTCTGCTCTCAAACGGTGAAGGCATCGGGCGCCGGGAATTCCTGAAGATCAGTGTGGCTCTCAGCGGGGCCGTTCTCCTGAATCAGGTGCCCAGCCTTTACGCTCAGGACAAGAAACGGATATCGGTTGCGACGGGCGGCATGGGCGGGGTTTATTTCGTTCTGGGCGGCGGGGTGGCCAGCGTGCTCACCAAGTACGCAGGGGTCGAGGCCACGGCGGAGGTGACCGCCGCCTCCGTCGACAACTGCAAACTTGTCGGCGCGAAGAAGTCCGACCTGGCCTTCTGCATGAACGACGTGGCCTTCGATGCGCTCAAGGGGCAGGGAAATTTCAAAAATGCGCTTCCCCTCCGGACCCTTTGTGTCACTTACCCCAATATCATGCACGTGGTGACCACCGAAGGCAACGGGATCAAGAAAGTGGCCGATCTCAAGGGCAAACGCGTGTCCACGGGCGCTCCCGGCAGCGGGACCGAGGTGAAGGCGCTGCGCACACTCGAGGCTGCCGGGTTGAACCACGAAAAGGATGTAAAGAAAGATCGCCTGGGCGCGGCCGAGTCGGCCGGCGCCATGAAGGACGGCAAGATCGACGCCTACTTCTGGGACGGCGGTGTTCCCACATCCTCCGTCATGGACCTCGCGGCCTCTCCCGGCATCAAGATGGTTCTCATCCCCCATGAGGACCTGATTGCGCCCATGACCGCCAAATACGGCCCGGTGTATTACAAGTCCATCATCCCCAAGGGCGTTTACACCGGTGTCGATTACGACACCCCGGTATGCGGGGTCGCGAACATCATCATCTGCAACGAAGCCATGGACGAGGCCTTGGCCTACCAGATCACCAAAGTGATCTTCGAACACCAGCCGGAGCTTGTCGCCATTCACAAGGAGGCCACCAATTTCACCCTGGAAAACGGCGCCTCCAACAAGGCTGTTCCATATCACAAGGGGGCTGCCAAATATTTCAAGGAAAAGGGGCTGAGCGTACCGGTGTGAGCCGGCAAAGTGCCCGGGTGCAACGCATCGCGGTTTTCGCCGTGCTGGCGGTCGCCTGTCTGGTTGCCGGCATCCGGCCGCAGGTGCTTGAGGTCGGGCGGTCCGGGCCTCATGTTTGGGTCCGCGAAGGGGACCTGGTCTCCCTGCACTACACTCAGTCGATGTACGGCGTGCCGGTGGAGGAGCGTCTCCGCGTGGAGGCCGGCCACTTGGTCCTTTTCGAGGTCGTCTCCTCCGATGCTGCGCTCGAGTATCTCGGAATCGAAACCCGAGGCCCGCAGAACGCAAGCAGGGTTCTTCAGGAATTTTCCATCCCGGCGGCCAGCGTGGGCAACCACGTGCTTTGCGTGGGCGACCACCGCATCCCGCTGGCAGCTGTCCCGGCGGATGAAGGACGGATAAACATCCGACTGACCCGGCCGCCGCTTTTCATTTATCTGATCCACTCTCTCATGGAGTTTTGGCGATGACGGACAAGCAGACGACGACTATGGAAGCCACCGGCGCGGAACTCACCGAGGATCAGAAAAAGAAGCTTGAAAAATTGATGGAGGAAGAGGAGGGTGTCACCCGCAAGGTCAAAGGGTTCTGGGACAAGTTCATCACGTGGTTGGCTGTCGTCATGTCGGCCTTCACGCTTTATACGGCCGTCGTCCCCGTGACGACCCAGATCCTCAGAAGCGTCTTCGTGGCGTTTCTTCTGGCACTGTCATTTCTCTATTACCCGCTGACCGCGAAATATAAGGGAAAGATAACGGTTCTGGACATCTTTCTTGCGGCTCTCGGTCTTTTGTGCATCGGCTACATGCTTTTCGATTTCGAGGAGTTCATCTACCGGGCGGTGACGCCGGAAAACTGGGACCTGATCTTCGGGGCCCTGTTCATCCTTCTTATCTTGGAGGCCACTCGTCGCTCGTCGGGCTTGATCATGCCCATCACCTGCATCCTCTTTCTGCTGTATGCCTACGTCGGACCCTGGCTGCCGGCCCCATGGACGCACCGGGGATATGACCTCGAACGGATCATCGGTCACATGTATATGACCCTGGAAGGCGTCTTCGGCGTACCCATCGACGTGTGCTCCACGATCATCGCCGGGTTCTGCATCTTCGGCGCTTTTCTGACCGTCTCGGGCGCGGGCAAATTCTACGTGGACTTCGCATTTGCCAGTATGGGGCAGAAGCCGACGGCTGCCGGACGGGCAGTGGTGGCCACCTCCTACTTTCTGGCCATGGCCTCCGGTTCGGGGGTGGCCAACACCGTAGCGATCGGGTCCGTGGCCTATCCCATGCTAAAGCAGTCCGGCTATGACCGCAACAACGCCGGAGGTTTCCTGGCCGCCGGCGGCATGGGCGCCATCACTACGCCTCCGGTCATGGGTGCGGCGGCCTTCCTGATCGCGGAGTTTCTGCGGATCAGCTACCTGGATGTCATCCTGCTCGCCGCCATTCCCGCCGCCTTGTATTATTGGGGGCTGCTGCTGATGGTAGAGTTCGACGCCAGGAAATTCGGACTGAAAGAGGTCGCACTCGTCCGCGTCTACACGGCCGGCCAGCTGTTCAAACGGTACGGCTACCACTTCGTTCCGCTGGCGGCCATCGTCGGCTTTCTGGTCACCGGGTTTACCGCTCAGATCGCGGTCTTTGCAGCGATCCTGACATGCTTTCTCGTTTCCTTCATCCGCAGGGAGAGTTGGTTCACGCCGCCCAAACTGATCGAGGCTCTCAAACAAGGTTCCCTCACCGTGCTCAACGTGGGAGCCATATGCGCCGCCGCCGGGATCATCGTCGGCATCGTGAGTCTGACCGGTTTAGGGCTCAAGCTCTCCAGCATCATCATCGATTATGCCGGGGGCAGCCTCCTGCTGACGGCCATTTATACGGGTGTGCTGCTCTGGATTATCGGCCTGGCAGTCCCGATCACCGCCACCTACATCATCGCAGCGGTGATCGCGGCGCCTGCCCTGACCAAGCTGGGTGTTCCGGACTACGCCGCCCACATGTTCATTTTTTACTATGCGCTGCTTTCCGAGGTCTCCCCACCCACGGCGCTCTCGCCGTTCGCCGCGGCGGCCATCACCGGCGGGAACCCTTACAAGACGACCATGATGGCATGGAAGTACACCCTCACGGCCTTCCTGCTGCCCTTCATTTTCACGGTGCTGCCCGAGGGCAAGGCCCTGCTGCTGCATTGGGAGGGCATCAGCGTTCTGGGCGGGATGTGGACCATTATATCCGCCTTCATCGGAATCGGTCTGCTGGCCTCGGGCTGCTCGGGCTGGCTCATTCGTAAATCCACCGCCCTTGAACGGATCATTACGATCGCGGCAGCCCTGGGGTTCGTGCTGCCGTATCATATCGGCAGTGCCGGTGGCGCGGTTCTGATAGGGTTGGTGGTGCTGCTTCAGAAGACCCACTTGATCAAGAAACGCCGGCCAAAGGAGCCGAAAGAGGTATTCCGGATTTGATATTCAAGGAGGCTGGTTCAAGCGACATTGCCGGTTGACCATGGCAGCCTTTTCAATCGGCCGCGGCTGCATTAGATTGTCATTCAACAAGCGTGAATATGAGATCCGGATCAACCGGAAGCGGAGGGATTCACTTTTTTAAAAACACCGCACACATGAATTCGGACTTAACGGGATGATAAAATACAACTTGAAGTCCTTGATCGCCGAGAAGGAAATCAAGGAAAACCGGAATATCACCTACCGCGAGATTTCGGGTCATACCGGGATATCCAAGGTGACATTGTCGAAGATCGCGCAGGGGAAGGGCTACAACACGGCCGTCAGTATCGTCGAGAGGCTCTGCCTGTTCTTCAAATGCACCCCCAATGAACTGATCACGATCGTCCCGGATTTATCCAAAGAGCTCAAGGATGATATTAAAGATGCCGAGGGTTAGACGGGACGGCCCCCGTCTTTAAGTGCAACGTTTTTTTCGGTCTCTGAACGGACAACTGCGGGCAATACACCGGCCGATTAGAATGCAAAGGCAGCCTCACCGAGGCTGCCTTTGCATTTGAGTGTTGCTGGGCATTGCAAAACGGCTTTCAGGACGTTGCCGGCGGTTGGGAGATGCGCGTCAGAATGGCGTCAAGGGATTTACGCACATGCTGAAAGGCGCCGCCAGTGCGCAGCATGCCTTCCGCCTGCTCGTTCAGGCCGCCGGGAGTGGCCGCCTCGGCGGCTAGGTGAACAAACCGTTCAGGTGCGCCCGCCTGGGCCACGGTCGCCAGAGCATGAAACATGGCCGCAGTGAAATCCGCGGCCGTGGCGGGATGAACCCCCTGCTCGGCCGACCACCGGCTGACGGTTTCGAGCAGCGAGTAGAACGGGGCAATCATCGCGGTTGCGGCCCACAGCACGCTCAGCGCATGCTCTGCGGATAGGGGCATGGGCTGTCCCAGGCGGGCCATCAGGCCATGGACATTCTCATCGTTCGGCCAGTAGGGCACAGCCCCGATGTGATGGGCGCAGGTCGGCAGCGGGAGGACCCGGTAGATGCGCTCGGCTGGAGATACCCAGGAGGCGATGGCGCTTCGCGGAACGGGGATCAGGGATATGATTTTCTGACCGGCATCGAACCTGAGGTGTTTGAGCACCTCACGGGCCGCCTGCGGCCTGATGGAGAGAAACACCCATCGGCTGCCGTCAATCACCGCTTGATTGTCGGCGGCGACTTTGACCTCGGAAAAGCGCGCTGCCAGGGTTGCCGCTTTACCGGCATTGCGGGGCGAAACCAGTATGTTCGGTGCCGGCCCCGGGGCGGTCAACAAGCCTTCCACCACAGCGGTCGCGATGTTGCCGGTGCCGATAAATCCGATGGTCGTGTTCATGGCTCCTCTGCAAGTGCTATTTAGATTTCCATAAAAACTTCTCCCTCGAATTCGGCGGATGCCAGGCCTCGTGCCACCGGTCAGGGGAAGACCGCTATCCATGGACACACAAAGGAAATCCGTGACCAGGCATCCCGCCAGGATGGCCCACAGGGTAATAGCCCAGGTAAGAAACCGGTTTTTTCTCAAGGGCATTTTCCCCTCCCCTTGAGCAAGGGCCAGCCGAGACCCGAATCGGCCGAAGCTGGCCCGCGCCAGACAGTTTGGGGGATAGCCTTCACCGTCACTCGAACAGCTTCCCGTATTGACCATAGCCCTGCTTTTCCAGCTCCGCCTTGGGGACAAACCGCAGGGCGGCCGAGTTCATGCAGTAGCGCAACCCGGTGGGCTCTGGACCGTCGTTGAACACGTGGCCCAGGTGTGAATCGGCGTGCTTGCTGCGCACCTCGGTGCGCACCATGAAAAAGCCGCGGTCGGTTTTCTCGACGATGTTGCCCGGCTCGAGCGGCCGCGTGAAGCTCGGCCAGCCCGTGCCGGAGTCGAATTTGTCCGTGGAGCTGAAGAGCGGCTCGCCGGAGACGATGTCGACGTAGATGCCGGACTCGTGGTTGTTCCAATATTCGTTTTTGAAAGGCGGCTCGGTGCCGTCCTGCCGGGCCACCTTGAACTGGATGGGGGTCAGACGGCGGCGCAGTTCCTCTTCGCTGGGGCGGCTGTATCCGTCTCCCACCCATGCAGGCTCCCCGGCAGATGACATCATATCGGTTTTGGTTTGATCCTTCATTTGCGGTTTCATTTCTGTCTTTGCCTCCGGATGCATGTCCTTCTTTTCGTCCGCCCAGACTCTATCCAGGAACTGGTCCCGGCCGGAGCCGTTGCGGTAATAGCGGTAGCGGATAGGATCTATGATTAAACCGGATTCGGTCCTTGTAAAGACCATCACCTGGTTTCGGCTGACCCAACTGATAAGGAGGGAATTTAAAGGTCGTGTAACGCGATTGTGATGAACCCCGGTCGAGGACTTGCCTGCCGGACGATTCCAAACACCACGGCATCTCCGCAAGCAATCATCCTCCGATCAGGTAAGTTGAAACAGGGTCACCTCGGGCGGCGCGTTCAGGCGCACGGGGGTGAAGGTGGTGCCGATCCCGCGGCTGACGTAGAGGTGCGAGGTGCCGATGCGGTAGAGCCCCTCCGGGTAGGGCGTTCTGAGGTGCGCGAGACTGAAGTCTTCCCCCAATAGATGTACCTTGACCTGGCCGCCATGGTAGTGGCCGGATAGGGTCAGCGGGATTCGATGCTCGGCGGCTTTGGGAAAGATCTCAGGCCGGTGGGAGAGGAGCAGCGCCGGGACGGCAGGCGCCAGCCCGCGAAGGGCAGCATCCAGGTCCGGCTGCCCCCAGCGCAGGTCGTCGATCCCGACCAGCGCGAAGGCGCCGTGCGGCATCCGGATCACCCGATGCTCGTTCTGCAAGAGATGGATCCCCTGCTGCTCGAAAATCTTCCGATAATAACCGATCTCACCGCACCAGTGTTCGTGATTTCCCATGGTGGCGAAGGTGCCGAAGGTGGCGCGGACGCGGGCCATTTCCTCCACAAAGCCAGGGAAAAACACGGTGGAGTTGGAGATGTAATCGCCGGTGAGGACGAACACATCGGGCTTGAGGGCGATGACCTGGTCGACGTATCGCCGCATCATGTCGCGGGTCATGAAAATGCCGGCATGGATGTCGGTGAGCTGGACCACCCGCAGGGGGCAGCCGAAGGGCAGGGTGAGCTCCACGGCCATGTGGTTCCGGCCGGCATAAGCAGCGCCGTAGCCGGAGAGCAGAAAGGGCGCCGCAGCAAGGCTGCCCACTCCGGCTTTCAGAAAAAGGCGCCGGTCGGGGTTCGCGGGAGCGGTCGCGGCCGGGCCGGCGAGACGGCGAAAGATTCGAACCGCCATTTTCCCCAGACCGCCGACGACCTGGGAGATGAGCAGCAGCAGGGCAGAGAAGATGGAACCGAGGCTCCACACCGCCGGGGCATAAAAAAGGAAGGCCTGTGCCAAGGTCGGGGGGTCCACCCAGAGGATGGGCGTGTACATGATGTGCCAGTTCGCAGCAAACAAAATGCCGATGGCAACACCGGCCAGGGCGACCACCCGGGATGTCCGGCGCCCGGATCCCCGCGATGACCGGATGGCCTGACGGATGCGCCAAAACAGATAAACCTGCGCGAGCACCGCCAGGCTGACGATGATCAAACGAAATGTTCCGAAGGGCAGAGAAACCATCGTGCGAATTCAAACTGTCCTAAAGAGTTATCAAGGGGCCGAGGCGTCCAGGGGCCGAAGTCCGGTCGCCGGGGTGTTTTGGCTTTATTTGTCTCGCCTCCCCTTTTGCCTGGTTTATTTCACGGCGGCATTCCGGGCCCCCTGCACAAAAGCGACGAGCGCCAGCAGCAGGGCAAGGAACATCGCCGAACCGCCGATCCACATCAGCGGGTACAAAACGGGGCCCATGGTGCCGGCGGAATATTGGGGATTTAAATACCTGCCCCAGAAACCGAGCGTGTCCCGCAACGGGAAGAGCACCAGGCCGGTCAACGCCAGCCAGGATGCCGCCGAGCGCAGCTTCGGGCCGGCCTCCTTCTGAACTCCGGCAATGACGCCGATGACAATGTTGAACAGCGCGAACCACCAAGCGTACCAGCGCATGTTGTAGGCGGCGTCACGGCCGGGGTTGAACACGCGCACATAGGAGTTCGGATAGTGGTTCGTAAAGTAAATCCCGCCCGTCCGGTAGGCGGGCCCCCGCTTCATGTCCACGACCTGGTCATCGAGCAGGTCGGTCGACCCCTTGGTGTCCACCGCAGCGGCGGCCGCCTTTTCGTGGAACTGGTGCAGCGCTGACGTGCGTTCGATGAAAAACGACATCGAGAGATACAGCATCACCACCAAGAGCCCGACGACCACGTTTTTATTCCCCATCGCCAGAGTCATAGCATCCTCCCATTGTTTTAAATTCAAGGTAACGTTGCGTGGAGATTTCTCCGGGGCCATTCATTATAATTTGTAGGGATGCATTTTCACATATGTGCAAAGTAATGCAGCTGATTAATAAAGCAAAGGCAGTCGGAGAAGGGGCAGGGTTGCGGCGAAGGGGGTTTTTACATCAACTCGATTCAGCCCACACGACCTGGATGGACATTGTCCACAGCTCGCGCACGAAGGCGTCCACGTTCTTGCCTTCCAGGCAAAGATAATACATGGCGCTGCCGTTGGGTTTCGGGTAGCGGAGAAAGGTTTGCAGCCGGCAGTTGTGCTTGAGGCACAGCTTGGCGTAATCGTGGTTCCCCTGAGATGGCTGGGCGGGTTCTTCAAAAATAATGATGGACCCGGAGCCTGACGTGAGGATGACGTACAGCGCCTTGAACACATCCGACTCGGTGATGATGCCGCTAAGTTTTCCTTCGTGAACTACGGGAACGCCGCCGATGCGCCTCTTGAGCATCAAGCTGGCGGCTTTCGCCAGATGGTCGTTCAGCCCCAGGGTCGCGATGTCGGTACTCATGATATTCCGAACCGGCAATGCCATGCCGTCCTCGCCGGCCGCGGTGGAGGCCTGGCCGCAGGTACCCGGCATGACGCGAAGCAGGTCCCGCTCGCTGACGATGCCGACGAGCCGGCCGTTTTCCACCACCGGGGCGCGCCGGATCTTCCGGCGTTTGAACTCCGCCAGGGCTTCATGGCAGGTATGGTCCGGCGACAGCGTAAAAAGGTCGCTGGTCATAAAGTGTCGCACCAGCACGGAAGCTTTCACCTCTCATGGTCCAAACGGGTCGAACCATTTTTGGGGCACTTGACTATAAATCGGCAGAAAGAGGCCTGAGCTTAAGCGCCAGCGGTTCCTGGGCGGCCTTCAGGCCTGGTGTAATGGCCATGCGCGCATTTTTCCGAGGCCATTGTCAAGCTCAGTAAGGGTAAGGGAAGCCCGGATAGGGCCCCCACCGCCGGTAGTAGGGGTAGCCAAAGGGGTAGGGGTATGGATAGGCCTGCGGGGAAAGCGGCTCTTTCCAGAGATGCAGTTCCACGGCGGCAATGACGGGGTATCGGTAGTCGATTTCACCCAGGCGGCGCAGCACGGATCCCTGCACCTCTCCGGCCACAGTTATGTCCCGCCCGGATCTGTAAATGGCCGGGTCCAGGAAGCGATCGACAACGACCAGGTACCTTCCTTCGGATTTATCCGTCAGGTAGGGTTCACCGGATGAGCTTACCTGCTTCTGAACGACCTCGATCTCGGTTTCATTGGGCTTGGGCACCGTTTGGACGATAGTCCCGCCCAGCAGGACGATCTTGCCCTTGGTCTCGTCCGGGCGGTTGGCCAGGGAGCCATACGTCAGATTCCGGTCGACCTGCTCCATGAGCTGAGGGGAGATGACGGGCGCGCAGGCGTTGAGCAAAAGCGCCGGCGTGCAGGCCATCAAGACGATGAAAACAGATCGGCTGGCGGTGCCCCAACATGTTCGCATCATGATGTTCATAGACGATGCCTCGCAGCTTGAAATAATCCTTTGCCCTCCAAATTATAAGAACGAGTTCGGGAAATCAAATGCTGCGAGCTTGTTGCGGTATTGACAATATCCACGGGGTGTTTGGCGAATTGACCAAGTTCGATTGTTCCATATCAGGATATCACGCAGGCGACTTGCTTGGCTGAGTTTAATCAAACAAAGCCCTACGTCCCGTGATTTTTGAAAAACTTAATTGTAATTGACTCTTTAAACGGACTTCGTTAGGTAATCCCCCACAGGCGTCTTCAGCAGGCGCAAGGATTAAACTCATTTTCAAAGGGGGGGGGAGGACAAGATGAAGACAAGCCGGGGAACTTTATGTTGGGTTGCGGTTGTGGCAGTCCTCTGCGGGTTTGGTTCTGCCCACGCCTACGATTTGCCGTCCGTAAACCTTGGATTCACTAGCTTCATGGATGGCGGGCCGCCGGCCGGGCCGGGGTTGTATGTCTCGCAGTATTTCCAATACTACTCCTCGGAACAGTTTACAGATCATAAGGGAAACAACCTGCTCCCCGGCAATGCAGACGAAGATCTGGACGTCTATGTCAGCCTGACACAGGTCATCTACCAGTCCGACCAGTCCGTGGTATTCGGCGGCAAATGGGGTTTGAACCTCATTGTCCCGCTGGTCAGTTTCGACCTCGATTACGGCAACAACGGCCCCTACCCCGAGGACAACGGAGCCGGTCTTGGGGATCTGACAGTCGGTCCGTTCCTGCAGTGGGATCCCATCATGGGCGCCAACGGCCCGGTATTCATGCACCGGATTGAATTCCAGTTCCTCCTGCCGACCGGGAAATATGACTCGGACAAGGAATTAAACCCGGGCAGCAATTTTTTCAGCTTCAACCCATACTGGGCGGCGACGCTGTTCCTGACGCCGCAGTGGACGGTTTCGACACGAATTCACTACTTGTATAATTTTAAGAATAACGACCCGAACCGCGCCTACCCGGGTGCCAACGACACTCAGGCCGGCCAGGCCGTGCATGCGAACTTTGCCACCTCCTATGGCGTCTTGCCGGACTTGAGACTCGGCATCAACGGTTATTACCTGAAACAATTCACCGACCTCGAAGTTGACGGGGATAGCATCCAAGATACCCGGGAGCAGGTATTGGGGATCGGCCCTGGGCTTCTCTGGTCGATCAGCAAGGACGCCTTCCTTTTCTTAAACGTGTATTTTGAAACACTTGCTGAAAACCGGCCGGAGGGGGAGCGCTACAACCTCCGGTTCGTCTACCACTTCTAAGCAACAAACCATCCCTGCCGCAAGCGGCGGGGATGGTTTGTTTTTCCGCGGTAATGGATAATAACGAAACGGGCCCTCGCACCTGCTGGGATGTGTCGGCGGATGATATTTTCGACACACAACCGAGCGCATGCTGCCGTTGCGTCACGCCAGTCCACCTAGTTGCAAGTGAACGTTATTTGGGCTCCGTGGGATACCCGCTCTTCTTCCACTCGTCCCAGCCGCCTTTGAGCGCGTAGATCTTCGGGTACCCCTTGTCGATTAATTTGAGCGCAAGACTTGCGCTCGTGCCTTCGTTCTTTCAGGCGCAATACAACACGATGGTTTTGTCCTTGGGGTACTTCGCTTCCCACCCGTCGAAATCCCGGTAATTTTCTCTTACCGCACCCTTGATCTTGTCCCCGCCTAAAAGCCAGTCCGTGTAGGAGCGTACATCTATAATTACCACCTCGGGGTTCCCGAGCTTGGCCTTGAGCTCATCTTTTCCCATGCGCGGGGCTTCGGTAGCAAGAACTCCGGTTGTCGTGACACTGCTAAACGCAAATATTGAAAGACCGAGTATAATCAACCATTTTTTCATGGCTGCAAACCTCCTTTTCATCGGCATTATTTTAGGGTGTAAGACCATTTTCCCAGACACGCTTGATGCTGAAACCGGGTGTCGGGCTCGGGCCGGTATGCCCGCAGAACAACTGATAGATATCACAATAATCCCTGCCCGTTATATTTCAATAGGCAGGGGCAGGGTAGGGGTGAAACAGCCTCTAATGCAGGTTGAGTATGCAGGAAACGCCGGATGAGTGGTTTCGATGGGCGATCGTCGGCAACCCGTTGGAAGGCGATCGGCGCTACATAGCGGTTTTAAAAAAAGGAGTGGCGACCCCGGTTACGCAGGCAAGCACTGGGGTCGGCCATGGTCTCACGGGTCTCGAGCCTCATGTCGATAGATCTTTTTTCTTCAACTCCTTGGCGACGCTCTCAAGCCCGAACTTACGGTACGTGTCGTAGGTCGGCGCGCCGGTTTTCGTGTCCCAGCCCATCTCACGGTAAAACATATCCATTGCCAGGCGGATGTCCTCCCGGTCCATGCGGATCGTCCCTGCGTTGAACGGAGCCTTGTCCTTGCCGTACTCGAAGATCCAGTCCGGGACGGTGTCATGCCGGCTCCGCATGTCCTGGGTGCCCATTTCACGGATGGTGAGCGCGCGATGGAGCAGAAAAATCCGCTCCGCGGCCTGGTCAATCTCTTCACGGGATTTCCGGTCGCCGGTGGCCAGGCTGTAGAGCAGGGATTCGATGGAGTCGTCGCCGCGGTACCCGCGCTCCTTCAGCGGTGAGGCCACCCAGGGGCCCATCCAGTTGCACAGGGCCAAAGAATCGTGCAGTTCCTTGCGCAGCAGGGACCACTTGGCCATCTTGGCCTTGTAGCTGTTCATCGGCGTGTAGGCCAGGGCGGCATCGACCGCATCCGCCGAGCCCCAGAGCTCGGCCGCCAGGCGTTTCTGCACCTCGATCGGCAATCCGTTGCGGGTGAAGTTGGTGTGCGAATGGCACTGGGCATCCCGGTTGTACTGCGTGTTGATGATCACCCCGCACTGGCCGGAATCTTCACTGGAGTGGTGTTTGGGGTGCCCCATCTTCCAGTACGTGAGTTCCTGGTCCTTCTTCCACTCGTCTTCGGCAATGCCCCAGCGCGCGAGCGTGTAACCGGTCCCGAGCCCGAGGGCGGTGGCGAGCTCGCCGTCCTTGTTGGCAATTCGCGGCAGCAGTTGAAAAAGGAAGGTCGGGTCGCCTTTTTCATACCGATCCCAGGAGTAGCTTTGGTATTCTTTCTCGCCGATTTTGTTTTTGAAAATGCCATCATAATAGAATTTCTGGAAGTCGCGCTGCAGCAGCCCGTAGTTGTTCCAGATGCCCAGGTCATCGGCAAGGTGCATCCCCACCATGCAGGCCTCGATGGCCGTCTGACCGCGGTTTCCGTCCGGAAAGCTCTTGAAGAAGGCCCGGCCGAAATTAAGGCCGCCGCAGGTGTTTTGGCCGATCTCCGGAATGCCGTATTTGGGGGCCACCGCCGGGACCTTGAGCATGACGTGGCAGCGAATGGGGCAGCCCGTGCAGCCGTTGCCCCTGACAGTGTATTTCCATGCCTGGGGACCTAAAAAATAGGCGCCGCTGTTGGAGCGGTAGGCGATGCGGTTGAGGTTGCGGGGGTCGCAGGCGCCGGTGTCGATGGCCGGGTTGGCGGCACCCCACAGGCGCCCCTTGGAGGCCACCCAACGTGTGCCCGGGCTGGCATATTCCGACCAGGGCTGTGGGGAGTCGGGGACCACGTGCTGGTTGTTGGCCCCCAGCAGGGACAGGTGGTACTTGATGGCCTTCTCCCACTCGTCCCTGTTTTCGGCGATCCGGATGCTCCCGGTGCCCCGCACGGCGACGGCCTTCAGGTTTTTGGCCCCCAGGGTTGCCCCGCCGCCTGCGGAGTGCGACACCGAGTTGATGACCACCGACATCGGCACCAGGTTTTCAGCGGCCGGGCCGATGCACGCCACGGCCGATTCCGGGCCCATCTCCTGGCTGATTTCATACGTCGCCCGTCGAATGCCCTGGCCCCAGAGGTGGCGCGCATCCCGGAGTTCCACTTTGCTGTCGGCAATGGACAGCCACACCGGCCGGTCCGCCCGGCCTTGCACGATGACGGCGTCATATCCCGCGTATTTCAGCTCCGCGGCAAAATGGCCGCCCATGTGCCCGCTCGCGACCAGCGGCTTAGGCCAGCAGGTCGGCCACAGCGTGGTAATGGCGGTCCGGCCGTTGCAGGGGGCGCTCGTCCCGGCAAGTGGGCCGGTTGCGAAGATCACCTTATTTTCCGGGTCGAACGGCCGGGTTCCTGCCGGGACTTCATCCCAGAGGACCTTGTACCCTATCCCCGTGCCGCCCAGGTAATCCCGGTATTTCTCGACGGTGTCTTCGGTGGAGATTTTTCCGGTGGACAGATCAACCCGCAGCACGTTGCCTGCCCACCCTCCGTACCTGGCCATGATGCGCACCCTTTCTGCTTAACGTTTGTGGCAGTCGATGCAGGCCTGCAGCTTCTCCGGGGAAATGACGGCGGTCGGGGCAACCCTCGGCGGAACATGGCGGGTCAGATCGCGCCACGCCGTAAATGTCAGGGCTTCCGCGGGGCAGGCCTCGACGCACTTGGGTTTCCCGTCGCAGAGAAAACATTTAGTGGCCGTGTTCGTATCCGGATCAAAGGACATCATCTCCCAGGGGCAGGCCCGCTGGCACATCCTGCACCCGATGCATTTCTGCGCATCTACCACCCGGGCGTTCAGCGGCGGCTTCACCACGATGGCGTCGCTCGGGCAGGCGTTTGCGCAGGGCACCGGGTGGGGGCATTGCTTGCAGATATCCTGGATGATCAGCCCGCTGCCCCAATTGCCCTGGCCGCCCTGGCGGGTGTAAAGACCGGCGGGGCCGTAATTGAGATTGCGATTCACCTTGATCCGGGCCATGCTCGGGGATGCCTTGCCGTCGTTGTATTCCGTGCAGGCCAGCTCGCACCTCCGGCAGCCCACGCAGCGGGTCGGGTCGGCGACGACCAGCCCCTCGGCCCGTTCGGTGATGATCAGGGGCGCTGCCGAGCCCTCGTTAGCGCGGAAAAGACCCCAGGCCGAGATACCTGCAATCGTTGCCCCGGTCAGTTTGAGGAATTGGCGGCGGGAAAAGCAGTTCCCTGGCCCTGAGATGGATAGCAGGTCCTCCAGGATGCGCTCAGGTTCGTTTTGGGGGTTCATCATGTTTCCTTTCCTCGGTACACGTGTGAAGGAAACAAAGGGGCCGGTGCCGGCTGGAGATTCGAAAAAAGATCAACCGCATTACCAGCTTTCAGGACGGTTGTTGTTATAATTGAATACCTGAAGCGCTTCTGCTTTTCAAGTCATCATCTGCCATCGAGTTTGCCGGTGGATCGTCTTTGATGAGCGAGGCTTAATTTCTCTGCACAAAATTCTTGACACAAACCACTCTTTGTCCTATTGTCCTATGTCAATAGGACAATTTCATGGACCTCAAGCTCAATCGCAAAAATCAGCTCCCGGTTCACGCCCAACTCAAGGCGCAGCTGGTATATCTGATTCAATCCGGGCAAATGCGCGCCGGAACCCAGCTGCCCACCGTGCGGCAACTAGCCGGGTTCCTGCGGGTGAACCGGAACACGGTGTCGAAAGTGTTTTCGGAAATGCAGCGGGAAGGGCATCTTTCCTGTGAACCCGGGCGGGGCACCTTTGTGTCTGCCGCCAAGGCCAAATCAGAGTCGAAGGTTGAGAGCATGCACAAGCTGCTGGCGGTGGTGGACGAAGCGCTCGACCGGGCCGGCAAGCTGGGTTTCAGCCCGGAAGAGCTGTTCCTGACCCTTTATGCCCGGACCCAGGCATCGCCCGCAACCTCAGGGGGTGAGCGGGCGGTTAAAGCGCTTTTCATCGAGTGCAGCCGACCGGAGCTGGAGCTTTTCAGCGCGGAGCTCAAGAAAGCGTTGAGCATCCAGTTGGACTCCATGCTGGTCGGGGATTTCGCCAAGGCCGTTGAAAAAGATCTGGAATCCTTAAAGCGCTACGGACTGATCATCACCACTTTTTACCACATCCGGGAAGTTCAAAGCCTTTTGGAAGACTCAGGGATGGAGGTGGTCGCCGTCATGGTGGACACGAGTCTCGAAACTTTGATGCGGCTGACCTCGCTTCCCGAGGGGACCCAGGTGGGTGTGGCCTGCACTACGAGGGCCGGAGCAGAGAACATGAAGCTTTCGATCCAGAGAGCCGGATTAGAGCACCTGCGGGTGATCACCGGTTGCGGCGAAGAAAGGTCCAGCTTGCAAAAAATGATCGCCGAAGCCTCCGTGGTCGTATGCTCCAGCCTGGTTGAAAGCAAGCTGCGCGCCCTCGCCCCAAAAGGCAAGGAGGTCATCGTCGACAACAAAAGTATCGACAAGGCGGGTATCGAGATGCTCCGGTCCCGCCTGATGGAGATGACCTCCGGAAACCACGCCCGGGAGCGTTCTCCAAAGTCGGCCATAATGCCATAAACCTGCGAAAGGAGGCATGTCATGATAGAGCTGCTTACAAGTCTCGGCAAACTGTCCATAGGATTTCTCTGCATTCTGGGGCCCTTTGTTCTGCTCATAGCATTCCTGCGCGCTTGCGACCGGCGTGAAGCCGCGTTAAACACAAGGGTTCTCCAGGAGTTGAATTCGCCGAATCTCCGGGGGTTGTTTTCCGTAAAGGTCAAGAGCCGGCTGATCGGAGCAGATACGGTTATAGTCGACCTTTGGAGTTGTTCGCGCGAGCAGGTGTGGGATTTGATGGAAAGGCTTTCCGCGCGGCTGCCGGCGTACGTGCAGGTCGAGGTCAACGGCATCAGCGGCAGCCGGTTGAACTCAGAGTGGACGCTGACGGTCAGGAAAGGACCTGCCGTCGCCTATTGCAGCGGGTGACCTCGAGCGGAGTGCGGCGGTTCGGCAGGCCCCTCTGTGCGACGGGATGCCCGCTTTCGCCCATCCCCCCATGCCCTCTTGCAGTGTGAGGATGCAGGGGTGTTTCAGTTCACGAGCAGAATCGGCACATCGAGCGCCAGGGCCAACACCTTCTGGGAAATGCCGCCCATGAAGAATTCCTTGATCCCCGACAGTCCGCGCCGGCCCATCACGACGAGGTCATAGCCCGCCTGAGCCTCTGCAGCGATGTCCCGCGCGATCCCCTTCTTTTTCGGCTCTGATTTGAGGATAATCTGATCCCCCTTGAATCCGCTGTCCACCAAGAGCTTCCTGGCCTTCATCTGGGCGGCGGTGAGAATCTCCTTCTTCTTTTCCTCCAGGGCGCAGAATGAATCCTGCTGCGCCTTGAAATAAGGGGTCAGCTCCGGGCTCTGCATCTCGCAAATGGCCGCCGTGTCCTGTACCACCGAGAAAAGTGTGACCCGGCAGTCCCTGGCCACCAGTTTGGCGATGTACGCCACCGCCCGCAGGGCATTGTCCGAATCGTCAAACGCCACCATGACCTTTTGGCTCATCTCCATTCTCCTCCCCTTGTGAGCGCAGCGCTCACAGAATTCGATTGTACCAAAGGACCGACAGCAAGGCCGCAATCAGCGCCAGGACGGCCGCTGCGGCCGAAAAAAAGGCTGTGATTTCGGTTTCCCTGGTTTCAAACACGAGCCGGGCGCTCAGGGTCTGATAGACTTTTTTCAGGTCCGCGGCGGTCCCTGCGTAATAGTATTCGCCCTGCGTCAGCTCCGCAATCTTCTTGAGGGTTTCCTCATCGAGGCGCACGCGCATGGCCCAGCCTTCGAACCGCAGAATCTCGCCTTCGGTCGTGCCGAACCCCACCGTGTAGACGCGCACACCCCGGTCGGCGGCGATGCGGGCGGACTCGATGGGGTCGGGGCCGACGTTCGACTGGCCATCGCTCAGCAGGATGACGACGGCCGATGCGTAGGAGCCGGCCGGGACCGGCTTGAACGCGGGCTTTTCAGGCTCACGCGCCTGGTCGAGCGGGGCTCCGCGCAGCGAATCGCGCGTGGGGTCGCGCCGGGGGTTTGACGAACGCAGGTCGAATTCGCTGTCCGGGAAGATCGCCTTGAGGGAGACGAGGATGCCGCTGCCGATGGCGGTGGCGCGCTGCAGCTGGAACCGGTCGATGGCCGCGAGGATATCCTCGCGGTTATCCGTCGGGGCCTGGGCGACCGCCGCCGTACCGGCGAAGGTCACCACGCCGATGCGGGTGCGTCGCGGCTGGTCTGCCACGAAGGACTTGGCGGCGGCCTGCGCCGCCCCAATCCGGTTGGGCTCGACATCGGTGGCGCGCATGCTGCCGGAGATGTCCATGGCCAGGATGACGGTTTCGTGCTGGGTCGGCAAAGTGACCACCGCCGACGGCCGGGCCGTGGCCAGGATCAAGACGGTCAGGGCCGCCAGGAAAATCAGCGGCGGGATGTGGCGCCGGAATCTCTGGCCGGCGCCCATGGCCTCCTTCACCAGGCTCAGGTTGGCATAGCGGAGCGCGGACTTCTTCTTGCGGCGCAACAGGAACAGGTAGGTAGCGATCAGCGCCGGTACGGCCGCGAGAAGCCAAAGCATGTCAGGCCACATGAACGTCATGGCTGCCTCCCAGGTGCTGCGGCAAACTGCCGCCCGCCGAAAGCTGCCGCCGCCGCTTGCGCAGGTCGGCAAACCTCAGAATCGCGTTGACGAGGTCGTCGGCCGTGGACAGCTCTAAAGCATCCACGCCGGCGTCGCCAAAGGCCGAGCGGAGGGCCGCCTCGCCCCGTGCGGCCGCGGCCGCGAAGCGCCGGCGGAAGCCGTGGTCGTGGGTGTCGACCCAGGCCTGTTCACCGGTCTCGGCGTCCTGAACGACCAGAAGTCCCAGGTCCGGCAGCTCCATTTCCAGCGGATCGTAGAGACGCACCGCCACGATCTCGTGGCGCCGGGCCAAATGCGCCAGCGGCTCCTCCCAGCCGGGCGCGCTGATGAAATCGGAAACGACGAACACGAGCGAACGCCGGGGCATGATCTGGCGGCCGGTCAGCAGCAGGTCTTTCAGGTTCGTCGCGGCGGCCCCCGAGCGCTCGGGCCGGGACAGCATCCGGCTGAGGATGTGCAGGACATGGCGCCGGCCGCCTCGCGCCGGTATCACCGTGTCCACGCGGTCGCCGTAGAAAAGCGCCCCGACGGGGTTGCCGTAGCGCGACAGCAGCCGTGCCAGGACGGTCACGAAATCGATGGCGACGGAGCGTTTCTGCACCCGCTCGGAGCCGAAACTCACCGACGGGCTGAGGTCGAGCAGGAACCACGCGGTCACGTCCCGGTCCTCGTTGTACACCCGCACGTAGGGGGTCTGCAGACGCGCGGTGACATTCCAGTCGATGTGGCGGACGTCGTCGTGGTGCTGGTACTCGCGCAGGTCGGCCAAGTCTATCCCGAAGCCGCGGAAAAGGCTGCGGTAGTCGCCGTGAAGCAGGCCGTCCAGGCGGCGGATGACGGTCCACTCCAGCCGCAGCAGGATTTTCTCAGGATCGCGCGCCGGCTCGGACATGGGCCTCCAGCGGCTTCTCGGGAGCCGGTATGTGCTGCATGACGTGCTCCATGATCTGATCGGCCGTCCTGGCATCGGCCAGGGCCTGGTACGAGAGCACCAGCCGGTGCCGAAAAACGTCAACCACCAGGTCGGTCACGTCCTCCGGCAGCACATAGCCGCGGCCGCGCAGGTAGGCCAGGGCCCGCGCGCCTTCGATGAGGTGAATGGGGGCGCGGGGGCTGGCGCCGTAGGACAGGTACGCCGCCATGCCGGGCATGCCGAAGCGGCCGGGGTCCCGCGTGGCGGCGGCGAGCCGCACCGCATACTGGATGAGCGAGGGGTCCACGAACCCGGCCCGGCACTCGCGCTGCAGCGCTCTCAGCTGCTCGGTGGTGGCGACGGCCGCGATTTCATTCTCAGTACCCGTGACGCGGTTGACGATGACGAACTCTTCTTCCTCGCTGGGGTAGCCGACAAGCACCTTCATCATGAACCGGTCCACCTGGGCTTCCGGCAGCGGGTAGGTTCCCTCGGTCTCGATGGGGTTCTGCGTCGCCATGACCAGAAACGGCTGAGGGACCCGGTGGGTTTCGCCCGCGATGGTGACCTGGTATTCCTGCATCACTTCGAGCAGGGCGCTTTGCACCTTGGCCGGGGCCCGGTTGATCTCGTCGGCCAGCAGCAGGTGGGTGAATACGGGACCCAGCGCGGTGGTGAACTCCCCGGTCTTCTGATTGTAAATGCGGGTCCCCACCAGGTCCGCCGGTACGAGATCCGGCGTGAACTGAATTCTCCGGAAGGTCCCGCGAATGGTCCGGGCGAGGGTCTTGACCGTCAGGGTCTTGGCGAGGCCCGGCACGCCCTCGACCAGGAGATGCCCCTGCGCCAGGATGGCGACGAGCACGCGCTCGAGAAAACGGTCTTGGCCAACAACGATCTTCTTTACCTCGTAGAGGATGCGCTCCATCAATGTTGACACTTCCGAACGACCCGTTTCGCCGGTGTTCATGTCCATCCCTCCCAATGCCGAATCAGAACGGCGGCAGGCCGATGGCGGTCGCCGCACTTTCCATGGTCACCGCGAATCCGATGCCGATGAACACGCGCTGTTCGGTCGGATTCAGTATGGCCGTAACGATGCCCACCACCTCGCCGTCCGCGTTCACCAGCGGGCCGCCGGAGTTGCCGGGGTTGGCCGCCGCGTCGAACTGGATGAGGTTGGTCAGCAGGCGCTTGCCTTCCGGCGAGCGGTACTCACGGTTCAGGCCGGACACCACTCCCGCCGACACCGACGGGCCGATGCCGAACGGGAAGCCCACGGCCACCACGTGGTCACCCGGGGCGAGGTCGCGGGTGGATCCCAGATTGGCAGGGGCGAGATCGTCCGGGATGGTCTTCGCCTGAAGCACGGCCAGGTCGTTTTCGGGCTTCAGGCCCACAATCCCGGCCTCGGATTCAAGCCCGTCGGCAAAGACCACTTTCACCAGCCTGGCGCCGGCGACCACATGGAGGTTGGTGAGAATGAGCCCCTTGTCGACGACCACCACTCCCGTGCCGACGCTCTTTTCGATTTCGTCGTCGCCGTCCGGGTCGGTGTCGAGTCCGCGCACGCGCACGACCGACGGTAGGACCGCCTCGTAAGCCTTGGCCGCAGGTGACGGCAGGGTCCGGGTCTCCAGCGTGTGGAGCACGGCCGTTTCGATATCCTTCTGAGTGATCCGGCGGGGCAGGGGTGCCATCGACGCATGCCCCCACACGAGGAGCAGGGTCAGGAGCCCGCCGGCCGCTATCCAAGCGATGCGGTCGTGACGCTGGAGTAACTTGCGGAGGAGGAGCGAGCGAGCGGGGACGGAAACGGTTTCAGCTGTCTTGACTGTTCCTCCAGCTTGGCCCGGAGGGCTTGTTTCGCTGGGTCGGACCGGGCTTCGATAGTTTCTGGAGCTGCTGTAAAGCGTGACTCGTTTCATAAGCGGCCTCACGGGGTTGAGGCGTGGTTCGTACACGATATGATCGACAGATAAAACTGAAAATATTCACGGTTGCCGTAAAGACAAGCCGCGCAGTGGTAAAATCCGGAAAATTCCGTTATGAAAGCAATAGTCGAGCCCTTCCGCATCATCTGCAATCCTTTCAGGGAGGCAAGCCATGACCCAACGCGTCCCCCAGGTTTTTTTGATGGCGGTGATTTTGCTGATGACCGCCGCCATCCTTCCCTCCGCAGCCTGGACGGTGACGGTTTTCCAAGCCGACGGCACCCCGCTTTCAGAAGGCGCTATGACACCGCCCGGCAACCCCACGCCGGTCCTTTTCGTCCACGGCCATGATCCCGACCCGGACGCGCAGCATCCTAACTACCGGAAAAATTTCCATGACCCCCGCGGGAATCTGCCTTCGTTCAAGCTCACACTGGATCTGGCGGAGAACCGCTGCCTGGGTATCGAACCATACTATATCCACTTCGGGGACACCGATGCCTCCCAGCATCGTTCGATCGATGACGATGCCGCCGAGATCCGGGAGGCCGTGACGTCGATATTGGCGCGGCACCGCATGAGAGATCCCAACAACCCGAATTTGAAGCTTGCCATCATCGCCTACAGCAAGGGCACCATCAGCAGCCGAAAATACCTAAAGCAGCTCCATGAGGCCGGGAGCCCCATCCCGGTATCCGAATTCATCGCCATCTCGCCTCCCAACCACGGACTTCGGTCTCTCATAGCCGGCTTTACCTCGGCTCGCCAGTTGAACAATGGGTACGATTACAACTGCGAATCCTTCAGCGATGAAAGCCTCGATTACATCAAAAACTTGAACGGGCACCCCATCGAAGACTCTCAGTCGGCGCCAGGCTCTTATTCCGGCGAAGCGCCGGGCAGTCGAGAAAACGGCGCCGGAGTGGACCAGGGCGTGCTGTACGTCGCCATTTACGCAGCCAATAACGGGGATTTTGTCGGCGGCAGCACCCCTTCCGACGATTGCCAGGGCAGGGTGCTGGCGAAGAACCTGGCGCTGCATGCAGTGAACATGGATGATATCGAAATTCCCACTCAGCCGCCTCCGGAACCTCTGTACGCCGGTGATCGGGTCGCCCGACACCAGAACACGGTTCACCACCCGGAAGTGATTTTCAGGGCGCTTTTCACTGTGGTCCAACATCGTACCCCGCCGGACGGGACCACCCTCAGCTTTATCGGCAACGTACCTGTGGTTCCCATTCCGGGCGGCGGGCAGACAGGCGCTGCGGTGGTGCTTCTGTTCGACAACTCCGGCAGCATGGCCTGGAGTCACGATGGGATGCCCGGCGTCGACCCGTCGTTCCAGCGGATTTCACTGGCCCGGCAGGCGGCCGTCCCGTTTCTGGACATGTTGCAGTTTTTCAACCCGTGCCGGGCCTCGTTCGGAATCGCACGCTTTCCCCGCCAGCCTTATCAGGGCTGCTTCGGCGAGGTCATTACCCCGTTGACGCAGGTCCAGCCGGATACGATAGCCGCAGCCATCGACACGACCATCCCGGGCTTGGCGGCCGCGGGCAGCACGCCCCTGCTGGCAGGCCTCGTTACCGCAGCGGGCATGTTCGGCGTTGAAGACCGCAAGGCGCTTGTCCTGCTGAGCGACGGGTTCCACAACTGTCCTCCCGGCTCCGGACTCGACGACATCGGCCAGGCGATCAATGATCTCACTTCGAACTCCATCCGGACCTACGCCATCGGTTTCGGCCAGCCGGGCGAAGTCCCCAACGACATCCTGGGGCAGCTGGGCGCTCAAACCGGAGGGGGCCACTACGACGTGACCACTGCAGCGGGGTTCGATCCTGCGGCCTGGAACCCGGCCACCGCCCTGCAGGCCGTCTACAAGTCGATCCTGGTGGATGCCCTGCAGCTGGATGCCGCCGCCGACCCGGCAGGTTTGATCCGTTCCGGTGAGCGCCGAATCCACGAGTTCTTCCTTTCAGAGCTTGATCGCAAGGTGGCTGTCTTCGTAAGCTGGGCGGGTCCCTTGAAACAAAGGCCGGCGCTTGTCCTGCGCGCATCGGACGGGAGCGAGATCCCCTACCGGCAGACCTTGACGGGCGTCAGCGTTCGTGACGGAGAGAGCTTCACTCTGGTTAAAATCGATTCGGCCTTTCTCGGCCGGCCCGGCAAAGTAGCCGCGCAGCCCTGGTCCCTGGAACTGGCCGCGGGCGCAGAGGGGGGCGTCCGGCCGGCGGTGCCTTACCAATGGAGTGTCGTGACCGACTCCGGGCTGTCTCTGAAGGCCGAGGTAAAAATGAAGGAGGCGAGAACCGGCGCCGTGCTTACCCTTACCGCCAGGCTCGCCCAGAACGGGCGCCCGCCTGCGCTGCCGGCGACGGTGTGGGCCCGGGTGGCGCGGCCGCTGGAGGGGGTCGCCAACTGGCTGGCGGCTTCCCGAGTTGCGCCGGAGGAGCTCGCCCGGGTGCCGGAAGTGCGTGGCGAGGAGGCGCTTTCACCGCTGTTGCGCAAGATCATCTATCTCACGGAATTTCGAAAACAGCCGTTTGCCGGGCATGCGGTCATCGACACGGTTCGGCTCTACGATGACGGCACTCACGGGGATTCCGCTGCCGGGGACGGAATTCACACCGGCCGATTCGAGGGGACGACGGTGGCCGGCACCTATGCCTTTGACATCAACGCCTCCGGGGTCACCTCGGCCGGGATCCCTTTCGAGCGCAACCTGCGCATCGAAAGGCACATCCCCATGAAGGCCGACGCCCTCGGCGCAGAGGCCTTCCGGCTGCCGGTGGATGACAAGGACATGGTCATTTTTGAGATCACCCTGCGCCCGGCCGACGCCTATGGGAACCTGCTGGGGCCGGGCCGGCAACACATGATGCTGTGGGAGGCAACGACGGGGGGGTTCCCGGAGCCGGTCGTCGACCACCTGGACGGCACTTACAGCCGTCGGCTCAAACTTCCGGCAGGTTCAAGTCCGGCTGCGGTCGATTTGAATTTGATGGTCGGCGACTCACCCTTCCGCCTCAATCTCGGAAAGGTGTTGCAGCCGGCCCATCGAGTGCCGGTCGGCTGGCTGGTCCTGCTGCTCCTTATTTTTATGGCACTCTTGATTTGGATGCTCAAAAACCAGCGGGGCTGATAAAGAGTCCCCAACCAGGGTATTCTCAAACGGGGGTATTCATGAAAAAGACATTTTGCATACGGCTGCTATGCCTGGGCCTCCTTCTGGCGGGCTGCGCCGCGGGTTTTATTCCCAAAGACTCCAAACCGGCGGGTGTTTACACGGGGATCCTGAAGGGCAACGTGTACGAAGGGCCCATACGGGTCGAGCTGTTTCAAACGCCGGACGGGCAAACGCTTTTCACAGGGCAGTTCGCGGACACCATACACGACGGCGTGCATCGCTTCCGCGGCACCGTGACAGGCAACGTTATGGAAGGCGATATCAGCTTGGGGTTCGGCGCCATTTCCGGTGAGCTTTCCGAGGATGGAACCCGGATGTCCGGCGTGTTCAGGCTCGCCCAAAACCACGGAACATGGAGCGCCGGCCTGCAGTGAGTTGGTTCGTTGGATGGATGGTTGCGACTCGCCGCGGCGGGCACCCCGGTCCGCCGGTGCGTGAGATGCTGAACTTGGCATATTTGATTGCCGGAGTAATAATGTGAATTAGAAAACCCACTTTTGTGCAGAATCGACCCCAAGCAGCTTTCTGCCGATAGGCCGCCTTTCTCGTTAACTTATCCTTTCTAAACCCAATTCCTTTTTCCCCAACGCCTGGAACAAAACTTGCTCTCAAGTGTGGTTGAAAGAGGCTGAGATCAAAACCATGAATTCGCACCGGGGGCCTCTTGTTCTTTTTTAACGTAGCGCGGCATCTTCGTGGCATTCTTCGACTTTGTCTTTTTCACTTTGGGGGTGACTGTGGGTGACGAAATCAAGAAGCCGACGGGAATCAATCTGCTGTTGAAGGAATGTCGCCGGCGCTTCCGCATTCCTGAAAACATCGACCATTATTCAGCGAAGGATTTTCGGGAAGCAGAAAAAAAATTCATCAAGCTTTGCTTTGTCGGGGGGCAGCTGCGGGAGCAGAACAAATAGGGGGATCTGCCAAGAAGACGGGCGGATCTGTCCCGCAGCGTGCGGCATTTCGAACAAAATCATCTCAGGTTAACGATGGGTTATATTCAAGGGGCAGAAAATGGTTTGTGACGTCTGCAACGGCAAAGGGTACATCAGGATCAAGGATGAGGAATTGCCGTGTTACGAATGTTTCGGCCGCGGGGAATACCTTCTCTCGGACGGCGATAAACCCCGGACGCGTGAAGCTGAGGAATGCAGCGAAGCATATCGTGCCGGGGCTGTGAGTGGTTGAGCCCCGGGCCTCTTCCGGGTTCTCGTCCTATTTCGGATGCCCCTTGTGTATGTCGAGCATCATCACCCCGCCAGGTGAACAGGCCCTCCCTTTTTAGAACACAGACTCATCCGGGCGCCGACCGCCGCCTGCCGCATCCGGGCAATTTGCGATTCCGGCAAGATCGCTGTATAGGGGACGCGCTGAACCGATTCTTGAGATTATTTGCCGGAAGGATACTCCCGCTGCATGGACCTTTTGCTGTTGTTGAAAGCCGCCCTCCTGGGCGTCGTGGAGGGCGTCACGGAGTTTATCCCGGTTTCCTCGACGGGCCACTTGATCCTGGTTCAGGACTGGATCGGCTTTGCCGGCCGCAAAGAGAATGCCTTCATGATTTTCATCCAGCTCGGCGCCATCCTGGCCGTGGTCTGGCTTTATCGAAGGAAGTTCATCGGCGTGGTTCGCAACCTGCACCGCGAGCCTGCGGCGCGCGGCCTGGTTCTCAACCTGATTATCGGCACGCTGCCGGCCGTGGTGATCGGGCTGCCCACCGAAAAATGGATCGAGGCCCATTTCTTTCGGCCCGTTCCGGTGGCGCTGGCCTTTGCCCTGGGCGGCCTGGCGATCCTTTTGATCGAGCGGTGGTACAAAACCCCCGAGGTGAACAGCGTCGACCGGATCCCGATCAAGAAGGCCCTGGGGGTGGGGCTGATCCAGGTCCTTGCCATTATTTTTCCCGGCACCTCACGCTCGGGCGCCACGATCATGGGCGGCTTGGCGCTGGGGCTTTCCCGCACCGCCGCCATGGAGTTTTCCTTTTTCCTGGCGATACCGGCCATGCTCGGGGCCTCGATCATAAAACTCTACAAGGTGCGCGAGCTGCTCTCGGCGGCGGACATCCCTCTTTTCACGGTGGGCTTCATCGTGTCCTTTCTGTCCGCGCTTATAGTCATCCGCGGCCTGCTGTCCTACGTATCGCGCAAGTCCTTCGTTCCCTTCGCCTGGTACCGCATTTTCTTCGGCGCATTGATCCTGGTTCTTTACTGGAACCGCAGCGCTTTCTAGCAGCCTGTTCACCAACCCCTGAAAATCGGCAAATAATAGGCTGCGCGTTCCAACATGCCGTGCGCCTTGGCTGACGGCCTGATGCGTGTTTTTAAGCAGAGCGATAGTGGTGTGTCCAAATAGTTACACAAACAGCCGACTTCCTTGGAAAGACTAAAGGAGGATTTGATTCCTGGGCGAGCGGGTTTCGCCGGCCGAGATGGTGCGGATGGCTGGAAGACCCTGGACGGGGCACTTGTATTCGCAGATGCCGCAGCCGACGCACAGCTTGAGGTCCACGTAGGGCAGTTGCACGCTGATCTCCCCGCCGTCGGGGCGGGGGACTTTTTCAGTCTTGAGATAAATGGCTTTGGGCGAGGTCGGGCAGTGCTCCTGGCAGACGATGCAGGGGGCGTTGCCGGACCATGGCAGGCAGCGGCCGCGGTCGAGAAAGGCCGATCCGATCTTGATCGGGCGCCCGGTCTTCTCCTTGGCGGAAAGGGGGCGGAGGGCGCCGGTGGGGCAGACGCTCCCGCACAAGGTGCAGGTGTACTCGCAGTAACCCTGAGTCATGATGAGGCGCGGGGTCCAGAAGCCCCCCATGCCCGCTTCGGCCAGAGTGGGGTTGATCACGTTGGTCGGGCAGACCCGCATGCACAGCCCGCAGCGCTGGCAGGTTTGCAGGAAGTCGGCCTCCGCCAGAGATCCTGGCGGCCGGATCAGCCTGGGGTCTTCGACCTTGTCCACGCGTCCGTCCAGCCGGCTCAAGAGGGGTAGCGAGACGCCGGCAAGCAGCCCGCCCAGGATGGCCCGGCGGCCCATGTCCGGCCCGCGGTTGAACGCCGGCGCCCAGCGGAACCGGAAGGCCAGGGCATCCTCGGGGCAGACGTTGAAGCAGTTGAAGCACATGAGGCACTCGGAGGTTTCCCAGGCGGTGTCCGGTTTGGGCGAAGCGGCGCCCTGGCAGTGTTTCGTGCAGAGGTTGCAGCCGCTGCACTTTTCGGTGTCTTGTTCCAGCTTGAGCAGCGTAAAGCGCGAGCACACCCCCAGCAAGGCGCCCAGGGGGCAGAGCACCCGGCACCAGAAACGCGGCCGGATGCGGTTGAGAAAGAGGATCGCCAGGAAGAGCAGCCCGATGAACCACCCGGTCTGGTAGGCCTGGGCCGTGTAGCCGAACACCGGCGCAACCAGCACCTCGCCGCCGTAGCTGAGAATCTGAACGATCTTGTGGTCGTTTGCGGCCATGGCCTCGAACACGGACCTCAGCCCGTTGCCGATGGCCGGCACCACCGCAAGCGCGACCGACCGAAAGAGAAAGGCCATCGGGTCGAGCAGGCCGGCCAGGTTGAGGCCGATGGCGGCGGAGACCAGAACGGAGATCAGCAGAAAATACTTGATGCGCTGGTTGGGGGCCTTGCGGTTGGCTGCCAGCCTGCGCTCGCCCTTAAGCGAGGGTTTAACCGAACCGGCGGCATGGTGGACAGTGCCGAATGGGCAGATGAACCCGCAGAAAACCCGCCCCAATAGAACCGTCAGCGCCACCACGCCGGCGGCCCATAGAAACCCCGTGATGAGCGCGCCCCCGGACACGAGCGTCGTCAGCGCCACCAGCGGATCCATCCGGAAGAAGAACGCCACCGGCGCATCGAGTCTGAGGTCCGCCTCACCGGAGAAGGCGCGGGAGTAGTCGAGGTAGACATCCTGGGGCAGACGGGTCTCCACCAGCAAAAAAAGAAACAGGCCGAGGAACAAGCCCTGCGTGGCGCGCCGGATCCAGACCAGGTGCCGAGGCTTCACACACTCACCTTCTTTTGGTCGAGCTTGGCCGCGTCATAGGTCCCCAGCCCCTGTTTCTGGGCAAGCCGGATGAAGCCGATCTCCTCCGGCTTGCGGCCGAAGAGCAGGGCGCCGGCGCCGTCCGCGGCCACCGGGTCGTTGCTCAAGATGAGGGTGTTTTTGGCAACCACATCCGCTGTGCTGCCGCCTGAAGGCCCATTGGCGGTCATGATGCGCACGGCATCGACCAGGGTGACCGTCGGCTTGAAGAACTGGGCCAGGTCGACGATGGTCTGATGAATGTCCTGATGCAGAGACCAGCGGTTGCCGCCCACCGCACCGATCCAGTTTTTCATCCCCAGGGTGAGCGTGCTCAAAGAGTGGTGCTTGGCGATCGGCAGGTTGATCAGCACGTCGGCCTCGAGCACCGGGGTGAAGACCGCCCACGAATCCAGGCGGCTGCCGCCGATCTTCATGTCGCGCATGAGCGTGGAGCGGGGGAAAACCAAATCGGCGCCGGTTTCCTTGGCCACCATGCCGGCTCCGCTCAGGGCAAAACACTGGCGCGCATCGTGGATGGTGTGGTCGACGATCCGCACCTCCTTGGCGCCGGCTTCCTGGCAAAGCTCGACCACGGCCTTCAGAACCTCCGGATGGGTGGTGGCCGCGAATTGCGGCGCCCGGGCCCAGGACAGGTTGGGTTTGACGGCCACCACCGATGCTTTCGGAACGAAGCGGCCGATGCCGCCGGCCGCGTCGAAGGTTTTGCGAACCAGGTCCTTCACCTGGTAGCCTTCGGTTCGGCCCACAGCCTCGACGATGAATTTTTTATCCGCCGAGGCCTGGGAGGCGGCGGAGGCAAAGCCGGCCGTACCCGCCATGCCCGCCACGGCCGCACCGCCGGAAAGCTGCAGGATTCTCTTAAGTGATTCCCTGCGTGTCATTGGGCAACTGAAGTTCATGGTGGACCTCCCAACCCGGACAAACCTGAATCAAAATGGAATTCAATTATGAGACTATATCAGCAGGTCCCGGTCCCACCCGAGCTTCACCAGCTCGATCCGCTCCGGCCGGCTGTTGCCCACGCCGTAGGTCGCATCCGCCGCCTCGATGTGCCGCGGCGGCGGGCTGATGGGCCGCTCCTCGCCGAAGAAGAGATTGCGCTTGGCCTGGATGATGCGTGCGCCGGTGGCGTCGGCCGCGACCGGGTCCACGCTCACGATCAACCCGCCGTAGGTCCAGACATACGTTTTGCTGAAATGGTGCGGCCCGATGCCGTGAAATTGCGGCGTCAGCATGACCAGCACGTTCAGCCGGGTCTTGCCCTTGATTTCCGGCCTGTTCCAGATGGAGCCCAGGCTCTCGCAGGCATTGCCGTGGTAGGCCCAAGGAGACGGCACGAACATGATGTAGTTCTTTAAAAGCGTACCCAGCCCGGACCAGTGATGGGTGCGCATCGGACGCATGTTGATCAGGGCGGTGGCTTTTTCAAAGACGGGATTGGAACGGATTCCCCGGTCGTCCACGGCGATGTTTTGGGGATTCACCCCGGCGGCGAGGACCCGCTGTTTGACCGCATCATCGAGCGCCGGCGGCGTGGGAAGCGACCCCCAGAAGTTGGTCTTGATGCCCACCGTGTCCCCGGGCTTCACGAGGGTGCGCCAGGCCGCCGCGGCGTCGCTCACCTGAATCAGGGCCGCGACGGCTGCATCCAGCATGGCGCCGAGGATATCCGGTCGCACATTGCCGCCCCCGTCCAGCACCCCGTCGTGTCGGGTCAGAACGACCCGGCTGGTGCCGGTGGCCGCAAAGGCGGTCTTTTCCAGGAGCGGCAGTCCGATCATGCTGCCGACGGCTACACAGGAGCCGGTGCGCAAAAAATCCCGCCGCGTAATCACATGTCGTTTCTCGGCCATGGCGCAGCCTCCCTTGCCCCGGTTAATTCGTTTCGCGCATGAGCTCTGCTGAGGATTCCCGGCTGGCGGCTTCGAGGACCACCACGAGAAGCTTGTCTTTCAGCCGGGCCGATGCCCACCTGTCGTTTTCAAGCCGTGTTATTCCATCAGCATCGGCATCCGGCAGGTAGTGCCGCCGGATATTTTCCGCGGCCCGGCGAGCCGCGTCGGCATCGGGGTATTGAACGAGCAGCAGGCGTGCGCTGCCGGCTGCTCTATGGTAGGTCGCCAACACCGCGTCGGTCGCAGGCGAGAGTTCCAGGATGTTCTCGTCGGAGAGATAGAAATGATAGTTCAGCACAATGGGGTGGTGCAGGAAACGGATGGTGCCGGCCTGCAGCCCCCGCTGCGGCAGGCGTTCCAGCAGCTTCGGCCGCGCTCCCTCTTGCAGGATGCGGGCGCCAACCTGCCGGCCCAGTTCCAAGGCAGCCTCAAAGGCCTGGGGGTTTTCCTCCTGCACGGTGATCGACACGAAATAACGGTCCTTCCAGAAATTGAGCCAGCCGGGACGCCAGCGACCATCCTGGCCGATGGCGACCGCCTCCCCGTCCGTGTCGTGCGTGAAGACGCCGAAGGCATCTGCAGGGGTGCCCATGTCGAACACATCGAGAACGATAAACTGCCCGCCCTCCTTCGAGTACACCCGTGACAGGCATTCGCGCAGGTTGTAGGCGCGGTAAACTTCGCCCGAGCCGTCGATGTAATCGAAAATGGTCTTGTCGTCGAAGAAGCGGTCCTCGCCCTCAACCACCCAACTCTTTACCTGCCGCGGTAGGGCACCCGTCAACTGCCGGAGAGGATCCGCGTGTGAAGTATCGGCGGTCATGAATATGAGGAGGCTAAGAAGTGTCGCTAAATTCGCAAGGCGCATCGGAGGTACCATGCCATAACTGTATACCACAATTTGAACGAAACCCAAACGCATGTCAAGGATTACGGGTTAAGCATTTTTATCCAGAGCTGATCCTTATCGACCGAGAGGGGACTCTTTTGAATATGAAAATAATTTCCCAAAATTAATGGACAAACTCCACAAATTGCCCTTTTCAGAATTCTAATGAAATCATAATTCGTTGATAATGCTTCTGATTAACAGTGAGTCAAAATGCTTGCATGGATTTTGCTGCTCTTTGAATTATCGAGATGACCGCGTGCGGTCCTTCTTGGAGGGCAGCCGGCTTCTTGGATGTGCGTGCATCTTTCGTGGGTGACTTTCGCAATCAAAAACTGAAAGATCATCGCAGGAAACAACGGCATCCCGGGAAGCCATGGAAGGGGCAGAGATCGTGAGATCCCTGCCCTTTTTGTTTGGTGCGCCGTAACGACTCAGGTTGCGAGGATAGAAGCAGTTGCCGGGGCCTGATCGCCGCTGGCCCGATTCGTCCGTGTGGGAGGAGTTCGAGGATTATGGCGCCTGTCCTCGCGGATTCCCTGAACCCCGATTCCTGACCTCTGAGATGTTACGGCGCCCCAATCGTTATCGACCTCCGCATCCTCAAAGATCCGGGAACGGCCCGAATGGGGTTCAAGAGAGGAACCCGTCGAGAGCCTCAGTGTATTCCGCCGGCCGGTTCATGTATGGGAAGTGGCCGGCCCGGTTGAAGGTCTTGACCGCCGCGGAAGGGTTGGCCGCCTTCAGCATTTCCCGCAGCCCCACACCCACCATCGGGTCGTTGTCCGCCTCGATGACGAGAGCCGAAATCTCCAGTTTATTCAGATCCGGCGGCGTGAACGTCTGGCACAGGCAGGCGCAGCGTGCGATGACATCCGGCTTGCGCATGAACCCGCAGGTTTGCTCGTAAAGATAGGCGTTCACCAGCTCCGAGTTCTCCGCGGCCGGAAACAAAACCCGCTGGGCGTTGCGGCGCATGCCGGCCATGATCGCCCATTCCGGCACCCACGGCAGACACCTCACGCCCGTGCGCGCCCGCCGGGGAATGACCTCGTTTGGCGGGAAAGTATTGCCCAGGACCACTTTGCGGATGCGGGTTGGGTTCTTGGCAGCGAGGAACTGGGCCAAGTAACCCCCCATGGAACTTCCCACCAGATGGGCCCTGGAGATATTCTCTTTTTCAAGGATTCCAAGGATCCCAAAACGCAGCAGGTCGAGATTCGGCAGGGGCGGATAGGTCACGGCGATGCAGCGGAAACGCTCCTTCAGCGCTTCGATCTGCTGGAACCAGATATCGCCGGAGCCGCCCATGCCGTGCAGAAAGACGATGACATCCTCACCGGCTCCCGTGTCATGGTAGCGCCACGTGATCCGGCCGGAATCGTATCGCTTCAACGGGTTGCGCCGGCGGAAGGAGCTGAGAGCCGCGACGACCGCTTCCGGAACTCTGGAGTAGGTCACCCGGAAGGAGGCCTTCGGGATGGGGAAGGCATAGACCCCAAGCAGAACCAGTGCCACTGCCAGGGCGGTGATAGCGTGGGGTTGCATAAGTAAAACTTTTTCCTCCACTATTCTATGGCTGGTATCTTCGTGTCCGATTAACATGTCGTTTTAATCAGCGTCAAGGGGGCTTTCACGCTTACTCGTGTCCGGGCCGATTTAGGGCCTCTGGTAAAAAAAAACGGGGCGTGATAGAAATTACAAAATACTCATTGTCTTCTCGCTCCTCACCCTGTCCGGCGGAGAATCACACCATGAAACTCTGTCCGACGTGCGGCCAACCGGTCGCGGATGAAATCGTCGCCTGCCCTGCCTGCGGCCGAGAACTCAGCGAGCGGCGGCAAGCCATCGACGACTACCGTATCGTCGATGTGCTTCACGAAGGCTTTTCCACTTTCCTTTGTCGGGCGATCCGCGCGCGCACCGACGAGCATGTCATGATCCGCCTCTTCACCCAGCGCTCCGGGGTGAACGCGGAGGTCGCCGCACGGCTCCAGCGCGAACTCGAGGAACTCAAGAAACTCCCTGGCGAAGGGTTCGTGCGCCACCACGCCATCCGGCGTTCCCAGGACGGGCTGTGGTACCGCATCAGCGAGTGGGTGGAAACCGAAAGCTGGGGGTCGCTGCTCGCCTCCGGCCGGCTGAGCGATCGCCGCATCCTGCTCGACCTCTTTCACCAGATAGCCGAGATTCTCACGGTTTTGCACGCCTACGGCCACTTCATCCCCCATCTCATCCTCAACGACATCATGGTGGTGCCGGGCGAGGGCGACACGCTCAGCATCAAGATCGACTACAAGCTCTCGCGCTTCATCGACCCCAAGCTCGACCGGCCGGCGCCGATGCTGAAAAAGCTTCTCGTCTGCCACCCGGACATCGTGAGCCAGCGCCCGCTTGATTTCCGGAGCGACATCTGGTCGCTGGGAAAGGTGTTTGTGGAACTGCTGGCGGGTGATCTCGAAATTGAAAATCCCGAAGCCCGGGTAGACGAGCTCGGGCTGCCGGCAGAACTGGCCGTTCTGCTGCGGGTGATGCTGGCCGACGACCCGGACCTGCGGCCACAGTCCATGTCCGAAATCGCCGAATCGCTGAGGCGCATCAAGGATCTGCCGGAGCAGTCGGTGCCGGCCAAGCCTCCGGAAGCAACCGTTCCGCCGGGCGGTTTGCTGCAACGACTTCAGAAGCGGGTGCGACTGCTGGCGGCGGCCGTGGCCGCAATCATCGCCGTCGGCGTGCTGGCCTGGCTTTACCTCGACCGCGAGCGACGGGATGCCGAGAGCACCCTGGAAACTTATGCCAATCGCTACGCGCGCTCCGTCGGCTTCGTGTTGGTGGATTATTGGCTGGAGTCCGAGGGGACGATCATCTTCCGCAATGTGGCCGAGGGCACGGCCTTCCTGGCGGACCGGGAAGGCTATCTGCTCACCAGCCGCCACGTGGTCTGCCCCTGGCTCGAGGACCCGCGCTTCGGCGGCGTCGTCCAGTACGTGAGGATGAGAAAGATCCAAGTGACCCTGAACTACCGGATTCATCTCTGGTTTGAAGGCACCCGGGCCTTCAACCCCGCCGGTCGCATGATCGACAGCCCGGACATCACGGACATCTACTTCACCGAAAATGCCTACAGCTCGGATGGTTCGCCCAAAGTCGAAATTGCAGGGGTGGCCCGGCCGCCCATTCGCACCCGCCAGCTTTTGAAGTCCCCGCTCAAGGACGATTTCGCCGTGATCAAGATCGACCGGATGCCGGAGGGACTCGTGCCCTTGCCGCTGGACCTGGGAATGGATCCCAGCAAGCTGCCCAAGCTCAGCCGGGTGATTGCCCTGGGCTTTCCGCTCGGAAGCCGCACGCAGGTCGACACGGTCAATGCCAGCGTCGTGCGGGGCAACGTGCGCCGGGCCTTTGAGAACATGTTTCAGATCGACGCCTCTTTGCACGGCGGCAACAGCGGCGGCCCGGTGATCGACACCCGCGGCAAGGTGATCGGCATCGTATCGGCGGTGGCCATGGACTTCAGCCAGGGGCTGGTGCCGATCGCGACCCCCGTGTGGGACATAGGCCTGATTCTTCCTATTACCGGGGCCGTGCAGCTGCTGCGCGATCTCAAAGCCGGTCAGGCCAAGTGGAACGGGGTGATTGATTTTTCGACGGAAGCCTCTCTGGCCAGGATCCGGGAGACCGCCGCCCAGGGGCGCTGGGCTGAAGCCATGGCGGCGGTCGATGAAAAGCTCGGCCGGAAGCCTCAGCCGATCATGGTGGTTGCCTCCGGCATGCTGCACTTCTGCAATGGGGATGAGCGCGGCGCCCGCGAGCGGTTCACTCAATCGATGTCCATGGACCCCGAGGATTACCAGGCCCGGTTGATGCTGGTGCTGCTCGACTGGATTTCGGGCAACCAGGGCGGGAAGTCCTATCAACAGGACCTGGCGGCGGCCGACTGGCGGAGCCCGGCCGAGTTCCAGGGGTATCTCCTGCAGGTGTTGGAAGGAAAGGCGGACCTGCAGGCCGCCTTGAACGCCTGGACCAGTTCCTCGGAGAAGAGCTGGATCCATTACATCGGCGGCCTCGTGCGCCTGCGGCAGGCAAACCCCGAGGAGGCGGAAAAGCTGATCGAACAGGCCGTTCTCTTCGCCGATCCCGACGGCTGGGAATTTTTATTGGCCCGCGCCAAGCTGGATGAGATTCGCAAGGCAGCGGCGCACGGCGTTGCGCGCATCCGATCAGTGGGCGGTCTACGCCGCCCACATGGAGCAGTTCGACCGCAAGGTGAAAGAATCCCTGGACGCAAAGAAAAAACGCCAGGAGGGTCTGGCCCCCCTGTGGGCGAAACTTGCGAACGGCGACGTTGCGCTCGAAGAGAAGGCCGCCGTGTTGCGGAAGATCATTGAGCTGGATCCGGATAACCGCGCTGCCAGAGGCATCCTGGCGTATGTCGCGGCAGCGGCGGAAGACTTCCCGGAGGCCCTCGATCACCTGCGGGCCTATTTGACGATCGAGGGACGGCAGACCTCCATGCGCATGGGGCTGGGGTTGCTGGAAGCGGGGATCTTGCACTACCAGGGCCAGCAAGAAGCGGCCAACGAGCGTCTGGCCGATTACGCCCGCCGCACCCAGGAACCGTGGTTTCTCCTTCTCTGCGATTATCTGCGCGGGCAACAAACTGAAGACGCCCTGCGACGGCAGGCGGGCGACAACCCCGAAAACGTTCTCACGGCCTTCACGGCCGCGGGTTTCTGGGCCGAAGGGTCCAAGGACAAAAAGAACGCCATCCGTTTTTACCGGGAGGCCCTCGGCTCTTTTCTGGACAACTGGGTCGAATACGACTTCGTGCGGGAGCGCGTCAATCGGCTGAAGCGCTCGGGGGATTGATTTTTGCTGCTTGCAAATGGATAGAACTTGTGGAAATAGCTATCTGTAGTAAAACTTAAGCCAAATTTAGAGGCATTTTTGAAAACCGGTTGATCTTGATAGTTGATTCCTATCACAAGTAAATGCAGCGTTGCGTTTTCATCCGACATATCTCGAATTTCGGCAAATTTGCGATAATCTCAGTTGGTCAGTTCAAATCAGTAAAATACTACAGACAATGGTCTTTAATTCATGTTAGGCGTTCCCCACGCGGACGCTGAACCTTGAGACAACAAGCTTTACGCTTTCGCAATCCGCAAACGACTTTATCGCCAAAGTTTTGCGCCTGTAGGCTTCAATGGAGGGTTGGAGGATTTCTGGTGGCCTTCGAGTTCATCAAAGACATAGCAAAACTATCGCTCATCGTCGCCTGCCTCTATTTCGCACTCGGCGCTTATGTGCATCGGAAGCAACCGGCGTGGTCCACGTTCTTAGATAGACGCCGATTTGGTGTTCTACTATTGCTCGTCTTGGCAGTCATCGCAATCAAAGTGGGCGAGGATGCAGTCAGTGGAGAATCTGGCCCGCTTGACGAACTGGTGTTGCAGTTCATTCACAAGAACGTTCCGACCGCGTTTGTCGGATTTTTCGAGGCGGCCACACTTACAGGATCAGTGTATGTTCTGTTTCCGGTTTCGACTGCCATAGTGATTGCGCTTTTTTTAGGCAGGCGACGCTTTGAGTCTCTACTACTGGCTGTTTCGGTTATTAGCGGCGCGATTGTGGTATACGTCTTAAAAGCGTTCGTTGGTCGCCCCCGCCCGGCCTTATGGGAAACAGGGTGGTATTGGGGTTCCAGTTTTCCCAGCGGGCATACTCTGGTTGTCGCGGCGTTTGCCGCCGCGGCTGCTATTAGCGTGGCGCGAATCTGGCCCCAGGCGCGCATTTTCGCGATTTTGATTGCGGCCGTTTGGGTTTTTTCTGTAGCCATGTCGCGGTTGGTGATAGGGGTTCACTGGCCAACTGACGTACTGGCGGCTGCATGTATCGGCGTGTTTCTGCCTGTAGCAGTAGGTATTGCGCTGGAGTTACGACACGTTTAACCGGTTTCACCGGACGGTGTTTCTACGCCGCTGAACTGGAGCGTTAATCTGGCTATTGATTTCGAGGATATCACAGAAAACTCGATCACATAAAAACCAGCGATACAGTGACAGCCAAAGCCACAGAATTTTTGCCGACAGAACTTACAGATATTGGCCAGTCTAAAACGTAGTCACGAGCTGTCAGTTTTTGCCGTTTTAGCTTGGCCTATTCACAACTAGAAAATTTACGAGGCGGTGGTATCCACTGCCTCGTAAATTTAGTGAGATCGGTCAGCCGCGAGCCGCCTTGAAGTGCTCGTTGACCTTGTCCCAGTTGATCACGTTGAAGAAGGCTGCGATGTACTCCGGCCGGCGGTTCATGTAATCGCCCTGCACGCCATCCTTTTCGATGATCGCCATCGTGCGGACGTATTTTATTTACGAGTGACGTCGGTCAACCGGGCGTAGCGGCGTGTCACCTCAATTGAGCTGTGCCCAAGGAACTGCTGCAGGTACTCCAGCCGCATCACTCTTCAGGACCTGGGATATGACCAGCGGCCGGTAATGTCGGCGAGCGGCAGGACCGTGATTTTTTCCGAAATGCGGTATTTCAATCGCCCCGGGTACACCACCCACAGGTGTGCCAGGTCGAGATCCTCCAGGGCCGCCTGCATCGACAGAGATTTTTTAGGAGCATCCATATACTTGAATTCTGCGGCCCAGCTTTTCCCATGGTGCTGCCAGAAAAGATCGGTTTCGGCCCCGCTGTGGGTGCTCCAAAAGAAGACTTCTTCATTGCGCTTGCCGATACTGCGAATCACGCATGCCAGCGCAAACCCTTCCCAGCTGGCGCCCAATTTGCTATGGGCCAGAAGATCCTCTCTCCGGCCGACGGCAAGCAGCGAATGAAAAATACCCGAGTCAGTGAAATACAACTTGGGCCTCTTGACCAGACGCTTACCGATGTTGGCATGCCAGGGTTGAAGCAGCCGGAGCATGAACGTGCCTTCGAGAAGGCCGATATACTTGCGGGCGGTCATGTCCGAAATCCCGAAATTGCGTGCCAGCTCGGAATAGTTGACGATTTGCCCGTGATAATGTCCAAGCATGGTCCAGAAACGCCGCAGCGTATTTGCCGGAATGGAAACACCCAACTGGGGAAGGTCTCTTTCGAGGAAGGTGGCTATATAATTCTCTCTCCACAAAGCGCTTTCCGCATCGTTTTTCGCCAAGAAGGATTTTGGAAGACCTCCTCTGAGCCAAAGCCGCTGAATCCCCTTGGTCCCGACATCATCAATGCGAAACCCGCCTAAGTGGTAATACCCGATTCTTCCTGCGAGGGTCTCGGAGCTCTGCCGGATAAGGTCCCTTGACGCACTGCCGAGGATCAGATAGCGCTGCGACGGCTGGTTATCGACAAGGTGGCGGAGCAGCGGGAAGAGGTCGGGCTTGCGCTGAATTTCGTCTATGACGATCAGCCCGACGAGATCCTCCAACGCTAACTGAGGATGGTCGAACGCGGCCAGATCCCGTGGGCTTTCGAGGTCGAAATAGTGCTGGTGGGAGAATTCCTTGGCGATGGTGGTCTTGCCGCACTGCCGGTTGCCCAAAATGGCAACCACCGGGAATATCTTCAGCAGCGAGCCGATCTGCGATAGGTCCGTTTTTCTATCGATGTGATTCATGGATCATTCATAAGAACAAATCATTGAAAAGTCAAATTTATAATTTGAAATTTCAACCATCGGCGAGCCTTGGGGAAGAAAAACCGAGAAGGGCAGCGATAGACCGCCCTTCTCGGTCTTGCATGCGTTCCAGTTCAGTTCAGCCCCGAGCCGTCTTGAAGTGCTCGTTGACCTTGTCCCAGTTGATCACGTTGAAGAAGGCTGCGATGTACTCCGGCCGCCGGTTCTGGTAGGTCAGGTAGTAGGCATGCTCCCAGACGTCGATCCCGAGGATGGGGGTTTTGCCCTGGCTGATCGGGCTGTCCTGGTTCGTGGTGGTCGCGATCTCCAGCTCTCCTTTGTTCACCACAAGCCAGGCCCAGCCGCTCCCGAAGAGAAGGGCGGCGGCGTTCGAGAAGTCCTCCTTGAACTTGTCGAAGTTTCCGAATTTTTTTCCGATGGCGTCCGCCGCCGGGCCGCCGGCCTTGACCCCTCTCTTTAGGATCGGCCAGAAGAAGCTGTGGTTGGCGTGCCCGCCGCCGTGGTTGCGCACAGCCGTGCGGATGGCCTCCGGGACGGCGTTGAGGTCGCGGATGAGCTTTTCGACGCTGAGCTTCTCAAGGGCGTCATGCCCTTTCAGGGCAGCGTTGAGCTTGTCGATGTAGGTCTGGTGGTGCTTGGTATGATGAATTTCCATCGTGCGCGCGTCGATGAAAGGTTCCAGCGCGTTGTATGCATAATCGAGTTTGGGCAGTGTATGGGACATCGGATACCTCCGAAACGTTTCTTGTTTGGGTTCAACCTGTTGCACATGTCTGATCGACGTGGCCTGGCAGGATCCCAAGTCACAGCCGTCATATTCTGGCTTTCTGGGACCCCTTTTCTCCAGTCACAAACAAAAGACTAATCACACCATTTGAACTTGCAACGTCAACGCCTCGTGGGCGAAACTTATTTTCTTGACCTAAACGGGTAAAGGCACTATTATTACAATACACATTTGATGGACCTTACCGGTCGCAAATGTGTCAAAGGTTGGATGAAAACATTTTGCAGCGTAGGTGTAACCGCCGCCCTCTTCAAAGTGTGGCGGTTTTTTTATGCCATCGTCGTAATCCGCCCTTGAAAAAATCTACGAAAGGAGGATTAAGGCGATGATGCAGGGCAAAGTTAAGTGGTTCAACGAGCGTAAAGGCTTCGGGTTCATCGAGGCTGAGAATGGCAGCGATGTGTTCGTGCATTTCAGCGCGATCCAGGGCAGCGGCTTCAAGACGCTGGAGGATGGCCAGTCTGTCAGCTTTGATGTTCAGAATGGGCCGAAAGGCCTTTCGGCCGTCAATGTCCAGGCTGTCTAAAACTACCGTCTAAAACGACGCCTTCCGTTCATTTCACGGGAGGCGTCACTCCTTACCCACCCTCCGGCCCCTTGAGTGCCGGAATCCACACCGGGAGCCATCTCTACCATTCGGGCAGGCCCCGAGCATTACTCAGAACGAAAGGATGCAATCGATGAACAAGAGGCTATATGTCGGGAACCTGTCCAACGAGGTTACGGAAAACGATCTCAACCACAATTTTTCCACCATCGGCAAGGTGGTGTCCGCGGTGATCATCAAGGACAAGTATTCCAACCAGAGCAAAGGGTTCGGTTTTATCGAGATGGAAACGGAAGATGAAGCCCGCAAGGCGATCGACCAATTCAACGGCGGAGAACTTCAGGGCAAGAAGATTGTCGTCAGCGAAGCCCGGGAACCCCGCAAAGATTCAGAAGGCGGATTTGGCCGTGGAGGCCGTCCCGGCGGGGGCGGGGGTTTCGGCCGCGGTCCGCGAGGTGGTGGCGGTGGCGGCGGTGGCGCTGGCGGTTATGGTCGGGGCGGCGGCTCCGGTCGGGGCGGCGGCCGTTACTAGCTGCGGGATGCATCATGGTGGGGGGCCATTTCCCGGGGATCGGGGTGTCCCCCTCCTCTTCATAAGCATAAGAGTTGCGCGCTTTATGGCCCGGGCCAGCGCGTGATTTTAGAGAACTATATTTTTTGCTGAGCCAACCGCAGCAATCAGCCTCGTTGACCCTTCTATTTCAGCTTTCCAGCCACTTTCAGGATAACGATCACAATCAAAACGATGAGCAAGACGGCGAGCACGAATCCCAGGCCGTCGCCGGCAGCCGGCAGTTTGTCGACGTGGCCGGCAATCTGAGACAGCTCCGAATTTGTCAGGCTATCGACGCGCGCATGCGCCTCTGCCGGATCGATGCCCTGCGCCAGCAGAGCGGTCCGAACATCTTCGCGCGACACAAATTGCTTCAACCGTTCGCGTACATCCGCAGCTCCGGCCGAATCCATGACGGCATCGGTTCCGATGAGCGCAGCGAGAGCAGGCTCGCAGGGGATCGAGACGAGCAGCGCCAGCGCCACCATCAGGATGAACACCGGCCGTCCTTTTTTCCGAGCCTTAATCATCGTTGCACCCCCCGCGTTCCGGTTGGGTCTTATTTGCGCGCCAGGCGGCTGATGTCGGGAACCTGAAGGTTGCTGGCCAGGACCCGCCACTCGCCGGCATCTGTTTTGATACCCTGCAGCCTTCCGGTTTTAATCCACTCCGACACGCCCTTTTCAGTCAAATAGGTCATGGCCGCGAATTCCGGGATGGAATAGGTCTTTTCCGCCGGCAAAGGTTCGGGCCGGATGGGAGCCGTCGGTGCGGCTGTCTCGGTCTTCGGACCGGATGGGGGCGGCGATGCCGGCACCGGCGGCTTTTTGGGCGCAGGCGCGCTCACCCTCGATGCCGAGGCCTTAAGCGGTTTGGGGGTCGAGGACACCTTGGATGGTTTCTTGGGCGTTGCCGCCTTGGGCGCTTTCCCGAGTTCGCGGACGATCTTCGAATCGAGCTGGCTCGGGGGGATCATCCATGCGTTGCCCTCTTTTTTGGCTTTCAGTTTGCCGTCCCGGATGAGTTTGGAAATGGTGGCCGCCGGGATTCCGGTAGCCTTGGCGAACTCACTGGTGGTCATCGGTTTGGTCTGTGTGGCCATGTTTCATCCTTTCGTGACTCAGTAGAGGTTATCACGCAGGTCGCCCGAGTTTCGACAGGATCCACCCCTTTGCCTGGGGCAGTGTCTTCTATATTAAAATCCATTCGAATAGTAAACCGCAACTTGAATGACGTCGGTCTAAACGGGGCCCCGCGCGCTAATGCGGCAAGGCCTGCGACAGGTCGGCGATGATGTCTTCTGCATCTTCGATTCCGACCGAAAGCCGCAGCAGCCCGTCCGTGATCCCCAGCCCCGCCCGTTCGGCCGGCGTCAATTTGGCGTGGGACGTGGCCGCCGACGCGCAGATGATCGTTTCCACCCCTCCCAGGCTCAAGGCCGGTGTGACGAGCTGAAGACGACGCAGAAACTGATCCGCGCTGATCCTGCGGTCGTCCACCTCGAAGGACATCATCCCCCCGAACCCCCACATCTGCTTGCGGGCGACGGCATACCCGGGATGGGTTTCCAGCCCGGGATAGTTGACGCGGCGGACGGCCGGGTGGCGCGCCAGAAATTCCGCGATGGCCATGGCGTTGGCATTCTGGCGCTCCACGCGCACCGACAGCGTCTTGAGACTGCGCTCGAGCAGGTGGCAGGTCAGGGCATTCATGCTGCCGCCCAGATTGACCGCCGCTTCCTTCACCCTGCGAATCGGCGCCGCCATCCCCACGGCGACCCCGCAGCAGAGATCGCTGTGGCCGCCGAGGTATTTGGTGGCGCTGTGGACCACGACGTCGATGCCCAGAACGACGGGGTTCTGGTTGACGGGGCTGGCGAAGGTGTTGTCGATGGCGGTGACGATATGCCGGTCCCGGCCGATTTTGGCGACCGCCGCAATGTCGGTGATCAGCAGCAGGGGGTTTGAGGGCGATTCGATGTAGATCAGTTTCGTATTCGGCCGGACGGCGGCCGCAATGTCCTCGGGTCGGTTCGCCACGAACGAGTGCTCGATCCGGAAGCGGTCGAAGTCGGCCGTTATGAAGTGGTGGGTGCCGCCGTAGATGTCCCTCTGGATGACGGCGTGGTCGCCGCTGCTGAGGAACGCCATCATCACCGAGCTGATGGCCGCCATGCCGGAGCTGAACAGGATGCCGTCCTCGGCGGCTTCCAGGGCGCAGAGTTTTTCGACAACGGCCCGCTGGTTGGGGGTGTTGTAGTAACGGGGGTAGATGTTCTCCGCCGCATCCAGGTATTCAAAAGAGGAGGAAGGGTAAATCGGGCTGTTCAGCCCGCCCGTGGCCTTGTCTTTGCGTGTCCCGGCGTGAACGCACTGGGTGGTTTTCTGCATGAGAGGGTTCCTTATGGGAGGGTTAAGGCGATTTTTTGCATACCGCGGTCGGCCTTTGGGGGTTTCCTTAATCGAAATGCGCCGATATGGCAACGCTATTTATGAGCCGGCCACCCGTCACGCAGGTGGGGCCAGATCGCTCGCCGAAAGCCTGTTGACAGCGCTTACGCATTAGCTTACTTCTGGCATCAGGGCGCCGGCGCAAAATGAAGGCCACCGCTTGCCAATGCTTAGGCAGCAGGGGGCCCCGGTGCCGGCATCATGTGCACGGGTTTGTCCGGATGGGGCAGCCGGGTATGAAACACCCTCACGAGAGCATCTTCCTTCCGGTTCTTCTCTTTCTGGTGCTTGTCGGCGCCGGCGGCTGTGAATTCAGAAACTCAAAACCACCCCTGGCGGTGCAGGGCGTACTGGACCTGACCCAATGGGATTTCGATCGCCGCGGGCCGGCCGAGTTGAGCGGCGAGTATGAATTTTACTGGAACCAGCACCTGAGTCCCGCCGATTTCGATGCGGCCTCTCCGCCCCGCCCTTCCGGATTCATCAACGTTCCCGGGTTCTGGAACGGGTATCGCGTGAACGATTCTGAACTCCACGGTAGCGGCTACGCCACCTATCGCCTAACGGTGCGTCTGCCTGCCGCCGGGATTCATCTCGGCCTGAAGATCCTGGAGGTTTCGACCGCCTATCGATTGTATGTGGATGGGGTTGAAATGGCCGAGGTCGGGGTGGCCGGGAAAAACCTGGAGACCAGTGTGCCCAGCCAATACCCCGTGATCCTGTCCTTCACCCCGGGTTCCGACCGGATCATTCTGCTCATCCAGGTGAGCAACTTCCACCACCGGCGGGGCGGGTTGTGGGACCGCATCCGCCTGGGAGCGGAAACGCAGATTCGCCGGACGCATGAGTTGAAACGCCAGTTTGACTTCTTCATCCTCGGCGGCATCGCGATCATGGCCGTCTATCACCTGAGCCTTTTCATCGTCCGCAGAAAGTTCCGTCCGACGCTCTATTTCGGCATCGGCTGCTTCCTGGTGGCCCTGCGGCTGCTCACTACCGAGGAGCGCTATCTCGTTCAGCTGGCACCGGGCCTCGACTGGAGTCTGCTGATCAAGCTGGAGTATGTGTCGTTCTACTTGGCGGTTCCGGCCTTCGGCCTGTTTCTGCGCTCTCTCTTCCCCCGGCTGAACCGATGGCTGCTGCGGGCGGTTCTGGCCATCGGCTTGGCGTTTTCCGCCGGAGTGCTCGTGACACCGCCTGCCCTCTTCACCCCGAGCCTGCCTTTCTTCGAAGTTTTTACCCTGATGCTCTGCGTGTACACGTTCGGCCTGCTGCTCTCGAACCCGGCCCGGCAGCAGTTCGAAGCCTTCTTGCTGCTCGCGGGCATGCTGGTCTTCGGCCTCACGGTGCTCAACGACATGCTGCACGTCGAGCGCGTCATCCACACCGCATTGCTGGCCCCCTTCGGCCTGCTGGCCTTCATTTTCTCCCAGGCATTTCTCCTGTCCTTTCGGCTGATCAAGGCGTTCACCCTCGTTGAAACCCGGGGCGTCGAACTGCGCCAAGCGCTCAAATCCCTGAAGCAGGAGATGGTCGACCGGATCCGAGTTGAGGAGGCCCTGCGCGAAGGCGAGGAGAAATACCGAACCATCCTGAACAGCATCCAGGAAGGCTACTACGAGATCGACCTGCGCGGCGACCTGATGTTCTGCAACGATTCCCTGTGCGGAATCCTTGGATATCCCCGGAACGAACTGATCGGAATGAACGACCGGCAGTACATGCCGGCGGAGGCCGCCAGGCGGGCCTATGAAATGTTCCTGCGCGTCTACAACACCGGGGAGGCCACCAAGGCGTTCGATTGGGAGGTCATCACCAAGAACGGAACCCGAAAAATCGTGGAGGCCTCGCTGGCGTTGATGCGCGAAGCGAAAGGCACTCCCATCGGATTCCGGGGCGTGGTGCGCGACATCACTGACCGCAAAAAGACCGAGGAACAGGCCAGGGTGCACCAGCAGCAGCTGATGCAGGCCAGCAAGATGGCGGCCCTCGGGGTCCTGGTCTCCGGGGTGGCGCACGAGATCAACAACCCCAACAACTTCATCATGCTGAACGCTCCGATCCTGCGGGAGGCCTGGGAGAGCGCGCTGCCGGTACTGGATGCGTATTACAAGGAGAACGGAGATTTCCTGATGGGCGGCATGATGTACTCCGAGATGCGGGAGCAAATGCCCAAGCTGCTGTCCGGGGTCTCCCAGGGTGCCGAGCGCATCAAGCAGATCGTGGTCAACCTCAAGAGCTACGTGCGCGGGGACGGCGGCGACCTGAGCCCGGCGGTGGATGTCAACGCGGTCATCCGGTCTTCCCTGTCCCTCATCTCCAACGTCGTCAAAAACGCCACCGATCACTTTACGGTCAAATACGAAGACGGCCTGCCGTTGGTCAAAGGCAGTTTTCAAAAGCTCGAGCAAGTGATCATCAATCTGATTCAAAACGCCTGCCAGGCCCTGCCGGACAAGAAAAAAGGCCTTTTCGTCACCACCGGCCGGGCCGGCGGCGGGGCGGGGGTTGTCATCACCATACACGACGAGGGCAGCGGCATCCGCCCGGAAGACCTGCCGCGCATCCGCGAGCCCCTCTTCACCACGCGGCAGGACATCGGCGGGATCGGCCTGGGGCTCTCCATCTCCTCCAAGATCATCGAGGAACACCGGGGCAGCCTGCTATTTGTGTCGGAGCCCGGAAAGGGGACCACGGTGACGATCACGCTTCCGGCCGATCGGGGGTGAACGTGCTTATTATGCCATGAAAGGATCCTGCCATGAGCCAGACCATCTACCCGCAGCAGCCCGTCATGCTGGTCGACGACGAGGCCCTGGCCCTGACCAGCTTTGAGGCGACGCTGCGCTCCGCCGGCATCAACCATGTCATGTCCTGTGGCGACAGCCGCGAGGTCATGCCCGTCCTCGGCCGGCAGGAGATCGAGATCATGCTCCTGGACCTGTGGATGCCCCACGTTTCGGGGGAGGAGCTGCTGCGGCAGATTACGGCCGACTATCCGGATGTACCGGTGGTCATCGTCACGGGGGCGGACGACGTTGAGACCGCCGTCAAGTGCATGAAACAGGGGGCCCTCGACTACATCGTCAAGCCGGTCGAAAAGAGCCGGCTCGTCAGCAGCGTGAAGAGGGGCATTGAGCTGCGCGAGCTGCACCGTGAAAACCAGATGCTCAAGGCACGGGTCCTGTCCGACCGGGTAAGCCGTCCTGAGGCCTTTGCGGACATCGTCACTCTCAGTACGGCCATGAATTCCATCTTTCCAGTATGCCGAGGCGGTGGCCCCCAGCCCGCGGCCGGTCATGGTCACCGGCGAGACCGGGGTGGGCAAGGAGCTCGTGGCCCGGGCCCTGCATGTCCTGAGCGGACGCAAGGGCGCTTTCGTGCCGGTCAATGTCGCGGGCCTGGACGATCACGTCTTCGCCGACACGCTCTTCGGCCACAAGAAGGGCGCTTTCACCGGCGCCATGGAAGGCCGGCCCGGCCTGCTGGAGCAGGCGGCGAGCGGCACGCTTTTCCTGGACGAGATCGGTGATCTCAGCGCCGTCTCCCAGGTGAAGCTCCTGCGGCTGCTGCAGGACGGCGAGTATCTGCCGCTGGGCTCAGACGTTGCCAAGCGCTCGGATGCCCGCATCCTCGTGGCGACGAACCAGGATCTCGAAGCTGCCCGCAACTCCGGGCGCTTCCGCAAGGACCTCTATTACCGGCTCTGCGGCCATCACATCCACATCCCGCCGCTGCGCGATCGGCGGGAGGACTTGCCGGTGCTGCTGGACCACTTCCTCGAAAAAGCGGCCAAGGGCCTGGGCAAGAAAAAGCCGACACCGCCGGATGAGCTCATCAAGTTGCTGGCGGTCTATCACTTCCCCGGCAACGTCCGCGAGCTGGAATCCATGGTCTACAACGCGGTCAGCCTGCACGGCGCGGGGAAGCTGTCGATGGATGCTTTCAAGATCGAGATCTTCAAGAAGCAGCCGGGCCTGGCCGGCGCCGTCGAGCCCAGACCGGATGAGCCGGCCGGACAGTTGGTTTTCCCCGAGCAACTGCCGACCCTCAAACAGGCTGAACAGCTGCTGGTCGACGAGGCCCTGCGGCGGTCCGGCGGCAATCAGTCCATCGCCGCATCAATGCTCGGCATCACGCGCCAGGCGCTCAACAAGCGGGTGCACAAGGCCGATGCGTCCGATGGATAACGGTGCAATAAGATTTGACGGGCCAACGGTCAATTTCAATGACCGTTTCCGATCAAGTCGCCTTTTTCAGGTCTGTAGGAGCGGCTTGCCAGCCGCGATCATCGAGGCTAAACGCCTCTCCCACCATTCATTTCCGACAGGATGGCGCCGTGCGCCGTAACCCGCTTCCAAAAGATACAACGAGTTCGCATTCACTACCCACGTTGCCTTGATCCCGGTTGCAGCCTTCCCGCGGCGTGATTCGGCCCTGAATCGGTCGACGGGGTCCCTCCTGGAATCACCTTCAGATCGCATTTCCCCATAATCTTCGGCGGTTGCTTCCAGCACCCCGATCCCTAAAAATTAATGTGGGTGTACATTCGCCGGTTGGTACGTCATTTGCTCTTGCGGTTGGATAGACGCTCGGCATTCGCAACCCAAGGAGGCAATTTATGGCGCCATCCAGAGAAGACCAGAGCATCGCGAACGGTCAGTTGGTTGCAGGCATCGACGCCGGCTCGGTCAGCGTCAACGGCATTCTGATCGACGAGCAGAAACGAATCATCCACGAAAGTCCGTATCAGCGCCATTTCGGAAAGGTGGAGGAGACCGTGGCGGCGCTCGTCGAAGAGATTTACGCACGGTTCGGGCCTGAACGCATCGCAGGGGTCGCTTTCACGGGCAGCCACGGGAAGCTGCTGAGCGAACGCGTGGGGGCGCCATACGAATTCGAGATCATCAGCCAGGTCCTGGGCGCGGTTCACATCCGGCCGGACGTCAGGACCATTATCGGCATGGGCGGCCAGGACACGGCCCTGATGCAGATCGGCCACACGGAATCCGGCTGGGAACTCGAGTTTTTCAACACGAACGGCCCCTGCGCCTCCGGTACGGGGTCCTTCATCGACCAGCAGGCCGAACGGCTCGCCATCGCCATGTATGAGCGCCGCGCAGAGAACAGCCATCGGCCGGTCGACATCGTGCTCGCCGATTTCATCGCCCTGGGCTTGAAGAGCCGGCAGCCTGCCAATGTCGCCTGCCGCTGCACCGTGTTCACCAAGTCGGACATGATTCATCTTCAGAACAAAGGCGAGCGGCTGGAGGACATCATCCACGGCCTGCACGTCGGCAACGCCCGGAATTATCTCAGCACCATCGTCTCCAGCCGGGCCTTGCACGATCCCATTCTGTTCATCGGCGGCCTGTCCCTCAACCGGCTTCAAGTCCAGGCGCTGCAGGAATATTTCCCCGGCCTGGAGGTGCCGCCCCGCAGCACCTCCATCGGCGCCCTGGGTGCCGCGCTGCACGGCCTTGCGCTCGGCCGCACGGCCAAAGTCGATCCGGCGGATCTCACGGCCCCGTGTCACCACCAGGCGATGGCGGTGCCCGTCGGCCTCAAGCTCGAGCTGAGGCAGACCGCGTTTCCGCAAACCAACGAGGTTCCGCTGCGGCCGACGAGCCGTCGTCTGCGCGGCACCCTTGGGATCGATATCGGTTCAACGAGCACCAAGTACGCCCTGATAGATGAAAGGGGCCAGCTTGTTCACAAACGCTACATCCCCACCATGGGGAAACCCGTCGAGGCGGTCCAGAGCCTCCTCGAATACCTGCACGCGCAACTGGGATCGGAGCTGGAGATGGTGGGGGTGGCGACCACGGGGTCCGGCCGGAACGTGGTCGGTGATTTCCTCAGGGCCGATCTCGTCATCGACGAGATCACGGCGCACGCCCGGGGGGCCGTTGCGATCGACCCCACCGTCGACACCATCTTCGAGATCGGCGGTCAGGATTCCAAGTACATCTCCATCTCCAACACCCATCCCCTCGACTTCGACATGAACAAGGTCTGCGCCGCCGGGACGGGCAGCTTCCTGCACGAACTGGCCAACAAGCTCGGGATCGACATCGTGGGTGAATTCCAGGAGATCGCTCTCGCCGCCGGGGCGCCGGTCAAACTGGCCGAACGCTGCACCGTGTTCATGGAGTCGGACCTCATGGCCTACCACCAGAAAGGTGCCGCGCGGGAGAATCTCATCGCTGGGCTTTGCTACGCAATCATCCACAACTACCTGAACCGGGTGGTCGGAAAACGCAAGATCGGCCGACGAGTGATGTTCCTGGGCGGGCCCTCGCTCAACCAGGGTGTCGTCGCCGCCTTCGAAAATGTGCTCGGCCGCGGCCTCCTGGTGCCCCGGCACCGGGAAGTGCTGGGCGCGTATGGCGCCGCAGTGTGCTTGCAGGAGCGGATGGGCTCGGCCGCAACGCCGCCGAGCACCTTCCGGGGGCTCGACCGCGCCATCGCAGACCAGATGCCGTGCGTCGAAAAGACCTGCCAGGCCGACCCCCGCTGCCACAACCAGTGTAAGCTCAAGATCTACAGCTTCGACGGACGCAAAAGCATCTGGGGCGGGGAGTGCGGCCGCTACGAAATCGCACGCCGCAGCGCCAAGCGGCGTGAAAACCTTTTTGCCCTGCGGCAGGAGACCTGGGAGCGCCACATGGCGGGCGTCTATGAACCGCTGGTGGATGCACCGATGATGGAAGTGGACGGCCGGCCCACGGTGGGGATGCAACGCTCCCTCTACGGGGTTCAGGCCAGCCTGCTATGGGCGCATTTTTTCGACCGCCTCGGGTTCCGGCTGGTGCTGACACCGCCCACCAGCGAAGAGATTTCCAAGCGCGGCATCGAGAGCATGGCGGCCGAGACGTGCTACCCGGTGAAGGTCGCCCACGGCCACGCCCGGCTGTTGGTGGGAAAAACGCGCTTCATGTTCCTGCCCGTCCCCATCGACATGCCCACCCCGCAGCCCGCGGAGCGTGGCTACTACTGCCCGATGGTGCAGAGCAATGCCCACATGGTACGGGCCGCCCTGGGGGTGCCGGAGCAGGCCGTGCTGAGTCCGACCCTCTATCTCAAGTCGGACCCCAAGATGCTGGCCCTGGACCTCCATAAACAGATCGGCGAACGGCTGGGACTGCGAAAGGCCCAGATCGCCTCTGCACTTCGGCATGCGCTCGAAAAGCAGGCCGAGTTCCTGGAGATGCTGCACCGGAAAGGGAAGGAATTCTTGGGCCGCCTCGATCCCCATGCACCCTTTGTGGTCGTGACGGGCCGCCCCTACAACCTCTACGACGAACGCCTGAACCTCAGGGTCGGACAGAGCCTGGCCAAGATCGGGGTGGCCGCCCTGCCCATGGACTTCATCGACGTCTCCGGGGTGGATCTTGCGGATTTCCCCTCGATGTACTGGGGCCTGGGCGCCCAGATCCTGAGGACGGCCCGCTGGATCATGGCCAGGCCCAACACCTTCGGGCTGCACTTGACCAATTTCAGCTGCGGCGCGGATTCCTTCATCGAACATTTCTACAAGCACATCATGGGCGGCAAGGCCAGCCTGATCCTGGAACTCGATGAGCACAGCGCCGCGGCCGGCGTGATGACCCGGCTGGAAGCCTACCAGAATGTGATCCACAACACTCTGCAAAAAGCCGAACCCCGCCAGCACGCCTTGGATTACGACCCGGTGCTGGTTGCTCAACACCCTTCAAAAACCGCCATCTGCACGTGAGGATACCATGGAAGCCACCCAAGAGACTGACCGCCAATTTTCGTCACAGGCCGTAGGCAGGGTCCGCCTGGGCCACAGCAGGTTCCTGATCCCCGACATGAACCGTGCCACCACACCTCTACTGGCCGCCACGCTCCGGTCTTTTGATATCGACGCTCATATCCTGCCGACCTACAAAGGGCTTGATTTCGGGAGGAAATTCACCTCCGGCAAGGAGTGCTTTCCGTGCCTGGTCACCCTGGGGGACCTGCTCTATTTTATCGAGGAAGAAAGGGAGCGGCTGGGCAAGGCGTTCCAGGCCGGCCGCTATGTCTTCTTCATGCCGGAAACCGAGGGGCCTTGCCGATTCGGCATGTACAACAAGTACCAGAGGATCGTGCTGGATTCCTTCCCGGAGCTGAGAGCGCTCAGGATCACCGCCGCGACCAGCGCGGACGGCTACTCGCCCGAAGGCATCTTCGAGGCTGAACACATCCGGAGCTCCAGGAAAGCTTCTTACCTCGCGATGGTGCTGGGCGATGTGATGGAGCGATTCATCTGGAGAGTTCGGCCGTACGAGAAGGCGCCCGGGCAAACGGATGCGTTGGCCGGGCAGGCTCTGCGCCGGTTGGCCGGGGTCCTGGAACAACACGGCGCCGCTGACCCGTTGGACCACGTCCTGAGGGAGCTGGACGAAATCATAGCCGAAGGCCGGGCGATCATCGACTCCCGGGTTGCGCCGAAGCCCCGCATTGGGATCGTGGGTGAAATTTATCTGAGGATGCATCAGGATTCCAACCAGGACCTGATCCGGGTCCTTGAAAAATACGGCGCCGAAGTGGTCAACGCGTCCATGGGCGAGTGGCTGAACTACGTGAGCTACGACGGTCTGCGGCTGGCGCGCAGAAAGCTGCGGCAGGGCCTGAAGCTGTTCCGCCCGCACCAGGTCAAGAGCGCCATCAAGGAGATGCTTTCTTTCATGATAACCCTGCTCTACCAGGAACGAATTCAGAAGCAGGTTTTCAAGTGCGCGCAACGCCACATCGACATCGCCGCGGATCACAAAATCGGCCAGATGGAAAAAATCCTGAAACAGTCGGGCGTGTTCTCCTTCGACATCCCCACCGAGGCCTGCCTGAGCATTCCCGGCATCATCCACTGCGCTCGCGGCGGCTACAACGGGGTCGTGAATGTCTACCCGTTCACGTGCATGCCCAGCACCACCACCTCCGCGGTGGTGCGACCGCTCATGCGCGAATGGTGTTTCCCCTACCTGGACGCCCCCTACGACGGGAGCTGCCAGCCGAACCGGGAGGCCGCCATCCGCACTTTCATGTACCAGGCCGAGCAGCATTTGGCGCGGCATGGAAGAGGGCACTGACGGCCGCCGGATGAGAACGGGATGCGTCTCCTCATGATTGATCTTTTGCTGAACGGTTCAATTTTGACCCTTGAATCTTACCAAGACCTCATCCGTTTCCACCGCCTGCCCGGGAATCGCCAGCACTTCCTCGACCTCGCCGTCGCAGGGCGAGGCGACGAAGCTCTCCATCTTCATGGATTCGATGCACACCAGGTCCTGGCCGCGGTGCACGCGGTCGCCTTTCTGGACGCGCACCTCCACCACCAATCCCGGCATCGGGCAGCGCAGCACATTCTCCAGGACGTCTTCGCGGGGGGCAGGCATGTGTCGGGCCAGTTCCCATTCCCTGAGGGAGAAAACCTCGAAGATGCGGGCCGTGCCGCAGAAGGCGACCCCGAAGAAGCTGTATTGATAATACAACCGGAACATGTGCGATCGGCCGTCGATCTTGAGCATGAGCCGGCGCCGGTAGAACTCGAACTCGGGGGTCGTCACCGCGTAGGATCGCCCGCCGACGCTGACGGTCCACGCGTGCGGCGGCGGGTCTTTGCGCAGGCAGATCTCGAAGAGTTCCGGGCCGCAACGGACCTTGTAAAGATTGAAGTCCTTGAGCGCGTGGGCCGACCCGACCTGGGTCGCCATGGGCTTGAGGGATTCGCGGGTCAGGTTCTGACGGTTGTGGTAGACGATCGTTGCCGCCATGGCCATGTAGTGCAGTCGATCTTCGGGCGGGGCGAGCGTGGGCAACCCCTTTTCGAAATGGGCGTCAATGAAACCCGTGGACAATCGGCCCTCGCTGAAGGCCGGATGGGTCAGGACGGCATTGGCAAAATCCAGGTTGGTGGCAAGCCCCTCGATGTGATAGCCGTTCAACGCCCGCACCAGGGCGTCGATCGCGGCTTGTCGCGTGTCGCCCCAGGCGATGACCTTGGCGAGCAGCGAGTCATAGAAGACGGACACGAAGCTGCCGGCTTCGATGCCGCTGTCGAGGCGGATGTTCGGCCCGCGGGCCGGAGAATAGCGGGTGATCATGCCCGTGGAGGGGAGAAAGCCGCGGGCCGGGTCTTCGGCGCAGACCCGCGCCTCGACGGCCCAGCCCTTCCAGGTGACGTCTTCCTGGCGGAGCGGCAGGGGCTCGCCGGCAGCCACGCGCAGCTGGAGTTCGACGAGATCCAGGCCGGTCACCATCTCGGTCACGGGATGCTCCACCTGCAGGCGCGTGTTCATCTCAAGGAAGTAGAAGTCGCCCGCCGGGTCAAGGATGAACTCGACCGTTCCCGCGTTGGCGTAGCCCGCCTCCCGCGCCAGCCGGCAGGCGCACGCGCCCATCCGATGCCGCAGGTTCGCGTCGACCGCCACCGAGGGGCTCTCCTCGATGACCTTCTGGTAGCGCCGCTGCACCGAGCATTCGCGCTCGCCCAGGTGGATGACCGCGCCGTGCTGGTCGGCCATGACCTGGATCTCCACGTGGCGCGCCACCGGGATGAATTTCTCAACGAAGACCCGGTCGTCGCCGAAGGCCTTGCGGGTTTCCGCGCGGCCCGCCTGCATGGCGGCGGCAAGCCCATCCCGCGAAGCGACGATGCGCATGCCTTTGCCCCCGCCGCCGGCGGCGGGCTTCAAAAGGAGCGGGTAGCCGATCCCCTCGGCGGCCGCCAGGGCCTCCTCCAGGTCGTCGATCGATTTGAGAACCCCCGGGACCACCGGCACCCCGGCCTTGACCGCCAGCGCTTTCGAGGCCACCTTGTCGCCCAGGGCGGCGATGGCGGCGGCCGGAGGCCCTATGAAGGCGAGGCCCGCGCGGGCGACCATTTCCGCGAAAGCGGGGTTCTCCGAAAGAAAGCCGTAGCCGGGGTGGATGGCCGTGCACCCGCGGGCGAGCGCGGCTTCGAGGATCTTTTCCTTGACGAGGTAGGACTGGTCCGAACGCGAAGGGCCGATGAAAACGGCCTCGTCCGCCGCCTGCACGTGCTGGGAGCGGGCGTCGATTTCGGAGTGCACGGCCACGGTGCGGATCCCCAGACGCCTGCAGGTCCGGGCGATGCGGACGGCGATCTCCCCGCGGTTGGCGATCAGGATTTTTTCGAACACGGCGCTCCCCCTCACAACGGTATGTTCCCATGCTTGCGATTCGGTCGCGGTGCCCGCTTGGTTTCAAGGAACTGCAGGCTGCGGATCAGCCGCTGGCGGGTGGTGCGCGGGAAGATCACGTCGTCGATGTAGCCCCGCTTGGCGGCCAGAAAGGGATTGGCGAAGGTCTTGCGGTAGTGCTCGGTCTTCTGGCCGAGCAGCGCTTCCGGATCGGCCGCCGCCGCGATCTCCTGCCGGTAGATCACCTCCGCTGCCCCCTTGGGGCCCAGCACGGCGATTTCCGCCGTGGGCCAGGCATAGTTGATGTCCCCGCCGATGTGCTTGGAGTTCATCACGATGTAAGCCCCGCCGTAGGCCTTGCGCAGGATGACCGTGATGCGCGGCACGGTGGCCTCGACGAAGGCATAGAGCAGCTTCGCACCGTGGCGGATGATGCCGCCGGACTCCTGCTCCGGCCCCGGCATGAAGCCGGGGACATCCACGAAACAGACGAGCGGGATGTTGAAGGCGTCGCAGAAGCGCACGAAGCGCGCGGCCTTGGCCGACGCATGGGTGTCGAGCACACCGGCCAGCACGGCCGGTTGGTTCGCGATCAGCCCCACGGTCTGGCCCCCCAGCCGGCCGAGCCCGCAGATGATGTTGCGGGCAAAATGCGCCTGAATCTCCATGAACTCGGCACCGTCCATGATGCTGTGGATGAGGACCTTCATGTTGTAGGTCTGGTTGGGGTTGGCCGGAATCAGGAAGTCGAGCGCCGGGTCGGTGCGTTCCAGCGGGTCGCGCAGATCTAAAATCGGCGGTTTCTGCTGGTTGTTGGAGGGCAGGTAGTTGATCAGGCGCCGGACCTCTCGCAGGCAGAGAATGTCGTTCGGCAGGACGAAGTGGGCAACCCCGCTCTTTTCGCTGTGGATGCGGGCGCCGCCGAGCTCGGCCGAGGTGATCTCCTGGTGGGTGACCGTCTTCACCACGTTGGGGCCGGTGACGAACATGAAGGCCGTGTTCTCCACCATGAAGATGAAGTCCGTGATGGCCGGGCTGTAGACCGCGCCGCCGGCACACGGGCCCATGATGCAGGAGATCTGGGGCACCACCCCGCTTGCCTGGACGTTGCGGTTGAAAATCTCGCCGTAGGCGGCGAGGGCATCGACCCCTTCCTGGATGCGGGCCCCGCCCGAATCGTTGAGCCCGATGATGGGGGAGCCCACGCGCACGGCGTGGTCCATGACCTTGCTGATTTTCTGGGAGTGGGCCTCGCCGAGGGAACCGCCGATGACGGTGAAGTCCTGGCTGAAGACGAAGACTTCGCGGCCGTCGATGGTGCCGTGGCCGGTGATCACCCCGTCCCCGGGGTAGCTCCGCTCCTGTTCGGTGTAGCCGCCCCTGCCGGTTTTCAAAATGTCGAACTCCTCGAAGGAGCCCTCGTCCAACAGGAGGTCGATCCGCTCGCGGGCCGTGAGCTTGCCGTGGCGGTGCTGGTCCTCGACCCGCGCGGCGCCCCCGGCCTGAAACGCCTCGCTCTTCATGGACTCGAGATCGGCGAGGTTGCTCTGGAGACCCCCGCCGGCCGACGCGCCGGCCTCCGCCTGCTGCAGCCGCTGCGCCAGTTTGGTTCCACCCGGCAAGGTTTGTTCTGGTTCCATGGCGCCTCCTGAAGTTGAGGCTTTCATCTACGCTGAAATGAATTCGAGGGTCAAATCTTTTTTCAGGTGGGTGTCGCCCACCTGAAAAAAGATTGAATTTGGGGCATTAAGGTTTAGATTTGAATCTATGCGCAGCCCATCATGGGCAACGGTTTTTGATGGAGTCTGATCTAAACGAAAGCTTGGTTCCATGCCGATCCGCAACGCCGATATCGCCGCCATCTTTGACCGGATCGCCGACTACCTAGAGATCGAAGGTGAAAACCCCTTCAAGATCCGGGCCTATCGCAATGCCGGCCGCACCATCCAGGGGCTGGGGCCGGAGGTGAGGGATTTGGTCGCCGGCGGCGAGGAGCTGACCGGGCTGCCCGGCATCGGCAAGGAGCTGGCCGCGAAGATCCTTGAGATCCTTGAGACCGGCACCGCCCAGGCCCTGGAGAAACTGAAGGGAAAAGTGCCAGCCGGCGTGATCGAGATGCTCAAGATCCAGGGTCTCGGTCCCAAGCGGGTGAGCACGCTCTACCACGAGCTCAAGATCGAAAGCCTGGCCGCATTGAAGGAGGCGGCGGAAGCCGGGCGCATTCAAACCCTGGCGGGATTCGGGGTCAAGACCGAGCAGCACATTCGGGAAGCGGTGGAGGCGCTCTCGCAGCGGCCGGTGCGGGTGAGCATCGCCCTGGCCGGGCCCTCGGTGGAAAGCCTCTTGGATGATCTGCAACAAGTGGCCGGCGTGTTTGAGGTTGCGGTCGCCGGCAGCTTCAGGCGCTGCCGGGAAACGGTGGGCGACATCGACATCCTGGTGGCGGCGAGGGCGGACAGCCCGGTCATGGAGCGTTTCGCGGGCGGCGAGGACGTGGGACAGGTGCTGGCCCGGGGGCCGACGAAATCGAGCATCGTCCTGCGTTCCGGCCTGCAGGTGGACCTGCGGCGCGTGGACCGGGAGAGCTTCGGCGCGGCGCTGCAGTATTTCACCGGCAGCCAGGCCCACAACATCGCCATCCGGCGCATCGGCCGCCAGCGTGGGTTCAAGATCAACGAGTATGGGGTGTTCAGTGCCGACGGCAAGGTTGCCGGGGATACCGAGGAGTCGGTCTACCGGGTGCTGGATCTTTCCTGGGTCCCGCCCGAACTGCGCGAAGACCGCGGCGAAATCGAGGCCGCCCGCGAGGGCCGGCTGCCGGAGCTGATAGCGCTTGCCGACATCAAGGGCGAGCTGCACTCCCACACCACGGCCACCGACGGCCGCAACAGCTTGGAGGAGATGGCCCTGGCGGCCAAGCGCTGCGGGCTGATATACCTGGCGGTGACCGATCACTCCCAGTACCTCAAGGTGGTGGACGGCCTCGACGAGCGCCGCCTGCTGGCGCAGCTCGAGGAGATCGACCGGCTGAACGCGAAGCTCAAAGGCATCCGGCTGTTGAAGGGCGTCGAGGTGGAGATTCTCGAGGACGGCGGGCTCGACCTCCCCGATCGCATCCTGCAGCAGCTTGACCTTGTGATCGGCTCCATCCACAGCCGCTTCCAACTGCCGGCGCGCCAGCAGACCGAACGCATCCTGCGGGCCATGGACCACCGTTTCTTTTCGATCCTGGGGCACCCGAGCGGCCGCTTGATCAACGAGCGCGATCCCTATGAGGTCGACATGGCGGCCGTGATCCGGAAGGCCAAAGAGCGCGGGTGCTTTCTTGAACTGAACGCCAACCCCCAGCGGCTCGACCTCACCGATACACACTGTCAGATGGCCAAAGAGGCCGGGGTTCTCATCGCCGTCAACACGGATGCCCACAGTGTGGCCGAGTTCGGCCAACTGCGCTACGGTCTCGGCCAGGCGCGCCGGGGGTGGCTGGAGAAAAAGGATGTGCTGAACACGCGGCCGCTCAACGAACTGTTAAAGCTGTTGAAGCAGACGATGGGGTAGGTCAGCCAAGAGATACTCGATCTGCCGAATGGCGGCGATCATGGGCGCCCGCAACGTGGTCTTTCACGCCGGATTCTACCTATTTTTCTTTCTTCCGTATACCGTTGACCCGTGCGCGCAGATCCTCATAGCGCTTGGGGTCGAAGGCGTTGATCTCCTGCGAGTGGAGGCGATAGATTTTCAGGCAGAGGTTGGCATCCGGGGCGTCGCGATGGGCGACAGCAACGTCGATGCAGCGCAAATTGTCGCGGATGGATTTCTCGTAGAGCTGCTTGCGCAGGTCCTCGTAGAGCTTGCGGTCGAAGTTGCCTGCTTCGACGGCGCTGATCTTCCACACATTGAGCGCAACCTTGGCGTTGTAGAAGGCGTCGTCCTGGATTGATTTTTTTGCCAGCGACAGGTTGATGGCGGCATCGCGCTCCCATTCCCTCTGACGTGCGGTGTCGGGTTGGATCACCGGCGCCGCCGGTTTGGCGGCCTGGCCGCCGACTTCGGGGGCGGCCCACCCGACCAGAAGCAGCAACAGGGCGGCGGCCTGGGCTAATTTTTGGTTTCTGGAGGGGGTCATGCCAGCTTCCGCAGCTTTTCAGTGAAGGGGACGTCGGCCGGGCAAAACCGATAGCGGCCGAGATCCGCGATGGCCACCCACGCCAGCTCGGCGTGGTCGTTCCGAGACATCTCCCCGCCCTCGGCCCGAACTCGATACGCCAGCAGCCGGATGGTCTTGTCTTCGTAAGCGTAAACGCTCTCCCCGAAAAACTCGTCCACCGCGATCTCGATGCCGAGTTCCTCCTGGATCTCGCGTTTCAGACATTGCGCGGGGGATTCCCCCGGCCGGACCTTGCCGCCGGGAAACTCCCACATGCCGGCCTGCGAGGCCCCGGGCCTGCGGCGGGCGATCAGCACCCTGCCGTTTTCGATCAGAATGGCCGCCGTGACGTCGATCATCCGTCCACCACGCCGTGCGCCCAGCGGATCACCGGCAGCAGCCGGGGCGGCGACCGTTTCTCAAGCTCCGGGTGTGTGAGCCAGCGATACTCATGATGCTCGGGTCCGCCGATCTGCGGGTTGACAGCGAAAACCACTTGATCCTCCGACGTTTGGGCGAGATAATATCGCGCAACCTTCCGGACGACGATGATGCCGGCTGAAAGAATCATTTTCTCGGACACTGACATAGATAAGGTTGGTCATACACTTTTGACGAAACGAATTCAAGGAGTTGAAAACCGGCAGCGGGCTGCTCGGCCCTTCGGCGACGGTGGAAACGGCGGCATATCTTCTTCGATAGAAGAGAAGCCCTCATCCTGTCTGATGCTACGGAGAATGTGAGACGCCAGGTGTCCAGTCCACGAAAAATTGTCGAAACATTGTTTGCCCGGGTCGGAGTGGCCATCGGCGGAATGAATCCATGGGACATCACCGTCAACGACGAACGCTTTTTCGCACGCGTCTTGGGGGAAAAAAACCTGGGGCTCGGGGAAGCATACATGGACGGCTGGTGGGACTGCCCCCAGCCGGATGAATTCATGTGCCGCGTCTTGAAATCGCGGCTGGATGTGACTTTAAAAGGAGGGTTGAAATATCTTCCTCTGCGGCTGCCCGGCATCCTTTTCAACCTCCAGTCGAAAGCGCGCGCGCAAATCGTTGCAAAGCGCCACTACGATCTCGACAACGACCTGTTCCTTTCCTTTCTCGACCCTTACAACCAGTACAGCTGCGCCTACTTCGACGGCACCGCCGACCTGGACCAGGCCCAGCAGAAAAAGCTCGCGATGATCTGCCGCAAAACAGCTATTGTGCGGACGGACCACGTTCTGGACATCGGCTGCGGGTGGGGCGGGTTTGCGAAATATGCGACAGAAACATATGGCTGCACCGTAACCGCCGCCAACATTTCCAGGGAGCAGATCCAGTATGCCGCTGAATTCTGCAGGGGATTGCCCGTGCGCCTTCTGGAGTGCGACTACCGCGACATCCAGGGCCGGTTCGATAAAATCGTTTCCGTGGGCATGTTCGAACATGTCGGGTGGAAAAACTACAGAACGTTCATGCGGGTCGCACACCGGTGTCTCAAAGACGACGGCATTTTTCTCCTGCACACCATCGGCGGCAACGAGTCCACCCGCACCTGCGACCCCTGGGTCACCAGGTACATCTTCCCCAACGGCATGCTGCCCAGCATCGCCCAGATCAGTCGATCCGTCGAGGGGCTGTTCGCGGTGGAAGACTGGCACAATTTGGGGCCGCATTACGACAAAACCCTCATGGCCTGGAACAGCAACTTCCAGAATGCCTGGCCCCGGCTGCAGGCGAAATACGACGCGAAGTTCAAGCGCATGTGGGAGTACTACCTGCTTTCCTGTGCCGGCGCCTTTCGCGCCCGCAGCAACCAGGTGTGGCAGATCGTGCTCACCAAATACGGCACCGAACAGCCTGCCTGCCGGTTTTAGCCGTAAGCCTTTCGGCGGCATGGCTTCCGATGAAGTTGCTATTTTCTGGGGATTTAACCTTGCCGATGTCGTTACCGGCAGGCCATGGCAGGCGTCCAGGTTGTTTGGTCCGGCAATCGAATTGACACCCACCCGTGAGCTCGGATATGACACCAACCGTCCGTTTGCCGCAGCATGCTCTGGTGCCATCGAATCTGTCCCCTGCGCCGAGCGACCGGAACATCTACAGCAAAGGAGTGCTGAACGCCGCCCGATGAAAGAAAAATCCAAGTCCGATCGACACAAAGCCATTGTGTTTCGCCATGAGGCCTTGCCCTCCGATATGCAGGCCGTCGGGGAGATCGTCTCCTCGACCGGGTTTTTCAACTCTGCCGAGGTGGACATCGCCGTCGAGCTGGTCGAGGACCGCCTGGCATTCGGAGATGCGAGCGGTTATTTTTTTGTGTTTGCCGAGGAGGCCGGCCGGGTGCTGGGCTACACCAGCTACGGCCCCATTGCCGGCACGGCCGAAAGTTTCGACCTATACTGGATCGCGATCCACAGCGACCTGCAAAGCCGGGGTCTGGGCCGCATCCTGATGAGCGAAGCCGAGCGGATGATTCATAAGGCCGGGGGACGGCGCATCTACGCCGAAACCTCGGGCCGTCCGCAGTACGAGCCCACCCGCCTCTTTTATGAGCGCCTGGGTTTTTTGCGGGAAACGCAACTCAAGGACTTTTACGCCCCCGGTGACGACAAGGTTTTTTATGTCAAGGTTCTGTCTGCTTAGCCGATTCTTTTCACCAATGAACGGGCTCCTACACTCTTTGCGCATGGAGGGGCGAATGCCATGAACCAAGGAAAACTCCACTACGGCTGGATCGTCATTTTCATGGGGATGCTGACGACCATCGCTGCCCATGGCTTCGGCCGTATGGCCTACACCATCATGCTCCCGGCGATGAAGGATGGTCTCAAGCTCGACTACACCCAACTGGGCTTGCTGGGGACGGGGAATTTCGTCGGCTACCTGGCCATGGCCATCATTGGAGGATTCCTTGCGGCCCGTTTTGGAACCCGCATCGTCATCACCCTGGCCCTCATCCTTCTGGGCGTCACCCTCATGCTGACCGGCCTCGCGCAATCCTTTGGCTTTGCCCTCTCCATGCGATTCCTGACCGGCCTCGGTAACGGGGCCGCATATGTCCCCGCGATGGCCCTCGGCTCAGCCTGGTTCGCGATGAAAAGAAGAGGTTTTGCCACGGGCATCGTATCCGGGGGAATCGGTGCCGGCACGCTCATCTCGGGCCTTCTGGTTCCCCCGATCCTTTCCGCTTACGGGATAGAAGGCTGGCGGTATGCATGGTACATCCTGGGGGGGATCGCCCTTGTCATCGCAGCCGTCGTGTTTGCCTTGCTTCGCAGCCGGCCGGATGAAAAAGGGCTCCGGCCTGTCGGCACTTCTGAAAAAGATGCGCCGCCTGCAATTCCTGCCGGGCCAAAGGTTTCAACCCTCCAATGGTCCGCCGTATACCGAAAAGGATCGGTGTGGTATTTGGGCCTGGTCTATTTCTTTTACGGGTCTTCCTACATCATTTACATGACTTTTTTTGCTGCTTATCTCGTGAAGGAGATGGGCTTGACCCAAGCGTATGCAGGTGGGCTGTGGGCCATGGTGGGAGCCCTGAGCACCTTTTGCGGGGTCATCTGGGGAGGCATTTCCGACCGACTCGGCCGGAGCCGCGGCGCGGCGCTCGCCTACCTCGTGCTGGGGTTGTCTTACATTATCTACGCCTTGATAAAAGTACCATTCGGGTTTTATCTCTCAGCCATCCTGTTCGGTCTCACCGCATGGAGTATTCCGACCATCATGGCCGCTGCCGCGGGAGATTTTGTGGGCCCGCGGCTGGCGCCCGCCGGTCTTGGGTTCATCACTCTGTTCTTTGGGATCGGCCAGGCGGTGGCGCCCGCATTTGCAGGTTATCTGGCGGACCTAAGCGGGTCTTTCACCCTGCCATTTCTCGTGGCGGGAGGGATTTCGTTTGCAGGAATGGTTGCTTCCTTGTTTTTAAAAAAGCCGGCTGTCTAAGGTATGAAGGGCTCAGGAAGGATTTAAGGAAAAATTTTTGGTCTCACCTGTTCAGGTACGACGATTAGGGTAACCTCTCCCCCAAACTGCACCTTTCATCCGCCAAACTCCCCATTTCCGGCTCCCCGACGAAGATTCGTTTTATCTCTATGGTAGCCAACGATATCGATTTCACATCAAACACAGGCCTATGCCGAAGCGCGAAAGCGTCTCTTCCTGATTTTCAAGGTCTCGGCACCATACCACCCTGCTGGCTACTATTTCCGGAAACGAGGAGTGCAAGGGCTTGTCGAATCGGATCTTGATGAATTCACATGGGTGCATGGCAAAGTCTGAGAAAAGCATCATTCCTTCGGCACTGAAGTTTTTCAATTGCGCGTAACCGAGTATCTCAGAGTGGGGCTTTTCGACCATCACGGTCTCAGAACGTGCATAGCGTATGCTCTTTCTCAGTTCCGCCCCAGCATATGAGGGGGTAAGGCCATCGTTGAAGGTCGCAAGGCCGGTAGGAGTTGAAAAGGATAGATGGTTGCCTGTTTTCTGGGGAGCGGAGCCTATCCGCAGGTCTCCGTTGGATAAAACCCGAGGAACCACGTTGCAGCAATTTGGGCAGGATTTCCCCCTCAGCCTGGATCGAATGGTGGCTTCCCACTCATGCCCTTGCGCGCAAAGCCACCACATCTTTTCCCTGTGATTGACTGAAACCTCACCGGCCTTAAGTCCCCAATTTCTGGATGGATGCCACTCCTTCAGAAGCTCCGGCTTTACATCCGCCATCCGCTGATACCCGTGCTTTTGCACGCTCAGGCACAATGAACACCGCATGCCACGGGTTCTGCAACGGACGGATGCGAGCCACCAATGGCCCTCTTCACAAAGCCACCAGATTTTCTTGCGAGATCCGGGCGTCACATCCTTAGGACCCAAGTTGCCGTTCCGGGTGGGGTGCCATTCCTTGGCAAGATCGGGCCTAAGCGCATAAAGATTATAAGATTCCGAAGCGTTGGGCATTGGGACTTGACTCCAGGGATTTTTGGGCGTCAAACAATCATAGTCGGCAGCCATGTGGGAGAACCTTATGAACTCCTACTGGAGAGAATCGGCAATTGGAATGGGGTGAATTATGTATTTTCGGTGATTATGGGGGCATGCCATAACAACCTGAAACCGTACAGTTCTTTGGCTTCTCGCGAATACGATTTCACGCATGGCATGCTCCGCAAGTAAGCACTTCTTCAAACAATAAGAGTCCTTTCTGTCATACGGTTACAAAGCAACCGGCCCTCGCCTTGCAACTCTCTCGCGTGCCTCAACATGTTAAGAAATACATTAAAGACCCTATTGTCCCCCTATTAATGTTCAAGCTATTATCATTAGCATCACTGTCTACACACACAATGGGCTGAAAGAAGCGAGGGCGCAGATCCTCCTATCCGATAATGGTAGACGCTCGCGCGGTTGAAGTCATAAACCCATGGCCGGTTTCTTTTTGTCATTACCTGGCAATGGATATCGATTAGATATTTTCCCTGCTGGTCATTTCCCTTAGAAAAACTCAGTTAATTTTGACTACGCTCATGAGGTTTCTATGCAAGCGAAACCAGAAGTTAGAAAAAGCGACCGTTTTAGCCATGAATCAATAATTAAGTACGGGGACGAGCTGACGCTTTCTCCTTACTATGCAGTATCCTATAATTTCAGCGGAACGGGCATGCACTTTAAGTCGCTATTTGAGCTGTATCCAGGAGCTCATATCCTTATCGATATCGATGACTATACATCAGGCCAGAATCAAATCCCGGCTAAAGTCGTGTGGTGTAAAAAGTTGGAGGATACAGCCAGGTTTCGCTATGGCGTGGGCGTGGAATTTCTCAAATCGGAAAAGAATGTTGGCTTAAAGGCAACCCTCCCGATTACCCCGCAAGTGAGGCCATTAACCAAGAATAAGGGTGGGGTTGTGATTAAAATGGAGAAGCGCTCTACAAAATAGAGGTTGGCAAGGATCACGCTATGGAGATTGCTTGCCAAGCGGCTTTAAAGCGATTGGCATGTTACGTAATAATTCGCGAGGACCATATCTGGCAGGAGGAATTGGAGATGGCGACTGGCGCAAAAATTTTGGTCGTTGATGATAATGATGTCTTTCTAATCGTCGTTTCCAAAATGCTGTCCCGGCTTGGCTACGAAGTGTCATCAGCCGATAGCGCCGAAAATGGATTAAGCATTTTTCTTGAGAACAAATTCGACGTCGTTTTATCGGATTTTGAAATGCCCGGGATGGATGGAGTGGCTTTTGCCTGCAGCGTTAAAAAAAGCGCCCCCCGCACGAGGGTCGTTATCATGACGGGTGCTGGAAAGGAAATCGTTTTTTCCAGAAAGAGCACCGCGGTGGATGAGGTGATTTCAAAGCCATTTACCCTGGCGGAAATAGGCGAAACGATCCAGAACTTGTCAGGCAATGCGCTCTGCGCCTAATGAAAGATTATTGGTAAGCTCCCATCCCGAATCGGAGGTGAGGACATGGCAACCCCTTTCAGCGGCAAGACGTTCACATTCACTCAACCGGACGGCACCAAGATTCAGGTGCGTGGCTGGGGCGATCAGCACTATGCGGTGTTCGAGACGCTGGACGGATACACCGTCGTCAAGAATCCCAACACGGGATTTTTCGAAATCGCCCAGCTATCGAACAATGGAACCACGCTGGAACCGGCCGCCGGCCCTCAGGGCCACTTGGATGGTGCTCGCGCTGCGGTGCGGCCCGGCCTGCGAATCAACCGCGAGACAGCCCGGGCGCGTGGCTTAGAGGGAGCGCTGCGATGGGGTGGCCGGCGGTGCGATCAGCGGCGCGAGCAGCACAAGAATCTGGCACGCGCGGCTCGCACTCTGGGCGGACCGGTGTTCGCGCCCCCGCAACGCGCGACCGTCGGCGATTTTGTCGGACTGTGCCTCTTAATCGATTTCTCCGACGAACCCGGCACGATCTCCCGAAACGAGGTCGACAACTTCTGCAACCAACAGGGGTATTCGGGTTTCGGCAACAACGGGTCCGTTTCCGACTACTTCCGCGCCAATTCCATCGGCCGCTGCCGTTATACGAATATCGTAACTCCTTACTACCGGGCACAACATCCCAAGTCGTACTATACGAACCCCAGCATCCCGCAGGGCGTCCGTGCCCGGCAACTCATCGTCGAAGCGCTCGCTCACCTGCAAGCCAACAACTTCGATTTCACACCGTTGACCGCCGACAACGGCGGTTTTGTCTACGCCATGAACGTCTACTATTCCGGTGAGGTCGTCAACAACTGGGCCGAAGGCTTGTGGCCGCATGCGTGGCATCTGGAGACACCCATCTTGCTGGCACCCGGCAAGTCTGCTTTTGATTATCAGTTTACCGACATGAGCCACCAACTCGCTTTGGGTACATTTTGTCATGAGAATGGGCACATGTTGTGCGACTATCCGGATTTGTACGACTATGGGAACGAGTCGAGCGGCGTAGGTGCCTATTGCCTGATGTGCGCCGGCGGCAATATCAACGAAAAGAACCCGACTCACATCTCCGCCTACTTGAAACGATTGTCGGGATGGGCCGACAGCGTGACGACCATCCAGCATAACCAGGAGATTGTGCTCCCCGCCGGTCAAAACAATTTTGCGATGTTTGCAAAAAACAGCGGCGAATACTTCATCGTTGAAAACCGGATGAAAAACGGCCGCGACGTGTCTCTTCCGGACGAGGGACTGGCGATCTGGCATGTGGACGAGGACGGGAATAACAGCAACGAACAAAGGACTCCGACTCAACACTACGAGCTTTCGCTGGAACAGGCGGATGGGGACTTTCGCCTGGAAACCACGCCGAATCAATTCGGGGATTCAACCGATCTCTATGGTCAGGCCAACAAACGATTTGCGAATGCCACTTCTCCCAACAGTAAGTGGTGGGATGGAACGGCTTCCCATCTGGACATCTCAGAGATTGCTGCGCCGGGAGACACGGTAAGCTTTCGAACCAAACTCTCCGAAGATGGCGCGACCTCGCATACGATTCGACGCGAGTCTGCGCCGGGGCGGAACATTCCAGACAATCAAGTCGATGGAGTGACGGACACCATCAGCATCGATCAGGATGAGATCATTGCGAGCGCCAAGGTGTCGCTCGACATTACCCACACTTATAGGGGCGATCTGCAAGTCACGCTGCTGACTCCGTGGGGCGCGGCCGTCCTGTTGCAGCAACGGAACCAGGGGGGCAGTGCCGATCACATCCAACGAACGATCAACGAGTCGGACCTGCCGGCCCTGGCAACCTTCCACGGCCGCAGCACCCAGGGCGACTGGCGGCTTTCGGTTCAGGATCTGGCACCGGCGGATGTGGGCGCACTCAACCGCTGGGCGGTGGAGTTCACAACGGCCGGGACACCGCAGGGGCAGGTCGTGCTGGAAGAGGCGCCTGGCACACACATCCCCGACAACAATGCGGCGGGGATCCAACGTTCTCTGACATCCAATGCTCCCGGCTTAGTCGGCAGCGTGGAAGTGTCCGTGGATATCTCCCACAGCTATATCGGCGATCTGCGAGTCAGCCTACGCGCACCGGCTGGCACGGAGGCAATCCTCCATAATGAGACCGGAGGATACGGTGATAACCTGGTAAAGACCTACACGTCGGCTACCACCGCAGCGCTGGGGAGCCTTGCCGGACAAGCGATCAGCGGAACATGGCGGCTGAGTGTCTCGGATCGAGCCGTCCAAGATGTCGGCAAGCTGAATACCTGGCGCGTGGTGATTCAACCTGCTCTGTAACCGCCGGGTAGTGCAGAAGCGGCCGTGGTCGTCTGGGCGGCCGCTCGCATCCGTTCTAAAGAGATACCGTTCCGGACGCGCTCTTTTCTAAAAGCAACTGCAGTTAGACCTTAACTTCATTCTCAATAAGGAGGCACATATGGCGTCAGTAGGTGTGGAATGGATCAATAATTTTCCCGCCCCCTGCACACAGAACACCTTGTCGTATTGCGACGATACTTCCGTCGGATTTTTGAACGGCATGGTTTCGCGGGGGCACACAGCAACCTTCAACTGGGGCAACCAAAATGCATTCGAGACAGACTTTCGTGACACTTCGCTGGGAGGTGACGACGGCAACTGGGTTGACGCTGTAGACTTCGCGCACTTCTCTTCACACGGGGGCACCAATTCCAGCAACATCTTTAAAGGATACTTCGGGGGCCAGAATGCAAGCTGCACGTGGCGCTCCGACAAAGCCAGATTCGGCAACAACTTTAACTTGGAGTATCTGATTATTGACGCATGCAACAGCCTCGAGCTGACCCGTGACATCATCGCGGTCTGGCACGACACGTTTCAAAGACTTCACATGATTTTTGCGTTCACGGATCTAGTCTCGGATTCGTGGTGGACGGGCGGGCGTGGGTACAACTTCGGACGGAGGGCTGGCAATAACGAAAAGCTGACCAACGCATGGCTGGACGAATGCTACTCGTTCTGGGCCGACGACAACCCCGTCACGATGGCCGCCGGAAGATCGGAAGCCGATGCCAAAAATCGCCGCGACAACGAGCGGCTCAACTCTGGCTTCGACGACATCCCGCACAACCAAATCGCCTATTACGCGTGGAAATGGCGTTCTTAGATGGCCGCCAGGCGAAGGAAAGGAGATGGCAATGCCTATCAGATATGCAGCAAAACTGCCGAGCCAAGTCCCTCCATCCCTACCTGTGTATAGACTGGCTCCCCCGCAGTCATCGACGAGCCAGGTGGCAGCTTTGTCTCAGCGGTTCGGCCTTAGCGGTAAATTGCGGGAATTTATCATGTCCGAAGACTGGACGAGTTACCACGAAGGACGCTTCAGGGTGTCCGTTCATCGCAAATCGGGTGCGCTGCGTTACATCAACCGTGACAAGTACGGCATTGAGGCGGAGAGCGACTTCAAACTCTCTCCCAAAGAAACGAAGAGGATCGCACAAGAATTTCTGGGGCGCACAAAAATATACCCGACCAAACAAGCGCGCTTCTACAAAATCACACATTTGCGCAGTGGCGTGTCGGACATCAAAGGTAAGAAGAGAACCGAGAGGTTGATTGACGCAGGTGTCATCTACCGCCGACTCGTTGACGAGACCCCTGTGGAAGGGCCGGGCGGTTACGCGATGGTCAACATTGACCCCGAAGGAGGGGTGGTCGGCATGCGGAGCGTCTGGCGCCAGGCGTTGCGGCGTGAAGCCAAAGTGAAAATCATTCCGGTCGGTCAGGCGCTCGAGGCTTTTGAAAGGCTGGTTTCGAAAGTTGAGGGCGAGTTGACGGTAACAACCGCGAACTTTGGCTATTTCGAACAGGGCGAGCTTGATAGGCAGTCGTACCTCGAACCTGCTTACGTCTTCATCTACATCGTGCAAAACGGCGAGGTGGCCCACAAGTCTATCGAGGTCATTGCGGCGGGACAGCAGACGTTCGCCAAGCTGAAAGGGAGAAAGCGGTTTGATGCCGGCGAACAGAAGAAGCGGTAGCCGTCCAAAGGGGATCAGGGGAAGAAAAGGGGCAAGGCGAGTGCGGCGAGTAAATTGAGAAAGCGCGGATGACACTTGAGCTTTTAGAAGTGGAACGGCGCATGCAGCCGGGCGCGTGGTTCACGCATGGCTTTTTGCTAAAGAGCACTTCTTTAACCGAAGTGCTCGCCCATGACGCCCGCACGCTGGCCGCGCTGGGCGTCACGGCGGAGCAGGTCGGCCGAAAGCTATCGGAATTGCTGGAATCCGGTGAGAAAAGCGATTGGTTCTGGCCCCTCCGAACCGGAGGGTACAAGGTGGAGATACGACGACGGCGCGGATTCATCACTTGCCCTTGGGCGCCGGATGAATTCGAACCGTGCGTCGTCGGACAGCTATCGCCTCCGACGGCCAACCAATTTCTCATCCAGCGCAGAGGCTCGCGTCAGCGTTTAAAAGGCTTCGAGTTGAGCATTCACCTCATTCGCGATCACGCATTTTTTGGCGGCCCCGGTAGCAGATTTCGCATCGAACCGGAGCGGGCTGTAGCAATGCTCGGCATGCGACCGTGACTTGAAAACCCATCATGCTACCATGAGCATCGCCTCAATCGTTTCCTTCTTTTTTGGCGGCAGCCTTTCTTTTCTTCGCGGCCGTGACGCAGTAGAGGCCCTCCCCGCTGCGGGCGGGGCCGAAGCACAGGTTGTCGGAGGTGCAGGCGGCCTTGCGGTGGTCGCCGGACTGCCAGCGGTTGACGAGGCCCGGCTCGCGGATGAAGGGACGGCTCATGGAAATGAGGTCGCAGACGCCCTGCTCGACGAGCCGCTCGGCCACCGGCAGGGACCGGATACCGCCGACCAGGGCCAATGGGATCCTGAGCCGTTGCTTGAAGATCTTGGCGTCCTCCTGGTTGTAAGCCTCTTTTTTCTGGGTGCTGATGCGCGTGCGGGCGGCGCCGAACGTGGAGAATTGGGTCATCCCGCTGCTCAGTTCGAGGGCGTCCAGCCCCGCCTGTTCCATCAGGGCCGCCGCTTCCACGGATTCCTCCAGCTCAAGCCCGCCCTCCGCATAATCCCGGCCATTCAACTTAATGAGAATGGGATAATCGTCCCCCACGGCCTGGCGCAAGGCCCGCAGGGTTTCAAGGTGCACCCTGAGCCGGTTTTGCAGCGTGCCGCCGTATTCGTCCGTCCGTTTGTTGAAGAGGGGCGAAAGAAACTGGCCTAAAAGATAGCCGTGGGCAGAGTGGATCTGCACGCCGTCGTACCCGGCGGCCTTAGCCCGGGCGGCCGCCGCGGCGAAGGCCTGAACCACATCGCGGATGTCGGCTATGGTCAGCTCCCGGCGGGGAATGTCATCGAGCTTCACCGAGGCCGAAACGGCAAGGGGCAACGTGCCGGTCAGTTTATGGGCGGCGAAATAGCCGGCGTGCGCCAGCTGTAGCACCATTTTGGCGCCGTGATCGTGGGCGGCGACGGCCATCTGCCGCAGCCCGGGGATCAGCTCGTCCCTAGCGGCACTCATCTGCAGGGGACCGGCCTGCCCCTCGGACCGGACGTAGGCGTGGCCGCTGATGATGAGGCCCACGCCGCCTTTGGCCAGTGCGGCAATGGTGTCGACCAGGCGCGGCGTGATCGCCCCTTCCAAAGTCGCCATGGCTTCCCAGGTGGCTGATCGGACGAAACGGTTGCGCAACATCATTGGGCCGATTTTTGCGGATTCGAACAGATTGCTCATCCTACCCTCCTAAAGCATGCGGTTTGATACTCGAAAAAAAGCATAGGGCAGAGAGCATAGAGCAAAGGAAAAAAAACCACCATAGAGGTGGGCAACATTTTTTCAGCTCTATACCCTATGCGCTTTGCCCCATGCCGCTCCTCTTCAGCGGATCGTTTTAAGCTCCACCACGCGGTGCCACTGCTCGAGGAGCATCCCCCGGTTTTCGCGGATCCAGTCTTCACCGTTCAGATCCAGCAACTCCCCCATCCGGATGCGGAGAACCTCGAGTTCCTGAGCGTTCCCCGGGATCTCGGCCGTCCCCAGCAGCTCGCACACCTTTTCCAGTGAAAGCGTAACCATCGGACTTTCTCTTGGCGGTGAGTTGGGTGATTATGTCTTTAGCACCTACATCGTCATCGCCATCCATACAAGAAGATCTGGTGATGGTGAACCAGGGGTCATAGCTTTAGAAGCACCGCAGCGGCTGAGCTGGAGAGCTCGAGAACCAGAGTGGGGTAGATGCCGCAGATCACCATGGCCGCCACCAGAACCCCGGTGAGGAGCTTCATGGCCGGCGACACCGGCAGCCTCGGCAGTTCGGAGGCCGGTTCGAGCAGGTAGGCGGCCCGCACCACCATGAGGTAGTAGTAGAGGGAGATGACCACGTTGGCCATGGCGATCAGCACCAGCGGCAAATGGCCGCGCTCGATGGCGGCGTTGAAAATCAGGAATTTGCCCGTGAACCCGATGGAGGGCGGGATGCCGGCCAGCGAAAACACCGACATCATCAGCGCCATGGCCAGCAGGGGGGAGCGCCGGTGCAGTCCGGCCAGCTGCGCCACGTCGATGTCGGCCCCGTCGGAGGCCACTCCGACCAGCACCAGGAAGCAGGTGAAACTCATCACCAGCAGCGCCAGAGAATAGAAAATGGACGCGGCGTAGCCCTCGGGCGTCAGGCTCAGGATGCCGATCAGGACATAGCCGGCCTGGGCGATGCTGGAATAGGCGAAGAGCCGCTTCAGGTCTTTCTGGGCAACGGCAGCGAGGTTGCCCACGGTCATGGACAGAATCGAAAGCGCCACCAGCACATGCACGAGATAGGGGCTGCTTCCGCTCACGGAGGCCATGCGCACCAGGATGGCGATCGCCCCGATCTTCGATGCGGTGGCGATGTAGGCGGTGACCTGGTGGGCGGCGGACTGGTAGGTGTCCGGCGCCCAGATGTGGAACGGGAAAACGGCCAGCTTGAAAAAGAACCCGCACAGGGTGAGCAGCAGCCCGACCTGGACCAGCGGCTGGTCGGCGGCGGCCGGAAGCGCCCGGGCGAGCTCGTTGAGATAGACGGCGCCCGTGCTCCCGTAAAGCAGGGCGAGCCCGCAGAGCATCACCGCCGAGGACACGATGCCCACGATGAAGAATTTGAGGGCGGCCGCCACGGCCAGCTCCCGCGTGCGCCGCAAGGCCACCAGGACGTAGAGGGAATAACTCGAGAGTTCCAGGGCGACGTATATGCTCAGCAGGTGCACGGTGCTGGTCAGAAGCATCATCGCCAGGGTGCAGGTGAAGAGCAGCAGATAGAACTCGGGGTGGTGGCGCTCGGCGACCCCTTTTACGTCGCCGCAGATGCAGACCACCAGGAACAGCCCCATTGAGAGCAGCACCTTGAAAACCTGCGAGAACAGATCTATCTGGTAGGACTGGCCGAAGAGCACCCCTTCGGCTTTCAGGGAGGCCAGGCCGACGACGATCGCCAGTGCCGCCGCTGCCAGGGCCGCCAGAAAATCCACTCTGGGGCGGGTGTGTTTGCCCATGGCGAGCACCAGGAAGAGCAGCGCCCCGCCGAACAGGCTCAGTTCCGGTGCGAAAAGCGCCCAGGCGGTCATGGCAACCCCCTGATGAACGCAACCGACGCCGAGTCGATCACGTCAAACAGAATCGAAGGCAAAAACCCGAAGAGCACGATCACCGCCGCCAGGATCATGCGCGGGATCCCCAGGCCGAAGGAAACGTCGGCAAGATGGGCGAACTTTTCGTTCGTCGGCCCGTAGAACGCCCGCTGCACCACCCGCAGCATGAAAAGCGCGCTGAGCACAAGCCCCCCCACGGCGAAGACGCCGCCGACGGGATAGACCCTGAAGGCCGCGATGAACACCATCAACTCGCCCCAGAAGCTTGCCAGGCAGGGCACGCCGACGGCGGTCAGGGCCGCCAGGATGAAGTAGCCCGAGGCGACCGGCATGATGCGGCTTAACCCCCCCAGCTCCGGGATCATCTTGGTGTGGGTGCGCTCGTAGATATAGCCGATGGCCGAGAAGAAGAGGGCCGTCATGATGCCGTGGGCGAACATCTGGAACACGGCGCCGTTCAGCCCGTCCACCGTGAGCGTGGACAGCCCCAGCCCGACGATGCCCATGTGCGAGACGCTTGAGTAGCCCACCACATACTTGAGGTCGGTCTGGCTCAGCGCGGCCAGCGCGCCGTAGACAATGCCGATGACGGCCACCGTCGCCATCAGCGGCGCCCAGAATTGCCACCCCTCCGGGCAGAGGAACATCCCGACCCGCAGCACGCCGAAGGCGCCGATTTTCATGAGCACGCCGGCATGGACCATGCTCACTCCGGTCGGTGCGGCCACGTGGCCGACGGGCGACCAGGTGTGGAAGGGCCACACGGCGGCCAGGATGCCGAAGCCGATGTAGAGCAGCAGAAAGGCCAGCTTCTGGTCGGCGGCCGAAAACGTCCCGGGCCGCATGAGGGCCGTGATGTCGTAGGTGGTGCCGCCCGCCTTCACGTGCAAAAAGATGACCGCGGGCAGGATGAGCGCGCTGCCGGCGAGCAGGTACAGCGTCAGCTTCATCGCCCCGTATTCCTTGCGCGTGCTGCCCCAGATGGCGATCAGCGGGTACATCGGAAAGAGCGAAACGTCGTACCAGATGAAAATGAAAAAAAGATCCAGGCTCATGAACAGCCCGAAGACGCCGGTCACCAGCAGGAAGTAAAAGGCGAAGAATTCCTTCACCCGGTTTTCGAGCTCCCACATGGTGAGCACTCCGGTGAAGAACACGATCCCGGTCAGCAGCACCATCGGCAGGCTGAAACCGTCTACGGCGTTGAGATACTGGATCCCCAGGGACGGCACCCAGGCCGCGCGCTCGACGAACTGCAGGCCTCCCTGGGACCTGTCGTACAGGAGAAAGACCGCGACCGAAAGCACGAAGGTGAGGCCGGAAAACGCCGCGCTGAACCACTTGACCGCCTGCTTGTTCTCGTCGGGAACCAGGAGAATCACGAGCAGCCCGGTCACGCAGCTGAGCAGGATGGCCGTCAGGTAGGGGAATCCGGTAAACTCCATAACGATCCTATACGAAGAAATAAATCGCCATGAACAAGATGCTCACAAACACCACGATCAGCCGGTACTGCACCATGCCGGTGTGCAGGATCGACATGAGCCCGCCGGCGGCGGCGGTGGCGTGCCCCAATCCGTCGACCGCGCCGTCGATGACCTTCTGGTCGTTGCGGGCGCAGAGTCTGGAAAACACGCGGTACACGACATGGTCCAAGAGCCAGCGGTAGGTGCGGTCGATGTACCAGCGGCTGCTGAAAAGCGCATGAAGGGGCTCTATCCGGTCGACAAACCCGACCTGTGCAGCACCGCGGCGGCCGAACTCGAGCCAGGATAGTAAAACGGCAGCAGCGCCGAGGCCCAGGGCTGCGTAAGGCAGCCAGGCGTGGTGATATGCGCCGGGCTTGGTTCCTGACGGCGAGGATAAAAATTGGGCGATCTCACTTTCGCCGAAGCCGAGGAAGACGGTAACGCCGGCCAGGACCATGAGCGGCCAGACCATCGCCTGGTAGCCGCCGTTTCGGCTGTGGTTGATTTCTTGGGAATGGACTGTTTCCGGCCCGTTCTTGGCCGGAAACAGAATGATGAAGATGAGCCGGAACGTGTAGTAGGTCGTCAGGAAGGCGCCGAGCAGGCCGGCGGCTACCCACAGCGGGTTCGGCAGGTCGGCCAGCGCGCCGAGGATCAGCTCCTTGCTGAAAAACCCTGAAAACGGCGGGATGCCCGAGAGGGCCGCCGCCGCGATGACGAGGCAGGCCATGGGGACCCGCAAGCGCCGGCCGCCTTGCCGGCCGATCGCATACATGTCGTTGCTGTGAAAGGCGTGGATGAAAACCCCCGAACAGAGAAACAGCAGGGCTTTGAAGGCGGCATGGGCGGTCAGGTGAAACACGCCGGCGACATAATTGCCGGCGGCAAGACCCATGATCATCAGCCCCAGCTGACTGATGGTGGAATAGGCCCAGACCTGTTTGATGTCGCGGCTGACCATGGCCATGGTGGAGGCGATCAGCATGCTGACGGTGCCGATCGCCAGGCAGACGCCGAGCGCCATGGGCGACAGGCTGAAAAAGGGGAACAGGCGCGCGAAGAGGTAGACGCCGGCCGCCACCATGGTGGCCGAGTGCAGCAGGGCGCTCACCGGGGTGGGACCTTCCATGGCGTCCGGCAGCCAGGTGAGCAGCGGGAACTGGGCGCTCTTGCCGACGATGCCGCCGAAGATCAGCAGGGCCCCCGCCGTTACAACGGCCGGGGGCAGCCGGCCGGCGGCGGCCCCGTTGAGGTCGCGGATGTCCAGGTTGCCGAGGTGCATCAGGATGAGCAAAAGCCCCAGGAAGAAGGCCACGTCCCCGCAGCGGGTCATCACGAAGGCTTTCTTGCCGGCCTCGCTCGCGCTGAATTTTTCATACCAGAAGCCGATCAGAAAATAGGACGCAAGACCGACCAGCTCCCAGAAGATGTAGAGCTGCAGCAGAGTGGCGGCAAGGGTCAGGTTCGTCATGGCCCAGGCAAAAAAGGACATGAAGGCGTAATACCGGGAGAAGCCCGGATCGCCCGCCATGTAGCCCAGCGAGTAGACCTGGACCAGGAAGCAGATCGCGGTCACCACCGCGAGCATGAGCAGGCTGAGCGGGTCGATGATGAACCCGGCGCGGACGCTGACGTCGCCGCCCGCCACCCAGAGAAAGGAATGCTCGATCGGCCGGGCGAGGCCCCAGTGCCTCACGAGCAGGAAGCCGGCACTGGCGAGGGAAACGGTGATCGCGGCGAGCGACAGCCCGGCGGACAGCTGCGGCCGGCGGCGGGTCAACAAGAGGATGACGACGAACGCCACGAACGGCAGGCCGGTGGCCATGATGGCGGCGAGCAGGGTCGTATCGGTCGGTCCGGCGGCGGTCATGGCTTACTTCAGCACCTTGTAGTCTTCCGGGTCCAGGGACCCGGTGCGATGGTAAAGGTAGACGATCAACGCCAGCCCCAGCGACACCTCGGCGGCGGCGATGGCGATGATGAACAGCACGAACGCCTGCCCCTCGAGCTGCTGCCAGCGCAGGGCCGCGCCGATGAAGGCGATGGCCGCGCCGTTCAGCATGACCTCGACCCCCAGCAGGATCATGATCAGGTTGCGCCGGACGACGGCGCAGACCATCCCCAGCAACACGACGATGCCGGAAAGCGCGAGCACGTATCCGAAGGGGATGCCCATGGGCTTACTCTTCGTCTTCCTTGACCGGGCGTTTGCCGACCAGCAGCGCCCCGATCATGGCCACCAGCAGCAGCAGCGAGGCCATTTCCACGGCCAGCCAGCTGTGCGTGAAAATGTAGCGCCCGAAGGCCGCCGGCTCGGTCGAAGCCTCGACCAGCGGGGCTGCGGCGGACGGGTCGTTGACCAGTAAAAGTCCGCCGATCACCACATACGCCGCGGCAAAAAGGGCGGCCGGCAGCATCTGCCGCGGCGGAAACAGGCGTCCTTCCGGCGACTCCACCCTCAGCATCATGATGATGAAGAGAAACAGGATCATGATGGCACCGGCGTAGACGATGACCATCAGGGCCGCCAGGAACGGCGACCCGAACAAATAAAAGAGAAACGCGCTGCCGAAAAACCCGAAAATCAGGTAGATCACGGCATGCACCAGGTTGCGCCGGGTGATGGCGATCCCCGTGGAGACCACGATCAGGGCGGCAATGGCGAAAAAAAGCATGTTGAACAGGGTCATGTTGGTTCCCAGGTCTCCCCGTCTGCTGGTCGCCCGTTGGCCGGTCAGCCGGTCAGTCGGTAAAAGATGCCGTCAAGGGATGGACCGGCAGACCGGCAGACCGAATTTCAGGGCATATTGCTTCGTATGTTGACGGGCCTTTCCTCTCCGATGTGCTCGCCCTTGCCGCCCACCGCCGTTACGACGCCGGCGTGCTGGTAAAAATTATAGTCCGGGTCCTTGCCGCCGTGGTTCACGAGGAGGTCTTCCTTTTCGTAGACCAGCTTCAGGATGTCCCGCTCGCAGGTCTCGAACATCGGCGTCAGCTGGATGGCCGAAGTCGGACAGGCCTCCTCGCACCACCCGCAGTAGATGCAGCGGGCGAAGTTGATCCGGAACCACGCCGCGAAGCGCCGCCCGTCCTCGCGTTCCGCCGACTGCATCGAAATGCAGCTGACCGGGCAGGCCGCCGAGCACAGGTAGCAGGCGACGCAGCGCTCGCCGCCGTCCGGGTCGCGGGTCAGGATGATGCGGGCCCGGGTGCGGGTCGGCAGTCGGCGCTTGAACTCGGGGTATTGCTCCGTGATGGGTTTGCGAAAGAGGTGCTTCAGCGTCGTCGCAAACCCTGCGGCGATGGCCCTGGTGCCTTCCCAGAGCGCCCCGATCGGGCCGGATGGTTCCTTGTCGATCAGATCAACGCGCATGACGGTATTTTATAGCTGTAGAGTACTTGGGTTCAAAACAACCAACTTCTCATTGAGATTCGCCGGATTATCCCCCTCTCCTGGCCCCTCCCGCAAGGGGAGGGGAGACACATAGGCGGATCCACCATTCTATCCGGCATCGGCAGTTCTCCTCCCCCTTTGACGGGGGAGGCCGGGTGAGGGTGAATTCCGTGGGCTCCGATCTTCTTTACTACCACAGCAGCCGTGCACCCGTGAACACCACGTTCAGCAGCGCGGCCGGGATCAAAACTTTCCAGCCGAAGTTCATCAGCTGGTCGTAGCGCAGCCGGGGCAGCGTGCCCCGGATCCAGATCATGACCAGGCAGACCAGGACGATCTTCACCGCCAGCCACACCGGCCCCGGCAGCAGCGGGCCATGCCAGCCCCCCAGGAAAAAAACGGCGATCAGCCCCCCCAGCACCTGCATGTGCACGTATTCCCCCAGGAAGAACAGCCCGAAGCGCATGCCGCTGTACTCGGTATGGAAACCGGCGCCGAGTTCGTTTTCGGCCTCGGGCAGGTCGAAGGGGATGCGTTTGATCTCCGCCATGGCGCTGATGAAGAAGATCGCGAAGGCCACCGGTTCAAGCAGGATGTAGGGCAGCCTGGCCTGGGCGTTGACGATGTCCACCAGGCTGAACGAGCCTGCCTCCATGACGATCGGGATGAGGGACAGCCCGAGCGCAAGCTCGTAGCTCACCATCTGGGCCGCGCCGCGAATGCCGCCCAGGAGGCTGTACTTGGAGTTGGACGACCAGCCGCCCAGGGCCGCGCCGTAAACGCCCAGCGAGGACAGGGCGAAGACGAAAAGCAGGCCGACGTTGATGTCGGCCACCACCAGCGGGACCCGGTGCCCGTAGACGGTGATGTCCGGGCCGAAAGGGATCACCGCGAACATCAGCAGGGCCGTGATCGCCACCACGGCCGGCGCCAGCAGAAAGATGACGCGGTCGGCCGCATCCGGGACAAGGTCCTCCTTGGTCATCATCTTGATGGTGTCGGCGAACGGCTGGAGCAGGCCGTACTTGCCGGCACGGTTCGGCCCGTAGCGCACCTGGATCCGGCCGAGAAGCTTGCGTTCGACCAGCACGAGGTAGGCTGCCATCAGCAGCAGGAAGAGCAGCACCGCCCCCAGCTTGAGGATCAGAACGCCGAACCCGATGATCCAGGCTTCCAGAGTCATCGATCACACCTTGAGAATGTCCCGGCGTTGAACCCGGTTTCCGAGCGCAGGCCAGGGCAGGCGCCGCAGGCGCGGGACCACCATGACGCCGGGGGCCATGTTGTCAAACACTTTTGCGGCAAGCTCCACGGTGGCATTTTCGGTGCGGATGGCGATGCGATCGCCGTCGCGGATGCCGAGAGGTTCGGCATCCGTGCGGTGCAAGCCTGCAAACGGCTCCTCCTCCAGGCTTTCGAGGCAGGCCGAATAGGACGAGAGCTCCTCGGTGCCGAAGGTCCGCTCGGTCAGGATGATTTCGACTTCATTCGGATCTGCCGACGCGGGCGGCGGCAGATCCGAATGAAAACGGTCTGCCGACGAATTCTTCGAAGCCAGCCGCAGCCCTTCCTCGGGAAAGGCTGCAACGTCTGCCAGCGCCGCCAGTTCCGAGCAGGTCGCGGAAAAGAGATTATGAAAATACTCGCGCTGGGCCACTATTTCTGCCGGTATCGCATCGCCGGCCAGTCGGGCCATGATCTGCCCCCCCGGCTGCGGGTCGGCTCCGGGCAGCCCGGCCCCGTAGACCCGCGGCGGGTGGTCGCCGCCTCCGGTTTCCAGAACCGGCGCACCCCCCGCGAGTGCCGCCGCCGAGTATTGAGCGCGACCTTCCTGGTTGATGAAAATCCCGCCCGATTCGAACGGGGTCTGGGTGGGCAGAAACACGTGGGCCCTGCGCGACACGGGCGTGTCGAGATAATCGAGCACGATCAGCGATTCTATTTTGGCGAGTGCCCGCTCCAGCAGCTTTCGGTCCGGGAAGGCGGCAAAGGGGTCGTTTTCCACGAAGACCAGCGCTTTGACGTCCCCGTCGACGGCCGCCTTCAGAATCTGGTCCGTCGTGGATTCGAGCTGCGCCAGCCAACCGGCCGCAAACGCGTTTGCCTCCGGCAGGATGTAAAAGAGTCCGGCCTTCTTTTGAGCGGCCGCGAGCAGCAGGGCCGCGTCTGCCGCAAGGCCCACCAGTTCCGGGGAAGCGATGCCGGTCCCGCAGACAATGACCGGTCGGCGGCTCCCGGCCAACATGTGCGCCGTGCGGGCAAGCACCTCCGGGTCCGTCGAGGCTTCATCCGGCAGGGATGCGTAGAAACGTGCGGCCGGACCCTCCAGGCCCGCAGGCGCGATACTCGTTTTCACGATCCGGCCGAGCACAGCGCCGAGCGCCCCCGGGGCCGCCGGGACATGAATGAACGCGAACGGGAGAGAAATCGGCCGCGGATCCAGAGCGACGACCCCGGCGCCCCTCTGCGCCGCCTGTCGCAGCGCCAGCGCCAGCATCGGCGCTTCGTTGACCGGATCGGCACCGACGACCAGGATGAAATCCGCCTGCCCGATTTCTCCCAGAGAAACGGCCAGCCCCGCGTCCAGCCGGGCGACGGCGGTTTTCACCTTGCGGGCCGCGCCGGCATTCGCAAAAAAGGCCGGGCCTCTCCAGCCCTTGAGCCGGGCCGCCCGTTCGGTCAGGGCCAGAACCTCCAGGCTGCTGCGCGGCGACCCGATGACGGCGACGGCATCGGGCGGGAGGGCCTCCAGCCGGCTGCGGGCCTGGGCGAGCGCCTCGTCCATGGCGGTGGTCTCGCCTTTCACCGCGGCCTGCCGCGGCCGGCCGGGAAGGCCGGCATAGAAAAACCCGTAACGGCCGCGATCGCACAGAAACCATCCGTTGACCGCCGCGCTCACGCGCGCCTCCTGCCGGGCCACCTGCCGGTAGCGAACACTCGTCACCGCATGGCAGCCGAGACTGCAGTTGATGCAGACAGTCGGGGTGCGCTCATAGTCCCAGCGGCGGCCGAAGAAGCGCGAGGGTTTGTCGGTGTAAACTCCGGTCGGGCAGATGTCGCTCAAATTCCCGCTGAAGGGGCTTTCGAGACGGCCGCTTGCCACCCGACCGAAATAGGTGCGGTTGCCGATGCTCAACGCCCCGAGGTCGCGGTAGCCGCAGAACTGCTGGTAGAAGCGCGAGCAGCGATAGCAGTGGATGCAGCGGTTCATCTCGTGCTGCACGAGAGGCCCCAGGTCCTGGTCGGGGTAGGTCCGTTTTTTGCCCGGGAAGCGCCGGATGCCGTGCCCGCCGGAGATGGTCATGTCCTGCAGCAAGCAGTGGCCGCCCTCGTCGCACACCGGGCAATCATGGGGGTGGTTCATCATCAGCCACTCGATGACGTAACGGCGAAACTCAACGGCTTCCCGGTCCGCGGTGGAGACCTTCATGCCGTCCGCGGCATCCAGCATGCAGCTCATCTGGATGCCCTTGACCGGCCCCTCCAGGACCTTGACGGCGCACACCCGGCAGGCGCCCACGGAGCCCAGCGCCGGGTGATAGCAGAAGCGCGGGATCATGATCCCCAGCCGGGCGGCAGCCTCAATCACCTTGGTGCCGACGGCGACTTCGATCTCGCGGTCGTCTATGGTCAGTTTCGGCATAAGCAAATTGTCGCGGCTGGAAAGCCGCTCCCGCGAAGTCGCCGGGAAAGCGCCCTCATCATCAATAATATCAAGCGATGTACCGGGGCTTGACCCACCCGGCAGCCTCAGGCCCCGGTTCTTTTTTAAACGGGCATCTCTTCTCCCGAATGTGCTCCTGGATCTCCTCCTTGAAATGCGCGAGCAGGCTCTCCAGCGGAGCGGCCGCCCCCGGGGCGAAGGCGCAATAGGAACGGTAGAGGTGGACCTTCATCTCCTCCAGCATGGGAACAAATTCCGCTTCGCCTTCACCGGCCTCGATGCGCGCCAGCAGATCGCGGATGTAGGGCAGCCCCTCCCGGCACGGCGTGCACCACCCGCAGGACTCGCGCGCGAAGAATTCCATCAGGTTCAAGGTGGCCGCCACGAGACAGGTCTTGTGGTCGAACACCATGATGGCGCCGGTTCCCAGCCGGTTGCCGGCCTTCTTCAAGGCGTCGAAATCCATCTCGATGTGATAATGCTGCCGGGGCAGGAAGCCGGTCGAGGCGCCGCCGGGCAGGCAGGCCTTGAATTCCGAGCCGTCGAGCATGCCGCCCGCGCATTCCTCGACTATTTCGCTCAACCGGATGCCGATGGGCAGCTCGTAACACCCCGGCCGTTTGACCTTGCCGCTGATGGCGAAAATCTTGGTGCCGGCCCCGGTTGGGGTCAGGGCGAGCTTCTTGAACCACTCGGCCCCGTTGCGCACGATGTGGGGCAGGCAGGCCAGGGTCTCGACGTTGTGGGCCAGGGTCGGCCGGCCCCACAGCCCCTTTTCCGTGGCGTAGGGCGGCGGCTGCTTGGGGTTGGGGCGTCGGCCCATCAGTGCGTTCAGTTGGGCGGTCACCTCGCCGCAGATGTAGCGGCCGGCGCTGCGGTGCACGACGACCTCCAGACCGTAATCGCTGCCCAGGATGCCGCGGCCCAGGTAGCCGGCCGCCGCGGCGATGCGGATTTCGCGTTCCAGGATGCGCGCCGCGTTCTCGTACTCGGGCCGGATGAAGATGACGGCCTTCTCGGCCCGGACCGCCCACGCGGTGATGGCGATGCCCTCGATGAGCATGTGGGGGTCGGCGTGGATCAGCACCCGGTCCTTGAAGGTGCCGGGCTCCATTTCGTCGGCGTTGCACACCAGATAGCGCGGGAAGGGTGCATCCGCGGCGATGGTCATCATCTTGCGGCCGGCCGGGAAGGCGGCGCCGCCGCGGCCCAAAAGCGCCGCATCCAGCACGATCTCCTGAACCTCATGGCGGGATCTCCGTGTCACGACCTCCGTGAGCGCCTGGTAGCCGCCGCCGGCGCGGTACTCCTCCAGCGTGGCGATGCGGTCGGGGTGGCGGTTTTTAAAAAGGACCTGGGGATACATATTATTCATAGCGTGTCGCTGGTTACGGCAGTCAGGCCGTGCTTCGTTCATCCAGTATCTTCCTCTGAATGCCCATGCGTTAACGGGTTCTCCCCTCAGCGGCTTTATGCCGGCACGTCTCCAAGATTTCGTCGATTTTCTCCGGCGTCAGCTCACCGTGGACCCGCCGGTTGACGAGCATGGCCGGCGAGCGGTCGCAGTAGCCGATGCAGCAGACCGGCAGCAGCGTGAAAAGCCCGTCGGCCGTGGTCTCCCCCATCTCAATCGAAAGCCGGCGGCACAGGTAGTCCCTGACTGACGCGTACCCGTTCATCCAGCAGACGACACTGTCGCACACGTGGATCACGTATTTCCCCACCGGTTCCCGAAAGGTGAAGGTATAGAAGGTGGCCAGCTCGTCGAGCTCCAGCGGCGTCATGCCCAGCATGGCCGCCGCCTCGGCGAGCGCCGCGTCGCTCAGGTAGCCGCAGTGGTCCTGGATGGCGAACATCACGTCCACCGCCAGCTCCCGCGGGTGCTCGACGTGTTTGATTTCGGCTTCCAGCCGTTCTTTCAATTCTTTCGGAAGCATGATGTCGGTTGTCGTCACCAAATCCAAACAGATAACATCGCGGCTGGAAGCCGCACCCACAGGATTCCGCCGCAGGCGGAATCCTTACCGGTCGATGTCCGGCAGGATATAGTCCACCGAACCGATGACCGCAATGAGATCGGCGATGGTCTCGCCGCGCGTCAGGATCGGCATTACCTGCACGTTGGCAAACCCCGGCCCGCGCACCCGCAGGCGGTAGGGGTGGCTGAGGCCGTCGCTCACCACGTAGTAGCCCTGCTCGCCGCGGGGGATTTCGCAGGAGGCATAGGCCTCCCCGCGCGGGATCTTCATGCCGCGGGTGACGTTGACGAAGTGGTGGATCAGGCTCTCGATGTTGTTCAGCATGTCCGCACGCTTCGGAATCACGTAGCGGTAATCCTCCGTGACCGTGCGGCCGGCCGGCATGTGGGCCGCCGCCTGGGCGATGATCCGGATGCTCTGGCGCATTTCCTCCATGCGTACGAGGTAGCGCGCATAGCAGTCGCCGGCGATCGCGGTCGGCACTTCGAAATCGAAATTCTCGTAGCCCGAGTAGGGGAACTTCTTGCGCAGGTCCCACTCCAGGCCGCAGGCGCGCAGGTTCGGTCCGGTGACGCCCCAGTCGATCGCATCCTCCAGCGAGATGCGGCCGATGCCCTGGGTGCGCGCCTTGAAGATGGGGTTCTTGCGGGTGAGCGTCTCGTATTCGTCCAGGCACGCGGGGAAAATCTTTACGAGATGATCCACCGCCTCCTTCCAGCCTTCGGGCAGGTCCGCCGCCACACCGCCGATGCGGAACCAGGATGGGTGCAGCCTGCCGCCGGTGATGAGCTCGACGATGTCGAGCACGCGCTCGCGCTCGCGGAAGGCGTAGAAGGTCGGGCTCATGGCGCCGACGTCGTGGGCGTAGGTGGAGAACCACACCAGGTGGTTGCTCAGCCGGAAGAGCTCGCTCAGCAGGACCCGGATCATCTGGGCCCGCTCCGGGACCTTGATGCCCGCCAGGGTTTCGACGGCCCGGACGTACGGCAGGTTGTTGGCGGCCCCCGCCAGGTAGTCCACGCGGTCCGTGTAGGGGATGAACTGGTGCCAGGTCTGGCGCTCGCCGATCTTCTCCACCGCGCGGTGGTGGTAGCCGATGTCGAGGTCCATCCCGGTGATCTCCTCGCCGTCGAGCGTGAGGATGTAGCGGATCAGGCCGTGGGTGCTCACGTGGTGCGGCCCCACGTTGAGTACCAGGCGTTGCTCATCGCGCGGCCCCTTCACGTAGACGCCGGCGTCCGCCGGCTGGTGCCTTTGCGCGTCCGCCAGCGTGTAAGGGGCCATCTCGGTCGCACGGCCGGGATGACTCTTGCGCAGGGGGTGGCCCTCCCAGTCGTCGGGCATGATGATGCGCCGCAGGTTCGGGTGGCCTTCGAAGCGCACGCCCATGAGATCGTAAGCCTCGCGCTCGTACCAGTCGGCCGAGGGCCAGAGGTCCGTGATGCTGGCCGCCGCCGGATCGGGGCCTTGCAGCGGCACTTTCAGCCGCACCCGGGTGGGCGGGTCGAAGGCGAGCAGGTGGTAGACCAGGGTGAAGTCCGGGGTGCCGCCGCGCTCGCGGCGGGCGGACTCGTCAACGGCGGTCAGGTCCTCCAACCGTTTGAAGCGCGGGGCCGCCTCGTGCTTGAGATGATGCAAGACCTCCTTGACCCGGCCGGCTTCCACCCGGAAGGTCGGCATGTCGGAGGGGTGCGGCTCCGCTCGCACGGCCTCGCCGAAGCGCTCGGCCAGGGAATGCGACAATTCGTTTTCGGTGACGTTGAAAACGATTTGGCGGGCCGGCGGGGTCCACATGAGGTCCGAGCGGCTGTCGGCGAAACGCGGCGGGGTGTCGGAGGTGCCCCGGATGACGATGCCGTCCATGCCGGGGCCGCGCGGGTCGCGAGACTTGGTCCGGCCGTCGACGAGGATGGGCCGGCGCGTCCCCTGGGTGCCGCCCTCAAGGTTGAGCACCGACCGGGTGGGCCGCTCCTCGCCCATGATCTTTTTCTGGAGCAGCACCAGGCCCTGCAGGATCGCCTCCGGCCGGGGCGGGCAGCCCGGGATGTAGACATCCACGGGCAGGATCTGGTCGATGCCCTGCACGACGCTGTAGGCATCGTACATGCCGCCGCAGTTTGAACAGGAGCCCATGGAGATCACCCATTTGGGCTCGGGCATCTGCTCGTAGAGCCGCAGGATCACCGGTGCGATTTTTTTGAAGATGGTGCCGGAGGTGATGAGCAGGTCGGACTGGCGCGGGGATGGGCGCAGGACCTCCGCGCCGAAGCGCGCCATGTCGTAGCGGGCGGTGAAAACGGCGGCCTCTTCCACGAAACAGCAGGAAAGCCCGAAGAACATGGGCCACAGGCTGTACTGGCGCGCCCAGTTGATCAGCAGGTCCGTGCCGGTGAGCAGCCGCCCGTCTAAACCCTTTTCCGCATCGGCCCCCACTCGAGCCCCCCCTTTTTCCACACGTAGATCAGCCCCAGCATCTGCATCACGATGAAGAACAGGATTTCAAGCCAGCCCTGCCAGCCCAGGTCGCGGAAGGAGACCGCCCAGGAGAAGATGAAGGCGCCCTCGACGTCGAAGAGGAGAAAAAAAATGGCCACGAGGTAGAACGGCACGGGGTAGCGCAGCCGGGCCGTGCCGGTGGGGATCACGCCGCACTCGTAGGGCCGCATTTTTTCCCTGGAATAGCGCCGTTCCCCTATCCAGGAGGAAACCATCAGCATGGCGACGATGAACCCCAGGCAGAGCACGGTGAAAAGGCCCAGGCTGAAGAGCCCGGCTTCCCAGGGTGAATACCAGGGGGCGGAGGACAGGGGGTGCATCTCGGCTCCGAGCGATCAAAACGGATAGCGGGGCGGCCGGAATCCGGCCGCCCCGCTATACATAGAATCAGAGTCGCATGAATGTCAACATCCGCTATTTCTTGGGGGGTTTCAATTTCCGGTCCCACCCCCAGTTTTCGTAGTACTCCCAGCTGCTCATGGCGGTGAGGTCTCTGATCTGGGTGTCCTTTTCGAGGAGGCCTGCGCGCATCACGTCGCCGATGGACAGCAGGCCGACCGTCTTGCGCCCCTGGGTGATCAGGATGTGGCGGATGAAAAGACCCAGGAACATTTCCTGCAACTTAAGAATCGGGGTGTCGACCGGTGCGGTGAAGAGCCGGGTGGTCATGTGGTCCTCGACCTTGGCGGTGTCGATGTTGAACCCGGGTTTGAGGATGTCGCGGGCGAGGTCGCGTTCGGTCCAGATGCCGACGATCTTGTCGGCTCTTTTGACCAGTACGGCGCCGATACGGTTCACCTGCATGCGCTCGAGCGCCTCACGGATGGTCTGCTCCGGCCGCACCGTCACCATGTCCCGCTTTTTGTCGCTGAGTATGTCTCCAGCGGTTTTCATACGCCCTCCCTGAGGCTTTTTGTCTTGCCTCAGAAGGTAACCCGCTGCAGGGCGATGTCAATTCCCCCAATCAAAAGCCACGCCGCTAGGCGTGGCTTTTGCGAAGGACCTTCTTGTCGAGCTTGCCGACGCTCGTCTTGGGGATGGCATCGACGAGCTCGAAGCGCTCGGGCACCGCGTATTTGGGCAGTTTGCCCTGTTCGGCGAACTTGGCCATGAACTGCTTCAGGTCGTCGTTGCCGACCTTGCCCTTGTGCTCGGGTTTCAGCACCACGAACAGCAGCGGCCGCTCGCCCCATTTTTCATCCTTCACGCCGATGGCGGCCGACTCCAGCACCGCCGGGTGCTGGCTGATGAGGTTTTCGAGGTCGAGGGAGGAGATCCACTCGCCCCCGCTCTTGATCACGTCCTTGATGCGGTCGGTGATCTGCAGGTAGCCCTCCGTGTCGATATTGCCGACATCCCCGCTGTGCAGCCAGCCGGAGCGCCACAGCTCGGCCGAGCGCTCGGGGTCCTTGCTGTAGCCGGTCGTGAGCCAGGGGGTGCGCATCACCACTTCGCCCACGGTCTTGCCGTCGTGGGGCAGGGGCGCGTCGAGCGGGTCGACGATCTCGACGTCGGCCAGCGGAATGGGCCGTCCGGTCTTGATCACGACGTCGAGCTGCCGCTCGGCGTCCCAGGCGAGCATGTGCTCCTTGGGGTTGGCCAGGCTGATGACGGGGCAGGTTTCGGACATGCCGTAGCCCACATTGACCTCGATGCCGCGGTCGCGGGCCATCTTGGCCAGACCGCGCGGCAGCTGCGATCCGCCGATGATCACCTTCCATTTTGAGAGGTCCGCGTCCTTGGCGGTGGGGCTCGTCAGGAGCATCTGCAGGATGGTGGGCACACAGTGTGAGAAAGTGACCTTTTCGGTCTGGATCAGCTTGAGGATCATGCCCGGCTCGTACATGCCCGGGTAGACCTGCTTTACCCCCAGCAGCGTGGCAATGTAGGGGAAGCCCCACGCATGCACATGGAACATGGGTGTCAGCGGCATGTAGACGTCATCAGACCGGCAGCGGCACTGGGTGTGGTAGGCGCCCACGGCGGCGGTGACGGACAGGGTGTGCAGCACGAGCTGGCGGTGGGAGAAGAAGACGCCCTTGGGGCTGCCGGTGGTGCCCGTGGTGTAGAAGGTGGTGGCCCGGGTGTTCTCGTCCAGGTCCGGGAAGGCGTAGCGGGTGTCGGATGCGACCAGAAGCGCCTCGTACTCCGTGTCGATGGCGAGCGGGGTCTCGGGCGTCTTGCCGTCGTCGCTGATGAGGACCACCTTCTTCACGGTGGTGAGCTTGTCCCGGATCGCCTGGAGCAGCTGCAGGAAGAAGGCGTTGACGAGGATCACCTTGGCTTCGGCGTGGTTGACGGTGTAGACGATCTGTTCGGGGGAAAGCCGCCAGTTCACCGTTTGAAGCGTGGCGCCCATGCCGGGCACGGCGAAAAAGCATTCCAGGTAGCGGTGGCTGTCGAACTCGAAGGCGGCCACCACGTCGCCGGGTCCGACCCCCAGCCTCGTCAGCCCGTTGGCCAGGCGGTTGATTCTCTCGTTGAGGGTGCGGTAGGTGATGCGGGTTTTGTCACGGTAGACGATCTCGCGCTCCGGGGAGTAGGTCAGCGGGGTGGTTAGAAGTTTTTTCAGGATCAATGGATACGCGTAAGGCTCTCCCGGTTGATACGCTTTCATCGTCATAGCTCCCTCCTTAAGATGTGCAGGCTGGTGGTTTCTATCGTTCCCCAAAATCCTTTGCAGGGGTAAACGGCAGCTGCGTGGATGAGTCGAAAGGTGAATCAGTTTTCTTTAGGGAAAGACGGTCTCCAAGTCAACAACAATGCTCCCCATCGTCGGACCTGACGGGGTTTTACGAAGATGGATTTCGATTGTAAACCGCAGTGAAAATAGATATGGGCACAGGTGGCATTAACGACATGAAGAAAGAGGATGACCGAATGATTCCGTTTGAAGTGGACCAAAAAAAATGCAATCGGGACGGGCTGTGTGTGGAGGAGTGCCCGGCGCGCATCATCCGCCTGGACACCAAGGGCGGGCTGCCGGTGCCGGAAGGCGATTTCAAATCCTTCTGCATCCAATGCGGCCACTGTGTTGCGGTCTGCCCCACCGGCGCTTTCCGGTTGAACTGGCTGGGTCCCGACCAGTGCCCGCCGGCCGTCAAGGAGCTGCAGTTGACCCGCCAGCAGGCTGAGCAGTTTTTACGCAGCCGGCGCTCCATCCGCACGTTCAAGGAAAAAACGGTTGAGAGAGCCAAGCTGGAGAAGCTTCTGGAAATGGCCTGCTACGCCCCGTCGGCCAAAAACAACCAGCCCTGGCACTGGACCGTGGTGGAGAGCCCGGCCGAGGTGCGGCGCCTGGCCGGGTTGGTGGTCGACTACATGCGCAGGTTTATCGCGGAGAAGCCCAAGGTGGCGGCTTTGCTCTCCTTCACGCGGGTGGTCGCCGCCTGGGACATGGGGCTTGAGCGCATTTGCCGGGGCGCCCCGCACGTGATCGTGGCTCACGCCGACAAGAACTGGGGCTTCGGCGCCGAGGACACGGCCCTGGCCCTGAGCTACCTCGAGCTTTATGCCCCGGTGTTGGGGTTAGGCACTTGCTGGGCCGGGTATTTTTACTCGGCCGTCAACGCCCATCCGCCCCTGTTCGAGGCACTGAAGCTGCCGGCAAAGCACAAGGCCTTCGGCGCGATGATGGTCGGCTACCCCACGTTCCGTTACCAGCGCCTGGTGCCGCGCAAGCCGCCGAAGGTGGATTGGATATGATTGTCCTATCCAGTGAAGTTGCTCTGAAATGAGGGGGACACATGGCTAAGCAACGTGGGCAATCCGTCTCGGTAACTGGCGGCTGCCTGTGCGGAGCGGTGCGCTATGAGATCCGCGGGCCGCTGCGCAACATCATCAACTGCCACTGCAGCAAGTGCCGGCGGTTTCACGGCCACGCCGGGGCCTACACTTCCGTCAAGCGCGAGCATCTGGTCCTGCTCAAGGCGGACGGATTGAAGTGGTTTCGCTCCGTGACCGATGAGACGCCCCATGTGCACCGTGGGTTCTGCCGCGACTGCGGCTCCAGCCTTTTCTGGGACCCCAGGGGCGGCGGGACGAACATCGCCGTCGCCGCCGGATCGCTGGATGCTCCGGCGGGGTTGAAAACCATCGGCCACGTCTGGGTATCGCAGAAGGCCGACTATTATGACATCACCGACGGCCTGCCGCAATTCGAGCAGTCGCACGGCGGCAGGCTGTCTTGACCACAAGCCTTAGGGGCCTGGGAAAATGGAAGAAAGCCGCTGCATCGCCTCGGATGTGTGTTTCCCGGAAAAGCCGATCGACCGCGTGATGGAGCCGCTTGCCCGGTTCCTTCACGTGGAATCCGCCAGCGGTGTCGTGCTGCTGGTGTTCACGGCCGCGGCGCTGGTCCTTGCCAACTCAAATTTTTCAGCGCCGTTTCTTGCGTTCTGGAAAACCCCGCTCGGCCTGACGGTCGGCTCGATTGAATTCCGTTATCCTCTCAAGCACTGGATCAACGACGGCCTGATGGCCATCTTCTTTTTCGTCGTGGGACTGGAGGTCAAGCGCGAGATCGTCGTCGGGGAACTGCGCGACCTGCGCCTGGCGGCTTTGCCGATTGCGGCCGCGCTGGGCGGCATGCTGGCGCCGGCCATGATATACTTATATTTCCAGTGGGGTGCGGCCGGCCAGGGCGGTTGGGGGATCCCGATGGCGACCGACATCGCCTTCGTGGTCGGCTGCCTGGCCCTGCTGGGGCCGCGCGTGCCGCGCAGCCTGCGCATTCTGCTGCTCTCGCTCGCCATCGCCGACGACATCGGCGCGATCCTGGTCATCGCCATCGGCTACACGAGCGAGCTGCGCCTGCTAGCCCTGGCGTGGGGGTTTGCCGGCATCGGTCTGGTTGTCGTTCTGACCCGGCTGGGCGTTCGCAGCCGCTTGGTTTATGTCGTGGCCGGGGCGGGGATCTGGCTGGGATTTCACGAGTCCGGGGTGCACGCCACCATCGCCGGTGTCATTCTGGGGTTGCTCACGCCGGCGCGGCCCCTGGTGGGCCGGCGGCTGCTCACGAAGTTCACCGAGGCGCTGGGCGACTTTCTCCAAGGGGACTCCTGGCAGGACCCCCGGCAGCGCCAGCGCATGATGCTGTCGGTCCGGCGTGCCGCCCGCGAGGCCGTGTCGCCATTGGAGCGGGTGGAGACCGTGCTGCACCCGTGGGTCAGTTTTGTCATCATGCCGCTGTTCGCTTTTGCCAATGCCGGGGTGTCGATTCAGCTCAGCGGCTTCAGCGACCCAGTGGCGGTGGCGATCATGGCCGGCCTGGGAATGGGCAAGCCCATCGGTATTTTCCTCTTCAGCTGGCTGGCCGTGGGCTTCGGGCTGGCGCGCCTGCCGGAGGGAATCACCTGGGGGCTTCTGTCGGCAGGCGGGGTGCTGGCCGGCATCGGTTTCACCATGTCCTTGTTTATCGCCGGGCTGGCGCTCGGCGACGGCATGATAGAAGCGGCCAAGATCGGCATCCTGGCCGGCTCTATCATTTGCGCGCTGATCGGAATGACCCTTCTGCGCTGGCTGCTCGCCAAGGCGAGCGTCAAGGCGGAAGTGCCCCTGTGACGGGGACTTTTCGACGGACCAGTGAGATTATTGCTCCGGCAATAAATTAGGGCAAATTCCGGCAGCCAACGTACAGGCGCCTCATCAAGAGTTGCCATATTTGATTGCCGGTTTACTAAACCATACTGGAGTCTCCCATGAAACAAAAACGGGTGGGAATCATCATTTTTGACGATGTCGAGGTTCTCGACTTCTGCGGGCCGTTCGAGGTTTTTTCCGCAGTCCGGCTGGATGAAGACAAGCGGCGGGAGGAGCCCTCGCCCTTCGAGGTGCTGCTGGTCGCCGAGAAGAGCGGAACGGTTTCCGCCAGCGGCGGCATGAAGGTCATCCCCGACCATGCCTTTCACACCTGCCCCAAGCTGGATGTCCTGGTGGTTCCCGGCGGCTGGGGCACGCGCCGGGAGCTCAAGAACCCAGTCATGCTGGATTGGCTGAGAAAACGCGCTGCCGAGGTCGAGACCCTGACCTCGGTGTGCACGGGCTCGATGCTGCTGGGGTTTGCCGGCCTGCTCGACGGCCGGCACGCCACCACCCACTGGAAGGCCCTCGACTGGATGCGGGACTCGTTTCCGTCCGTGACGGTCGAGTACGATCAGCATGTGGTCGAGGACGACCGGGTGCTGACCTCGGCCGGCATTTCAGCCGGTATCGACATGGCCCTCAAGGCGGTGGCACGCCACTGCGGGGAGACGGCCGCCCGCGCGACGGCTATGCACATGGAGTATCCATATCCGGACTCCAATGCCCGCCGCATTTCCATTTGAGCTGAAAAGCGGCGGAGAAGGATAAGAGGGGCACGTGCCGGATTCAATCCCAACCAAAGTGCCGGGACTCATCATCCTGCGGTTTGCGCTGGAATCTGACGTCGAGCTGATCCTCGAGCTGAGAGAGTGGATCGTCTACCGGCTTACCGGCCAAGCGCTCGAAGATCTTTCCAGCCGGTTCTAAACCCACGCACAGTCGGGTCATTGTTCAAACTGCTTGAGCGCTCTTTGTCTGCGTGATAGGCTATCGTCATGCTCATTTGGGTGACGTGGAGTTGTGTTCTCTGGCAGTCACAGAGACCAATGGAGGCGGAACACAAACGAAAGGGGGCAGTATGAAAAAACGGATGACGTGGGTTCTAGTTGTGGCCGTCGTAGGGCTTCTGGCCGGGGCGGCGTTCGCCCAGTTTGCCAAGACCGAGGATGCCGTCAAGTACCGCCAGTCGGTCATGTCCGTCATCGGCACGCATTTCAGCCGCATGGGGGCGGTGGTGAAGGGCGAGGCGCCCTATGCGAAGGAGGCCTTCGAGCAGAATGCAAACATCGTGGCCATGCTCATGCCCCTGCCCTGGGATGCCTTCATGGCGGCCGGCAGCGACAAGGGCAGCGGCATGAAGGCGGATGCCCTCGCCAAGAAAGACGATTTCATGAAATTGGCTGCGGCGAACCAGGCGGAAGTCGCAAAGCTTCTGGCCGTCGCCAAAGGCGGGGATTTGAACGCGATTAAACCCCAGTTCGGGGCGGCCGGCGCAAGCTGCAAGGCCTGCCACGATCTGTATCGCAACAAGTAGGCCGCTTTCAAAAAACCCAGCCGCATTTTGGTGGGCGCGGCTGAAAGCCGCTCCCGCAAAAACCAGCATACAAAAAAGCCGGACGCTGTCCGGCTTTTTTTTATCGCACCAGCAGATAAACCGCACCCGCCGCAACAGCTGCCACCAGGGCCGCCAGCCACAAGGGTTGCTGGGTGGCGCCCTCGGCGAGATCCCCCTTCCTCTGCTTAATTCCGGTGATCATCGGCAGGATCAGGTTTTCTTTTTTGTAGACAAGGTGAAACAGCACCGCGGCGACGTGGACGACAACCAGAATGATGATGACGTCGTGGTTCAGGTGGTGGATGGACGTGAGCCGGTCGCTGGCGGCCTTGCTGACCCACTTGTAAAGGGGGCCTTCCGTGGCGATGTCGTCGTTGGCGAAAAGGCCGGTGCCCGCCTGGATGAGCAGTGCCAGCAGCATGGCCGCCACGGACCATCCGCCCAGCGGGTTGTGGCTCAGGTGATGGTCGGGTTCGCGCCGGAAAAGGGTCAGGGCATATCGCAGCACGGTCGACGGGCCCGCCAGAAACGTGTGGAAACGGGAGGCCGTGCTTCCGATAAAGCCCCACGCCAGCCGGAATATGAGCAGCGCCAGGATCGCCTCGCCGCACCGCTCATGGTAGAGCATCCAGTTGCCGCCGAGCTTCCCGGTCGCAAAGGACGAAACCACTAGAACGACCAGCAGCCAGTGGAACAGGCGGGTAGGGAGGTCCCACAGTCGCACGGGTGCAGCGCCTTGAACTCGGTTCGTGTCGTTTTTCATAACCCGTCGCCCTCTGGGAGTTTTTCAGTCTCGAGCCGATTGGAACCCACGGCGGCCGGCAACCCTTCGGCCGTTCAAAAATTACATGGGATATCGACCGATGCCAAGTATTTTTTCCGCACGCCCGTCGCTTTGTTGCTCCGGCAATCAAATATGCCAAATTCCAGCATCTCACGAACGGACGGACCGGGGTGCCCGCCGCGGCGAGCCGCAACCAATCGATAGCACTTTCTTGACAGTGAACTATGACTCCTGTATTCAGACCGCTTTTGCACACAGTAGAACATGCACCCACGCCGCCGCATAAAAAGAGGAGGAGGGACGATGGCATCGGAGCAGCTGAAGGCATTTCTGGCAGCACGTGATTTCCTGCTCAAACACCGCACGGACTATGCAACCGCCTACCGGGGGTTTCATTGGCCCAAACTGACCCATTTCAACTGGGCCCTGGATTATTTCGACGCCATGGCTGCCGGCAACGGGCGTCCGGCTCTTTGGGTGCTTGATGAAGACGGCAGCGCGACCAAACTCTCCTTCGCCCAGATGTCAGATCGCTCCAACCGGGTCGCCAACTTCCTGCGCTCCATCGGGGTCAAACGGGGGGACCGCATTCTGGTCATGCTGGGCAACGAGGTGGCGCTCTGGGACATCATGCTGGCCGCCATCAAGCTGGGTGCGGTGCTCATCCCCGCCACCACCTTGCTGACGGCCGATGACCTGCAGGACCGACTGCAACGGGGCCAGGTGCGGCATGTCATCGTCGGCGCCGCCAACGCGGGAAAATTCGAAACGCTGGCCGGCAGCTACTCCCGCCTCAGCGTGGGAGGAACCGTGCCCGGCTGGACCCCCTTTGAGACGGCGTACCGTCACGACCCCTCCTTCTCACCGGACGGCCCGACCCGGGCGGATGAGCCGCTGCTGCTCTATTTCACCTCCGGCACCACCAGCAAGCCCAAGCTGGTGCTGCACACCCACCAGAGCTATCCCGTCGGGCACCTGTCCACCATGTACTGGATCGGCCTGCAGCCCGGCGACATCCATCTCAACATCAGCTCGCCGGGCTGGGCCAAGCACGCCTGGAGCTGCTTCTTCGCCCCGTGGAATGCCGGGGCCTGCGTTTTCATTTACAACTATGCCCGTTTCACCGCCAAGGCCGTGCTGGACGTCCTGGTCAAGAACGGCGTGACCACCTTGTGCGCACCGCCGACCGTCTGGCGCATGCTGATCCAGGAGGACCTGGCTTCTTATCCCGTCAAGATCAAGGAACTGGTGGGCGCCGGCGAGCCGCTGAACCCGGAGGTCATCGAGCAGGTGAAGAAAGCCTGGGGGATCACCATACGTGACGGATACGGTCAGACGGAGACCACCGCCCAGGTCGGCAATTCGCCGGGGCAGAAGGTCCGGCCGGGCTCCATGGGCCGCCCGCTTCCAGGCTACGACTGCGTGTTGCTAAGTGCCGACGGAGCAATTGCACTCGAGGGCGAAATCTGCCTGGTGATGAAAAACCGGCCTGCGGGTCTCATGGCAGGCTACGCGGGCGACGAGTCCAAAACCGCCGAGGTGATCCGCGAGGGCTTCTACCACACGGGGGACGTGGCCGCCCGGGATGCGGACGGGTATTTCACCTATGTCGGTCGCGCCGACGATGTGTTCAAGGCTTCCGACTACCGCATCAGCCCGTTCGAGCTGGAGAGCGTTTTGATCGAGCACCCGGCGGTGGCCGAGGCCGCGGTGGTCCCCAGCCCCGACCCGGTGCGCCTGGCGGTGCCCAAGGCGTTCGTCATCTTGCGGGCCGATCATGCACCCAGCCGGGACCTCGCAAAGGACATCTTTGCGTTTCTGCGCCAGCGCCTCGCTCCTTACAAGCGCATCCGTCGCCTCGAGTTCTCGGATTTGCCCAAGACCATCTCCGGCAAGATCCGGCGCGTTGAACTGCGGGCGAACGAAGCCAGGCTGCGGATCGGCAGCCGACGGGGCAAGCTGGAGTTCTTCGAAGAGGATTTCCCTGAACTCAAGAGTTGAGGGACGGCATGCCCCGCCGGTTCAGCACCCCGCCGTGGCCGGCTTCAAAGGGTCGGTTGGGAAAGACCTTGATTTTTTTTGGAGACAGGGTATAAGCTAGTCGCAATCATTAAATGGCCCTTTAGACAAGCGGCCGGTTTCGACTTAAGGGAAACCCAGTTTCGATGGTGGCACCCTTAGTATGAGACTATGAGAATTTTATGAAAGGAGGGTGCAAAAATGGCCAACGGAACTGTGAAGTGGTTCAATGACAAAAAAGGTTACGGCTTCATCCAATCGGAAGACGGTCAGGACATTTTCGTCCATCACACCGGGATCAACGGCAGCGGCTTCAAGTCCTTGAAAGACGGCGACCGCGTTACCTTTGACATCACGCAGGGCCAAAAAGGCCCGGCGGCCGTGAACGTCACGCCGGTCGGCTGACTCCGCTTTAAGCAGAAACCAAAGGAAAGGCCTTTCAACTCGCAGAGCTGAAAGGCCTTTCCTTTGGTTTCATATGGCATGAAGTTTTCCCGCAGCAAGCTGCGGGAAAACTTCATCCGAAGACCCCGCCCATCTTGGTCCCCCCGGCCACCCGGTTGATGACAAAAAGGCAGACCGCCCCCAGGACGATGAGAATCAGGCCCAGGGCCGCGGCCTCGTTCACCGACCCGCCGATGTAGAAGTTGAAGATGCCCACCGTCATCATCTCGTGCCCGGGCACCACGAGCAGCAGCGTGGCCGAGGCTTCCTGCAGCGCCAGGATGAAGGAATAGAGCGAGCCCACCAGCACCCCCTTCCAGATCAGCGGCAGGGTGATGTCCTTGAAGGTCGTCATCTTGGTTGCGCCGACGCTCTCCCCCGCCTCTTCGAAGGACTTGTGCACGATCTGCAGCGAGGCAAAGGTCCCGCGCACCGTGTAGGGCAGACGGCGCACCCCCAGCACCACCGGGATGACGATCCACATGCCGATAAAGGCCACGTCGAAATACGGCAGCGGGTCCCGGAACGCGCGCATGTAAGCGATGCCGATGCCGGTGCCGGGCAGCGCGAGGATCAGGGTGGTCATGGAGTCGAGGAACTCCCGGCCCGGCAGCTTGGTGCGCGCGCCCACCCAGGCGAGCGGCACCCCCACGGCGATGCAGATCAACACCGAGATCCCGGCATAGAGCAGGCTGTTGATGATGAACTTGGGCGTCTCGAAAGCCACGCGCTCAAAATACTGCAGGGTGTATTTCAAGGGAAACGGCGTCAGGGCCCAGCCCTTGCCGAAGGAGTCGAGCGCAATGCCCAGGTAGGGGATGAAGGCCAGGATGAGGATCATCCCCAGAAAAAGTATCACCCCCGCTCTGGCCGCCGGCGAGAGCTTCCGGCGCTCGATCACGGAATAGGACAGCGAGCTGTAATCCTTGATCGCCACGTATTTCTTGGCGACGATCAGAAAAAGGATGGCCAGGATCACCATGATGGCTGAAATCACGATACCCATCTTGAAGAGCCGCCGGTCGACGAACTGCACGATGTTGAGATAAGCCTGTGAGGCGAGCAGGTCGTCGACGCCCACCACGAGCGGGGTGGCGAAATCCGCGAAGGTCCAGATGAAGACGAGGAGAGCGCCGGACACGTACCCGGGGGTGGTGAGCGGGAAGGTGATGTCCCAGAATTTCCTCAACCCCCGCGACCCCACGCTTTCGGCGGCCTCGTCCAGCGAGGGGGAGATCTTGCCCATGGCGTCCACCAGGCTCAACGTCATGAGCGGAAACAGGTGCAGCGTTTCCACGAGCAGCACGCCCTGGATGCCGTACATGAAGTTGACGGGCTTGGTGAACCCGAGATAGTCCATCAGGAGGATGTTGACCGTGCCGGCCCGCCCCAGGATGAAGACAAACCCCATGACCCCGACCAGCGGCGGCATGATCATCGGCAGGATGGACAGATACGAGAAAATACCCCGCCCCGGGAACTCATAGCGCAGCAGCAGGAAAGCAAAGGTGATGCCGATGATGGAGGTGGTGATGACCGTCCCCACCCCCAGCAGCAGGGAGTTCATCAGCGCCTTGAGGTAGTAACGGTCCGTGAAGAAGTCCTGAAAGTTCAGCAACGTGAAGTCACCCGTGTCCGTGGTGAAGGTGTCGTAGAACAGGTGCAGCAGGGGATAAATCAAGAACAGGATCATGAAGGCCCAGATGGCCCCGTAGCCGAGGAGGCCGCCGACGTGGATGCCGCTGCCCGCCTTGCTCCGGACCGGTCCTGCGATGGTTGCGGTGTGGGTTGTCATTACGATCTCATTCTTTCGGGATTCCCAGGGAGGAGGTCACCGCAAAGCGGATGAAGACCTTCGTCCCGACCGACAACAGCTGGTGCTCCCGGGGGTTTTGAATGTCCACCTTGAAAATGATGCCGCCCGCATCCACGTCGTAGCGGATGGTGTTGCCGATGTAGGAGGGGAAGCTGACGACGCCGGTGATGCTGTTGAAGCCTTCCGGCGGCGTCGCAGACAAACTGATCTCTGCGGTTTCGGGCCGGATGCACACCATGCATTCGTGGCCGGGTTCGAGGCGACCGTCCCCGGCGCATGCGATGGGGCCGGCCACACTCTCCACGACCAGCCGGGACCCGGAATCCAGCGCCTCTTTCACCCTGCCCGGGATGAGGTTGTTGATGCCGATGAAGTCGGCCACGAAGGGGTTGTAGGGCTTCTCATAGAGCTCGTGGGGTGTCCCCAACTGCTGCAGCCTGCCGCGGTTGAGCACGGCGATGCGGTCCGAGAGGGTCAGCGCCTCCTCCTGGTCGTGGGTGACGTAGATGGTGGTGATGGCAAGCTCTTTCTGGAGCTTGCGGATCTCCGCCCGCACCTGGATCCGGATCTTGGCGTCCAGGTTGGAGAGCGGCTCGTCCAGGAGCAGTACATCCGGGTTGAGCACCAGCGCCCGCGCCAGGGCCACGCGCTGCTGCTGGCCGCCGGACAGTTCGCCCGGATAACGCTTTTCGAGCCCCTTCATGTTGACCAGCCCCATCGTATGCGCGACTTTATCCCGGATCTCGGCTGCTGAAAATTTCTTCAGCTTCAGGCCGTAGGCGATGTTGTCGAAAATACGCATGTGCGGCCACAGGGCATAGTTCTGAAACACCATCCCGATGTTGCGCTCGTAGGGCGGCTTGCCCGTCATGTCCTTGCCGCCAAAGAGGATGCGACCCTGATCCGCCCGGTGGAAGCCCCCGATCAAGCGCAGGATGGTGGTTTTGCCGCAGCCCGAAGGCCCCAGGAGGGTGAACAGCTCGCCGTCCTGGATGTCGAGGGACACGTGGCTGACCGCTTCAAGGGTGCCGAACTGTTTGACGATGTCCTGAAGGTCGATTTTCATTCCGCTCAACGCTTTCCAAATTTAACTTGTTATTAAAGGTCGCAGATTTGTATTGACGCGAGCACCCCCTCACCCTGCCCTCTCCCCCAGGATTGGGGGAGAGGATTAAGGAGAGGGGGCCGCTCTCGGTCGATACTATTTCGCGGCGATTAATAACTCATGCCGCTTTCAACTTGCTAAAAAACAGAGGAAACCCTTCGGCGGAAGCCGCCGCCCGGATGGGTTTCCCCTGAGTTCGTGTAATGGGGTTATTTTACGATGTCCTTGTGCTTTTCGGCGATCTCCTTGCGGAAATAGGAGTTCACGTCCTCGATGCGCTTCTTCTCGCCGGCGATCTTGTCGTCATAGACGTTGCCGATCTCGGTTTCAAAAAAGGAGCGCATGCCGCCCGTGAAAGCCACGGCCTTTTCCTGGTTGGAGCCCTCGGGCCCCTTAACCTTTAAGCCGGGGGTGATCGGGTAGACGCCCAGCCCGGAGAGGAGCAGCTGGCCTTCCTCGCTGAGGCAGAACTCGATGAACGCGTGTCCGGCCTTGGCATGGGGGGCGCCCTTCAACACCGCCATGGGCTCGGGGGTCACATATGCGTCCTTGGGGTAGACGAAGTTCACGTCATAACCGCCCAGGACCTCGGCAAAAGCCATGTAGCTCGGCACGGCGAAGCCGACCGCAAATTCACCCTTGGCCACCATGCTCGGCACGTCGCGGGAACGGGCGGTGAAGATGCCGGTGTTGGCCGCAAGCTTGGTCAGCCACTGCCAGCCTTTCTCCCATCCGTAGGTCTGAAGAATGACCTCGTAGCTGGCATGGCTGGAGCTGGAGCGGTCCGGGGTGCACTGGGCGATCTGGTCCTTGAGCTTCGGGTTGAGCAGGTCGTCCCAGGTCTTGATCTCGACCCCCAGGCGTTTCAAGAGTTTGGGCTGGTAGATGATGCCGTAAGGCTCGAGCGTGGTGCCGACCCAGAATTTCTTCGGGTCCTTCAGCGGCAAGGGCACCGGTTTGCCGATGGTGGCCGGGATGGCGTCCCACATGGCCTTCGGCAGTTGCACCTGCTCGAGCAGCCCCTCGGCCGCCAGGGCGTCGAACAGGGTGCCCTCGCCGCCCCAGAAGACGTCGGCCTGGGGCCTGCCCTTCCACTCCAGGATCTGGCCGTAGGCGACCGGCGTGCCCTTGGGGATGGCGCTGGTCTTCACGTCCACGTTGTATTTCTTTTTCGCCCAGGCGGCAAAGGCCTTGAGCATCGGGTCGTGGACGTCCTTGGACACGGGGGTGATCAAGTAGAGTTCGTTTTCGATGGCCGGCGCTTGAGCGCATACCGGGGAGACCCCCAGAAGTGCAAAAGCGACCAGACTGAACAACACAACGGCCCTTTTCATCGTACACCCTCCTTTGGTTGATGTTTCAGGGAAACTACTAAGTTCTCAGGGTTCGGGAGTTCAGGGTTCAGGAAATCCAGTAGGGCGGGCGCCATGGTTTTCGCTCTCCTCCTGTAAGGACGGTTGGGACCAGCGGCGATCGGATTCGGGCAACTGCTTCTAAAGGGTACTTCCCATGCCATTGAGCATCCGAAGGCACTCCTGATAAACGGCCGCATCTTCCAACCGTCGATAGGCTTCCATCTCTCTCTCCCGAACCCCGAACCCTGAGCCCTCTCTACCTGAGTAGTAATACGAAACCTACCGGACGCAGGCGCGCAAGTCAATTAAAAAGGGCTGCGCCGTGACGCTCGGAAGGCCTCTGGATTACTAAGCATTACAGGCGATTCAGTTCGCCTGGGCTGGCCAGCCAGTGCGCCGCGGCGACGTGCTTTCATGATAAGAGCACGTCCACCATCTCCGCGAACCCGCCCCCGCCCTCACGCTGCGTAACCCAGCCCGGCAGGCTGCTCATCCGGCCGGCAAATTCCCTGACGTTGGCCACCCCCACGGCGTTGGGGAAAAACGCGAACATGGGCTGGTCGTTGGGGGAGTCGCCGGCAAAGATCACGCGGGCCTTGATCGCCTCCAGATCTTCCTGGAAGGCGTCGCGAAACAACCGCCGAGTCATGGTCAGCTTGTCGTAGGCGCCGAACCAGCCGTTGACGTGGATCGAGCTCACCTTGGCCTGCGCACCGGCGGCCTCGAAAATTTGCACGATCCGCTCCACCGCCTGGGGCGATAGCCGCGGCACATCCTCGCAGAAGTCGATGGCGAGGTCCGCTTCCCGATACGCCTGGTCGGCTGAAACCGCGCAACCCGGCACCTCGGCCAAAATTTTCAGCTTCACTTCTTCCAGTCGACCGCGGTCCGCCGCGCGCTGTTCGGCCGTCTTGAAATAGCGGCGCTGCATCTTCCGGAGCGTGCGGTCGTAGCGGTAATAGAAGGCGCCGTTCTCGCCGACCACCGCCGCAACCGGCCACATGCGGGCGATGTGGTCGCACCAGCCCGCCGGCCGGCCCGTGATGGGGATGACCGCCATTCCGGCATCCCGCAGCCGCTCCATGCCAGCCAGCGCCGCGGCCGGCAGGAGGCCGTGCAGGGTAAGGGTGTCGTCGATGTCCGTGAGGACGTAGCGGATGTTTTTTTTAAGATGGGAGGGGAATTTCTGGAAGGGCTTCATCGTTTCCATCGAAAATGCCTGTTAAGGCGCTTTTTGCTGTTTTAATGTGCAACCAAGATCCATTTTGTGGGAGTGGCTTCCAGCCACGATGGGGTTTCCGGGGTCTGCCCCTTTTTTCGATCGCGGCAAGATGCCGCTCCCACAAAGACATAACACCCGTCTCTGGGAGGCTACTTTCTTTTCTGCCAAAGTGCCTTCAGGCAGGGTTTTGACCGCGGGCAGCACAGATGGCGGCCACGTACTGCCGGGCCCTCTCCGTGATCGCCTGTGTGTCGCCGGAACTGATGGCCTTTTTGTTCACCAGGTCGCCGCCTGCGCCCACAAAGGGCACCCCGGCCTTGAAATAATCTGCGAGGGTCTCAAGGGTGACCCCGCCGGTGGGCGTCAGCGGAATCTGCGGCAGGGGCTCGTGCACCATGCGCAGGTAGGCAGCACCCCCCATGGCCTTGGCCGGGAAGACCTTGACCACATCGGCGCCGGCTTCCCAGGCCATGAATATTTCGGTGGGGGTCAGGGCGCCGGCAACCACGCAGACTCCGCGGCGCTGGCAGACGTCGATTACCGCCGCTTTGAAAATCGGTGAGACGACAAAAACGCTGCCGGCGTCGATGACCTCGGTGCACATGTCGGCGCTGGTCACGCTGCCGGCCCCGAGGGTGATCCGGTCGCCGAAATGGGCGGCACAGCGCTCGATGACCCTGACGGCCCCCGGCACGGTCATCGTGATCTCGGCCACGGGGATGCCGCCTTCCACCAGCGCCTCCACGGCGCGCACCACGTTGTCGGCGGATTCCGCCCGGACCACGGGCACCACGCCGACTCGTGTCAGGTTCGCCATTACCTTCTGCTTTTCCACGGATTACTCCTATCTTCCCGGCAGCGGCAGGGGCGCCGCCGCGCTCGTGTCACCAGCGGTTCACCCAGCATTGCGGAACGCCGCCGGAGAGCACCCGCACAATTTCCTGGGCCCCCCGGGTTTGAAGCTCTCTAACCGCATCTTTTGAATACCAGCCCACGTGGCCGCTGAGAACAACGTTCGGCAGGCGGATGAGAGGATGATCGAGACTGAGCGGCTCCTGCTCGAACACGTCCAGGCCCGCGGCCGCGACCCGGCCCTCGCTGAGGGCTTTGGCGAGTGCCTTCTCGTCGATCAAATCCCCGCGGGCGGTGTTGACGAGGATGGCGGTTGGCTTCATCTTCCCCAAGTTCGCCGCGTTGATGATGTGCCGGGTCTGGGGCGTCAAAGGCGCGTGCAAGGAGATGTAATCGGACTCCGTGAAAAGCGTGTCCAGCTGTACTGTCTCCGCCCCGTTCTCCCCGATCACCTCCGGTTGTGCATACGGGTCGAACACGAGGACCCGCTGCGGGAGAAACCCTTTCCACTTGCGGTGCAGGGCCCTTCCTATCTGGCCGTAGCCGATGAGTCCCAGCGTCTTGCCGGTAGTGCGGAAGATGGGCCCCTGGATGTCAGTTTCAAAGAGGCCCTGACGCAGGTTGTCGTCGCGCGTGCGCAGGCGGCGGATGCAGGCTAGCAGCAGGGCCGCCGCGTGGTCCGACACCTCCTCGGTGCCGTAGCCCGGAATGTTGGCGACATAGATCTGTCGCTGGCGGGCATGCTCCAAGTCGATGTTGTCCACTCCGACGCCGTAGCGCACGATGGCCTTGCAGCGCGTGAGGGCATCGATCACCCGTGCGCTGACCGGCGCCTCGCGCACCAGGATGGCGTCGGCGTCCCGGGCCACAGCAGCCACCTCGTCCTCGGTCAGGCAATCCCGGGGTGCCAGAACGAGCTCGGCGTCGACCGCCCTGAGGGTCTCGCTTTCGATGGCGTAGGATTCGTAGCCGAGGCTGACGACCACGACGGTGTATCTGGACATCGCTTCCCCCCGCCCCTTCAGCCCTGCGGCTGCCGGGTCATGAGCGCCTCGATCGCCTCGCGCCGCGGGACAGGGGTGACGCAGCCCAGGCCCGTAGTGGTGATCGCCGCTGCCGCGTTCGCAAACCGCATGCACTCCTGCACCGGCCGCCCTGCGAGGTAGCCCGCCACAAATGCCCCGTCGAAGGTGTCCCCCGCCCCGGACATGTCGATGGAGTCGACCGTGTAAGGGGGAAACCTGCGCAGGCCTTCGGCTGTGGCGAGCAGCGCCCCCTCGGCCCCCAGCTTGATGACCGCCACCTTCGGCCCCAGCCCGAGGTAAAACGTCGCGATCTCCTCTGCGGCCGTGAGCCCCGTCAGCTGGCGCGCATCGTCGAGGCTGGGGAAGATCAGGTCCGCTTGGCGGCAGGTTTCGTGGATGACCGCCCGCGCCCGGTCCAGCGGCCAGAGCTTGGGCCGGAAGTTGGGGTCGTAGGAAACCAGCCTGCCGGCGGCCCTGGCCATGGCCATCGCGGCAAAGACCGTGTCGCAGGCACTTTGGCTGATGGCCTGGCTGATGCCCGAGACATGCAGCAGCTTGGCGCCCGCGATGTAGTCCTTGGGCAGGAAGCCGGGCGTCATGCGGCTGGCGGCGGAATCCCGCCGGAAATAGGTGAAATAGTGCTGCTGGCCTTTGCGGGAGATGAAGTAGGCGGCGGTGAAGGCGTCGGGATCTTTCACGATGCGGCTCACATCGATGCCCTCCCGCTGCCAGAGCTTGAGAAAGCTCTCGCCGAACTCGTCCTCCCCCAGGCGCGTCAGATACCCCACCCGGCCGCCGGCGCGGCGGGCGGCGATCGAGAAGTTGGAGGTGTCGCCGCCCCAGCCCACCACGAAGCGCCCCACTTCCGAAAGGGCGCCCTCCTCCTCGGCGTTGAACTCGAGCATGGGTTCGCCGATGGCGATAATGTCCGGTTGCATGCAGTCCCTCCTCAAATGCGGCCGTATTTGGCCAAGCCCTCCCGCAGGGACTTGGTCTCGCGGATCAGCCGCGCCTGTTCGGCCTCCCGGACTTCGATCTCGGTCGCCATCTTCAGTACGGCGTCCACGTGCTCCTTCGGCACCACGACGACTCCATCCAGGTCGGCGATGATGAGATCCCCTGGGTTCACGTTGACGCCACCGCAGATCACCGGCACATTGGAGGCGAGCGTCTTGAACCGGCCCACGGTGGTCGACGTGCAGACACTGCGGGCAAACACCTGGAAACCGGAATCGCGGCGGATCTCGGTCACATCCCGCACCCCGCCGTCGAGGATCGCACCGGCATGGCCGTTGACTTCGGCGCCGGCCGTCATCAGCCCGCCCCACACCGCCACGTCGGTCTCGGCATTGATCGCGATGACGATAACGCTGCCTTTCGGGGACTCATCGATGGCATCCAGCGCATGCTTCGGCGGCAGGGATTCGCTGGTGGGCCCTTCCAGAATGGTAACCGCCGGCCCGACGATTTTCTTGTCGTTGATCCGAGGTTTGATCGCGTGGTCCATGAACCCGCGCGTCTTGGCAATCTTGTCCACCGCATCCGACACCGAGGCGGTGGAGACTTTCATGAACCCTTCAATTATGGCGTGTGAATACATTTTTCTCTCCGTGTGACTGGTAGGGGCCTTGCTGCATGCGGGAGCGGCTCCCGGCCTTCGTCGCCGAAGCTACTCCGGCGGAGTAGATTCCAGCTGCGATTGCTATGATTGTCGCGGCCGGATGCCGCTCCCGTCAGCGTTTCAGTTGATTAAGTCTATTTGGCTTTCCTGTAGTTGTCGATCTGGACGAACAGCTTGTCCACCCACTCCTTGCCGATCTGCTCTTCCACCCACGCCTTGACCGGCGGTTGGGACTTGGTGCGGAAGGCCGCCACCTGCTCGGGCGACAGGGCGGTGACTTCCATGCCGAGTGTGCCGAGAATGGCGGGGGCGTTCAGGTCCTGGGCGGCCGTCATGCCGCGGTGGATGACCTTGGCGATCGCGACGCCCTTGAGCACGATCTGCTGCTGCTCGGGAGTGAGGGAATTGTAGAAACGATCATTCATCATGTAAGCGTGCCAGCTGTAAACGTGCCCGTCCAGGGTGATGTATTTCTGGCTCTGGTAGAGGCTGGCGGCCAGGATGTTGGTGACGCCGTTCTCCTGCCCGTCGACGACCCCCTGCTGCAAAGCGGCCGGCAGCTCGGTCCAGGGCACCGGCGAGGGGCTCGCACCCAGGGGCTCCACCAACTTGGTCCAGATCGGGCCGGTCATGACGCGCATCTTGAGGCCCTTCATGTCGTCGGGGCTCTTGATGGGCCGCTTACTGTTGGTGAAGTGCCGGATCCCGTTGTCCGCCAGCGCGAACAGCCGGATCCCGGTCTTCTTGGTCATGTCCTCGGCCATCTCTTTTCCGAAGGGCCCGTCCACCACGCTCCAGGCCATGGTCTGGTCGTCGAAGAGGTAGGGGATGGCGTACACCATGAACGGCTTGTACACGGCGGAGATGGGGCCGTCATGGACCACCGCCATCTCGATGGTGCCCATCTTGAGGCCTTCCATGGTGGCGCTGTCGTTGCCGAGCTGGCTCGCCGGGTAGACCTCCACCTTCAGCGAACCCTTGGAGGCGGCTTCGACGTAGTTCTTGAAGGCCAGGGCCGCCGCCTGCTTGGGCTGGTCGAGCTTGGCGGGCTGGAAGTGGGCGTACTTGATCACCTTGGTCTGTGCCAGGGCGATGCCCGGCAGGACGAGCACGATCAGGGCCAGGATCAACAGCAATCTCGATGTTTTCATGTTTCATCCTCCTTGGGGTTAGAGTTAACGCATGAAGCCGAAGAATCTCGGCAGAGCGACGCTGATGGATGGGAATGCGATGACTGCGACCAGAACGACCATCTCCGCCAGGATCAGCGGCATAGCCGCTTTGGCCAGGTCCTCGACCCGCACCCGGCCCACCGTGCTCATGACGAAGAGCACCGGCCCCACGGGCGGGGTGACCAGACCGATGGCGAGGTTCAGGACGACCGCCATGGCGAAGTGTATCGGGTCGAAGCCGAACTTGTCCACGATCGGTCCCAGCACCGGCACCAGGATGATCAGGGCGGGCAGGGTATCGATCACCATGCCGCAGAGGAAGACCAGAATGGCGACCAGAATCATCGCCACGGCCGGGCTCTTGGTGATGGATGCGATCTGGTTGGCCAAGCCCTGGGGGATCTGCAGGATGGTCAGCAGCCAGGAGAAGATCGAGGCCATGGAAACGATGAGCAACACGGCCGCGGTCATGTTGCCGGCGCGGATGAAGACCGGCAGAATGGCGCCCCACTTGAGGCCGCGTGTGATGAAAAGCCCCACCACCAGGGCGTAGGCCACGGCCACGGCCGCCGCCTCGGTGGGGGTGAAAATGCCGGCAAGTATCCCGAACATGATGATGAAGGGCAGCATCAAGGCCGGCATCGCATGCCAGAAACTCTTGGCCAGGCCAAAAAAAGTGGGGCGTTTGCTGCGGAACAGATAGCCGCGTTTGATGGAGACCCAGTGGTTGACTGCGGAAAGGGCGACCCCCAGGAGGACTCCCGGGACTACGCCCGCCAGGAACAGCCCGGCCACGGTGACCCGGCTGTCTGAGATGGCGTAGATCACCATGATTATGCTGGGTGGTATGATCGGCCCGATGGTGGCCGTGGCGGCGCTGAGGGCGCCGGCATAGGCCGGATCGTAGCCGGCCTTGCGCATCATGCTCATTTCGATCGCGCCGGGCCCGGCCGCGTCCGCCAGGGCCGAACCGCTCACCCCCGCGAAGAGCATGCTCATGAGCACGTTGACATGGCCCAGCCCCCCGCGGATGTGTCCCACGAGATCGTTGGCGAACTTCATCAGGGAGTTGGTCAGACCGCTCGCCGACATGAGTTCGGCCGCCAGGATGAAGAAAGGCACCGCCATCAGGGGGAAGGAGCTGATGCCGTTAAAAAGGTACTGGGGCACCACCATGCCCATGAAGCGGCCGTCCACCAGCACCGCGGCCAGGCCCGAAAGCCCCATGCTGATGGACACGGGCAGACCCACGAAAAGGCCGATGAAAAAAACGCTGAACAGGATTATGCTCATGCGACTTTCTCCTCCGTGCTGGCGGTCTCATCAGGTATGGCGATTTCCTCCCAGCGCCTGTCCATCCAGTCCTTGAAGGTCAGGACCAGGTGCAAGCAGAACATGATGGAGCCGAGAGGGATTGCCAAGTACGGGATGCCCGTAGGCATCTGGGTGGCGATGGTCTCCTGGGACCAGCCGAAGATCGACATCCGGACGCCGAGCCAGGCCAGCACCCCGAAAAATACAAGGATGACGACGCCGAGTAGGGCGCGTAGCGGCCGTCGCAACCCGACGGGGCACTTGTCCTGAAACATGTCGATGGCGGCATGCCGGCCCTCGCGCAGGGCCAAGCCGGCGCCCAGGTAGACGACCCAGATCATGAGGAACGTGGAGATCTCCTCCGCCGCCGCCCAGGATTTGCCGATGCCGTAGCGACCCATCACGTTGATAATGACCAGAATGAACATCGCCAGCATCATCACGCCGATGAGGATCTGGTTGGCCCTGACAAAAAACCGGTCGAACTTATCAAGCATGGATCCCATCCTTCTCTGCGTTGCGCTCGAGCATGGGCTCACCGATCGCACGGATGTCCGGTTGTAGCCATCTCTCGTTCAGCCGTTTTGCCGGAAACACCCGGCAGCTAGCGCGCGAGCCAGCCGCCGTCGACCGCAATCGTGTAGCCGTTCATGTAGCTGGACGCCTCCGATGCCAGGAAAACCGCAACCCCTTTCAGGTCATCGGGGGCGCCCCACCGGCCGGCCGGGATGCGGTCCAGGACCTCGCGGCTGCGCTTCGGGTCGGCGCGCAGCGGGGCGGTGTTGTCGGTCGCCATGTAGCCCGGGGCGATGGCGTTGACGTTGATCCGGTGCGGCGCCCACTCGCAGGCGAGCAGCCGGGTCAGGCCCATGACACCGCTCTTGCTGGCGGTGTAGGAGGGCACGCGAATCCCGCCCTGGAAGGAAAGCATCGAGGCGATGTTGACGATCTTTCCGCCCGTTTTCTGCTGGATGAACTGCCGGGCCGCCGCCTGGGCGAAGAAGAACACCGTCTTGAGGTTGATGTCCATCACCTCGTCCCAGTCCTTCTCGGTGAAATCGATGGCGTCGCAGCGCCGGATGATGCCGGCGTTGTTGACGAGGATGTCGACTTTCCCCAAGGCCGCGACCGCCCGGCGTAAGATATCGGTCGTGGTGCTGACGTCCGCCAGGTTCGCCTCGACGCCCAGAAAGCGCCGGCCCAACCCTTCGACCATGCGCTGGGTGTCGCCCAGGTTGTTGAGATCGACGCCGACGATATCGGCGCCGGCCTCCGCCAGCCCGCAGGCCATCCCCTGCCCCAGCCCCGTGCGCGCGCCGGTCACGATGGCAACTTTTCCGTTCAACTTGAACTGATCGAGTATCATTGAAGCACCTCCTACTTCAGATCGGCCATGGCCACGTGGTCCATGTCGGTAAACGTCTGGTTCTCGCCGACCATCGCCCAGATGAAGGAATAGCTCGCCGTCCCGACGCCCGAATGAATGGACCAGCTGGGAGATATAACGGCCTGCTCGTTTCGCACGACGATGTGGCGCGTCTCGCCGGGCTCGCCGAACAGGTGGAAGACCACCGCGTCCGGGGGCACGTCGAGATAGAAGTACACCTCCATGCGCCGGTCGTGGGTGTGGCAGGGCATGGTGTTCCAGACGCAGCCCGGCGCAAGCTCGGTCAACCCCATCACGAGTTGGCAGCTCTTCAGGACACTCGGGTGCACCATCTGGTAGATCGTGCGCAGATTGGAGGTCTCGGCGGCGCCCAAGGTGACCTGCTGCGCGCCCGCGCGCGAAACGTAGACGGTTGGGCAGGCGGCATGCGCGGGGGCGCTGGCAAAATAGAATTTGGCCGGGTCTTTCATGTCGGCACTGGCGAACGACACTTCCCGGACGCCCATTCCGATGTAGAGGCAGTCTTTGCGAGGCAGCTCATATTCCTTGCCGTCGGCCGTCACCGTGCCCTTCCCGCCGACGTTGATGATCCCCATCTCGCGCCGCTGCAGGAAGAAGTCCACCCCCAGCTGCTTGGTCACCTGCGGGGCCACCTTCTGATTCACGGGGCAGGCGCCGCCGACGATGATGCGGTCGACATGGCTGTAGACCATGTTAAGGTGGTCCGTTTCAAACAGGTCGTCGATCAGCAGGTGCTTCCGGATGCTGCCCGTATCCAGGGACTTTAGATGATCGGGATGAATGGCATAGCGGATATCCATAACGCTCCCCCCTTTTATAAGGCAAAACCTGCACGCTCATTCGGCTTTTGGTTTTGCGATCCTCATGATCTCTCCCACGCAATTGCGGATGGAGTAGATAATCATGATCGCACCCGCGACAGGCATGCAGGAGTACAGAATCGACTTGGGGATGGCAAAGACGTTGGTCACGTCCCGGGCCAAGATGGTCAGCCGCAAGGAATAATAGAAGAAAATCGCTGCAAAGATGAGAACCAATACCTCCAGGACTGCCCGGTACCAATACCTCGTTTTCGATCCTTTTAGAATCGTGGCGCCGATCCAGTCGCCGAGACTGAAATGCTCTCTGGTGATCCACAGGGCGGCAGCCCCATAAAAGATCAGGTAGGCATAGAGCATTTCGACGATCTCATCGAACCAGTGCAGCGACATGACCGGAACAAAGCGCACTAAGACATTGGCGCTCACCAGCACGCTCAGGAGACAGAAGAC